>NZ_JBIAQB010000002.1:287513-838690 GCF_042888725.1 Streptomyces sp. NPDC002795
CGCACGTCGCCACAGAGGCTTGATTTACGCGAACCGGCGCAGGGGCTTGATTCGCTGGGATCGCCCTCACTTGTCCCCCTCCAGCGTGTACGACCTGTCCTCCGGGGAGATGCTTTCGTCGTCGCCGGGGGCGACCAACGCCAGGCGGACGTGCGTCGCGAACGACTCCGCGTAGGCCACCCGTTGGGCGTCCGCCGGGCCGAGGGCGAAGGTGATCGGGACCGCCTCGCCCTGTCGGCGCACGGAGTTCTCGTCGTCGGCCGCGCCCTGCTGGTCGATCGGGGTCAGTTTGCCCACGTCGATGACCCCGGCGTTCTCCACGATGACCTTGGACTGGTCGCGCTGCTTGTCGTTCTCGGCCTTGAAGGTGGCGTAGATGTTGACCTTCGAGCCGGGGTTGATCTTTCCGGCGACGCCGGTCTCCGCGTCGATCATGATGGCGATCTCCTGCTGCCCCGCCTCCAGCTTCGGGCGGTCGACGATCATGTCGGACTGGAGCAGGGAGCCCTTCTTGAGCTGCGTGACGGCGATCTTGCCGCGGATGTCGCGGAGGTCGGTGACGGCCGTGTCCGACAGCCACCGCTTCGGCATCCGCACCTTCTCGAACTGCTCCTCCGCGAGCTGCTTGTACGGGGACACGTCCTGTTTCAGCTCGTACGCGTCCACCTCCGGCGCCACCTTCGAGTCCACGTCACGGATCACGGCGAGCACACCGGCGAACGCTCCGATGGCGCACAGGGCCGAGACGACCAGGAGTATGACGCCGCGGCGCTGACGTGAGTTCATGGACCGGACAACCTCGTTGGTAGGGGTCAGTGGTGGGAAGCGCGTGGGAGAGCCGTTCGGGTCGAGCCCGCCGCGGGTGTGAGCGTCGAGCGCGCCGCCGCGCCCGTGCCCGTGCCCTCGGGTGGCGTCTCACCGGCCAGTGGCGCGGAGCAGAACCCGCAGCGGTCGCCGATGAGTTCGAGGCCGCACCAGTGGCACTGCTCGCGGCGGACGGACGAGACCAGTTGGTAGAGCACGGAGATGTCGGGGATGGCCGCCGCGAATTCGACGATCTTGCCGGGGCTGCCGGGCTTTCCCGTCGCCCACCAGCGCGGTGAGTCGGCCGGCAGCCGCGTCCGCGACACGCTCTGCACCCGCCAGGCGGGGGCGAGGACGCCGGTGAGCCAGTCCGGGGTGTGCTGGCCGACGGCGTAGACCATGCGTGTTCCGAAGGCGGGGCCCGTCGGGGTCTCCGAGCCGGTGAGGCGCAGGAGTTGGGGTTGTGGTGAGGCGACGACCGCGAACTGGGCATTCGGGGACCAGGACTTCGCGTGGGCCTTCAGGGAGACCGGGACCCGGTCCAGTTTGGCCACGGATCCGACCACCGCGCCCGCGTAGACGTAGTGCGCGAGCAGGCGGGCCGCCGACGCGAGCACACCGGGGCTGAAGTCGCAGATCGACAACTGGCGCAACTGCAGCGCCAGGACGGCGAGCCCGAGGGGCGGGAGCGTGGGGCGCAGGATCGCGATCCGGTCGGTTTCCAGCACGGAACGTATCGAATGCAGCCGGTGCACGGTCGCGTCCGGCGCCGATTCCGGGCAGAGCACGATCACATACCCGTGCTGTTCGATCAGTGTGTGTACGTCGGTGAGGGCGCGGTCGAGCGGGTACTTCTGCTGCGGTTCGCCCAGGGGCAGCACGGTGGCGGTCGGTGTGTGCCGGTCCGGTGAGGCGAGGACCAGGTCGGGATCGGTCACGGCTATGGCGGTCGGCACGCGTGAACCCCCCGGTCGTCGCTCTGCGTCCCTCCAGCAGCACCTCGCGGTTGCCGCTGCCTCAGCACCATATCCACGCGACCGCCCCGCAACACCCCACTTCGCACTGTTCACGGAGTGATCGGGGCGGGTTGGCAGCTGGTTGGCGACTGGTTGGCGCAGAAGCATCGGTGACAACTCTTGACAAGCCCAATGGTCTGGACCAGTTTGTACGGCCAGCAGCTGCTTCCCCAACTCCCCCCACATCTCCCCCACTTCGGTGCGGGAGACCTCCCCCCACTTGGAGGCAGAAATGGCGCGTTCCTATCGCAGACGACCCCGGCTCGGCGTGCTTCTTGGCGCGTTCACGGCGGCGGCGCTCGCCGTGGGCGGTCTCGCCACGACAAGTACGGCGAATGCGGCAAGTAAGGCAAGTACGGCAGAGAGCTCCACGGCGGCCGTTCCGGCGCACGCCGTCACCGGCTACTGGCAGAACTTCGACAACGGCGCGACCGTGCAGAAGCTCGCCGACGTCCCTGACGCGTACGACATCGTCGCCGTCGCCTTCGCCGACGCCACCACGACGCCCGGCGCCGTCGACTTCACGCTCGACTCGGCGGGGCTCGGCGGCTACACGGAGGACGCCTTCAAGGCAGACATCAAGGCCAAGCAGGCGGCCGGGAAGTCCGTGATCATCTCGATCGGCGGCGAGAAGGGCACCATCCAGGTCAGTGACGCGGCTTCGGCGTCGGCGTTCGCGGACTCCGTGTACGCGCTCATGCAGGAGTACGGGTTCGACGGCGTCGACATCGACCTGGAGAACGGACTCAACTCCACGTACATGTCACAGGCGTTGAAGTCCCTCGCCGCCAAGGCGGGCGACGGATTCGTGCTCACCATGGCGCCGCAGACCATCGACATGCAGTCGACCTCGGCCGAGTACTTCAAGACGGCGCTCGCGGTCAAGGACATCCTCACCGTCGTCAACATGCAGTACTACAACAGCGGTTCGATGCTGGGCTGCGACGGCAAGGTCTACAGCCAGGGGACCGTGGACTTCCTCACGGCGCTCGCCTGCATCCAGCTGGAGGGCGGGCTCGATCCCTCGCAGGTCGGCATCGGCACGCCGGCCACGTCGAGCGCGGCGGGCAGCGGGTACGTCGCCCCGTCGGTCGTGAACGACGCCCTCGACTGCCTCACCAAGGGCACCAACTGCGGTTCGTTCAAACCGTCGAAGACCTACCCAGGCCTGCGCGGCGCGATGACCTGGTCCACCAACTGGGACGCGGCCTCCGGCAACGCGTGGTCCTCGGCCGTGGGGCCGCACGTCGACGCCATGTGACCCGAAGAAGACGGGCAGCGCCGCCGCTCCCCCGGCGGCGCTGCCCGCACCCGGGCCCCGTACGGATCAGAAGAAGTCCGACCAGGCCGTGTCCCAGATCTGCCGCACGCACAGCACGACGAACAGCAGCCCCGACACCGTCAGCATGCTGTTGCTCAGCCAGCCGTTGCGCCAACTGGCGGGCGTACGCGAGGAGTTCAGGAGCCAGACCAGGGTGAGCGCCAGGAACGGCATGAAGGCCGCGCCCAGGACTCCGTAGATGATGACCAGGCGGAACGGCTGGCCCTGGAAGAGCAGGACGATCGGCGGGAAGGTCATCCACAGCAGGAAGGCGCGGAAAGGCCAGCCCTTCTCGCGGTCGCCGCGCGCCACTTCCTCCCCGGTGACGACGCGGGAGAGCCGGTAGCGCTCGACGAAGTCGGCGAACATCAGGCTCACGCCGTGCCAGACGCCGATCAGCGAGGTGAAGGACGTCGCGAAGAAGCCGATCAGGAAGAGCTTGGCCGTGGCCGTGCCGTACTGGGCCTCAAGGATCTTGGAGAGGTCGACGAGACCCTTGTCGCCCTCGGCGATCGCGGTGTGGGACGAGTGCAGCAGTTCCGCGCCGACGAACAGCATCGCCACGACGAAGACGCCGGTGGTGATGTACGCGACCCGGTTGTCGAGGCGCATCACCTTCATCCACGAGGTGTTCGTCCAGCCCTTCGCGTTGACCCAATAGCCGTACGCGGCAAGGGTGATGGTGCCTCCGACGCCGCCGATCAGGCCGAGCGTGTTGAGGATCGAGTCCTTCTCGTCGGGCAGGACGGGGAGCAGGCCCGCGAAGGCGTCGCCGAGGTGCGGGGTGACGCGGATCGCCAGATAGACGGTGACGACGAACATGACGCCGACGAGCACCGTCATGACCTTCTCGAAGACGCTGTACTTGTTCAGCCAGACGAAGACCAGGCCGACGACGCCGCAGAGGATCGCCCACGGCTTGATCGACCACTCGGCCGGGAACACGTCGGGGAACAGTGCTTGCAGGGGCAGTCCGCTCGACGACATCGCGGCCGCGCCGTACACGAAGCCCCAGATCACCACGTAGATCACGAAGAAGTACGTGGTCCACTTGCCGAGGCTCGCCCAGCCGTCGAAGAGGGTGCGGCCCGTGGCCAGGTGCCAGCGGCCCGCCGCCTCCGCGAGGCTGATCTTGACGAGGCAGCCGAGGACCGCGGCCCAGAGCAGCGTGTAGCCGAAGTTGCTGCCCGCGATGAGGGTGGCGACGAGATCGCCCGCCCCGACACCCGTCGCGGCGACGACGATGCCGGGGCCGATGTATTTCCAGCTGGACTTTCGGGGGTGCTGGTCGGAGGAGGTGGTACTGCCGGTTCCTGGGGTGCCCGTGGTGTCCGCCATGAACACCAAGGGTGCGCAAAGCGGCGCCGCTGGCAAGAGGCCCGTCAGGAACTCACTCCTCGAAGTACGCGTCCAGCGCCTTGTCCAACTGGTCCGTCCACTCGGCGAGGCGGGCCTTGCCGGGCGCCTCCACGTCGTTCGGGAACCAGCGGCTGTTGGGCATGTGGACCGTCACCGTGAGGCGCTTGCGCACGGTGCCGTACTCGACCGCGCTGATCTCGTCCCAGGTGAAGTCGGCCTCCTGGTCGTCGAGCGTGAAGCGGACGCCGGTCGCGTCGACGGTGATGGAACCCCGGCGGTCCTCGGCCTCCATGACGGGGGCGTCGGTGTCGGGGGCGTCGGTGTCTTGGTCCGCGGTGTCATCGGCTTCCGCCTCGACCTCCGCTTCCGCCTCTGCCTGCGCCTCCGCCTCTTCGGGCTGCGTCGTCGTCACCTCCTCCTGCGTCTCCTCGGCGTCCGTGACCTCGGCCTCCGGCTGCCTCGCGGGAGCCGTCAGGCCAGGGATGTGCGCCGGGTCGAAGCCGGCACCGGTGACGGGTGTGACCTTCTCGTTCTCCATACGCTGCTCCACGGGCGGAAGTATGGCGGACAAGCCTGTGCCGCACCTCCCCCAGGGGTGGGTGCGGCACACGTACGGGACAGTACGGGACAGGCTCCTAGACGAAGAGGCTGATCACCAGGGCCACCACGAATCCGGCGATGGACAGGACCGACTCCAGGACCGTCCACGAGCGCAGGGTGTCCCGCTCGGAGATCCCGAAGTACTTGGAGACCATCCAGAAGCCGCCGTCGTTGACGTGCGAGGCGAAGATGGAGCCCGCGGAGATGGCCATGATGACGAGGGCCGTGTACGGCTGCGAGTAGTCGCCCGTCTGGAGCAGCGGGCCCACGATGCCGGCCGTGGTGACGATGGCGACCGTCGCCGAACCCTGCGCGACGCGCAGCACCAGCGAGATCAGGTACGCGAGGACCATGATCGGCAGGCCGATGCTGCTGAACGTGTCGGACAGCGCCTGCGCGATGCCGCTGGCCTGGAGGACCGCGCCGAAGACCCCGCCGGCGCCGACGACGAGCAGGATGTTGGCGACCGGCTTCAGGGACGCGGTGGACACCGTCTCCAGGGACTTGCGGGACCAGCCCCGGCGCAGGCCGAGCAGGTAGTACGAGGCGAACAGCGCGATGGTGAGCGCCACGAACGGGTTGCCGAAGAACTCGATGACCGAGCGGGCCGTGGAGGGGTCCATGGCGATCGAGGAGAAGGTCGCGGCGAGGATCAGCACCAGCGGGATGGCGATGATCGTGAAGACGATGCCGAGCGGAACCGGGTCCTCGCGGGGCGTGATGCCGTCCTTGCGCTGCTCCTCGGCGAGCGCGGCCTTCGCCTCGTCGGCGGCCTCGACCATGTCCTGCGGCACGGGCACGAAGATCTTCTTGCCGATCCAGGCGGCCCAGGCCCACGCGGCGAGCACGGCCGGGATGCCGCAGACGATGCCCATGAGGATGACCCAGCCGAGGTCGACGTGGAGCAGTCCGGCCGCGGCGACGGGCCCCGGGTGCGGGGGCAGGAAGGCGTGGGTCATCGAAAGGCCCGCGAGCAGCGGCAGGCAGTACAGCAGGATCGACTTGCCGCCGCGCTTGGCGGCCGCGTAGACGATCGGCGCGAGCACGAAGATGCCGACGTCGAAGAAGACCGGGATGCCGAAGATGAGTCCGGTGAGGCCCATCGCGACGGGGGCGCGCTTCTCGCCGAAGAGGTTGATCAGGCGGGACGCGAGGACTTCGGCGCCGCCGGAGACCTCCAGGATCGCGCCGAGCATGGTGCCCAGGCCGATGATGATCGCGATATGTCCGAGGGTGCCGCCCATGCCGTCCTCGATGACGGAGGTGACGTCGGACTTCTGGACGGTGCCGAAGAGTTCGGTGACGGAGAGGCCGGCCCCGAGGCCGACGGCGATGGAGACCGTCAGGAGGGCCACGAACGGCTGCAGCCGGGCCTTGATGATCAGGAAGAGCAGCAGCACGATGCCGAGGACGGCAACGGTCAGCAGTCCGGCCGTGCCGGGTATCAGGAGGAGCAGACCGCCGGTGTGCTCTGGCTGGTCCGCGGCGGCGGACGCGAGGGTGGCGTACGGGGACATCGTCGACCTCGTAAGTACATGGGGGAGTGTGGGGTGTTTCCAGCGTTTTCAGGCAGGAGGGATCGCGGTGCGGCGCCCCGCGGGGCGCCGCACCGTGGCGCGGAGGGGGTGGCTCAGCTCAGGACGGCGAGCGCGTCGATCTCGATGAGCAGGCCCTTGGGCAGACCGACGTAGACGGTCGTGCGGGCGGAGGCCGGGGCCTTGAGGCCCTGCTCCTCGAAGTACTCGTTGTAGATGGCGTTCATCTCGGCGAAGTGGTCGACGTCCGTCAGGTAGACGCGCATCATCATGACGTCGTCCCAGCTCGCGCCGCCCTCTTCGAGGATCGCCTTGACGTTGGCGAAGGTCTGGAGGGTCTGCTCCTTGAGGGTCGGGCCCGCGGGGGTCGGGGCCTTGCCCTCCTCGGCGGGGAGGAAGCCGACCTGGCCGGCGACCTGGAGGAGGTTGCCCTTCTTGACGCCGTGCGAGAACTTCGCGGGCGGGGTGGTGTGCGTGGCGGGGGTGAGAGCGATCTTCTCGGTCATCGTGAACTGACTTCCTTGTGAGGGGGTTACTTGGGAGGGGTACCGGAGTAGTCCCGGCTGATGGCTTCCGCCGTGCGGCGCACCAGCGGGAGCAGCGTGAGGAGTTCCTCCGCCGTGACGACGACGTTCGGCGCGGAGAGCGACATGGCGGCGACGACCCGGCCGTCCGCGCCGCGGATGGGGGCGCCGACGCAGTTGATGGACTCCTCGTGGCCACCGAGGTCGGTGGCCCAGCCCTGTTCGCGCACCTTGTCCAACTCCCGCAGGAACGCTGCGGCGTTGGGGGTGGAACGGGACGTGTACATGGGGTAGTCGAGCTTCTCCGCGAGGGCGCGGCGCTCGGACTCGGACAGGTCGGCGAGCAGCAGCTTGGCGACGGCGGCCACGGTGATGGCGACCGGCTTGCCGACGCGCGAGTACATGCGTACCGGGTAGCGGCTCTCGACCTTGTCGATGTAGAGGACCTCGTTCTCCGCGTACACGGCGAGGTGGATGGTGTGCCCGACCTTCTCGTTGAGTTCGACGAGGTGGGCGTGGGCGATCTCGCGGACGTCGAGGTTCTCGACGGCCTCCTGGGCGAGCGCGAAGAGGCGGGCGCCGAGGCGGTAGCGCTGGTCGGACTGGCGGTAGACCAGGCCGTGCTCGTGGAGGGTGCGCAGCAGGCGCAGCGCCGTGGACTTGTGCACGTCGAGGCGGTCGGCGACCTGCCCCAGGTCGGCGGGTCCCTCGGCGAGCAGCGGCAGGATGCTGAGCGCGCGGTCGACGGTCTGGCTCATGGCGTACGTACCTCCTCTGCGGCCGGCTCGTCGGTGGCATCGGCTGCCGCCCAGCCGGGGCCGACGTGCAGTGTCCCCCACCGGTCGGCGTCGAGGGCGGCCAGGCGGTCCGCCCGGGCGCGGCTCGGGGGCGCGGCGAGGTCGCCGGGCTCGGTGAGGGCGACGGCGGCCCAGAGGTGGCCGTGCCGGAGGCGTTCGGCGACGGGCAGTTCGCGCAGCGTGGCGGAGAGGAATCCGGCGGCGAAGGCGTCGCCCGCGCCCACGGCTGCGACGACGTCGACGCGCGGGGAGGGCTCCTCGTGGCGCCCGTCGGCGTCGTACGCGATCGCGCCGTCGGCGCCCCGCTTGACGACGAGCAGCGCGGGCTCGGGCAGCGCGTCCCGGATCGCGTCGGGTCCGCCGGTGATGCCCCAGGCGTCCTCGGCCTCGTCGTCGCCGACGAAGACGATGTCGGCGCCGCGCGCGAGTTCCAGGAGTACGTCGGGGCCCTCGGCGGGACCTTGTGCGGAGCCCGACCACAGGCCGGGCCGGTAGTTGACGTCGAAGGAGACGAGGGGGCGGCGGGCCCCGGCACGCGGAGCGGTCAGCTCGCGCAGCAGGTCGAGGCAGCCGGCGGAGAGGGCGGCGGTGATCCCGGAGAGGTGCAGGATCCGGCCGGAGCGCAGCGCGTCCAGGTCCAGGTTGGCGGTGGACATCGCAGAGGCGGCGGATCCGGCGCGGTAGTAGGCGACCTCGTGGGCGGCGGTGGCCCGGTCGCCCGCGGTGCGGAAGTAGATGCCGGTGGGGCGGTGCAGATCGCGCCGTACGGCGGAGGTGTCGACGCCGTACGCGGCGATGGCCTCCACGAGGTGGTCGCCGAAGCCGTCGGCGCCGACCCGGCTGACCCAGGCGGAGCGGTGTCCTGCGGCGGCGAGCACGCACGCCACGTTGGACTCGGCGCCGCCGATCCCGCGATCGAACGAGGGCACGTCGGCGAGCCGCCCCGGCACGGCGGGCCGGAACGTGACCATGGACTCGCCGAGCGCGACGACATCGGCTGCGCTGGTCGGTACTGCGGGTCCGGTGGCGGTCACGGTGGGTCGCACTCCTCGCGGCAGGGGACTTCGGGCTTCGTTGACCCGACATTGGCTCGGATGTTAGACAGCATGAAGCGACATACGCAATGACCGTTGCAAATGGTGCAACGGGCTGCCTGGAGGAGGCGCCGTGACCGCCCAGAACGCCTATCCCGCCGAGTCCGCCGGATCAGCCGCCGAGCGCCGCATCGCTCGTCTTGAGGAGCTGGCGACGGAGCGGGTGGACTTCCGCTTCAAGGGGCTGCCTCCCGAGGCGGACGGCGCGACGGTCGGCGAGCTGGCCGCCCGCCGCCTGAACCTCTTCACGGACGGCTTCACCACCCCCGTCCTCGCCCTCTCCGCCGAGCGCCTGGAGCACAACCTCGCGCTCATGGAGACCTACTCGGCCCGCCATGGCCTCGCCTTCGCCCCGCACGGCAAGACGTCGATGGCCCCGCAGCTCTTCCACCGGCAGCTCGAACACGGCGCGTGGGGCATCACCCTCGCCGTGCCCCACCAGGTGCGCGTGGCGCGGGAGTTCGGCATCGACCGGATCTTCCTGGCGAACGAGCTCGTCGACGCGTCGGCGCTGCGCTGGCTCTCGAAGGAGCTCGACGCCGACCCGTCCTTCCGCTTCATCTGCTACGTCGACTCCGTGCGCGGCGTGGAGCTGATGCAGGCCGCCCTGGCCGAGGCCGGCGCGGACCGCCCGGTCGACGTGGTGGTGGAGCTCGGCGCGGGCGACGGCGCGCGCACCGGGGCCCGCAGCGAGGCGGACTGCGCCGAGATCGCGGACGCGGTGGCGGCCTCCTCCGCGCTGCGGCTCGCCGGTGTCGCCGGGTACGAGGGCGAGGTGCCGGACGCCGACGGCGAGCGGGTGCGCGCCTGGCTGCGTCGCCTTGTGGCGCTCGCGGCGGAGTTCGACAAGGCGGGCCGCTTCTCCGGGCTCGACGAGATCGTGGTGAGCGCGGGTGGCTCCGCGTGGTTCGACGCGGTGGCGGACGTGTTCGCCGAAATCCCCGAACTGACCGCTCCCGTCCTCAAGTTGCTCCGCTCGGGCGCGTACGTCTCGCACGACGACGGCCACTACCGGCACCTCACCCCCTTCAACCGGGTCCCGGAGGAGGGCGCGCTGGAGCCGGCGTTCCGGCTGTGGGCGCAGTTCGTGTCGCGGCCCAACGACGAGCAGGCGTTCACCAACGCGGGCAAGCGGGACGCCGCGTACGACATCGACCTGCCCGAGGCGCAGGTCGTCCGGGACGCCCGGACCGGCGAGGTCCGGGAGGCCACGGGTGTCGCGGTGACGGGCCTCTCCGACCAGCACGGGTGGGTGCGTACGGAGCCGGGGGCGGGCGTCGAGGTGGGTGACTGGCTCGGGATGGGCCTTTCGCACCCGTGCACGTCGTTCGACAAGTGGCAGCTGATCCCCCTGGTGGAGTCGGACGGCACGGTCGTGGACTACGTCCGCACGTACTTCTGACCCGCGCGTTTCCCACGCCACGGGGCTCCGCCCCGGGCCCCGCGCCTCAATCGCCGGCGGGGCTGGAAAGATCGGGGCCCTGCCCCGGACCCCGCTGCTCAATCGCCGCAGGGGCTTGAAATCAGAGAGGCACCCCCATGGACCTGGTCATCCGCGACGCCCGTGTCATCGACGGCAGCGGCAGCGCCTCGTACCGAGCCGACGTCGCCGTCACGGACGGCCGGATCGCCGAGATCCGCCGCGAGGGAGACGGCCCCCGCCCCACCGGCACCCGCACCATCGAGGCCGAGGGCCTCGCCCTCTCCCCCGGCTTCATCGACATGCACGCGCACAGCGACCTCGCCGTGCTCCGCGACCCGGACCACAGCGCGAAGGCCGCCCAGGGCGTCACCCTCGAAGTGCTGGGCCAGGACGGTCTCTCGTACGCGCCCGTCGACGACCGCACCCTCGCCCAGGTCCGCCAGGCGATCACCGGCTGGAACGGTGACGGCTCGGACATCGACTTCGACTGGCGCACGGTCGGCGAGTACCTGGACCGCATCGACCGGCAGGGCATCGCGGTGAACGCCGCGTACCTCATCCCGCAGGGCACGGTCCGTATGTACGCGGTCGGCTGGGACGACCGCGACGCGACGCCGGCCGAGCTGGAGCGCATGAAGCAGCTCGTCGCCGAGGGCATGGAGCAGGGCGCCGTCGGCATGTCGTCGGGCCTCACCTACACCCCCGGCATGTATGCCAAGGACGCCGAACTCACCGAGCTGTGCCGGGTGGTGGCCTCGTACGACGGCTACTACTGCCCGCACCACCGCAGCTACGGCGCGGGTGCGCTCGACGCGTACCGGGAGATGGTCGAGCTGACCCGCACCGCGGGCTGCTCCCTGCACCTCGCGCACGCCACCATGAACTTCGGCGTGAACAAGGGCAAGGGAGTCGACCTGCTGGCCCTCCTCGACGAGGCCATCGCGGACGGCGCCGACATCAGCCTGGACACGTACCCGTACACCCCGGGCGCGACAACTCTCGTGGCGATGCTGCCGAGTTGGGCCAACGAGGGCGGCCCCGACGCCACGCTCGCCCGCCTGAAGGACGACGAGACGGCCGAGCGGATCCGGCACCACGTCGAGGAGATCGGCGCGGACGGCTGCCACGGTGTGCCGATCGAGTGGGACAAGATCGAGATCTCGGGCGTCTCCGACCCGGGCCTGGCCTCCTGCGTCGGCAAGACCGTCGCGCAGGCCGCCGCCGAGCGCGGCGAGGCCCCGTGGGTCACCGCCCGCCGCCTGCTGATCAGCGACAAGCTCGGCTCGTCGATCCTCCAGCACGTCGGTCACGAGGACAACGTCCGGGCGATCATGCAGCACTCCGTGCACACGGGCGGCAGCGACGGCATCCTCCAGGGCTACAAGCCGCACCCGCGCGCGTACGGCACGTTCCCGCACTACCTGGGCCGCTACGCCCGCGACCTCGGCGTGATGTCCCTGGAGGAGACGGTCGCGCACCTCACCTCGCGCCCGGCGGCCCGCCTGCGCCTGCCGGACCGCGGCCTGGTCCGCGAGGGCTTCCGCGCCGACCTGGTCCTGTTCGACCCGGAGACGGTCGCGGCGGGCTCCACCTTCGAGGCACCGCGCGCGCTGCCGGTCGGCATCCCGCACGTCCTCGTCGACGGAAAGTTCGTGATCGAGGACGGCAAGCGCACGGACGTCCTGGCGGGCCGGTCGGTGCGCAGGACGCCGTCAGCCACCGTCTGATCCGGTGGCCGGGGTGACCCGCACGCGGCGTTCTCCCCGGCCCCGAACTCGGCGTCAGTACGCGGGACTTGGCGTCCCACGACGCCTGGTCACCGCCCGTCACGCCGTCTGCTCGCCGACCGGTCCCGGGCGCGGGGTCCGCGTTCAGCGCACCCCGTGCGGCCGGAACTGGACGCTGATCCGGCCTCCGGCCGCGCGGGCGGACTTGGGGATCGCGTGTTCCCAGGTCCGCTGGCAGGAGCCGCCCATGACGATGAGGTCGCCGTGCCCGAGTGAGCGGCGCACGACGCGGCCGCCGCCGACGGGCCGCAGCGCGAGGTCCCGCGGCGTGCCCACCGACAGGATGGCGACCATCGTGTCCTCGCGGGCGCCGCGCCCGATCCGGTCGCCGTGCCAGGCGACGCTGTCCCGCCCGTCCCGGTAGTAGCAGAGGCCCGCCGTGCTGAACGGCTCACCCAGCTCCCGCGCGTAGTGCGCGGACAGCGCGTCCCGCGCCGCGTCGAGCACGGCGTGCGGCAGCCGCTCCCCCGCCCCGTAGAACCTGAGCAACCGCGGCACGTCGACGATCCGCTCGTACATCTGCCGCCGCTCGGCCTTCCACGGCACGCCGGCCGCGAGGTGCTCGTACAGCTCGTCGGCGCCGCTCAGCCAGCCCGGCAGTACGTCGATCCAGGCGCCGTCGCCGAGCACGGTGCGCCGCACCGCTCCGAGCGACCCGAGCGCCGTCTCCTCGGCCTGATCGAACAGCGAACCCTGAAGCATGCCTCCACCGTAGCGAACATTTCGAACATACGCGCGATTCAGCGCGCCGCGCGGCCCGCCCGAAGCCAGGCGTGGCCCATCTCACCCACCGCGCCGACCCGCCGCATCAAAGCCGCACCCACCCCGGAACCCGCCGTTCCGGAGGCATCCGGCACTCCGTGCCACCGCATCCGAAACCGCCGCCGCGGGCGCCGCCCCACCGGCCGGCGAACGGTGCGCGGCATCGCGAAACACGGCCGTAAAGTTTGGGGATGCAGCTCATCCAGTCGACCAAGCTCTCCAACGTCTGCTACGAGATCCGTGGCCCGGTGCTCGAGGAAGCGATGCGGCTGGAGGCGGCGGGCCACCGCATCCTGAAGCTCAACACCGGCAACCCGGCGGCGTTCGGCTTCGAGTGCCCCCCGGAGATCCTCGAGGACATGCTCCGCAACCTCGGGGACGCGCACGGCTACGGCGACGCCAAGGGCCTGCTCGCCGCCCGCCGCGCGGTGATGATGCACTACCAGACCCTCGGCGTGGAGACCGACGTCGAGCACGTCTTCATCGGCAACGGCGTCTCCGAGCTGATCGTGATGGCGATGCAGGGGCTGCTCGACGACGGCGACGAGGTGCTCGTCCCGGCCCCCGACTATCCCCTGTGGACGGCCGCGGTCTCGCTCTCCGGCGGCACCGCCGTGCACTACCGCTGCGACGAGCAGTCGGACTGGATGCCGGACCTCGCCGACATCGAGCGCAAGGTGACCGACCGCACCAAGGCGATCGTCATCATCAACCCCAACAACCCCACCGGCGCCGTCTACAGCGACGAGATGCTGCGCGGCATCACCGACATCGCCCGCCGCCACAACCTCCTCGTCTGCTCCGACGAGATCTACGACAAGATCCTCTACGACGACGCCACGCACACCCCGACCGCCGCCATCGCGCCGGACCTGATGACGCTCACCTTCAACGGCATGTCGAAGGCGTACCGCGTGGCCGGCTACCGCGTCGGCTGGATGGCGATCTCCGGCCCGCGCGCGCACGCGCAGTCGTACATCGAGGGCCTGACGATCCTGGCGAACATGCGCCTGTGCGCGAACATGCCGGGCCAGCACGGCGTCGTCGCGGCGCTCAGTGGACGCCAGACGGTCAACGATCTGGTGCTGCCCGGCGGACGCCTTAAGGAGCAGCGGGACGTCGCGTACGAGCTGCTCACGCAGATCCCGGGCGTGACCTGCGTGAAGCCGAAGGGGGCCCTGTACCTCTTCCCGCGTCTCGACCCCAAGGTCTTCAAGGTCAAGGACGACCGGCAGATGGTCCTCGACCTGCTGCGGGCCGAGAAGATCATGGTGGTGCACGGCACCGGCTTCAACTGGCCGGAGCCCGACCACTTCCGCGTCGTCACACTGCCGGACACCCGGCAGCTGACGGAGGCGGTGACCCGGATCGGGAACTTCCTGGACGGCTACAGCCAGCCCTGACACTCCCGCTTTGGACAGCTTCTAATTTAGACACGGTCTAACTTAGACACGATCTAAGGTACGATGGAGGCCAAGCTGCCACGCACGCCCTGGAGGCCCCCATGTACGAGCCGATCCGCACCAAGTCGGTCCACTCGACGGCGGCCGACAGCGGCGAATTCCCGCACCGCTCCCGCGAGGAGGAGCTGGACATCCAGCTCGCCGGGCACCTGAGCGCGCTGCTCGCCCTCACCGACGAGCTGCGCGCGCTGCGTCCCGCGGCCGACCTGGACGAGGCGGCGGAGAAGCTGGCCGCGCAGGTGGCGCGGTTGCGCGGGGGCCTGATGCCGGTCCGCGCGACGGTGGCCGCCGCCGTCCACGAACCCGGTATCGACGCCCTGCACCAGCGGGCGCACGCCCTCGCGGGCCGCGCCCTGGTGGTCGCGGCCTCCCGGGCCGACACCGCCGCCGCGATCCTGGCGGCGCAGCGCATGGAGGCGCACGCGCTCGTCGCCGCCTAGGCGAAGCAGGCGAAGCACGAGTGGGCCCCCGCACGCGGCGCGTGCGGGGGCCCACTCGATTCCGGACGTCAGCCGAGCCGGTCCACCAGCTTGCGGTACTCGTCCCACAGCTCCTTCGGCGTGTGGTCGCCGAACGTGTTGAGGTGCGCGGGGACGAGCGACGCCTCGTCGCGCCACGCTTCCTTGTCCACCGTCAGCAGGAAGTCCAGGTCGGCGTCGGCCAGTTCGAGGCCCTTCGTGTCCAGGGACTCCTTGGTCGGCAGGACGCCGATCGGCGTCTCGACGCCCTCGGCGCGGCCGTCGAGGCGGTCCACGATCCACTTCAGGACGCGCGAGTTCTCACCGAAGCCGGGCCACACGAACTTGCCGTCCGCGTTCTTCCGGAACCAGTTGACGTAGTAGATCTTCGGGAGCTTGGCGGCGTCCTTGCCTTCGGCCACCTTCACCCAGTGCGCCATGTAGTCGCCCATGTTGTAGCCGCAGAACGGCAGCATGGCGAAGGGGTCGCGGCGCAGCTCGCCGACCTTGCCCTCGGCGGCGGCGGTCTTCTCACTCGCCACGTTCGCGCCGAGGAACACACCGTGGTTCCAGTCGAACGACTCGGTCACCAGCGGCACGGCCGTGGCGCGGCGGCCACCGAACAGGATCGCCGAGATCGGCACGCCCTTCGGGTCCTCCCACTCGGGCGCGATGATCGGGCACTGCGAGGCGGGCGTGGTGAAGCGCGCGTTGGGGTGCGCGGCCGGGACGCCGGACTCGGGCGTCCAGGAGTTGCCCTTCCAGTCCGTGAGGTGAGCCGGGGTCTTCTCGGTCATCCCCTCCCACCACACGTCGTTGTCGTCGGTGAGCGCGACGTTCGTGAAGACCGAGTTGCCCCAGAGGGTCTTCATGGCGTTGGCGTTGGTGTGCTCGCCGGTGCCGGGCGCGACGCCGAAGAAACCGGCCTCGGGGTTGATCGCGTAGAGCCGGCCGTCCTCGCCGAAGCGCATCCAGGCGATGTCGTCACCGATGGTCTCGACGGTCCAGCCGGAGATCGTGGGCTCCAGCATCGCGAGGTTCGTCTTGCCGCAGGCGCTCGGGAAGGCCGCGGCGACGTACTTCGACTCACCCTGCGGGGGCGTCAGCTTGAGGATCAGCATGTGCTCGGCGAGCCAGCCCTCGTCGCGCGCCATGACGGACGCGATGCGCAGGGCGTAGCACTTCTTGCCGAGCAGGGCGTTCCCGCCGTAGCCGGAGCCGTACGACCAGATCTCGCGGTCCTCGGGGAAGTGCGAGATGTACTTCGTGGAGTTGCACGGCCACGGCACGTCCGCCTCGTCGGGGCCCAGCGGGGCGCCCAGCGTGTGCACGGCCTTCACGAAGAAGCCGTCCTCACCCAGCTCGTCGAGGACCGGCTGGCCCATCCGGGTCATCGTGCGCATGGAGACGGCCACGTAGGCCGAGTCGGTGATCTCGACGCCGATCGCGGAGAGCGGCGAGCCGAGCGGGCCCATGCAGAACGGGACGACGTACATGGTCCGTCCGCGCATCGAGCCGCGGAAGATCCCCCCGTTCCCCTCGTTCCCCCGGAAGATCTCCCGCATCTCGGCGGGGGCCTTCCAGTGGTTCGTGGGGCCCGCGTCCTCCTCCTTCTCGGAGCAGATGTACGTACGGTCCTCGACGCGCGCGACATCGGACGGGTCGGAGGCGGCGTAGTACGAGTTGGGGCGCTTGATGGGGTCGAGCTTCTTGAACGTCCCCTTCGCGACGAGCTCCTCGGCGAGGCGCTCGTACTCGGCCTCGGAGCCGTCGCACCAGACCACACTGTCCGGCTGCGTCAGTTCGGCGATCTCGTTGACCCACGAGATCAGTTCCTGGTGGTTCGTCGGGAGGGTGTCCAGGGAGGGAGCCGCGATGTCGCGCGCCACGATCGCTCCTAAATGAGGGGTTCTGAGGTTGATTGCCCCGTGGGGGCTGCGACCCGGACGCTGCGCCTCCCAGTCCACTGGAGCTCAGTGGGCGCTCATCCGGTGCCGACCGCACTCATTTGATCATCCGACCGAAACGCCCATCTGTCCAGGGGGCCTCACAGGTGAGCGAAGTGAGCCTCCCCACTCGGCGGGCCCCTTACCTACGGGGGCGTAGGTACCATTCGGGGATGAGTGTCGCCACCGAGCAGCCAGACGTCCCCGCCGCCCAGCCCTCCGTGCTGAAGCCGAGACTGCGCGGCTGGCTGCACGCGGGCATGTTCCCCGCCGTGCTGATCTCGGGCATCTTCCTCACGGCGCTCGCGGACTCGACGCGCGGCCGGATCGCGTGCGGGATCTTCGTACTGACAGCCTGCCTGCTGTTCGGCGTGAGCGCGCTCTACCACCGGGGGAACTGGGGGCCGCGCGCGGACGGCGTGCTGCGCCGCCTCGACCACGCGAACATCTTCCTGATCATCGCCGGCACGTACACGCCGCTGACGATGCTGCTGCTGCCGGGCGCCAAGGGCGACGCGCTGCTGTGGAGCGTCTGGGCGGCGGCCGCGGCGGGCATCATCTTCCGCGTGTTCTGGGTCGGCGCCCCGCGCTGGCTCTACACGCCGTGCTACATCGCGATGGGCTGGGCGGCCGTCTTCTTCCTGCCGGACTTCATGCGCACGGGCGGCATCGCGGTGCTCGTCCTGGTGATCGTCGGCGGGCTACTCTACAGCGCGGGCGGCGTCATCTACGGCATCAAGCGCCCGAACCCCTCACCGCGCTGGTTCGGCTTCCACGAGGTCTTCCACTCACTCACGCTCGCGGCGTTCATCGTGCACTACGTAGGCATCTCGCTGGTGGCGTACCAGCACGGCTGACCCCCACCTCCCCCTTCACCTGGCCGCGGCTCTCTGCCGCGGCCATTTTTCTTGACAGTAACCATGAATTGAGAGTTACTCTCATTTCATGGTTACTGTCACTAGTGAGGCCGGGTCACGCCCCGACCCTCGGCGCTGGTGGGCCCTCGGGGCCCTGGTCGCGAGCATGCTCGCGCTCGGTTTCGACATGACGATCCTCAACGTGGCGCTGCCGACGATCGCCGGAGAGCTCGGCGCCACCACGGGCCAGCAGCAGTGGATGGCGGACGCGTACATCGTGGTGTTCGCCGCCCTGATGCTCCCGGCGGGACTGCTCGGCGACCGGTTCGGGCGGCGCCGGATGCTCATCTGCGGGCTCGGCGTCTTCCTCGCCGCGTCCGTCGTGGGCGCCTTCGCGGGCGACGTGAACTGGGTGATCACGGCCCGCGCCCTGATGGGTGTCGGCGGGGCACTCGTGATGCCGCTCGCCTTCTCGGTGCTGCCCTCGCTCTTCGCACGCGAGGAGCAGACCAAGGCCATCGGCGCGATCTCCGCGGCCTCCGCGCTCGGTATGCCCCTCGGCCCGATCATCGGCGGCTGGCTGCTGAACCACTTCTGGTGGGGCTCGGTCTTCGTACTGAACGTGCCGATGGTCGCCATCGGCATCACCGCCTGCGTGTTCCTGCTGCCGGAGAGCCGCGACCCGGCCGCGCCCAAGGTCGATGTCGTCTCCACCGTCCTCACCGCGCTCGGCCTCGGCGCCCTCATCTACGCGATCATCGAGGGCCCGGCGAAGGGGTGGAGCAACGCCCTCGTCATCGGCGGGTTCGCCGCGGCCGTCGTGCTGCTCGGCGCGCTCGTGCTGCGGGAGCGGCGCGGCACCCGCCCCATGCTCGACCTCTCACTCCTGTCCCACCGGGGCTTCCTCAGCAACAGCCTCGCGGCGACCCTCGGCATGTTCATCATGGCGGGCCTGATGTTCCTGCTGCCGCAGTATCTGCAGGCCGTGCTCGGCACCGACGCGCTCGGCACCGGCGTCCGCATGGTCCCGATGATGGGCGGCCTGCTCATCGCGGCGAAGTCGGCGCAACCACTGGTCGCCCGGTTCGGGGCACGGTCGGTGATCGTCGCGGCGCTCGTGGTGCTCGCCTTCGCCGCGTTCCTCGGGGCGCGCACCGACGTCGACTCGGGATACGGCTTCACCGCGCTGTGGCTGTCGATCGCCGGGGTCGGCGTCGCCTTCGCCATGATCCCCGCGATGGGCGGCGCCCTCGGCGCGCTCTCCAAGGACCAGGCGGGCCGCGGCTCGGGGCTGCTGAGCACCGTGCGGCAGACCGGCAGCGCGCTCGGTGTCGCCCTGCTCGGCGCCCTCGTCGCCGGCGCCTACACGGACCGGCTCGCCACGACGGGCCTGCCGGGTCCGGCGGCGGACGCGGCCCGCGACTCGGTGGTCGGCGCCCACGCGGTGGCCGGAAAGCTCGGCGACCAGGCGCTCGCCGCGTCGGCGGACGCCGCGTACATCCACGGCATGGACCTCGCCCTCCTCGTCGTCGGGATCACCGCCCTGATCGCGGCCCTGCTCTCGGCGGTCCTCATGCCCGGCCCCACGAAAGCCGCCCCCGCCACCCCGGAACTGGCCCCCGCCGGCGCGGATGCCTGACAATGAGCGGCATGGCCGCGTCAGCACAGACGCCCGCGGAGCCCAAGGTCGGGCTCCGCGAGCGCAAGAAGATCAAGACCAGGACGGCGATCCGTGAGGCGACGTACCGCCTGATCGGGGAGCAGGGGTACGACGCGACGACGGTCGAGCAGATCGCCGAGGCCGCCGAGGTCTCACCGTCCACGGTCTTCCGCTACTTCCCGACCAAGGAGGACATCGTCCTCACGGACGAGTTCGATCCGATCCTGGAGCGGGAACTGCTCAAGCGGCCCAAGGACGAGTCGATCGTCGACTCCGTGCGGCACGTCGTCGACCGCAGCCTGGAACTCGCCTTCGCGGACGAGGCACCCGAGGTCACCCGGCTGCGGATGCGGCTCCAGGTGGAGACGCCCGCGGTGCGCTCCCGGATGATGGAGTCGATGTCCGTCAGCGGGCAGTTGATGTGCCGGGTCATCGCGGAGCGCACCGGCCGGGACGCCGCCGACCTCGAAGTCCGCGTCTACGCCATGGCGCTGGTCGGCGCCCTGATGCAGGCCACGATGTACTGGGCCGAGCACGACCACGAGGGCGAACTGCGCGAGCTCGTGCTGCGCGCCCTCGACACGGTGCAGCACGGGCTCTGAGGGGTATCGGCTACTCGCGCGGCTCTCCCAGCATCCGCTGCAACTGCTCGGCGTCGGTCACCGGCGCGTCGCACACGAAGTGCCGGCACACGTAGGCCGCCTCACGCCCGTCGACGAGCGGCCGGTCGGCCAGCAGCGGAAGTTCGCCGCCGCCCTCCTCGCCCGCCGCGACGACCGCCCCGGGAGCCGTCCCCGTGAGCGCCGCGTGGTGCAGCCGCCCGCCGACCTCCCCCACGACCGCGACCTCCCGCGGCCCGTCGAGCAGCGCCTCGGCGACCGCGAGCCCGTTCCCGATGAACCGCGGCGCCCGCGGGGCGAGCGCCTTGACCACGCCGAGGGCGCGCTCGGCGGCGGTGCGGTGCGGCTCGGAGCCGGTGTGCGCGGCGTACGACAGGAGGGCGCCCGCCGCGGCGGTCCAGCCGGAGGGCGTCGCGTTGTCGGTCGGGTCCTGCGGCCGGCGGATGAGCTGCTCCGCGTCGACGGCGGTGTCGTACAGCGCGCCGCTCTCCGGATCGGTGAACCGGTCGAGGACGTGGTCGAGCAGGAACCCGGCGAACTCAAGCCACACGCCCTCGCCGGTCACGGACGCCAGCGCGAGGAAGCCCTCGGCGACGTCGGCGTAGTCCTCAAGGACGCCCGCGTTGGCACCGGCCCGCCCGTCCTTGCTGGTCCGCGCGAGCCGGGCGAGGGGGTCCATGTGCAGGCGGACGAGCAGGTCGCCCGCGCACACGGCGGCGTCCACGAGGTCCTGCCGGCCGAAGTACGCGCCGGTCTCGGCGAGCGCGGCGACCGCGAGCCCGTTCCACGCGGCGACGACCTTGTCGTCCCGGCCGGGGGCGGGCCGCTCGGCGCGGGCGTCGGACAGCCGCTGCCGGATCCGCTCGATCCGCTCGGCGTCGAACACCTCGTCCCCCTGCGGGAGTTGGAGTACGGAGGCGCCCTCCTCGAAGGTGCCCTCCTCCGTGACGCCGAAGTACCGGGCGGCCAGCTCGCCGTCCGCCTCCCCCAGCACCTCGGTCAACTGCCCCGGCGTCCACACGTAGTACGCGCCCTCGACGTGCTTCCCGCTCGCCGGGTCCTCACTGTCGGCGTCGAGCGCGGACGCGAACCCGCCTTCGTTCGTGCGCAGTTCGCGCACCATGAAGTCGGCGGTCTCCAGGGCGACCCGCTTCGCGAGCTCGCTGCCCGTGGACCGCCACAGGTGCGCGTACGCGCGGCACAGCAGCGCGTTGTCGTACAGCATCTTCTCGAAGTGCGGCACCGTGAACTCCCGGTCCACCGAGTACCGCGCGAACCCGCCCCCGAGCTGGTCGTAGATCCCGCCGCGCGCCATCCGCTCGCACGTGTCGACGGCCATCTGCAACGCGCCCTCGGCGCCGGTGCGCGCGTGGTGCCGCAGCAGGAACTCGATCACCATGGACGGCGGGAACTTGGGCGCGCCGCCGAAGCCGCCGTGCGTCGCGTCGTACTCGCGCGTGAGCCCGAGCAGCGCCTGCGCCAGCTCGTTCTCACCGGGCAACTCCGTGTTCCCGTACGGGAGTTCCCGCGCGGCCAGATCGGCGGTGATCTTCCCGGCGACCTCGGTGACCTCGCCGTGCCGCTCGGTCCAGGCGTCCCGTACGCCGTTCAGGACCTGGGTGAACGAGGGCATGCCGTGGCGCGGCTCGGGCGGGAAGTACGTACCGAAGTAGAACGGCTCGGCGTCCGGGGTGAGGAACACGGTCATGGGCCAGCCGCCCTGGCCGGTGGCGGCCTGCACGGCCTCCATGTAGACGGCGTCGACGTCGGGGCGTTCTTCGCGGTCGACCTTGACGCTGACGAAATTCTCGTTGAGGACGGCGGCGGTGTCCGCGTCCTCGAAGGACTCATGAGCCATCACGTGACACCAGTGGCAACTGGAATACCCGACGCTGAGCAGCACCGGCACCCCGCGCCGCCGCGCCTCCGCGAAGGCCTCGGCCGACCAGGGCCACCAGTCCACCGGGTTGTCGGCGTGCTGGAGGAGGTAGGGGGACGTCTCGTGGGCCAGTCGGTTCGGCATGCCTCCCATCCTCGCTCATCGTGATCCGCGTCGCGTCTCTGATCGCCGGGACCCTCGCGCCGACACCCCATACGCAGCACACTTGACCCCGTACTGTCGCCACCGGAGGGGGACCGAAGATGCGGGACAGCCATCGGGCGGAAGCCGAACGGCTGTTGGCTCGGGCCGTGGAGGAAGAGGTCAGGCGTTCGGGCGGCCGGGCGGACGGGGCCGTGCTGCTGTCGCGGGCGAAGGGCGCGCTCGACGCGATGGGGCGCGGCGCGGCCGAGGAGTACGACGCGTTCACCCGGGCCCTCGACGAGGCCGACGAGGGGCGGATGACGTTCGGGCAGCGGTTCGCCAAGGAGCGCGGGTCAACTCCGCTGATGGTGGCGGGGGTCGGCGCGGTCACCGCGTGCGTGGCGGATCTGATGCTGGGCGCGGGGGCCGGGACGGCCGTGGGCGCGGGTGTCGCCGTGGCCGTGCTCGGTTCCGCCGCGACCGTCGCGAAGGTGACCGCTTCGCATGTGCCGGCCGCGAGCCGCAGCGCCGGGGCGCGCAATCAGCCGGGCGGGCCCGAGCAGCTGCGGTTGCAGTGGCTGACCGCGCTGGAAGTGCGGGGCATCCGGCCGTTCCTCGACCAGCAGCGGGTGCTCGCGGCGAGCACCGGCACGTCGAAGAAGACGGTGGGGCCGCAGCTGCGGCGGACCGACAAGAGCGCGGCCGCGCGACGGCGCAGCGTCCTTGAGCAGTCGTTCGGTCAACTGCCGGAGCCGGAGGGGCCGTTCGCGGGCCGCCGGGTCGCCATGTCGCAGATCGCGCAGTGGGTGCACGCGGCGCGGGCCAGCACCGAGACCCGGCCGACCGTGGTGGTGCTGCACGGGGAGCCGGGCGCGGGGCGCACGACGCTCGCGGTGCGCGCGGCGCACGAGCTGCGGGACCAGTTCCGCGGGGCGTGCGTGGTGGATCTGCGCGGCGACCGGCCCGACGCGCCGCCGCTGCCCACGCGGGACGCCCTGCTGCATCTGCTGAACCGGCTGGGCGCGCCGCGCGAGCAGCTGCTCTTCCGCGAGCGGTCCTCGCAGGAGCAGCAGGTGAAGCGGCTCAGCGAGCTCTATCACCAGCATCTGACCGGGCTTCCCGTGACGATCGTGCTCGACGACGCGGCGAGCGCCGAGCAGGTCCGCACGCTGGTTCCCGAGCGCTCCGACAGCCTCGTCGTCGTCACCTCGCGCGAGCCCCTGGACCTCGGCGACGACACGCCCGCCTGGGTGCACCATCTGCCGGTGCGGCCGCTCGACGCGGCGGGCGCGGAGGAGCTCCTTCGGGAGGCCGCGGAGGACCCGAGCGGTCCCTACGACGCCGAATCCTCGGATGCCGTACGGGAGTTGTGCGGCGGTCTGCCGCTGGCGCTGCGCGTCGCGGGCTCGGCGATCGGCCCGCGCACCACGCGTCAGCTCGCCGCCGACCTGGGCGCGTACGGGCCGGTGGACCCGGTCGAGCGGGTGCTGTGGCTGCGCTACACCGACCAGTCCGAGCAGGGCAGGCGGCTGCTGCGGCGGCTCGCGCTCGCCGGGCGCGCCTCGCTCGGCGCGGCCGCCGCGGCGGCGCTGCTCGCCACCAACACCGCGGAGGCGAAGCGGTATCTGTCGGCGCTCGCGAGCGCCGGGCTCGTCGACCACGTGCGCGGCAGCCGCTACCGCCTGCACGACGTCGTCCGCGCCTTCGCCCAGTCCCGCCTCGCCGACGAGGAGGAGCCCGCGGAGCGCACGGCCGCGCAGGAACGCCTGATCCAGAACTACGCGGACCTGGCCGACTCGGTGATCCGCCTGGTCGACGGCAACATGTCGACGCGCGCGGGCCAGACGGGTCCGCACGGCTTCACGTCCCTGGACGCGGCGCTGCGCTGGCTCGACGACGAGTCGAGCTTCATCACGGCGGCGCTGCGGCACGCGGAGGGCGTCAACCAGGACGCGGTGCTCGACCTGCTCGGCGCCCTGTGCGACTACTGCCTGCTGCGCGGCGACCTCTACCGCCTGGGCGAGATCCAGGAACTGGCCCAGTCCATCGACCAGGGTCTGCTCATGCGCTCGGTGCAGTGGCGCACGGGTATCGCGGCCCGCCAGCTCGGCGAGCTCGACAAGGCGCGTACGACGCTGTCCTCGGTGGTCGACCTCTACCGCGAGGCGCACCACAGGGCGGGCGAGGGCCGCGCGCTGTGCTCCCTCGGCATCACCCTGCATCACCAGGGCCAGCTCACGGAGGCGGCCGGGCGGTTGCGGGAGGCGCTCGATCTCCAGACGACGCCGGAGACGAAGGGTGACCGCGGCTGGACGCTGCACGCGCTCGCGGCGGTCGAGCGGGACCGGGCGAACGTACGCACGTCGCTCGCCCTGCTCACCGACGCGTTCGCCCTGCACCGTGAGAACGAGTCGCTGCACGGTGAGGCGTGGGCGCACTTCCAGCTCGGCCAGCTGTGCCTGCGGATGGGCAACGTGCCGCGTGCGGAGGAGGAGCTGCGGGAGGCGCTCGATCTGTACGGGCAGACCCGCGACGGCCGCGGCCAGGCCTGGGCGCTGACCGAGCTGGCCCGCGCCCGGCTCCTCGACGGCGAGGCGTCGGCCGCGGTCGACGGTCTGCGCCAGGCGGCCTCCCGGCACCGTGAGAACGAGGACGCGCGCGGTGAGGCGTGGACGTACTACTACCTGGGCCAGGCCCTGGAGGAGACCGGCGACCTGGACAAGGCGGTGCGGGAGCTGGAGCGCTCGCGCACGATGTTCTCCCGGATGCGTGACGTGTACGGCCTTGCCTGCGCCCGCCACCACTCGGCGCGCGTCACCCGCGACGAGCGGGCCGCGCAGACAGGTTCGCTGCGCAACTCCGGCTTCGCGCGGCAGCTCCTGGTCGATGCCCGCGCCGACTTCCAGCGCATCGGCGTGCCGCACGGCGAGGGGTGGACGTGTCTGGAGCTCGCGGTGGTCGACGCGGGCAACGCGCGGCTCGCGCAGGCGATGGAGCTGTGCGAAGAGGCGGCGGCCGTCTTCGCGGGGTACGAGGACCGCAGGGGCGAGGACTGGGCGACGTTCCTGCGCTGCACGCTCCTGCCGTACGCCTCTCCCGGCGGCTCGGAGGTGGGCACGGCGGTCGCCCAGGAGGAGCTGTCGCAGCTCGCCGCGGCCACGCATCCGGCCCGCGACGGCAAGCTCGACGACTACGTGGAGGCGTACCAGCTGCTTCTGGAGCGGGGCGTGGATCTGGACGCGGGCTGGCAGGCCTGGCGCCTCGGCATGGTGCCGAGCCGGCACTCACGCGACGTGATGGGCGTCGCCAAGGAGCCACAGCGGTCGTAGGCACAGCGCTCGTAGGCACAGCCGGTCGTAGGCAGCACAACGGCCCCGCGCGCGCTCGTACGCTCTCGTGCGCGGGGCCGACGGCAGGGTTCAGGCGGACGTCTGTCCGGCGTCCTTGCCGCTCGTCGCACCGGCGGGCTCGTCGGACTTCTCCTTGAAGTCGACCTTGCCCATGTGCTTGTTCATCGACTTCATCAGGCCCCAGACCGCGACGGCCATCACGGCGAAGACGATGAAGCCGAGCACGCCCGGAGTCACCTTGTTCTCGTCGACCTCCTTGGCGGCAAGGGGGACGAGATGGGTCAATGCCAGATTCGCGTTCACATCAGGCATTGTGTCGGATGCCCGCGAAGAGGTCGTCCTCGGGGAGGGAGGTATCGACGAGCGACTTCGCGAGCTCGTACTCCTCGGTCGGCCAGACCTCCTGCTGGATGTCCATCGGCACGCGGAACCAGCCGCCGTCGGGGTCGATCTGCGTGGCGTGCGCGATGAGTGCCTTGTCGCGGATCCCGAAGAAGTCGGCGCACGGAACGTGCGTGGTCAGCGTGCGCTCGACCCGCGCGAACTCGTCCCAGCGCTTGAGCCAGTCCCCGTACGGGGACTCCATGCCGCGGTCGAGCAGCGCGTTGTGCAGCGCCTCGGTGCGCTGCCGGTTGAAGCCCTGGTTGTAGTAGAGCTTCTTCGGCTGGTAGACGGGCCCGAACTCGTCCTCGGGGTACTTCTCGGCGTCGGCCGCTCCGTCGAAGGCCACCATCGTGATCTTGTGGGTCATGATGTGGTCGGGGTGCGGGTATCCGCCGTTCTCGTCGTACGTCGTGATGACCTGCGGACGGAACGTGCGGATCTGCTTGACCAGCGCGCCGGCCGCGTGGTCGACGTCCTCCAGGGCGAAGCAGCCCTCCGGCAGCGGCGGCAGCGGGTCGCCCTCGGGCAGGCCGGAGTCGACGAAGCCCAGCCAGTCCTGCTTGACGCCGAGGATCTCGCGCGCCTCGTCCATCTCCTTGCGGCGCACCTCGCGGATGTTCTTCTCGACGAACGCGTCGCCCTGGAGCTTCGGGTTGAGGATGGAGCCGCGTTCGCCGCCCGTGCAGGTCACGACATGCACGTCCACCCCCTCGGACACGTACTTGGCCATCGTGGCCGCGCCCTTCGACGACTCGTCGTCGGGGTGGGCGTGAACGGCCATGAGTCGCAGCTGCTCAGTCAAGACAAGTTCCTCGGTGAGATATGGGGCGCCCAGGTGCCTGGAGTGCAACGGGCAGCTTCTATAGTGACGGAACCGGGGGGTGGAAAATTCCGGTGCCCGTCCAGTTGTCGGGCGACGCGAGAGGAACTGGCCGATGAGCGCCGTGCAGCAGTTGCCCGAGGGCCGATACGGATCCTCGCGCTCCGCCGACGCCCGCGCCGACCGCAAGCTGAAGATCACCGGAATCGTGCTCGGCGTCCTGTTCGCGGCCCTGATGGTCTGGTTCGGCTGGTACTACGTCGTCGGCGGCAGCAAGTTCAGCGGCGAGGTCATCGCCTTCGACGCGAACAAGCACGACGTCCAGGTCCACATGGAGATCCGCAAGGACCCGGACACCACCGGCTACTGCACGATCCGCTCGCAGAGCGAGGACGGCGCCGAGGTGGGCCGCGCCGACTTCCGCTTCGACCAGAAGTCCGAGCGGATCGACAAGGTCGTCACCCTGAAGACCACGGGCGACGGCACGACCGCGGAGCTCCTGGGCTGCCACGCCGACTGATTGTCGATTCGTGGCGGCGAACCGGCGGGCGCTGACCTGGGCCGACGCAACGCTGATGCCTTTTGTCCTCCCCCTTTCACGCCTGAATTGTTAGGCTCGTGGTTTCGCCCACTCAGCAGGGAACATCCTTCTGAGTAGGGCGATGCTTTGTATACCCAGTACCTACGAGGAGCGACCTGTGACCCAGACCAGCGAAGACGTCACCTGGCTGACGCAGGAGGCGTACACCAAGCTCAGGGACGAGCTGGCGTACCTGTCTGGCACCGCGCGCGAGGAGATCACGCAGAAGATCGCCGCGGCGCGCGAGGAGGGCGACCTGCGGGAGAACGGCGGGTACCACGCGGCCAAGGAGGAGCAGGGCAAGCAGGAGCTCCGCATCCGCCAGCTGACCCAGCTCCTGGAGCGGGCCAAGGTCGGCGAGGCGCCGGCGGCGACCGGCGTGGTCGCGCCGGGCATGGTCGTCACGATCGCTTTCGACGGCGACGAGGACGACACCCTGGAGTTCCTGCTCGCTTCGCGCGAGTACGCGAGCAGCGACTTCGAGACGTACTCTCCCCAGTCCCCGCTCGGCACGGGGGTCAACGGCCACAAGGTGGGCGAGGACGTCGACTACGAGCTGCCGAACGGCAAGAAGGCCTCGGTGCGCATCCTCAAGGCGGAGCCCTTCAACGGCTGACGCGCCTTTGGACACATGACGAGGCCCCCGCGGCGCGCACGCTGCGGGGGCCTCGTCATGGTTCAGTCCGCCTTGCGGTACTTGCGCACCGCGAGGGTGCGGAAGACGACGATGATCAGGACGGACCAGATCACCGACGCCCACACCGGATGCTCCATGGGCCACGCGCCGGTCACCGACTTGGGCACACCGGCGATCGTGTTGCCGAAGAGCTCGCGTGCCGCCTGCACCGTGGCGCTGAAGGGGTTCCACTCGGCTACGTACTGAAGGAACTTCGGCATGCCGTTGACCGGGACGAACGCGTTCGAGATGAACGTCAGCGGGAACAGCCAGATCAGGCCGCCCGAGGTCGCCGCCTCCGGGGTGCGCACGCTCAGGCCGATCAGGGCGCCGATCCAGGTGAACGCGTAGCCGAGCAGCAGGAGCAGGGCGAAACCGGCCAGTACCTTGCCGATGTTCTCGTGGGTGCGCCAGCCGACGAGCAGCGCCACCACCGCGAGCACGGCCAGCGTCACGGCCGTCTGTACGAGGTCGGCGAAGGTGCGGCCCGTCAGCACCGCGCCGCGTGCCATCGGCAGCGACCGGAACCGGTCGATGAGGCCCTTGTGCATGTCATCGGCGATGCCCGCGCCCGCGCCCGCCGTGGCGAACGTGACGGTCTGCGCGAAGATGCCCGCCATCAGGAATTCCTTGTAGGCACCGGCACTGACCCCGGCGCCCGGGATGGCGATCGAGCCGCCGAAGACGTACGTGAACAGGACCACGAACATCACCGGCTGGATGATCCCGAAGAGGATCATCTCGGGGATCCGGGTCATCCTGATCAGGTTCCGCTTGCCGATGACCAGGGAGTCGTTCCAGGCGCTCATTTCTTCGCCTCCTTCGTCTCCTCGGCGGCATCGGCCGTATCGGCCTCCTCCGCGACATGGCCGGTCAGCGAGATGAACACGTCGTCCAGGGTCGGGCGGCGCAGGCCGATGTCGTCGATCTCGATGCCGCGCGCGTCCAGGTCGCGGATGACCTCCGCGAGGAGCTTCGCGCCGCCGGTGACCGGGACGGTCAGCTTGCGGGTGTGCTCGGCGACGGTGGTCTCGCCCTTGCCGAAGCCGGCCAGGACCTCCCGGGCGGCGTCGATGTGCTCCGGCTCGTGCACCACGACCTCGACGCGCTCGCCGCCGGTCTGCGCCTTGAGCTGGTCGGCGGTGCCGCGGGCGATGACGCGGCCGTGGTCCACGACGCAGATGTCGTGCGCCAGGTGGTCGGCCTCTTCCAGGTACTGGGTCGTGAGCAGCAGCGTCGTACCGCCCGCGACCAACTCCTGGATCACTTCCCAGAGTTGCTGCCGGTTGTGCGGGTCCAGACCCGTCGTCGGCTCGTCCATGAACATCACCGGCGGGGACACGACGAGCGCGGCCGCGAGGTCGAGCCTGCGGCGCATGCCGCCGGAGTACGTCTTGGAGGGGCGGTCGGCGGCGTCCGCGAGGTTGAAGCGCTCGAGGAGTTCGACGGCCCGCTTCTTGGCGTCCTTCTTGGACAGCTGGTAGAGCTGCCCGACCATCTGCAGGTTCTCGCGCCCTGTCAGATATTCGTCGACCGCGGCGAACTGGCCCGACAGGCCGATGGAGCGCCGCACTTCGTTCGGATTCTTCAGTACGTCGATACCCGCGACGACCGCCTTGCCGCTGTCCGGCGTGAGCAGGGTCGTCAGGCAGCGCACGGCCGTC
Source organism: Streptomyces sp. NPDC002795 (assembly GCF_042888725.1). Classification (NCBI taxonomy): domain Bacteria; kingdom Bacillati; phylum Actinomycetota; class Actinomycetes; order Kitasatosporales; family Streptomycetaceae; genus Streptomyces; species Streptomyces sp. NPDC002795. The sequence goes on from NZ_JBIAQB010000002.1 coordinate 317,037, forward strand.
GTCTTCCCCGCCCCGTTCGGCCCCAGCAGGCCGAGGACCGTGCCCTCCGGTACGTCCAGATCGACGCCGTCCAGAGCCCTTACGTCGCCGAAGGTCTTCACCAGACCTTCGGCGTAGATGGCGCCTGGCATGCCGTTCCCCCAGTGTGTGGACTGATACCTGACTGACTACCTATGTGAGGAAAGTGTAAATTTGTCGGGCTCCCCGCGCCCGCCAAGAAGTGAAGCGCGCCACACACTAACGCGATGTATCGCGTACCGCCATGGAATTACTCGATGACCGTGTAGCCCGCCTCCCGCAGCGCCGCGCCGACCTCTGTGCAGTGCGCGGGACCCTTGGTCTCCAGGTGCAGCTCCACCTCCGCCTCCGTGAGCCCGAGCCGCGGATCGGTCCGTACGTGGCTCACGTCGGTGACGTTGGCGTCGACCACTGACAACACCTGGAGGAGCGTGGCCAGGGCGCCGGGGCGGTCGGTCAGGCGAAGGCGCAGCGAGAGGTAGCGGCCCGCGGCGGCCAGGCCGTGGGTGAGGACGCGCTGCATCAGGAGCGGGTCGATATTGCCGCCGGACAGCAGCGCGACGACCGGGCCCTCGAAGGCTCCGGGCTCGCTGAGGAGCGCCGCCACGGGGCTCGCGCCCGCGGGCTCGACGACCAGCTTGGCGCGTTCGAGGCAGAGCAGCAGGGCGCTGGACAGCGCGTCCTCCGAGACGGTGCGGACGTCGTCGACCAGGCCCGAGACGAGCTCGAACGGGACGTCGCCGGGCCGCCCCACCTTGATCCCGTCGGCCATCGTCGACGGGGACGGGATCGCGATCGGATGCCCGGCGGCCAGCGAGGGCGGGTACGCGGCCGCGCCCGCCGCCTGCACTCCGATCACCTTCACGTCGGGCCGCAGCGCCTTCACCGCGACCGCGATGCCGGCCGCGAGTCCGCCACCGCCGACGCCGACCAGGATGGTCCGCACCTCCGGGCACTGCTCCAGGATCTCCAGGCCGAGCGTGCCCTGGCCCGCGACGACGTCCGGGTGGTCGAAGGGGTGGATGAACACCGCCCCGGTCTCCTCCGCGTACCGCTGCGCCGCTTCGAGGGTCTCGTCGACCACCTGGCCGTGCAGCCGGACCTCGGCGCCGTACCCGCGGGTCGCGGCGACCTTCGGCAGGGGCGCGCCGACGGGCATGAACACCGTGGAGCGCACGCCGAGGAGCGAGGAGGCGAGGGCCACGCCCTGCGCGTGGTTGCCCGCGCTCGCGGCCACGACCCCGGCGGCCCGCTCCTCGGGAAGCAGGCCCGCGATCCGTACGTAGGCGCCGCGCAGCTTGAAGGATCCGGTGCGCTGGAGGTTCTCGCATTTGAGGTGGACCGGCGTCCCGGCCAGCTGGGACAGATGGTGACTGTGCGCCATCGACGTCACCCGTGCCACCCCGGAAAGCATCTTCTGGGCGCCGCGGACGTCGTCGAGGGTCACCGCGGGCGTCGGGGTCGGCAAGTAGTCAGACGCGCTGTTGCTCATGACGAAAGTCTTGCAGCTCACGGCGTACGCCTCTCGGGATGCTCACGCTGCGAGACCGGATTGCGCGCGGCCGGTACGGCCAGCGCTTTCGCCGCGTACCCTGTGGGCCAATCCAGTGCAATCCACCACCCACGCATGAAGTGAGCCCCCGGCCATGCCCACACCACAGGAAACGATGGACATGACGACCGCTGGTGACCCCGGCCTCCTCGAAACGCTCCAGCACGAGGTGGCGGTCTTCGCCCGCCGCGCCGAACAGACCCGGCTCGGCGGGGTCGGGCAGGTGCGCAATTCGATGGACCGAGCGGCGTATCTGCTGCTCAACCGCCTCGACAAGGAAGGCCCGATGGGCGTCAAGGCGCTCGCGTCGAGCATGGGGATCGACTCCTCGACGGTGACCCGCCAGGTCGCCCCGCTCGTCGACACGGGGCTCGTCAAGCGCACCTCTCACCCTGAGGACGGACGTGCGGTGGTGTTGCAGCTGTCGCCGCGCGGTGCGGCGCGGCTCGACGAGGTGCGCACGTCCAGGCAGGAATTGATGGCGCAGTTGACGCAGGAGTGGGAGCCGCAGGAGCGCGAGCAGTTCTGCGCGCTCCTCGCACGCTTCAATTCCGCGCTCTCCGCGCGCCACGGCCAGCCGACGCCGCCCGCCGACTCCTGACGGTCCCCGGGCACACCGGTACGGCATGAGCGGCTCCCGCCTCTTGACCAGGGAGCCGCGGTCGGCCTCATATGAAGGGTGCGTCAACGGCAGGCGTTGCAGGACGCCCGCCGGGCCCGTGAGTTCGAGGCGTTCGTCGCGGGCGCGGCCGGGCGGCTGCTGCGTGCCGCGACGCTCCTTACGGGGGAACCGCCGGAGGACAACCCGCGCGCGCGAAAGCTGCTCACGGCCGCCCTCGGCCGAACGTATGCCTCCTGGGACCGCCTTCGGGGTGAGGATCCCTACGACTGCGCGCGCACGGAACTGGCCGCCCGGTTCGCCCGCGGCGCATGGCGCCGGCACCGCGCGCGTGGCGGTGCGTTGGGGCGGCTCAGCCCGCAGGAGCGGCTCGTCCTCGTACTGCGGCTCTTCGAAGGGGTCGGCGAGGAGCAGACCGCGTCACTGCTCGGGCTGCCCGCGGAGCGCGTCCGCGCCGTGCACGCGCGGGCGACGGCCCTCGTCCTGCACCCGCCGCGCGGCCCCGCGCCCGCCGAACTGCGGGGGGCGGCCCCGGCATGAGTCTCCAGGAGCGCAATGAGGCGGCCGTGCGTGCCGTGCTCGACAGCGGGCCCGCGCCCGTGGTGCCGGCGGAGCTGTGCGCGGACGCGATGCGCAGGGGCGGCCGTGCGCGCAAGCGGCGCCGGGTGGCGTGGCGGCTGCTGTGGTTCGTGCTGGTCGTCGCCGTCGTCGCGTTCGTCGTGTGGGCGACGGTCGAGCGGCCGTGGGTGGAGCCGCCCTCGAAGACGACTCCACAGCTGACCGGTTGGTGACCTGCTTCTTGGTGGCCTACTTCTTGTCGAGCGCCTGCTGGAGGTCCGCGAGCAGGTCGTCGGCCGACTCGATGCCCACGGAGAGGCGTACGAGGTCGGCGGGGACCTCCAGGGCGGAGCCCGCGACGGAGGCGTGCGTCATCCGGCCGGGGTGTTCGACGAGGGACTCGACGCCGCCGAGGGACTCGCCCAGCGTGAAGAGCTTCGCCCGGTCGCAGACCTCGACGGCGGCCTCCTCACCGCCCTCGACCTGGAAGGACACCATGCCGCCGAACGCCTTCATCTGCTTCGCCGCGATCTCGTGCCCGGGGTGCTCGGGCAGGCCCGGGTAGAGCACCTTCGTGACCCGCGGGTGGCGGGAGAGCATGTCGGCGACGCGGGTCGCGTTCTCGCTGTGCCGGTCCATGCGGACGGGCAGCGTCTTGATGCCGCGCAGCACCAGCCAGGCGTCGAAGGGCCCGGCGATCGCGCCCATCGCGTTCTGGTGGAACGTGAGCTCGTCGGCGAGGGCGTCGTCGTTGACGACGAGCGCGCCGCCGACCACGTCCGAGTGACCGCCCATGTACTTGGTCGTCGAGTGGACGACGACGTCGGCGCCGAGCGCGAGCGGCTGCTGGAGGTAGGGGCTGGCGAACGTGTTGTCGACGACCAGCTTGACCCCGGCCTCGCGGGCGACCTGGGCGACGGCGGCGATGTCGGTGATGCCGAGGAGCGGGTTGGAGGGCGTCTCCACCCACACGGCCTTGGTCAGCGGGGTGATCGCGGCGCGCACCGACTCGACGTCGCTGGTGTCCGCCACCGAGAACTCGACGCCCCACCGCGTCACGACCTTCGCGAACAGCCGGAACGTGCCGCCGTACGCGTCGTTCGGGATGACCACGTGGTCGCCGGGGCTGAGCAGCGTACGCAGCAGGCAGTCCTCGGCGGCGAGTCCGGAGGCGAAGGCGAGGCCGCGCCGGCCGCCCTCAAGGGCGGCGAGGTTCTCTTCCAGGGCGGTACGTGTCGGGTTGGCGCTGCGGCTGTACTCGTAGCCGCCGCGCAGGCCGCCCACGCCGTCCTGCTTGTACGTGGAGACCTGGTAGATCGGCGGGACGACGGCTCCGGTGACGGGGTCGGCCGTGTTGCCGGCGTGGATGGCGGTGGTCTCGAAGCCGCGCGGGGTGCTGCCGCTGTGGCTGTGCGTGTCGCTCATGGCGCCCGAGCGTAGGCGCTCGGGCGCGCGGAGGTGGCGCGCAGCGCCCTTTTGCCGCCGCCCCGGTCGGGAACCCGGTGCCGGACCGGCACGTTAGCGTTGTTGATATGGGAATTCTCTGGGGGCTGATGGCCGCGGTCATGATCGGGCTCGTGGTGTCGCAGTTGCTGCGCCACCGCGGCGGAATTCGGCAGGTCGCTCCGGGGTCGCCGGACGCCGCCGACCCGGCCGACTACGGGTTCATGCTTCAGGAGGACCTGGACGTCAGGCTCCCGGGTCCCGACCAGGACCTGCTCGACGTGATGTCGGTCGTGCAGCGGAATCAGGACTTCACCGCCGCCGCCCAACTGCTCGCCGGGACCGGCAAGGAGACCGAGACCCGGTGGGAGCGCGTGCAGGCGGTCGCGGGCGCCGCGGCCCTTGAGGCCCAGCAGACGCCGCGGCTCGGTGCCGGGTGGCTGCACGCGTGGCGGTCGCAGCAGCCGAAGGACGCGGGCGGGGCGCAGGTCTTCGCCGAGTTCCTGGTGCAGCAGGCGTGGCGCGGCGGCGGTACTCCCGACGAGCAGCGGATCGTCCTGGAAGAGGCGCGCAATGCCTGTGACCAGGCGGCGCTGCTCGCTCCCGGCGATCCCGTCCCGCACATCACGCATCTCGCCGTCGCGCGTGGACTCGGCTATTCGCAGGCCGAGTTCGAGCAGCTGTGGCTGAAGATCCTCGACACCGCGCCGGGACACATGGGCGCGCATCTGGCAGGCCTGCGGTACTGGACGGAGAAGTGGCACGGCTCGCGCGAGCAGGCCTTCTCGTTCGCCGAGGCCGCCGCCGCGCGTGCGCCGCGCGGTTCGCTGCTCGCGGCGCTGCCGCTGTTCGCGCTGTACGAGCACGTGCCCGAGGTGAACCTGGTGCGCGGCTTCTACGAGAGCGAGGTCGTCACGAAGGCCCTGCACGGGGCCCTGTTCGCGGTGCACTCCGCGCGCCGCGACGATCCGATGCTCGCGCACGTCCGGCACCTGCTGGTGTTCTTCCTGGTGCGCAGCGAGCGCTGGTCCGAGGCGATGCAGCAGCTGGTGCATGTCGACGGGCACGTGGGCGCGATCCCGTGGACCGCCGAGCCGGACCCGGCGGCCTCGTACGCGGTGTACCGGGCGCTCGCCGTCGCCGGTTACGAGGCGAACGGCGGAAGCCCGGCGACGCTGCGGCACTGATCCCCTCCGGGGCCTGCCGGAACCGCTGATCAGCCGGCCGCGCGCATGGCGGCCGCCGTGCGCGCCGCGTCGTACGACTCCGGGACGCCCTCCAGGAACACCAGGCTGCCGGGCAGGTGGTCGGTGCGCAGCGGGAGGATCTCCTGGTAGGCGGGGGACGCGTACCAGGCGTGGGCCGCCTCCAGGTCGGGGAATTCGACCATCACGATGTTGCCGAGCGGCTTCCCCTCCACCCACTCCCCCTGCGTGCCGTGGACCAGGAATCGGCCCCCGTACGGAGTGAACGTGGACTGGACGCGCTCGATGTACGTGAGGACGTCGGGGTGCGGCGCACCGGGCGTGGTGCCGAGTACGGCGATCGCGTAGGCGGTCATGGGAAAGCCCTCCCTCGGGTCCGACAGGATCTGGTCCGGGTTACGGGTTCGATCCTGCCGGGGCCCGGGGAGGGCGGCCATGACCTCTCAGGTCATGAAAGTGGTACAGGCGCTCAGATGGTCGCCGCGTCGATCACGAAGCGGTAGCGCACGTCCGAGCCGAGGACCCGCTCGTACGCCTCGTTGACCTGGCTCGCCTCGATCAGTTCGATCTCGGCGCCGAGGCCGTGCTCCGCGCAGAAGTCGAGCATCTCCTGGGTCTCGGCGATGCCGCCGATCATGGAGCCGGCGAGCACCTTGTTGCCGCCGATGAGGGAGAACAGGTTGAGCGCGATCGGCTCCTCGGGGGCGCCGACGTTGACGAGCGCGCCGCCCGTCTTCAGCAGGCCGAGGTAGGCGCCGAAGTCCACCTGCGCGGAGACCGTGGAGAGGATGACGTCGAAGGTGCCCGCGAGCTCCTCGAAGGTCTTCGGGTCGCTGGTCGCGTAGTAGTGGTCCGCGCCCAGCTTCAGGCCATCGTCCTTCTTGCGCAGCGACTGCGACAGGACGGTGACCTCCGCGCCGAGCGCGTGCGCGATCTTGACGCCCATGTGGCCGAGGCCACCGAGGCCGACGATCGCGACCTTCTTGCCGGGGCCGGCGCCCCAGTGCTTCAGCGGGGAGTACGTGGTGATGCCGGCGCACAGCAGCGGCGCGGCCACATCGAGCGCGAGGCCCTCGGGGATGCCGACGACGAAGCCCTCGGTGACGACGACCTGCTGCGAGTAGCCGCCGTAGGTGGGCTCGCCGTCCTTGCCGACGGCGTTGTACGTCTGGACGTTGCCCTGGACGCAGTGCTGTTCCTGGCCGGAGCGGCACGGCTCGCACTCACCGCAGGAGTCGACCATGCAGCCGACGCCGACCCTGTCGCCGACCTTGAACTTGGTGACGCCCGCGCCGACGGCCTCCACGACACCGGCGATCTCGTGCCCCGGCACCATCGGGAAGATGGCCTCGCCCCAGCCCTCGCGGACCTGGTGGATGTCGGAGTGACAGATTCCGGCGAACTTGATGTCGATCAGTACGTCGTGCTCGCCGACGGTGCGGCGTTCGATGGTGGTGCGCTCCAGCGGGGCCTTGGCGCTGGGAGCGGCGTATGCGGCAACAGTCGTGGTCATGGCTCCAAGCCTGCTCCCGGCCCACCCGGATCACCAAAGAGTACGCAGGTCACCGCTTTGCGTACGTTCAGTGGTCCTACTACTGGCGGGGTCAGGCTCCCGGTCGTACGACCGGGAATACTGGACAGCATGGACGAGAACGATGCGGCCGGGGAACCGGCGGCGGACCGCCCGGACCACCTGGACCGGCGCGCCGAGCTGAGCGAGTTCCTGCGCACCCGGCGGGCCCGGCTCAAGCCCGAGGACGTGGGGCTCGCCTCGATGGGGCGGCACCGGCGGGTGCCGGGCCTGCGGCGCGAGGAGCTGGCGCAGCTCGCCGGGGTCTCGGTCGCGTACTACACGCGCCTGGAGCAGGGCAACGGGCGCAATGTGTCGGCGGAGGTGCTCGACGCGATCGCGCGCGCCCTGCGGCTCAGCGACACCGAGCACGCCCACCTCGTCCACCTGGCAAGGCCGACGCGGCAGCGCCGCAAGCACCCGGCGCCCAAGCGGCAGCAGCAGGTGCGGCCCGCGCTGCGCCACCTGCTCGACTCGCTGGAGGGCGTGCCCGCCTACATCGGCGGGGCGCGCTCGGACATCCTCGCCTGGAACCGGATGGCGGCGGCGCTGTTCGGCGACTGGGGACGCATGCCGCGCGCGGAGCGGAACTGGGCGCGGCTCACGTTCCTGAACCCGGACTACCGGGAGCTGTTCATCGACTGGGACTCCAAGGCGACCGACATGGTCAGCTTTCTGCGGCTGTACGCGGGACGCAACCCCGAGGACCCGGAGCTGTCGGCGCTGGTCGGCGAACTCTCCGTCAAGAGCGAGGAGTTCAGGCGGCTGTGGGCCACGCACGACGTGAAGGAGAAGGGCCACGGCGTCAAGCGGATGCGGCACCCCCTGGTGGGTGAACTGACGCTCGCGTACGAGACGTTGCACTTGCCGGACGATGACGGGCAGTTCTTGTCCGTGTATCACGCGGAGGCGGGGACCGCGTCGGCGGAGGGGTTGCGGTTGCTGGCGAGTTGGGGTGTGGATGACTCGTTGCGGGCGAAGTTGTAGACGTCGCGGGGCTCTGCCCCGGGCCCCGCTGCTCAATCGCCGCAGGGGCTCTATATGCCCCACGTCCAGTGCGGCACCGGCTGCTCCTCCGGGCGCTCCGCGCCCGGGCCCGAGAAGTGGACCGCCAGGCGTGTGCCCCACTCGATGTACGCGAGGAACGCGGAGCGGAACTCCGCGTCCGGTGGCAGGCCCGCCTCGTCGGCCGCGTCCTGGATGAGGTTGACCCAGCGGCGGCGCTGCGGCTCGGTGACGCCCTTGCCGATGTGCATCGCGACCATGTGGCTGTGGCCGCCGTGCTGTTCGGAGTAGGCCGAAGGGCCGCCGAAGACCTCGCCGAGCCACAGGGCGACATGTTCCGCGTGCTCCGCCGGGAGGTCGGCGAAGAGCGGGCCGAGGAGGTCGTCCTTGACCACCTTCTCGTAGAAGACGGAGGTGAGGCGGTCGAACGCCTCGGCGCCGCCCGCCCATGCGTAGAGCGTGGGGTCCGCAGAGCCCGTGCCGCGCACCGTGGTCGGCGCGTAGTGGCGCATCTCGTCGATGTACCCGACGTAGGGGCGGACCTCGGTGAGGAACACCGGGAAGAGCTCGGAGTCACGGAAGCCCTGCACGTGGTCCTCGGTCGACGTCCACACGATGCGCAGGATGTAGTGCTCGAAGTCCTCTTCGCAGCGGGTGAGTTCGTAACCGACGCAGTGCTCCGAGGCCGCCAGTTGGCGCGCCGCGCGGGTGTACGCCGCGAGGAACTCGGCCGAGCGGTCCTCGGGGATGTGGTAGCGGATGTACTCGATGGTGGGCCGGGATCGAGTCGTCATGTCACACACCAAAGCACCGCGGGGGTGCTCCGGTCACGCTGTCGGCGAAGAGCACAACCGGAGCGAGTGGCTCAGCCCTTGAGTGTGACCGGCCGGTCCTCCCGCAGCTCGGAGAAGAGGCGGTTCGCCTTCGCCTTGTCCCAGACGATGACGCTGCCCTTGGAAGTGGCGAGGCCCAACCTGCCTACAGGTACGCCCAGTTGCTTGCCCTGGCCCGATGAGACCGCCCGCATCGCCTTGAACAGTCGCGTCAGTTCCGGGACCCCGGTCGACTTGTCGACGATGAGGGTGTCCAGACCCGCGCCGGCGGTGCCGTACATGGTGGACGGGTTCATCAGCACGCCGGGCGACGAGGCCTTCTCGGCGAGCGCGGCGAGGAACTTCTGCTGGTTGCGGGAGCGGCCGAGGTCGCCCTCCTTCTCCTGGTGGCGCTGGCGTACGAAGCCGAGCGCCTCGCGCCCGGTCAGGTCGTGGCAGCCCTTGGCCAGGTCGAGCCCCGCCTTGTCGTCGACGATGCGCCGGTCGACGCACATCGGCACGCCGCCGACCGCGTCGACGATGCCGACGAACCCGGCGAAGCCGATCTCCGTGTAGTGGTTGATCCGCAGCCCGGTGTTCGACTCGACGGCGCGGACCAGGAGTTCGGGGCCGCCGAGCGAGAACGCCGCGTTGAGCTTGTTCTTCGCCGGCTTGTGGTGGACGCCGGTCTTCGGGTCCACGTACGGCGGGATGGTGACCCAGGAGTCGCGCGGCAGGCTGGTGAGAGTGGTGCCGTGGGAGCCGGTGTGCAGCACCATCATCGAGTCGGTGCGGCGGCCCTCGGAGCCGATCGACGAACCGGTGTGCAGGTTCTTGGCCTGCTTCTCACTGAGGCCCTCGCGGCTGTCGGAGCCCACGATCAGGTAGTTCGTGCCCTTGCCCGCGGCGGCCCGGCCCGGCAGCGCGCCCAGGTCGACGTCCCCGTCGAGCCGGGTGCCGGCCCACACGTACGTCCCCGCGCCCGCGAGCACCGCGAGCAGCACGAGCAGGCACAGTCCGCGCACCACGAGCCCGAACTTGGTGCGGCGCCGCCTGCGCTTTGGCTCGCGCTCGCTGCGCTTGTAGCTGCCGTCGGCCCGCCCGCCCGGCCTGTTCGGCGGCACCGGGTCGTACGGGTGGTGCTCGACCTCGTACGAGTGCGGCTCGGGCTCGTACTCGCTGTACGGGTAAGGCGTCGGCGTGTATGCGCTGGGGGGATTCAGGGTCGTCACCTCGCGACCGGCAGGTCCGGCTGGTCGGCCGGCCTGACGATGTGCTGGGCCGCCGCGGCGGCCGTTCCGGAACGGTGCATGCGCTGCCACTTCAACCGGCTGCCGCCCACGAAGGCCACCACGGACTGGATGACCACGAGGTACATCAACTGCCGGTACACGAACAGCTGGAAGGGCAGCGACCAGAGCGTGCGCCTGCGCTCTCCGTCGAGCTTCAGAGCGTACGCCGCGACGACCATCTGGAGACCGAGGAATCCCAGCCAGGCCACCACGGACGTGACCGTGTCACCGGCGAACACGGCGCTGTAGAACATGAAGACGTCGATCATCGGGGCGAGGAGCGGCAGCACGACCTGGAAAAGGAACAGGTAGGACAGGCCGCGCCGCCCGAAGCGGCCCGCGGGCCCGACTTCGAGGACCGCGCCCCGGTGCTTCCACATCGCCTGGAGGGTGCCGTAGCACCAGCGGTAGCGCTGGCGCCACAACTGCCGCAGGGACGTGGGCACTTCGGTCCACGCGACGGCGGTCTCCTCGTACACGACCCGCCAGCCGGCCCGCCACAGCGCCATGGTGAGGTCGGTGTCCTCGGCGAGGGTGTCCTCGCTCAGGCCGCCGACGCCCATCAGCGCGTCGAGCCGGAAGGCGCCGATCGCGCCGGGCACGGTCGTCATGCACTCCAGGACCTCGAACATCCGGCGGTCCAGGTTGAACCCGAAGACGTACTCCAGGTGCTGCCAGCGGCCGAGCAGCCGCTTGCGGTTGCCGACCTTGGTGTTGCCGCTGACCGCGCCGACGGCCGGGTGGGCCAGTGGCTGGATCAGGCGCTGGATCGCGTCGGCCTCGAAGACGGTGTCCGAGTCGATCATCACGACGTACGGGCAACGGGTGTATTTCAGGCCGTGGTTGAGGGCCGCCGCCTTGCCGGAGTTGGGCTGGCAGAGCACCTGCACACGCGCGTCGCGGGCCGCGTACTCGCTCGCGATCTGCACCGTGCGGTCGCTCGACCCGTCGTCGATGACGATGATCTGCATCGGCTGGTGGGTGGAGGCGAGCAGCGAGCGCAGCGTCGCGCCGATACCGGCCTCCTCGTTGTACGCGGGTACGAGCACGGTCACCGGATCGCGGATCTCGCGCAGCCAGGGCGAGCCGGGGCGGAACCGCTCCAGGCGCCTGACGTGCGCGCGGGCGAACAGCACGAGCACGAACAGGCGCAGCACACCGAGCCCCGCGGCCGCGAGAAGCACCCACGAGATGGCCGAGACAAAGCTGCGGCCGAGGGTCTGGAACCAGATCAGGCCCTGCCCGAGCCAGCGCACGGGCGCGGCCACCTCGGACGTCGCCTGCTGACGGGTCTGCGCGCCCTCGGTGATGGTGGCGAAGTTCCTGGCCTGCGGGTTCGCCAGCAGCTTCTGCGTCTCGCGGTAGCCGAGCGAGGTCTGGCTGAGCTGGCGCACGAGGCCGTCGCGCACCCGCTGCCCGGAGTGGTCGGCCGCGACCAGGGTGTAGCCGGCGGCGGACGCGGCCTGCGCCGCGGGCCACTCGCCGCCGCACATCGTGGCGACGGTAGTGGTCATCGGCATCCGCAGGAGTGTGGTGTGGAAGCCGCCGCTGCCCGCGAACGCGCTCTGGGTCAGGCCCAGTTCGAGCTTGCCGCGCACCTTGGACGAGCTGCCCATGTCGGCGCCCGTGTAGGTGTTGGAGCCGATGTCGTGCCCCTCGGCCCTGATCCGCTCGACCAGCTTCGGGTGCTGCGCGGCCTTGGCGCCGTTGAGGAAGAAGGTGGCGTGCGCGTGGTGCTTCTTGAGCAGTGCGAGCAGCTTCGGCGTCGCCTTCGGGTAGGGGCCGCCGTCATAGGTGAGCGCGACGGTGCCGGGGCGCATCGAGGCGCTGTGCACCCGGTCGCCGTCGATGGACAGGACCGGGCCCGCGCCGGAGGCCGACTCGGGCACGGGCTGCGTACAGGCAGGCTTCGCCTTGGCGCCGTCCACCTCGTTCTGGGTCCAGCCCTGGAAGAGGAGGGCACCGAGCAGCACCGGCAGGGTGAGGGCGAGCAGCAGCCAGTGCGCCCGCGGGTCCCTCGCTTGTTTGTGCCGTGCCCCCATCAGGCGTCGGCGCCGGCGTTGCCGCCCGGCCGGCCCCGGCCTCGACGGGACGACCGTATTCGGTGTCCGTTCTCCACGTTCCACTCACACATGAGAGGCGAGTGTATTGATGCAGCTGCCTTCGAATTGGGGCATTGGGAAACATCTGGGACCAGTGTGGTGCGTGACAAACGGCACACCTGTCGAATCGAGTACAACCTTTTGGTTGCTTCGTATTCACCTCGATGACGGCGGCGCCGGCGGAAAGCAGCGGGAGCCGGAGCGTTCGGCGACGCTCCGGCTCCCGGGTACGGCTCGGTCCGCTACTCGGCGGTCCGTTACTCGGCGGATCCGGCCTTCCACTGCGACCAGCTCATGTTCCAGCCGTTGAGTCCGTTGTCCGGCTGGATGGTCTTGTCGCCGGTGTTCTTCACCACGACGACGTCGCCGACCATCGAGTTGTCGTAGAACCAGGCGCCCGGGGTGCTGCTGTTGTTGGCGCCCTTGGCGTCCTGGAGGCCGATGCAGCCGTGGCTGGTGTTCGCGCCACCGAAGATCGACTTGGCGCCCCAGTAGTTGCCGTGGATGAACGTGCCGGAGCTCGACAGACGCATCGCGTGCGGCACGTCCTTGATGTCGTACTCGCCCTTGCCGTCGCCGTCCTTGAAGCCGACGGTCGCGCCGTCCATCCGGGTCTCCTTGAACTTCTCGGAGACCACCATCTGGCCCTCGTACGTCTTGTTCTCGGGCGAACCGGCGGAGATCGGGATGGTCTTGACCGTCTTGCCGTCCCGGGTGACGGTCATCATCTTGGTCTTCGCGTCGACCGTGGAGACCTGGTCGCGACCGATCTTGAACGAGACCGTCTTCTGCTGGACGCCGGTCACACCGTCCGCGCCCTCGACCCCGTCCAGGTCGAGCTTCAGGGTGACGGTGGAGCCGCCCTTCCAGTAGTCCTCGGGCCGGAAGTCGAGGCGGGTGTCGTTGAACCAGTGCCCGACGACCTCCTGGCCGCTGCTGGACGTGACGGTGACGTGGTCCTGGACGTCGGCCTTGTTGCTGATGGCCTTGTCGAAGTTGAGGGACACCGGCATGCCGACGCCGACGGTCGAACCGTCCTCCGGCGTGAAGTTCCCGATGAAGCTGTTGGCCGGGGACACCGTCGTGAACTGCGAGTTCTCGTGGGCCGCGCGGCCGTCGGAGTCCTTCGCCTCGGCGGCGATCTTGTACGTCGTCGCGCGCTCCAGCTGGGCCGTGGGCTTCCAGCTCTTCTTGTCGGCGGAGATCTGACCCTCGACCTTCGTGCCGTCGGCCGTACTCATGGCGACATCGGTGAGCGAGCCCTTGCTCACGGTGACCTTCGCGGCGCTGTTGATGCTCGCGTTGTCGGAGCCGTCCTTCGGCGCGATCTTGATGTCGGCCTTGGAGGTCTTCTTCGCCGCGGCCTCGTCGGCCTGCGCCTGCGATTCCTTCTTGCCCGAGCCGCCGCCGTCGTCACCGCCACCACAGGCCGTCAGCACGAGCACACCGCCGAGCAGAGCGGACGCGGCCATCAGACCCTTGCGCCGCTTACCGTCCGTTATCACACGCTTCTCCATAGTCGCCGAATTTCCGACTTCGCCGAATTCCCCTGCTGGTCGACCGCCCCGAGCCCGGTAGACAGCGGGCCCGAGAGGACACAACAGTCCCCTCGTACCCAGTGAACGCCATGACCGGTTCATCCCGTTCCCGAGGAACCGCCGGTGTGGGCAAGGCCACGTCGGACCCCTCACCAGGGACGACAAAACCCCGGGCAGCGGTTGCCGCCCAGGGTTCCCGTTTCTAGGACCGCTACACGCCGTCTCCCTCGTCCTCCTCCTCATCATCCTCGCCGAGGTCCCAATCCGGCGAGTCGGGGTCGTAGTCGACCTGCTCGCTGGACCAGGAGGCCTGCACGAGCTCGGCCCCCGGCACATCGGCGACCAGGTCGAACGGGTCCACGAGATACGCGACCGCCTCCGCCTCGTCCTCCTCCACGGCGCTCACCGCCTGCGCACGCTCCTCGGGCCCGGTCTCCTTGTCCTCCGCGACGCGCTGCAGCGCGGCCCCGGTCAGCGCCTCCGCGTCGGCGACCTCCAGGACCAATTCCACCTTCAGCCGAACAAAACGTGACGTGTCATCAGTACTCATGGCCGGAGCGTACGACCCATTGGCCTCGTGACTTTCCTGTGACCCGCGTCTGTCACTAACATGTGCGCACACGGCCAATTCGCCAGCGCCACAAGGGGGATCGCTTCCGTGTCTGCCGCACGTCGATCACTGTTCACCGCCGCCGCTGCCGCGGCGGTCCTCGGCGCGCTGTGGTTCGTTCCCACAGCGACGGCGAACCCTGAGCACATCACCCACGCCGACCAGCAGCGGACCGCCACGACGGTCACCGAGCAGTCCGACCGTCAACTCCGGCTGGCCGATACGGGCCAGGTGGACACGACGCCGTACGTGGTCGGCGGCTCGGCCTTCCTCGGCCTGGGCGTCGGCTTCGTGACGTACTCGGTGCGCAGGGGCAGGGCGTACGAGGCGTAGAAGCAACTTCCCCGGCCCGCAAGGCACTTAGCGGTCCGTCCCGGGTTCCAGGCCCCTGATCCGGCGCCGCTCGCCCTCGCCCGCGGCCGGTGGCGGGGAGTCCGCGAGGCGGACGACCGGGTCGGCGAGACCGCCGTCGCGGCCGGCCACCACGGGCTTCACCGCGCGCAGGGCCTTCGCCTTGTACTGCGCGGCGTCCGCGAGGCGGAAGAGACGCCGCGCGTTGTCCACCTCGCCGATCGCGTCCCCGGTCGACGCGATGCCGCACGCCACGCCGTCGCCGTGGTCCAACTCGGCGGCCCGGGAGCAGATCTCCTCGCCCACCCGGACCACCTCGTCGGCCGAGGGCCCCACGGCCACGATCGAGAACTCGTCGCCGCCGAGCCGCGCCGCGAGCGCCCCCGGCAGCATCGCCCCGCACAGCGAGAGCACCGAGCCGAACCGTTCGAGGAGCCGGTCGCCCGCCGCGTGCCCGAAGGTGTCGTTGACGCGCTTCAGGCCGTTGAGGTCGCAGACGACGAGGCTGGCCACGGAGCCGTCGGCGCGGTGCCGTTCCACGGCCTCGTCGAGGCGTATGTCGACCGCGCGCCGGTTGGCGAGGCCGGTCAGGGCATCGGTGAAGGCGAGCCTGCGGGCCTCCTCCAGGCGTTCGGTCTGTGCGATGCCTGCCGCGACGACCGCCGCGAGGACCGTGGCGAAGTCCGCGTCGAAGCGGTCGAACACCTCGGCCCCGATCGGCCGCGCCACATACAGCTCGCCCCACGCCCGCCCGTGCAGCACGATCGGCGCGACGACGCAGCAGCCGCGGCCCCGGCGGCGCAGCGCGGCGACCCGCTGGTGGCAGTAGCCGGCCCGGGCGGCGGCCGTTGTGGGGCCCTCGGCCGTCTCGACCCAGGCGTCCGGCTCGCCGCCCTTGGCCCACCGTTCGTGCAGGAACTCGGTGATCTCGGGGAACTGGTGCACCGGGTAGCCCTCGCCCTCGGGGAACTCCTGCTCGCCCTCGGCCAGCTCCCCCACGTTGACGAGCACCCGCAGCCGTCCGCGCTCGCGCTCCCACATGGAGAGCGCGGCGAAGCTCCCGGACAGCGCGCGGCAGGCGCCGAGCGCGGCCGCGCGCCAGGAGTCGCGTGGGCTGCGCGCGGCGGCCATGCCCTGCGCGAGCGTCACCACGGCGCGTAGCCGAACGTCCTCACCCATCACTCCAGAGTAAGGAGTTTTCCGGCATTTCGGTGAATTAGGTACATCGATCCGGGGGTTACGGCCGACAGAAGGTCACGCTCCGTCACCCACCCGGCCACTGCGGGCTGCGCTTCTCGTTGAACGCCGCGACCCCCTCGGCCCGGTCCCCGGAGAACGCCACGGACCGCCATGCCGCGTCCTCCACCTCAAGGCCCGCCCGCAGGTCGAGGCCGTGCCCGAGCCGCAGCGCCTTCTTCGACGCGCGCAGCCCGACCGGCGAGTTGGCGGCGATCCGCGCGCCGAGCGCGAGCGCCTCCTCGCGGTCCGCGCCCGCCTCCACGACCTGGTCCACGAGCCCGAGCTCCCCGGCCTCCGCCGCCCGCACCCGCCGCGCCGTGAAGATCAGCTCGGCGGCGCGCGCGGCCCCGACGCGGCGCGGCAGGAGCTGCGTACCGCCGCCGCCGGGGATCACGCCGACGGACACCTCGGGCAGCCCCACGACGGCCGTCCCGTCGGCCACGATCAGGTCGCAGGCGAGCGCCAGCTCGAAGCCGCCGCCGAGCGCGAAGCCGTGCACGGCCGCGATCGTCGGCATCGGCAGCTCCAGGACGCCCGTGTACGCGGTGCGGGTCACGGGCCGCTGGCGCAGCAGGTCCGCGTCCGAGAAGGTGCCCCGCTCCTTGAGGTCGGCGCCGACGCAGAAGGCGCGCTCGGCGCTGGAGGTGAGGACGACGACGCGGACGTCCCGGTCGCCCGCCAGCGCCTCGCAGGCGCCGGTGATCGAGCGGGCCATGTCGCTCGACACGGCGTTCATGGCCTTCGGCCGGTCGAGCACCAGCTCGGCGACCGTCCCGCCCTCGTGGCGGCGCACCGCCACGAACTCCCCGAACCGCCGCTCGTCACCCATGACACGCCCTCTCGGTTAACGCCAGTTAACCGAAGGTTGTCAGGTGCGCCTGGTCAGCGTCCAGGGCTCCACGACGCCGAGGCCGCGCACGGGCCGCTGCCACATGGGCTGAAGCGCGAACCGGTAGGTGGGCGGCTCCTCGCCGTCCTCCTTCGCCTGCTGCGCCTCGGCGGCGGCCTCCGCCTCGGAGGTGGGCGTCTCCCCGATCCTGATCAGTTCCTGGGCGAAGGCGCCGTCCACCAGCACGTTGTCCCGTGGCGCTATCGACGTGAGGCGGCTCGCGAGGTTCACGGTCGAGCCGAAGACATCGCCCATCCGTGTGGTGACCGTGCCGAACGCGAGGCCGACGCGCAGCTCCGGCATCGTCTCGTCGTTGCTCATCGTCTCGATCAGGCGCAGCGCGATCTCGCTCGCGATGCCCGCGTCGTCGGCCGCGTACAGGACCTCGTCGCCGAGGGTCTTGACGAGCCGGCCGCCGTGCGCCGCGACGAGGTCCGCCGCGGTGGTCTCGAAGGCCTCGACGAGCTCGCCGAGTTCCTCCTCCTCCATGCGCCGGGTGAGCCGCGTGAACCCGACGAGGTCCGCGAAGCCGACGGCGAGCCGCCGGTCGACCATCTCCTCGTCGTCACCGGCCTGCACGACGCGGCCGGTCGCCGCGGCGAGCTGGCGCCGCCACACGTAGACGAGGAACTCCTCCAGCTCCGGCAGGAGCAGCTCCATCAGCGGATACGTGACCTCGGTGCGGGTCATGCCGGGTTCCGGGGGTTCGGTGAGGCCCTCCAGGAACGAGTCGATCTGCCACTCGGCGAGCCGCGCGGTGGTCTGCCCGGTGGACCGGGCGACCTGTACGGCCATGGCCTCGCTGAGCAGTCCCGCTTCCACGAGGCCGGCGAGGCGCCGCAGCGCGAGGACGTCGGCCTCGGTCAGCGCCTTGGCCTGCCCGATGTCGGCGAAGCCCATGGCCCGCCAGAACCGCGAGGCCAGCTCCATGGAGACGCCCGCGCTGCGCGCCGCCTGGAACGGGGTGTATCTGCGCTCGGCCCCGAGGATGAGCCCTTCGAGCCGCAGAGCGAGGGGATCCTCTGTCTCTGCCTCTGCTGTTTCCGCACCTTCCGGCTTCTCGGGGTCGGTGGGGGAGCCCGTGCCGGAGCCCGAGTCGTCGACGGTCACGCCTGCTGCCCTTCCGATCTGCCACGGCCAGGTATCGACCGGCCTCAACTCTACGGCAGCCCCTGTGCCCCACGTCACTCCGTTCGCATCCGGGTGGTGTCGGCCCGGATGCGAACGGTGGTCCATCCCTACGCAGGTCGCAGGTGGACGATGTCGCCCGCGCCGACCGCCTCGCGGGCCCCGGCCTCCGTGGCGATCACCAGACGGCCGTCCCCGTCCAGGGCCACCGCCTCACCCACCAGCTCCCGGTCACCCGGCAGGATCGCCCGGACCTGGCGGCCGAGCGTCGCGCAGCCCGCCGCGTACGCCTCCTGAAGGAGCGAGAGGCCGGGGTCGCCCTCGGCCGCGCACCACTCGACGTACCACTTCTCCAGGGACCGCAGCACGGCGCGGAGCACCGGGTCCCGGTCGGAGACCTTCGCCCCGGCGAGCGTGAGCGAACCCGCCGTCGGGACGGGCAACTCGTCGGCGCGCAGCGAGACGTTGAGGCCGACGCCGAGCACGACGCCGTCCGCCCCGGCCCGCTCCAGGAGGATGCCGCCGGCCTTGCGCTCCTCGCCGTCGACCGTGAGGAGCACGTCGTTCGGCCACTTCAGGGCGGTGTCGACCCCGGCCGCCGAGGAGAGCGCCGTGGCGACCGCGACCCCGGTGAGCAGCGGCAGCCAGCCCCAGCGCGCCACCGGCACCTCGTGCTCCCCCGGCTTGAGCAGCACCGAGAAGAACAGGCCCGAGCGCGGCGGCGCCGACCAGCTCCGGTCGAGCCTCCCGCGCGCGGCGCTCTGCTCCTCGGCGACGAGCACGGTGCCCTCGGCCACGGACCCCGCCGAGGCCCGCTGCACCAGATCCGTGTTGGTGGACCCCGTGCGGGGCACCACCTCCACGGACGACCACAGCCCCCCTTCCCGTACAAGGGACCTACGGAGACCGGCCTCTGCCAGGGGCGGCCTCTCCAGGTCGGACCAGGGGCTGGCGGGTACGTCTGAACCATCTCGCGGCGTCATGCAACCCAGCCTAGGTGTGGCAAAGACCGCACTGCTGAACGGTATTCAGGCCACTACGCTACGAATCAGTAGCCCCACTCCCCTTTTTTGAACCTTCCCCGAACCGTCCCCGTGAGCAGCGTCGAAGCAGGCAGGGAGCCGCATCCCGATGTCCGAGTTGGAACAGCGAGAAGCGCAGATCGACATCCACACGACCGCAGGCAAGATCGAGGATCTGCGGCGCCGGATCGATGAGGCGACCCATGCCGGGTCCGCCCGCGCGGTCGAAAAGCAGCACGCCAAGGGCAAGTTGACCGCACGTGAGCGGATCGAGCTGCTGCTCGACGAGGACTCCTTCGTGGAGCTGGACGAGTTCGCCCGGCACCGCTCCACGGACTTCGGCCTCGATGCCAACAAGCCCTACGGCGACGGTGTCGTGACCGGATACGGCACCGTGGACGGCCGTCCCGTCGCCGTGTTCTCGCAGGACTTCACGGTCTTCGGCGGGGCGCTGGGCGAGGTGTTCGGGCAGAAGATCATGAAGGTGATGGACTTCGCGCTGAAGACCGGCTGCCCGGTCGTCGGCATCAACGACTCCGGCGGCGCCCGCATCCAGGAGGGCGTCATGGCCCTGGGCATGTACGGCGAGATCTTCCGCCGCAACACCCACGCCTCGGGTGTCATCCCGCAGATCTCCCTCGTGGTCGGCCCCTGCGCGGGCGGCGCCGTCTACTCCCCCGCGATCACCGACTTCACGGTCATGGTCGACCAGACCTCGCACATGTTCATCACCGGGCCCGACGTCATCAAGACCGTCACCGGTGAGGACGTCGGCTTCGAGGAGCTGGGCGGCGCCCGCGCCCACAACTCGCGCTCCGGCGTCGCCCACCACATGGCGGGCGACGAGAAGGACGCCATCGAGTACGTCAAGTCGCTGCTGTCCTACCTGCCGTCGAACAACCTGAGCGAGCCGCCCGCCTTCCCCGAGGAGGCCGACCTCGCCACGACGGACGAGGACCGCGAGCTCGACACGATCGTCCCGGACAGCGCGAACCAGCCGTACGACATGCGCACGGTCATCGAGCACGTCGTGGACGACGCCGAATTCTTCGAGACCCAGTCGCTGTTCGCGCCGAACATCCTCACCGGCTTCGGCCGCGTCGAGGGCAGCCCGGTCGGCATCGTCGCCAACCAGCCGATGCAGTTCGCCGGCTGCCTGGACATCCACGCATCGGAGAAGGCCGCGCGGTTCGTGCGCACCTGCGACTCCTTCAACGTCCCCGTCCTGACCTTCGTCGACGTCCCCGGCTTCCTGCCGGGCGTCGAGCAGGAGCACGAGGGCATCATCCGCCGCGGCGCCAAGCTGATCTACGCCTACGCCGAGGCCACCGTCCCGCTCATCACGATCATCACGCGCAAGGCCTTCGGCGGCGCCTACGACGTGATGGGCTCCAAGCACCTGGGCGCCGACCTCAACCTCGCCTGGCCCACCGCCCAGATCGCCGTCATGGGCGCGCAGGGCGCGGTCAACATCCTGCACCGCAAGACGATCGCCGCGGCCGAGGCCGCAGGCAACGTCGAGGAGACCCGCGCCCGCCTCATCCAGGACTACGAGGACACCCTCCTCAACCCCTACACGGCGGCCGAGCGCGGCTACATCGACGCGGTGGTCATGCCCTCCGACACCCGCTCCCACGTCGTACGCGGCCTGCGCCAGCTGCGTACGAAGCGCGAAAGCCTCCCGCCCAAGAAGCACGGCAACATCCCGCTGTAAGGAGCGCCGCTGTGATGATCAAGGTCGTACGGGGCAATCCGACCCCCGAGGAGCTGGCCGCCGCACTGGCGGTGGTCCAGGCGCGCGCCGCGGCGGTCCCGGACGCCCCGGCCGCGGCTGTGGGCCGGGACGCGTGGGCCGACCCGTCGCGCATCGCCCGGCACCGGCTGCCGGCCCCGGGGGCGTCGAGCTGGTCCCGCACGTACTGGCCCGCGTAGTTCACCCGCGGGTCCGTGTGAATTAGTCCTTTCGTCGCGGGGCGCCTGAGTACCCGTACTCAGGCGCCCCGCACGCGCGAGCAGCACCATGCTGTATGTGCTGTGGTCCGACCCCGATGACGAGCCCCCAGAGGAGCTCCGCGAAACGCAGGCGATGCTGCGGCGCGCGGGTTTCGTGGTGGCTCTGGCCATGCTCGTCGCGTTCCTGATGCTGGGGATCGCGTAGGACGGGCGGCCGGGGATCGCGCCGCGTCACCCTGGATAACCTGGGCCGCATGACTGCTCCACGCCGGCTGATCCTGGCCTCCCAGTCCCCCGCCCGCCTCGGTCTGCTGCGGCAGGCCGGGTTCGCCCCCGAGGTGATCGTCAGCGGGGTCGACGAGGACGCCGTGACGGCCCCGACGCCCGCCGAACTCGCCCTCGCCCTCGCCGAGGCCAAGGCCTCCGTGGTCGCGGCCAGGACCGAGGCGCACGGCGCCGTCGTCATCGGCTGCGACTCCGTGCTCGACCTCGACGGCGAGGCGCTCGGCAAGCCGGCCGACGCCGAGGAGGCCACGGCCCGCTGGAAGTCGATGCGCGGCCGCGCGGGCACGCTGCAGACCGGCCACTGCGTCTACGACACGGCGAGCGGCCGGTACAGCTCGGGCACCGCCTCCACCGTCGTCCGGTTCGGCGAGCCGAGCGACGCGGAGATCGCCGCGTACGTGGCGACGGGTGAACCCCTCTACGTGGCGGGCGCGTTCACCCTGGACGGCCGCTCGGCGCCGTTCATCGACGGCATCGACGGCGACCACGGCAACGTGATCGGCCTCTCGCTGCCGCTGCTCCGCCGCCTCCTCGCCGAACTGGGCATCGGCATCACGGAGTTGTGGGCGCCGGCGGAGTAGCGGGACCGTTCTGCGCGGGGGTGTCCCCCTCGGCCCTCCGCTCCCCCTGCTCGTGCCGGTCGTACGCCACCAGCGTCAGCACGAGCAGGGCGAGCACGGCCATCATGAACACGAAGCTGAACCAGCCCACCAGGCTGATCGAGAACGCGCCGAGCAGGCCGTGCACGACGGCCACGCTGATCAGCAGGATCCGCCCGATCCCGCCCGGCGCCCGGTCGGCGATCGCGGTGCGTACGAGCACGACCGCGCACAGCGCCAGATAGAGCCCGAACAGGCCGCCCGCGATCCACGCGCCGACCGACATCGCCCGCGGGTCGAGACCGGCCAGGGACATGTCCTGGTTGTCGACCACCAGGCCGAGGAACCAGTTCAGAAAGACGATCCCCAACGCCTCCGCGAACAACACGATCGCGGCCACCCACGCCACCGGCCTGCGTGCCACCGGGCCCACCCTCTTCCACTGACTGTTACCGCTAGTACGGCCAAGACATCCCGAACGCTACTAACGGGTAAACCCCCGTACAAGGGTTCTGGCGAAGGCAAAGAATCGTTGGGCCATTCGTAGGGACTCCACAAAGAAAGCCGCCGGGCCGCAGCACGGTCTCACAGAGACCTTGGCCACAGAGGCGGGCTAGGGTTGCGGTGAGGAATCGCGCGTATCCAGGCGCGACAAGGGATTTCATGGACCGGGTGGACCCCGGGTGACACTCCGTGTGGGCAAGCTCACGCCCGGGGACGGCTCGTGGGTCCGTGTCGGCAGTCCCTAAACTCAGCTTGTTTCAGTGAGTCAAGCTTCACGGTGACCCGCCGACCGCCCCGGCTCGGGCGACCACGGCCGGGGGTCCGGGGGATGCCCCCGGGAAGACACAGCAAGGAGGGAGCCATCGTGCGCAAGGTGCTCATCGCCAACCGTGGCGAAATCGCTGTCCGCGTGGCCCGGGCATGCCGGGACACGGGGATCGCGAGCGTTGCCGTCTACGCCGAGCCGGACCGGGACGCTCTGCACGTCCGTGCGGCCGACGAGGCCTTCGCCCTTGGCGGGGACACCCCGGCCACCAGCTACCTGGACATCGCCAAGGTGCTCCAGGCCGCGAAGGACTCCGGCGCGGACGCGATCCACCCCGGCTACGGATTCCTGTCGGAGAACGCCGAGTTCGCCCAGGCCGTCCTCGACGCCGGGCTGATCTGGATCGGCCCGCCCCCGCACGCGATCCGCGACCTCGGCGACAAGGTCGCCGCCCGTCACATCGCGCAGCGCGCCGGCGCCCCGCTGGTCGCGGGCACGCCCGACCCGGTCTCCGGCTCCGACGAGGTCGTCGCGTTCGCCGAGGAGCACGGCCTGCCGATCGCGATCAAGGCCGCCTTCGGCGGCGGCGGCCGCGGCCTCAAGGTCGCCCGCACCCTCGAAGAGGTGCCCGAGCTCTACGAGTCCGCGGTGCGCGAGGCCGTCGCCGCCTTCGGCCGCGGCGAGTGCTTCGTGGAGCGCTACCTCGACAAGCCGCGCCACGTGGAGACCCAGTGCCTGGCCGACAGCCACGGCAACGTCGTCGTCGTCTCCACCCGTGACTGCTCGCTCCAGCGCCGCCACCAGAAGCTCGTCGAGGAGGCCCCGGCGCCGTTCCTCTCGGACGCGCAGCTGGAGCAGCTGTACTCGTCCTCGAAGGCGATCCTCAAGGAGGCCGGCTACGTCGGCGCGGGCACCGTCGAGTTCCTCGTCGGCGCGGACGGCACGATCTCCTTCCTTGAGGTCAACACCCGCCTCCAGGTCGAGCACCCGGTGACCGAGGAAGTCGCCGGCATCGACCTCGTCCGGGAGATGTTCCGCATCGCCGACGGCGAGGAGCTCGGCTACGGCGACCCCGAACTGCGCGGCCACTCCTTCGAGTTCCGCATCAACGGCGAGGACCCGGGCCGCGGCTTCCTGCCCGCGCCCGGCACCGTCACCAAGTTCGACGGTCCGTCAGGCCCGGGTGTCCGCCTGGACGCCGGCGTCGAGTCCGGCTCGGTCATCGGCCCGGCCTGGGACTCTCTGCTCGCCAAGCTGATCGTCACCGGCCGCACCCGCAAGGAGGCCCTCCAGCGGGCCTCCCGCGCGCTCGCCGAGTTCAACGTCGAGGGCATGGCCACCGCCATTCCCTTCCATCGCGCCGTCGTCACCGACCCGGCGTTCGCGCCCGAACTGACCGGCAGCGACGCCCCGTTCACGATCTTCACGCGCTGGATCGAGACCGAGTTCGTCAACGACATCCCGCCGTTCGCCACCCCGGCGCCCGGCGAGGAAGAAGACGAGGCGGGCCGCGAGAACATCGTCGTCGAGGTCGGCGGCAAGCGCCTTGAGGTCTCCCTCCCCGCGGGCATGGGCATGTCCCTGGCCCGCACCGGCCTCACCGCGGGCGCCAAGCCCAAGCGGCGCGCCGCCAAGAAGTCCGGCTCCGCCGCGTCCGGCGACACCCTCGCCTCCCCGATGCAGGGCACGATCGTCAAGATCGCGGTCGAGGAGGGCCAGGAGGTCAAGGAGGGCGACCTCGTCGTGGTCCTGGAGGCCATGAAGATGGAACAGCCCCTGAACGCCCACAAGTCGGGCACCGTCAAGGGTCTCTCCGCCGAGATCGGCGCCTCCCTCACCTCGGGCGCCCCGATCTGCGAGATCAAGGACTGACGCCCCGGCCGGTGTACGCCGAGGGCCCGTCGACCTGTGTGGTCGGCGGGCCCTCGGCCGTTTCCCTCAGGAACCGGCTCGCACCCAGCCCGTCCCGTTGCGTGCGACGTCGAGGGCCAGCACGCCGAAGGCCACGGTCAGCAGCGCGAACCCTGCGTACGCGAGGGCCAGGACACCCGTGACCCAGCCCACGACGTTCAGCGGCATCGCGACCATCAGCACCCACGCCGCCCAGGCCGGTACCGCGCGGCTGCGCAGCAGCCCGATGCCGAGGCAGATGGGGCCGATGACGAGGCCCACGATGAACCAGATCCCGGCGACCGCCGGCATGGCCAGACCGTCCGCGCCTTCGATGACCTTGACGATCGTGGCCTGGTCGACCCCCTTGTCGAGGCCCGCCAGGGTCACGAAGTCGTACGAGGGCGCCACGTTGGCGGCCGTGGCGCCGCCGCCGAACAGCAGCAGCCCGGCGAGCCCCAGCTTCGGCGAGCGCGCCATGACGTAGACGCAGGCCAGCAGGACGGCGGCGACCATCGCGATCCCCAGGGCCAGCCACGCTCAGGCGGCGGCCCTCTCCCGGCCCTCGTTCGCGGCGATGTCGGCGACGATGTTCGCCACCTTTTCCTCGGTCATGTCGTACGGCGACAGGAGCGAGGCGATGATGAAGAGCAGCGGCCCGAGGACCAGGACCGCGGCCATGACGGCGCGCAGCGGCCGGACCCTTTCGACGGCGGCTCCCCTGGAGACGGGAACGTGCGCGGACGACGGTGTGGCGGTCATGGCGTTCCCCCTGATGCCCGTGGATGCCACTGGATTCCACCAGTGAAGCGGGCGGCTCGCGGCCGGGCCATCCGTCAATTCTGAGGGGCGCCCGGCCTCACTCCCCGAGCAGCCCCGCCTCGCGCCCCCCGCGCAGCAGCGCCGCCGTGTGCCCGGCGTTCAACTTGCGGTGCAGGGACGCCACATAGCCTCGTACGGTCGTCAGCGAGATCCCCATCGCACGCGCCGCCTCGGCGGGGGTGCGGCCCGCGTCGATGTGCTCCAGGGTGCGGTGCTCGCGCTCGGTCAGGCCTAGCCTGCGGGCGGCGGCGCGGCCAGGGGCGAGGTCGCGCAGCAGCAGGAGCCGCGGCACGTCGGGCACGGCGCACTCCACCGCCCGTACGTCGATGTCGCGTGCCCGCGAGGCGCGGCCGGTGCCGGGCGGCGCCCCGGGGCCGATCCGCGGGTCTCCGTCCAGGCGCGGCAGCAGCTCAGCCGCGACGGCGTCGAGCGCCCGCACCGTCCCGTCCCCGGCCACGGCGGCGACGCCCTGCCCCGGCCGCCCGGCGGAGGCGAGCGCGGCGGCGAGGAGCGCGGACATCCGCTGCCGCTCGGCCACCAGGCGTTCGGCGGCCGCGAGGTGGGGTTGCGCGTAGCCGAGCAGGTCCCGCTGCTCCTCGGTGAAGTCGGTGCCGCCGCGCAGCAGCGCGTAGCCCGCGACGCCCGTCTCGTCCCGGCGACTGGCGACGAGGTGGTGGTGCATCCCGAAGGGTCGGAAATCGAGGTTGTAGCAGTGGGTGCGCCGCCAGTCGCGGTCTGCGGCGACGTCGCTCACGCGCCACGCGCCGCCCGTCCCCGAGTCGATCATGGCCTCGGTCAGCGGATGGTCCACGGGGTGCTCGTAGATGACGGCGGGGTCGGCGTGGAAGGACCCGGCGGGCAGCGCGAGCGCTCGTACGGCGCCGTCGTGGGCGGCGAAGTGGTACCACTGGGCGCCGTCGGCCGGGACGAGCCGGGCGAGTCCGCGGACCGCGTGGGAGCGCAACTCGTCCACGTCCACGGCCTCTTCGAGTTCCCGGACGAGCTGCCGCACTCCTCGCCGGCCCGCGTCACTGATGTCCATGCCGCGCTCCAGGGCTCCTGCGTATGCGCCCTCGCGGTCGACGGTACTGCGGTAGCGCTCCCTCCGCTCCGCCCCGGTCCCGCGATCGGGCATCCTTGAAGTCCTGCGCACCAGGCCCGCGCACGCCCAGGGAGGCCAGCCCGATGACGACAGCCGAGCACGACCGCTCGCGCCGCATGCGCGCGGACGCGCGCCGCAATTACGAGCGGCTGCTCGCGCAGGCCCGGATCGCGTTCGCCGAGCACGGCACGGGTGCGTCCCTGGAAGAGGTGGCCCGCGGGGCCGGGGTGGGCATCGGCACGCTGTACCGGCACTTCCCCAACCGGCACGCGCTGATGAGCGCCGTCTTCGAGGAGGCGGTGAACGAGCTGCTCGCCCGCTCCCGGGCGCTGCTCGATGCTCCGCAGCCCTGTACGGCGCTCGTGACCTGGCTGCGCGAGATCATCACGCACGCGAGCGAGTACCGGGGCCTGTCCCGCGCCCTCATGTCGGCTTCACAGGACGCGAGTTCGGCGCTGGCCCGGTGCAGCGATCCGATGCGGGAGGCGGGCCAGGCGTTGCTCTCGCGAGCGCAGCGGGTGGGGGCGGTGCGCCAGGACGTCTCCATGGCGGACCTGTTGCAGCTCACGAACGCGATCGCCCTCGCGGCGGAGGAGACTCCGTCGGACCCGGCGCTGGCGGATCGCTTGTTGCGGTTGACGTTGCGCGGGATCGCCTGTTGACCGGCGACGGCGTTGCGCTCCTGGGGCGCTGCCCCAGACCCCGCTGCTCAATCGCCGCAGGGGCTTGATCGTTTAAGCCCCGCCGGCGATTGAGCCCCGAGGCCGCAACGCCGGACGGGCGAAACCTTTAGCGGCGCCGCAAATCAGCCACTCGCGCCGTCCGCTCCTGCGGAGCGTCCAAGGCGGCTGAGCGCAATGGGTGACTGCCACCCGGAAGCTGACCGCGCCGCTGCCCCGGCAAAGGCACATCCCGGCGCGACTGCCGCGCCGGGGCGGGGTCACCGCCCCCGGTAGGGCCCTCCGCCCCGGCCCCCGCGACAGCGACCTGCACGCCCTGGTCGGCCAGCGCCTGAAGCTCCGTGGCGGCCCGGTCGTCGTGCGCGGGCGGCTCGTCGGTCACGAGACGCGTGATCACATCGGTCGGCACGGTCTGGAACATGGTGTCCGCACCGAGCTTGGAGTGATCCGCGAGCACGACGACCTCGGACGCGGCCTGCACGAGCGCCCGGTCCACGGACGCCGACAGCATGTTGGACGTGGAGAGGCCGCGCTCTGCGGTCAGACCACTGCCGGACAGGAAGGCGCGCGACACTCTCAGGCCCTGCAGGGACTGCTCCGCCCCGCTGCCCACCAGCGCATAGTTGGAACCCCGCAGCGTGCCACCCGTCATGACGACCTCGACCCGGTTGGCGTGCGCGAGCGCCTGCGCCACGAGGAGCGAGTTGGTGACGACGGTCAGGCCCGGCACACGCGCGAGCCGGCGGGCCAGCTCCTGCGTGGTCGTCCCCGCGCCCACCACGATGGCTTCGCCCTCTTCGACGAGGCTCGCGGCGAGATCGGCGATGGCCGTCTTCTCTGCGGTTGCGAGATGTGATTTCTGCGGAAAGCCGGACTCCCGCGTGAATCCGCCCGGCAATACCGCACCGCCGTGCCGGCGGTCGAGGAGTCCTTCTGCCTCCAGTGCGCGCACGTCCCGCCGTACGGTCACTTCAGAGGTCTGGACGACGCGGGCGAGCTCACGGAGCGAAACCGCTCCGTTGGCTCGCACCATTTCGAGGATCAATTGGCGACGTTCTGCAGCGAACACGAAACTGACAGTAACCCCAACGACCGTCTGGTTTCAGCAGTTTGCGCCGATTTACAGATTCTGTTCGCACCGGAACCATGGAAGTGGTATAGGCGGGACGGTTCGCCTACCCAACGCGCCTATGCCCTCCGCATGGGCCGCAACTCACCGTGACCTGCGGCCCGTTGCCCCGCGTCAGCCCTCTTCGGCGATCTTCCGCGTGTGCAACTGGCGCGCCACTTCGGCGATCGATCCCGACAGCGAGGGGTACACGGTGAACGTGTTCGCGATCTGCTCGACCGTCAGATTGTTGTCGACCGCGATCGAGATGGGGTGGATCAGTTCCGAAGCGCGCGGCGCGACGACCACGCCGCCGACCACGATGCCCGTACCCGGACGACAGAAGATCTTGACGAAGCCGTCCCGGATGCCCTGCATCTTCGCGCGGGGGTTGCGCAGCAGCGGCAGCTTGACGGCGCGGGCGTCGATCTTGCCCGAGTCGACGTCGGCCTGCGTATAGCCGACGGTCGCGATCTCCGGGTCGGTGAAGACGTTCGACGAGACCGTCTTGAGGTTCAGCGGCGTGACCGCGTCACCCAGGAAGTGGTACATCGCGATGCGGCCCTGCATCGCGGCGACGGACGCGAGGGCGAAGACACCGGTCACGTCACCGGCCGCGTACACGCCGGGAGCGGTGGTGCGGCTGACCTTGTCGGTCCAGATGTGGCCCGACTCCTTGACCCTGACGCCCGCTTCCTCCAGGCCGAGGCCCTCGCTGTTGGGGACGGCGCCGACCGCCATCAGGCAGTGCGTGCCGGAGATCACCCGGCCGTCGGAGAGGGTGACCTCGACGCGGTCGCCGACGCGCTTGGCGGAGGCGGCGCGGGAGCGGGCCATGACGTTCATGCCGCGGCGCCGGAACACGTCCTCCAGGACGGCGGCGGCGTCCGGGTCCTCGCCGGGCAGCACGCGGTCGCGGGAGGAGACGAGGGTGACCTTGGAGCCGAGCGCCTTGTAGGCACCCGCGAACTCGGCACCGGTGACACCGGAGCCGACCACGATGAGCTCCTCGGGGAGCTCGTCCAGGTCGTACACCTGCGTCCAGTTGAGGATCCGCTCGCCGTCGGGCTGCGCGTCGACCAGCTCGCGCGGGTGGCCGCCGGTGCACAGGAGCACGGCGTCGGCGACGAGGGTCTCCTCGGTGCCGTCGGCCGCGGTGACGATCACCTTGCGGGAGCCGTCGAGCGCCTGCTGGCCGTCCAGACGGCCCCTGCCGCGCAGCACGCGCGCGCCCGCACGGGTGACGGAAGCGGTGATGTCGTGGGACTGGGCGAGCGCGAGGCGCTTCACACGGCGGTTGACCTTGCCGAGGTCCACGCCGACGACGCGGGCCGGGCTGTCCGGGTCGGGGGTGTCGTCCTCGACGATGATCCCGAGCTCTTCATAAGAAGAGTCGAAGGTGGTCATCACCTCGGCCGTGGCGATCAAGGTCTTCGACGGCACGCAGTCGGTCAGCACCGACGCCCCGCCGAGTCCGTCGCAGTCGACGACGGTCACCTCCGCGCCAAGGGACGCGGCCACCAACGCCGCCTCGTAGCCGCCAGGTCCGCCACCGATGATCACGATCCGAGTCACATGCCCCATTGTCCCGCACGGTTCAAGGCCGCACCGAGCCGGGGCCCCCGTCCGGCCCTGAAGAACGCGTATCCGCTCTTAAGAGGGGTGCTTCGGTTACTCACGAGACACGTGGTCCGTCTGACGTACTCTCGGTCCCATGTCGCTCTACGCCGCGTACGCCGGCAATCTCGACGCGCGGCTCATGACGCGCCGCGCCCCGCACTCGCCGCTGCGCGCGACCGGCTGGCTGACGGGCTGGCGGCTCACGTTCGGGGGCGAGCACATGGGCTGGGAGGGCGCACTCGCCACCATCGTCGAGGCGCCGCGTTCACAGGTCTTCGTCGCGCTGTACGACATCGCCCCGATGGACGAGGAGTCGATGGACCGCTGGGAGGGTGTCGGCCTCGACATCTACCGGCGGATGCGGGTCCGCGTGGACACCCTGGAGGGCGAGGAGCCCGCGTGGCTCTATGTACTGAACGGATACGAGGGCGGCCTCCCCTCGGCGCGGTACCTGGGCGAGATCGCCGACGCGGCCGAGTCCGCGGGCGCGCCGCACGACTACGCGATGGAGCTGCGCAAGCGGCCCTGCTGAGGCCTTCCCGCGTCCCCTGCTGTCGGAGAGTTGTCGGAAACGACGAAGCAACGATCACAAGGACGTGACCTCAGACATCTACGCGCGTAGGCAACGACAGGCTACCCTCGTCGGCGTGAACGCTTCCCTTACTCCGGACAACCTCAAGGGCGATCCCTACGCCGCCGCCGACGCCGCCGCCGCGCGCCTGCGCGAGCTGACGGGCGCCGAGACCCACGACGTAGCCCTCGTGATGGGCTCCGGCTGGGCGCCCGCCTCCGAGGCGCTGGGCGAGCCCGCCGCCGAGTTCCCCTTCACCGAGCTGCCTGGCTTCACCGGCGCCGCGGTGGCGGGCCACGGCGGCACGGTCCGCTCCTACCAGGTCGGCGAGAAGCGCGCCCTGGTCTACCTGGGCCGTACGCACTACTACGAGGGCCGCGGCGTCGCCGCCGTCGCGCACGGCGTGCGCACGGCCGCCGCCGCGGGCTGCAAGACCATCGTGCTCACCAACGGCTGCGGTGGTCTGCGTCAGGGCATGCGTCCCGGCCAGCCGGTGCTCATCTCCGACCACATCAACCTGACCGCGACCTCGCCGATCGTCGGAGCCAACTTCGTCGACCTCACCGACCTGTACTCGCCGCGGCTGCGCGCGCTGTGCCAGGAGATCGACCCGAGCCTGGAAGAGGGCGTGTACGCCCAGTTCCCCGGCCCGCACTACGAGACCCCCGCCGAGGTCCGGATGGCCGGCATCCTCGGCGCCGACCTGGTCGGCATGTCCACCACCCTGGAGGCCATCGCGGCCCGCGAGGCGGGCGCCGAGGTGCTCGGCATCTCCCTGGTGACGAACCTGGCGGCGGGCCTCTCCGGCGAGCCGCTCAACCACGAAGAGGTCCTCCAGGCGGGCCGCGACTCGGCCTCCGCCATGGGTGACCTGCTGACCAAGGTTCTCGCGAAGATCTGATCCTTCGCCCGGTCCCGCCGCCGGGACCGCCGCCGTATCCATACGTCTGAACCGTCTCTCTGAACCCTCCGTCTGAACCGTCTGAAGGAATGCGAACCGTGACCGTATCTGGCAGCGCACCGCTCGACCGGGCGAAGACCTGGCTGGCGGAGGACCCGGACCCGGAGACCCGCGAGGAACTGGCCAAGCTCATCGAGGCGGGCGACCTGGAGGCCATCGGCGAGCGCTTCGCGGGCACGCTCCAGTTCGGCACGGCCGGGCTCCGCGGCGAACTGGGCGCGGGCCCGATGCGGATGAACCGCGCGGTGGTCATCCGCGCGGCCGCGGGCCTGGCGGCGTATCTGAAGGCCAAGGGCCAGACGGACGGGCCGGTCGTCATCGGCTACGACGCGCGGCACAAGTCGGCGGACTTCGCACGCGACACGGCGGCGGTGATGGTGGGGGCCGGGCTGCGCGCCGCGGTCCTCCCCCGCCCGCTGCCCACCCCCGTGCTCGCCTTCGCCATACGGCACCTGGGCGCGGTCGCGGGCGTGGAGGTCACGGCCTCGCACAACCCGCCGCGCGACAACGGCTACAAGGTGTACCTCGGCGACGGCTCCCAGATCGTGCCGCCAGCCGACGCGGAGATCGCCGCCGAGATCGACGCGGTGGCGTCGCTGCACGACGTGCCGCGCGCGGAGTCGGGCTGGGAGACGCTCGGCGAGGACGTCCTGGAGGCCTACCTGGCGCGTACGGACGCGGTCCTGGCGCCGGGGTCGCCCCGCGGCGCCCGCGCCGTCTACACGGCGATGCACGGCGTCGGCAAGGACACGCTGCTCGCCGCCTTCGCCCGCGCGGGCTTCCCCGAGCCGGTGCTCGTACCGGAACAGGCCGAGCCCGACCCGGACTTCCCCACGGTCGCGTTCCCCAACCCGGAGGAGCCGGGGGCGATGGACCTGTCCTTCGCCACGGCCCGCGCGCAGAGCGAGACCCCGGACCTGATCATCGCCAACGACCCGGACGCGGACCGCTGCGCGGTGGCCGTGCCCGACGGCGGCGCGTGGCGGATGCTGCGCGGCGACGAGGTCGGCGCGCTCCTTGCCGCACACCTCGTCAAGCGGGGCGTGAGCGGCGTACTCGCCGAGTCGATCGTCTCGTCCTCCCTGCTCGGCCGGATCGCCGAGGCGGCGGGACTCCCGTACGAGGAGACGCTGACCGGCTTCAAGTGGATCGCCCGTGTCGAGGGCCTGCGCTACGGCTACGAGGAGGCGCTCGGCTACTGCGTCGACCCCGAGGGCGTGCGCGACAAGGACGGCATCACGGCCGCGCTGCTCGTGACCGAGCTGGCGAGCGTGCTGAAGGAGCAGGGCCGTACGCTCCTCGACGCGCTCGACGACCTGGCGCTCGCGCACGGGCTGCACGCCACGGACCAGCTGAGCGTGCGGGTCGAGGACCTGTCGGTCATCGCGGACGCGATGCGGCGCCTGCGGGAGGCTCCGCCGGTCGAGCTGGCGGGGCTCCCGGTCACCCGGGCGGACGACCTCGCCGAGGGCGCGGGTGGGCTGCCGCCCACGGACGGGCTGCGGTACGTCCTTGACGGGGCGCGGGTCGTGGTGCGGCCGTCGGGCACGGAGCCGAAGCTGAAGTGTTACCTGGAGGTCGTGGTCGCGGTCGCCGGGGGGCGGGACGGGTTGCCCGCGGCTCGGGCCACCGCGGTGGAGCGGCTTGCTGCCATCAAGCGGGATCTCGCGGTGGCGGCGGGTATCTAGTTCGGCGGTAGCCGGGGTTGCGCTCCCGGGGCTCCGCCCCGGACCCCGCTGCTCAAACGCCGCAGGGGCTTGGACTACAGCGCGATGAGGACGACCAGGAGCACCGCACCCACGAGCGCCGGGGCGATGATCTCGTACGCCCAGCGGACCTTGGGGGTGCCCTGGGCGGCCTCGGACGCGGCGTGCGTCTCGTGCAGTTCGCGCAGTTCGGCCATGGTCTGATCGCCGGTCGAACGCGGCACGGTCACCGGCAGGCCACTGGCCCCCATGGGTGTGCGGCCCCCCTTGGCGGTGCGCAGCTGCTGGCGCTGCGCCTTGCGCCGTCCGCGCAGCGACACCGGGATGGACCAGAGCTGGTACTTGGTGCCCGCCTCGTCGACGACCTCGTTCGAGTACCCGGACTTGAGGCCCGAGACCGCGGACCACGGCAGCGTGACGTCACGGAACGGGTTCCGCACGCGCAGCCGCTCCTCGTTCCCGAAGACGGCCGGCCGGATGGTGAACGCGACGACGAGCGGCACCACGAACAACAGCCCGGCGAGCACCGTCCACGGCGTCCGCCCGCCCCCGCTGACCACGGCGTCGCTCCCCAGCCACGCCCCGACCAGGATCAACACGACACCACCGGCGATACCGGCGGGAGACCGATAGATCCGGTCACGTGCCTGCGGAGGCGTGGTCTGGCTGCTCGTCATGCCTAGATTGTGCCCGACCGAGTCAAGCCCGATTAAGCCCGTCCGAGCCAAATCAAGCCCCTGCGGCGCTTGAGCAGCGGGGTCCGGGGCAGAGCCCCGAGACGTCAACCACGGCGCCGCGAACCGTCACCCCCGACCTGTACAAGCCGCTACGCGCGTAGATATGCTCCCCTCGTGACCATGCCCACTGCACCCGCCAAAGCCCACGCACTGGCCGACGCCACCACGTCCGAGTCCACCCTGCGCCGGTTCCTGCAGGGACTGCCCGGCGTCGACGCGGTCGGCCTCGAGGCGCGCGCCGCTTCGCTCGGGACCCGTTCCATCAAGAGCACGGCGAAGGCGTACGCCATCGACCTGGCCATCTCGATGATCGACCTGACGACCCTGGAAGGCGCCGACACCCCGGGCAAGGTCCGGGCCCTCGGCGCGAAGGCGGTCCACCCGGACCCCACCGACCGCACCGCGCCGCGCACGGCGGCGGTCTGCGTCTACCCCGACATGGTGGCCACCGCGAAGGCCGCCGTCGCCGGCTCGGACGTCAAGGTCGCCTCCGTCGCGACCGCCTTCCCGGCGGGCCGCGCCGCCCTTGAGGTGAAGCTCGGGGACGTACGGGAGGCCGTGGCCGCGGGGGCGGACGAGATCGACATGGTCATCGATCGTGGCGCCTTCCTCGCGGGCGACTACATGAAGGTCCACGACGAGATCCGCGCGGTGAAGGAGGCCTCCGGCGCCGCCCGGCTCAAGGTCATCTTCGAGACCGGTGAGCTCTCGACGTACGACAACATCCGCCGCGCGAGCTGGATCGGCATGCTGGCCGGGGCCGACTTCATCAAGACCTCCACGGGCAAGGTGGGGGTCAACGCGACACCGGCCAACACCCTCCTCATGCTCGAAGCCGTTCGCGACTTCCGCGCCGCCACCGGGGTACAGGTCGGTGTGAAGCCCGCGGGCGGCATCCGCACCTCCAAGGACGCCGTCAAGTTCCTGGTCATCGTGAACGAGACCGCGGGCGAGGACTGGCTCGACAACCACTGGTTCCGCTTCGGCGCCTCCAGCCTCCTGAACGACCTGTTGATGCAGCGTCAGAAGCTGGCCACAGGCCGCTACTCCGGTCCCGACTACGTGACGATGGACTGAGAACCCCATGACTATGGAAAAGCAGACATCTGTGTTCGAGTACGCACCGGCCCCCGAGTCGCGGTCCGTCGTCGACATCGCGCCCTCCTACGGGCTGTTCATCGACGGCGAGTTCACCGAGGCCGCCGACGGCAAGGTCTTCAAGACCGTCTCGCCGTCGACCGAAGAGGTCCTCTCCGAGGTCGCGCAGGCCGGTGAGGCGGACGTGGACCGCGCCGTGAAGGCGGCCCGCAAGGCCTTCGAGAAGTGGTCCGCGCTGCCGGGCGCCGAGCGCGGAAAGTACCTCTTCCGGATCGCGCGCATCATCCAGGAGCGCAGCCGCGAACTCGCGGTCCTGGAGACGCTCGACAACGGCAAGCCGATCAAGGAGACGAGGGACGCCGACCTCCCCCTCGTAGCCGCGCACTTCTTCTACTACGCGGGCTGGGCCGACAAGGTCGACCACGCCGGCTTCGGTCCCGCGCCGAAGCCGCTGGGCGTCGCGGGCCAGGTCATCCCGTGGAACTTCCCGCTCCTGATGCTGGCGTGGAAGATCGCCCCGGCGCTCGCGACCGGCAACACGGTGGTCCTCAAGCCCGCCGAGACGACCCCGCTGTCCGCCCTCTTCTTCGCGGACATCTGCCGCCAGGCGGGCCTGCCGAAGGGCGTCGTCAACATCCTTCCCGGGTACGGCGATTCGGGCGCGGCGCTCGTCGCCCACCCCGACGTGAACAAGGTCGCCTTCACCGGCTCCACGGCCGTCGGCAAGGAGATCGCCCGCACCGTCGCCGGTACGGACAAGAAGCTGACGCTCGAACTCGGCGGCAAGGGCGCGAACATCGTCTTCGACGACGCCCCCATCGACCAGGCCGTCGAGGGCATCGTCACGGGCATCTTCTTCAACCAGGGCCAGGTCTGCTGCGCGGGCAGCCGCCTCCTCGTCCAGGAGTCGATCCAGGACGAGCTGCTCGACGCGCTCAAGCGCCGCCTCGGCACCCTGCGCCTCGGCGACCCGCTGGACAAGAACACGGACATCGGCGCCATCAACTCGGCCGAGCAGTTGGCCCGGATCACCGCGCTCACCGAGCAGGGCGAGGCCGAGGGCGCCGAGCGCTGGTCGGCACCCTGCGAACTCCCCTCGTCCGGCTACTGGTTCGCGCCGACGCTCTTCACGAACGTCACGCAGGCGCACACCGTCGCCCGCGACGAGATCTTCGGCCCGGTCCTGTCCGTGCTCACCTTCCGCACGCCGGACGAGGCCGTCGCCAAGGCCAACAACTCGCAGTACGGCCTGTCGGCGGGCATCTGGACGGAGAAGGGCTCGCGCATCCTCGCGGTCGCGAACAAGCTCCGCGCCGGGGTCGTCTGGGCCAACACGTTCAACAAGTTCGACCCGACCTCGCCCTTCGGCGGCTACAAGGAGTCGGGCTTCGGCCGCGAGGGCGGTCGCCACGGCCTGGAGGCGTACCTCGATGTCTGACCGACTCACAGTTCTCAAGACCTACAAGCTGTACGTGGGCGGGAAGTTCCCGCGTTCCGAGAGCGGCCGGGTGTACGAAGTGACCGATGGCAAGAGCGGCGAGTGGCTGGCCAACGCGCCGCTGTCCTCCCGCAAGGACGGCCGCGACGCCGTCGTCGCCGCACGTAAGGCGTTCGGCGCCTGGTCGGGCGCGACCGCGTACAACCGCGGCCAGGTCCTGTACCGCGTCGCCGAGATGCTGGAGGGCCGCCGCGAGCAGTTCGTGCGCGAGGTCTCCGCGGCGGAGGGCCTGGGCACGTCTTCGAAATCAGGCACAGCGAAGGCCGCGGCCGTCGTGGACGCCGCCATCGACCGCTGGGTCTGGTACGCGGGCTGGACCGACAAGATCGGCCAGGTGGTCGGCGGGGCGAACCCCGTCGCCGGGCCGTTCCTCAACCTCTCCACACCCGAGCCGACCGGCGTCGTCGCGGTCCTGGCACCCCAGGACTCGTCCTTCCTCGGGCTGATCTCGGTGATCGCCCCGGTCATCGCGAGCGGCAACACGGTCGTGGTGATCACGTCCGAGAAGTCCCCGCTCCCCGCCCTCTCCCTCGGCGAGGTCCTCGCGACCTCGGACGTGCCCGGCGGCGTCGTGAACATCCTGTCCGGCAAGGCGTCGGAGATCGCGCCTTCGCTCGCCGCGCACCAGGACGTGAACGGCATCGATCTGACGGGCGCCGACGCCGAGTTGGCGAAGCAGCTGGAGATCGCGGCGGCCGACAACCTGAAGCGCGTACGCCGTCCACAGCCTGTGGACGACTTCACGGCGGACCCGGGTACGGACCGCCTGACGTACTTCCTGGAGACCAAGACGGTCTGGCACCCGACGGGTTCACTGGGCGCGTCCGGCTCGGCGTACTAATGGCAGACCCACCCGCCGATGCGGCGGGTGGGCAACAATCAAGCCCCCGCGGCGGGTGGGCAAATCAAGCCCCTGCGGCGCTTGAGCAGCGGGGTCCGGGGCGGAGCCCCGAGGCCTGGGACTCAGCCCGGCAGCACACTCGTCACGGGCCCCACCACGGGCAGTTCCTCCAGCGACGCCCCGGAAGCCACAGGCCCGGTAATGGACGCCGTGCTGACCGGCGCGAAGTCCGCGACCTGCGTACCGATCGAGTTGGCCAGCGGATCGACCCCGGTCCCGGCCAGCGGGTCCAGGGGCAGCGTCTTCAGCGTGCCGAGGCCGTTCGACGTGGCCGAGTTGAGCGCCGTCGAGACGCCCTCGGCCGCCCCGTCGATGTTGGAGTCGCCGGTCGACGTCTGCGGCAGCGGGATCGGCGCCGCGCTCGCGGAGGCGCCACCCGCGGCGACGACCGCACCGGCCGCGCTCACGGTGAGTCCGACGCGCATCAGGGTGCGCCGTACGGAGGATGAGGACTTGTGGGCTGCGTGTCGTGCCATGGTGTTCCGCCCGAAACCTTTCGCCAGTGTAATCATGTGGGTACACAGGGTAGTTGGCGTGGCGCGTGCCACAACGACACCACGCGGGGAGGCGGCAGGGTCGTCATGCCTCACACTGGTCTCTCGTGAGTTCGCATCCTCCGATACCTACGCGGGTCGTCCTGCTCTGCGGCCCCTCGGGCTCCGGCAAGTCGTCCTTCGCGGCCCGCTCCGGGCTGCCCGTCCTGTGCCTCGACGACTTCTACAAAGAGGCGGGGGACCCCACGCTCCCGCTGGTGCGGGGCACTTCGGACATCGACTGGGACTCGCCGCTGTCCTGGGACGCCGAGGCCGCGGTCGCCGCGATCGTGGCACTGTGCGCGAAGGGCCGGACGAGCGTTCCCGTCTACGACATCTCCTCCAGCTCGCGCGTGGGCGAGGAGACGCTGGACATCGAGCGCACGCCGCTGTTCATCGCCGAGGGCATCTTCGCGGCGGACATCGTGGAGCGCTGCCGGGACGTGGGGGTGCTCGCCGACGCGCTGTGCCTGCGCGGCCGCCCGTCGACGACGTTCCGCCGCCGGCTGCTGCGCGATCTCAAGGAGGGCCGCAAGTCGGTGCCGTTCCTGTTGCGCCGCGGTTGGCGCCTGATGCGTACGGAGCGGTCCATCGTGGCCCGCCAGGTGGCGCTCGGCGCGCACGCGTGCGGCAAGGAGGAGGCGCTGGGCAGGGTGGCGGCGGCCGCGGCGGGCCGGTGTGTGAAGGCGCGTGCCACGTAACCGGGACTCTTGGCCCGCACCGGGCTGACGCCTCGGGGCTCCGCCCCGGACCCCGCTGCCCAAGCGCCGCAGGGGCTTGATTTGCCCACCCGGCGCAGGGGTTCAAAAAAACGGAACGGGACCGGAAAGACCCCCCGGCCTTCCGGTCCCGCTCACTCCCCCCCTACTGCTCCCCCGTGCTTCCCCCCACCCTTCAGGCGACGAGCTCGCCGAAGGACTCCTCCTGGTCACGGCCGAAGCTGAGCACCTCGTCGTCGCGCAGTCGCCGCAGCGAGCGCCAGATGCTGGACTTCACCGTGCCGACACTGATGTCGAGGATCTCCGCGATCTCCGGGTCCGTACGGCCCTCGTAGTAGCGCAGGACCAGCATGGTGCGCTGGAGTTCGGGCAGCCGGGCCAGCGCCTGCCACAGGACCGCGCGCAGCTCGGTGCCGCGCATCGCGTCCGTGTCGCCGGCCGTCTCCGGCAGCTCCTCGGTCGGGTACTCGTTCAGCTTGCGGCGGCGCCACGCGCTGATGTGCAGGTTCGTCATGGTGCGGCGCAGGTAGCCGCCCACGGCCGCCTTGTCGCTGATCCGGTCCCAGGCGCGGTACGTCGAGAACAGTGCGCTCTGCAGCAGGTCCTCGGCCTCGAACCGGTCACCGGTCAGGTGGTAGGCGGTCGCGTACAGGGAGGAGCGGCGCTCCTGGACGTAAGCCGTGAACTCGGCCTCCGACAAGGACGTCCGGCGCTGCTTCTCCCCCGAGTCCTCCCTGTACGCGGCTCCCCCGTGACCCCCCTCGGTCACCGTTCCCCGCTGGTCAACCACCGTCATGAACCCGGTGTGCTGACGCCCGGCGCCTCGAACGCACCCCCGCCCGCTCAGGGCACCGGACTTCTCGTGACGCTCCGAAGCCACTCGGCCCATGTCGTGCAGACGCGTGACAACCGCGCTTGAGGTGGTGCTGTGCAGCGTGTTCATCTCGCGCCCCCCGTCGTGGAGTACCGAATAGTTCTGAGCCGTCGTCGCGGTCGTTCTTCGCGATGAACAGAAGCTTGCCGGTCCGAGTTCATGACGGTGTCCGTCGACTGTCACAGGCCTGTCACAGCGGCTCCCGCATTGCGGAGCAGGCGTGGAGGAATCGGGCCCGCAGGCATCCGCCCGGCCTCCCCCGGGGCCTTCCCCGGGCCTCTTCCCCGCACCTGAAGGGCACACTCGGTCGAACTGAAGGCCCCTGATGGGCCAGAATGGCGCTCGTGCCTTCCCTGTTGCTGATCGAGGACGACGACGCCATCCGTACGGCCCTGGAGCTGTCACTTACGCGCCAGGGCCATCGGGTCGCCACCGCTGCCACCGGAGAGGACGGTCTGAAGTCGCTGCGCGAGCAGCGGCCCGATCTGATCGTCCTCGATGTGATGCTGCCCGGCATCGACGGTTTCGAGGTGTGCCGGCGCATCCGGCGCACCGACCAACTGCCGATCATCCTGCTGACCGCACGCAGCGACGACATCGACGTCGTGGTGGGTCTCGAATCCGGTGCCGACGACTACGTAGTGAAGCCGGTGCAGGGGCGCGTGCTCGACGCGCGGATCCGCGCGGTGCTGCGGCGCGGCGAGCGGGAGGCCAACGACGCCGCCTCGTTCGGCTCGTTGGTGATCGACCGTGCCGCGATGACGGTGACGAAGAACGGCGAGGACCTGCAACTGACGCCCACCGAGCTGCGCTTGCTGCTCGAACTGAGCCGGCGGCCCGGACAGGCGCTGTCCCGGCAGCAGTTGCTGCGCCTTGTGTGGGAGCACGACTACCTCGGTGACTCGCGGCTCGTCGACGCCTGCGTACAGCGGCTGCGCGCGAAGATCGAGGACGTGCCGTCGTCGCCGACGCTGATCCGTACGGTGCGTGGTGTCGGCTACCGGCTGGACACGCCTCAGTGACGAAACCGCACGACAAGCTCCGGGGCACGGCCGCCGCGAAGAAGGCGCTGCTCGCCGGACTGCGCTTCACCAGCCTGCGGCTGCGCCTGGTCGTCGTGTTCGCGCTCGTGGCCCTGACGGCCGCGGTGTCCGCGTCGGGGATCGCGTACTGGCTCAACCGTGAGGCCGTGCTCACGCGCACGCAGGACTCCGCGCTCAGCGACTTCAAGCAGGAGATGCAGAACCGGGCGGCGGCGCTGCCCGAGGAGCCCACACAGGGCGAGTTGCAGCACGCGGCGAACCTGATGGCGGGCAGCAGCCAGCACTTCAGCGTGATGCTCATGGCGAAGGACGAGAACGGCCGACGGGTCGTGGGCAATTCCGACCTGGACGCCTTCACCGTCGCCGACGTGCCGAAGTCGTTGCGGGACGCGGTCACCGAGAAGCAGCCGATCAACGGCGGCAACAAGCACGCGTACCACCTGTACTGGCAGCGGATCACGCAGGACGACACCCCGTACCTGGTCGGCGGCGCCACCGTGGACGACGGGCCGACCGGCTACATGCTCAAGTCCCTTGAGCCGGAGGCCAAGGACCTCGGCTCGCTCGCCTGGTCGCTCGGCATCGCCACCGCGCTCGCGCTCATCGGCTCCGCGCTGCTCGCGCAGGCCGCCGCGACGACGGTCCTCAAGCCCGTGCACCGCCTGGGGGTCGCCGCGCGCCGCCTCGGCGAGGGCAAGCTCGACACACGTCTGCGCGTGTCCGGCACGGACGAACTCGCGGAGCTCTCCCGTACGTTCAACAAGACGGCGGAGAACCTGGAGAAGAAGGTCGCGGACATGAGTTCCCGCGACGAGTCCTCGCGCCGCTTCGTCGCCGACATGTCGCACGAGCTGCGCACGCCGCTGACCGCGATCACCGCGGTGACGGAGGTCCTGGAGGAGGAGCTCGACGCCGAGACCGGCTCGGTCGACCCCATGATCGAACCGGCCGTACGTCTCGTGGTCAGCGAGACCCGGCGCCTGAACGACCTCGTCGAGAACCTCATGGAGGTCACCCGCTTCGACGCGGGCAGCGCCAAGCTCGTCCTCGACGACGTCGACCTCGCCGACCAGATCACCGCCTGCATCGACGCCCGCGCCTGGCTCGACGCCGTCGAACTCGACGCCGAGCGCGGCATCACGGCCCGCCTCGACCCGCGCCGCCTGGACGTGATCCTCGCGAACCTGATCGGCAACGCGCTCAAGCACGGCGGATCCCCCGTGCGCGTCTCGGTGCGGGTGGAACCCGACGCAGGCCGTGGCGAGGGCTCCGAGGTCGTCATCTCGGTACGTGACCACGGTCCGGGCATCCCCGAGGACGTCCTGCCGCACGTCTTCGACCGCTTCTACAAGGCGAGCGCCTCGCGGCCCCGCTCGGAGGGCAGCGGCCTCGGCCTGTCCATCGCCATGGAGAACGCCCGGATCCACGGGGGCCGGATCGGCGCCGCCAACTCCCCCGAAGGGGGAGCCGTGTTCACGTTCCACCTGCCGCAGGGCGCGGGGACGCTCGCGTCCACCACGGAGGAGGACGCCGAGGAAGCGCGGGAAGGCGGTGCCGCGCGGTGACGCGACGGGTACGCCCATGGGTCCTCATCGGCCTCGCCTCGGCCCTGCTCACCGGATGCGGGATCCGTCCCACGGAGGTGCCGACCGACTTCGGCGCCGCGCCCACGCGCGTGGGCTGCTCCCTGTCGGGCTCGGACAAGGTGGGGGCGCAGGCGGGCGGCGAGTTCCCGGTGCAGGTCTATCTGGTCTGTACGTCGCAGCTGGTCACGGTCGACCGGACGATCACGCTGGAGCGCGGCCAGGCCTCCGACCGGGTCGTGGTGGCCCGGGAGCTCCTGGCGCAGCTGGAGGCGGCTCCCTCCGGTGAGGAGAAGCGGGCGGGCTACACGACGGATGTCCGCTCCGGCCTCAAGGTCTCGGGCCCGCGCGAGGGCGACCCCGCGGACACGCTGCGACTGAACGCGCCGCCGGGCGATCTGTCGCCGTACACCCTGTCCCAGGTGATCTGCACGTTCGCGAACAGCGAGGTCACGGCGGAGGACGACGAGCACGTCGTCCTCGGCGGCCCGGACGCCTCGGCGCCCCGCGAATACGCCTGCTCGGAGGCCCTGAAGGCCCGTCCGGGCCTGATCCCGGCCCCGACGAGAACGTTGAACTGACGAACGCCCGACCTCGGCGGAACCGATCCTCCCGCGTCCGGCGTCTAGGGGGGCGTGCAGCGCCATCGCTCGAGCGGCCACAGGTCCGCCGTCCGTCTCCGTGCGGCAGGGATCACCCTTCTCGCCGCGCATCTCCTCTTCGTTGCCTGGTTCACGCTGCGCCCCCTGGACGTGCCCTGGGTCAGCGCGGCGAACCTGCATCCCCTGGCCGGCATCCGCTCCGACCTCGCGCTCGGCTGGCGCGAGGCGGTGCTGAGCCTCGGTGAGGGCCTGGCGCTGCTCGCCCCGCTCGGCATACTGCTGCCCGTCGCGGGCGGCCGCCTGTACGTGTCGTTGTGGGGTTCGCTTGTGCGCACGGTCGCCATGGCCGCACTGATCTCGCTCGGCATCGAACTGCTCCAGACCGGTGTGCCGGGGCAGGTCGTGGATGTCGACTCGCTGCTCCTGAACACGGTGGGCGTCGCGCTCGCCCACCTCCTCGTGGTGCCCCTGCTGCGCGCCCGGCTCCGCCGTGGGGCCGAGCCCGGTCCCCTCCCCGCGCAGGAGCCGGCTCAGGGTCCGACCCCGACGATTCCCAGGGTCGGCGTC
The DNA here is from genome assembly GCF_042888725.1 of Streptomyces sp. NPDC002795. Taxonomy (NCBI): domain Bacteria; kingdom Bacillati; phylum Actinomycetota; class Actinomycetes; order Kitasatosporales; family Streptomycetaceae; genus Streptomyces; species Streptomyces sp. NPDC002795. The sequence goes on from NZ_JBIAQB010000002.1 coordinate 360,211, forward strand.
GCCCCGTGAGCTGACGTTTTGCCCGGTTGATCGCCGTACCGTCGAAGAGGTAAGCAGGACACACCGAAGACATACGGTTCGCGAAGGAGCCCCACCATGACCGCCCTTGCCCGCCCCACCAACGGACGGATGATCGGCGGAGTGTGCGCAGCGCTGGCACGGCGCTTCGGCACCTCCGCGACCACGATGCGCGTGATCTTCCTGGTCTCGTGCCTGCTGCCGGGCCCGCAGTTCCTGCTCTACATCGTGCTGTGGATCCTGTTCCCGAGTGAGAACAAGGTCCGCCAGGCCTGGTGACGTCCGTCCGTATCCACGCCGAAGGGGCGCATCCGCGTGATCGCGGGTGCGCCCCTTCGGCGTGTGCGTGGGTCGGGTCAGCCGCCGAGACCGCCGACCGGCAGGCCACCGAGCAGCCCGGAGACCGGGTCGGCGCCGTCGAGCGGCAGGGCGCCCTTCGCGGCCTGGCCGACGACGGGGGTGGCCGTGCTCAGGCCGTTGGCCACAGCGCCCTGACCGGCGGCGATGGTCTCGGCACCGGCGGGCAGCGTCGACGCCACGTCCTGGAGCGGGAGGGCGGAGGTCACGGATCCGACGGCGTCGGTCGCGTCGGGGGCGGCCGGGGCGGCGTTCGCGGCACCGGCACCGGCGGCGGCGAAAGCGGCTCCGAGAGCGGCGACACCGAGGGTCTTGGCAGCAGAGTGCTTCATGGTGAAATGCGTCCTCTTGAACGATGACGGGGGAATGAGCGGTCCAAGACCGTAAACATGCCTTCGCTGCGCCCGCAAACAGCGAACCGCCGGGAAGAATGGTCGGGAACAATCGTTCCCGACCGCGTCAACATCCCCTCAAGAGGCTCTACTCGACGACAGAACCGCTGGTGGAAGCGGTCTGACGGAACAGCCATTCGGATTTCAACTCGGCGTATCCGGGCTTGATGACGTCATTGATCATCGCCAGTCGTTCATCGAAAGGAATGAATGCTGACTTCATCGCATTGACAGAAAACCACTGCATGTCGTCGAGCGAGTAACCGAACGCGTCGACCAGGTGCTCGAATTCGCGGCTCATCGACGTACCGGACATAAGACGGTTGTCCGTGTTGACGGTCGCACGGAAATGCAGCTTCCGAAGCAGGCCGATGGGGTGCTCCCCGTAGGAACTCGCGGCGCCGGTCTGCAGGTTCGACGAGGGGCACAGCTCCAGCGGGATCCGCTTGTCGCGCACGTACGAGGCGAGGCGGCCCAGTTGCACGCTGCCGTCGTCCGCCACCTTGATGTCGTCGATGATGCGCACGCCGTGCCCGAGCCGGTCCGCGCCGCACCACTGGAGGGCCTGCCAGATGGACGGAAGGCCGAAGGCCTCGCCGGCGTGGATCGTGAAGTGGTTGTTCTCCCGCTTGAGGTACTCGAAGGCGTCGAGGTGGCGGGTGGGCGGGAAGCCGGCCTCCGCTCCCGCGATGTCGAAGCCGACGACACCGAGATCCCGGTACCTGTTGGCGAGTTCGGCGATCTCCAGGGCGCGGGCCGCGTGCCGCATGGCCGTGAGCAGCGCGCCCACGCGGATGCGGTGGCCATTGGCCTTCGCGCGCCGCTCGCCCTCCCTGAAGCCCTCGTTGACGGCCTCGACGACCTCTTCGAGGGTGAGCCCCTGTTCCAGGTGCTGCTCGGGCGCGTAGCGGATCTCGGCGTAGACGACGCCGTCCTCCGCGAGGTCCTCGGCGCACTCGGCGGCGACCCGGAACAGCGCCTCACGCGTCTGCATGACGGCGCAGGTGTGGCTGAACGTCTCCAAGTACCGCTCCAGCGAACCGGAGTCGGCCGCTTCGCGGAACCAGACGCCGAGCTTGTCGGGGTCGGCCTCCGGCAGGTTCTCGTATCCCTGCTCGCGTGCCAGGTCGACGATCGTGCCGGGCCGCAGCCCGCCGTCGAGGTGGTCGTGCAGGAGCACCTTGGGCGCGCGGCGGATCTGCTCGGCGGTCGGCACCCGGGGGCTGTTGGGGTTCGCGGTGATCGGGCTCGTCATTTCCGCACTCTAACTCCTACGCGCGTAGATCGCTGCGGTTCGTTGCCGGTTCGTTGCGATCGGTCACCAGGAACGTCCGGGCATGATCCGTCGATACGCAACGGTGACCCGTCCACCGGCGTCGTGCGCCGGGCTTCTGACACTGTGCTGTCATGCAGCAGCGAGCGACGCAGGGCCGCGAGGCGCGGCTTGCCAAGGCGGCCGGGCCGGTGCCGGGAGCGGTGGGCGGTGTCGTGCTGCTGCTCCCCGCGGGCGAGGAGACGTCGAACCGCAGACCCTCCCCGGTCGACCGGGCCGCGCTGCGCCCGCTCGCGCGCCGCCTCACGCGCGCGGGGCGGGAGGCGGGCCTGGTCTCGCATGTCGTGCAGTACCGGTGCCGCGGCTGGAACGAGACGCAGGCCGAACTCGCGCGCGACGCCCGGTGGGCCGCCGACGAGGTCGTGCGCCGCTACGGGGACGTACCGATCTGCCTCGCCGGCATCGACATGGGCGGCCGCGCGGCACTGCACGCGGGCGGCCACGAGGCCGTCAACTCCGTTCTGGCGCTTGCCCCTTGGCTGCCGGAGGACGATGTCGCGGCGCCGCTCGAACCGGTCAAGCAGCTCGCGGGCCGCCGGGTCCTCATCGTGCACGGCACCGACGACCGGCGTACGGACCCGGAGCTGTCCTTCCGGCTCGCGGGCCGGGCGAAGAAGGCGAACCGTGACGTGTGCCGGTTCGAGGTGCACTCGGACGGGCACGGGTTGGCGCAGCACCGGTTCGAAGTCGCCTCCCTGGCTGTGGACTTCGTGCTGGGCACGTTGTTCGGGGAGCCGTTCTCGCGCCCGCTCCGGGACGCGTTCGCGGCGCCGCCGCCGTTGGGGTTGCGGATGCCGTTGGCGGCGGGCTTCGGGCGCACGCTCTGAGTGTGGCTGGACCGTGGTTGCGGTCGCGGGGCTCTGCCCCGGGCCACGCGCCTCAATCGCCGGCGGGGCTTGATGCGTGCTCCGGCAGCAGCCTGCCCCTGCGGGACAGCAGGAATTTCTTGAAGGCCGCTACGGGGGGTGTGTCCGGGTGGCCGTCCAGCCACGCCACGCCGATCTCGCGCACCGCCCGCTGGCCCGTCACCGCCAGTTCCACGACTCCCGGGCGCGGCACCGTCGGGGGTGGCAGCAGGGCGACCCCGAGCCCTGCCGCGACGAAGCCGCGCAGCGTCTCCGCCTCCTCGCCCTCGAACGCGATCCGCGGCGTGAACCCGGCCTCGGCGCACAGGTCGTCGCAGATGCGGCGCAGCCCGTAGCCGGGTTCAAGGGTGACGAAGGTTTCCTCGGCGGCCTCCTCCAAGCGGATGCGCTTACGCGTGGCGAGGCGGTGGTGGTCCGGGACGACGAGGCGCAGGCGCTGCTCGTCGAGGCGGCGCGCGACCAGGCCCGGCGCGTCCGGGACGGGCGAGGTGAGGCACAGGTCGAGCTCGCCCGCGCGCAGCCGCTCCAGCATCGCCTCTCCGTAGTTCTGCACGAGGCTGAAGCGGATGCGGGGGTACTCGGCGCGGAAGGCGCGGATCAGGCCGGGCACCGTCTCCGTACCCATGGTGTGCAGGAAGCCGAAGGCGACCTTGCCGGACTCCGGGTCGGCGTCGGCGCGCACCGACTCCGCGGCCTTCTCGATCTCGCCGAGCGCGCGCTCCACCGAGGAGAGGAACGTACGGCCCGCGGGGGTCAGCGACACCGTGCGGCCGTGCCGGGCGAACAGGTCGACGCCCAGGTCGCGTTCGAGGCGGACGAGGGCGCGGGAGAGCGTGGACTGCGGCACGTTCATCTCCTGCGCCGCGCGCGTGACGTGCTCGGTGCGGGCGACCCCGGCGAAGTGGGCGAGGCGCGGGGCGAGGAGCGCGACGATGTCTTCCGCGTCACTGAGCGGTGACAAGCGCCGCGCCGACCTCTGCTCATGCTGCATGGGAACGATTATGGCCTCTTCATGCATTGGACGCATGAACGCAGGTGAGCCTACGTTCGGGACATGTCACCTGCCAGTAGCCAGGCGACCGCCTCCCTCGACGCGGTCGCCGACACCCAGCCCGCCGCCGACACCCGGTTGACGCCCGGCGGCCCCGGCTACCGCCGCATGAGCTTCGCCCTGTTCCTCGCCGGAGTCGCCACCTTCGCGCTCCTCTACTCGACACAGGCGCTGCTCCCCCTCATCTCCGACGGCTACGGCGCGAGCGCGAGCGCGGCGGCGTGGACGGTGTCCGCTTCGACCTTCGCGCTCGCGGTGTGCGTGCTGCCGCTGAGCGCGCTGTCCGAGCGGTTCGGGCGGCGCACCGTGATGACCGCCTCGCTGACGGTGGCGGTCGCGGTGGGGCTCCTGGTTCCCTTCGCTCCGGACCTCGGCTCGCTGATCACGCTGCGCGCGCTTCAGGGCGCCGCCCTCGCGGGGCTCCCCGCGTCCGCGATGGCGTATCTCGCGGAGGAGGTACGGCCGAAGGCGCTGGTCGCGGCCATCGGACTGTTCGTCGCAGGCAACTCCATCGGCGGCATGAGCGGCCGGATCATCGGCGGCTGGCTCGCGCAGGCCTGGGGCTGGCGGGTGGCCGTCGGGGTGATCGGTGTGATCGCGGTGGCGTGCGCCGTCGCGTTCCGGATGCTGCTGCCGGCGCCGCGCCACTTCACGCCGGGGTCACTGCGCCCGCGCGCTCTTGCCGCCACGGTCGGCAGTCACCTCGCGAACCCGCTGCTGCGTCGCCTGTACCTGATCGGCGCGCTGTTCATGATGGTGTTCGGCGGGGTCTACACGGTGATCGGCTACCGGCTGTCCGCGGCGCCCTTCTCCCTCCCGCAGGGCGTCGTCGGCTCGATCTTCGTCGTCTATCTGGTGGGGACGCTCTCCTCGGCCGCCGCGGGGCGCCTCGTCACGCGGCTCGGGCGGCGCGGCACGCTGTATCTGGCCGCCGGTACGACGATGGCGGGGCTGCTGCTGGCCCTCGTCCCGAACATCGTGTCCGTGCTGCTCGGGCTGGTGCTGATCACGGCGGGCTTCTTCGCGGGCCACGCGACGGCCTCGTCGTCGGTCAGCCACACCGCCACGCACGGGCGGGCGCAGGCCTCCGCGCTGTACCAGACCATGTACTACGTCGGGTCGAGCGTCGGCTCGGCCGTCGGCGCCGTCGCCTTCCACGCGGCGGGCTGGTCGGGAACGGTGGGCCTGGGCCTCGTCGCGGTGCTCGGCGTCGTGGCGATCACCGTGTGGGGCACGTACGCGGCCCGGACCGCCACCGTCTGACCTGCGCCTTTTCCCGGTCGGGGGGCCGTTGTCAGTGGGCTGCGGTAGCTTTCGTCGTGCTGGAACTCACAGCGGCGATGGGGGCGTTGAACATGAGTGACACCGCGACACAGGCCGGGCTCGACGACCTGGAAAAACACCGGGTGGAGCTGACCGGTTACTGCTATCGGATGCTGGGCTCGGCCTTCGAGGCCGAGGACGCCGTGCAGGACACGATGGTGCGGGCGTGGCGCAGCTTCGACAAGTTCGAGGGCCGCTCCAGCCTGCGCTCCTGGCTGTACCGCATCGCGACGAACGTGTGCCTGGACTCGCTGACCGCGGGGAACAAGCGGGCCCGCCCGATGGACCTGACGGCGGCGGCCCCGCTCGCCCAGGCCGCGCTGAACCCCCGGCCGGACAATGTGTGGCTGGAGCCCGTTCCGGACGCCCGCGTGCTGCCGACGGTGCACGATCCGGCGGAGGCGGCCGTGGCGAGGGAGTCGGTGCGGCTCGCGTTCGTCGCGGCGTTGCAGCAGCTGCCGCCGAAGCAGCGGGCGGTGCTGATCCTGCGCGAGGTCCTGGCGTGGAAGGCGCAGGAGGTCGCGGACCTGCTCGACACATCGGTGGCGTCGGTGAACAGCGCGCTTCAGCGGGCGCGGGCGACGCTGGCGGAGGCCCCGCCCGCGGACTCCGCGACGTCCGATCCGCTCGACGAGGAGCAGCAGAAGCTCCTGGAGCGCTACATCGCGGCGTTCGAGGGCTACGACATGAAGGCGCTCACCGCGCTGCTCGCCGAGGACGCCATCATGACGATGCCGCCGTTCGACCTGTGGCTGCGCGGCCCCGAGGACATCACGGGCTTCATGACCACGATCGGCGCGTCCTGCGCGGGTTCGCGACTGCTGCCGGTGGTGTCGAACGGGACGCCGGCGTTCGCCCACTACAAGCCGGATCCGGACAAGGGGGGCTTCACGCCCTGGGCGATCCAGGTCATCGAGTTCTCAGCGGGGCGGATCGCGGGGTACCACTGCTTCCTGGACACGCAGCGCTGGTTCCCGTTGTTCGGCGTCCCGGACCGTCTCGACGCCTGACCCCTCGCGGGCGGGCGCGCCCAACGCCTCGGTCATCCCGGCGAGTTCGAGGAGCACGGCGAGGCCCGGGGGCGGGTCGCGGAGCACCATCCGTGACCCGGCGCGGCGGGCGGCGAGCTGCATCCGGGCGAGCGCGTCGAGGGTGGTGAGGTCGGCGGTGCTCACGCGGGAGACGTCGCAGATCACGGTCGGCGCGCCCGGCAGGACGGCGCGGAGGCGCTCGCACAGCCGGGGTGCGTCGCCGGAGCGGATCGGCCCGGCGAGCACCACGGCGGGCGAGGACTCGGGAGAGAGCGAGGAAGCAGCCACGTACGAATGACCGCGCGGGGGTGCGGAATTCATCGGTCCCGTCCGCAGCCGGGCGCGTGGCCCCGGTCACGTTGATTCGGATAGTGGATCAACGTTGACCGGAGATCCGTATCCGACGGAGTCTTGACGGGTGCAGGGGGTACTCAACGGTTTCGCGGTCATCGCGATCGTCATCGCGGTCGGCTACGTCATCGGGCGGCGCGGCTATCTGGGCGCGGGCGGCCGGGAGGTCCTGAACAGGCTGGCGTTTCATGTGGCGTCCCCGGCGCTGCTGTTCACCATGCTGGCCAAGGCGGACCTGGCCGTGATCCTCTCGCCGAGCCTGCTGGTCACGGCGCTCTCCACGGCGGCGATGGCCGGGATCTTCATCACGGTGGGCGTCGTACGCGGTTGGGGGACGGGCCGGACCACGATCGGCGCGCTGTGCTCGTCGTTGGTGAACTCGGGGAACCTGGGGATCCCGATCGCGGTCTACGTCCTGGGTGACGCCTCGCTCGTCGCCCCGGTCCTCCTCTTCCAGCAGCTCGTCGTGACGCCGATCGCGCTGACGGTGCTCGACCTGTCGGAGGCGTCGTCCGGTGCGGAGCGGCTGACGTGGGCCCAGCGGCTGCTCACGCCGTTCCGGAACCCGGTCGCGATCGGTTCGCTCTCGGGCGTGCTGGTGTCGGCCACGGGGATCACGGTCCCCTCCCCGATCTTCGACCCGCTGGAACTCATCGCGAACATGTCGGTGCCGGGGATCCTCATCGCGTTCGGCATCTCGCTGTGCGGGAGTTCGTGGCCGGGCGGCCGGAGCGACGACCGGGTGCCGGTGCTGCTGTCGACGGCGCTGAAGGCGGTGGGCCAGCCGGTGGCGGCGTGGGCGCTGGCGTCCTTCGTGTTCGGCCTGCACGGGGCGCGGCTCCTCGACGTCGTGGTGACGTCGGCGCTTCCGGCGGCCCAGAACATCTTCACGTACTCGAGCCGTTACCGAGTGGGTGAGCGGCTGGCGCGGGAGTCGATCCTGCTGTCGACGATGGTGTCGGTGCCGGCGCTCGTGGTGGTGGCGGCGCTGCTGGGGTGACCGGCCCGGCGTCCGGGGCGGCCACCCCTGGGCGTGCGGTCAGCCGATCCGCTCCAGCACGATCGGCCGCGCCGTGAACCCGGTGCCCGCCGGGGCGATGTCGTACGCCCCTTCCAGCGCTTCGAGCGCGTACGCGAACCGCTCGGGGGTGTCCGTGTGCAGGGTCATGAGGATCTGTCCCGCGAAGACCGCGTCGCCGGGCTTGGCGTGCAGTTCGACGCCTGCCGCCGCCTGCACCGGGTCCTCCTTGCGGGAGCGGCCCGCGCCGAGGCGCCAGGCGGCGAGGCCCACGCCCATCGCGTCGAGACGGGTGAGGACGCCGGACTCCGCCGCCGTCACCACGTGCGTCTCGCGGGCCGTCGGCAGCGCCGCGTCGGGGTCGCCGCCCTGCGCCGCGATCATCCGCCGCCACGCGTCCATCGCGCGGCCGTCGGCGAGCGCCTTCGCCGGGTCGGCGTCCTTCAGTCCCGCCGCGTCGAGCATCTCGCGGGCGAGGGCGAGGGTCAGCTCGACGACGTCGTCGGGGCCGCCGCCCGCCAACACCTCGACGGATTCCCGGACTTCGAGGGCGTTGCCCGCGGTCAGGCCGAGCGGGGTGTTCATGTCGGTGACGAGGGCGACGGTCGGCAGGCCGTGGTCCGCGCCCAACCCGACCATCGTGCGGGCGAGTTCGCGGGCCGGGCCGATCTCCTTCATAAAGGCGCCGGAGCCGACCTTCACGTCGAGGACCAGTGAGCCCGTCCCCTCCGCGATCTTCTTCGACATGATCGAAGAGGCGATCAGCGGGATGCACTCCACGGTGGCCGTGACGTCGCGCAGCGCGTAGAGCTTCTTGTCGGCGGGGGCGAGGCCGCTGCCCGGCGCGCAGACGACCGCGCCGACGTCCTCCAGGGTGCGCATCATCTCGTCGTTGCTGATGTCCGCGCGCCAGCCGGGGATCGCCTCCAGCTTGTCGAGCGTGCCGCCGGTGTGGCCGAGGCCGCGCCCCGACAGCTGCGGCACGGCCGCTCCGCAGGCCGCGACGAGCGGCGCGAGCGGCAGCGTGATCTTGTCGCCGACGCCGCCTGTGGAGTGCTTGTCGGCGGCGGGGCGCGCGAGCACCGAAAAGTCCATCCGCTCACCGGAGTTGATCATCGCGGCGGTCCAGCGGGCGATCTCCGCGCGGTCCATCCCGTTCAGGAAGATCGCCATGGCGAGGGCCGACATCTGCTCGTCGGCCACGTCGCCCCGCGTATAAGCGTCGACGACCCAGTCGATCTGCGCGTCGGAGAGCCGCTCGCGGTCTCGCTTCGTACGGATGACGGAGATGACGTCCATGGCAAATCCTCCAACGGTTCGAACGCAGCGCGGCGCACCCGGCCACGCTCCCACGGCACGGCGACTCTACGCGCATAGATGCTCTGCGTGAAGTGTGCCGTCGGCCTCGGTCCGCCGTACCGTGAGAGCTCCGTGACGAACAGGAGATCGCAGTGCCCGAGACCGAGACGCCGGCCACGACGGTGCGCGAGCTGCTCGACGAGCTGGCCGGTCTTGAGGACCCGAAGGCGCGCGCCGTCAACGAGCGGCACGGCGACGACCACGGCGTGAATCTGAGCAAGCTGCGGGCCATCGCCAAGCGCCTCAAGACGCGGCAGGACCTCGCGGTCGAGCTGTGGGCCACCGATGACACGGCGGCGCGGCTCCTCGCCCTCCTCGTCTGCCGGCCGAAGGCGTTCGGGGAGGGCGAGTTGGACGCCATGCTGCGCGAGGCGCGCGCCCCGAAGGTGCAGGACTGGCTCATCAACTACGTGGTGAAGAAGGGCCCGCACGCGGAGGCGCTGCGCGTCGCCTGGCTCGACGACAAGGATCCGGTGGTCGCGAGTGCCGGGTGGGCGCTGACGGCGGACCGCGTGACGAAGAGGCCGGAGGGGCTGGACCTCGCGGGGTTGCTCGATGTGATCGAGGCGGAGATGCGGGGTGCGCCGGAGCGGCTCCAGTGGGCCATGAATACGTGCCTCGCGCAGATCGGGATCGCCCATCCCGGGCGCCGGGGCCGTGCGGTCGGTATTGGGGAGCGGCTCGGTGTGCTCAAGGATTATCCGACGTCGGCGGGGTGTACGTCGCCGTATGCGCCGGCGTGGATTGCGGAGATGGTTCGGCGGCAGGAGCGGGATTCCTGACACGCCGCACCGTTCCCCGGTCACGGGGCTCCGCCCCGGACCCCGCTGCTCAATCGCCGCAGGGGCTTGATTTTGCCCACCCGGCGCAGGGGCTTGATTTTGCCTGCCCGCCGCCGGGCTTGAATTGCCCGCCCGGCGCAGGGGGATGATTTTGCCCGCCCGCCGCCGGGCTTGAATTGCCCACCCGGCGCAGGGGCCTGATTTTGCCCGCCCGCCGCCGGGCTTGAATTGCCCACCCGGCGCAGGGGCCTGATTTTGCCCACCCGGCGCAGGGGGATGATTTTGCCCACCCGGCGCAGGGGGATGATTTTGCCCGCCCGCCGCCGGGCTTGAATTGCCAGCCCGGGGCTGGGGCTTGATCTGCCCCGGGCTGGCAGTTCAGTTCAGGTCGTCGGGGCCGAAGGCCTCCGGCAGCATCTCCCCCAGTGTCCGCACCCCCGCCCCCGTCTCCATCAGCAGGTCCGCGCCCCCGAACTCGTACAGGAGCTGGCGGCAGCGGCCGCACGGCATCAGCAGCTCGCCCTTGCCGTCCACGCACGTGAAGTGGGTGAGGCGGCCGCCGCCCGTGGCGACCAGGTGCGAGACGAGGCCGCATTCCGCGCACAGGCCGAGGCCGTACGACGCGTTCTCGACGTTGCAGCCGGTGACCGTGCGGCCGTCGTCCACCAGGGCCGCCGCACCGACCGGGAACCCCGAGTACGGGGCGTACGCACGGGACATCGCCTCGCGCGCCGCCGCTCTCAGGTGCTCCCAGTCGACCGTCACGTGCCCTGCCCCTTCCGGTACGGCTTGCCGTTCGCCTTCGGCATCCGCAGGCGCTGTGCCGAGAGTGCCAGGACGAGCATGGTCAGGACGTACGGCATGGCCGTGGCGACCTGGCTCGGTACCGAATCGGTGGAGGAGTACCAGAAGAAGAGGAGGATCGAGACCGCGAGGGTGACGGCGCCTCCTACGTACTTCTTCTTCCAGATCAGCCAGGCCACCGCGAGGAGCGCGAGGATGGCGATGAGGAGGAGCAGCGCGTGGGTGTTCTCCGTGCCGCCGCGCACCTTGAGCGTGTCGCTGTAGCCGAACAGGCCCGCGCCCAGGGCGAGTCCGCCCGGCATCCAGTTGCCGAAGATCATCGCGGCGAGGCCGATGTAGCCGCGGCCGCCGGTCTGGCCCTCCAGGTAGTAGTTGGAGGAGACCATGGAGAGGAACGCGCCGCCGAGGCCCGCGAGGGCGCCGGAGACGATCACGGCGAGGTACTTGTACTTGATGACGTTGACGCCGAGGGACTCGGCCGCGACCGGGTTCTCGCCGCAGGACCGCAGCCGCAGGCCGAACGACGTGCGCCACAGGATCCACCAGGAGGCGGGGACCAGCAGCACCGCGATCAGCGTCAGCCACGACACGCCCGTCATGACGCCGCCGAGCAGGCCCGCGACGTCCGAGATCAGGAACCAGCCGTGCTTGTTGAGGTCGGCGAGGGCGTCCGCGAGGCCCGGGACCGTGAACTCGCCGAGCGAGGGCACCGCGGGCGACTGGCGGGAGGTCGCGCCCTCCATCCCGTCGTACATCAGGACGGAGAGATAGCGGGTGGCGCCGAGGGCGAGGATGTTGATGGCCACACCGGAGACGATGTGGTTGACGTTGAAGGTGACCGTAGCGAGGGCGTGCACCAGACCGCCGAGCGCCCCGCCGATGAGGGCGGCGAGCACGCCGACCCAGGGGCCCCACTGGTAGCCGGCCCAGGCGCCGAACCAGGTGCCGAGGATCAGCATGCCTTCGAGGCCGATGTTGACGACGCCCGCGCGCTCGGCCCACAGGCCGCCGAGGCCCGCCATGCCGATGGGGACGGCGAGTTGGAGGGCCGTGGACATCTGGCTGACCGAGGTCAGGCCGTTCGCGTCGGTGATCAGGCGGACCGCGGAGACCAGACAGAGCAGGCCCGCGATGATCAGGAGCAGGACGGGGAGGCTGAGCTTGCGCCGGACCGCGGGCGCGGCGGGCTTGTCGAGAACGGGAGCCGTACTCATCGGGCGGCCACCTCCGGCTTCTGGTCGTTGGTGGCGGAGGCGGTGAGGACGTGGCCCGCTGCGAGTTCGGCGCCGACGCGCTGCTGCTGGCGGCGGGTGCCCCAGACGCGGACGGCCTCGTAGGAGACGACGACGGCGATCACGATGAGGCCCTGCATGATCGTGGCGATCTCGGAGCTGTAGCCCTGGAGGTCCAGCGGGTCGGCCGCGTTGAACAGCCAGGACAGCAGCAGCGAGGCGAGCGCCATGCCGACCGGGCTGTTGCGGCCGAGCAGCGCCACGGTGATCGCGTTGAAGCCGAGCGCGGCCGGGAACGAGTCGGAGAAGGTGTGCGTCGAGCCGAGCAGCGTCGGCAGCCCGGCGAGTCCCGCGACGGCGCCCGACAGGAGCATGGCCGTGAGGACCATCCGCTTCGCCGAGACGCCGGATGCGGCGGCCGCGGTGTCGGAGGCTCCGGAGGCGCGCAGGTCGAAGCCGAACCGGGTGCGGTTCAGCATGACCCAGTAGACGACGCCGAGGGCGATCGCGACGAAGACGAAGCCGTAGACGGTGCCGACCGCGTCGCCCATGTTGATGCCGGGGAACCAGCCGGCCTTGTCCATCTCGCCGGTGGTCCGGTTGTTGCCGACGGCGACCCCGAAGACGTCCTCCAGGGTCAGATAGGCGATGACCGAGGCGGCGATCGAGTTGAGCATGATCGTGGAGACGACCTCGCTGACACCGCGGGTCACCTTGAGGATGCCCGCGATGCCGGACCAGATCGCGCCGGTCAGGGCCGCCGACAGGATGAGCAGCGGGATCTGGAGGAAGGCCGGGAACGCGATGTGCGCGCCGACGATGGCGGCGACGCAGGCGGCGAGCCGGTACTGGCCCTCGACGCCGATGTTGAAGAGGTTCATCCGGAAGCCGATGGCCACGGCGAGCGCGCCGACGTAGAGGCCGGCGGCGTCATTGATGATGAGCACCTGGACGTCGGAGAACGTCGCCTGCTCGAACATGATGGAGAACGGTTCGACGGGGTTCTCGCCGGAGGCCACGAGCACGATCGCGGTCAGGGCGAACGCCACGACCAGGGCGATGACCGGTCCTGCCACCGCGAGAAGGATCCGTTCGGAATCCCAGCGCTTGCTGATGTTCATGGGTCAGGCACCGTCTTCCGTGTGCTCCAGGTGGCCCGAGGCCGCACCGGTCATGGCGGATCCCAGCTCTTCCGGGGTGATGGCGGCCGGGTCGGCGTCGGCCACGAGGCGGCCGTCGTAGATGACCCGGAGGGTGTCGGAGAGGCCGATCAGCTCGTCGAGGTCGGCCGAGATGAGCAGCACGGCCAGCCCTTCATGGCGGGCCGCGCGGATCTGGTCCCAGATCTGTGCCTGCGCGCCGACGTCCACACCGCGGGTGGGGTGGGCGGCGATCAGGAACTTGGGCGTGTGGCTCATCTCCCGGCCGACGATCAGCTTCTGCTGGTTGCCGCCCGACAGGGAGGCCGCGGTGACGTCGATGCCGGGGGTGCGGACGTCGTACTCCTTGACGATCCGCTCGGTGTCGGCCTGCGCGGCCTTCGGGTCGAGCCAGAAGCCCTTGCTGTTGGGCCGCTCGGTGACGTGTCCGAGCATCCGGTTCTCCCAGAGCGGGGCGCTCAGGACGAGGCCGTGGCGGTGCCGGTCCTCGGGGATGTAGCCGATGCCGGACTCGCGGCGCCTGCGGGTGGCCCAGGAGGTGATCTCCTCGCCGAGCAGCTTGATGGTGCCGCTGTCCGCGTGCTCCAGGCCGATCAGCGCCTCGATCAGCTCCGTCTGTCCGTTGCCCTCGACGCCCGCGAGACCGAGGACTTCACCGGCGTGGATGGTGAAGGTGATGCCGTCGAGGAGCGGCTTGCCGCCGTGGGGTGCCGCCAGGCGCAGCTCCTCGACCTCGACGACGGGGCGGTCGGTGACGGTGGACTCCGCCGTCTCCGGGGTGGGCAGTTCGCTGCCGACCATCAGCTCGGCGAGCTGCTTCGGCGTGGTCTCGGCGGGGACGGCCGTGCCGACCGTCGTGCCGCGCCGGATGACGGTGATCTCGTCGGCCACGGAGAGGACTTCGCCGAGCTTGTGCGAGATGAAGATGACGGACAGGCCCTCGGCCTTGAGCTCGCGCAGGTTGTCGAAGAGCGCGTCGACCTCCTGCGGGACGAGCACGGCGGTCGGCTCGTCGAGGATCAGGGTGGTCGCGCCCCGGTACAGCACCTTCAGGATCTCCACGCGCTGCCGGTCGGCGACACCGAGGTCCTCCACGAGGACATCGGGGCGCACCCCGAGCCCGTAACGCTCGGATATCTCAAGGATCTTGCGGCGGGCCCTGCCGCCGATCCCGTACAGCTTCTCGCTGCCGAGGACGACGTTCTCCAGGACGGTGAGGTTGTCCGCGAGCATGAAGTGCTGGTGGACCATGCCGATGCCGCGGGTGATGGCGTCGGCGGGCGAGGAGTAGGAGACCTGCTCCCCGGCGATGGTGATGGTGCCCTCGTCCGGCTTCTGCATGCCGTAGAGGATCTTCATCAGGGTGGACTTGCCCGCCCCGTTCTCCCCTACGAGGGCGTGCACGGTGCCCTTGTGGACGGTGAGGCGGATGTCGTGGTTGGCGACCACACCGGGGAACCGCTTGGTGATGCCCTTGAGTTCCACGGCGACGGGGGCGACCGTGTCGGCCGGCGGGGAGCTTGACGTGGCGATGGCGCACTCTCCTGGGGAAGGGGGTCGCCTACACGCGTAGCGCCCCAACAGCGGTGTGCGAGAAGTGAGTTCGAGCAGGATCGCATGAACAGGGCGCGGGGATGAAGGCTCCTCCCGAAGGATGGAGCGACCTCCCCGCGCCCGGCTTCCCTCGTGTTACTTCTGGGGCTTGACCGGCACCTTCACCGAGCCGCCGACGATGCCCTGCTCGGCCTTCTTCAGGGCCGCCTGGAGCTTGGAGTCGCTCTTGAACTCCGGGTTGGAGTCGGCGAGGGAGACCTCGCCGGACTTCAGGTCGCCGGTGACGACGCCGGTCTCCGGCTTGCCGTCCTCGACCGACTGCGCCAGGTTGAGGATCGCCTTGGCGACGTCCTTGGTGGCGGAGGTGATGATGTACTTCTTGTACTTCTTCAGCGGGGCCTGCGCGTACTGGTCGGAGTCGACGCCGATCGCGTACGCCTTCTCGGCGGCGGCCGCCTCGATGACGCCCTGACCCGACAGACCGGCCGCGTGGTAGACGACGTCGGCGCCGTCCTCCAGCTGCTTCTCGGCGGCGGCCTTGCCGAGGTCCGGCGAGGCGAAGCCCTTGGCCGGGTCCTCGTCGAGGTACTGGACCTCGACCTTGACGCCCTTCTTGGTGTCCTTGACGCCCTGCTCGAAGCCCGCCTGGAACTTGTTGATCAGCGCGTTGTCGACGCCGCCGACGAAGCCGACGGTGTCGGACTTGGTCTTCAGGGCCGCGGTGACACCGGCGAGGTAGGAGACCTCGTTCTCCTGGAAGACCAGGTCGGCGATGTTGTCGCCCTTGGCGGTGGCGTCGTCGACGATGCCGAAGGTGGTCTTCGGGTACTTCGCCGCGGCCTCCTTGACGGCGGGGGCGTACGCGTAGCCGATGCCGACGACCGGGTTGTAGCCCATCTTCGCCAGCTGCACGAGGCGCTGGGTCTTGTCGTCGTCGGACTCGCCGTCCTTCGGCTCCTGGTCGGCGACCTCGTAGCCGAACTTCTTCTTGGCCTGGCGAAGGCCGTCGTAGGCGGCGTCGTTGAACGACTGGTCGCCCTTGCCGCCGACGTCGTAGGCGATGGCGAGGCCCTTGTCCTTACCGCCGTCGGAGGACGACTGGGCGTCCGACGACGTGCCTCCGCAGGCGGAGAGGGCGAGGGCGAGCGAGGCGGTGGCGGTGCCTGCGACCGCTATACGGGAAACCCGGCGCATGAGAAGTGCTCCTTCGTACAAGCGCCGGAACGGCAGGGGGCCGACGCTGAGTTCGCCGCAGAGTAACGCGCGTAGACCCGAAGGAGAACCCTGGTTGTCCAGACTGTTATCGACGGGGGTACGAGGACGTATACGACCGGGTTTGCGGTGCCGCCGGCGAGACGCACCGGCGGCACCGTCGAGCACGGGCTCAGATCGCCCGGGTCACTTCTTCTCCGGCTTCGTCTGCACCTTGATGGTGCCGTCGACGATGCCCTTCTTGGCCTTGGCGACCGCGTCGGAGAGACCGGCGATCTCCTTGAACTTCGGGTTGGCCTCCGAGGCTCCTACGCCGTCGACCTTGAGGTCGAAGGTCTGCACGCCGGTCAGCGGCTTGTCGTCCTCGACGGACTTGGCCAGCGAGTAGACGGACTCCCCGACCTCCTTGAGCGCCGAAGTGAGGATGTACTCCTTGTACTTGGCGAGGGTCTTCTGCTTGTACTGGTCGGAGTCGACGCCGATGACCCACGTCTTCTGCTCGGCGGCCGCCTTGATGACGCCCTGACCCGACAGGCCGGCCGCGTGGTAGATCACGTCGGCGCCGTCCTCCAGCTGTTTCTCGGCGGCGGCCTTGCCGAGGTCCGGCGAGGCGAAGCCCTTGGCCGGGTCCTCGTCGAGGTACTGGACCTCGATGTCGACGCCCTTCTTGGTGTCGTTGACGCCCTGCTCGAACCCGGCCTCGAACTTGTTGATCAGTTCGTTGTCGACGCCGCCGACGAAGCCGACGTGGTCGGACTTGGTGGCCTTGGCCGCGGCGACACCGGCCAGGTAGGAGGACTCGTTCTCGGCGAAGACGAGGGAGGCCACGTTCTTGCCCTCGACGACCGAGTCGACGATGCCGAAGGTCGTCTTCGGGTACTTCTTCGAGGCTTCCTTCATCGCCGGGCCGTAGGCGTAACCGATGCCGACGACCGGGTTGTAGCCGGCCTTCGCGAGGTTCGCGAGCCGCTGCACCTTGTCGTCGTCGGACTCGCCGTCCTTCGGCTCCTGGTCCGCGGTCTTGTAGCCGAACTCGTTCTTCGCCTTGATCATGCCCTCGTAGGCGGAGTCGTTGAACGACTGGTCGCCCTTGCCGCCGACGTCGTACGCGATGGCGAGCCCGAGCTTCCCGCCGCTCTCGTCGCCGCCTGTGCCCTTCTCGCTGCTGGTGCCGCCACAGGCGGTGGCGGCGAGCGCCAGGCCGGTGATGCCTACGGCTATCGTCGTGAGCCGCGGTATTCGACGCATCTGGAGTCCCCATTCGTCCAACACGCCTTGTATGGCGCCCAGTTCGGCGCACCATAACGCGCGTAGAAAGTCCGAGGAATGGCCTTGACGGCGGCGTTACCGATTCGTGCCGGTACCCCGCTACGTGTCCAGCAGTGCCGCCGCCGTGAAGAGCTCCACGCCCACCGTGATCGCCGACTCGTCCACGTCGAAGTCCCCCTGGTGGAGGTCACGTGACCCCCGCTCCCCCGGCGGCTTCACGCCGAGGCGGGCCATCGCACCCGGCACATGCTCCAGATACCAGGAGAAGTCCTCGCCCCCGAGGCTCTGCTGCGTGTCCTCCACGGAGTCGGATCCCCGGCGGGCCGTCATCGCGTCCCTCAACAGCTCAGTGACGACCGGGTCGTTGACCACCGGCGGGACGCCACGGATGTAGTTCACCACCGGCTTCGCGCGGTACAGGTCCGCGATCTCCTGGATGGCGCCGTGGACGAGGTCGGGCGCCTGGCGCCACGCGTCCAGGTCCAGGCAGCGCACCGTGCCGGACAGCTCGGCGTGCTGCGGGATCACGTTGCACGCGTGCCCGGTCTCCAGCCGCCCCCACGTCACGGCGAGCCCGGAGCGCGCGTCGACGCGGCGGGCGACCAGCGCCGGGACCTCCGTGGCGACCTTGGCGGCGGCCGTGACCAGGTCCGTGGTGAGATGCGGGCGCGCCGTGTGCCCACCGGGGCCGTCGAGGGTGACCTCAAGGCGGTCGCACGCCGATGTGATGGGGCCCGGCCTGATCCCGATCTTCCCCGCGTCGACCTTCGGGTCGCAGTGCACGCCGATGACGCTCCGTACGCCGTCCAGGACCCCGCACTCGATCGCGTCGGGCGCGCCACCGGGCAGCACCTCCTCCGCCGGCTGGAACAGCAGCCGTACGGGGTGCGGCAGTTGCCCCTCGCGGTGCAGCTCCGCGAGGACGAGCCCGGCGCCGAGCACGACCGTGGTGTGCACGTCGTGACCGCAGGCGTGCGCCCGGTCCGGCACCGTCGACCGGTACACGCAGTCCGTCTTGGTGTCCGGGATGGGCAGCGCGTCGATGTCCGCGCGCAGCGCGAGCATGCCGCGGCCCTCGCCGCCCTCGGCGCCGATGTCACAGATGAGGCCGGTCCCCATGCCGAGCAGGCGCGGCGCGAGCCCCGCCTTCTCAAGGCGGGTCTTGAGCGCCGCGGTGGTGCGGAACTCCTGATTGCCCAGCTCGGGGTGCATGTGCATATCGCGCCGGAAGGCGACGAGTTCGGCGCGCAGCGCCTCGGGCAGCGCACCCGGAAGTGCGGTGCCCGGCACGGATTCCCCGGGCTTGTCGGCCTCTGACTCACGGGACGTCAACTGGTTCACCCTCTGAAGGGTAGGGCGATGCAGGGGCCAACTAACCCGCGATCAACAAAAGTTCAGCCGTATTGGGGTAAGAAATATGGTCGCGATGCGCATGTGGATCGCGCAGGAGGGGTATGACATGTCGTTCGGTCGCGTGCGGTGAACGCCGCACCACTCACAGCATGCGCAACGCTTCAAGGCTGACGTCGATGTCGATGTCGTACGGGACGCCGATCTTCAGGTGGTCGTGATGGATCCCGGTCACGGCGTACGCCTTCGACACCGGGTCGAGTTCGTAGACCCGCACCACGGGATGCCTGCCGGAGCCCGCCGACTCCACCAGCCAGAAGTGCGGGATACCCGCGGCCGCGTACTTGTGTGGCTTGGTGTCGTGGTCCCGCGCCTCGGAGTCCGGTGACACGACCTCGACGGCCAGCAGGACGTCGGCGGCGGCGAAGCGGGTCTGCTCCAGACCGGTGACCGACTCGGCGCGGACCACACTGATGTCGGGCTCGGGCCCGTTGCGAGGGTCGAGTACAACGGTCATCTCGCGTCTGACCTTGAGGTGCTCTGGAACCGTGCGACGCAGCCCGGTCACCAGGAGGTCGATCATGGTGCTGTGAAAGTCTCGCTGCGGACTCACGAAGACAAGGCTCCCGTCGATCAGCTCGGTATGCGGCGGGAGGTCGGGCAAGGTGAACAGATCGTCCACGGTGTACCCGTCCTGCGGCGGCACCGGCCAGCGACAGCCTCGCTCGGACTCGTGCCCGGCGATCGGCTCTGCGGTCATGGTTCCTCCCATGGACGGGATCATCTACCTGGGCATCCACGGTAGTCGCAGCAATCGAATCCCGTCATCACAAAGGGTGACCGGATGACACGCGAGCGGGGCGCGGGGACCGGACCGCGCTCAGTGCCGCCACAACGAACGCCACCGCCACCAGCCCCGCGCTCACCCCCAGCACGCCCCGGTACCCCAGCCCGCCCCCGATCGCGAGCCCGCCGGCCCATGGGCCGAGGGCCGCGCCCGTGTTGAGGGCCGCTGTCGCGAGGCCGCCCGCGAGGGTGGGCGCGGCGGATGCCGCGTAGAGGGCCTGGGCGATCAAGGTGGAGCCGACCGCGAAGGACAGGGCGCCCTGGACGAAGGCGAGGGCGAGGGTCGCCGGGGCGTTTCCCGCGAGGAGGGCGAAGAGGACCCAGCCGAGCAGGAGCGCCGCCCCGCCGAGCACCAGGACCCGCGTCGGATGCGTGTCCGAGAGGCGGCCCGCCGCGCCGACCCCTGCGAACGAGCCGAGGCCGAAGAGGGCGAGCAGCGCCGGGATCCAGGCCTCGCCGATCCCGGTGACCTCCGTGGCGACGGGAGACAGGTACGTGAACGTGCAGAACGTGGCGGCGTTGACCAGCGCGCCGAGCAGCAGCACCGTGAGCAGACGGGGGCTGCGCAGGGCTCGCAGCTCCGTGCGGACGTCGCCGCGTGCGCCGGGTCCCGACGCCGGCACCGACCGCAGTACGGCGATCAGCGCGGGTACGCAGATCAGCGCGACGGCCCAGAACGCGGCCCGCCAGCCCAGGAGTTGGCCGAGCAGTGCCCCGCCGGGCACGCCCGCGACGCAGGCCAGGGTGGTGCCGCCGAGCAGGATCGCCGTGGCGCGGCCCTTGGCGTCGGGGGCGACCATGCTCACCGCCGTGGCGAGCGCGACCGCGAGGAACCCGGCGTTGGCGAGCGCCGCGACGACGCGGGTGGCGAGCAGTACCGGGAAGCTGGTCGTCAGCGCGCCCGCGACATGGACGAGGGCGAAGACCAGGAGGAAGCCGAAGAGGGCCGGGCGGCGTGGCCATCGCACGGCGAGGACGGCCGTGAGCGGCGCCCCGACGATCATGCCGATCGCGAAGGCGGACGTGAGCGCACCGGCGGCGGGGATGGAGACGCCCAGGTCATGGGCGATGTGGGGGCCGAGACCCGCGAGCATGAACTCGGATGTTCCCTGCGCGAAGACGGCGAGGGCGAGCAGGTGGAGAGCGAAAGGCACGACGGACTCCGGGACCGTGGAGAAGGGTGTGTGGTCGCGGTTCCGGCTGCGCGTGCGGCGGTGGCGGCGGCGCGCGTCAGCGGAGGCCCGTAGGGACGGGCCTCAGCGGTGCGCGGAAGAAGGCCACCGGACGGCTGCCGGTGGCCGGAGTCTGTCGGACTCGGGGCTGGTCACGGGGCGAGCGTACGGCCTGTGCCGGTACGGGGGCCACCGGGTTTCACACCGCCCTACACCGTCCGCACCGCGCCCCGCGCCGATCCGGAGATCCCCGCCAGGAAACCCTGCGCGTGGTCGGAGACGCCCTGGCGCAGCCATGCCGGGTCGATCTCGCACACCGCGACCTTCACACCGGTTCCCGCGAGGGCGATCGGCAGGGTGTGCACGACGGTCGACGGGAAGCTGAGGATCGTCCGGCCTATGGGGCCTCGCCGGGCGATGAGCTCCAGCGGGAGGTCGGGGCGGACGATCTCCAGGCCGGTCTCGGTGGCGAGGCGGTGCAGCTTGTCGGAGCTCTCGCGGCGGTGCGCGAAGTAGCGGGTGGCGCCGTGCGCGCGGGCCAGTTCGCGGACCGCGCCGAGGTACTGCTCCAGGTCGACGACTCCCGTTTCCACCAGGGAGGTTCCGACCATGTCGGCGCCGCGCGTGATCCGCGGCGGGCCGAACCGTGCGCGGGTCCAGGCGTAGTCGTTGGAGCTCACCGTGACGCCTTCGGGGGCCTCGGCCACCGGCATCGACGTGAACACGGACACCGAGTCCCGGCGCGCGTGCGCGGTGAGCCTGCGGCGTGCGGCGGCGGCGACGGGGCCGAAGACGAGGTCGCGCGGTCCCGCCCTGCCGCCGCGCCGGTGCCAGCGCACGAGCCGTTCGCCGCGCACCAGTTGGGCGACGAACTCCATGGTGGCGGTGCCGTCGTCGACGACGACGAGCTCATCGGCGCGA
Organism: Streptomyces sp. NPDC002795; assembly: GCF_042888725.1. Taxonomy (NCBI): domain Bacteria; kingdom Bacillati; phylum Actinomycetota; class Actinomycetes; order Kitasatosporales; family Streptomycetaceae; genus Streptomyces; species Streptomyces sp. NPDC002795. Next base: position 381,612 of record NZ_JBIAQB010000002.1, read on the forward strand.
GTGATCGTGAGCAGCAGCTGTACGTAGCGGGAGAACGGGTCGCCGAGGACGATCCGGTCGGCCCTGCGCAGCGAAGGGGCGAGCCCGCCGATCGTCTGGAACGGCGCGGCCGCGCCGCCGCGGGCCTCCTCCCAGCGCACCGTGTGTCCTTCGGTGCGGGCGAGTTGGGCCATGCGGCGCAGCTGTCCGCGGGTCATCGGGTCGGTGGGCGAGAGCACCACGACGGTCGCGGTGACCTCCTGGTGGTGTGCCCACTCCAGGACGTTGAGGAGCTGTACCGGGCTCTCGACGAAGCACAACGTACTGCTGCCGGACATGCGGCCCTCCCGAGGGCACCGTGGGCGGCCCGGTGCGGGGTCGACCGCACCGGACCGCCCAGGAGTTGAGGTCACACACCCACCGGCTCACCGGCGGCGACGGCGATCTCCGCCTCGGCGACGACGCCCGGCACGCGGCGCAGCTTCTTCATCGGGCCGAGCTCGGACTCGTAGACCTTCTTGACGCCGTCACCGAGGGACTCCTCGATGGTGCGGATGTCGCGGACGAGGCGCGTGAGGCCCTGCGGCTCCACGGAGGCGGCCTGGTCGGAGCCCCACATGGCGCGGTCGAGGGTGATGTGGCGCTCGACGAAGGTGGCGCCGAGGGCGACGGCCGCGAGGGTCGTCTGGAGGCCGGTCTCGTGGCCGGAGTAGCCGATCGGGACGTTCGGGTACTCGCCCTGGAGGGTGTTGATGACGCGGAGGTTGAGTTCCTCGGCCTGCGCCGGGTACGTCGACGTGGCGTGGCACATCAGGATGTTGTCCGAGCCGAGGACCTCGACGGCGTGGCGGATCTGCTTCGGCGTCGACATGCCGGTGGAGAGGATGACCGTGCGGCCGGTGGCGCGCAGGGCGCGGAGCAGCTCGTCGTCCGTGAGGGAGGCGGAGGCCACCTTGTGGGCGGGGACGTCGAACTTCTCCAGGAAGGCGACGGCCTCGGTGTCCCACGGGGAGGCGAACCAGTCGATGCCGCGCTTCTTGCAGTACTCGTCGATGGCGCGGTACTCGTCCTCGCCGAACTCGACGCGGTGCCGGTAGTCGATGTACGTCATCCGGCCCCAGGGGGTGTCCCGCTCGATGTCCCACTGGTCGCGCGGCGTGCAGATCTCGGGGGTGCGCTTCTGGAACTTGACGGCGTCGCAGCCGGCGTCGGCGGCGGCGTCGATGAGCCGGAACGCGTTCTCCAGGTCACCGTTGTGGTTGATGCCGATCTCGCCGGTGATGTAGACGGGGCGGCCGGGGCCGGCCTCGCGGGAGCCGAACTTGCGGATGCGGGAGGTGGAAGCGTTGGACATGACGTGCGTTCCTTACTTGTTGAGGGAGTCGAGAGAAGGGCCGAGGATCCAGCTGGCGATCTCTCGGATCGCGCCTTCGCCTCCGGGGACGGTGGTGACGGCGCGTGCGGCGCCGCGCACGACGTCATGGGCACTGGCGACCGCCACGGGCCAGCCCGCGAGGGCGAAGCACGGGAGGTCGTTGACGTCGTTGCCGACGTAGAGCACGCGCTCGGGCGCGATGCCCTGCTCCTCGCACCACTGCTTCAGTGCGAGGTCCTTGCGGTCGATGCCGTGCAGGACCGGGATCTTGAGTTTCCGGGCCCGTGCGGCGACGACCGGGTTCACTTCCGTGGACAGGATCAGCAGTTCGAGGCCGCTCTTGCGGAGGGCCGCGATGCCGAGACCGTCACCGCGGTGCACGGTGACGAACTCCTGTCCTTCGGAGTCGATCAGCACCTTGTCGTCGGTCTGGGTGCCGTCGAAGTCGAGGACGACCGCGTCGATGTCCTCCCTGGCCGGGAGGGTGGACGGCTGGTCGAAGAGGGGGGCGAGCGCGCGGGCGCGGGCCAGGTCGTGCGGGTCGTCGATCTCCAGGACCCGCGCGGGGTCGGTGCGGACGAGTTCCGTGCGGCCGAAGAAGCGGTGCTCGTGGCGGCGGAACCCGCCGGTCTCCATGGCGTAGACGGCGCCGGTCTCCAGGAGGTCCTGGGGCCGGTCCTGGCGCATCTGGCGCTGCGACTTGTCGTGGTTGACGCCGTAGCCGCCGCCGGTGGTGGTCTTCCGGTCGGCGAGGACGGCGACGCCGCCTTCGGCTGCCGTCTGCTGTACGGGTGCCGGGCGCGCCTCGTCCGCGATGTCGCCGGCGTCCCGCCATACGAACCCGTGGAAGGGCGCCACCGTCAGCGCGCTGTCGGCGCCGCCGTCGAGGATCGCGCCGACCACCGCGTCGATGTCCTCCCGTACGAGGAAGGGGCTGGTGCACTGGACGAGCAGCACCACGTCGACGGCCGCGCCGTGCAGCGCCTCGTGCGCGTCCATGGCGTGCAGCACGGCCGCCTCGGAGCTGGACTTGTCGCCCGCGATGGCGGTGGGCCGGGTCACGACCTCGGCGCCCGCGTCCCGCGCGGCGGCGGCGATCGCGGCGTCGTCGGTGGAGACCACGACGTCGGTGACCTGCCGGGTGGCGAGGCACTCGCGCACGGCGCGGGCCACCAGGGGCACGCCGCCGACCGGGGCCAGGTTCTTCGCCGGTACGCCCTTGGAGCCGCCGCGGGCGGGGATCACGGCGAGGACGCGTCGTACGGGCACGGGCTCGGTCATGTGCGCTTCTCCTTCAGGGAGTCGGGGTTACGGGGGCTCACAGCTCCCCCATCCGCCGGATCACGGGGGCGACGCGCTGCACCCCGTGCCGGTAGGCGCCGCGGGCGGCCCGGCGCACGACCTGCCGCACGGGACCCGGGTCCCGGTCGGCGGCGGGCGCTCCGGGCAGCGGGCTGCCGTCGGGTGCGAGGTGGTGGCGGGCGAGGACGCGCGGCAGATAGCCGGGGGCGGTGGTGCGGCTGTAGTAGGGCTTCAGCGGGGCCCGGTCCTCGCGGAGCAGTGCGGCGACCCTGGCCCGCGCCCCGTCGAAGGCGCGCTCGTACGTGCCGTCGGCCGCGACGCCCTGCCGGGCGAGCCACCCGGGGTCGGGCTCGGGCCGCAGACCCGCGTCCAGCTGGTCCCAGGACGCGAGGCAGCCGGACCCGGTGAAGTGGTGGTTGCCGAGTGCCTCGCGCACGCCGAGGTCGGTGAGCAGCGCGGTCGGGATGCGCCGGTGCAGGGATTCGAGGGCGGCGGTGGAGCTGACCGTGACGAGCAGGTCCGTCACGTCGAGGACCTCGCCCATGTTCCCGTACACGAGCCGGAAGTTGGCCGGCGTGCCGCGGCGCTGCGCGAGCTTCTGGTAGGGGATCTCCTCGATGTGCGTGGTGTGCTCGCCGGGCTTGCTGCGCAGCTTGAGCAGCACCTCGCGGTCGGGGTGCGCCTCGGCGTGCCGCACGAGCCGGTCGAGGAGGTAGGCGCGGTCGGCCGCCGTGTCCGGCACGGACGGCTGGGCGGCGAAGGTCACGGTGTACGGCTCGCGTTCGCCGGTGTACGGCTCGCCGCCGAGGAACGGCAGCGCGCACTCGGTCACCGCGGCGGCGTCCGCGCCCACCCCCTCGTACACGGCGCGGAACCGGTCCGCGTCGTAGGCCGAGTTGGCGAGCACCACGTCGGCGCCGTGCCGCAGGAGGAGTCCGTCGGCGAGCTTCTCGTAGACGACGCCGACGTAGCCGGTGACGACGACGGGGCGCCGCGCCGCTCCCCGCCAGGCGTGGGCGAGGCCGTGCAAGGCGGCCTGGACTCCCCCGCCGACGAGGGCGAGCACGACCACGTCGTACGCTTCGGGCTTGATCTCGCGGAGGAATTCGACGGCGGTGACCTCGCGCAGACTGTCGGCGCGGACGCCGATCTCGCGGAGCTGGCGCGGGGTCGGGGTGGCCCGGCCGCGCAGCAGATAGCCGTCGAGTGCGACACCGTCGGGGGCGATGCGGGAGGCGGTGAGCGACCCCCATTTCCACCGGGTGTCGGAGTCCGCGAGCACGGCGACCCTGAGCGAATTTCCGTTCCTTACTGGCACGATGGAAAACTTAGGAAGCAATTCCGAGCCGCGGCCCAACCAGAAAGCAACAAAGGGTTAACAGCAAACCGACGAATGGCGAATCGGCCCGGGAAATGGTCTGCGCCAGGGCCGGTTCACGGTCCCGCCACGCTTCGTTCACCTGACATCAAGCTACCGGTCAAGACGAATGCCGGGCCGCGCCCTAACGTCACCGTCGTGGTCAAGCTCTCCGTCATCGTGCCGTTCTACAACGTGCAGCAATACGCGCCCGACACCCTCAGAAGTCTGCGAGCGAACGCACGCGACGACTTCGAATTCATTCTCGTCGACGACTGCTCCAAGGACGAGACACCGGACATTCTCGCGCGCGCCGAGCGCGAGCTGCCCGGCGCGGTCGTCGTGCGACACGAACGGAACGGAGGACTCGCGACCGCCCGCAACACAGGACTCGACCGGGCCCGCGGCGAATACCTCGCCTTCCTGGACGGCGACGACTGGCTCGCGCCCGGCTACTACGCCCGCCTCCTCGCCGCCATAGAGGGCCTGGGCTGCGACTTCGTGCGCACGGACCACGTCCAGTGCACGGCGCGGGCCCGCTCGGTGCACCGCTTCCCGCACGGCCTGCGCGACGTCGTCATGGACCCGCGCGCGGCGATCCTGCCCGCCGACCGCTCGACGGCCGTCGACTACGCGTACGCGTGGGCCGGCATGTACCACCGGCGGCTCGCCGACGAGGGCCTTCTGCACTTCACCGACGGACTTCGCACGGCGGAGGACAGGCCGTGGATCTGGCGGCTGCACCGCGAGGCGAAATCCTTCGCCGCGGTGAGCACTTTGGGCGTTTTCTATCGACGCGGCGTCTCGTCCTCGCTCACGCAGATCGGCGACGTACGGCAGCTCGATTTCATCCGGGCATTCGACCAGGTCGTACGGGAAACGGCAGAGGACCGGGACGCGGATCAGCTTCTCCCGAAGGCCGTGCGTACGTACTGCGCCATCATTTCCCACCACTTGGGATCCATCGAAAGGTTCGAACCGCCCGTGGCCCGCACATTGAAGTCGCTCAGCGCGTCCGCGCTCAAGCGCATGCCGCAGCGGGTGCTCGACGACGCGCTCGACTCGATGGACACCCAGCGGGCCACGCGGCTGCGCCGGCTGCGCCGCCGACCGGTCGGCGCGGAGGTCACGGCATGACGACCCGCATCCTGCTGGCCTCGACCCTGTACGGCGCCGCGACCCTCGCCGCGGCCCTCGACGCGGACCGGTTCGCCCCGGCGGACCGCACGCTGCTGCTGATCGCCAACAACGCGGCGACGCCCGAGACCACCCCCGCCGTCGACGAGATGCCCGGCTTCGAGCAACTGCGGGGCCGCTTCGACGGCGTCCTGTCGTGGAACGAGGCCATCTCCCCCTTCCACCCCGGCAGTTGGTCGCCGCGCGCCGACGACATCCCGCTGTGGGAGCGCTACTTGCGGCTCACGTGGGGCCTCGGCGACGACAACGTCGAGCTGGCCGTGGAGTCCATCCAGGTCAGCCCGGCGATGGCCGTCGCGCAGATCTTCGCGGGCACCCCCGTCGACGTGTACGCGGACGGCCTGATGAGCTACGGCCCGACCCGCAACAAGATCGACCCGCTGATCGGCACCCGCGTGCGCCGCCTGCTCCACCTGGACCTGGTGCCGGGCCTGAAGCCGCTGCTGCTCACGGAGTTCGGCGTCGAGCCCGAGGTCGTACCGACCGAGGTCTTCCTCAAGGTCCTCGCCGACCTGTGCGACGCGACGGGCGACCTGCCCCGCCTCCCCGGCGAACCGGCCCTCCTCCTGGGCCAGTACCTCTCCGCCCTCGGCATTCTCAGCGCCGAGGAGGAGGAGGACCTGCACGTACGGATGATGCGCGGCGCCGCCCAACTCGGGCACAAGCACGTCGTGTTCAAGCCGCACCCCACCGCCCCGGCCCGCTGGTCGCGGATCCTGGAGAAGGAGGCGGAACGTCTCGGCGTCGAGCTGACAGTCCTGGAGACACCCGTCCTCGCCGAGGTCCTCTACCAGCGGATGCGCCCGGTCCTCGTCGTCGGCTGCTTCTCCACGGCGCTGCTCACCGCGAGCGCCCTGTACGGCATCCCGGTGGCGCGCATCGGCACGTCGACGCTCCTGGACCGCCTCACGCCGTACCAGAACAGCAACCGGGTGCCGGTCACCATCGTCGACGCGCTGCTGCCCGACCTGGCCGACCGTACGGCGGTGGAGGCGCAGGAACAGCCGCTGCCGGTGGGCGAGTTGGACGAGCTGCTGCGCGCGGTCGGCTACGCCATGCAGGCCAAGATCTACCCGGACCTGCGCCGCCCCGCCGAGCGCTACCTCGCCACGCGCCTCAACGACCGCACCTGGCGCTACTTCAAGCGGCGCCGCCTGACGTCGCTCGCCCTGCCCGGCGCGCTCCCGTCCCAGTTCGCCTTCATCCCGCGCAACGCGACGGTGCGCAGGGTCGCGAAGCGGGCCCGCTCCCTGAAGCGGGCGGCCCTCGGATGACGGCTCCCGGCACGACGCTGCCGCCGCTCCCCGCACCCCAGACGGAGCCGCAGCCGAAGAAGGCGGTTCCCGCCCGCCCCTCGTCCCGCCTGTACGCCCTGGACGGGCTGCGGCTGATAGCCGCGCTGATGGTGGCGGCGTACCACTACGGAGGCAGGGACGGCGAGATCTCCGACGCCTGGGGGTCGTCCCCGCAGGCCCAGTTCCCCTCCCTCCACGGCTGGTTCGCGTACGGCTGCCTGGGCGTGCAGATCTTCTTCGTGATCAGCGGCTTCGTGATCTGCATGAGCGGCTGGGGCAGACCCCTGCGCTCCTTCTTCGCCTCGCGCGCCGCCCGCCTGCTGCCCTCGTACTGGGTGGCGATCGTCCTGGTCACGGCGGTCTTCGCGCTGCCGGTCGTGGCGTACAAGGCGGTGTCGCCGAGCGACGCGCTGGTGAACCTGACCATGCTGCAACAGCCCCTGGGCGTGGACCGGGTGCTGGGCGTCTGCTGGACGCTCTGGGCGGAGCTGCGCTTCTACGCCCTGTTCGCGCTCTGCGTCGTGCTGCCGGGCGCGACCCGGCACCGGGTGGTGCTGTTCTGCGCGGTGTGGACGCTGGCGGCGGTCTTCGCGGAGGGCTCCGGCGAGCCGCTCGCGACGCTCGTCCTGATGCCGGAGTACGCGCCGTTCTTCATCGGCGGCATCGGCCTGTACCTGGTCCACCGCAACCGCCATGACGTCACGGCGTGGGGCATCGTCGCGGTGAGCTGGCTGGTCGGTCAGCACTTCGCGGTCGACCGGACGTGGCACGCGCCGAACCCGGACTTCTTCTCGTACCGCTCGTCGTTCGGGATCGTCGTGGTGATCACGCTCGGTTTCGCGGCGGTGGCGGCGATCGCCCTCGGCTGGACGCACTGGGCGAACTGGCGCTGGCTGACGGTCGCCGGCGCGCTCACGTACCCGTTCTACCTGGTCCACGAGCACCTGGGCTGGGTGGCCATCGCGGCCCTGCATCGTCACGTGGGACTGCCGTCCTGGGCCACCTTCGGAGCGACGATCGCCGCGATGCTGGCCCTGGCCTGGCTGCTGAACCGCTACGTCGAGAAATGGGCGACGCCACTGCTCCGCAGGTCGCTGAACCAGCGTCCTACACGCTGGCCAGCGAAAGCTTGACCGCGAAGCCGAGGAACAGGACTCCGGCCGCCGAGGTCGCGCCCGCGGAGAGGCGCCTGCGGCGGCGGAAGGCGGCGGACAGCTTCATGCCGCTGAAGATCAGGGCCGACAGGTACAGCACGCTGGCCGCCTGCGCGAAGGCGCCGAGCACCACGAACGACAGGGCGGGATACGCGTACGACGGATCGACGAACTGCACAAAGAAGGCGATGAAGAACAGGATCGCCTTGGGGTTCAGCAGGCTGATCACGAAGGCGCGGCGGAAGGGCCGCTCCTGCGCGGGCGCCTCGTCGGCGCCGGTCTCGGCCGCGAGGCGCTCCTTGCGGGTGCGCCACATGCTCCACGCGGCGCGCATCATGCCGATGGCGAGCCAGGTCAGGTACCCGGCGCCGACGTACTTCACGATCCCGAAGATCAGGGAGTTGGCCTGCAACAGGGAGGCGACCCCGGCGGCCGAGAGCGTCATCAGCACGGTGTCCCCGCACCACACACCCGCGGCCGCCTTGTAACCGGTGCGTATGCCGCGGCGGGCGCCGACGGAGAGCACATACAGCGAGTTCGGCCCCGGCAGCAGAATGATGAGGGCGAGGCCCGCGAGATAGGTCGGAAGATCGATGACACCCAGCATGCGGGGAGTGTCCCACGGTCCTCCGGCAGGCCGTCCGCGGGGCCCGGATACCGGACACTCGGCGTCGAGCGTCCCCCGGCCACGGGGCTCCGCCCCGGACCCCGCGCCTCAATCGCCGGCGGGGCTTGAGGCGCGGGGTCCGGGGCGGAGCCCCGTGAGCCCGGCGCCGGCGCGGCAGGCGGGACCGTCAGAACACGTCCGACGGCACGTACGCCCCCCACACCCCACGAAGCGCGTCACACACCTCACCCACCGTCGCGCGGGCGCGCAACGCGTCCTTCATCGGGTAGAGGACATTGTCCTCCCCCTCCGCCGCCTTCTTCAGCTCCGCGAGCGCCGCGTCCACCGCCCCCTGATCCCGCTCGGCCCGCAGCTTCGCGAGCCGCTCCACCTGCTGCGCCTCGATGGCCGGGTCGACGCGGTGCGGCTCGTAGGGCTCCTCCCCGTCGAGCCGGTAGCGGTTGACGCCGACCACGACGCGCTCACCGGAGTCGGTCTCCTGCGCGATGCTGTAGGCGGAACGCTCGATCTCGCTCTTCTGGAAGCCGCGCTCGATCGCGTTGACCGCGCCGCCCATCTCCTCGACCTTGTCCATGAGTTCGAGGGCCGCGGCCTCCACGTCGTCGGTCATCTTCTCGACGACGTACGAGCCCGCGAACGGGTCCACCGTCGCCGTCACGTCCGTCTCGTACGCGAGGACCTGCTGCGTACGCAGAGCGAGCCGCGCGGACTTGTCGGTGGGGAGCGCGATCGCCTCGTCGAAGGAGTTCGTGTGCAGCGACTGCGTGCCGCCGAGGACCGCGCCGAGGCCCTGGACCGCGACGCGCACGAGGTTCACCTCGGGCTGCTGGGCGGTGAGCTGCACACCGGCCGTCTGCGTGTGGAAGCGGAGCATCAGCGACTTGGGGTTCTTCGCGCCGAACTCCTCCTTCATCACCTTCGCCCAAATCCTGCGCGCCGCGCGGAACTTGGCGACCTCCTCCAGGATCGTCGTACGGGCGACGAAGAAGAACGACAGGCGCGGCGCGAAGTCGTCGACGTCCATGCCGGCCGCGACGGCCGTGCGGACGTACTCGATGCCGTCGGCGAGCGTGAAGGCGATCTCCTGCGCGGGAGAGGCGCCCGCCTCGGCCATGTGGTAGCCGGAGATCGAGATGGTGTTCCACTTCGGGATCTCGGCCTTGCAGTACTTGAAGATGTCCGCGATCAGCCGCAGCGAGGGCTTGGGCGGGAAGATGTACGTGCCGCGGGCGATGTACTCCTTGAGCACGTCGTTCTGGATGGTGCCGGTCAGCTTGTCGGCCGCCACCCCCTGCTCCTCGCCCACGAGTTGGTACATCAGAAGCAGCAGCGCGGCCGGGGCGTTGATCGTCATCGACGTGGAGACCTTCTCCAGCGGGATGCCGCCGAGCAGGACGCGCATGTCGTCGATGGAGTCGATCGCGACACCCACCTTGCCGACCTCGCCGGACGCGATCGGGGCGTCGCTGTCGTGGCCCATCTGGGTCGGCAGGTCGAAGGCGACGGACAGGCCCATCGTGCCGTTCTCGATGAGCTGCTTGTAGCGGGCGTTGGACTCGGTGGCCGTGCCGAACCCGGCGTACTGCCGCATCGTCCACGGGCGGCCCGTGTACATCGTCGGGTACACGCCCCGCGTGAAGGGATACGCGCCCGGTTCACCGAGCTTCCGGTCCGGATCCCAGCCCTCCAGGGCCGACGGGCCGTAGACCGGCTCGATGGGCAGTCCGGACTCGGATTCGCGCGCCATGGTTGTGCCTCCAGCGATGACTTGCCGATGCTTGCCGATGAGTTGCTGATGAGCTGCTGCTGCGTTGCTGATTACTTGCCAGTAGTGAACGTCCCTCGCGACGGACTGTAGCGGCGGGCGTGCGGCCAGTGGAGAGCCGCGCGCTGGGACCTTGCTCACAGACTTTCCCGCGTTTGCCCCTCGTCATCACGTGGGCCGCGAGCCGAGTTCGAAGCCGTTCGGACGCGGGCAGCATCTGTCGTGACACGAGAGAGCGGCGCGGCAGGCGGGGGGACGTCATGCGGATGCGGGTGCGGACAGCTGTCCTACGTTCATCGATCGCGGTCACCGGGGTGCTGACCCTGGTCGGCGGCTGCACGGCCCAGGCGGTGGAGAAGGGCGCCCCCGCACAGAAGCCGACATCGTCCCCGTCCCCGTCCCAGCCCGACGACGGCAAGCCCTCCGCCTCCGCCTCCGCCACGCCGAAACCCCCGCCCAAGGTCCTCCTCGCCCCCGGCGACAGCTCCAAGGACGTACGGGAACTCCAGGCGCGGCTGCGCCAGGTGGCCTGGCTCTACAACGGACCCACGGGCACGTACGACGACGTGACCGCCGACGCGGTCAAGGGGTTCCAGGGCAAGCGCGGCCTTCCGCGCACGGGCGAGACGGACACCGTGACCTGGCGGCGCCTGCTGAACATGACGCACGAGCCGGGCAAGTGGGAGCTGTACCAGTTCGGCGGGCAGCCTCCGGCGAAGCCGGACCCGCGCTGTATGACGGGCCGGGTGCTGTGCATCAGCAAGACCAGCCGCACGCTGGCGTGGATGGTGGACGGCAGGCGCGTGCTGACGACGGACGTGCGGTTCGGGTCCCAGTACACGCCGACCCGCGAGGGCGTCTTCCACGTCGACTTCAAGTCCCGGCACCACGTCTCGACGCTCTACGACACCCCCATGCCGTACGCGATGTTCTTCAGCGGCGGCCAGGCGGTGCACTACTCGACGGACTTCGCGGCGCGCGGGTACGCGGGGGCCTCGCACGGCTGCGTGAACGTCAAGGACGAGCGGACGATCGCGAGGCTGTTCGCGCAGGTCAAGAACGGCGACAAGGTCGTCGTCTACTGGTGAGGTGTTGAGAGGCGCGGGTGGGACCGGGGGAACGTGTCCCACCCGCGCCAGTGGCACTGAGCCTCAGGTACGGGGGGAACCCGGGCTCGTGCTCGGCCGATGACCAGTCGGCTCACTCATTACTGCGCCGTACCGGCCAGAAACGTCACACCGGGAGCGCAACCTTTTTGACCCGTTACGTTTCCGCAGGTCACGGAGTCGGGCTCGCGCTGGAGGACGCGCTGGGGCTGGAGGTCGCACTGGCGCTAGGACTCGGGCTCGGGCTCGCGGCAGCGCCCGGGTCGCCGTCCTCGTCCTCGTTGCCGCGATCGCTGTCGCTGTCGCCGCCACCCTTGCCGTCCGAGCCGTTGCGGTCGTCCGAGTCGCTCTTGCCGTCCGTGTGCTGCGAGGCGGTCCTGTCGGCCGACGCGTCGGGGGCTCCTCCACGGGCCAGGACGCGGCCGCAGAAGCGGTCGAGGCTCCGCGTGTCCTGTCCGAGGGCCTTCGCGGACGCCTCCAGGCGCTGCACGTCCGCGGCGCCCGAGTCCCCGCCCCGGTACTTGCGACAGGTCTCGACGAGCCTGCGCGCCTGGGCGTTCGCCCCACCGGTGGCGGTCACGTGCGGCGGCTTGGGGCCCTGCTTCTTGGACGTGTGACCGTCGCGCGGGTCGCCCGCGCCCTGGTCGCGGGACGGGGAGCCGGAGGCGGTCCCGGTGTCGGAGGACGCGCCGGACGGCTTCGTCGGACTCGGCACCGCGTGGCCGTCCTCCGTGACCCCCGCGGAGGCCGAGGCGAGGGGCCGCTCGGGTGTCGCGGCGGCGGACACGGACGTGGCCGGCGCCGGATCGTCCGACCCGCGGAACGGCGAGGGCAGCACTCCGGTCCCCGCGGCGACCGCGACCCCGCCGACCATGCACGCGGCGAGCGCGGCGACGGCCCCGAGCCGCGCGGGACGCCCCCAGCGCAGCCGCTGCACGGACGCCTTCGCCCCCTTCACATCACCGACGACACCACCGACCACGGAACCACTGACAGAACGGCCCTCAGAACGATTCACAGCACCGTTCACAGCCGCGACGGCGCGCGTCTCGCGGAAGGCCTTCAACGCGGCTTCCTCGCCCGGAAGTTCACCTTCGGGCCCGGCCGGCACCTCGGCCAGCGCGTGCAGCGCGGCGGTCAGCCGGTCGGCCCGCCGGGCGTCGTCTCCGGATACGGCCGGGGCCTCTCCGCGCAGCAGGCGGTCCGCCGCGTCGCGGTTAAGCCACTTGTCGTGCTCGTCGGCCATCACATGTCCTTCTGCGTCCGCGAACGCGAATGCGTCACACCTGCGGACGTCGCCGTACGGGTGCGGTCGCGCCGTGGAGTCGGTACCGCTTCGAGGGAGTCGGCGGCGTTCCCGGCCTCCGTGGGCCCGTCGGCGCCGAGCAGTTCGGCGAGTCGCTTCAGGCCGCGGTGTGCGGCGGTGCGGACGGCGCCGGGGCGTTTGCCGAGGGTCTGCGCGGCGCTCTTCGCGTCGAGTCCGACGACGACGCGCAGCACGACGGCCTCGGCCTGGTCCTGCGGGAGCTTGGATATGAGCGCCATGGTGTCGCCGGTGGCGAGGGCTTCCATGGCCTCGTCGGCGGTGTCGGAGTCGGCGGCCTTGCCGGTGAGCTCGGTCTCGTCGCCGCCGGTCGCCGGGCGTCGGCCCCGCATGCGTATGTGGTCGAGCGCGCGGTTGCGGGCGATCCGGGCGGCCCAGCCGCGGAACCGGTCGGCGTCGCCCTCGAACCGGTCGAGGTCGCGGGATATCTGGAGCCAGGCCTCCGACGCGACGTCCTCGGCGTCCGGGTCGCCGACGAGCGTGCGTATGTATCCGAGCAGCCGTGGGTGCACGGTGCGGTACACGGTCCGGAAGGCGGTCTCGCTCCCGTCCCGCGCCTCAAGCACCGCGGCGGTCAGCTCCGCGTCGTCCCCCAGCACTCCCTGCCCCTGCCCTGCTCTGGCCGTGAAGCCGTGTGCGCCGTTTCCGAACGGGTGCGCGCGCCCGGCGCGAACCAGAACGCTACGGCCTGAAACGTCCTCACGTCCATGTTCGTACAACAAGCAACCAACGGTGTCTCAGGGTGGTGTGACAGAAAACGCACGGGCGGCGCTGAGAGAAGTACGGGCCGCTCGCGACCCGTAACGCGCGGCGGCCGGGGTCTCTCCTGTGGGGGGTGGCGACCTCGGCCGTCCCGCTTTTCCGGCCCGGTTCGCCGCGTTCGACCGGCGACGCGGAATGCGCGGTCATCCCGCCTCGCCGCCTCCGAACTGCCCGGCGAGCCGCTTCAGGCCCCGGTACGCCGCCGTGCGTACGGCACCGGGGCGCTTGCCGAGCACCCGCCCGGCGGCGGGTGCGTCGAGTCCGACGACGACCCGCAGCAGCACCGCCTCCCGCTGATCGCGCGGCAGCACATCGAGCAGTGCGAGCGCGCGCTCGGTGGAGAGCGTCTCCAGGGCCTGCTCTGCCGTGTCGTGCCCACCGGGCAGGTCGAGCACGTCCTGTTCGAGCACCGACTGCCTCGGCCGCACCTTCTGACGCCGCATCAGGTCGAGCGCGCGGTGCCGGGCTATCGTCGCGGTCCACCCGCGGAACCCGGCCCCGTCGCCGCGGAACCGCCCCAGGTCCCGGGCGATCTCCAGCCACGCGTCGGCGGCGACGTCCTCCGCCTCCTCGCCGACGATCCCGCGCAGATAGCCGAGCAGCCCCGGTTGTACGAGCCGGTAGGCGACGGCGAAGGCGGCCTCGTCACCGGCCTGTGCCCGCGTGACGGCTGCGCCCAGCTCCCCGTCGTACGGCCGAGTACGACGGGGTTCCCCTCCCTGGCCCAACCGCTTTCCTCTTCGCACGGCATCGATGACGCGGACACGACTGTGGCCTCGCTCATGCTGATCTGCGCCCGCCTCCACAGAAACGTCACAGACACCTCATCGGCTCGGGAGCACGGGGCCTCAGGCCGAGAACATCGACCCGTCGTCGGCGAACTCGACGATCTCCGCCGCCGCGGGCCGCCGGACCGTCACCGGCTTCCCGTATTCGGAGAAACCCAGGTCGACCGCCATGTCCTTGTCGTCCCCCTTGAGGGCCCGCAGATACGGCTTCCCTTCGGCGTCCACGTACGCGACGCCCTGGTCGCCGTCGGCCGCGGAAGGCGCGAGCGGAATCACCCGCCGCCCCTCACGCCGCACCGGCGCGAGCTGCCGCGTCCCCTTCCAGTCGTCCTCGCCGGACCCGATCAGACGCGTGATGCTGCACCCCTTGGCCAGGCCATCGGCCCCCTTCGACGGCGCCTTCACGTACTTCCCCCGCATCTGCTCGATCCGGGCCCGTATCCGGGCGGAGACGGTGCTGCCCCGGCTGTCCGCCATGCGCTGGAGTTCGGCGAGCGCGACGGAGCTGAACCTCATGTACGCCTCGGGTTCCTTGCCCGCGACGACGACGAGGGTGCCCCGGTTGCCGAGTCCGCCGTCGAAGCTGCCCGCGCAGCTCCCCGCGCGGTCGATCCGCACGTCCATGCGCACACGCCGCTGCCCTTGGCGGATGTCGGCGGCCATCCGCACGGACCTGGTCTCGTGCATCAGGTCGGTCGCGGTCGCGAGCAGCCGCTCCGCACGCGTCATCCGCACGACCTCCGGCGCCTCGATCCCCTGGAAGTCGCCCGCGAGCCACTGCGCCCGGGGGGCCTCCCGCGGCACCGGCCCGTCCCACGAAACGGCATCGTGCACGGCCCCCACCCCGAGCAGCCCGGCGGCGACGACCGCTGTCAGCACGCGCCGTACGGTCACGCGCCGCATGTCCGGCGTCGGCTTCTCGTCCTCGGTCACGGTTCGCACCCCTAGCTCCGCTGATGGGCGGCCGCGACTCCGGCACACCCCGCACAGCTCCAGCGGACCGATCCACCCGACCGTCACAGGTTTCGCACATGCCGCTTCTCACACGACGAACTCGGGTGCCCCGTACAACCTTTGCCGGGACTCATCGGTCGGGGCGGGCCGACCGATGAGTCCGATACGGGTCGTCACTCCCGGCAGCTCCCGCACAGCAGCTCGTCCCCGACCGGCAGGAACAACCGCGCCTGCACATGCTGCCCCTCGCACTCCCGCATCCGCCCGACCCGCGGCACGACAGGCTCCGCCCGCTGTACGGGGATGTGGGCCCCCGCGAGGGCAGGCGCGGGCTCGATCTTGTCGAGCACGTACCGCAGCAGTCCGCCCGGCTTGTCGATCCAGCCGAGCCGTCCGGGCAGATTCCAGCGGATGTGCTGCCACACGCTCGCGGCGGTGTGCCCGCACGCGAACCAGGCCCGCACTCTGGCCGCGAGCTCGGCGACCATGCCGCGCGGAATGCGGAGCCGGGAGTCCAACTCGGCGATTCCGGCGATGAATCGGTCGGCGGCGTCCGGCTCGGGGGCGTCGCCGCCCGCAGGAGGGTTGGACGTCTTTACCCCAAGGTCTTTATCTCTTGGATGACGGCCGACGGCCCGGTGGGTCGGCCGACCGGCGGCCGGAATGTCGCCCGCCGGTGAACCGTCCCGGACGGCGACGGCCTCGGCGTCCGTGAGCGGCACGCCGGAGACCAGCTGCACGGTCTGCCACCGCCCCCGCTCCCCCTGCACACGCCACTCGTGCACGAAGCCCTCGGTCTTCAACTGCCGCTTGGCGCGCAGGAAGGCGCACTTTCCGAGTCCCGCCCTGTCGGCGGTCCTGGAGAGGGAGTCGCGGGCGTCGGCGGGGAGGGAGAGCTGCCAGACGAGCAGCCGCAGGGCGTCGGAGCCGAGCCCGGGATGTCGGATGAGGGAGTTCGGAACCTGGCTGAAGGAGCCGGTGGGGGAGATAACATGACGGAGCATTCCGGTGGACTCACTTCCACTGCGGGTGAAGGCCCTCGCTGCTGGTTCCAGCCAGCACGGGGGCCGCTTAACTTTCGGGAACCGTACCGCAACTTCCGTAGCCAAACGGCAACTTACGGTAATCACCATCGTCCGCCGTACCGCTGGCGCCGCTCGGCGACCCAGGCCCGCACCCAGGCCTCTTCACTTTCGCTCGCCGGGCGCAGCACGCCCGCCCCCACGGTGGCGACGAAGTACACGAACCGCACCCGCCTCAACTCCCCTTCCACGCCCAGCACTTTGCCTGGCCCGTACACATCGGTCTCGGCGTGGGCGACGTAGGCCCCTTCGCCGTACAGCACACCGTCCATGGCTCCACTCCTCGCTACGTTCCGCCTGGAAACAGTCACAGAGTGGAGTCACCGCAGGTAGGCTCGCCAGAGGTCAGAGCGTGACAAATGCTTTGTCACATACGGGAGTCGCGTATGGCGATCGAGGACAACCCCGGATCCCGCACCAGTTACGGAGACGAACTCAGACGCCGCCGCGAGGCCGCGGGCCTTACGCAGGAAGAGCTGAGCATGCGTGCGGTCATGTCGCGCACGCACATCGCGCACATCGAGGGTGGCCGCCGCCGCCCGTCCCTGGAGGACGCGCGGCGCCTCGACAAGGTGCTGGCCACGGGAGGCGTCTTCGAAAGGTTCCTGCCGACGCAGGGCGAGGGCGCGGTGGCGGAACACTTTGCGGAGGCGCTCCGCTTGGAGGAGCAGGCGACGACGATCAGGGTGTACGGGCCGAAGCTGGTGCCCGGCATCCTCCAGACCAGGACATACGCAAGCGAGGTACTGGCCTCCGGCTTCCCGCCGAAGACCCCGGAGGAACGTGACAAGCTCCTCGTCACACGCCTCAACCGGGCCCGAATTCTCGACGATTTCGAGAGCCCGGTCGTGTGGACGCTCCTCGACGAGGCGGTGCTACGGCGCCCCGTCGGCGGCCCGGCGGTGATGTGCGAACAGCTCTGTCACATCGCCGATTTGGGTGCGAGCCACCGTATTCGGGTCCACGTGATCCCCTTCTCGGTGGGCTACCACGCCCTGATGGAGGGCTTCGTCTCGCTGATGTGGTTCGGCGACCTGCCACCAATCGCGTACGTGGAGGGCCTGAAGACGGGCCGAGTACTCGAAGTCCCGTCCGTAGTAAGGCAATGCCAGCTGGCCTACGATCACGCGATGGGCGACGCCCTGTCTCACCGGGAGTCCCTGGTCCTGATCCGATCCATCGCAGAGGATTACGAGCATGCGCTACGTGAGTGAGCAGCCCGCGACGGTCCTGGACGCCTCGACCCTGACGATGTGGCGGAAGTCGAGCTACAGCGGAGGCGACAGCGGCGACTGCCTCGAAGTAAGCGACGCCTGGCGCAAGTCCACGTACAGCGGAGGCGACAGCGGGCAATGCCTTGAGGTCAATGAGGCCGCCTGCCCCGCCCACGTCCCCGTCCGCGACAGCAAGAACCCCGCCGGGCCGGCGATCGTGTTCGGGAGCCGGGCCTGGACCGCGTTCGTCGAGACGGCGAAGGCGTCGGGCGCCTGAGCCCCTCCCACCCCCGAGCCCCACCGCCCCACGCCAGTGACGTGCGCCACACACGCACAACCTGTGACGCATTTCAGCAGTCGTTCGCTGGATAGAGCAACTACCCGCGCGTCACGCGGGGTCCATGTGAACTTCATCAAGGGGTGGGGCAATTGAGCCCGCGACAGAGATCGCACGCGTACAAACCGCTGAGTCTCAAGCGGAGAGCGTGGATCACGATGGGCGCGGTCGTCGTCGGCGGCGCCGGAGTCGTGTCGTACGCGATGGCCGATCCCGGCACCGAGGTGGCCGGGACCGCCGCGTACCGGGCCGCGGCCGTGCACACGTTGGGCCTGGAGACGAAGGCGGACCGGAAGGTCGTTCCGCAGAAGTCGACGAAGCAGTTCAACGCCGTGTCGGTGACGTGGAAGAACCCGGAGGACGCGCTCGACGGCACGGCTCAGTTCCGGGCGCGCAATGCCGGGTCCGGGACGTGGGGGGCCTGGACCACCCTGCCGAAGGAGAGCAACGACTCGGACGGCACCGAGCGCGAGGGCAGCGACATCCGCGGCGGCACCTCGTCCGTGTCCACCGGAGCCGCGTCGAACGGCGTCGAGGTGCGGGTCGTCGACGCCGACGGCAAGGCGTCCGGTCTGCCGTCCGGCATGGACGTCAAGCTGATCGACCCGGGCACCGGAACCCGCAAGGGCGCCACCGAGCCCGCCGCGTTCACCTCCGACGAGACGCCGCCCGAGGCCCTGCCCTCGACGGTCGTGAAGCCCACGATCATCCCGCAGTCGGTGTGGGGCCCGGGCCTCCCGCACGATGGAACTCCCGTGTACGACACGGAGATCAAGGCCGCCGTCGTGCACCACACCGGTGTGGACTCGGACAACCAGGTGCCGTGCGCGCAGAGCGCCCAGCGACTGCGCGAGATCCAGCAGGACCACGTCGCCAAGGGCTACTACGACCTCGGCTACAACTTCGTGGTCGACCGCTGCGGCCAGATATTCGAGGGCCGCACCGGCGGCATGGACCTGCCGGTGCACGGGGCCCACGACTACGGCTTCAACACGGACACCGTCGGCATCTCGTACATCGGCAACTTCGAGAAGGCGAAGCCCACCAAGGCCGCGCTCGACTCCATCGCCCGCGTCACCGCCTGGAAGTTCGGCCAGTACGGCATCAAGGCGACCGACAAAGTGACCCTGACGTCCAACGGTGACCTGGGCACCGACGGCAACAAGGTCGCCAACGGCTCCACCATCACCCTCCCCCGCGTCTTCGGGCACAAGGACACCAACGCCACCGCGTGCCCCGGCACGAACCTGTACCCGAAGCTCGGCCGCATCGCGACGCTCGCCGCCGCCCCCGGCGTCTCGCACGCCCTGGCGTCCCAGAACGTCATCGGTGACGCCACCGACGACATCGTCGCCGGCCTCCCCAAGGGGTCGAGCGGCGGCCAGATCGCCCTCGTGCCCGGCACCATCGACGGGCCCACGACCACCGGCAAGAAGCTGATCTCGCAGTCGACCGCCGACATCCCCGGCGCGGGCGAGAGCGGTGACGAGTTCGGCGCCTCCACCGCCACCGGCGACATCAACGGCGACGGCAACACCGACATCGTCGTCGGCCAGCCCGGCGAGGACGACACCACCGGCCACTCCAACCGCGGCGCCTACACGATCCTGAACGGCCCGGACTTCACCACCGGCACCGGCGTCAACATCGACGGCAGCTACGAGCTGACCAACGCCAGGTACGGCGCGGCCGTGGCCGTCGGCGACTTCAACGCGGACGGCAAGGCCGACGTGTTCGCCGCCTCCACCGGCACCGGCGGCACCTGGAGCGCCCGCTACGGCGACGGCTGGGACACCGACTCCACCATCACCACCACCGAGGACAACCTCTCCTACGCGGACGCCGCGTCCGGCGACTTCAACCGCGACGGCTACGCGGACGTCGCGCTGAACTACCGCGACGGCAGCAGCATCGGCAAGGTCGTCTGGTACAAGGGCGGCGCCGGCGGCCTGCGCAAGGCCGCGACGCTGACCGTCAAGGGCGGCCGCTCCATCGGCGCGGGCGACATCAACGGCGACGGCATCGACGACATCGCCATCGGCCAGCCGTACACCGCCGAGTCCGGCGCGGCGGCGGGCGGCCAGGTCACCTTCGTCAAGGGTTCCCTGCCCACGTCCACGACCGCGGGCGGACTGACCACCAGCGGCGCCAAGACCGTCAGCCAGTCCACGTCGGGCGTCCCCGGCGCCGCCGAGTCCGGCGACGCGATGGGCGCCTCGATCGCGGTCGGCGACTACAACCTCGACGGCTACGCCGACGTGCTCGCGGGCGCCCCGAACGAGGACATCACCCGCACCTCGAACCGCTCCAACGCCGGCAACTCGATCCTCCTGAAGGGGACTTCGACCGGGATCACCGGCACCGGCGCGCTCACCGTCACGCAGGACACCAGCGGCGTCCCCGGCTCCACCGAGTCGAACGACAACCTGGGCTCCGCGGTCGCCCTGACCGACCTCTCCGGCTACGGGCGCACGGACCTGGTGCTCGGTTCGGCGGGCGAGAACACGGGCGAGGGCATGCTGACCTACGTACCGAGCAACTCCAGCGGTCTGGGCCTGTCCTCGACCAAGAACCTCACGAAGGCCACGCTCGGCACCCCGGCGACCGGCCGCCTGGGCACCAACCTGGCTCCGTAGCAAGTGAGTTGAGCAGTACGCCAGTACGCGAGGGCCGTGGGGCAGTCCGCCCCACGGCCCTCGCTCGTACCGCTTCAGTCGCGTCAGCCGCGGCCCCGCGCGCGCCGCGAGACGGCCGCCCGCAGCACCCTGCGTCCCTCCGTCGAGACGACGAGGGCCTGCCGCAGTCCGCCCGCTCCACCGCCCGCGAGCAGTTCCAGGATCTGGGTCTGGCGGCGCAGTTCGGCCGCGACCAGCGGCGACATCCCGTCGGTGCGGCCCTCGCGGCGCGCGCTCACACCGGCCGCCCGGTCCTCCGTCACGTCGAGCATCCGGTGCACCTGGAGCGCGGCCACCGAGCAGGCGTCCGCCCACTCCCGCCACCCCTCGGCCAACGCCCGCTCCGGCGCGGCCCCGAGCATCCGCCGCACCAGCTCCGCGGCCTCGCCCTCGCCCGCGGCGCCGCTCAGCTCACCGCGCGCCGCCACGAGCCGGTCGCCCCAGTCCGCGCCGTCCTCCGCGAGGCTCGCCCACAGCGGGCGCAGCACGTCCTCCTCGGGGTCCCCGGGCCCGCCGACGCCGAGCAGCGGCACACACCGGTCGAGGCAGCCGAGACCGCTCGTGGCAAGGCCGTGTTCATCGGCCTGCGCGATCAGTTCCACCAGGCTCATGGACGTAACGCTCCTCCGGACGCGGACCCAGCAATTCCTCTTGGCACCTACGTAACCAACTGCGCCCGCGGAGCACGGAACGTCACAGTCCGCGTCACAGTCCTCGCACGCCGAGCCGGTCGAGGAAGCGGAAGAACAGCTCCTCCGCCGAGGGCTCCGCTGCCGCGCGCAAGACCTCGTCGAGCGGCTCCAGCGGCACCTCACGGCCGCACTCGGCGGCCCAGCCGACGGACCGCTCCGCGGCGTCGCCCGGCGGCAGGAAGTAGTCCTCCAGGGAGCGTTCGTCCCCGCCGATGTACCCGGTCATCGCGGCGCGCCCCAGGCACGCCGTCCACGCGCCGCTCTCCGGACCCGCCGCCTCGACGACCGCGCAGGCGGAGTCCATGACGTACGCGAACAGGGCGGGCGCCCCGGTCTCCGCCGCCAGCGCGTTCATGCTGCCCACGTCGCGCGCCTGCTCGCCGCCGCCGGGGCACTCCCACACCTGCCAGCCCCCGGCCCGCTCCTCCAGGAGCGTCAGCTCCTCGCGCACCCCGCCCAGGGCCTCGTACTTGTCCAGCGGCCGGTCGCTTCTCGCGACCACGTAGTAGCCCCAGTAACCCATGTCCGTTCCCCCCGTCCCGGTGTGCGGCACACACGTCGTACCTGCGGCCGAATAGAACACAGCCGCAAGGGACTTCGCCACCAAAACGGCGGATCAGGGCCGTCAGCCGTCCAGCTTGTCGGCCAGGTCGACGAACTCCGGCCAGCTCAGCTCCGGCTTCTCCTGGTCCCACAGCTTCTGCGAGGTCGCCCGCAGCGGCATCCGGACGCCCTTGGCGACCTGCTCCGGGGTCTGCGCCGTCGAGATGTCGCACCACACGGCGAAGGAGCCACCCAGGATCTGGTCGTCGTACTTCGCGGGCACCGGACTCGTCTTGCGCAGCACGCGCGGCGTCCAGCTCTTGTAGATCCGCTCACCGGTCGGATAGACGAAGGTGTTGGGCTGGCCGAGGACGTAGTACAGGAACTCGTCGTTGTAGTTCGTCACCTTCCGGCCCTCGTCCAGATACTCCAGGGGCTCGCGCGCGCCGATCTCCTTGCCGGTCCAGTACGCGACCTCGATGCCCTTGTGGGCGTCGACGACCCCGCCCTTGTAGAACCCGTCGTTCCAGGCCTTCAGGTTCCGGTCGAAGGGGGCCATGGTCTTCGCCCGGTCGTTGAGCCAGCCCTGCGCGAGATCCTGCACCTTGGCGTCCGCCCCGTACTTCTTCCTGGCCGCGGCGGCGAGCTGCGGGTAGGAGGCCTCGGGGTTCTCGCTCATCAGCGCCCGGTACTCGTCGGCGCCCAGATGCCAGTGCGCGCCCTTGAACAGCTTCGCGTACTCCTTCAGCAGATCGTCGACGATCTTCGCGGCACCCGGCTTCGAGATGTCGACGGCGCCGCGCGCCGCCACCCCGCTCGTGTCGCGCAGCTGGAGCTCTGGATGCGCGGCGATCACCGCGCCCAGGTGCCCCGGCGAGTCGATCTCCGGCACGACCGTGATGTGCCGCTCGGCGGCGAGCTTCAGGATGTCCCGCACCTGCGTCTTGCTGAGGTGGTCCTTGGAGACGATCTCCGGATGCGAGTCGGACTCGATCCGGAAGGACTGGTCGTCGGAGAAGTGCAGGCCCAGCTGGTTGTACTTGAGGTCCCCGATGTCCCGGATCCGGTCCTTGATCCAGTCGGCCGTGAAGTGCTTGCGCGCGATGTCGAGGTTGAACCCGCGCTGCGGCTTGGCGGGTTGGTCGGCGGTGACACCCTCCGGCGCCTTCGCACCGTCGTGCACCTGCTGCTTGAGGGTGCGCGTCCCGTAGAACACGCCGGTGTCGCTCGGCGCGACGATCCGCACACTCCCGCCGCGCACGGACATCCGGTACGACTCCGGGTTCGCCCCGCGCTTCCCGCCGATCGCCAGCTCGACGTCGCCGGGCCCGGCGTCCTTCCCCGACCCCGCGTACTTCAGGTCCAGCTCTTCGGCGACGAGCCGCCCCTCCCCCGCCAGTTCACCGTCCTTCACGACGACGCTGCCGCCGTCCGGCTTCCAGCCGGGCCCGTGCGCGGGCGTGAAGTCGCGCACCTCGGGGATCGTGTGCGCGGGCTTGGACAGCGGATACGAACGGGTGGGTGAAGGCGCCGCGGACGTCGCCGACTTCCCGTCGGACGGCGCCGACCCGCCACCGTCCGAGCACCCCGCGGCCGCGACCAGCACGACCCCGACGGCCACGCCCCTCAGAGCTTTCCGCTCCTTCTCCACGAACACCTCGCTAGCCCCGTTCACCGATACATACGGCGCCGACGTTAACGGTGGACCTCTAGGGGCGCGGGGAACTGCGCGAACGCAACCAGGACGAGTCGGAACCCGCCATGCGAACAGAACAACCCCGCCACTCGGGCGCACCGTCCACCCACCCATCCCAAACCCTCCCGTCCGAGTGAAATTCACACATCCCTCGGACACCCACCCCAACCCATGACTAACGTTTCGCCACAACCACCACGCCCGCCCCCGCCGGAGGCCCCTCTGCGCCCCCTCCAGACTCCCGGCCGCCCGCCCATACCGGCCCAGGCCACGGCGCCCGGCACCACCGGCGGCCTGGCGCACTTCAACGCGCTGCCGCGGGAGACCGCCGAGCTGACACTGCACACGTGCTGCCGCAGCCACGCCTGGGCGCGCCGCGTGGCCGCCCACCGCCCGTACCCGAACCTCGACGCGCTGCTCGCCGCGGCGGACGAGGCGGCGTACGACCTCACCCCCTCCGACATCGCCGAGGCCCTGGCGGGCGAGGAGCAGGCGCTGCCGCCGTCCCCCGCGGGCTACCCGGCGGCCGCGCGCACCGCGCTGGTCGCGGCCCACAGCGCGTACGAGACCCGCTTCGGCCACCCCTTCGTGATCTGCCTGGACGACATCGCGCCAGGTGAGGCCCTCGATCACCTGCTCGTGAGCCTGCGCACCCGGCTCGGCCACGACCCGCTGCACGAGCGCGAACTGGCCGCCGAGGAGCTGCGGCGACTCGCCCGGGGCCGGCTCGCGCGACTCACCCGCCAGGAAACCGGCAGAGAAACCCGCAGGGAAACCGGCCGGGAAACCGGCATCAATAGCCCGTACGTGCCTGTTTGATTGCCTGTTTGATCACACATAAGGCCCCCGTGCGAGTGTTCCGACAACTCGTCGATACGATGACGAGCGGCCGGTGGACCGTACCCGGCCGGGCCCGCCCGACACTGAAGCCGGCGCGGCTCTAGTCCCCGCTCCCGGAGGGTTCTTCCGTGCCGGCTGGAACGCTGTACCGCGGCCGGGAAGGCATGTGGTCGTGGGTGGCTCATCGAGTCACCGGTGTCCTCATTTTCTTCTTCCTGTTCGTGCACGTCCTCGACACCGCTCTCGTCCGCGTCTCCCCCGAGGCGTACGACGATGTCGTTGGTACCTATAAGACGCCGATCGTCGCGCTTCTGGAATACGGCCTCGTGGCCGCGATCCTGTTCCACGCGCTCAACGGCCTGCGTGTCATCGCCGTCGACTTCTGGTCGAAGGGGCCGCGCTACCAGAAGCAGATGCTCTGGACCGTCATGGGCATCTGGATCGTCCTGATGGTCGGGGCCCTGTACCCCGTCCTCGGCCACGCCGTCCGCGCAATCTTCGGGAGCTGAGGCCAGACATGTCTGCTGACACCACCCCCGCGACGCCCGGCGTCGGCCCCGTGGAGGGCGCGTCCCTCTACGACGTCGACAACCCGGCCCCGTACATCGAGGCTCCCCGCAAGCGCACCTCGAAGACCCCGCGTTCGACGCGCGGCAACTTCGAGATGGCCGCATGGCTGTTCATGCGCCTGTCGGGTGTCGTCCTCGTCGTCCTGGTCCTCGGCCACCTGCTGATCCAGCTCGTCCTCGACGGCGGCGTCTCCAAGATCGGTTTCGCCTTCGTGGCGGGCCGCTGGGCGTCCCCGTTCTGGCAGGGCTGGGACCTGCTGATGCTGTGGCTCGCGATGCTGCACGGCGCCAACGGCCTGCGTACCGTCATCAACGACTACGCCGAGCGCCCCCAGACCCGTATGTGGCTGAAGGGCCTGCTGTACGCCGCGACGGTCTTCACCGTCCTGCTGGGCACGCTGGTGATCTTCACCTTCGACCCCAACATCCGTTAAAGCCGAGGCGAGCGAAACCGTGAAGATTCACAAGTACGACACCGTCATCGTCGGCGCCGGCGGCGCCGGCATGCGCGCGGCCATCGAGTCGACCAAGCGCAGCCGCACCGCCGTGCTGACCAAGCTCTACCCCACCCGCTCCCACACCGGTGCGGCGCAGGGCGGCATGGCCGCCGCGCTCGCCAACGTGGAGGAGGACAACTGGGAGTGGCACACCTTCGACACGATCAAGGGCGGCGACTACCTGGTCGACCAGGACGCCGCCGAGATCCTGGCGAAGGAGGCCATCGACTCGGTCCTCGACCTGGAGAAGATGGGCCTGCCGTTCAACCGCACCCCGAACGGCACCATCGACCAGCGCCGCTTCGGCGGTCACTCCCGTAACCACGGCGAGGCGCCGGTCCGCCGGTCCTGCTACGCCGCGGACCGCACGGGCCACATGATCCTTCAGACGCTGTACCAGAACTGCGTGAAGGAGGGCGTGGAGTTCTTCAACGAGTTCTACGTCCTGGACCAGCTGATCGTCGAGGAAGACGGCGTCAAGAAGTCCGCCGGTGTGGTCGCCTACGAGCTGGCCACCGGCGAGATCCACATCTTCCAGGCCAAGTCGGTCATTTACGCCTCCGGCGGCACCGGCAAGTTCTTCAAGGTGACGTCCAACGCGCACACCCTGACCGGCGACGGCCAGGCCGCCTGCTACCGGCGCGGGATCCCGCTGGAGGACATGGAGTTCTTCCAGTTCCACCCGACCGGCATCTGGCGCATGGGCATCCTCCTTACGGAAGGCGCCCGTGGTGAGGGCGGCATCCTCCGTAACAAGGACGGCGAGCGCTTCATGGAGAAGTACGCGCCGGTCATGAAGGACCTCGCGTCCCGTGACGTCGTGTCCCGCTCCATCTACACGGAGATCCGTGAGGGCCGCGGCTGCGGTCCGGCCGGTGACCACGTGTACCTGGACCTGACGCACCTCCCGCCGGAGCAGCTCGACGCCAAGCTCCCGGACATCACCGAGTTCGCGCGCACGTACCTCGGCATCGAGCCCTACACGGACCCGATCCCGATCCAGCCGACCGCGCACTACGCCATGGGCGGCATCCCGACGAACGTCCAGGGTGAGGTCCTCGCGGACAACACCACTGTTGTTCCCGGTCTGTACGCCGCCGGCGAGGTCGCCTGTGTCTCCGTGCACGGCGCCAACCGCCTCGGCACCAACTCGCTGCTCGACATCAACGTCTTCGGGCGTCGTGCGGGCATCGCGGCCGCCGAGTACGCGCACAAGACCGAGTTCGTCGAGCTGCCGGAGAACCCGGCCACGCTCGTCGAGGAGCTCGTCGAGCGCCTCCGTGACTC
Source organism: Streptomyces sp. NPDC002795 (assembly GCF_042888725.1). Taxonomy (NCBI): domain Bacteria; kingdom Bacillati; phylum Actinomycetota; class Actinomycetes; order Kitasatosporales; family Streptomycetaceae; genus Streptomyces; species Streptomyces sp. NPDC002795. The sequence continues at coordinate 408,030 of NZ_JBIAQB010000002.1, forward strand.
GCAGGGCACCGAGAGCGTCGCGGTGATCCGCAACGAGCTGCAGGAGTGCATGGACGCCAACGTGATGGTGTTCCGCACCGAGCAGACGATCAAGACGGCCGTCGAGAAGATCGCCGAACTGCGCGCCCGCTACAAGAACGTGTCCGTCCAGGACAAGGGCAAGCGGTTCAACACGGACCTCCTTGAGGCCATCGAGCTGGGCAACCTGCTCGACCTGGCCGAGGTCATGGCGACCTCCGCCCTGGCCCGCAAGGAGTCCCGCGGCGGTCACTACCGCGAGGACTTCCCGACCCGCGACGACGTCAACTTCATGCGCCACACCATGGCGTACCGCGAGGTCGGCGACGACGGCTCCGAGTCCATCCGGCTCGACTACAAGCCGGTCGTCCAGACCCGCTACCAGCCGATGGAGCGTAAGTACTGATGGCTACCCCGACCATGGACAAGGCGGAAGCGGCGGGCGCGCCCGAGGCCGGCTTCGCCGACACCCCGAACATCACGATCACGCTGCGCGTGCGCCGGTTCAACTCGGAGGTCTCCGACGAGTCGACCTGGCAGGACTTCCAGCTGGAGATGGACCCCAAGGAGCGCGTCCTCGACGCGCTGCACAAGGTCAAGTGGGAGCAGGACGGCACGCTGACCTTCCGCCGCTCCTGCGCGCACGGCATCTGCGGGTCCGACGCGATGCGGATCAACGGCAAGAACCGGCTCGCCTGCAAGACGCTTCTCAAGGACATCAACCCCGAGAAGCCCATCACGGTCGAGGCCATCAAGGGCCTCACGGTCCTCAAGGACCTGGTCGTGGACATGGACCCGTTCTTCCAGGCGTACCGCGACGTCATGCCGTTCCTCGTCACCAAGGGCAACGAGCCGACGCGTGAGCGCTACCAGTCCGACGAGGACCGGGCGCGCTTCGACGACACCACCAAGTGCATCCTGTGCGCCGCGTGCACGTCGTCCTGCCCGGTGTTCTGGAACGACGGCCAGTACTTCGGTCCTGCCGCCATCGTGAACGCCCACCGCTTCATCTTCGACTCGCGTGACGAGGCCGGGGAGCAGCGACTGGAGATCCTCAACGACCGTGACGGTGTGTGGCGTTGCCGCACGACCTTCAACTGCACGGACGCCTGCCCGCGTGGCATCGAGGTCACCAAGGCGATCCAGGAAGTGAAGCGCGCGCTGATCACGCGCCGCTTCTGAGCTTCTGAGCCCCTTGGCTCCGAAGGCCCCGTTCCCTTCCGGGAGCGGGGCCTTCGCCGTTTTCGCCCGGTTGCTCGCTAATCTGCCGCTATGCCACATGAGCTGGAAATCCTCGGGTTCGACAACACCCTGTTCCCCGTCGGCGACCTGGCCGAGGCCGTCGCCTTCTACGAGCGCGTCGGATTCCCCGTGAAGGTCCGCATCGACGAGGCCGGGATCGCGCTGCTCGCCGTCGGCAAGGAGACGCCCGGACTGCTGCTGCGGGCCGAGGAAGGGTTCGGCCACCGGCCGCCCGCCTGGCCCGCCGCGCGACTGTGGCTGGAGGTGCCGGACGCGCGGGCCGTCGCCGACACGCTGCGCTCCGCCGACATCGAGCTGCTCGACCCGCCCTTCTCCACCTCCACCGGCTACGTCGTGGAGTTCGCCGACCCGTGGGGCAACGTCATCGGCTTCACGGACTACCTCAAGAGACCGGAGCTGGCGCGGAGCTGAGCCCCGCCGGTCTTTACCCGCTCTTTGGCCTGTACCTTCACGGGATGCCCGGCACCACCTCCTCCGCTTCCCCGACCCCGCGGTTCACCCGCCGCACCGCCCTCGGCCTCGGGGCGGGCGCGGCCGCGGCGCTCGCACTGCCCGCGCAGACCGCCTCCGCCACCTCGCGCGCGCCGAAGCTGCCGAAGCTCGACGCGAAGGCGTGGCTGATCGCCGACAACGACAGCGGCGAGGTACTCGCCTCGTACAACGGGCACCGCCGGCTGCCGCCGGCCTCCACGCTGAAGATGCTGTTCGCGGACACGGTGCTGCCGAGGTTCGACAGCACGCTGAAGCACAAGGTGACGGCCGAGGACCTCGCGGACATACCCTTCGGCTCCAGCCTCGTCGGCGTCCAGGCCGGAACGACGTACAGCGTGCACCAGCTGTGGCAGGGCGTGTTCCTGCGCTCCGGCAACGACGCGGTGCACGTACTCGCGAACATGAACGGCGGCGTCGACAGGACTGTCGCGCAGATGCAGGCCCGCGCCAAGGACCTCCAGGCCAACGACACCCACGTCGTCAGCCCCGACGGCTTCGACCACCCCGGGCAGCTCTCCTCCGCGTACGACCTGACGCTGTTCGCCCGCGCCGGCCTCAAGAACGACGACTTCCGTGGCTACTGCGCCACCAAGGTCGCCGACTTCCCGGCGAGCGGCTCCAAGACGTTCCAGATCCAGAACACCGACCGACTCCTCACCGGGCAGGGCGTCACCCCGTACGAGGGCCTCATCGGCGTCAAGAACGGCTACACCTCGCACGCGGGCAACACCTTCACCGGCGCCGCCACCCGCGGCGGCCGCACCCTCCTGGTCACCGTCATGCACCCGGAGTCCGGCTACGAAGCCGTGTACGAGGAGACGGCCGCGCTGCTCGACTGGGGCTTCGCGGCCGCCGACAAGGTGCGCCCCGTAGGCGAGTTGGCCACGCCGCTGAGCGAGCAGCCGAAGTCGCCGTCGACGCGCGAGCCCCACGTGGCGGGCGCGGGCCCCGCCGCCTCCGGCACGTCCACCGGCTCGCACGGGGACGACCTCGCGCTCGGCGGGTCCATGGCCCTCGCGGCCCTCGCCGGCGGCGGCCTGCTGGCCCTGCGCCGCCGCGCGAAGCCGACGGGACGCCGCAGGAAGGCCTGACGTCCTCAACCGGGCCGACCGGGCTCAGGCCTGCTTGGACGCCAGCTGCACCACGGTGATGTCGGACGGCGCGCCCACACGCACCGGCGGCCCCCACGCGCCCGCGCCCCGGCTGACGTACAGCTGGGTGTCGCCGTACCGGTCGAGGCCCGCGAGGGTCGGATTGCTCGCGGCCGCGACGAGGTTGCCCGGCCACAGCTGGCCGCCGTGGGTGTGCCCGGAGAGCTGAAGGTCGACGCTGTGCTTAACCGCCTCGTGGATCATCACGGGCTGGTGGGCCATGAGGACGGAGGCGCGGGAGGTGTCGCGGTCGCCGAGCGCCTTCGCGTAGTCGGGCCCTTCGCCGTAGTTGTCACCGGCGATGTCGTTGACCCCCGCGAGATCGAAGGCCCCGATGTCGACGCGCGCGTTCTCCAGCGGCCGCAGCCCGAGCTCGCGCACGTGCTCCACCCACGGGTCGGCGCCGGAGAAGTACTCGTGGTTGCCGGTGACGAAGTACGTACCGTGCCGCGCGCTCAGCCGCGCGAGCGGCGCCACGGCGGGCGCCAGGTCCTCCACGCTCCCGTCGACCAGGTCACCGACCACGGCGATGAGATCGGGCTGCGTCGCGTTGATCGTCTCGACGACCCGCTCGGCGAAGCCCCGCCCGAGCACGGGCCCGAGGTGGACGTCGCTGACCACGGCGATCCTGAACCCGTGGGCCGCGCGCGGCAGTTTGGCCAGCGGCACAGTGACCCGCTTCACCGTCGGCCCGCGCAGCACCCCGTACGCGCCACCGGCCACGACGCCCGCGGCGGCCAGGGTCGCGGCGGCGCCGACGGTCCGGGCGAGGACGAGCCTCCGGGTGGGCGCGGGGGCGGGCGCGAGCCCCGGAACCGGCTCCAGCTCCCGCAGCTCCGGCACCGGAACCCGCACCGGGGCCCCCTCCGCAGCGACGGCGGAGGGCTTCCCCCGCTCAAGGAACCGCCGCAGCAGGGGCCGCACGACCTCCCCCACCAGCAGCGCGAGCAGCAGATACAGCGCGAACGCCAGCCACAGGAACCCGGGCCAGGCCAGCACCTGCTGCAACACGAACGGCGCCCCACCCCGCTCCGCCCCCAGCGCCGCGAACACCAGCACGGGCCCGGCCACGAACACCAGCGTCCCGATCCGCCTGGGCCACCCGCCCTTGGCGGTCGTCTCGCGCACGAGACGGCGCCACGCGTAGTAGTGCAGTGCCGCGAAGGCCGCGAGGACGGCGGCGGCGATGAGTACGAAGACGACGATCATCGGCCCGGTCGCCTATGAGGTCCGACGCAGTGTGCGTACGGAACGCAACCCGATGCCCCCGACAACCGTCCCCAATACGAAGGAGACGACGGCGAGCGTCAGATGCACCCAGAAGTACGCGGTCGGATCCCCGGCGTCGTCGAAGGCGAGGCCGCTGCCGTCCTTGACGAGATTCTTGATGAAAGTGATCCAGATGACCCAGCTCCACACCCCGAAGGCGAGCAGGAACCAGGAAACGGGGCGGCTGAGCTTCATACCCTCAGTATCGCCGCGCGGCCTCGCGCACCGCCGCCGGGGTGGGTCAGGACGAACACCGGACGCAGCGGTGGAGACTTACGGGGTAGGTACAGGTATTTTCACCAGCGTGTCCGACTCCCACGCCGCGCGACCGACGTCGCACTTGAAGAAGGCCGCGGTGCTGTTCGCCGCCTCCGCCCTGACGTTCGCCGGCGCGCTGCCCGCCGCCGCCGCGGACAAGGACAAGAAGGACGACAAGCCGCCCGCGTCCATGTCCCGGGTCGGCGGCGCCCAGTTGGGGAAGCCGGGGACGCAGGTCAACCTTCAGGGGGGCGCGCCCGTTCTGCCGAAGGATCTGACGGCGAAGTCCTGGCTCGTCGCGGACGCCGAGTCGGGTGAGGTGCTCGCCTCGCACAACGCGCACTGGAAGCTGCCGCCGGCCTCCACGCTGAAGATGCTGTTCGCGGACACCGTGCTGCCGAAGTTCCCGAAGACGACGACGCACAAGGTGGTGCCCTCGGACCTTGCGGGGATGGGCGCCGGGTCGAGCCTCGTCGGCGTCAAGGAGGGCTTCACGTACTCCGTGCACGATCTGTGGCTGGGCGTCTTCCTGCGGTCGGGCAACGACGCGGTGCACGTCCTTTCCGCCATGAACCAGGGCGTCGCACAGACCGTCAAGGACATGCAGGCGCACGCCGACGAGCTCCAGGCGGGCGACACCCACGTCGTCAGCCCCGACGGCTACGACATGCCGGGGCAGCACTCGTCCGCGTACGACCTGACGCTGTTCGCCCGTTCCGGGCTGCACAAGAAGGACTTCCGGGAGTACGCCGCCACGCCGACCGCCGAGTTCCCCATGAAGCAGAAGAAGGGGAAGACCACCGAGCACTTCGGCATCCAGAACACCAACCGGCTGCTCACCGGCTCCCTCGGCCTGCCCGCGTACAAGGGCATCGCGGGTGTGAAGAACGGCAACACGACGAACGCGGGGTCCACGTTCACGGGAGTCGCCGAGCGCGGCGACCGGGTGCTGCTCGTCACCGTCATGAACCCGAAGGCGAAGGAGAGCCAAGCCGTCTACAAGGAGACCGCGCGGCTCTTCGACTGGGGGTTCAAGGCCGACGGCAAGGTCTCCCCCGTCGGCCATCTCGTCGGGCCGAAGAGCGAGACGCCCGCGGGCGCGGCGTCCCCGAGCTCCGGTGACGCGGGCCCCGCCAAGTCGGCCGCGCACGCCGCGGTCACCGGCGGCTCCAGCGGGGTCGGGATCGCGCTGGCGATCGTGGGCGGGGTGCTCGTGGTGCTGGCGGGTGCGGTGTTCGTGGTGCGCAAGAAGTGGCCGCTGAGGATCACGAAGGGCTGATCTCCTCGGACTCGCCCTTGGTCTGCGCTTCCGATTCGGCCTCCGCCTCTTCCGTCTTGCGCAGGCCCACCCGGCCCGTCGCCGTCCACGCGGCGCAGAACAGCAGCAGTTTCGCGGTGAAGTTGATCCACAGGAGCAGGGCCACCGGCGTGCCGAACGCGCCGTACATGCTCTTCGCCGCCACGTCCTTCATATAGCCGCTGAGCACCAGTTTCAGCAGCTCGAAGCCCGCCGCCCCGATCAGCGCCGCCGTGATCAGATCGCGGCGGCCCGGCTGTACTCCGGGCAGCAGGGCCAGGACGTAGAGCAGGATCAGGAAGTCGGCGAGCACCGCGATCCCGAAGGCCGCGGCCTGGAGCAGGATCCCGCCCCAGCCCCCCTTGTCGATGCCGATCTGGTCGGCCGTCCAGTCGACCGCCGTGTTCGCGAGGGCGGACGCCGCGATCGACACGATGCCCGCGAGGCCGAGCCCGATCAGCACCCCGGCGTCCTTGAGCTTGCGCAGGATCGCGTTCTCGTCGGGGTCGGGCAGCTCCCACACGTCCCGCAGGCACTGCCTCATCGAACCGACCCAGCCGACGCCCGTGAACAGCAGCAGCGCTCCGGCGACCAGCCCGATCGTGCCCGCGTTGTCGACCAGCGACCCGAGGTCCAACTGGTCCGCGATTCCCGGCACTTGGTCGCTGAGCGTCTTCTCCAGCTTCTTCTGCTGGTCCGGGCCCATCGTGCCGGCGGCGATCGCGGCGGCCACGGTGAGCAGCGGAAACAGCGCGAGGAAGCTGATGAACGTCATCGCCGCGGCAAGCTGTGACCAGCGGACCTCGTCGAGCCGCTCGTAGGCGCGCCAGGCGTGCGTCCGCATCAGCCGGGCGAACAGCGGCCCGACGACGGGGAGTTTCTTCAGCCAATCCATGATCCCAGCCTGCCCTCCATCCCCATCTCGATCACCCGTTCTGGTGAGGGCTCGCTAGGTTTGCGACAAACTTCGCACCTTCGGGCGATACGGTCACCGTCATGGTTGCCGACCCCGCTACCGACCCCGTACCCACTCTCCCCTCCGTCCCGCACTCCGTACCGGTCAGCGGCTGGGGCCGCACCGCCCCCACCTCGGCCCGCGTGATCCGCCCCCGCTCCTACGAGGACGCGGTCCTCGCCGTCCGGGACTGCGCCGCCACCGGACACCGCGGCGGCATCGCGCGGGGACTCGGCCGGGCGTACGGGGACGCGGCGCAGAACGCGGGAGGGGCCGTCCTCGACATGACGGGGCTCGACCGGATCCACGCCATCGACGCCGCCGGCGGCACCGTACTGTGCGACGCGGGCGTGTCGCTGCACCGCCTGATGGAGGTACTGCTCCCCCTCGGCTGGTTCGTACCGGTCACCCCCGACACCCGCTACGTCACGGTCGGCGGGGCGATCGGCGCCGACGTCCACGGCAGGAACCACCCCGTCTCCGGCTCCTTCGCCCGCCACGTCCCCATGCTCGAACTCCTCACCGCCGACGGCGGGGTACGCGTCGTGGAGCGCGGCAGCGAACTGTTCGACGCGACGGCCGGCGGCATGGGCCTGACCGGCATCATCCTCACGGCCACCGTCCAACTCCAGCGCGTGGAGACGTCGCTGATGTCGGTCGACACCGAACGGGCCACCGACTTCGACGACTTGATGGCCCGGCTCACCGCCACGGACCACCGCAACCGCTACTCCGCCGCCTGGATCGACCTGCTCGCACGCGGCGCCGCGACGGGCCGCGGCGTCCTCACACGCGGCGAGCACGCGCCGCTCGACGCGCTGCCCGCACGCGCCCGCAGGACCCCGCTGGAGTTCCGCCCCGCCCACCTCCCCGCGGCCCCGGACTTCCTCCCCGAGGGACTGCTCGGCAGCACGAGCGTCGGCCTGTTCAACGAACTCCGCTACCGCAAGACGCCCAGGGCCCGCACCGGCGAACTCCGCAAGCTCTCCGCGTTCTTCCACCCGCTCGACGGCGTCCCGCACTGGAACCGCGTCTACGGGCGCGACGGCTTCGTGCAGTACCAGTTCGCCGTCGGACACAGTGAGACGGAGGCGCTGCGCCGCATCGTGCACCGCGTCTGCGAGCGCCGCTGCCCGTCCCTCCTCGCCACCCTCAAGCGCTTCGGCGAAGGGGACCCGGGCTGGCTCTCGTTCCCGGTGCCGGGCTGGACCCTCGCGCTCGACATCCCCGCGAACCTGCCCGAACTGGGCGTACTCCTCGACGAGTTGGACGAGGAGGTGGCCACCGCGGGCGGGCGCGTCCACCTCGCCAAGGACTCCCGGCTGCGGCCCGAGCTGCTCACCGCCATGTACCCGCGCCTCGACGACTTCCGCTCCCTGCGGGCGCGCTGGGACCCGCGGCGGGTGTTCCGCTCGGACCTGTCACAGCGCCTGAACCTGTGACAGGCCGCCCGCCGCCCGCCCCCTCTCCCAGGAGCCCCCGTTGAAAGACGCCTTCGGCACTCCCCAGTCCCTGCTCGTCCTCGGCGGCACCTCCGAGATCGCGCTGGCCACCGCCCGCCGCCTCGTCGCCCGGCGCACCCGCACCGTGTGGCTGGCGGGCCGCCCCTCCCCCGCGCTCGACGAGGCCGCCGCCGGACTGCGCGCCCTGGGCGCCGACACCCGTACGGTCCCCTTCGACGCGCTGGACCCCGGCGCGCACGAGGAGACGCTCGGCAAGCTCTTCACCGAGGGTGACATCGACATGGTGCTGCTCGCGTTCGGCATCCTCGGCGACCAGGCCCTCGACGAGGACGACCCGATGGCGGCGGTCCGCGTCGCCCAGACCAACTACACGGGCGCCGTCTCCGCGAGCCTCGTCTGCGCGCGGGCGCTCCAGTCGCAGGGCCACGGCTCGCTCGTCGTCCTGTCGTCGGCGGCGGGCGAGCGGGCCCGCCGCGCCGACTTCATCTACGGCTCCAGCAAGGCGGGCCTCGACGCGTTCACGCAGGGCCTCGGGGACGCGCTGCACGGGACGGGCGTGCACGTCATGATCGTCCGCCCCGGATTCGTACGGTCGAAGATGACGGCCGGGCGCGCCGAGGCCCCCATGGCCACGACGCCCGGAGCGGTGGCACTGGCCATCGAGACGGGGCTGCGGCGCAGGTCGGAGACGGTGTGGGTGCCGGGGACGCTGCGCGTGGTGATGTCGGCGCTGCGGCATGTGCCGCGGCCGGTGTTCCGCAGGCTGCCGGTCTGATCCCGTCCGATCCCTACGTAGGGTCAGCGGGTGGGCAGCCGGGGCCCGCGCGTCGTGCGGCCCGAGGTCTGCGCGGGCAGCGACGACGTGCCGAAGGCGAAGTCCCGCAGCTTGCGCCACACCCCGTCGGCGCCCTGCTCGTAGAGCGCGAACCCGGTGCACGCCCACGCCGCCTCGTACTCGGCGAGCTGAGCGAACGCACGGTCCATCGCCTCCTCGGCGATGCCGTGCGCCACGGTCACGTGCGGGTGGTACGGGAACTGCAACTCGCGGGAGACCGGGCCCGACGCGTCCCGCACCTGCTTCTGGAGCCAGGTGCAGGCCTCGGCGCCCTCGACGACCTGCACGAACACGACGGGTGACAGCGGCCGGAACGTGCCCGTGCCGGACAGCCGCATCGCGAACGGGCGCCCCCCGGAGGCCACTTCCTCCAGATGCGCCTCGATCGCCGTGAGGTCGGAGCCGGCGACCTCGGTCGGCGGGAGCAGGGTGATGTGCGTGGGAATACCGTGCGCCGCGGCGTCGCCGAAGCCCGCGCGCCGCTCCTGGAGCAGGCTGCCGTGAGGCTCCGGGACCGCGATCGAGACACCGATCGTTACGGTCCCCACGTCATACTCCTGTCGTCGTGTGGCGGGCGGGTGGCGGCGCTTGAGATGTCAGTGCTTGGCGGGCAGGAAGCCGACCTTTTCGTAGGCCTGGGAAAGGGTCTCGGCGGCGACCGCCCGCGCCTTCTCCGCGCCCTTGGCCAGGATCGAGTCAAGCGTCTCGGGGTCGTCCAGATATTCCTGGGTGCGGGTCCGGAACGGTGTCACGAAGTCCACCATCACCTCGGCCAGGTCCGTCTTCAGCGCACCGTACATCTTGCCCTCGTACTTCTTCTCCAGTTCCGGGATACCGGCACCGGTGAGGGTGGAGTAGATGGTGAGCAGGTTGCTGACGCCCGGCTTGTTCTCCGCGTCGTAGCGGATCACGGTGTCGGTGTCGGTGACGGCGCTCTTGACCTTCTTGGCGGTCGCCTTCGGCTCGTCGAGCAGGTTGATGAGGCCCTTCGGCGTCGACGCCGACTTGCTCATCTTGATCGACGGGTCCTGAAGGTCGTAGATCTTCGCCGTCTCCTTCAGGATGTACGGCGCCGGGAGCGTGAACGTGTCGCCGAAGCGGCCGTTGAAGCGCGTGGCGAGGTCGCGGGTCAGCTCGATGTGCTGACGCTGGTCCTCACCGACCGGGACCTGGTTCGCCTGGTAGAGCAAAATATCCGCGACCTGAAGAACCGGATACGTGAACAGACCGACGGAGGCCCGCTCCGCACCCTGCTTCGCGGACTTGTCCTTGAACTGCGTCATGCGGGAGGCCTCGCCGAAGCCGGTGATGCAGTTCATGATCCAGGCCAGCTGCGCGTGCTCGGGAACGTGGCTCTGCACGAACAGCGTGCAACGCTCCGGGTCGAGCCCCGCAGCGAGCAGCTGCGCGGCGGCGAGCCGGGTGTTGGCCCGCAGCTCCTTCGGGTCCTGCGGAACGGTGATCGCATGCAGGTCCACGACCATGTAGAAGGCGTCGTGCGACTCCTGCAACGCCACCCACTGGCGGACCGCACCGAGGTAGTTGCCGAGGTGGAACGAGCCGGCGGTGGGCTGGATACCGGAGAGCACACGAGGGCGAACATCAGAGGCCATGTGCCTCATTGTCTCAGGTGCGCCACACAGCTCAGCAGCGGCCAAAGGTCCTTTGCCGGGGGGACGGCGACCTGGTCGTTGTCAGTGGGCGCCGGTAGCTTGTCGATGTGGCGGGAGTCACGCGGGGTGTGTCGACGGGGGTGGCGATGCGGTACGTACGAGGGCCTGTCCGGGTCGTGCTCGTGGTGGTGGCGCTGCTGCTCACCGCGGCACCGCTCGCGCACGCGCGGCCGACGCATCCCGGCTCCGGGATGGACGCGCCGGACCTGGCGGTGGTGATCGCGCCCGGCGCGGCGGCGGGCCCTTCGGTGGCCGTGCACTACGAGGACCGGAACTTCGCCCGCCTGGAGCTCCTGACCACGGGGTTCGACACGGTGACGGAGCGGGTGCCGCAGTCCTGGCAGGAGGGACATTTCCCGCCCGTGGTGGCCACGGTCGTGTGGGGGCTGACCGGCGTGGCGGGCTGGCCCCAGACCCACCGGGCACCCGGCACGGACACGGCCATCGAACGCCAGGACCAGCTGATCATCGCGGAGGACGGCACGCCGTGGATCCGCACGGACCCGATGGTCGACGTGAACGACGACGACCTCCGCTGGCACCACGCCTCCCCCACCCTCGTCGACCAGCTGACGAAGGCGGGGGTCTTCCCCACGACCGAGGCCCCTGCGGAGCGGCCCACCCAAAACCCGTGGTGGTGGGGCCTCGCGGGCCTGTCCGTGGGTCTCGCGGCGGCGGGCGCGGTATGGCGGATACGCATACGCCCCCGGGACCCACGGGAACCGCGACAGCAACTGGTCGACCTGTGACCACCAAGCGGTTGGCCAAATCAAGCCCCTGCGGCGTTTGAGCAGCGGGGTCCGGGGCGGAGCCCCGTGACGTGAGGACGGTCACCCGCCCCCCGCCACGGAGTGGCTCAGCCCAGGTCGATCCGCCCGTACAACGGGAACCCGGCCAACAGATCCGTGGCCCGGTGGGCAACCTCGTCCGCGACCTTCGGCTCAAGCACGTGACTCGCCTTCGACACCGCCCCGGACTTCGTGGTCCCCGGCTCGGAGGCCGTCAGCACACGGTCCATGAGCGCCGCGATCTCGTCCATCTCACCGGTGCCGAGACCACGCGTGGTCAACGCCGGCGTGCCGATCCGGATGCCGGAGGTGTACCAGGCCCCGTTCGGGTCCGCCGGAATCGCGTTGCGGTTGGTGACGATGCCGGAGTCGAGCAGCGCGGACTCGGCCTGCCGCCCGGTCAGACCGTAGGAACCGGCCACGTCGATGAGGTTCAGGTGGTTGTCGGTGCCGCCCGTGACCAGGGTCGCGCCGCGCCGCATCAGGCCGTCCGCCAGCGCCCGCGCGTTGTCCACGATGCGCTGCGCGTAGTCCTGGAACGCGGGCTGCCGCGCCTCGGCGAGGGCGACCGCCTTCGCGGCCATGACGTGCGGCAGCGGCCCGCCGAGCACCATCGGGCAGCCCCGGTCGACCTGGTCCTTCAGCGAGTCGTCGCACAGCACCATGCCGCCGCGCGGCCCGCGCAGCGACTTGTGCGTGGTCGTGGTGACGATCTGCGCGTGCGGCACCGGGTCGAAGTCGCCGGTCAGCACCTTGCCGGCGACCAGACCGGCGAAGTGCGCCATGTCGACCATGAGCGTCGCGCCGACCTCGTCGGCGATCTCGCGCATGATCCGGAAGTTCACGAGCCGCGGGTACGCGGAGTAGCCGGCGACGATGATCATCGGCTTGAACTCGCGGGCCTGCGCGCGCAGCGCCTCGTAGTCGATGAGGCCGGTGGTGGGGTCGGTGCCGTACGACCGCTGGTCGAACATCTTTCCGCTGATGTTGGGCCGGAAGCCGTGCGTGAGGTGGCCACCCGCGTCCAGGGACATGCCGAGCATCCGCTGGTTGCCGAAGGCGCGCCGCAGCTCGGCCCAGTCGGCCTCGGTGAGGTCGTTGATCTGGCGGACGCCGGTCTTCGCCAGGAACGGCGCCTCGACGCGGTCGGCGAGCACCGCCCAGAACGCGACCAGGTTCGCGTCGATCCCCGAGTGCGGCTGCACATACGCGTGCCGGGCCCCGAACAGCTCACGGGCGTGCTCGGCGGCGAGCGACTCGACGGTGTCGACGTTGCGGCAGCCCGCGTAGAAGCGGCGGCCGACGGTGCCCTCGGCGTACTTGTCGCTGAACCAGTTGCCCATGGTCAGCAGCGTCGCCGGGGACGCGTAGTTCTCCGAGGCGATCAGCTTGAGCATCTCGCGCTGGTCGGTGAGCTCCTGCGCGATGGCGTCGGCGACGCGCGGCTCCACGGCGCGCACGACGTCGAGGGCGGCGCGGTAGGCGGTGGATTCGGGGGTGAGCGGGGATTCGGTCATGGGGCAGCCTCCGGACACGGTCGGTTCACGGTTCGGCCCAGGCGCACGGCACACACTGCTCGGGCCGCTCCCTGATGGTCGATCCCATCCCAGCGCGCCAGTCACGGCCCTGCCCTCACAGTACCGGGCGCGCCGCTCGGCGAGGTTTCCACGTCCTGGATCCGAGCCACGATAGGAACGGGCCACAAGCCCGTCCCACACCCAGTGCCATCAGTGCCATGAGTGCCATGAGCCGCGACGAACGGAGATCCCGTGACTTCTGTGACTCCATCCACCAGTCCCGTCAGTCCCGCCGGCCCCGCAGGACACGCCACGCAGGACTTCATCGCCGCCTCCGAGGAGCACGGCGCACACAACTACCACCCCCTCCCCGTCGTCGTCGCCACCGCCGAGGGCGCGTGGCTGACGGATGTCGAGGGGCGGCGCTATCTCGACATGCTCGCCGGGTACTCGGCGCTCAACTTCGGGCACGGCAACCGGCGGCTGATCGAGGCCGCGAAGGCGCAGCTGGAGCGGGTCACGCTGACGTCGCGGGCCTTTCACCACGACCGGTTCGCCGCGTTCTGCGCGGAGCTCGCCGAGCTGTGCGGCATGGAGATGGTGCTGCCGATGAACACGGGCGCGGAGGCCGTCGAGACCGCCGTGAAGACCGCCCGGAAGTGGGGCTACCAGGTGAAGGGCGTGCCGGACGGGCGGGCCAGGATCGTGGTCGCGAGCGACAACTTCCACGGGCGTACGACGACCATCGTCAGCTTCTCCACCGACGAGGAGGCGCGCGCCGACTTCGGTCCGTACACGCCGGGCTTCGACATCGTCCCGTACGGGGATCTGGAGGCGCTGCGGGCGGCCGTCACCGACGAGACCGTGGCCGTGCTCCTCGAACCGATCCAGGGCGAGGCGGGCGTGCTCGTCCCGCCGCCCGGATACCTCGCGGGTGTAAGGGAGTTGACGCGCGAGCGCGACGTCCTCTTCATCGCCGACGAGATCCAATCGGGGCTCGGCCGCACCGGCCGTACGTTCGCGTGCGAGCACGAGGGCGTGGTGCCGGACGTGTACGTGCTGGGCAAGGCGCTCGGCGGTGGGGTCGTGCCGGTGTCGGCGGTGGTGTCGAACAAGGACGTGCTCGGGGTGTTCCGGCCCGGCGAGCACGGGTCGACGTTCGGCGGGAACCCGCTCGCGTGCGCCGTGGCGCTTGAGGTGATCGCGATGCTGCGTACCGGGGAGTTCCAGCAGCGGGCCACCGAACTCGGCGAACATCTCCACGCCGAGCTGGGCCTTTTGACGGGGACCGGGAAGGTGACGCAGGTGCGCGGGCGCGGCCTGTGGGCGGGCGTCGACATCGATCCGTCGTACGGGACGGGCCGGGAGATCTCGGAGAAGCTGATGGACCGCGGGGTCCTGGTGAAGGACACCCACGGGTCCACCATCCGGATCGCCCCGCCGCTGGTGATCAGCAAGGACGATCTGGACTGGGGCCTCGATCAGCTCCGGACGGTGCTGGGCGCGTAAGCGTCTTCCGTGCGGCTCACAGGATGACGTGGGGCAGGAAGCGGGCGTACTCGTCCGTGACCAGGCCCGCCGACTCCCGGATGCCGAGGCCTGCCGCCTCGTCCTCGACGACCCACGCGCCGAGGACGACGCGGTTGCCGTCGAAGTCGGGCAGCTCGCTCAACTGCTGGTAGCAGCAGGGCTCTTCGGGCGCCTTGGCCATGGTCCCAGGCGCGTGGATCGTGACGCCCGCGCCCTCGCGGCCGAGCAGCGGCTTCGATACGTAGCCGGGGCCGTTGGTGTCGGTCGCGAGTTCGCGCGGTCCGTCGAGGTAGGCGGGCAGCAGGTTCGGGTGACCGGGGTACAGCTCCCAGAGCACCGCGAGCAGCGCCTTGTTGCTGAGCAGCATCTTCCAGGCGGGCTCGATCCACATCGTCGTACCCGTGCCGCCGCCGTTGTCGAGGCCGGCGAGGACGTGCGGGGCGAACGCGTCGGAGGTCAGCCACTCCCACGGGTACAGCTTGAAGCAGCTGCGGATGAACCGGAGTTGGTTGTCGACGAAGCGTTCGGACAGGCTGTCCCAGCCGATCTCCTCCATGGAGATCCAGCCGGTGTCGAGGCCCGCCTGTTCGGCGGTCTCCTTCAGGTAGCCGACGGTCATCAGGTCCTCGCCGAGTTCGTCGGCCGAGGAGTGCGCGAAGTAGAGCGGGCTGCCGGGCGGGAGCAGGGCGGCCTGCTTCTTCCAGGCGTCGACGAGCCGTTCGTGGAGCGAGTTCCACTGGTCGGCGCCGGGGAACCGCTCCTCCATCCAGAACCACTGGGGACTCGCGGCCTCGACGAGCGAGGTGGGGGTGTCCGCGTTGTACTCAAGGAGTTTCGCGGGTCCTGTGCCGTCGTACCGCAGGTCGAACCGGCCGTAAATGGAAGGGAGTTCGGTTCGCCGCTCCCAGGCCTCGGCGACCGCCGCGGCGACCTGCGGGTCGGTGATCCCGAGGTCGGCGAAGCGGTCGGTGCGGACGATGTGCTCGGCCGCGGCGAGGCACATGCGGTGCAGTTCCTCGACGACGTCTTCGAGCGCCTCGACCTCGGGGAGGGAGAACTCGTAGTAGGCGCTCTCGTCCCAGTAGGGGCGCAGTGAGTCGTCGGGGTAGCGGGTGAGCGGGTAGATGAGCCCCTGCTCCTCGACGGTCTGCTGCCAGCCGGGACGCGGGGTGATGGTGTGTCGCTTCATCAGTGTCTCCGGGGCTCAGCCGCCGGAGCTTCCGCCCTTGCCGCCGCTTCCGAAGCCGCCGCGTGTGACGCCGCCACCTGAGGACTTGGTGAAGGAGCCGCTGCCGACGTGGCTGCCCTTCTTCTTGCCGCCGTAGTACCAACTGCCGTTCACCGAGGACTTGGTGGACGTGGACTTGCAGTACTTGTCGGAGACGACCTTGTAGCCCTTGCCGGCGTTGTAGCTGTTGCGGTCGATGCACCGCTTGTCGACGTCGGAGTCCGATGAGCAGGCGGTGAGCGCGGCGGCCAGCAGGCCCACGCCGCCGAGCGCGACGGTGCCGGAGCGCAGCCGTCGTCGAGTGGCCGCCTTGTTCGCGGCGTCCGTGCGGTCGCTGTCGTTCATGGTGATTCCCCCGTGATTCGCCGTACGTTTCTGCTTTTGCGCCCGCCCTAGGGCAGGACCCGGCACAGGGTATCCAACGCGCCGGGCCACGCGTGGTCGGGCGGTGTCCCGTATCCGACGACGAGGGCGTCCATCGGGTTCCCCGCCTCGGGAGCGTCCTCGTGCCGGAATTCGGCCAGGCCCGCGATGCCGAGGCGCTGCCAGGCGGCGGCCTGGACGACGGATCGTTCGGTGCCGGGCGGGAGTTGGAGCACGGCGTGCAGTCCGGCGGCGATGCCGGTGGCGCGTACGGCCGGCGCGCGCTCGGCGAGGGCGGCGACGAGCTGGTCGCGGCGGCGCCGGTAGCGCAGCCGTGCGGCGCGCACATGACGGTCGTACGCGCCCGATTCCAGGAATTCGGCGAGGGTGAGCTGGTCGAGGACGCCGCAGGACCAGTCGGTGTGCCCCTTGGCCGCGACGACCTCGTCGACGAGCGGCGCGGGCAGCACCATCCAGCCGAGCCGCAGCCCGGGGGCGAGGGACTTGCTGGCGGTGCCGAGGTAGACGACGCGGTCCGGGTCGAGGCCCTGGAGGGCGCCGACGGGCTGGCGGTCGTAGCGGAACTCGCCGTCGTAGTCGTCCTCCAGGATCAGTGAGCCGGTGCGGCGCGCCCAGTCGACGACGGCGGCGCGACGGCGGGCATGCAGGGCGACACCGAGGGGGAACTGATGGGCCGGGGTGAGCAGTACAGCCCCACCCCCTCCACCCAACTCCCGTACATCCGCGCCCAGTTCGTCGAACGGAAGCGGCCGAGTCCGCATCCCGGGAGGCCGCGTCAGATACCCCCAGTGAAGATCGAGCCCGTACGACTCCACGGCGATGTCGCGCACGCCCCTGCCGTGCAGCACCTCACCGAGCAGGATCATGCCCTGCACGAACCCGGCGCAGACGACGATCCGCTCCGGCGAGGCCTGGACGCCGCGGGCGCGGGCCAGATAGCCGGCGAGGGCGGCGCGCAGTTCGGGGCGGCCGCGCGGGTCGCCGTAGCCGAGGGCCTCGTTCGGGGCGGCGGTCAGGGCGCGGCGTGCGGCCTTCAGCCATTCGGCGCGCGGGAAGGAGGCGAGGTCGGGGCGGCCGGGCATCAGGTCGTAGCGGTACCCGCCGAAGGGGACGCGGTTCGTGACGGGGGCCGGGCTCGGCGCCCGCCCCGGCCGCTCGGCCACCCGGGTGCCGGAGCCCTGCCGGGCGGTGAGCCAGCCCTCGGCGACGAGGTCGGCGTAGGCGTCGGCGACGGTGTTGCGGGCGAGGCCGAGGTCGGCAGCGAGGGTGCGGGAGGCGGGCAGCCGGGTCCCGGGGGCGAGCCGCCCGCCGCGCACGGCCTCACGGAGCGCGTCGATGAGCCCGCGACGCACGCCCCCGGAGGGCCCGGGGTCGAGATGCAGATCGATACCGAGCGCACGCCGGGACACAGAATTGGCCCAAGATTCTTCCACGTAAATGGACCATACCCCTGGGCCACTTCCCTCGTAGGCTCAAACCATGACGAACACGAACACGAACCCGAACACGAACCCGGAATACGTCCACGAGCACACCCCCCGCCTCGACTGGCACCGGCACGCGCCCGAGGTCTTCAAGGCGATGATCAGGCTCGACGCGGCCGCCCGCGCGGGCGTGGACCCCAAGATCGCCGAACTGGTCAAGGTCCGCGCCTCGCAGATCAACCGCTGCGCGCTCTGCCTCGACATGCACACGAAGGACGCGCTGGCGGCGGGCGAGAGCGTGGAGCGGATCATCCAGCTCAGCGCCTGGGAGGAGTCGAAGCACTTCTACACGGAGAAGGAGATCGCGGCCCTCGAACTGACCGAGGCGATCACGGTCCTCACCGACGGTTTCGTCCCCGACGAGGTCTACGAAAAGGCCGCGAAGGCCTTCGACGAACAGGAACTGGCCCAGCTGATCGCCGCGATCACGGTCATCAACGCGTGGAACCGCTTCGGCGTCTCGACCCGCCAGTCGCCGGGCCACTACACGCCGGGCGACTTCAAGTGACCGTTCGTACGCGGCAGTTGGACGCCGGGGTCCGTACGGCGATGCAGGCACTGAGCGTCGCCGCCAAGAAGGGCCTCGGCGACCCGGTCCTCACCGAACTGGTGTCGATCCGCGCCTCACAGCTGAACGAGTGCGCGTTCTGCCTGGACATGCACGTGGACATCGCGGTGAGCAAGAACGGCGAGTCCGCGAAACGCATCGCGCTCCTGAATGCGTGGCGCGAGTCCGGCGACACCTTCGACGACCGAGAAAGGGCTGCACTCGCCCTCACGGACGCCATTACGCTCCTGACGACGGACGGCTACGTCCCGGACGAGGTGTACGAGGAGGCAGCGCACCACTTCACCGACCCGGAACTCGCCCACCTCATCGCCTCGATCACGGTCATCAACAACTGGAACCGGCTGATGGTGAGCCGGCGCATCGAACCAGGAGGCCCCGCATGGTGAGTCCGAGCGCTGCCGATACGTTCCGCGCCCTGCACCACGACCGCTCCCCCGGCGACCCGCTCGTCCTACCGGGCCCATGGGACGCGGCGAGCGCCCGCGTCTTCGAGGAGGCCGGCTTCCCGGCGCTCGCGACACCGTCCGCCGGGGTCGCCGCCTCCCTCGGCCACGAGGACGGTTCCACGCCCCCGGACGAGATGTTCGCGGCGGTCCGCCGGATCGTGCGCGCAGTGTCGGTGCCGGTGTCGGCGGACATCGAGGCCGGCTACGGGCTCGCGCCGAAGGAACTGGTGGAACGCCTCCTGGAGACGGGAGCGGTCGGCTGCAACCTGGAGGACTCCCTCCCCGACGGGTCCCTCAACTCCCCGCACACACAGGCGGATTGGCTGGCCGAGGTGCGGGCGGCAGCCGGTGACCGGGTGTTCCTGAACGCCCGCGTCGACACGTTCATCCGCGGCGCCGCGGACCCGATCGCCGAGGCGGTGGAACGCGCCCGCCTGTACATCGCCGCGGGCGCCGACTGCGTCTACCCGATCGGCGCCCCACCGGACGCCGTCCCGGCGCTGCGCTCCGCGATCGAGGGCCCGATCAACGTGGGCGCGCCCCCTGGCGGCCCGTCCCCGCGCGAATGGGGCGAGCTGGGCGCGACCCGCATCACGTTCGGCCCGGGCTTGCAGCGGAGGGCGATGGGAGCGGTGCGGGAGATCGCGGAGGGGTTGCGGTAGGCGGATGGGTGGGGGCGGGACTGTGACGCCTGTCGACGATGTCGTCGTCGACAGGCGTCACAGTCCCGCCCCCACCGCCCCCTCAACTCACTTCGGCAGCCACGCCTTCCACGTGGAGCGATGCGTGTCGATCCACTTCTTGGCCGCGGCCTCCGGCGTGAGCTTCTTGTCGGCGATGAGGAGGGAGACCTCGTTCTGGTCGCTCGTCGTCCACTTGAAGTTCTTCAGGAGCTGCGCCGCCTCGCCGCCGTTCTTGGCGAAGCCCGTGTTGAGGTACTTCTGGAGCGGCGTCGTCGGGTAGGCGCAGGTGATCTTCTTCGGGTCGGCGTCGCAGCCCTCCTTGTACTTGGGCAGCTTCACCTCCGTCATCGGCACCTGCTTCGTGAGCCACTGCGGGGTGTACCAGTACGAGAGGAAGGGCTTCTTCTGCTTCGCGAACTGCTTCATCTGCGTGATCTGGGCGGCTTCCGAACCGGCGAAGACGACCTGGTAGTCCAGGTTCAGGTTCTTCACCAGCGCCTTGTCGTTCGTTACGTACGACGGGGAGCCGTCGAGGAGTTGGCCCTTGCCGCCGCTCTCCGGCGTCTTGAACTGGTCCGCGTACTTGTCGAGGTTCTTCCAGTTCGTGACGTCGGGGTGCTTCTTCGCGAAGTACGTGGGGACGAACCAGCCGATGTGGCCCGTGACGCCGAGGTCGCCGCCGGGCTCGATCAGCTTCTTGTCCTTGACGTAGCGCTGCACCTGGTCGGGGTGGCCCCAGTCCTCCAGGATCGCGTCGACGCGGCCCTGGCTGAGGGCGTCCCAGGCCGGGACCTCGTCCACCTGGACGGTGTCCACCCGGTAGCCGAGTTCGTGTTCCAGGAGGTACTGGGCCACGGCGACATTGGCCTGGGCGCCCACCCACGACTGGACCGAGAGGGTCACCGTCTTGGCGCCCTGCGCGTTGGCGTACGGGGAGGCCTGCTTGGTCATGTCGGCGGCGCCGCAGCCGGTGGCCGCGAGCAGGACGCCGACTCCGGCAACTGCCTTGAGCGTCATACGAGTTCGGATACGAGTACGCATGTCACGCCCCCTTTCCCGTGCGGTCGCGGCGTTGCGTCGGCTGCGTCACCCGGTCCAGCATCAGGCCCAGGCAGACGATCGCCGCGCCCGCGACCAGGCCAGTGGCCAGATCACCTTGCGCGAGGCCGAAGACCACGTCGTAGCCGAGCGCGCCACCGCCGACCAGACCGCCGATGATGACGACGGCGAGGACCAGGACGACGCCCTGGTTGACGGCGAGCAGCAACGCCGGGCGTGCGAGCGGGAGTTGGACCTGTCGCAGTTGCTGCCACGTGGTCGCGCCCATCGAGCGGGACGCCTCCATCGCGGCCGGGTCCACCTGCCGTAGGCCTTGTGTCGTGATGCGTACGACGGCGGGGAGCGCGTAGACGACCGCCGCGGCGACGGCCGGGGCGCGGCCGACGCCGAAGAGGGCGACGACCGGGATCAGGTACACGAACTGCGGCATGGTCTGGAAGACGTCCAGGACCGGGCGGAGCAGTCGTTCGAGGCGTTCGCTGCGGGCCGCCGCGATGCCGATCGCGACGCCGAGGACCAGCGTGACCAGGACGGCCGCGATGACCTGCGAGAGCGTGTCGAGCGACGGCTTCCATACGCCCAGTACGCCGATCGCGGCCATCGCGAGGACCGCGGTGAGCGCGGTGCGCCAGGTGCCGATCAGCCAGGAGAGCGCGGCGACGATCAGCAGCACCGACCACCAGGGCAGCCAGGTGAGGCCGTCACGCACCGGGTTGAGGATCCCCGTGGTGAAGTGCGCGGCCCAGTCGGCGGTGCCGCCGATGTACGGGACGCCGGTGTAGAGATGGTCCGTCATCCAGTCGACCGCGTCGTTGACGGGTGTCGCGATGGTGACTACCCAGGCGTCGGGCCAGTCGAGGCGGTCCAGGAAGCGGGCCGCCAGAGCGACCACGCCGGTGCCGACGACGACGGCGAGCACGTCCCACCGCCAGTGCACGGCGGACGTGTCGTGCGAGCCCATCCGTGCCCCGGCCGCGGCCGTGACCCGGTCGAGGATGACGGCGAGCAGCACGATCGGGATGCCGGCCGCGAGCGCGGCGCCGACGTCGACGGAGGCGAGCGCCTGGTAGACGCGGTCACCGAGGCCGCCCGCGCCGATCACGGAAGCGATGACGGCCATGGAGAGCGCCATCATGATCGTCTGGTTGAGGCCGAGGAGGAGTTCCTTGCGGGCCAGCGGCAGGCGCGCGGAGAGCAGTCGCTGGCGGGCCGTGGCGCCCAGCGAGGTGACGGCCTCCATCACGCCGCCGTCCGCGGAGCGCAGGCCGAGCGCGGTGAGGCGGGCCATCGGCGGGGCGGCGTAGACGACCGTGGCGAGCACGGCGGCCGGGACGCCCATGCCGAAGACGAGGACGACCGGGAGCAGATACGCGTACGCGGGCAGCACCTGCATGGTGTCGAGGACCGGCCGCAGCGCCCGGTACATGGTGTCGCTCAGGCCCGCGGCGAGGCCAAGGGCGGCGCCGAGGACCACCGAGGCGAGCACGGCGATCACCATCAGCGCCAGCGTCTGCATGGTGGGCACCCACATGCCGAGGGCGCCGCACGCCAGGAACGCGACGACCGCGGACGCGGCGAGGCGCCATCCGGCGACCCGCCAGGCGATGAGGCCCGCCGCCGCTGTCACGCCTGCCCAGCCCATGGCCAGCAGGACCAGGTAGACGGCGCGCACGGAGAGGACGACACCGTTGCTGATGTAGCCGAAGAAGTACAGGAACAGCGGGTGGCTGTCCCGGTTGTCGATCACCCAGTCCGTGGCGTCGCCGAGGGGTCCGGTGAGGTCGACGGTGAGGGCGTGCGGCCACGTGCCGCTGGACCACTTGGCGTGGGCCAGGGGGATGAGGATCGCGGCGACGACAGCGAGCAGGGCGATCTTGCCCAGGGAACGATTCCGCCGGATACCGCCGCCTGCCGGAGCGAGGGTTATGGCAGCAGCCATCAGCGGCTCTCCTCGTCCCCAGATTTGTCCGCTACGGCGGGCAAATCAAGCCCCTGCGGCGATTGAGCAGCGGGGTCCGGGGCGGAGCCCCGAGACGTAGGCACGGCTCCCGCGCCAGGACTCACACCGGCCACCACCGCAAGCAACCGCTCATGATCGACTACGCCGACACACTCCCCCGCCTCCACGACCCGCACCGCGAACCCGCTGGAAGCAACCGCCTCGATCGCCTCCGAAACCGTCGCGTCGGGCGCGATCGAAGGCCCCCGGTCCGCCTCGTCCGCGTCGGCGGGCCGCATGGCCCTGCGTACGGTCATGACCTGCTCGCGCGGCACGTCACGGACGAACTCGCGGACGTAGTCGTCGGCGGGCGCGCCCACGATCTCCTCGGGCGTGCCGAGCTGGACGACCTTGCCGTCGCGCATCAGCGCGATGCGGTCACCGAGGCGCAGCGCCTCCTGGAGGTCGTGGGTGATGAAGACCATCGTGCGGCCCTCCTCGCGGTGCAGGCGCACGACCTCCTCCTGCATGTCCCGCCGGATGAGCGGGTCGAGCGCGCTGAACGGCTCGTCGAAGAGAAGAACCTCCGGGTCGACTGCCAGCGCCCGCGCCAACCCCACCCGCTGCTGCTGGCCGCCGGAGAGCTGGCCGGGGCGGCGCTGCTCCAGGCCGTCGAGGCCGACCTTCGCGACGACCTCCATGGCCTTCGCGCGGCGCTCGGCGCGGCCCATGCCCTGGATCTCCAGGCCGTACGCGACGTTGTCGAGGACCGTGCGGTGCGGGAGGAGGCCGAAGTGCTGGAAGACCATCGCGGCGCGGTGGCGGCGCAGTTCGCGCAGGCGGGACCTGTCCATGCCCAGGACGTCCTCGCCGTCGATCTCCAGCTTCCCGGACGTCGGCTCGATGAGCCGGGTCAGGCAGCGTACGAGGGTCGACTTGCCGGAGCCCGACAGGCCCATGACAACGAAGACCTCGCCCCGCTTCACGTCGAACGACACGTCACGCACGGCGGCCGTGCAGCCCGTCCTCTCCCGCAGTTCGGCGGCGCTCAGGTCCGCCAACTCGGTCTGGTCCGGCACGCTTTCGGCCTTCGGGCCGAAGACCTTCCACAGGTTGCGCACGGCGAACACGGTCTCGGACCCCGAATCGGTCCGCTTCTCTTCGTTCGGGGGAACCACAGAAGACACGGTCGCGCTCATCACGCATCACCACCCAGCAGTTCGGCGCACTTCTCCCCGACCATGAGCACCCCGATCATCGGGTTCACCGCGGGCATCGTCGGGAAGACGGACGCGTCGGCGATACGGATGGACTGCAGCCCGCGGACCTTCAACTGGGGGTCTACCACGGCGAGTTCGTCGTCCGCAGCACCGATGCGGCAAGTTCCCGCGGGGTGGTAGACGGTGTGCGCGACCTTGCGCGCGTACTCGCTGAGCGCCTCGTCGTCCGTGACGTCGGGGCCGGGGCACACCTCGCGCTTCAGCCAGCCGGCCAGCGGCTCGGTCTTCGCGATCTCGCGGGCGATCTTGATGCCGTCGACGAGGGTCCTGCCGTCGTAGTCGTCCTCGTCCGTGAAGTACCGGAAGTCGAGGGCGGGCTTGACCTCGGGGTCCGCGCTGGTCAGGTAGACACGGCCGCGGCTCTTCGGCTTGGGGATGTTCGGCGTCATGGACACCCCGTGCTCCGGCTGCTCGTAGCCGAGGCGCTCCGGGTTGTCCGTGAACGGGATTTGGTAGAAGTGGAACATCAGGTCCGGCCCCGATGCCTCCGGGTCGCGCTGGATGAACAGGCCCGCGTCGCTGTCCATGGCGCTGTTCTCGGGGATCGGCCCGTTCGTCTCCCAGACGATGACCGACTCCGGGTGGTCGAGCAGGTTCTCGCCGACGCCCGGCAGATCGTGCAGGACCGGGATGCCGAGGGCTTCCAGGTCCGCCTTCGGGCCGATGCCGGAGTGCATCAGCAGGCGCGGGGTGTCGACGGCGCCCGCGCACACGAGGACCTCGGTGCGCGCGGATATGAGCTTCTCCACGCCGTCCTTGCCGCGCACGCGCACGCCGCGCGCGGTCAGCCCTTCGTCCGACGCGTCGAACTCCAGCTTGTACGCCCAAGTCTCCAGCAGCAGCGTGAGGTTGGGGCGGTCACCGGCCTCCATGTGCGGGTGGAGGTAGGCCACCGAGGCGGAGGACCGCTTGTTGTTCTCGGGGTGGTACGCCAGGTCGAAGAAGCCGACGCCGTCCTTGAACGGGCCCTTGTTGAAGCCCTCGACGCGCGGCACGCCCGTCGCGGCGCGCGCGGCCTGCACGAAGTCGCTCGCGATCGCGTTCCGGTCCTTCTCGTCGACCGGGACGATGTTGTTGCGCAGCTTGCCGAAGTACGGGTCCATCGCCTTGTGGTCCCAGCCCTCGGCGCCCGCGGCCGCCCACTCGTCCCAGTCGCCGGGCAGCGGCTTGAACGAGATGAGCGTGTTGTGCGACGAGCAGCCGCCCAGCACCTTGGCGCGGCTGTGCAGGATGTGCGAGTTGCCGCGCGGCTGCTCGGTGGTGGTGTAGCCGTAGTCCAGGTCGCCCCCGAGCAGGCCGAGCCAGCGGCGCAGCGTCAGCACGTCGTCGCGGTCGATGTCGCTGGGGCCACCCTCGATGACGGCGACGGTGACGTCCGGGTTCTCGGTGAGCCGGGAGGCGATCACCGATCCCGCGGTGCCGCCACCGACGATGACGTAGTCGTACGTGTTTTCAGACATGACTCAACTCCAAGACCAACTCAAGCCCCTGCGGCGATTGAGCAGCGGGGTCCGGGGCGGAGCCCCGAGGCGTTCACAACGCTTACGTGTACGGGCGCGAGGCCCAAGAGAACGACGACGTCAGCCCGCGAACCACCGGACGGGCTTGGGCGCCAGGTTCTGGTACACGTGCTTGCTCTCGCGATACTCGGCGAGCCCCGCAGGGCCCAGCTCGCGGCCCACGCCGCTCTTGCCGAAACCGCCCCACTCGGCCTGCGGGAGGTAGGGGTGGAAGTCGTTGATCCAGACGGTGCCGTGGCGCAGGAGGCGCGCCATGCGGCGGGCGCGGCCCGCGTCGGTGGTCCACACGCCGCCCGCGAGGCCGTACTCCGTGTCGTTGGCGAGCGCGACGGCCTCGTCCTCGGTGCGGAACGTCTCGACGGTGAGGATCGGACCGAAGGTCTCCTCGCGGACGACGCGCATCTCGCGGTGGCACTGGTCGAGGACGGTCGGCTCGTAGAAGTAGCCGGTGGCGGGCCGCACGTCGGAGGCCTCGGGGCGCTTGCCGCCGCAGCGCAGCACGGCGCCCTCGGCGAGCGCGGAGGCGACGTAGTCCTCGGTCTTGTCGCGCTGGGGCTCGCTGACCAGCGGGCCGCACTCGACGTTGTCCTCGGTGCCGCGGCCGAGGCGGATCTTCTCGGCGCGGCGGGTGAGTTCGGCGACGAAGCGCTCGCGCACGGACTCCTCGATGATGAGGCGGGAGCCGGCGGAGCAGACCTGGCCGCTGTGGATGAAGGCGGCGTTGAGCGCCTGGTCGACGGCGGTGTCGAAGTCCTCGTCCGTCTCGCACGCGTCGGCGAAGACGACGTTCGGGTTCTTGCCGCCGAGTTCGAGGGCGACCTTCTTGACGGAGACGGCCGCGGCCTGCGCGACCTTGGTGCCGCTGATCAGGCCGCCGGTGAAGGAGACGAGGTCGACGTCGGGGTGGTCGGCGAAGCGGGCGCCGACGGTGGCGCCGGGCCCGGTCACGATGTTGGCGACGCCCTGCGGCAGCCCGGCCTCGACCAGCAGCTCGATCAGCACGACCGTCGTCAGCGGCGTGATCTCGCTCGGCTTGATGACGAAGGTGTTGCCCGCGGCGAGCGCCGGGGCGATCTTCCAACTCGCTTGCAGGAGCGGGTAGTTCCACGGCGTGATCATGGAGCAGACGCCGACGGGCTCGTGCACGACGACACTGTGGATGTCGTCGGACCCCGCGTCGACGACGCGGCCCGCGCCCTCACCGATGACGAGATCGGCGAAGTAGCGGAAGGCGTCGGCGACGCAGTCGACGTCGACGCGGCCCTCCTCGACGGTCTTGCCCGCGTCCCGGCTCTCCAGGAGGCCGATCTTCTCCCGGTCCCGGACGAGGAGGTCGGCGACACGGCGCAGCAGCGCGGCGCGCTCGGCGACGGGCGTCGTCGGCCACGGGCCCTCGTCGAAGGCCTTGCGGGCGGCGGCGATCGCGGCGTCCGCGTCCTCGGTGCCGCCCTCGGCGATCACGGCGAACGTCTTGGCATCCGCAGGGTCGAGGATCTCGCGCGTGGCCCCTGCTGCGGCTGCGCGCCACTCTCCGTCGACATGGATGGTGTTCTGTACTGACACGACCTGCTTCGCCTTCCGTTCCGGGAATGTCCCCCGACCACCGCAAACGCCCTGTCGGCGCTCTCTACGGTGACGTCGGAAGCCCCTGCCCCGACGTATGGCAAGCATGCTCGTACGGGGACGAAAGTGCGCTGTGTCACGACACTGTGTGAGCGCGGGCGGCGACACTGCGTGAGAGCAGTGCGGGCCGCCCGCGCCCTGTCACTCCTGCGCGAACCGCGACAGCGCGGTGGCGAGCCGGTCCCGCTGCTGGGGCCACTCGGTCTCCGGACCGGCGACGAGCATCGCGTACTGGGTGCCGTCCTGCGCGGTGAACGAGAAGTCGACCACCTGTCTGCGCGCGCCCAGCTTCTCGCTGTCGTACGCGTAGACAAGCTCGGCCGCGTCGTCGGTGACCTCTTCCGAGGCCTCCTCGGGAGCCGACGTCTCCTCCAGGGAGATCTCCTCGTACCCGTCCTTCGAGAGCTCGTTCGAAAGGTTTCCGGATGCGGCCTGGAGCGATTCGAGCGGGGTGGTGTCCGGCTCCGTGATGGTGAAGACCTGGATGAGCGAGGCCTCGTCCGGGGACGTGTAGAACACGCCGTTCTTGGTCTGGCTGCGGTCCCAACCCTCGGGCACCGCGAGCGCGAAGCCCGCCTCGTCCGCCGCCTGCCGGTACCCGGCGGGAAGCTCGCCGGTCGACGAAGGCGTGGGCGTGGGGGTGGGAGTGGACGTGGACGTGGACGTGGGCGCCGGGGCGGAGCTGGTGGCGGCCGCGGACGCCCCGGTCGGCTTCGCATCGGGCCGCGGGTCGTCCCCGCGTCCGAGCAGCACCACGGTCGTCGCGACGGCGGCGCCGAGCACGGCCGCGCCCAGCACCACGAGGGCGAAACGCCGGGTCCGGCCGGGCGGCGGGGGCGGAGTCGGCTCCAGGTCCACGGGCCCGGGCCAGGGCGCCGGCGGGGCGAACTCCGGCCGCGGCGGGGGCGGCGACGACACCGCCCCTGGGCCCGAGCCCGCCTCCTCCCAGCGCTGGGTCTCCTCGTTCCAGTGGCGCCCGCTCATCTCATGTTCCCCAGCATCGCGGCCACCGTGCCGGCCGACGCGAGCAGCGAGACGACCGCCTGCGAGTCGCCGAGCAGCGCCCGCAGCCGCTCGATCCGGGTCGCCGGGGCGCGTCCCGTGCGGGTGATCTCGCCCTCCGTCTCGGCGAGCTCGGCGTCGAGGGTGCTCAGCTGCCCGTCGTCGTCCCGCAGCCGGGGCAGGTCCGCGCGCAGCGCACGCACCGCCTCCAGCAGCTCCCGCATCGCCTCGTCGCTCTGCGGCGCACTGTTCGTGTGGCTCTCCGCGCGCGCGTGGCTGCCGATGGCGAACGTGCTGCCGTGGACGTCACCGATGGAGACCGAGGGCTCGTCATTCGCTGCCATGGTCGTCGGATCCCTTCTTCTTCGGGGTGCCGTCGGCCGCTCCCGAGGTCGCTCGGGCGTGCGAACCGACGGCGAAGGTGGAGTCCTCGACGCGGTCGATGTTCACGCCGCCGCTGCTGATGTTCACGATCTTCTGGACGAACTCGCCGGTCTGGTAGCCGGATTCGGCGAGCGCGTGGAGCACGCCGTTCGCGATGCGGTCCTGGATCGACTTGAGGTAGCGCTCGACATCCATCTGCTGGAACAGCGAGCCGGGGCCCTCCGAGCCGAGCTCACGCACCGACACGGCGGGGCCGTCCGGCAGCGCGCCACCGTACCCGCCGGTGAGCACGTGCCAGCCGTAGCCGGCCCAGCGGCCGATGGTGACGAAGGAGCGCACGGGGGAACCCGCCACCCGCGCGAAGGCCCAGGCGGCCTTGCCGAGCGGGTTGTTGTGGCGGAACTGGTGGGCGGCACGGTCCGCGTTCTGGAACGGCTCGCGCACCGGAGCGAGGACGTGCGGCGCGATCTCCAGCATCAGCATCCGGCCCTGGGTGTGGACGCGGACGAAGACGGTGACGACCAGCTCCTCCTCCCAGCCGCCGACCCGGATCCGCAGGAAGTGCCGGCGCTTCTCCGCGCCCTCCTCGACGGACCGGTCCCGGTGCTCCTCGAACGCGTCCGGCCGGTAGGGGGCGTCCTCCCGGTGTTCGAGGCCCTCGACGGGCAGGAAGACGCACTCGTCGATCTCCAGCCGGCGCAGCCGGTCGCGCACGGTGGTGCCCGCGAACTCGGCGGGCAGCCGCAGCTGTTCGAGCAGCGGCCGGATCTGCTCCAGGATCTTCCGGTTGTTGAGCGGCTGCTGCTTCTTCATCCCGTCGGGACGCAGCTCGACGGCGAGGGTCCAGGTGTCGACCGGTTCACCCGCCCCGCAGAACGGGCGGACCGCGTGGTACATGATCAGCGGTGCGTGCTGCTCGACCCTGATCCGCCGCTTCACACGCTGGAAGCGGGCCCCCTCGGCGCTCTCCGCCGGGTCGGCGGTCGCGTCCCCGAACCGCGCCTCGGACAGCTCGCCGCCGAGCGCGCGGGCGAACTGGCTGCGCTGGGCGCCCACGCACCCGGCGATCAGGGCGAGCAGGAGCAGCGTGAGCCAGCCGTGCAGGGCGTCACTGGAACCGGTGCCGCCCTCGGGGACCAGCCAGCTCAGTACGTCGGGCAGGATGTCACGCAGGGTCGATCGGGTCTCGTAGGAGAAGCTGTCGTAGTCGTACTCGTCGCCGCCACTGGTGACCATGCCCACCGTGGAGAGCAGCAGCAGCGCCAGCAGGATCCGGCCCCACCAGCGCACGTACCAGGCGATCACCCGGCGGTAGACCGGCTGCTTGCCGGGCCCGCGGATCCAGACGCCGAGCGCGAGCATCGCGGACGGCAGCAGGAACGCGAGGATCCAGTAGTCGGTCAGCGGCAGCCCCACGGCCCACAGGCCGAGCACGGCCCAGGACCAGGCCACTTCGATCCGCCGGGCGCGTAACGCGTGCGCGAGGACGCGGGCCGCGTCGAAGCCGAGCGAGGGCGCCACGATGCGCTGCTCGTGCAGATGCAGCTGCTCGATGACCCGGTCCCGGTACCCCTGGTCGAGATAGGCGCCTGCGCAGAGCAGCCGCGTGGCCTCGCTGGCGTGCGGCGGTTTCGCCGGCGGGGGCGGTCCCACCGCTCCGACGTCGGCCCCGGATGACGACTGCTGCGGTACATAGGCGGTGCTCACACCACTCCCCCGATGCCATCGATGATGACTGTTCGAACTGCCCGTGTTCGTGCGGCAGTTGGTGAAGGAGAAGCATAAGACGTCACGCTGACATCCAGAACTGGATACTCCGCATGACGTGTGGTGCGACCACAGAAAAGCGGCTGCCCCTCGGACACCGGAGTGTCCGAGGGGCAGCCGCCCAGAGTGTGCGGATCAGATGAGGCCCAGGCCGCGCACGGCCTCGCGCTCGTCCACGAGCTCCTGCACGGACGCGTCGATGCGCGTACGCGAGAACTCGTTGATCTCCAGGCCCTGGACGATCTCGTACTTGCCGTCCTTCGTGGTGACGGGGAAGGACGAGATGATGCCCTCCGGAACGCCGTACGAGCCGTCCGACGGGATGCCCATGGAGGTCCAGTTGCCCTCGGCCGTGCCGTTGACCCACGTGTGGACGTGGTCGATCGCGGCGTTGGCGGCGGAGGCGGCCGAGGACGCGCCACGGGCCTCGATGATCGCGGCACCGCGCTTGGCGACGGTCGGGATGAAGTCCTCGGCCAGCCACTTCTCGTCGTTGCCGATGGCCTCGATGGCGGGCTTGCCGGCGACCGTGGCCTGGAAGATGTCCGGGTACTGGGTCGCCGAGTGGTTGCCCCAGATCGTCAGGCGCTGGATGTCGGCGACCGTGGCGCCCGACTTCTTCGCGAGCTGGGTCAGCGCGCGATTGTGGTCGAGGCGGGTCATCGCGGTGAAGCGCTCGGCCGGTACGTCCGGGGCGGCGGCCTGGGCGATCAGCGCATTGGTGTTCGCCGGGTTACCGACGACGAGGATCTTGACGTCGTCCGCGGCGTTGTCGTTGATGGCCTTGCCCTGCGGCTTGAAGATGCCGCCGTTGGCCTCAAGGAGGTCACCGCGCTCCATGCCCTTCGTACGCGGGCGGGCGCCGACGAGGAGGCCGACGTTGGTGCCGTCGAAGGCGACGTTCGGGTCGTCGGTGATCTCGATGCCCTGAAGCAGCGGGAAGGCGCAGTCGTCGAGCTCCATGGCGGTGCCCTCGGCGGCCTTGAGCGCCGGGGTGATCTCCAGGAGACGCAGCTTGACCGGCACGTCCGCGCCGAGCAGCTGGCCGGAGGCGATGCGGAAGAGCAGTGCGTAGCCGATCTGGCCGGCGGCGCCGGTGACGGTGACGTTCACGGGAGTGCGGGTCATGGCGTTCTCCGTAGGACAGCAGGTCATTTGATCGATCTCTTGGTATCAAGAGATCCGTTCGTCAGGCTATCGCGCCCGGCCCGCACGGGAACCACAGGTCCATGTGGATCGCCCCACAGCCCTCCCGCCCGTGCCACGGTCCGGACACAGAGACGGCCGCCGAGCCCGGGAGAGTATGGCTCAGGCGGCCGCCGTGGGGGTGTCCCATGGGGGTAGTGCTGCGCCTTCCCCGAAGCGGCGCGCCCATGCCTCGCCCCTGCCCCGTCCGTGCGGAGATCCGCCGGAAGGGCCCTACTCGGTGCAGCCCTTCTGCCCGCTCGCGAGCGTCGCGCACGCCTTGACGTCGGAGGCCGCGTCCACGGACATCATCGGCGTGTACGCGTCCGTGTCCGAGGCCCTGACCGTGCCCTTCTTCGAGAACGCGGACCCCTTCTGCAACTGCACGGCGTCACCGGGCGCCGCGCCCTGGATCCGGGCCCAGGCCGCCTTGCACGTCTTGCTGTAGCGGACCTGGACGGTGACCGTGCCGATCACGGCGTCCTTCGAGTTCAGCGCGAGGTCGCCGCCGCAGTTCATGGCCTCCGGGTCCTTGCCGCCGCAGCCCGCGCCCACGCACTTGACGCCCTCGGGCAGCTGGGTGGCGCTCGCGCTCGGCGACGGCGACTTCCTGGCCTCGTCCCCGCCGCCCCCGGTCCCCCTGAGCGCGAAGAAGCCGATGGCGACGATCAGGGCCGCGCCCAGGGCCCCGGCCCCGAACATCAGCAGCCGGCGCCTGCCGCCCCCGCCGCCCGGCACCGCGCCCCGAGGCGGCTCCTGCGGCGGCAGCACGGGAGCGGGACCGAACTGGTCCACGCTCGGCGCCTTCGCCTGCGGCGGCACGGACGGGCTCCGCACCCCGTCCTGCCTGGCCGGTCCGGTCTGCTTCGCCGGTCTGGTCTGCTTCGCCGGCTTGGCGGGTTTGGTCTGTGTGGCCTGTGCGGGCCCCCCGAACTCGCCCAGCGCGGCCCGCGCCTGGGATATCCGGATGGCCTCCATGGTCATGTCGTGGCGCATCTCGGAACGGCTCCACGCGCGCTCCGCGAGCTCCCACATCGTCGTCAGATGCACGGGATTGGTGCCGGTCACCTCGGCGAGCGCGACGATGGCGCCCTTGGGCGCGAGCAGCCGCCCGTTCAGATACCGCTCCCACGACGTCCTGCTGTACCCGGTACGGTCCGCGAGTGCGGCGATCCCCAGGCCGCTGCGGTCCACAAGTCGGCGCAGCTGCCCGGCGAACTCCCTGACCTGTGGGTCGAGTTCATCCGGAAGCGCCTTCCAACGAGGCATATCGCCCTTCCCCCTATTCCCCCCGCGAGCCCTGTTCCCCCGCGCCGCGCGTCGCGCTTCGGCCCCCAGTGGCTACCCATTGGGATGCGGGAAACCAGGATGTCAGTTCCCGGTCCGGGGGCGTATGGGGTCATTCGACAGCGTGCACCGGGCCTTGTGTACGGAAAACCCCGAGAACGTGCCGGAGATCACCACAAAAGGAGGCGGGGCCTCCATCATGGAGGCCCCGCCTGTCACTTGGGGTCGTCAGTGGCTCACCGACGGCTCACCGCACCGTGAAGTGCAGGGTGTCCTGAAGAAACGGAATCGTCAGCCACGGGTCGGGCTGCGCCATCATCGCCAGCAGCACGATGACGATGCCGAGGCCCGCGCACGTGATCATGTCGGTGAAGCGCGAGCGCACGGCCAGCATCCCGACGTCCGGCAGCAGCCAGCGCAGCACGGCCCCGCCGATCAGCGCGACGCCCACCAGCATCGTGCCGACGCGGAACAGACCGAAGGCGGTCAGCAGCAGCCCGAGCGCGGTCACCGTGAGAACGGCGATCAGCGGCCACTGGCGGGCGGGCGCGGGCGCGTCCCCGCCGGCCGCCCGGCCGCCGCCCTCCGGGCGCGCGGTGTCGCGCGTGATCCGCGGGAAGCGCCGGCTGCCGGCCTTCTTCGAGTCCTGGGAGGCGTCTTCGGGCGAGGCCGGGGCGCCTTCGGCGGCGCCCATCGCCGCGCTCCCGGCCGCCTCAGCCGACACCGTTCGCGTCCCGTTCGGCGGCCTCGACCACGTTCACGAGGAGCTGGGCACGGGTCATCGGCCCCACACCACCGGGGTTCGGCGAGATCCAGCCCGCGACCTCGGTGACGCCGGGGTGCACATCGCCGACGATCTTGCCGTTCTCGTCGCGCGAGACGCCGACGTCGAGCACGGCGGCGCCCGGCTTGATGTCCTCGGGCTTGATCAGGTGCGGCACGCCCGCGGCGGCCACGACGATGTCGGCCCGCTTGAGGTGCGCGGACAGGTCACGGGTGCCGGTGTGGCACTGCGTCACCGTGGCGTTCTCGGACTTGCGGGTGAGCAGCAGCGGCATCGGCCGGCCGATGGTGACGCCACGGCCGACGACGACGACCTCGGCGCCCTTGATCTCCACGCCGTGCTTCCGGAGCAGCGTGATGATGCCGTACGGGGTGCAGGGCAGCGGCGCCGGCTCGTTGAGGACGAGGCGGCCGAGGTTCATGGGGTGCAGGCCGTCGGCGTCCTTGTCCGGGTCCATCAGCTCCAGGACGCGGTTCTCGTCGATGCCCTTGGGCAGCGGCAGCTGGACGATGTAGCCGGTGCAGGCCGGGTCCTCGTTGAGCTCGCGGACGACGGCCTCGATCTCGCCCTGCGTGGCCGTCGCGGGCAGCTCGCGCTGGATCGACGCGATGCCGACCTGCGCGCAGTCACGGTGCTTTCCGGCGACGTACTTCTGGCTTCCGGGGTCCTCCCCTACGAGGATCGTGCCGAGCCCCGGCATGACCCCCTTCTCCTTCAGCGCCGCCACGCGGGCGGTCAGATCGGACTTGATCGCGGCTGCGGTGGCCTTGCCATCGAGAATCTGGGCGGTCATGCCGCCATTGTTTCAGGGCGGCGGTGATTCACCCAAGTTGCACTTGCACAACGGCCTGCGGCGCCCACTGGACAGGAGGGTGTCCGGTTTACGAGCATGATCCCCGCAGTGTGCCGCGGGCAGCGGCAGGGGGGAAGATCCGCTCAGGCGGCCGCATCACGACGCATGGCTGTTCACTCCTCCGTCAGTCCGCGTCGTCCCCGTTTGCCATCACCGGAGGAACCCGCCATGAGTTTCGGCGACCCGAACAACCCGTACGGCCAGCAGCAGCCGCCGCAGAACAACCCGTACGGCCAGCAGGCCCCGCAGGGCGTCCCGCCGCAGAACTACGGCTACCCGCAGCAGCAGCCGCCCGGCCAGCCGTACGGGCAGCAGCAGCAGTACGGCGGCTACCCGCAGCAGCCCGCGGGCCCGGCCGGTGTGCCGCCGCTCGCGTCGATGGGCCGCCGCTTCGGCGCACGCCTGATCGACGGGCTCATCTTCTCGGTGATCTACGCGATCGTCCTCGGGGCGAAGATCCCCGACCTGATGGACTCCGTCGAGGCCTGCTCCTCGACGGACAGCACCTGCGTGAACGACGCGGTGATGGACTGGTACTCCGAGATCCTGCCGATGGCGGCCGTGTTCATGGTGCTCGTGCTGCTCTACGAGGTCCTGATGATCGGCCTCGTCGGCGGCACGCTCGGCAAGCTGGCGGTCGGCATCCGCGTCCTGAAGCTGGAGACCGGTGCGAAGCCGGGCGTCGGCGCGGGCTTCCTGCGCTGGGTGATCCCGATGGTCGGCGGGCTCTTCTGCGGCATCGGCGCGCTGCTCGTCTACCTGTCCCCGTTCTGGGACGGCAACAAGCGCAACCAGGGCTGGCACGACAAGGTCGCGGGCACGGTCGTCGTGAACGTGAAGGGCTGACGCCGAGCGGACATACGGAGAGGCGGGGTCCCGTACACGTGCGTACGGGACCCCGCCTCTCCGTCGATCAGTGGAAGAAGTGGCGCGTGCCGGTGAAGTACATCGTCACGCCCGCCTTCTTCGCGGCCTCGACGACCAGCTCGTCGCGGACCGAACCGCCCGGCTGGACCACGGCCTTGACGCCCGCGGCCGTCAGGATCTCCAGGCCGTCCGGGAACGGGAAGAACGCGTCGGACGCGGCGTACGAGCCGCGCGCCCGCTCCTCGCCGGCCCGCTCGACGGCGAGCTTCGCGGAGTCCACGCGGTTGACCTGGCCCATGCCGACGCCGACGGACGCGCCGTCCTTGGCGAGCAGGATCGCGTTGGACTTGACCGCGCGGCAGGCCTTCCAGGCGAACGCCAGCTCGTCCAGCTCACCCTGCGACAGGGCGTCGCCGGTCGCGAGCGTCCAGCTCGCCGGGTTGTCCCCGTCGGCCTGGAGACGGTCCGTCACCTGAAGGAGCGCGCCGCCGTCGATCTGCTTCGTCTCGACCTTCGCGGACGGCCCGTTCGGGGCGCGCAGCACGCGGATGTTCTTCTTCTTGGTGAGGGCTTCGAGGGCGCCGTCCTCGTAGTCGGGCGCGACGATGACCTCGGTGAAGATCTCGGCGACCTGCTCCGCCATCTCCTTGGTGACCGGCCGGTTCACGGCGATGACACCACCGAACGCGGACAGGGGGTCACAGGCGTGGGCCTTGCGGTGCGCCTCCGCGACGTTCGAGGAGACCGCGATGCCGCAGGGGTTCGCGTGCTTGATGATCGCGACGCACGGGTCGGCGTGGTCGTACGCGGCACGGCGCGCGGCGTCCGTGTCCGTGAAGTTGTTGTACGACATCTCCTTGCCGTGCAGCTGCTCGGCCTCGGCGAGGCCGCGCGTGCCGTCTACGTAGAGGGCCGCGCCCTGGTGCGGGTTCTCGCCGTAGCGCAGGACGTTCTTGCGCTCGTACGTGGCGCCGATGAAGTCCGGGAAGCCGGAGTCGTCGGCGGCGGCGTAGTCGTCGGCGAACCAGCTGGCCACCGCCACGTCGTACGACGCCGTGTGCTGGAACGCCTCGGCGGCGAGGCGCTTGCGGGTGGCGAGGTCGAAGCCGCCGTCCTTGACGGCCGCGAGGACACCCGCGTACCGCTCGGGGCTGGTGACGATGGCGACCGACGGGTGGTTCTTGGCGGCGGCGCGGACCATCGAGGGGCCGCCGATGTCGATCTGCTCGACGCACTCGTCCGGGGTGGCGCCCGAGGCGACGGTCTCCCGGAACGGGTACAGGTTCACGATCACCAGGTCGAAGGGCTTCACGCCGAGGTCGGCGAGCTGCTTCTGGTGGTCCTCCAGGCGCAGGTCGGCGAGGATCCCGGCGTGGACCTTCGGGTGCAGGGTCTTCACGCGGCCGTCGAGACACTCGGGGAACCCGGTGAGCTCCTCCACCTTGGTGACCGGCACCCCGGCGCCGGCGATCTTCCCAGCGGTGGAGCCGGTGGAGACCAGCTCGACGCCCGCCTCGTGGAGCCCGCGCGCGAGCTCTTCCAGACCGGTCTTGTCGTAGACGCTGACGAGCGCCCGGCGGATGGGTCGCTTGTTGGTTCCGGCGGTTCCGGCGGTGTTTTCCGCGGTCACGGGGTGACTACCTTTCGTCCCTCAATGCTGAAGCCGTTACGGGCGAGCCGCCCCACGACATCGACGAGCAGCGTGCGCTCGACTTCCTTGATGCGCTCGTGCAGAGCGCTTTCGTCGTCCTCGTCCCGGATCTCGACCACGCCCTGGGCGATGATCGGGCCGGTGTCGACGCCGTCGTCGACGAAGTGAACGGTGCATCCGGTGACCTTGGCGCCGTACGCGAGCGCGTCCCGCACACCGTGCGCACCGGGAAAACTGGGCAGCAGGGCCGGGTGCGTGTTCACGAACCGCCCGCCGAAGCGGGCCAGGAACTCCTTGCCCACGATCTTCATGAACCCCGCGGAGACCACGAGGTCCGGCTCGTACGCGGCCGTGGCCTCGGCGAGCGCGCGATCCCACTCCTCGCGGGTGGCGTGGTCCTTCACGCGGCACACGAACGTGGGCAGACCCGCGCGCTCGGCGCGCTCCAGGCCGACGATGCCCGTCCGGTCCGCGCCGACGGCCACGATCTCGGCGCCGTACGCGTCGGCCCCCCGCACCGCGATCTCATCGAGGAGTGCCTGCAGATTCGTTCCTGATCCGGAGACCAGCACGACGAGGCGCTTGGCCTTGGCCACGACGGGGCCCTTTCTAGGGGAGCTACGTTGCGCGGTCGGCGCGCGGCGCATCTTGTGCGTTCGCACGAACGCTTCGCCTTCCCCGATACGGGGAACCCTACGAAGCGGCCGACCGGCTGCAACGATACCGGCACGGCCGACGGCCCCCACGGGACGGGGGATCGGGAGGGGCATTGCGCAGCAATACTTTGCAAGGGCGGCGGCGGGAGACGGGCGGGTCTACAGGTAGCGTCGGCGGAACGGAACGCTGAGCGGCCATCGGACGTTGACGTGAAGAACGCCACGCCGGGCCGCGTCAGCGGCCCCGTGACCGACGACCTAGGGGAAGACGCACATCTGATGCCGGACCGAAGCCTTCGCCTCACGCTGCCCACCGGCGCCGTCCTGCCGCGCGAAGGCCGACCCACGCCGCCGTCGCCGCCGTCCAAGGAATCGGACGACACCAGGGACAGCAATCCGTTCGCACCGCCGGCCGAGGACGCGCCCGACAGGCCGTGGCAGCCGCGCCACCCGGAGGGCTCGGACTCCGACTCGGGATCCGGTTCCGGAAAGGGCGGGGGCAGCGCGCCCTGGGGCGGCCAGTGGAGCGACCGTCAGCCGGGCCGCGCCAAGGGGGGCGGCCGCTTCGGCGACCGGCCGGGCAGCGGCGGGAGCGGCGGCCCCGAGGGGCAGAACGGCGGGCAGGGCCCCGGCCCCGGCGGCATGCGCTGGGACCCGACGGACCCGGTCCAGCGCCGCGCGCGCTACGCGCTGCTCTCCGGCATGTGGGGCTTCTTCTTCGCCCTGTTCAGCTGGCCGTACGTGGCGCTGCTGCTCGGCGTACTCGCCCTGTACTGGGGCGTCAGCGCGCTGCGCATGAAGTCCCGCCCGGCGGACCCGGACGCCCCGGCCCCCGCGACACCCCGCCCCGCGGGCTCCGACACCACGCGCCCGCAGACGACGGCGGCGATCAGCGGTCTGGTCACGGGTGCGCTCGCGCTCGCGATGGTGGCGTCACTGTTCACGGCGAAGATGGTCTACAGCGACTACTACGAGTGCCGCACGGACGCGTTGACCAGCGCGGCGCAGAAGGGCTGTGAGGACCTTCTGCCGAAGGAGCTGCGGCCCCTCCTCGGCGAGCGCTGATCCGGACCCCGTTCGTCAATCGCCGGCGGGGCTCGAAGAACGCGGCTCGTCGTCGAAGAAGTCGTAGAGGGCGAAGGACTCGTCCTTCCGTGCCTCCGCCGCTTCCTCCGTCCTCACCGCCGGTGCCGGCTCCTCCGTCGGCACCGGTTCGGCTTCGACCGCAGCCGCCCGGTTCCTCCGCTCCCGCCACCACCACACCGCCGACCCCACCGGCACCCCCACCGCGCAGACCCATCCCGCGGCCACCGCCCCGGTCACCCACCCCACAGGCCCGAACTCCGCGAGCGCCGACCGCCCGAGGGCCCCACCTGCGGCCCCGGCGAGGCACCCCATCGCCACCCCGCACAGCACTCCGGCCACGGCCACCCCGCCCGCGATCCGCCGCCACGTCCACCCGGTTCCCGCCGCCACGACGAACCCCGCGACGACCACCGCCGCCACGAAGGGGACCGCCCCCACGGCCCAGGTGAGCGGCGCCCCGTCCCCGGCCTTCGGCACCGCGACGAGCAGCGGAAACGCGGGCAGCATCGCCGCCCCCGAGCTCCCCAGCGGCCCCACGGTGTGCCCGACGCCGAGCACGACCCCGGGCCCGAGCGCGTACGCGGCCCCCCAGATCGCGGCGTTCGGCACAAGCCCCGCGCAGAGCAGCAGCACCGCGAGCCGCCCCGACCAGGCCCCCGTGAGCTGCAGGAACGACTCCCGCACCGCTTCCCCGTGCCACACGAGCATCCCGGCCACCAGCAGCGCCCCGCCCGCGACCAGCGCCAGTACCCCGGCCACCGCCGCCCGCACGGCGACCGGCGCCACCTCCCGTACGAACCCCTCCGGGAGCAGTCCCGACAGCCGCCCCGGCAGCGGACCGTACGGCCGCCCGTGCGCCGTCCACACCCCGAACCCGGCCGCGGCCACCGCGAGCACGAGCAGATGCGCCACGCAGCTCACCCACGAGGGGCGCAGCTCACCGCCCGCGCAGTAGTACGCCGCCGCGGCCGCCACCGACAGATAGCCGACCGCGACCCCGGCCCAGACGCCCGCCACGGACTCGGACTCCTCCGCCGCGTCCCGCGCCGCCCGGTGCACCAGCCACGCGGGCAGCGCGAGCAGCAGCAGTGGTCCGACTCCCAGCGGGGCGGGCACCCCGGACAGGGTGTCCGTTCTGATCACTTCGGCGCCGTGCGCCAGGATCCACAGCGCGGCGGCGGTGTGCAGTGCGCCGCCGGGCCCGCTGTCGGGGAACGGCGAGCTGATCCACAGCACCATCACGAGCACGGCGCACGCCCCGAGCCCGAGCCCCGCGGCGAGGGCCCCGCGCAGCGCGGCCCCGACGGGGCCCGGGGCCCGTTCCCGCAGCCGGGTCAGAAGCAGGGGCAACGACAGTCCAAGGCCGGTCATTTGGGTCACCGGACCATGCTCCCAACGACACGCCCTTACCTCGCGCAACAGGCGAAGCCCGGATGTGTCGCACAAGATACGTTTATGTTCTTTTTCGCACGAAAGGGTGTGTGGAGTTCACGATGACGCAGGGCGCTGCCACCCCACTGCCGCCGCCCAAGGAGCGCCGCAGGCTCCGCGAGGCCGGCTCGCTCTCCCGGGACCAGGTCGCCGAGCTGGTCGGCGTGACACCCGAAACCGTCCGCCGCTGGGAATCCGGCCGCACCACTCCAAAGGGTCAGAAGCGGGAGGCGTACGCACGCCTTCTGGCGGAGCTGACCACGACGGAGGAGCCGGCCCCGGTGGCGACCACACCGAGGGCTGCCGCGATACAAGAACCCGCGCCGCCGACAGCAGGGACAGCGGGGGGCACAGCCACCGCCACCGCCACCGCGCCACCCCGCGCCCGTACCGCCGCCGAGGCCTTCGACGCGCTCTACACGCACGCCGCGCCGTTCCTCGTCCGGCAGACCTATCTGCTCACCGGTCGCAGGATCCTCGCCCGCGAGGCCGTCGAGCGCGCCTTCCAGCAGGCCTGGCAGAACTGGCCCGAGGTGGCGGTCGACCCGGACCCGGCGGGCTGGGTGCGCGCGGCGGCGTACGAGTACGCGATGTCGCCGTGGCACAGCCTGCGTCCGGGCAAGCGCCAGCCGGAGGCCCCGCCGGCCACCCCGGAGGACCGCGAGCTGCTCGGCGTCCTGCTCGGCCTGCCGCCCGTCTACCGGCGCACGCTGCTGCTGTACGACGGGGTGGGCCTGGATCTGCCGGACACCGCGGCGGAGACGGAGGCCAGCACACCGGCCGCCGCCAACCGCATCCTGCACGCCCGTGAGGCGGTCGCCCAGCGGCTGCCCGACCTCGGGGTTCCCGAGCAGCTGCACCGGCGGCTCACGGAGCTGGCGGGCTCGGAGAAGCTGGACGCGCCGGTCTCCACGGTGGTGCGCAGCGGCAGCGAGCGGCGCACCCGGTTCTGGACGCGGGCGGCCGTCACGTTCACGGTCTTCATCATCGGCGCGACGGCGCTGACCGTGCGGGTGGCGCCCACGCACTACGAGCCGGTCCCCGCGCCGGGCTCGCCGATCGCCGGCGTACCACCGCTGACCGGTCCCGAGCCGCTGACGCCCGCGGATCTGGAGCTGCGCAAGGAGCTGCGGGAGCGGCTGGGCGGAGGGCCCGAGCGGCTCGCGCCGAGAACCGAATAGCGCGCGTGGCGCAACGCCAGTGGGCCCGCACCGTCACCGGTGCGGGCCCACTGAGCTGCGTAGAACAGCTGGTGAAGAACAGCTGGTTACGAGAGGATCCCGCGGGCCAGCTCCGCCGTCTCGGTCGGCGTCTTGCCGACCTTGACGCCGGCGGCCTCAAGGGCCTCCTTCTTCGCCTGCGCGGTGCCGGAGGAGCCGGAGACGATGGCGCCGGCGTGGCCCATGGTCTTGCCCTCGGGCGCCGTGAAGCCGGCGACGTAGCCGACGACCGGCTTCGTCACGTTGGCCTTGATGTAGTCGGCCGCGCGCTCCTCGGCGTCGCCGCCGATCTCACCGATCATGACGATCAGGTCGGTGTCGGGGTCGGCCTCGAACGCGGCGAGCGCGTCGATGTGCGTCGTGCCGATGACCGGGTCGCCACCGATGCCGACGGCGGACGAGAAGCCGATGTCACGGAGCTCGTACATCATCTGGTACGTCAGCGTGCCGGACTTCGAGACCAGGCCGATGCGGCCCGGCTTCGTGATGTCGCCCGGGATGATGCCGGCGTTCGACTGGCCCGGCGTGATGAGGCCGGGGCAGTTCGGGCCGATGATGCGGGTCTTGTCGCCCTTCGACTTCGCGTACGCGTAGAACGCGGCGGAGTCGTGGACGGCGATGCCCTCGGTGATCACCACGGCGAGCGGGATCTCGGCGTCGATCGCCTCGACCACGGCGGCCTTGGAGAAGGCCGGCGGGACGAAGAGCACGGACACGTTGGCGCCCGTCTTCTCGATCGCCTCGGCGACCGAGCCGAAGACCGGGATGTCATTGCCGTCGATGTCGACCGACGTACCGGCCTTGCGCGGGTTCACGCCGCCGACGATGTTCGTGCCGTCGGCGAGCATGAGCTTGGTGTGCTTCATGCCCGTGGCACCGGTCATGCCCTGGACGATGACCTTGCTGTCCTTGTTGAGGAAGATAGCCATGGCTGTTTAGTCCCTCGTCCTTACTTCGCGGCCGCGAGCTCGGCGGCCTTGTCGGCCGCGCCGTCCATGGTGTCCACGCGCTGCACCAGCGGGTGGTTGGCGTCGGAGAGGATCTTGCGACCCAGCTCGGCGTTGTTGCCGTCGAGGCGGACGACGAGCGGCTTCTCGACCTTCTCGCCCTTCTCCTCAAGGAGGGCAAGCGCCTGGACGATGCCGTTGGCGACCTCGTCGCAAGCGGTGATGCCGCCGAAGACGTTGACAAAGACCGACTTGACGTCGGTGTCGCCGAGGATGATCTCCAGGCCGTTCGCCATCACCTGGGCGGAGGCGCCGCCACCGATGTCGAGGAAGTTGGCCGGCTTCACGTTGCCGTGGTTCTCACCGGCGTACGCGACGACGTCCAGCGTCGACATGACCAGACCGGCACCGTTACCGATGATGCCGACCTCGCCGTCGAGCTTGACGTAGTTGAGGCCCTTCTCCTTGGCAGCGGCCTCGAGCGGGTCGGCCGCGTCCTTGTCCTGAAGCGCCTCGTGGTCGGAGTGCCGGAAGTCGGCGTTCTCGTCCAGCGACACCTTGCCGTCGAGGGCGATGACCTTGCCGGAGGCGACCTTCGCGAGCGGGTTGACCTCGACGAGGAGCGCGTCCTCGGCGATGAAGGTCTTCCACAGCGTCTGAAGGATCTCGGCGACCTGGTCGGCGACCTCGGCCGGGAACTTGGCGTCCGTGACGATCTTGCGGGCGACCTCGGGGGTCACGCCCTCATTGGCGTCGATCGGCGTCTTGGCGACGGCCTCCGGGCGGGTGGCCGCCACCTCCTCGATCTCCACGCCGCCCTCGACGGAGGCGATGGAGAGGAAGGTGCGGTTGGTGCGGTCCAGGAGGAAGGAGACGTAGTACTCCTCCGTGATCTCCGGAGCCGTCTCGGCCATCATCACCTTGTGGACCGTGTGGCCCTTGATGTCCATGCCGAGGATGTTGGTCGCGTGCTGCACGGCCTCGTCGGGGGTGGCAGCCAGCTTCACGCCGCCGGCCTTGCCGCGGCCGCCGACCTTCACCTGCGCCTTGACGACGGACTTGCCGCCAAGACGCTCGGTCGCCTCGCGGGCCGCCTCAGGCGTGTCGATGACTTCACCGGCCAGCACCGGTACACCGTGCTTGGCGAAGAGGTCCCTCGCCTGGTACTCGAACAGGTCCACGCGCGTCCGTCCCTATCAGTGATCTCGCGGTTCGTTATCTGCGTGGGCGTGCCGCGAGGGGCAACGTGACTCCGCTGTCACACGTGACGAACGCTGTCGCTGACGCCACTTCGCTGTCACTAGGGAGGCGTACACGGTGACCGAGTACGCGGCATGTCCGTCTCGCAGGTTATCGCCGCTCAGCGGCGGCTTCTAAATCGCAGATCACACCTGAGCGGTGATACCCATCACAGAGCGCCCCTTTTGTGGCGCTATCTGCGGCACTGCCAAAGCTCCTGGCATACGGAAGCGGCCTCACCGAGCGGGGGTGCGCTCGGTGAGGCCGCAGGTCAGCGGGTGGTCACGTCCCCAAGCGGACCACCCGCCGTCATGCACGGAAAGCGACCCGGTCCGGCCGATGGCTTTCGGCCGACCGGGCACGACTCCGTCGGTCAGACGCCGGGCAGGTAGCTGGGCGCGACGGAACCGGTGACACCCTGCACGCCGGAGACGGCGTTGCCCGCGAGCGGCTGGGCGTCGGCGCGGACGGTGCCGGTCAGGTCCTGCGCGAACGGGGCGACCTCGTGGGTCACGCCACCGGCCAGCGGCGTCACGTTGTCGCCGACCACGGACTGCGCGAACGGGGCCACGTTGTCGCCGACGACACCCTGCGCGAACGGGGTGACATCGCCGGTGACGCCCTGCGCCAGGCCGTGCGCGCTGGTGCCGACACCCTGCACGACGGGCTGCACGTGGTCGACGACCGTCTGCACGAGCGGCTGGACCGCGTCGACGACGCCGCCCGCGAACGGGGTGACGTCGTTGCCGACCACGCTCTGCGCGAACGGCGCCACGTTGTCGCCGGCCACGCCCTGGGCCAGCGGCTGGACCTGGCCGGTGACACCGATGGCGAAGGGCGCGACGTTGTCGCCGACCACGGTCTGCGCGAACGGCGTCACGTCGCCGACCGCGCCGCCCGCCAGGGTGGTCACGTCGCCGACGGCCTGGCCGGCGACCGGGAGCACGCCCTGCACGGCGGTGTTGGCGAGGGGCGGGAGCACGGCGTCGGCGGTCTCGCCGACGGCCGGGCCGGTGTTCGTACGGACGTTGTCGACTGCGCCCTGGGCGGTGCCCTGCGCGTTGTCCTGTACGTAGGCGGGGGCCTGGGCCGCGGCCTGCGTCAGCTGCTGCTGGAGCTGCGGGGCGAACGCTTCGAGCGGGCCGAACAGGTAGTCGACACCCTCCTGGGCGTCGGCCACGCGCTGCTGGGCGTCGGCGACGTGCCCGGCGGCCTTGCCGGCCTCGTCCTTGACGTCGGCGACGGTCGGGGCCTGGACCTGGTGGGCC
Source organism: Streptomyces sp. NPDC002795 (assembly GCF_042888725.1). Lineage (NCBI taxonomy): Bacteria > Bacillati > Actinomycetota > Actinomycetes > Kitasatosporales > Streptomycetaceae > Streptomyces > Streptomyces sp. NPDC002795. The sequence goes on from NZ_JBIAQB010000002.1 coordinate 452,383, forward strand.
TTCGACTGGACCTGCGCCTTGGCGTGCTGGGTGGCGGCCTTGGCCTTGTTGGCGACCTGGGCGTGGCCGACCTTGTCGGTGACACGGTCGGTGACCTGGTTGCCGGTGACCTGGTTGTCGGTGACCTTGTCGGTCACCTGCGAGGTGGTGTCCTGCACGTCGGAGACGGTGTCGCCTGCGACGTCCGGCACGGACAGCGAGTGCGCGGGCAGCTCGTCGGCGCTGGCCACGGCGGAGCCGAGGGCCCAGGCGCCGGAGACGCCGGCGGCTATCACGATGGAGCGGCGGATGTTCTTGTTCATGGGTACGTCAGTTCCTTCGAATTCACTTCACGACTGGGCAGACCTGTTCCACCCCCGCGTGGCAGGTCACGAGCGGGGAGCTGGTCCGCCCTAGCCGGGGAATTCGGGAATGTCGCGAAGCCGGTCGACCACCGGCGAGGTGCCCGCGGACGCCGTGGCGCCGGACGCGAGCAGTACGGGCGCACGGCCGCCGAACGCCGCCGCGTGCAGATCACCGTGGCGCGACGAACCGCCGTCGCCCGCGCTCGCGCCGGCCGACGGCACACCGTCGGGACGCTGCGGCACGACGGGCGACTCGGGCCCCGCCTCGGCCCGCGCACCCGCTTCCGCCTTCTCTACGTCGCCGAACCGCGCGACGTCGTACGCCTGCGGGCCGCTCACCACGGCGTGGGCCCGGTCCTCGGCCGTGACGGCGGGCCGGTCGCCGTGCGCCGCCGGGGCGTCCGACTGCTGCGGTGCGGTCGCGGCGGGCGACTCGGGCCGGGGGTCGGCGGGGTCCACGATGCCGATGATCCCGCCGAGTCGACCGTGCGTCAGCTGCTCCGGCACCGCACCGACGAGCTCCGCGACGGCACGCGTCGCCAACTCCTCGACGGGCCCCGCCACCTGGCGCACGGTGGCACCGACCGGCGCCGTCAGATACCGCAGCGCGTCGACGGCGGAACGCAGGCGCCCTTGGTCGCCCCCGAGCGCCTCGATGTGCTGCCGCAGCGGATCAGCGAGGTACGCCCGCACGGGTGTGGTGGGGGTGGCGGGATCGGCGGGGTGGGTGGGGCCGGCGGGGCCGGTGGGCTCGCCGGGAGCGTTGGGTGTGGCGGGTGTGGTGGGTGCGGCGGGCTTGTCGTGCAGCGGCCGCGCCAGGCGCTTCGCGCCGGACGAGTGCTGCACGCCAGACGAGTGCTGCACGCCAGGTGCGGGCTGCGCGTCGACCGAGGTCGGTGTCGGCTCGGCGGGCCGAACCGGTTCCGCTGTAGGCGCAGGTGCGGGGTCGACAGCGGGCGCCGCCTCCCGAGCCTGCGCGGGAGCGGTCGGCTTCGCCGGTTCCGTGGGAGTGGGAGCAGGGGCCTCGTGGGAACCCGCCTCGCGCAACTTCTGCGCGGAATCGGCGACATGCTCCCGCACCGCCACGTGCCCCGCCCGGAGGGAACCGGCACCTGAGGCAGCCGCGTCGGACAACCCGTCCGCCTGCGCCCGGCCGCCGCACACGATCCCGAGGACGAACAACCCGCCGAACAGCAGCGCCAGTTGCAGCGCACGCCGTCCTGCCGTCGCGCGCACCAGGCGCGCGACGGGGTCGGGAAGTGCCATCGGGGAAGTCACGGTGGCCGAATCCTCGCATGGGGCGAGGGAGGCGGCGCAAGCCCCCCGTTACCGATGGGTACTCATATCCGGTTCGCGGCTGGTGCACCCTTTTCCGAGGCCGCGTCCGGTATCGGCAAGGGGCGCTTCTCGATGGCCGCGGCCATGACGTCGGGGAACAGATCCGGAGTACAGGCGAAGGCCGGCGCGCCCAGGCTCGCGAGCGCCGCCGCGTGCTCCCGGTCGTAGGCGGGCGCGCCTTCGTCGGAGAGCGCGAGCAGCGTCACGAACTGCACGCCGGACGCCTTCATCGCGGCGACCCGCTTCAACATCTCGTTGCGGATGCCTCCCTCGTAGAGGTCGGAGATGAGGACGACGACGGTCTCCGCGGGGCGGGTGATCTGCGACTGGCAGTACGCGAGCGCCCGGTTGATGTCCGTGCCGCCGCCGAGCTGGGTGCCGAACAGGACGTCGACCGGATCGTCGAGCTGGTCCGTCAGGTCCACGACGGCCGTGTCGAAGACGACGAGCCGGGTCGCTATCGAGCGCATGGAGGCGAGCACCGCCCCGAAGACGGAGGCGTAGACGACGGATGCCGCCATCGAGCCCGACTGGTCGATGCAGAGGACGACTTCCTTCTTCACGGACTGCGCCGCGCGCCCGTACCCGATGAGCCGCTCGGGCACGATCGTGCGGTACTCGGGCAGGTAGTGCTTGAGGTTGGCCGCGATCGTGCGGTGCCAGTCGATGTCGTGGTGGCGCGGCCGCTGGATGCGGGCGCTGCGGTCGAGGGCTCCGGTGAGGGTGGCGCGGGTGCGCGTGGCGAGCTTCTTCTCCAGGTCATCGACGACCTTGCGCACGACGGCGCGGGCCGTCTCCTTCGTCGTCTCGGGCATCGCCTTGTTGAGCGAGAGCAGCGTGCCGACGAGGTGCACGTCCGCGTCGACGGCCTCCAGCATCTCCGGTTCGAGCAGCAACGTGGAGAGCCCGAGCCGGTCGATGGCGTCCCGCTGCATGACCTGGACGACGGAGGACGGGAAGTAGGTCCGGATGTCGCCGAGCCAGCGGGCCACGGCCGGAGCGGACGCGCCGAGCCCCCCGCTCCGGCTGCCGCCGGTCTGTTGCCTGCCGCCCTGTTGCTTGTCGCTGCCCGAGCCGTACAGCGCGGCGAGGGCGCCGTCCATCGCGGCGTCCTGCCCCGCGAGCCCATAGCCCGTACCGTCCGCGTCCGCCCCGCCGAGCACGAGTCGCCAGCGCCGCAACCGCTCGTCCGTGTCTGTCCCGGTGTCCGTCATGCCACCGCCCCCTCAAGGCTGTTGTCTCCCCGGCCGTTCCCGTTCCCGTCCCCGTCCCCGTCCCCGAGCAGGAGGCGCAGCACCGGCAGCACCGCGTCCGCCCGCTCCGCGTCCAGTTCCTCCCCGAAGCCGCTCGGTCCGCCGGTGACCGGGGACTGCCCGCCCGCGGACGGCCCGCGCCGGACCAGCTCGCCCAAGGTCCGCCGCACGCCGGGCTCGTACGCCGAGAACGTGCGCCGCAGCAACGGCAGTACGTCCGTGAACGCATCGCCCGACACCCGCGTCAGCCACGCGTCGACCAGGCCCAGGAGCCGCTCGTCGTGCACCAGAAGCAGCCCGCCGCCCGAACCCCCGGCCGCGCCGCCGACGAATCCCTCGATCCACGCCGCCGCCTCGGCCGGCGCGGTGCCGGGCGAGAGGGCGAGACTCATCAACCGGGCAGCGTCCTCCTCGTCGAGCACGCCCTCGTCAAGCAGAACCCGCGCGCACCGCCCCCGGATCACCCCGGCCACGCTGTCCCGCTCCGCGAGCACGCGCAGCACGGTCCGCCAGCGCCCGCGCACCCCGGTGTCCTCAAGGAGCGCCACGGCCGAGTGCACCGCGTCGACGTGACCGCGCATCTCTTCGGCCGCCTCCGCGTCGAGCCCCGCGCACGCCGGGGGCAGGCCGACGAAGACCCGCCCGGCGAGGCCCGCCGCCACCTCGGCGAGGGCTTCGGTGTCGGTGCCGCGCACGTCGCCGTAGCGCAGGGCGCGGACCAGGGCGGGCAGGGCGCCGGCGAGGTGACCGACGTCCGCGTCGAGGGCCGCACGGTCGGCGAGGATCCGCATCACCGTCGGCAGCGCGTCCGCGAGTCCCGCGAGGAGGCAGACCTCGGCGAGCGCCGTGACGTCGGCGAGCGCCCCCGCCGCGACCGCGTCCGTCTCCGCCTTGACGGTCGCGGCGGCGAGCACGGTCGTCCCCCACCCCCCGGCCTCCGCGACCCGCACGGACAGCTCCGGCTCCCAGCGCAGCCGCCACGACTCGCGGAACGTGCCGGTGGTACCGCGCGCCGATCTCGCCGGCTCCCCCCAGGCCACGCCCAGGAGCCGCAGCCGGTGCAGCAGGCGGCTGCGCGCGGCGTCGGTGTCGCCCCGCAGGTCGAGGTCCAACTCCTTCTCCGCCGCGGCCGGTTTGAGCCGCAGGGAACGCTGCTGCCGCGTCAGGTCGCGCTGCAACGGCACCGCGGGCGCCGCTTCGGGCACCTCCCCCAGCACGTCACCCACCACCAGCTTGTCGTGGATGAGCGCCAGCGGTACGTCCGAGCCCTCGCACAGCACCGCCCGCACCGCGTCGGTGGTCTCGGTGAGCCCCGCGAGCGGCCGCCCGCGCATCACGGCGAGGGTCTCCGCGAGCCGTACCGCCTCGATGACATGGGCGGAGGACACGATGCGGTCCTCCTCGCGCAGCAGCCCGGCGACCTTGGTCAGCCAGCGCTCCACGGGCCGGTCGGGCGCGCTGAACAGATGCCCGTACCAGCCGGGCGAGTCGATGCCCGCCCCGTATCCGCTGACCCGGGCCAGGCGCCGGTGCGTCCACGGCACCCACGTCATGTCGACCTTCGCCTTCGGCAGCCCCTTGAGCAGGGCGCGGTCGGCCGCGACGGTCGTCCTCTCCCGCAGCGCGGGCACATGCCACGCCCCGCACACCACGGCCACGTCGTCCCCGAACTCACGCTGCGCCGCCCGCACTTGGAGGCGCATGTACGCCTCGCGCGTCACATCACGGCCGTGTCCCCCGTCCCCGCACGTCTCCCGCAGCGCGCCCATCGCCTCCCCGAGCGCGGCGAAGGCGTCGCCGTCCCGGTGCTCGACGACGTCCTCCCACCAGCGCTCCGCGTCGTCGTATCCGGCGGTCTCGGCGAGGACCCGCAGGGGGTCCACGCGCAGGGGGTCCACGCGCACGGAGTCCTCGTCCTCGGGACCCCCGGGCCCCTCGGGGTTCTCTGGCGCGGGTTCGTCATCGCCGCGCAGTGCCAGGCTGTGCGCGGCCGGCAGGTCGATGAAGCGCACCGGCACATCGCGCGCCAACGCCCAGCGGATCGCGACCCATTCGGGCGAGAACTCGGCGAACGGCCAGAACGCCGACCTCCCCGGCTCGTCCACGACGTGCGCGAGCAGCGCGACCGGCGGCCGCATACCGGCCTCCGCGGCGAGCGGCACGAGACCATCGGCCTCCGGTGGCCCCTCGATCAGTACGATCCGCGGCTCGGCGGCGTCGAGCGCGGTGCGCACGGCACGCGCGGAGCCCGGCCCGTGGTGCCGCACACCGAGCAGCGCGGGGCCCGTCGCGCTCGACGGCTTGGTCGTCATGCGCTCACCTCTCGGCAGGCCCGGTAGAAGTCCTTCCAGCCGTCGCGCTCGCGCACCACGGCCTCCAGGTACTCCTGCCAGACGACCCGGTCCGCCGCCGGATCCCGCACCACGGCCCCGAGGATTCCGGCCGCCACGTCGGAGGGGCGCAGCACGCCGTCCCCGAAGTGGGCGGACAGCGCCAGGCCGTTGGTGACGACGGAGATCGCCTCGGCGGTCGACAGCGTGCCGCTGGGGGACTTCACCTTCGTCCGCCCATCGGCCGTCACACCGTCGCGCAGCTCGCGGAAGACAGTGACGACGCGGCGGATCTCGTCCATCCCGTCGGGCGCGCTGGGCAGCTCCAGTGCGCGGCCGACCTGGTCGACCCGCCGCGAGACGATGTCGACCTCGTCCTCCACGCTCGCGGGCAGCGGCAGCACGACCGTGTTGAACCGGCGCCGCAGCGCGCTCGACAGATCGTTGACCCCGCGGTCGCGGTCATTGGCCGTGGCGATGAGGTTGAAGCCGCGCACCGCCTGCACCTCCTGCCCCAACTCCGGTATCGGCAAGGTCTTCTCGGACAGGATCGTGATCAGCGTGTCCTGCACATCGGCCGGAATGCGCGTCAGCTCCTCGACGCGCGCGGTCATCCCCTCCGCCATCGCCCGCATGACCGGGCTCGGCACGAGGGCGTCCCTGCTCGGCCCGTTGGCCAGCAGCTGCGCGTAGTTCCAGCCGTATCGGATGGCCTCCTCGGGCGTCCCCGCCGTGCCCTGCACCAACAGCGTCGAGTCCCCGCTCACGGCGGCCGCGAGATGCTCGGACACCCAGGTCTTGGCGGTGCCGGGCACGCCGAGCAGGAGCAGTGCCCGGTCGGTCGCCAGCGTCGTCACGGCGACCTCGACGATGCGTCGCGGGCCCACGTACTTCGGCGAGATCACCGTGCCGTCGGGCAGTGCGCCGCCGAGCAGATACGTCGCGACGGCCCACGGCGACATGCGCCAGCGGGCCGGCCGCGGCCGGTCGTCCTGCGCGGCGAGCGCCGCGAGTTCCTCCGCGAACGCGTCCTCGGCGTGCGCCCGCAGCACCTCGTCCGCGACCTGGCCCCCGCCCTGACTCCCGGCCCGGTTCCCAGTCTGGCTCTCGACGGAAATGGTCATGGCTGTCCCCCTCCAACTCGCCCCACTCGAACCCGCACGACGAGCCCTCGACCGCTCTCGTCGCGTGATGGGTTCCACGGTGCACCACGCCACTGACAATCGACATCGGCCGCACAATCACCGCAGGTCAGAGCCGTTGCCGGTCGGATTGTCAGTGGCGGGATCTACCGTCGAGGACATGAATCAGCTGGGGGTGCGCTGGACGACGGATCAGGTGCTCGCACTGGCGCCTGACGCCGCGTCACGCAAGGCGGGAAGCAAGCTCGGGGGGCCGGGCCCGTGGTCGGGGACCGGAAGTTCCGCGGGCGCGGAGGATTCGGACGAGGGGGCGGTATGGGGACTGTGCAAGGGGAGCGGCAGCAAGCCGTACCAGACGATCGTGGACATCGGCGGGGGCGCCCCGGGGGCGAACGGGCCGGGGTACAAATGCAGTTGCCCGAGCCGCAAGTTCCCGTGCAAGCACGCGCTCGGGCTCTTGCTGCTCTGGGCGGGCGGCGATGCGCAGGTGCCGGCCGGCCAGTCGCCGCCGGAGTGGGCCGAGCCCTGGCTGGCGGGGCGGCAGAAGCGGGCAGGGTCCCAGGAATCCGCGGTGTCGGAGACCGGTCCGGGCAGCGCCCCGGCGGATCCGGAGGCGGCCCGGCGCAGAGCCGAGCGCCGCGCCCAGCGGATCACGGCGGGCGCGACAGAACTGGAGCAGCGCCTCGCCGACCTGCTGCGCGGCGGCCTCGCGCAGGCGGAGCAGTCGGGTTACGGCCTGTGGGAGGAGACGGCCGCGCGCATGGTCGACGCGCAGGCGCCCGGACTCGCGGCGCGCGTAAGGGAGTTGGGGGCGATCCCCGCGTCCGGGCCCGGCTGGCCGGTGCGACTGCTCGAAGCGTGCGCGCTGCTCCACCTCCTCGACCAGGGCTGGTTGCGCCGCGATGCCCTGCCCGCCGACCTGGCGGCGACGGTCCGTTCGCGCGTGGGCCTGCCGGCTTCGGACAGAGAGCCACCGCTGCGCGACCGCTGGCTGGTCCTCTCCCAGTACGACACGGCGGACGGCCACCTCACCACGCGCCGGATATGGCTGCACGGCACGCGGAGCGCGCGCACCGTGCTGCTCCTCTCCTACGGGGCGGCAGGCCGCGCCCCGGCGCTCGCCCTGCCGGCCGGGCGCACGCTCGACGCGGCGGTGTCGGCGTATCCCGGAGCGGGGGCCCTCCGGGCGGAGCTGGGCGAGCAGTTCGCCCCGGCGGATTCGGACGGCATACGTCCTGGTGCCGTACGCCCGAAGGGAGTTGACGTCACCTCCGGTCTCGCTGCCTACGGAGCGGCGCTCGCGGCCGACCCCTGGCTGGAGTCCTGGCCGGTCACGCTCGCGGAGGTGATACCGACGCGGGACCCGGACGGCCACTGGCAACTGGCGGACGACGAAGGCAAGTCGGCGCTCCCGCTCACCGCACACGCGGCGGCGTCCCCCGGCCTGTGGCGCCTGGTCGCCGTCTCGGGAGGCGCGCCGGTGACGGTGTTCGGCGAATGCGGCCCGACCGGTTTCCGCCCGCTGGCCACGTGGGCGGAGGAAGCGGGGGAGGTCATATCGCTGTGCTGACCCATCCGAGAACAGCCACCACGCCGAAACACCGTTGCCGGTGAAGAGGACCGCACCACGGAGAGGACCCACGATGACCACCACCGCCACCTGGGACGACCTCGTCAGCGCCGCCCTGCTCGGAACCGAACGCCGCTCGGACCGCCCGCCACTCGCCCTCCTCGACGAGGCCGCCGTGCACACCGTGCGCCGCCGGGCCGGCCTGCGTCCCGGCACGGCGACCGCACCGCCGGACCGCGCCGAGGCCGACCCGCGTCCCCCACTGCCGAGGGCCGCGCGCCAGCGGCTCGCGCTCCTGCTCACCGACCGCTCCAGCGGCAGCGGTCCGCGCCGCGGCACCGCTCCCGACCTCCTCGAACTGCTCCCGCAGTGGCTGGCCACGGCCAACGCGCACGGGTACGCGCCCCCGCCCGAGCTGCTGCCCGCACTGCTCGACGCGGCGCGCGGCCGCACCGACCTGCGCCCACCGGCCCTCGCGTTCGCGGGGCCGCGCGCCCGGTGGCTGGCCCGGCTCAACCCGGACTGGAAGTTCGCGCTGCGTGCCACGCCGGGCGTCGGCGCCGTGCTGCCGGCTCCGGAGGAGAGCGAACAGGTCCATCTGCGGTGGGAGGAGGGCCTGTTCGCGGAGCGGGTCGCACAGCTCGCCTCCGTTCGGGCGCACGATCCGGACGCGGCCCGGACGCTCCTGGCCGGGACCTGGGGCACGGAGCGCGCCGAGGACCGCCTGATGTTCCTCGACTCGCTGCGCACGGGGCTCGGCGACGCGGACGAGCCGTTCCTGGAGCAGGCGCTGACCGACCGCAGCAAGAACGTGCGGGCGACGGCGGCCGAGCTGCTCTCCGCGCTCCCCCGCTCGGCGCTCGCCGCGCGGATGGCGGACCGCGCGCTGACCTGCGTGGCGCTCGACCGCGCGGAGGGGGAGATCGTCGTGGAGGCGCCGCACGAGTGCGACGCGGGGATGGAGCGGGACGGCGTCGTGGCGAAGCCGCCGCAGGGCCGGGGGGAGCGGGCGTGGTGGCTCGGCCAGTTGGTGGAGGCGGCGCCGCTCGGCCGGTGGCCGGACAGGTTCGGTGGCCGGAGCCCGGAGGCGATAGCGGCGCTGCCGGTCGCCGACGACTGGCGCGGGGAGCTGCACGCCGCGTGGTGCCGGGCGGCGGTCCGGCAGCGGGACATCGGCTGGTCACGGGCGTTGCTCGGGGCGCCGACGTCGTCGGACGCGGCGGGGCCCGGGGCGGTGTCGCTCGCCGAGCGGGCGAAACTGCTCGCGGCGCTGCCGGGGGTTGAACGGGCGGACTGGGTGGCGGAGTTCATCTCGGCGCACGGGCTGTCCGAGGCGTTCCAGCTGCTGGGGGTGTGCGGCACGCCGTGGGCGCGGCCGCTCGGGCGGTCCGTGGTCGATGCGTTGAACATCGCGCGGGACGCGGGGAGTTACCCGTGGAGCTTCAGCGGGGTGATGGGACTCGCGGAGCGCTGCCTGGATCCCGAGGAGGTGGCGCGGCTCGACGGGCTCACGGCGGCCGTCGAGGAACCGGAGGGCTCGGCGCCCGGGGCCGGGGGTTACTGGACGGAGGCGTTCCAGCGCCTCGCCGGCACGTTGCGGCTGCGCCGGGCCATGCGGGACGAACTGGCTCCGCCGTGATCCGGCCCGGGCCCCGGCCCCGCATCCCTCATGTGCGGCACCGGGGGCGAGGTCACGGGGCTTCGCCCCGGACCCCGCGGGCTCTCGTACGAAAGGCAGGCTGGAAGGTCAGCCGCCGGACGGCTCCGGTTGGCGGACGTTGGCGCGGACCCAGTCGACGATGGAGGCCGTCGTGGCACCCGGGGTGAAGATCTCCGCGACGCCCTTCTCCTTCAGCGGCGCGATGTCCCCCTCGGGGATGATGCCGCCGCCGAAGACCTTGATGTCCGCGGCGTCGCGCTCGGCGAGGAGCTCGATGACGCGGGCGAAGAGCGTGTTGTGCGCGCCCGAGAGGATGGAAAGACCGATCGCGTCGGCGTCCTCCTGGATGGCGGTGTCCACGACCTGCTCGGGCGTCTGGTGCAGGCCCGTGTAGATGACCTCCATCCCGGCGTCGCGCAGCGCCCGCGCGATCACTTTGGCCCCGCGATCGTGGCCGTCGAGTCCCGGCTTCGCGACGACCACGCGGATCGGACCGGCTGCCACACCCATCACTGCCTCCCTGAAACGACTGCTCAAGCAGAAGTTGAAGCGACTGTTCAAAGACTGATGCCCGAAGTGAACGAACGTTATCGACAGCATCCCGCAAGCCGCCGTTTCACGGTGCGGACCGAGGGGGAAATCACACGGTGGGACACATTCGCTGCGCGCCGCGACTGCCACAGGCGGGACTCACCGCCACATCCGGGACAGGCGCGAGGGAGCCGCTTCGAGGTCGCGCGCCACCGCGCCGACAGCCGCACGGCACGGTGGCACGGTGCTTCCGGCTGCCGTCCGGACCGATGAGTCGGCGCATCGGACACGGCCGGCGCCGCGGGGCCGCTTCGGCCGGCTCTCATGAGCGCACACGGGGACAGAGGCGTCCTCCCGTGTGCCGACGGGAGGTTGACCGATGAAGGTCACGAGGACCTTGCCCTTTCGCCCCCTCTGCCACCTGCTGCCCACGAGACTGGCCGGTCTCTCGATCGCGCTCCTGAAGGCGACCGCCCTGGAGCTGGCGATCCTCGCGGGCCATCTGCTCCTCTACCCCTCGGGCATCCTCCCGGAACGAAGGCAGCCGCGGGCGCTGCCCCGGCATCCCTCGCCCTGCACCCCCATGGACAGGGAAACCGTCACGGTGGAGGAGAGCCCACCGACAGCAGCGGACGCGCCGCGCCTGCCCACCCCGGCCAAGCCCCCGGTCCTTCTCCTGCACGGCTTCATCGACAACCGCTCCGTCTTCGTCCTGCTGCGCCGCTCCCTCACGCAGCACGGCAGGCGGCACATCGAATCGCTCAACTACTCCCCTCTCACCTGCGACATCCGGGCCGCCGCCGCGCTGCTCGCCCGGCACGTGGAAGAGGTGTGCGAGCGGTCGGGCCGGGACAGGGTCGACATCGTGGGGCACAGCCTGGGCGGTCTGATAGCCCGTTACTACGTGCAGTGCCTCGGCGGCGACACGCGGGTGCGCACGCTCGTCACCCTCGGCACCCCGCACGGCGGCACACGCGTGGCGCCGCTCGCCGACGCGCATCCGATCGTCCGGCAGATGCGGCCCGGCTCGTCCCTCGTCGAGGAGTTGAAGCGGCCCGCGCCCGGCTGCCGTACGCGCTTCGTGAGCTTCTGGAGCGACTTCGACCAGTTGATGCTGCCTCTGGAGACGGCGTGCGTGGACCACGCGGACCTTCTCGCGCAGAACGTGCGGGTCACGGGCATCGGCCATCTCGCGCTGCCGGTGCACCCGGCCGTCGCGACCGGCATCCGCCAGGCCCTCGACGCGGAGCCCGCGGAGGGAGCGCGCGCCGCCGACAAGACCGGCGGCGGTCTGACGGTGGCCTGAAATCCCGCGACTTCCCCGCGCTTTCGTCGAACGGGTCTCGAACCCAGGGCCAAGGAACTGTCCACAGTCCACCCAAAGGCGGCTGATTGCCCGTTTCCCCGGGCCCGGAAACCCGACGAAGATTGTCGAGCCGTCGTACCGACGGGTACAGTCACCGCACTGCTCTGGCAGCCCCTGTCGTCGAGGCGAAAGAGAAGTTGGTGAACGACCGCAATCCGTCGGGGACCGCGCCTTACGCGGCGTACGACGGTCACTCCGCGACCAGCTTCGCGAGTGATCCGCTCTTCGGCGACATGGCGGAGGACCCCTACGAACCGGGTTCCCACGCGACCGGCCAGTGGCACACGGCCCCCCAGCAGCAGTACGCCGACCCCTACGCCTCCGCGTACTACGACACCGGCACCTACGACGCAGGCTCCTTCGGCACCGGTACCTATGACACCGGCGCCTACGACACGAGCGGCGCCTGGGCGACCGGCGGGTACGAGCAGGTCGCCGACATCCCGGCGCAGCAGCCGCGGACGATGGCAGAGCAGCACACCACGGGTCAGTGGGACACCTCGGCGTACGAGACGCAGACGTACGCGGCTCAGCACCCCGACACGCAGAGCTTCGAGGCCCCGCACTTCGGGACGCAGATCTTCGAGACGCAGACTTTCGACGCGCAGCCGCATACGCAGTCGTTCGAGACGCAGACCTTCGAGACGCAGTCCTTTGAGACGCAGAGCTTCGAGTTCCAGGGGTTCGAGGCGCAGCACTTCGAGGCCCAGGGCTTCGAGACCCAGAGCTTCAGCACGCACGACATGCTCGGCGCGCCCGACCCGCACGACACTCAGGGTTTCACCCACACCGTCCAGGCCCCGGTCTTCGGTACGACCGCGTACGACACGGGCGCGTACGACGCCACGCAGTGGAACGCGGCCGACGCCGTAGGCACCGCGGAGGACGGGCCCGAGCCCGAGCCGATCGTGGAGCCGGACCCCGAAGCGGATCACGCGCACGGGCCCGTCCTCGACCTCGATCCCACTCCCGAGCCCGCCCCCAAGGCAACCCCGCAGCCCGCATCGCGCAGGGCCGGGAAGAACGTCTCCCGTGGTCGCGCCGGCCGCCGCCGTCCGGCGGCCAAGCGGTCCGCGCTCATCACCGTCGTCGTGCCGTCGGTCTGTGTGGTCGGCGTCGCCGGGATCGCCGCGGCGAGCGTCGGCGGCGGTGGCGAGGACGACGGCAAGGAGACGCAGGCCGCGGCCGCTTCGGACGCGCAGGCCGTGAAGCCGGCCGTCGCCAACAACAAGCTGGACTCGCAGCTGAAGGATCTGTCCGCCGACGCGGGCGACTTCGCCGACCGGGCGAGCCGCACGCAGGAGCGGATCGACCTCAAGGCCAAGCAGGAGGCGGCGCGGAAGCAGGCCGCCGAGGAGGCCGCGCGCAAGGAGGCGGCGCGGCCCAAGTTCGTGCTGCCGGTGAAGCAGCACGGGCTGAGCGCCTTCTTCGGGCAGGCCGGTGTCAACTGGATGTCCCAGCACTCCGGCATCGACTTCCCCGTCTCGTACGGGACCCCGGTGATGGCCGCGACGGACGGCACCGTGAAAACGCAGTGGAACAGCGCGTACGGGAACATGGCCATCGTCACCGCCAAGGACGGCACGGAGACCTGGTACTGCCACCTGTCCTCGCACACCGTGATGAACGGTCCGGTGAAGGCCGGTGACGTGATCGCGCGGTCCGGGAACTCCGGCAACTCGACAGGACCGCACCTGCACTTCGAGGTACGGCCCGGCGGCAGCGCGGCGATCGACCCGCTGCCGTGGCTGCGCAGCCACGGCATCAACCCGAACTGAGCCGCTCCCCCCTCAGAGGAGCGGCCGCAGCGCGGCTACAGCTTCTCGACCGGCGCGTACCGCAGCAGCAGACGCTTCGGCTTCGGGTCGCCGAAGTCGATCGACGCCTCCGACTTGTCGCCCGTGCCCGACACGCCGACCACCGTGCCCAGCCCGAACTGGTCGTGCGTGACGCGGTCGCCGACCGCGAGGGGCACCACCGGCTTGGAGTTCGCCCGGCGCGTGGCGAAGGCCGGTGTCGTGCCCGTGCGGGAGCGCGAGGACGACAGGGAGGCCGCGATGCCGCCACCGATGCTCTTGGTCGAGGCCGCAGGCGTGGACGGGCCCGTGCGCTTCCAGTCCAGGTGGCCTGCCGGGATCTCCTCCAGGAACCGCGAGGGCGGGTTGTACGAGGGCTGGCCCCAGGCGCTGCGCATGGAGGCGCGCGTCAGATAGAGGCGCTGTCGCGCGCGCGTGATGCCCACGTACGCGAGGCGGCGCTCCTCCTCCAGCTCCTTGGCCTGGCCGAGGGAGCGCATGTGCGGGAAGACGCCGTCCTCCAGGCCGGTCAGGAAGACGACCGGGAACTCCAGGCCCTTGGCGGTGTGCAGCGTCATCAGCGTGATGACGCCGCTCCCGTCGTCCTCCTCGTCGGGGATCTGGTCGGAGTCGGCGACGAGGGCGACGCGCTCCAGGAAGTCGGAGAGGCCTCCTCCACCCGTCTCGGACTCCCCCTCTTCGCTGGCCTCCTGCTCGAACTCCAGGGCCACGGCGGCGAGTTCCTGAAGGTTCTCGATCCGGGTCTCGTCCTGCGGGTCGGTGGAGGCCTGCAGTTCGGCGAGGTATCCGGTGCGTTCGAGGATGGCCTCCAGGACCGTGGCCGGGCCGGCGCCCGACTCGACGATCGTGCGCAGGTCCTCCATCAGCGTGTTGAACCGCTTCACGGCGTTCGCCGAGCGGGCCGCCATCCCGTACGCCTCGTCGACGCGGCGCAGCGCCTGCGGGAAGGAGATCTTCTCGCGCTGGGAGAGGGCGTCGATCATCGCTTCGGCGCGGTCGCCGATGCCGCGCTTGGGCACGTTGAGGATGCGGCGCATCGGCACCGAGTCCTCGGGGTTGGAGAGCACGCGCAGGTAGGCCAGGACGTCCCTGACCTCCTTGCGCTCGTAGAAGCGGACGCCGCCGACGACCTTGTAGGGCAGGCCGGTCCTGATGAAGATCTCTTCGAAGACTCGGGACTGCGCGTTCGTCCGGTAGAAGACCGCGACGTCGCCCGCCAGCGCGTCGCCCGCGTCCGTGAGCCGGTCGATCTCGTCGGCGATGAACTGGGCCTCGTCGTGCTCGGTGTCCGCGACGTAGCCGGTGATCTGGGCGCCGGGCCCTTCGTTGGTCCACAGGTTCTTGGGGCGGCGCGACTCGTTGCGCTCGATCACCGCGTTCGCGGCGCTGAGGATCGTCTGCGTGGAGCGGTAGTTCTGCTCCAGCATGATCGTCGTCGCGTTCGTGTAGTCCTCTTCGAACTGCAGGATGTTACGGATCGTGGCGCCACGGAACGCGTAGATCGACTGGTCCGCGTCACCCACGACGCACAGCTCGGCCGGGTCCGCGTCCTCGCCCTCGGTGGGGCCGACCAGCTCGCGCACCAGCGCGTACTGCGCGTGGTTCGTGTCCTGGTACTCGTCGACCATGACGTGCCGGAAGCGGCGGCGGTAGTGCTCGGCGACGTCCGGGAACGCGCGCAGCAGGTTCACCGTGGTCATGATCAGGTCGTCGAAGTCCAGCGCGTTCGCCTCGCGCAGGCGTCCCTGGTACATCGCGTAGGCCTGGGCGAGGGTCTTCTCGAAGCCGTCGGCAGCCGTCGACGCGAAGTCCTCCTCGTCGATCAGCTCGTTCTTGAGGTTGCTGATCTTGGCGCTGAAGGACTTCGGCGGGAACTTCTTCGGGTCCAGGTCCAGGTCGCGGCAGACGAGCGCCATGAGCCGCTTGCTGTCGGCGGCGTCGTAGATCGAGAAGGAGGACGTGAAGCCCAGCTTCTTGCTCTCCCGGCGCAGGATGCGCACGCACGCGCTGTGGAAGGTGGACACCCACATGGCGTTCGCACGCGGGCCGACCAGGTCCTCGACGCGCTCCTTCATCTCGCCCGCGGCCTTGTTCGTGAACGTGATCGCGAGGATCTGGCCGGGGTGCACGCCGCGCTCGGCGAGCAGGTACGCGATGCGGTGCGTGAGGACACGGGTCTTGCCGGATCCGGCGCCCGCGACGATGAGCAGCGGGGAGCCGCCGTGCACGACGGCCGCCTGCTGGTTCTCGTTCAGCCCCTCCAGGAGGGAGGCCGAGTCGAGGACAGGGCGCGGCGCGCCGTCCCGGTAGTGCGTGTCCCTGCCTGCGGGCGCGCCGAGCTTCCCGCCGAACAAGTCGTCCGGCATCGGCTCCGCGGCCCCGTCGTCGTGCTCGGGGTCCGGGGGCGGCGGCGGGGGTTCCTCCGCGCTGTTCTGGAGGCCGGTCAGGAAGCTGTCGTCAAAGAGGCTGCTCATCGCTCTACGAGTCTAGGCGGCCCCACTGACAACCCGTGGCTGCCTTCGGAACTCCGGGGACCCTCCAGAGGGCAGATCACGAAAATGTATCGGGCATATCGAACATCAACCTTCACAGCAGCCACACGAGTTGGCTACGGTGCAGCCGGGCAGCCCGTCCCCCCGCCCGCGAATGTCGCGGCGAACGGGAAGCCCCCGCTGAGTTCCGTACGCCGTAAGGCAGGGAACCGGGGACCCAACCGACCTTGGGGTGAATCGGTCAGCCGACCAGCCGACCGTAGGGCAGCCTTCCGCGTACCACGCCCGAACCCGACAGCTAACCCGGTAGGCGGACGACGGAAGGAGTCGCCTGCCTTGGCGTCGCACCGCAAGCCCCGCAGCCGTTCCCTGATGACCGGCGGCCTTCGAACGACCCCCGCGGTCGGCATCACCACCGCCGCCCTCACCTCCGTGGCACTGCTCTCGCAGACGGCACAGGCCGCGCCCGCGCAGCCCTCGTCGAAGCCGCGCCTCGAAGAGGTCCAGCAGAAGGTCGACACCCTGTACCGGCAGGCCGAGGTCGCCACCCAGAAGTACAACGGGGCGAAGGAGCGGACCGACTCCAAGAAGCAGCAGGTCGACGCGCTCCTCGACGATGTCGCGCAGCGCACCGAGGACATGAACACGGCCCGCCAGAAGCTCGGCAGGTACGCCGCCGAGCAGTACCGCTCGGGCGCCGTCAGCGACACCGCGACGATGTTCCTCGCGGACGATCCGGAGGACTACTTCTCGCAGCGCCACCTGATGAGCCGGCTCACCGACGAGCAGAAGAAGTCGGTCGACGACTATCAGTCACAGGCGCGCGAGACCGCGAAGAAGCGCACCGAGGCGCAGTCGAGCCTCCAGGACCTCACCGAGTCGCAGACCGACCTGAGGTCGACGAAGGAGACCGTCCAGACGAAGCTCTCCGACGCGCGCGAGCTGCTGGCCGAGCTGACCGCCGAGGAGAAGGCGCGGCTCGCCGCGATCGAGAAGGCCAAGGAGGCGGCGGCCCGCAAGAAGGCGGCGGAGCTGGCCGCGAAGCAGAAGGCCGCGGAGGCGGCGAAGCAGAAGGCGGCCGAAAAGGCGCGCCAGCAGGAGGAGTCCTCCGGTTCCTCTTCCGGCTCTTCGGGGTCCGCATCGGGATCGTCGGACGCCTCGTACGCCACGAAGGCCGCGCAGGCACTCGCGTTCGCCAAGGCGCAGGAGGGCAAGCCGTACGTGTGGGGCGCCACAGGCCCGGACTCGTACGACTGCTCGGGCCTGACGCAGGCGGCGTGGAAGTCAGCGGGCATCTCGCTGCCCCGGACGACCTGGGACCAGGTCGAGATCGGCAAGACGGTGCCGCTCTCCGATATCCAACCCGGTGACCTGGTGTTCTTCTACGACGACATCAGCCACGTGGGCCTCTATATGGGCGACGGCATGATGGTCCACGCGCCGAAGCCGGGCACGTCCGTGCGCGAGGAGTCGATCTACTACGACGGCACGTCGTCGATCCACAGCGTGGTGCGGCCGGCCTGACGTACGTACGCGGTCGCTCAGGTCCAGAGCACCGCGATGAAGATGTTGGCGACGGTGAGCGCGCCGACGGTGATGAAGAGGCCCTTCTCCGCCTTCTCCTCGTCCCGCTTCACGTAGACGATGCCGAGGATCACGACCAGGACGGCGAGCTTCACGCCGATCTTGATGTTGTTCACGGTGCTGCCGTCGGCCTGGTTGAGGCCGACCAGGGCGACGCCGGTCACCAGCATGGTCAGGGCGCCGTGCAGCATCGCCTTGTTGAAGCGGGCCGCGCCCTCCTTCATCGCCGACATCTGCGTGAGGAAGCCGCCGAGCAGCGAGGCGATGCCGATGATGTGCAGGCCGACGAAGAGGTGGATGAGTACGTCCATGAGGCGGAGCCTAACCGGACGTCCATGGCCTACTACGGGCACCCCTTTGCCACTCTGTTATCACTCTCCGCCACCATCCATAACAAACAGACCAGTTGCGAACAATCCGGCACCAACCCGTTACGCGGAGGTTTAGCGTCCTTGCTCAGGTGACCGGCTCCCCACCGCCGCCCGTGCCAGGGGCGGCAGTCGGACACCACCGCCGAGAAAGGTCCGGCGGCGACCCGCTCCCCCTGTGCGGGCCGCCGCCGGACGCGCGACCGGGGGCCGTGCGTTCTCGTACGGCCGCCCAGAGGAGGACCTTGTGCCGGCAGCACACCGCAAGCCCCGACCGCGTTCGCTCAACGGCGGGAGGGCCCGCACCGCGGCCACCCTCGCCCTCGCGTCCGCGGCCACCGTCACCGCCCTCGACGGCGGGGCGGCGCACGCGGAGCCCGAGCTCAGCCCCGCCCAGGTGCGGGCCAAGGTCGACAAGCTGTACCAGGAGGCGGAGGCCGCCACCCAGAAGTACAACGGGGCGAAGGAGGAGGCGGACGGCGCGCGGAAGAAGGTGGACGCCCTCCAGGACGAGGCGTCCCGGCGCACCGAGTCCCTCAACTCCCAGCGCGAGAAGCTGGGTTCGGTGGCGGCCTCCCAGTACCGCACGGGAGGCGTGGACCCCTCGGTCCAGCTGCTCCTCTCCTCCTCCCCCGACGCCTACCTCGACAAGGCGTCCCTCACGGAGCGCGTCGGCGCACGGCAGGCCGCCGCGGTCACCCGCGTACAGGGCGAACTCCGCGAGATCGACCAGCTGCGCGGCGACGCCGACGACACGCTCTCCGAACTCCGTACCAAAAAGGCCGACCTGGAGGACAACAAGAAGAAGGTGAAGCGAAAACTCGGGGAGGCCCGCCGCCTCCTCGCCCGCCTCACCCCGGAGGAGCGCACCCCCGCCCCCGCGCAGAGCGAGCACGCCTCACGCTCGGCGGAACGCGCCGACCTCTCCCACGCACCCAACTCCCGTGCCAAGGCAGCGATCTCCTTCGCGTACGGCGCACTGGGAAGCCCCTACGTATGGGGCGCCACCGGCCCCTCCGCCTTCGACTGCTCGGGCCTGACGCAGGCCGCGTACAAGGCGGCGGGGGTCTCGCTGCCCCGGACGACGTACAGCCAGATCGACGCGGGGCAGCGGGTGCCGCAGTCCCAACTCCAGCCGGGTGACCTGGTGTTCTTCTACTCGGGCATCACGCACGTGGGCCTCTACATCGGCGGCGGCAAGATGATCCACGCCCCGAACCCGAGCGCCCCGGTACGGGTGGCCCCGATCGACGAGATGCCGTTCGCGGGGGCGACGCGGGTGGCGTGAGCCGCCCCCGAAGACCGCTACGTCACACCAGCCTTCGCGCCGTCGCCCACCGCGTCAGCTCGTGCCGGTTCGAGAGCTGGAGCTTGCGCAGCACCGCCGAGACATGCGACTCGACCGTCTTCACCGAGATGAACAGCTGCTTGGCGATCTCCTTGTACGCGTAACCGCGCGCGATCAGCCGGAGCACCTCGCGCTCGCGCTGCGTGAGGCGGTCCAGGTCCTCGTCCACCGGGGGCGCGTCCGTCGAGGCGAAGGCGTCGAGGACGAAGCCGGCGAGGCGGGGCGAGAACACCGCGTCGCCCTCCTGGACGCGGAAGATCGAGTTGACGAGGTCCGTGCCGGTGATCGTCTTCGTGACGTAGCCGCGGGCGCCGCCACGGATCACACCGATCACGTCCTCCGCCGCGTCCGAGACCGACAGCGCCAGGAACCGCACCGGGTTCTCCGCGTCCGCCATCATCTGGGCGCTGCGGCGCAGCACTTCGACGCCGCCGCCGCCGGGGAGGTGCACATCGAGGAGGACCACCTCGGGCCGCGTCGCCGTGATCACCGTGACCGCCTGGTCGACGTCGGCGGCCTCGCCGACCACCTCGACGCCCGTCTCCTCGGTACGGCCGATCTCCGCCTGGACTCCGGTGCGGAACATGCGGTGGTCGTCGACCAGGACCACTCGTACCCGTCGCGTCTGAGCTGCCTCGTCGGTCATGACGTCCCTTCCGCCCTCTTCATGGTCAGTTCGACCTCCGTGCCACCGTCCGGCACCGCCCGCAGCCGGGCCGTCCCGCCGTAGCGCTCCATCCGGCCGATGATTGATTCTCTTACGCCCATGCGGTCGGGCGGGATGGAATCGAGGTCGAAGCCGGGGCCCCGGTCACGTACGGAGACGAAGATCTCTTCCCCGTCGACGTCGCCCACGACCTCCGCGTACACCTGGACGGCGCCGCCCACGCCACCGTACTTGGCGGCGTTCACCATCGCTTCCCTCGCGGCCTGCATCTGCGCCGACAACTGCTCGTCGAGCAGGGTGTCGCCCACCACCACGACCTCCAGCGGGACCCCGTGCTTGTCCTCGACCTCGGCCGCGTTGCGCTTCACCGCCTCCGCCACCGTCTCCGGCTCCTGCGGGTTCTCCGCCGCGGCCGGTTTGTACAGCCACGCGCGCAGGTCGCGCTCCTGGGCGCGGGCGAGGCGGCGCACCTCGGCCGCACTGTCCGCGTTGCGCTGGATCAGGGTGAGCGTGTGCAGGACCGAGTCGTGCACATGGGCCGCGACCTCCGCCCGCTCCTGCGCGCGGATGCGCATCAGACGCTCCTCGGAGAGGTCCTGCGTCATCCGGATCAGGTAGGGCCCGGCGAGGAGCGCGATGCCCACGAGGACGGCGAGCGCCGCCTGGAGGATCGGGCCGAGGTGCTCGGTGGCGCCCTGCGTGACGAAGATGCCGGTGACGCCCACGCCGACGAGCAGCACCCCGGAGGCCGCGCGGGCCAGGCTCAGCGTGCGCCGACGGCGGCCGACCTCCATCCAGCGGGCCCTGCGCGCGTTGTCCGCCTGCCGCCAGACAAGGGCGACGCCCGCGGCGACGAGCACGGTGGGGATCAGGTACGCCTTGGTGTTGCCGGTCAGGTTCACGTTCTCCACGAAGATCATCGCTACGACGACCATCAGGAGCAGGGCGAGGATCTGACCCTTGTCCGGCTTGCGCGTCACCAGCCGGCGGCGGCCGTCGGGAGACGTCTCCGTGCTGAGCACGGGCGGGCGGTCCGCGCCGACGCCGCCCACGCCCAGCGGCACGAAGAACCAGAACGCCGCGTACAGCAGCGCCCCGAGCCCGTCCGCCATGAACAGGCCCACGAAGACCAGACGCACCCAGATCACCGGCAGCCCGAGATGCCCCGCGAGGCCCCGCGCCACTCCGCCCAGCCAGCGACCGTCGCTGCTGCGGTAGAGCTTGCGCGGCGGCCGCGGGTCGTCTCGGTCCTCGGTGAGAGGGGCGGGCGCTGCTTCCGGCATGCCACCGATCGTCACATGCGGTAGAGGGCCGGGCATCAGGGTCGGCCCCGGATACTTCCCTGATCTTCCCGCCCGGGTCGTGTCCGCGGGTGGCTCAGGGACGATCTCAGGGTTCGGCCAGGGTTCTCCCGGCTGCCGCGAACGGGCCCCGGCCGTCACGATGTACGTATGACCCAGCAGCCCCCTCTCGACACGCCCCCTGAAGACGCGCGGCCGCCACGGCCACTGCGCGGCTTCCGCCGCGACCGGCGGTACAAGACGCTGGGCGGCGTGTGCGCGGGGCTCGGCCGGCACTGCGACATGGACCCGGTGATCTTCCGCATCGGCCTGTCGGTACTCTCGGTGACCGGCGGCGTCGGGCTGATCTTCTACGGCTTCGCGTGGCTGTTCACGCCGTACGACGACGAGGACGAGAACGAGTTCCGCAAGCTCCTCACGGGGCGGGTGGACGGGCCGGGCCTTGCCGCGATAGTCACCGCGCTCGTCGGCTGCGGGGTGTTCCTCTCCATGCTGAACAACGGGGGCGCGCTGACCTTCGCCGTCGTACTCGCCCTGCTGCTCGCCGGCGCCGGCTACTGGTCGCAGGCGCGGCGCACGACCGACCCGGACCCGGCGGCGGCCCAGGCCGTCGCGGACGCACCGCCGGAGGCGCAGGCACCGCCGGTCGCGCGCGGGCCTTCGTGGTGGCGCGACCCGATCGTGAAGGACGGCACGCACGACGGCGCCACCGGCTACCTGTGGGGCCCGCCGGACGCCGAGGAGCGCCCGGCGGCGACACGGTTCGGCTCCTGGCGCGGGCCCGTCACCGCCAAGCCGTCCGCGCCACCGCAGCCGACAGGACCGCGCGGCATCGGCGCGCTCACGTTCCTCGGGGCGCTGATCGCGGGCGGCATCGGCACCGGCGTGACGTGGGACGAGCGCACGTTTGGCGCCAGCCTGCAGACCGGACTCGCCTGCGCGCTCGCCGTGTTCGGCCTGGGCATCGCGGTGAGCGCCTTCCGCGGCCGCACCGGCGTCGGCTCGATCCTCCTCGCGCTGATCACGGCGGGCCTGCTCACGGCGTCCGCCGCACTGCCCGCGAACATCAGCACGGAGTGGGCCCGCACCGACTGGACGCCCGCGCGCGCCGCGGACGTGCGGCCGAGCTACGAACTGGGCTCGGGCGTCGGCACGCTCGACCTGTCCAAGGTGTCGGTGGCCGACGGCAAGACCCTCGCCACGCATGTGGAGGTCGGCGCGGGCAAGGTCCGGATCGTGCTGCCCGCGGACGGGACGGCGCGGCTGCGCGCGGAGGTCGGCGTAGGGGACATCCGGCTGCCGGGCGACCCGTCGCGCGATGTGGACGTACGCCCGGACCAGCAGGAGACGGTGACCTTGGCACCGCCGGGCAAGAAGCCCACCAAGGCCTCGATCGAACTGCACGTGGAAGTCGGGCTCGGACAGGTGGAGGTGGACCGTGCGAAGTGAATTCCATCCGGGTCGGCTGATCGCTGGACTGGTCCTGATGACAACGGCGGTCGTCTACTTCGGCGACGCGGGAGACGCGTGGGACGCGCCGTGGTTCGTGGGAATCCCACTGGTGTGCGGAGGGCTGTGCCTGGCGGCGGTCGTCGGGGCTGTTCGGCGCATGATGGGGCTGCGCTCCCGGGGCTCCGCCCCGGACCCCGCCGGCTGCGATCGAGCGGATCGATCCACTTGAGCAATCGATCCACTCGAGCAACAGGCTCTCGCGCAACAAAATCCACATCAGCACCCACATCGAGCGAGCCCCTGCGGCGATTGAGGCGCGGGGTCCGGGGCAGCGCCCCGCGACCGCGACGCCATCCGCGTCAATACGTGGTCCGCCGCCCCCGCCACCACGAATCCACCGACCACACCGCCGCCCCCGCCAGCACCAGCGGCAGCCACGCCATCAGATACGCCAGATCGTTCCCGAGGTAGTACGGCTCCGTCGCCCAGCTCACCGTCAGCCACAGGCTCAGCGAGATCAGCGCCCCGCCGACCGCCGCGAGCCGCGCGAGGACACCGAGGAGCGTGCCGATCCCGACCGCCAGCTCGCCGAAGGCAATCGCGTAGCCGAAGCCCGAAGGCGACTTCAGCGCGAGGTCGACGAGCGCCGGGATCGCGGACGTGTCCCGCACGCCCCGCATCTGGTCGCCGATCGAGCCGCCCCCACTGGCCTTGAAGAACGCGCTGTCGGTCAGCTTGTCGAACGCGGCGTAGATGAACGTGACGCCGAGGAAGACGCGCAGCGGCACGAGGGCGTACCGCTGCGCGGTGTCGCGCCAGCCTCCGGACGGCGGGCCGTAGCTCGTGCTCAGGTCGGATCGCATGCCGTGCGCCATAGCCGCTCCGCCGCCTCTCGCGCCTGGTGTCTCTACCTGACCATACGTACGAGAGCACGCCCCGGCTCACTACGGAAGCCGAACGGCCGCTTCAGTCGACGACGTCGATGGCGCACCGGTTCGTCTCGACGCCCGCCGCCGTGATCACCTGCACCTCGACCCGCCCCGGCTCCACGTCCACCGGGACCGGCACCGTGAGCAGCGCGTCGGTCGGGTTGGTGAAGCCGCCGGGGACCGGGACGAGCGGCACATGGACGTGCACCGGGCCGATCCGCACGGCGACCCGCGCGAGCTGGTCCACGGCGCCCGCGCCCGGCGGCACGAATCCGGAGCCGCGGATCTCGATGTCGTCGCCGGTGCGGATCGGCGCGTCCAGGTCGCCTGCCTCCCGCGCCCGCACCACGGAGAGGATCGCCGGCCGGCCGCCCTCCGCGTACTTCCCGGCGAGATACGTCGCCGCTGACACGCCCACCAGGACCGCGAGGGACCACGGCAGGTCCGGCAGCTGGTCGGGGCGGCGGGCGAGGCGGACGGCCGCCCAGACGACGACGGCCGCGCCCACGGCGGCGTATTGGATGTCCGTGAAGCTGCCGCGCCCGGAGTCGTCGGTGAGCAGGTCGGAGGCGCGCGGCCGCGGCGCCCGCAGCTTCTGCAGCCGCTGCCCGCCGACGCGGACCCCCACCACCCGGCGTACCAGCACGGCGACCGCGCACACCACCGCGAGAACCGTCAACAGGCCTGCCCCACGGGCGAGTTCGAGGCCGTCAATGAGGGCGTCACGTCGCGCGGGGTCCGAAGCGAGCGCCAGTTCACCGGCGAGGACGAGGACCGCGTACAGGGTCGGCAGGAGCACGCCGCACGCCACCGCGCGCGAGGTCGACAGGCGGTTGTCCTCGCCGATCAGCGGCGCGAGCAGACCGCCGCGCGCCCGGTGCAGATATCCGGCCACGGTGAGCGCCCCGGCCACCACCAGCGCGGCCACGAGCCCCGCCGTGCGGGCGGTGGTCCAGCCGGCGCCGATCGCGGTGAGCGACTGGACGATCAGCAGGGCGGTCACGCCGCCCCACACCACGTACAGCGTGCGCGGCCACAGCCGGGTGAACCAGGCCACGCCCTCCTCGCGGCCGCGGTCGGCCATCGCCCGCGCGGACTGGGTGAGTTCGTCGGAGATCCACTGCCGCGACGCCCCGGCCGAGTGCGCGACGGCCGCGGGCAGCCCCTGTCCCGCCGCCAACTCGTCGCGCTTCGCGGCGAATCGGGCGACGGCCCTGCGGTGCCCCTCGCGCGCCCCGCGCGGACAGTCGCCGCAGGTGCACCCGCCCTCGTGCGCCGTCCGGTCGTTCCGCGCTTCCTGCACCGCCACCGCAGCCGCCCCACCCTCGTCAACTTCCTTGCCTTGAAGGCGAATTGTGCCGCACGCCGGGGGCGTGACATCGCACGGGCTCACCCCTCAAGAGTGAATGGCTTTGACCTGCATTGACCGGAGTGTTGACGTCGCTGCGAGAATTTCCGTATGGCCGAGATCATCCAGCGTGACGGAACCTGGGCCTTCGACGGGACCACGGTCCGCATCACCCCAGGTCTGCACCGGTCGGTCGCCCTGCTGCGGCAGACCTACGGCGAGATCGACGTACCGCTCACCGCCGTCGCCGGCGTCGCCTACGAACCCGAGCGCAGACGCGGCCGCCTCCGCCTCACCCTGCGCGAGGCCGCGGACCCGCTGCTCCAGGCCACCGGCGGCCGCCTCCCGGACACCGCCGACCCGTACCGGCTCACGGTCGACGCCGACCGCTCCGGGGTCGCCGAGTACGTCGCCGAGGAGATCCGCCAGGCCCTGCTGCTCGAACAGCTGCCGCCGGGCCCCGCCGACGCGTACCTCGTGCCGGGCCCCGCGGTGCCGGTCTCGGTGCGCTCCAGCGACGGCCTCGTCTCCTTCGACGGCAGCCGGGTCCGCATCGACTGGAGCGAGACCTCGGACCGGGTGAAGCGCGCCACGGGCCCGCGCGTCATCGCGCTCGACGACCTCGAAGAGGTGGAGTGGGTTCCGGGCTCCGGCTATGAGGACGGGGTGCTGCGCTTCGTCCCCAAGGGCGCCCCCAAGGGCTCGCCGCACTCCAAGCTGCCGGCGGAGAAGGACCCGTACGCCCTCGACCTGTGGGGCAACGCCCGCAAGGACCTGCTGACCGCGCTCGTCGCCGCGGCGGTCACGGCCCGGCTCCCGCACCCGTCGGCACCCCGGGGTACGCCCCCGCTGCGGCCCCGGCAACCCGACCACGACGTCCTGCTGCGGCGGCTTCGGCAGCTGGGCGAGCTGCACCGCCAGGACGTGCTCACGGACGAGGAGTTCGCGGCGACGAAACGGGTGGTGCTGCGCGATTTCCGCTGATCACTCCACGTATCAGGACAGCAGGTCCGGCTCGCTGCGCGTGATGTCCTGCCACAGGCTCTGATAGTTGATCCAGCCCACGAGATCGCTGCCCGTCTGCTCGCGGGTCGCCATCGCCTGCCGCCGGTCGATCAGCACAGGACGCCCCGCCGAGCGCGCCGCCAACTGCACCTGGCAGGCCCGCTCCAGGGCGATGAACCACCAGGCCGCCGCGTCCACCGAGTCGCCCACCGTGAGCAGCCCGTGGTTGCGCAGCACGAGCGCCTTGTTCGCGGCGAGGGCGACCGCGATCCGCTTGCCCTCCTCCGGGTCCACGCCGACGCCCGTGTACTCGTCGAGCAGCGCGTGGTCCTCGTAGAACGCGCAGGCCTCCTGCGTGATCGGCTCGACCAGCTCGCCGAGCGCGGCGACGGCCCGGCCGTACGTGGAGTGGCAGTGCGCGACCGCCACCACCTCGGGGCGGGCCCGGTGCACGGCGACGTGCGTGGTGAAGGCGGCCTGGTTGACGTGGAAGCGGCCGTCGACGACCTGCC
This sequence comes from Streptomyces sp. NPDC002795, assembly GCF_042888725.1. Taxonomy (NCBI): domain Bacteria; kingdom Bacillati; phylum Actinomycetota; class Actinomycetes; order Kitasatosporales; family Streptomycetaceae; genus Streptomyces; species Streptomyces sp. NPDC002795. Next base: position 478,740 of record NZ_JBIAQB010000002.1, read on the forward strand.
CGTCCCCGTTGGCGAGGACGAGGTCGCCGACCGTGACGTGCTTGAAGGGCACGCCGAACGGATTGACCCAGTAGCAGTCGTCGTACTCCGGGTCGCGGGCGGTGATGTGCCCGGAGACCCCTTCCTCGTACCCCGCCCGCCCGAAGATCCGCAGGGCGCCCGCAAGCCGCTCCTTGCGGTACCTGCGCTCGTCGGCGACGTTCGTGTGCTGCGGTGGCATCGCGAATTGGAGCTGGTCGTGGGGTATGGGGGCGGGGTTCTGCGTCGACATGGTGCGGAAGGTACCTCCGCGACAGCCAAGGTGACAGGGCCGACGTGTGAAAAGAATGCGGCGAAACGCGCGGGGATACCGGACAGAGGACGTCGGGATTGCGCGCGAGACTGGCTCCATGACGTCGAACGCGACCACCTGGGCCACCTTCACCGAAGCCGAACCGGACCTCGCCAAGACGGTCGAGGACCGCTTCGGGCAGCACATCCACCACGTCCTGGCCACCCTCCGCAAGGACGGCTCGCCGCGCACCAGCGGCCTCGAAGTCCGGTTCCTGAACGGGGAGTTCTGGCTCGGCATGATGCCCGGCTCGCTCAAGGCCCGCGACCTGCTGCGCGACCCGCGGTTCGCGATGCAGGCGAACCCGGGCGAGGGCATGACCATGGGCGGCGGCGACGCCCGGATCAGCGGCCGGGCACTTCTGGTCGAGGACGCCGCGACCGTCTCCCGCTACACCGACCAGGTCACCGTCCCGGACCCCAACGACTTCCACCTGTTCCGCACCGAACTGACCGAGGTCACCAGGACGTACGTCGAGGACGAGAAGTACCTGGTGGTGCAGGTGTGGACGCCGGACGGAGGCGTCCGGGTCATGAAGCGTACGTAAGCGAAAGTGCCGCCCACCCGAAGGTGGACGGCACTCTCGCAGGACTACTCCCACTCGATGGTGCCCGGGGGCTTCGACGTCACGTCGAGCACGACCCGGTTGACGTCCTTGACCTCGTTCGTGATCCGCGTCGAGATCTTCGAGAGCACGTCGTACGGCATCCGCGTCCAGTCCGCCGTCATGGCGTCCTCGGACGAGACGGGGCGCAGGACGATCGGGTGACCGTACGTGCGGCCGTCGCCCTGGACGCCGACGCTGCGGACGTCCGCGAGCAGGACGACCGGGCACTGCCAGATCTCGCGGTCGAGGCCGGCCGTGGTCAGCTCCTCGCGGGCGATCGCGTCGGCCTCGCGGAGCAGGTCCAGGCGGTCCTTGGTGACCTCGCCGACGATGCGGATGCCGAGACCGGGGCCGGGGAACGGCTGTCGCTGGACGATCTCGTCCGGCAGGCCGAGCTCGGCGCCGACGCTGCGGACCTCGTCCTTGAACAGCTGGCGCAGCGGCTCGACGAGCTCGAACTCGATGTCGTCGGGGAGACCGCCGACGTTGTGGTGCGACTTGATGTTCGCCGTGCCGGTGCCGCCGCCGGACTCGACGACGTCCGGGTAGAGCGTGCCCTGGACCAGGAAGGCGACCTCGGGTCCTTCCTCCTGGAGGATCTCCAGCTGCGCCTGCTCGAAGACGCGGATGAACTCCCGGCCGATGATCTTGCGCTTCTCCTCGGGGTCACAGACCCCGGCGAGCGCGTTCAGGAACCGCTCGGACGCGTCGACGACCTTCAGCTTCGCACCGGTCGCGGCGACGAAGTCCTTCTCGACCTGCTCGGTCTCGCCCTTGCGCATCAGACCGTGGTCGACGTACACACAGGTCAGCTGGTCGCCGATGGCCTTCTGCACGAGGGCCGCGGCGACCGCGGAGTCCACGCCGCCGGACAGACCGCAGACGGCGCGCTTGTCGCCGACCTGGGCGCGGATCGCGGCGACCTGCTCCTCGATGACGCTGCCGGTCGTCCAGCTCGGCTCGATGCCGGCGCCGCGGTACAGGAAGTGCTCCAGGACCTGCTGGCCGTGCGTCGAGTGCATGACCTCGGGGTGGTACTGGACCCCGTACAGCTTCTTCTCGTCGTTCTCGAAGGCGGCGACCGGTACGACGTCCGTGGACGCGGTGACGGTGAAGCCCTCGGGCGCCGCGGAGCAGGCGTCGCCGTGCGACATCCACACGGGCTGCTCGGCCGGGGTGCCCTCGAAGAGCGTCGAGTCGCCCTTCGACACGGACAGCGGGGTGCGGCCGTACTCGCGGGCGCCGTTGTCGTCGACGGTGCCGCCGAGGGCCGTGGCCATCAGCTGGAAGCCGTAGCACATGCCGAAGACGGGGACGCCGGCCTCGAAGATCGCGCGGTCCAGGCGCGGGGCGCCCTCCGCGTAGACCGACGAGGGGCCGCCGGAGAGGATGATCGCCGCCGGGTTCTTGGCGAGCATCTCCGCGACCGGCATGGTGCTCGGCACGATCTCGCTGTAGACCCGGGCCTCACGGACGCGGCGGGCGATGAGCTGGGCGTACTGCGCACCGAAGTCGACGACCAGGACGGTGTCGGGGGCGGCGGCAGCGGAAGTCGCTGATGACACGGGTTGCCTTCCGGCGGCTTAGCAGGGGGTCGTGTGGCCGATTCTACCGGGTACGTCACCCGTGGTTGTGGTCGCGGGGCTCCGCCCCGGACCCCGCTGCTCAAACGCCGCAGGGGCTTGATGTGGCTATACTCCCGCCATGTTCTCGTTCACGACCTTCGTCTTTACCTATGGCAGCCGGCCCGCCGGATGCCATGGTCGTGCTGCTTGAGCAACTGACAAGCGACTTCACCAGGCGCCCCGGGCCGACAAGGCCCGGGGCGTCTGGCGTTTCCGGGTCCTGCCGGTCCGGGGCCGCCTCCACCACACCGAGGAGCCCTCATGACCGCCACGACCGAGAACACCACCACCGACGTGATCTCCGGCGCCCGCGAACGCATCGACGCGCTCGACGACCGGATCATCGGCCTCGTCCAGGAACGCATGGCCGTCTCGGCCGTCGTCCAGGAGGCGCGGATCGCCTCGGGCGGGCGGCGGGTGCACCTGTCGCGCGAGAACGAGGTGCTCGGGCGCTACAGGGACGCGCTCGGCAAGCCCGGCACCTCGCTCGCCATGACGCTGCTCGAACTGTGCCGGGGCCGGGTCTGACCGGCAGGGCACCTCAGTTCGGTTGCGTCCTCACCCATACGGCGCGTGACCCGTTGGCACAGGCTTCGTTGGTCCCGGTGTCCGTGCCAGCCAGGGGCGGGCCAACCGAACCACGCGTGGCTCCGCTGGAGCGTTGAGACGTATCGGTCATGCCGTGCGTCGTGGGACCTCGCTCCAGACACGTGACCGGACGGCAGGGGACAGCAGCCCGGTCACACCAGAGAACGGTCGGCCTCGGGGACGCCCGAGGCCGACCGGCCTCCGTACAACCCTTTTTGGCCATCGCGGGTCACTTCAGCGGAATCTCCCAGCCCTCTGAGGACCCGATGAACCTTCGTCGCGCACTGGTGTCGGCGGCCGCGACCGCCGCGCTCGCTCCGATCGCCCTGTTGTCCGCCCCGGCCGCGTTCGCGGACGGGCCGCCTTCGGACACCACGACCTCCACCGGGACCGCCGCCCCGAGCCCGTCGGCGAGCGCGTCCGCGTCGCCCACCGCCTCGCCGAGCCCCTCCACGTCGACGCCCACGGCTCCGAAAGCGAAGGAGGCGAAGGAAGCGGGCGACAAGAAGGCCGAGCCGTCCGACGAGTGCACCGCGGCCGAGAACAGCCCCGGCACCCTCGCCGAGCTGCGGGGGCTTCCGTCGAAGATCGTCGCCGGTTCCGGGTGGCACGGCTTCACGTTCCGCGTCACGAACATGACCGACCAGGACTTCGCGTCGGCCCGGGCGCAGGTGTACGCGTTCTCGTTCGCGTACGAGGACGAGTCGGACACGAGCCGGTATCTGCGCCTTCAGTGGTTCGACGGGACCGCATGGCGGGACCTCGACAACAACCGCGAGCACGACGCGTCGTTCCCGGCCTCAGGCCCCCTCGCCCGTGGTGCGCACTCCGACGTGCAGCTGCGCATCTCGGTCGACGCGAAGACGCCGGCCGGCGCCGGTGCCGGGCTCGCCCTCGCGGTGAGCGTGGACCCCGAGGGCGTCTGCGGCAACAGCGTGCCCGAGGACGCGTACTGGGACTTCGACATCCTCGCCGCCGGTACCTCCACCGGCCACACCAGTACGCCGAAGCCCTCGGCCACCGCCACGGCCACGCCCAGTGCGTCGGCCTCCGCGTCCAACGCCCCCTCGCCGCAGGCCAGCCGCACCCCGGTCGACGGCTCGCTCGCCTCGACCGGGGCCGGCTCCGCGCTACCGGTCTTCGGAACGGCAGCGGGGCTCGCCGTCGTGGCGGGCGGCGGGGTCATGTACGCCGTGCGCCGCCGCAAGGTGAGCAACGAGGCGTAGCCCTACGTACGTACAAGAAGGACCCGCACTCGGAGGGGGAGTGCGGGTCCTTCTCATGTGTCGCTCATCGCTCATACCGCCTCAAGCGGTCAACTGGACTGCAGCGGCTCCTTCTTGGGCGGTACCTCGGGCACCGCGAGCAGCGGGAGCTTCAGCGCGCCGAAGGCCTCCGCCGGGACCGCCGGGCTCTTCGGCTCGACGGCCGCGAGCCGCCGGTACGCCGAGCCGGTTTCCGGACGGGTGTCCTCCTCACCCTTGTTCGGCCAGTACGACAGGGCCCGCTCGGCCTGCGCCGTGATCGTCAGGGACGGGTTCACGCCGAGGTTGGCGGTGACGGCGGCGCCGTCGACGACCGAGATGCCGGGGTGGCCGTAGACCCGGTGGTACGGGTCGATCACGCCGGTCTCGGCGCTGTCGCCGATGGGGCAGCCGCCCAGGAAGTGGGCGGTGAGCGGGGTGCCGATCAGTTCGCCGATGTTCGAGCCCGCGAAGCCGTTGATCTCCGCCGCGATCGCCGACGCGCCCTCCGTCGCGGCCTTGATCTGCTTCGGGTTGGGGGCGCCGTGGCCCTGCCGCGCGGTGAGCAGGCCCTTGCCGACGCCGTCCGCCTTCAGATACGTGGTCAGCGAGTTGTCGAGGGACTGCATGACGAGGCCGATGATGGTCTTCTCCGACCAGCGGCGGTTGGAGAGCGAACGGGCCACCAGGGTGGGGTGCTTGACGGCGTTCGCCAGCCAGGCCGCGACCCTCGACGAGCCCTCCGTGTACGGGACCTGGAGGATCGAGAGGCCGCCCATCGAGTTCGAGCCCTTGCCGTAGCGGACCGGCTCGATGTGCGTGTTCGCGTCCGGGTGGATCGAGGACGTGATCGCGACGCCCTTGGTGAAGTCGGCCTTCGCGATGCCGTGCTTCTTCTTGTAGCGGCGGTTCGTGGTCTGCGAGCCGACCAGGGCCTCGGAGTTGGTGCGGGTCAGCTCGCCCAGGCGCTCGGACAGGTGCGGCAGTTGGCCGTTCGCCTTCATCCGGTGCAGCAGGGTCTGGGTGCCGTACGTGCCCGCCGCGACGATGACCTTGGGCGCGGTGAAGGTGCGTCCCGTCGCCTTCTTGTCGTCCGTGGGCAGGGTCGACACCGCGTAGCCGCCGCGCGAGTCGTCGGTCACCGAGACGACCGAGGTCATCGGGTGGACGACCGCGCCCGCCTTCTCGGCGAGGTACAGGTAGTTCTCGTTGAGGGTGTTCTTCGCGCCGTGCCGGCAGCCCGTCATGCACTCGCCGCACTCGGTGCACGCCCTGCGGGCGGGGCCCGCGCCGCCGAAGTACGGGTCCTCGACCTGCCCGCCGGGGGCGGCCCGCGACGCGCCCTCGGCGTCCTTGCCGTCGCCGAAGAAGACGCCGACCGGCGCCAGGTGGAAGGTGTCGCCGATGCCCATCGACTGGGCGGCCGCCTTCAGGTGCACGTCGGCGGGGCTCATCGTCGGGTTGATCCGTACGCCGAGCATGCGCTGCGCCTGGTCGTAATACGGCTTCAACTCCTCCTGCCAGTCGGTGATGTGCGCCCACTGCGGGTCGTCGAAGAACTGCTTCGGCGGTACGTAGAGGGTGTTGGCGTAGTTCAGCGAACCGCCGCCGACCCCCGCGCCTGCCAGGACCATGACATTTCCGAGCAGATGGATGCGCTGGATGCCGTACATGCCGAGCTTGGGGGCCCAGAGGTAGTTCTTCAGGTCCCAGGAGTTCTTGGGGAGGGTGGCCGGGGTGAAGCGGCGACCCGCCTCCAGCACGCCGACCCTGTAGCCCTTTTCGGCGAGGCGAAGGGCCGATACCGACCCGCCGAAACCCGATCCGACGATCAGGACGTCGTAGTCGTACGCGGGGCTGCTTTCGCCCATCGACATTGATGGTTCTCCCTCTTTGCGTGGGCCGGTTGAATCAAGCCCCGCCGGCGATTGAGGCGCGGGGTCCGGGGCAGAGCCCCGCGACGTCGGCTACTTCAGCCGGAACTTCTTCATCAGGCCGAGGCTGACCGTCATGAACGCGGCGTAGCGCTCGTCGTCCATGCCGAAGGACGGGGCCATCGGCATCACGCGCTGGTGGGCGACCGTCTGGGCCTCGGTGTACTTGAGGATGCCCTCGGAGCCGTGCCTGCGGCCGAGGCCGGACTCCTTCATGCCGCCCATGGGCGACTGCACGCTGCCGTACGCGGGGGCGTACCCCTCATTGATGTTGACGGTGCCGGTACGAAGGCGGGCCGCGACCTCGTGGCCGCGCTTGGCGCTCTTCGTCCAGACCGAGGAATTCAGGCCGTACGACGTGGAGTTGGCAGCTGAGATCGCCGCCTCCTCGTCGCTGAAGCGGTAGAGGGAGACGACCGGGCCGAAGGTCTCCTCGCCGCAGACCGCCATCGGGGCCTCGACGCCGTCCAGGATCGTCGGCTCGAAGAAGTACGGGCCGATGTCGGGGCGCGCGTGACCGCCCGCGACGAGCGTGGCGCCCTTCGCGACGGCCTCGTCGACGTGCCGCGTCACCGTGTCCAGCTGCCGCTGCCCGACGAGCGAGCCCATCTCCGCGCCGTACGCGAGGGAGCGGCCGAGCCGCATCCCCTTGGTGCGGGCGGCGAACCGGGCCACGAACGCGTCGGCGATCGACTCGTGCACGTAGATCCGCTCGATGGAGATGCACAGCTGCCCCGCGGAGGAGAAGCAGGCGCGCACGGCACCGGCCGCGGCCTTCTCCACGTCGGCGTCCTCAAGGACCAGCATGGCGTTCTTGCCGCCCAGTTCGAGGGAGACGCCGACCAGCCGGGCGGCGGCGCCCTGCGCGACCTCGCGGCCCGTGCGGGTCGAGCCGGTGAACGAGACGTAGTCGGCGTGCTTGACCAGCTCGGGGCCGACGACCGGGCCCTCGCCGAGGACGACCTGGAAGACCTCGGGCGGCAGGCCCGCCTCGATGAGCAGGTCGCGCGCCCACAGGGCGGTCAGGCAGGTCTCCGTGTCGGGCTTCATGACGACCGCGTTGCCCGCGACGAAGGCGGGGAGCGCGTCGCCGACGGAGAGTTCGAGGGGGTAGTTCCACGGCGCGATCTGACCGACGACACCGCGCGGCTGTCGCAGCTCCGTCACCTTGGTCAGCGTCGGGACGGCGCCCGTGTGCCCCTTGGGCCGCAGGTACGCGGGGGCCTTGCGGCCGTAGTGCCGGGAGGCGACCGCGACGGCCTGCACCTCTTCGTGCGCGTGCAGCCGGGCCTTGCCGGTCTCCAGCTGGATCAGGTCGAGCACCTCGGCCTGGCGCGCGAGCACCAGGTCGTGGAAGCGCAGCAGCACGGCGGCGCGCTTGCGCACCGGCGTCCTCGCCCAGACCTCCTGGGCGGCGCGGGCCCGCTCGAACGCCGTCGCCACGTCCTCGGGCGTCGACTGCGGCAGATCCGCGAGCTTCTCGCCGGTGAACGGCGTGTGGTTCGCCGTCCGCCCCGAGCCGACCACGTCCCGCGTGAGGCGCGCGATCAGGTCGGGCGTGACCACGTCGACGGCCGTGCGGGCACCCTCGGGGGCGGCCGCGACGGGGTTCGTGCGGGTCTGCTCTGCTACGTGCTCCGGGGTGGCCTGCGACTGCGTCATACCGGCGAGCGTAAGTCCGGGCGTCCGCTTTCGGTACCCGTCGGTAACAGGTTTCACCGAGTGCACACACCGCGCCAGTGATCGGTGGCGACAAAGCCGCTGATCAGGGCTTTGCCGCCAATTCCCGTCAGCTCAGCGCTTCTTGACATCCAGGTTGGCGACGGCGGTCTTCGCGACCTCACGGCCGCGTTCCGTGAAGTCGCCCTTGCCCGGGTAGTCGACCCACAGCCGGTACATGTCGCCGGCCTTGGTCTTGTAGTAGAAGGCCTTGGCCTCGCGCGGCACGTCCTTGTCGAAGTCCGTGCCGATGCTCCGCACGCCGTACGTGATCGTGTTGAGCGCGGCGTCGCGGTCGTCGTACGTGACGTTCTGGTCCGTCTTGCTGGTGCTCGGGGTGTCGCTCGACATCGACGCGCCGGCGCCGCTGAACGTGCCGCCCTTGATGTCGTCGGAGTCCTTGAAGGCCTCCGCGTCGGCCGTGCCCGCGATGTCGGTCGAATCGTCCTTGTGGTCCCAGCGCGCCAGGTTCACGGTGATCGCGCCGCTCGGGTCCGCGTACGTCATCACGGACGGGTCGTCCTCGTCCGGGATCGGGACGTACGACTCCGGCAGCCCGAGGGTCGTGTCCAGCGGCGCCCCCGCCTCGAACTCCTTCCACCCGTCCGGCAGCGGCCCCGCGAACGGGTTCGCGAGGACCAGGTACGCCGCGGCTGCCGCCACCACGACCCCCGCCCCGATACCGAGGAGGGTCTTGCGGCTCAGCCGCAGGCCGCCCTGGGCAGAGCCGATCTGGACGACCTGGGTGGGCGCCTGCGCGGGCGGCTCGGCGGCCTTCTCCAGGAGGACGCGCGTCTGCGCCGCGTTCGGCCGGCGCGCCGGGTCCTTCTGCAACAGGCCGTTGATGGCGTCGGCCAGCGGGCCCTGCGCGGCGGCGGGCGCGGCCGGTGTCGCGTTGAGCACGGACTGGAGCGTGGCGGGCGTGTTGTTGCGGCGGAACGGGGACACGCCCTCGGTCGCCGCGTACAGGACGACGCCGAGCGACCACAGGTCGGAGGCCGGTCCTGGGCGCTGCCCCAACACCCGCTCCGGGGCGATGAACTCGGGCGAGCCGACGAATCCGCCGGTGTCGGTCAGATTCGTCTCGCCCTCGATCTGGGCGATGCCGAAGTCGGTGAGGATCACACGGTCGTGGCGGCCGAGCATCACGTTGTCCGGCTTCACGTCGCGGTGCAGGATCCCCGCGGCGTGCGCGGCCTCCAGCGCGCCGAGCATCTCCAGGCCGATGCGGGCGGCCTCGCGGACGCCGAGCGTGCCCTCCTGGAGGGCGGCGCCGAGCGAGCGGCCCTGCACGAACTCCATGACGATCCACGGCTGCCCGTTCTCGACGGCCACGTCGTGCACGTTCACGACCGCCGGGTGGTCGAGCCGGGCCGCCGCGCGGGCCTCGCGGCGCATCCGCTCGAACGCGTTGGCCCGCTCCCGCTCCGGCAGGTGGTCCGGCAGCCGCGGTTCCTTCACGGCGACCTCGCGGTCCACCGTCTCGTCCTTCGCCCGCCACACCGTGCCCATGCCGCCGTGGCCCAGCTTGCTCAGCAGGCGGTAGCGCCCGGCCACGAGCCGCCCCGCGCCCGGATCCTGCTGCTCGGCCACGACCTGCGTGGGCTGGTGGGCATGCTGGGCATACGGATTGCCCGGGTGCGGCACATGCGGCTGCTGCGGCGGCTGCAGGGCGAAGCTGGTGGGTTCGTTCTGGCCGCGCGCGGCTCCCCCGTTGTCACTCATGGGTCCATCAGTACCGTGCGGGACACCTCCGGGACCACTGGGGTCACGGAGTTGTGACCACGCTGATGCGAGCCGCCGTCACCTCTGGGGCACGGCGAAGGTGTCGACCGCCGCGTCGAAGTGGGCGCGCGCCCGGGCACTCTTGCCGACGGGGGCCGACACCCACACGTCGTACATCCGGCCGCCCTCCTCCCAGCACAGGTCGACGGTGCGCCGGGCGCCCTCGACGCCGCTGAACCCGTCCCAGGTGAACTCCCACAGCGCGGCGTCCCGCCCGTTGTGCGAGGTGTCGGTGACCTTGGCGGCGCGGTAGCCCGGATTGCTCTCGGGCCCTTCGGCGGCGGAGCGCCGCTGCACCGCGCCGGGGCCGCCGCTCTGCGCGCGCGCCACCTTGATGCCGATGCGGTACGTCTCCCCGGGCGACATGTAGAAGATCCGCTGCCCGTCCACGGAGCGCGTGAACCCCGCGGGCACGGCGAGCCGGAAGCCCTCGGGGTCCTCGACCGTGCGGTACCCCTGCGGGGCCGCGGCGCCCGGCGTACGGGTCCCCGGCCGGGTCACGGTGACGGTCGAGGTCGGCGAGCCGGAGGGCGACGCCGTACGGGTCGGGGCGGAGACGGTGGTCGTCGGCGGCGGCGCGGGCGTCTTGCCGTTGTCACCGGCCAGCAGCACCGCGGTGGCGACCCCGGCCCCCGCGACCGCGGCCACCAGCGCCGCCGCCACGAGCAGCGCCCGGGTCGACACGACACGTCTGCGCCGGGCCGTCGGCACGGTGGCTTGCGTCGGGGTGTAGAGCACCCGCGGGACGAGCGGGATGGGGATCGCGGGCTGCGGCGTCGCCCCGGTGGCGATGTACGCGCGCAGCAGCCGCTCGGCCTCGTCCAGGTTCATCCGGCGCGCCGGGTCCCGCTCAAGGAGGCCGCGGATCACCGGGAGCAGCGGCTCGGCCTCCTCGGGCGGTCTGATCTCCTCGTAGACGACGGCGTGCAGGATGCCGCCCAACGAGTCGCGGCGGAACGGGGATTCGCCGCTCATCGCCGCGCAGAGCAGCGCCCCGAGCGACCACAGGTCGGCCCCTGCCCCGGCCCGCTCCCCCGCCATCCGCTCCGGCGCCGTGTACTCCGGCGAGCCGACGAACCCGCCGGTCTCGGTGAGCGTGGTGGCGCCCTCGACCTGCGCGATCCCGAAGTCGGTGAGGACGACCCGGCCCGTCGAGCTCTCCAGGAGTACGTTCGCGGGCTTCAGGTCCCGGTGCAGCACGCCCGCGGCGTGGGCCACGCGCAGCGCGCCGAGCAGCGCGAGCCCGATCCGGGCGGCCTCCAGGGGCTCGACGGGGCCTTCGCGCGCGATGCGGTCGGCGAGCGAGTCGCCGTTGACCAGGTCCATCACTATGTACGGGTGTTCCTCGTACAGCACCACGTCGTGCACGACGATCACGTTCGCGTGCTGGAGCTGGGCCACGGCCCGCGCCTCGCGCAGCATCCGCTCCCGCTGCTGCTGCGCCTGGTCCTCCGAGAGGGTCTCGTCGACGCCGAGTTCCTTGACGGCGACCTGGCGTCCGAGCAAGGTGTCGGCGGCCCGCCAGACGACGCCCATGCCGCCGCGGCCGATTCTGGCCTCCAGCCGGTAACGCCCGGCGATCACACGGGCGTTGTCCCCCTCGGTCCCCATGCGCCCCATCATGCCGCACGCTTGTTCACCGGGACTGCACGGTTCCGGCCAGGGGACATCACATCGTCAGCTCTGCGGGGGCTGCCACCCGCGCAGCATCGCGTCGAACTGCTGGCGCGCGCCGGGCCAGTTCGCCGCCGGCACGGACAGATAGATGGCGTACTCCGTGCCGTCGTGCGCCCGGTAGGTCTGTTCGATGGCGTGCCGCGGCCCGGACGTCGTGTCCTGCGTCCCGGCGGTCCAGGTGAACTCCCACAACGACCCGGGCTGGTCCCGGAACGTGTTCGACTGCAACAGCACCCGCTGATAGTCCGGCAGCTTGGGCCGCAGCCCCTTCTCCAGGTCCAACTGGTGCTGGTACGAGTCCTGCCAGTCGGATTCCTTGTCGACGGCGATACGGACGAACCGCTGCCCGCCGTCGGGCGTGTAGTCGATCTGCGAGCCCTCCTGCTGCCGCTCCCAGCTGGGCGGCAGCATCAGGCTGAACCCCTCGACGTCGTCCCGCCGCACCCAGTCGTCGGGGATCGCACCGCCCTTGGGGATCGTCCCGCCCTTCTCGCCGGAGCCGTCCTGGCTCCCGGAACCCTGCTCCTTGTCCTGGTCCGTCGCCGCGCTGCTGCTCCCGGCGGCACGCTGATCGACGTAGTACATGGCGGCGAGCGCGCCTCCGCCGCCGACGAGCGCGGCGGCCAGGACGGCGGCGAGCAGCTTCGGCCAGCGGCGCGACGTCGCGGCGGTCGCGGGAACAGGCGTGGGGACGGGTGCGGGGCCGGGCGGGGGGACGGGTGTCGGGGGGGCCACGGTGGTGGTGTCCGCCGTGCTCATCGGCGTCGGCGGGGGCGTGGACGCGGTCGGCTGCGCGGGCACGTGCACCTGCGTCGGCACGTACGCCTGCGCCGCGTTCGGCCGACGCCCCTCCGCCGCCTCGGCGAGCATCGCCTCCGCGGCGTCGGCGTCCGGCCGCGCGTCCGGGTCCTTGCTGAGCAGCGCGCCGATGACGGGCCCGATCGCCCCGACGTTCTCCAGGGGCTCCGGCTCCTCCTCGACGACGGCCTGCATCGTGGCGATCGGCGACGTGCGCCGGAACGGGGAGAGCCCCTCCACAGCGGTGTAGAGCGTCGCGCCGAGCGCCCACAGGTCGGACGCGGGCCCCGGCTCCGAGCCGCGCACCCGCTCGGGCGCGAGGTAGTCCACGGAGCCGACTATCTCGCCGGTCCGCGTGATGGTGGAGTCGCCCTCGACCTGGGCGATGCCGAAGTCCGTCAGCTTGACCTGGCCGTTGCTGGCGAGCAGCACATTGCCCGGCTTCACGTCCCGGTGCAGCACACCGGCGGTGTGCGCGGCGCGCAGCGCCCGCAGCGTCCACAGGCCGATCCTGGCGGCCTCTGCGGGGGCGACGCGCCCGTCCTCCTTGACCGCGTCGGCGAGCGAGCGCCCCTCCACCAGCTCCATGACGATCCACGGCCGGTCGTCGTGCTCCAGCACGTCGTGCACGGTGACGACGGCGGGGTGGTTGATCCGGGCGGCGGCGCGCGCCTCCGTCTGCGTACGGGCGAGCAGGACGGCCCGGTCCGCCTCGGCCACCCACTGAGCGGCCGTCAGCTCCTTCACGGCGACGGTGCGGTGCAGCACCTCGTCGTGCGCGCGCCACACCCGGCCCATGCCGCCGCGACCTATGGATTCACCGAGCCGATACCGGCCGGCGAGGACCTCGCCCTGCATCTGATTCACGTTTCCCCGCTACTGTGTCGACCCGGTTCACACTAGGGATCAGTCGCCACACACGGAACACCAGGGGTGGCACAGAGACCGCACTGTGACGCTTTGTCGCGGCCTCAACCACCGTAGCGATACGTCGAGTACGCCTGCTGGTAGAGCCGCGTGACCTCGTCCCGCTCGGCCTCCGGGCCGCGCACCTGCACCACGTGGTACTTGCCCCCGACCACCATCGCGAGATTGCGGACGTACATCTCCCGCCCGTCGGAACCCTGCCAGGTGAACTGCCCCTCGGCCATGGCCCGTCCGCCGACGTCGATGCTCTTCATGCCGCTCGACGTGGCCCAGGTCGAGTCCCGGAACGGCTGCAACTCGCGCTCCTCCTCACGCTGGTACTTCATCGGGTCCTTGCCGTACGTGGCCGTGGAGTCGCGCCCGGGGACGACGATCATCTCGAAGGCGCCGTGCGCGTACACGACCTGCCCAAGCCCGTTCTTCCCCGTCCGCTGCCACCCCTTGGCGACGGCCACCTCGAACCCCGCGGGGTCCTCGCGCAGGACGAAACCGGGGGCCACGTCGGACTGCGGCTTGGTGGAGGAGGGCGCCGAACTGCGCTTTCCCGCAGGCGATGTGGCGCTCCTCGACGGCTCCGGCGACGGCTCGCCGCGGTCCTTCGACGAGGCGGAGGGCGCGGCCCCCGCGTTCCCCTGCCGGGCACCCGCCGCCCCGGCCCCCGTGCTCTGCCCCGACTTGGGCATGAACACCATCGCGTACGCCACCGCCCCCACGAGCCCGAGCAGGATCAGCACGACCAGCCACCGCCCGAGCGATCTCGGACGCCGCTCACGAGGTGCCCGCGCGGGCCTCGGCGCACGCTCCACGGCCCGGCCCCGCTTGTGCCTGCCGTGCTGCCCCGCGGTGGCCGGAACCCGCGCCCTGCGGCCCCGGACGAGCTCTCCCCTGCGGCGTACGACGGGCAGCCGGGCCGCGTCGTAGGCGGGCGCGGGGATGACGTTCGCCCCGGCCTCCGGCTCCGGCGCGGAGCGCACCAACGACCGCAGCCAGCCGCGCAGTTCCTCGATGTCGAGCCGCTCGGTGGGGTCCTGACGCAGCAGCGACTCGACGACGGGCCGCACGGGCCCGCACTCCTCGGCGAACGCGGGCGGCTCGGCGCACACCATCTGCACCAGCTCCGGCGTGGACTCCTCCGGGTACGGGGCGTGCCCCTGCACGGCCCGGAACAACAGCGCGCCGAGGGCCCACAGATCGGTGGCGGGCCCGACGGGCGCCGCCAACTGCCAGTTCTCCTGCACCGGATGCGCCAGCTCGGGCGCCCACCGCTCGGTGACGGGCCCGACGACGGTCATCCGCACCTGCCGGGACCGCTCGGCAGAAACAGCCCCGCCGGCGTTTGAGGCGCGGGGTCCGGGGCGGAGCCCCGAGTCGTGCTCCCCATCGGCCTCGGGTATCAACTCCCGCCAGTGGGACGGCTGCACGGGCAACGCGGCACCCGACGGCGCCGCACGCCCCGCCACCGCCCCCGCCCGATACGCGGCGACAGCCCCGGCACGGGCCGCCCGATAATCCCCCGCCCCCGGCACCGCCTCCGATTCCTCGACGAAGTCCTCCGCCTCCTCCGGGAGGGCCGGCACCACGTCATACCCGCACAACGCCTCTTCCGCGGCCCCGGCGGCGAGCCCGGTCAGCATCACCCGCCCGTCGTCGCAGACGAGCACGGTCCGCGCCGTGACGTTCCGGTGCACCCACCCGTGCGCGTGCAGCGCCCGCAGCGCCGTGAGCACGTCGGCGGCGACCTCGGCGGCCCGGTAGGGACTGAGCGGCCCACGGGCGAGCAGCGCGGACAGCGGCCGCGCCGCCACCAGTTCGCTCACGATCCACAGCGAGCCGCCCTCGGCGAACACGTCGAAGACCTGGTCGAGGCGGGGGTGGTCGGGGATGCGCGCGGCGGCCTGCACGGCCTCGACGGCGCGCGCCACGGACGGTTCGGCGGCCTCCCGCCCCGTATCGCCGCCGGGCCTGAAACCCTCCGGCAGCCCGTCGGCGTCAAGGACCTCCGCCTCGACGACCTCGGGCAACGGCACCTGCCGCACGAGGACTTCCTGCCCGCTGTACGTGTCGAAGGCCCGCGTCTCGGCCGGGGATTCGTACGTGTCGGAGGAGAGGACCGGAAGCCGGTACCGGTCGGCGAGCACCCGCCCCGCGTACTCGTCCACGACGCCTCCCCCTGTTCCACCGGCTCTGCCGAGCGACTGCGCACGGTCCGCAAACATTCACGATACGTGCCGCACGGCCCACTGGTTCAGGACTTGGGCTTGAACGTCTGTGTGAATGTCTTCCAGGTCGTCTTGCGCTGCTCGCCGCCCCAGTCGGAGTCCTTGGCGGTGTACATCAGCCCGTATCCCAGCGAGCCGTTCACCACGGTCCCCCGGTCGATCGAGTGCCACTTCGTGCCGCCGTCGGCGTACGTGAACTCCCAGTCGGCCGTCTTCCAGTCCCGGTAGTCCACCGAAGCTATGCGCACCCGGTCGTACTGCGCGCGGCGCATGCCCCGCTCCTGGTTCTGCCAGTCCGCGACCGGATCGGACTTGGGGGAGTTCGTCCAGCCGACGAGCAGCCGCTGCCCGTCGGGCCCGGTGAAGCGGGCCCCCGCCGCCTCCGTCTTGACGTACTTCCAGCCCTTGGGCAGGCCGATCGAGAAGCCCTGGGAGTGCTTGTACGTCTCCTTGACGTCCGTGCCCGGCTGACCGCCGGCGTCACCGCTCGGCGAGGTGCTCGCGCTCGGATCCGTGGACGCGGAGGCACTCGACGACGCGCTTCCGGAGGGCTTCTTGTCGTCGCCGGAGCCCTTGTCCTGGTCCTTGTCGGCTTCCTTGTCGCCGCTGCCGGCGTTCTTGTCGTCCCCGCCGGCCGTGGCCCCGGACGACGCGCCCTTGTCGCCGCCGCCCTTCGCGTCCGAGCCGTCGCCGTTGTTCAGGACGAGGGCCAGGATGCCGGCGAGCACGACGAGCGCGACGACGAGCGAGCCGATGATGAGGTTGCGGCCCCGCAGGGCGTCCGCGAGGACGGCCGCGCCGCCGGGGCGCGCACCCGCGGCGGGACCGGCGGGCGCGGTGGCGGCGGGCTCCTCCGACTTCGCCTTCGGGGCCGTCGCGGCGGCGGCCGCCTTGCGTACGTTCGTCAGGGCGCCGCGCATCTTCTCCGCGGCCTCTTCGCCCCGGGCGGCGACACCGGCGGCGGCCGAGGCCGCAGCGGCCTTGGCGGCAGCCGCCCTGGCCGCCGAAGCGCCCTTCTCCCTGGGCTCCTTGCGCTTCTTCGGTGCGGGAGCGGGCGGCAGCGGCACCACCTTCGTGGCCTCGACCGGCTCCGGCTCGGGGGCCGGCTTCGGCTCCGGGGCGTGGATGACGTCGTTGAGCATCGACCGCGCCGCCGCGTCGTCGAGCCGCTGGTCGGGGTCCTTCTCCAGCAGCCCGTAGATCACGGGCTCCAGCAGCCCGGCGTTCTTCGGCGGGTCCACCTGCTCGGTCATCACGGCGGTCAGCGTGGCGATCGCCGACCCCTTGTCGTACGGCGGGACGCCCTCCACGGCCGCGTACAGCAGACCGCCGAGCGACCACATGTCGGCGGCGGGACCCGGCTTGTGGCCGCGCGCACGCTCCGGCGAGATGTACGAGGGGGCGCCGACGAGCATTCCCGTGGAGGTGATGGACGGGTCGCCCTCGACCTGCGCGATACCGAAGTCCGTCAGGACAACGCGGCCGTCCTCGGAGATCAGCACGTTGGACGGCTTCACGTCGCGGTGCAGGATGCCCTCGGCGTGCGCGGCGCGCAGCACGTCGAGCACGGCGAGCCCGACCTCGGCGGCCCGCCGGGGTTCGAGCAGCCCGTCCTCGCGGATGGCCTCGGCGAGGGACATGCCCTCGACCAGCTCCATGACGATCCACGGCCGGTCGTCCTCGTCGACCACGTCGAAGACCGTCACCGCGCCGTTGTTGCGGATCCGCGCGATCGCCTTCGCCTCACGCAACGTACGCGTGATCAGTCGGCGCTTCTCGTCCTCGTCGATGGCGTTCGGGAAGCGCAGCTCCTTCACCGCCACCGTGCGCCCGAGCGTCTCGTCCTTGGCCCGCCACACAGTGCCCATGCCGCCGCGGCCGAGCACGTCGCCGAGCCGGTACCGGCCGGCGAGAAGCCGGCCCTCCGGGTCCTTCACGGAAGCCCCCTGAGCGTCCCGACCGGTGGAATCCTGACGAGTGCCCTTGTCTTCACGGGCCTCGCCCGCCCGCTCCGCCTCCGACATGCGTCCCCTCTAGCAACCCGCCCTGACAGAGCCTTCATTGTCCCATCACTGGACCACCACTCCGCGCGCCGGGTCACCCCCACCCGACACGCACAGGAACGTCCCACAATGGTGGCCCGCGCCGCCGAAAGGGACCGTCGTTGCCCGCACTCCGGACACTCCTGGCCATACCGCTGACCGTGGCCCTGCTGTGCCTGGCCCGGAGCAGTTCGGCGGGCTCGGCGGCACCCGCGGACGCCACTCTTCCGCTGCTCGTGACGCGAGGCAAGGCCCCGTCGGCCGCGCTCCTGGCAACCGTTGGCTCCACCGGCCACTTCACCACCACCAGTCCCAGCCTCACCCGCTCCGATCACGTGCGCGCGGGCAGCATCACCAAGACTTTCATCGCGACGGTCGTCCTCCAACTCGCCGCGGAACAACGACTGAAACTCTCCGCCCGCGTCACCACCTATCTCCCCTCCCTCACGGGCACCCGCAAACTCACGATCCGCTCGCTGCTCACCCAGACCAGCGGCCTCTACGACTTCACGACCGCCACCCGCGGCCACGTCCCGCTGAGCCCGAAGGCGGTGGCGATGCTCTCCCTGTCCGAGCCCCGCACGACACGGCTCGGCACCTGGTCGTACTCCAACACCAATTACGTACTCCTGGGCATGATCATCCATCAGGTCACGGGCCACTCCTACGCCACGGAGGCCCGCCGCCGCATCATCGACCCGCTCCACCTCACCGGCACCTCGTTCCCCGGCGCCCGCACCACGGTCCCGAGCCCGCACGGCCCCGACGCGGTCCGCCTCGACCCGCGCACGGCCGGGGCGTCCGGCGAGCTGATCTCCACGCTCCCCGACCTGAACCGCTTCTACGCGGCGCTCCTGGCCGGCCGCCTCCTCCCGCCCGAGGCCCTCCGCACGATGCTCAACACCCGCCCCACGCACGGCCATTACGGCATGGGCCTCTACCCGGAGAAACTTCCCTGCGGCACCACGGTCTGGGGCCACAACGGCCGCATAGCCCACACCTACGTCCGCACGGCAGCCACACGCGACGGCTCACAAACCGTCACCTACCGCACGACAAAGGCGACTTTGTCGGGCGACGGGTCCCCCGAGCGCCAGATACTCACGGCCGAGTTCTGCACATCAAGCCCCGCCGGCGTTTGAGGCGCGGGGCCCGGGGCAGAGCCCCGCGACCGCAACCCCGGTTCCGCGCACCACACCCGGCCGGACCGGAGGTCAGAGCGGCACAATGTCCGGCGCCCCAAGCCGCGCCGCGTCCGCCGTCAGGTCATCCGGCTGCCGCTGCGACTCCCGCTCCGCCTCCACCCGCTTCTCGTAGTGCTCGACCTCCCGCTCCACCTGATCCTTGTCCCACCCAAGAACAGGCGACATCAACTCCGCCGCCTCGCGCGCACACCGCACCCCCCGGTCGAACGTCTCGATGGAGATCCGGGTCCGCCGCGTCAGCACATCGTCGAGGTGCCGCGCCCCTTCGTGCGAGGCCGCGTACACCACCTCGGCCCGCAGATAGTCGTCGGCCCCGGTGAGCGGTGCACCCAACGCCGGATCCGCAGCGACCAGTTCGAGAACCTCCTCGGCAAGAGCCCCGTACCGGTTCAGCAGATGCTCGACGCGCACCACGTGCAGCCCCGTGCGCGCGGCGATCCGCGCCCGCGCGTTCCACAGCGCCCGGTACCCCTCGGCTCCCACCAGCGGCACCTCCTCGGTCACGCACTCGGCGACCCGCTGGTCGAGCCCGTGCACGGCCTCGTCGACGGCGTCCTTGGCCATGACCCGGTACGTCGTGTACTTGCCGCCCGCCACGACGACAAGACCCGGAGCGGGGTGCGCGACGGTGTGCTCGCGCGACAGCTTGCTGGTGGCGTCGGACTCCCCGGCGAGCAGCGGCCGCAGCCCCGCGTAGACGCCCTGCACATCATCACGCGAAAGCGGGACGCCGAGAACGGAGTTGACGTGTTCGAGCAGGTAGTCGATATCGGCGCTGGAAGCGGCCGGATGCGCCTTGTCCAGGTCCCATTCGGTGTCGGTGGTCCCGATGATCCAGTGCCGCCCCCACGGAATGACGAACAGCACGCTCTTCTCGGTACGGAGGATGAGCCCGGTCGTCGAGTTGATCCGGTCCTTGGGCACCACCAGGTGGATCCCCTTGGACGCGCGTACGTGGAACTGGCCGCGCTCGCCGACCATGGCCTGCGTGTCGTCGGTCCACACGCCCGTCGCGTTCACTACCTGCTTGGCGCGGATCTCGTACTCGCCGCCGCCCTCGACGTCCTCCACCCGCGCGCCGACGACCCGCTCGCCCTCCCGCAGGAATCCTGTGACCCGCGCGCGGTTGGCGGCCTTGGCGCCGTACATGGCGGCGGTGCGCACCAGGGTCGCCACGTACCGGGCGTCGTCCATCTGCGCGTCGTAGTACTGCAACGCGCCGACCAGCGCGTCCTTCTTCAGACAGGGGGCGACCCGCAGCGCGTGCTTGCGCGTCAGATGCCGGTGCATCGGGAGGCCGCGCCCGTGCCCGCGCGCCATCGACATCGCGTCGTACAGCGCGACACCCGAGCCGGCGTACACCCGCTCCCACGCCTTGTGCTGCAACGGATACAGGAAGGGCACCGGCTTCACGAGGTGCGGCGCGAGCCGCTCAAGGAGCAGTCCGCGCTCCTTCAGTGCCTCGCGGACGAGCGCGAAGTCCAGCATCTCCAGATACCTGAGCCCGCCGTGGACCAGCTTGCTGGAACGGCTCGACGTGCCGGACGCCCAGTCCCGCGCCTCGACGATCCCGGTGGACAGGCCGCGGGTCACCGCGTCGAGCGCCGTGCCCGCGCCGACCACTCCGGCGCCCACCACGAGAATGTCCAGCTCGCGCTCGGCCATGGCCGCCAGGGCCTCCGCACGCTGCTCGGGTCCCAGTGTCGCTGCCTTCACTGCTGCCTCCCGCTGTCGTCGGTGTGGCTCACGCGTGTGGTGTGCCCGGCCTCATGTACCTCGAAGCACGCATCGCACTCTCCCTACATGCCCCGATTCTTCACCCGCCGCCCGGTTCGGGCCACCAGCGAGCCCCCACCTGTGGACAACGTGCGGAGACTCGCGGCGCAACACTCGCAAACACATGGCGATGCAATGCCGCATATCGGTCATATTTACTCCTAGTCTGACATTGCGCTCGCTCATCCTGTCCACAGGGCTTGCGCCCTCGTCCCGCTCCGGCTAATGACCGGTCCGCTCCTCGGGAAAGGACGGCAACCGCCATGCCCGCAGACCTCGCCGTCATCGGCCTCGGCCACCTCGGCCTGCCCCTCGCGCAGACCGCCGTGGCGGCCGGGATCGCGACCATCGGCCACGATCCGGCCCGTGCCCGGGATCTCGCGGCGGGCCGGCTGCCCGGCGGCGGCGACGCGGCGGCCCTGACCGCCGCCGACCTCCGCCGCATGCTCTCCGCGGGCTTCCGCCCCACGGCCAACCCCGCCGAACTCGCCCGCGTCCGCACCGCCGTGATCTGCGCCCCGACCCCGCAAGGCCCCGACGGAGCACCGATGCTCACCCCGGTCGTCGAGGCCACCCGCACCCTCGCCGCCCGGCTCCGCCCGCACACCACGGTGATCATCGAGTCACCCGTGCCGCCGGGCACCACCCAGACGCTCCTCCTCCCCGTCCTCGAAGAGGGCTCGGGCCTGCGCGCGGGCCGCGACTTCCACCTCGCCCACGCCCCAGGACGCGTCGACCCCGGCAACCGCCTGCACCCCTACACGTCGACCCCCAAGGTGATCGGCGGCCACACCCCCGCCTGCACCGAATCGGCGGCCACCTTCTACAGCCGCCTGACCGACAAGGTCGTACGCGCGCGTGGTCCACGGGAAGCGGAAACCGTGCACCTCCTGGAGACCAACTACCGGCACGTCAACATCGCCCTGGTCAACGAAATGGCGGTGCTCTGCCACGAGTTGGGCGTCGACCTGTGGGACGTCATCCGCTGCGCGGAGACGAAGCCCTTCGGCTTCCAGGCCTTCCGCCCCGGCCCCGGCGTCGGCGGCCACGCCCTCGCCCAGGACCTCACGGGCCCGCACCTGCGCACCCGCCCCCTGCGCATGGTCGAACTGGCCCGCCAGGTCAACCACCACATGCCGTCGTACGTGGTCCAGCGCGCGGCCACCCTCCTCAACGAGCACGGCAAGTCGGCCCGCGGCGCCCGCGTCCTGCTCCTCGGCGTCACCTACAAGCCCGACCTCGCCGACCAACAGGCCGCCCCCGCCGAGGAGATCGCCACCCGCCTCATGCAACTCGGCGCCGCCGTCAGCTACCACGACCCGTACGTCCCGTCCTGGAACGTCCTGGACCGCCCGGTCCCGCGCGCCGACTCCCTCTACGAGGCGGCGGCCGACGCCGACCTGACGATCCTGCTGCAACAGCACCGCACGTACGACCTCCAGGGCCTGTTTGTAAAGGCCCAACTCCTCCTGGACACAAGGGGAGCGACGCCGGCGGGGGCCGCGCACCGCCTCTGACTGCTACTGTGCGGCCACTCTGCGCACACCGGTGCCAGGGCTCACATCCCCGGGGGGACGCATGACCCAGCCGCCTCACATACCCGACGGCAACCCGTACGCCAAGCAGCCAACCCCACAGCAGCCGCCGCCACAGCAGCCCCCGTACGGCTACCCCCAGCAGCAGCCGTACGCCCCGTTCCCCCAGCAGCAGGGCATGCAGGGCGGCTTCCACCCCGTGCCCCCGCCCGCGCCGGTGCGCGGCAACGTAGGGCTCGGCATCCTCGCCGGCTTCGTGGCCATGCTGGTCGTCGCCGGTGCCTACGGCGGCCTCATCGGCGCCACCGAGCACGAGATCGGCTACGCGGCCGTGGCCGTCGGCCTGGTGATCGGATTCGCGATCGGCAAGGTCGGCGGCAACAACCCGGTGACCCTGGTCGCCGGCCCGGTCCTGTCGCTGATCGGCGTCTACTTCGGCCAGCTGCTCGGCGAGGCGATCATCGGCTCCAAGCAGACCCCGTGGTCCGTGCCCGAGCTGTTCTTCGAGCACTTCGGCCTGCTCAACGAGGTATGGAAGGCCGACTCGGACTTCCTCACCTACGTGTTCTTCGCCGTCGCGGCCTTCGCGTCTTTCGGCGCAGCGAAAAGAGCAGCGTCTTAGGGGCGCGGGAAACTGCGCTGTTTGGGGCGCGGGGAACTGCGCTGTTTGGGGCGCGGGGAACTGCGCAAAAAGCGGGTGGGCCCCACCTTTCCAGTGGGGCCCACCCGCTTTTCGCTACGACACAGCGTCAGCGCTACCGCTTGTGTGTGGCATCCGCGACCGTGACCTCGACCCGCTGGAACTCCTTGAGCTCGCTGTAGCCGGTCGTCGCCATGGCCCGCTTCAGCGCGCCGAAGAAGTTCATCGAGCCGTCGGGCGTGTGCGAGGGGCCGGTCAGGACCTCCTCGGTCGTGCCGACCGTGCCGAGGTCGACCTTCTTGCCGCGCGGCACGTCCTCGTGGACGGCCTCCATGCCCCAGTGGTGACCGCGGCCCGGCGCGTCCGAGGCGCGCGCCAGCGGCGAGCCCATCATCACGGAGTCGGCGCCGCAGGCGATGGCCTTGGGCAGGTCGCCGGACCAGCCCACGCCACCGTCGGCGATGACGTGCACGTAGCGGCCACCGGACTCGTCCATGTAGTCACGGCGCGCGGCGGCGACATCGGCCACAGCGGTGGCCATCGGCACCTGGATACCGAGCACATTGCGGGTCGTGTGGGCAGCCCCACCACCGAACCCGACGAGCACACCCGCCGCGCCGGTCCGCATGAGGTGCAGCGCGGCGGTGTACGTGGCGCAGCCGCCCACGATGACCGGGACATCCAGCTCGTAGATGAACTGCTTCAGGTTCAGCGGCTCGGCGGCACCGGAGACGTGCTCGGCGGAGACCGTGGTCCCGCGGATCACGAAGATGTCCACGCCCGCGTCCACGACCGCCTTGGAGAACTCGGCGGTGCGCTGCGGGGAGAGCGCGGCGGCGGTGACGACACCGGAGTCGCGCACCTCCTTGATGCGCTGCCCGATCAGGTCGGCCTGGATGGGCGCGGAGTAGATCTCCTGGAGGCGGCGGGTCGCGGCCTCGGGCGTCAGCTCGGCGATCTCGTCGAGCAGCGGCTGCGGGTCCTCGTAACGGGTCCACAGGCCCTCGAGGTTCAGCACACCGAGGCCGCCCAGCTCACCGATGCGGATAGCGGTCGCCGGCGAGACGACGGAGTCCATGGGCGCGGCCAGGAACGGCAGCTCGAAGCGGTAGGCATCGATCTGCCATGCGATCGAGACCTCCTTCGGGTCGCGGGTGCGCCGGCTCGGAACGACGGCGATGTCGTCGAAGGCGTACGCGCGGCGGCCGCGCTTGCCGCGCCCGATCTCGATCTCAGTCACGTTGGGGGGCGCCTTTCACATCTGGGTCCCACTTGGGCCTTGCCTGTCCAGTATCCCTGACACACACGTGTGGGGCGGCCCCGGTGATCCCGAGGCCGCCCCACACCCCTTGTCGTAAGGGATGACCTGCTGTTACTTGTTACGGCTGTAGTTCGGTGCCTCGACCGTCATCTGGATGTCGTGCGGGTGGCTCTCCTTGAGGCCCGCCGAGGTGATCCGGACGAACTTGCCGTTGTCCTGGAGCTCCGGGACCGTGCGCCCGCCGACGTAGAACATCGACTGGCGCAGACCGCCGGTGAGCTGGTGCACGACGGCCGACAGCGGGCCGCGGTAGGGCACCTGGCCCTCGATGCCCTCGGGCACGAGCTTCTCGTCGGAGGCGACGCCCTCCTGGAAGTACCGGTCCTTGGAGAAGGACTGCTGGTCACCACGCGTCTGCATGGCACCGAGCGAACCCATGCCGCGGTACGACTTGAACTGCTTGCCGTTGATGAAGAGCAGCTCGCCCGGCGACTCCTCGCAGCCCGCGAGCAGCGAACCGAGCATCACGGTGTCGGCGCCGGCGACGAGCGCCTTGGCGATGTCACCGGAGTACTGCAGACCGCCGTCACCGATGACCGGGACACCGGCCTCCTTGGCGGCGAGCGACGCCTCGTAGATGGCCGTGACCTGCGGGACGCCGATACCGGCGACCACGCGCGTGGTGCAGATCGAGCCCGGTCCGACACCGACCTTGATGCCGTCCACGCCGGAGTCGATGAGCGCCTTGGCGCCGTCACGGGTGGCGATGTTGCCACCGATGACGTCGACGCCGCCGGAGTTGGACTTGATCTTGGCGACCATGTCACCGACGAGCCGCGAGTGCCCGTGCGCGGTGTCGACGACGATGAAGTCGGCGCCCGCCTCGATCAGCGCCTGCGCACGCTCGAAGGCGTCGCCCGCGACGCCGACCGCGGCACCGACGAGCAGCCGGCCCTCGGAGTCCTTCGCCGCGTTCGGGTACTGCTCGGCCTTCTTGAAGTCCTTGACCGTGATGAGGCCCTTGAGGATGCCCGCGTCGTCGACCAGCGGAAGCTTCTCGATCTTGTGGCGGCGCAGCAGCTCCATGGCGTCGACGCCGGAGATGCCGACCTTGCCCGTGACGAGCGGCATCGGCGTCATGACCTCGCGGACCTGACGGCTGCGGTCGTTCTCGAAGGCGATGTCGCGGTTGGTGACGATGCCGAGCAGCTTGCCCGCCGGGTCGGTCACCGGGACACCGGAGATGCGGAACTTGGCGCAGATCGCGTCGGCCTCGGCGAGCGTCGCGTCCGGGTGCACCGTGATCGGGTCGGTGACCATGCCGGACTCGGAGCGCTTCACGAGGTCCACCTGGTTCGCCTGGTCGGCGATCGACAGGTTACGGTGCAGCACGCCGACGCCACCCTGTCGCGCCATGGCGATCGCCATGCGGGACTCGGTGACCTTGTCCATCGCGGCGGACAGCAGCGGGATGTTCACCCGCACGTTCTTCGACACGTGCGAGGCGATGTCGATCTGGTCGGGCGCCATGTCCGACGAGCCCGGCAGCAGCAGCACGTCGTCGTAGGTCAGCCCGAGTGTCGCGAATTTCTCGGGCACTCCGTCGACGTTTGCAGTCATGACACCTTCCCCAAATGGCCTTGATCGGTGCGGATGTCCATGCTAACGGCCCGCGAGCGTGTCTCATTCCACGATCAAGATCATCGGCCTTCTTTGGACGTTCACACGTGCGCGGCCGGGGCGTTGCGCTACTGCTCGGCGAGCGCCCGCAGCCGACTCAGCGCCCGGTGCTGCGCACTGCGTTCTCCTGGGGGGCGACCCCCAGACCCCCAGCCCGAAATCCCAGGCGGACGGCCTCAGGGCCCGATCCACACGGCCGGCCCCGCGCCCGCGGATCTCCCGGCCGTTCGGGCTCTCTGCCTACTGCTCGGCGAGCGCCCGCAGCCGACTCAGCGCCCGGTGCTGCGCGACGCGCACGGCGCCGGGTGACATGCCCAACATCTGCCCGGTCTCCTCGGCGGTGAGCCCGACGGCGATGCGCAGCAGGAGCAGCTCCCGCTGGTTCTGCGGAAGGTTGGCGAGCAGCTTCTTGGCCCACGCGGCGTCGCTGTTCAACAGCGCCCGCTCCTCCGGGCCGAGCGAGTCGTCGGGCCGCTCCGGCATCTCGTCGGAGGGCACCGCCGTGGATCCGGGCCCACGCATGGCCGCCCGCTGCAGATCGGCGACCTTGTGCGCGGCGATGGCGAAGACGAACGCCTCGAAGGGACGCCCGGTGTCCTTGTAGCGCGGCAGCGCGAGCAGCACCGCGACGCAGACCTCCTGGGCGAGATCCTCCACGAAGTGCCGCGCATCACCCGGGAGTCGGGAAAGACGCGTGCGGCAGTAGCGGATCGCGAGGGGATGGACATGCGCGAGCAGATCGTGCGTGGCCTGCTCGTCGCCGTCCACGGCGCGGCCGACGAGCGTACCGATGACCCCCTGGGGAGTCGCTGCCTCGTCGTCACGCATCGGTCCATGGTGCCCCGGCGCCTTCCGGTCCGTGACACCGTGCCCGTAGTTGTGCACCGAAGCGTTATGAGCAGGTGCGCCGGAACTCATCTCCTGCGCCCTCCCCTCTCGCTGACCCTGCTCGCCCGACTCGTCCCCGAGGAACTCCACACCCCCAAGGATGCGGCATCGCGCGCGAAGCGTCGAAAAGTCGCTGCGCGACGGGCCGGAGCGGCCTCCCTCACGGCGGGTCCACCGCGCCCCGAAGGGCGCGGGGGTGTGCCGATCAGCGGCTCGTCAGCGAACCAGGCCCCAGCGGAACCCGAGCGCCACGGCGTGCGCACGGTCCGAGGCGCCGAGCTTCTTGAACAGGCGACGCGCGTGCGTCTTGACCGTGTCCTCGGAGAGGAACAGCTCGCGCCCGATCTCGGCGTTGGACCGTCCGTGGCTCATGCCCTCGAGCACCTGGATCTCCCGCGCCGTGAGCGTGGGGGCGGCCCCCATCTCGGCCGAGCGCAGTCTGCGCGGGGCGAGCCGCCAGGTCGGGTCGGCGAGCGCCTGCGTCACCGTGGCCCGCAGCTCGGCGCGCGAGGCGTCCTTGTGCAGATAGCCGCGGGCACCGGCGGCGACCGCGAGGGCCACACCGTCCAGATCCTCGGCCACGGTGAGCATGATGATGCGCGCACCGGGATCGGCGGAAAGCAGCCGCCGCACTGTCTCGACGCCGCCCAGACCGGGCATGCGTACGTCCATCAAAATCAGGTCCGAGCGATCGGCGCCCCAGCGGCGGAGGACTTCCTCGCCGTTGGCCGCGGTCGTCACGCGCTCGACGCCGGGCACGGTCGCGACCGCGCGGCGCAGCGCCTCTCGGGCAAGCGGGGAGTCGTCGCAGACGAGGACGGATGTCATGACCGCCCTCCGCAGCTGATGCGCGTCACCTTGAGCCTCCAGGCTGTGTACGAATCGTCACCTGTGCGGTCGACACTCAACAAGGCAATCGGACACCTGCCCGAGCGCTTGTTCCTTCAACCGCCTCCGCACCACTCAACGACGGTCACTCGAAAGAGTTACGGGTTGGACTGCCACCTTCGGCACTCTACGTGAGGGCCCGAACACGGTGCGGACAGTGCGGCGCACCCACAACGTTTCACCACAAGCTATGCCCCATTTGGAAGGTTTTCCTTCCATTTGCTGGTTTCTATGGCTAGATTCGCAATGAGTCATATTTTCATCTCCTTAGACAGTAGATGTACGGTCATGGGCACCGTATCCGCGTCTGAACGGCTACAAGGGGACACAGCAATGGCAGATTTCTCCCGCCTTCCCGGACCGAACGCCGATCTGTGGGACTGGCAGCTCCTCGCGGCCTGCCGCGGGGTGGACAGCTCTCTCTTCTTCCACCCGGAGGGCGAACGTGGGGCGGCACGCAGCGCCCGTGAGAACTCGGCCAAGGAGGTCTGCATGAGGTGCCCGGTGCGCGCGGAGTGCGCTGCTCACGCCCTACAGGTGCGCGAGCCGTACGGCGTGTGGGGCGGCCTCACGGAGGACGAGCGCGAAGAGCTGATGGGGCGGGCCCGCAACAGGCTCGTCACGGCGTCGGCCCCGAGTGGAGGACAGGCCGCCACGAGCGGCGCACGCAACTGAAGGAACGTTTCTGCACGAACCTGAACGGCCCGGGAACGTGGGCACGCCGAGTCGCGCCCACTTCCGCGTTCAGCGTGTCGCGGCCTTCGCGAGGTGGTCGAGGGTCGCGCCGACCGCGGGCACCTGGGCCAGATCGGGCAGCGTGAGCGCGACGATCTCGCGGCGCACCGGGGGCTCGACGGTCACTGTGCGTGCACCCTTGGGGCGAACAGACTCGATGGCCAGTTCGGGGAGCACCGCCACACCGAGCCCGGCGCTCACGAGCCCGACCACCGCCGGGTAGTCGTCCGTCGCGAAGTCGATGCGGGGGGCGAACCCCGCGCCCCTGCACACCTCGACCAGCTGGCGGCGGCAGCGCGGGCAGCCCGCGATCCACGGCTCGTCCGCGAACGCGTCGATGGTGACCGAGCCGGCCCCGGCCAGCGGGTGCGCCTCGGGGACGAGGCCCACGAGACGGTCCGCAAACAGCGGCCGTACGACGAGGTCGTCCCAGTCCTCGGCGGCCTGCGCCCCTTCGTACCGGAAGGCGAGCGCGACGTCGCAGTCGCCCTCGCGCAGCATCTCCACGGAGCGCGGCGGCTCCGCCTCGACCAACGACACGCGCGTACCGGGGTGCTCGGCGCGCAGGGCGGCGAGGGCGGTGGGCACGAGGGTCGAGCTCCCGCTGGGGAACGAGACGAGCCGGACGCGCCCCGCCCGCAGCCCCGCGATCGCGGCGATCTCCTCCTCGGCGGCGGTGAGTCCGGCGAGGATGCCCGACGCGTGCCGCACGAGGGCCTCGCCGGCCTGCGTCAGGCGCATCTCGCGGCCGGTGCGGATCAGCAGCGGGGTGCCCGCCGAGGACTCCAGGGCCTTCATCTGCTGGCTCACGGCGGGCTGGGTGCAGCCCAGCTCGCGGGCCGCCGCGGAGAAGGAGCCGGTGGCGGCGACGGCGCGCAGGACACGGAGATGACGGGCCTCGATCACCCCTCAAGCATAAGGGACACTTGGGTATCTCGCCGAATAACGCGTGGCGCCTTTGGGAGTCGGTCCCGTAGCGTTCCGCGCATGAAGCTTCTGTCGCTGAATCTGGGGCGGCCCCGGCCCGCCGAATACACGGACCAGCCCGAGGGCCTCACGGGCATCGACAAGCGACCGGTCACAGGACCCGTGCGGGTGTCGGCGCCAGGCCCCGAGGGCACCGGCGCGAGCGGGCTCGCCGGGGACGCGGTGTGCGACCTGCGGCATCACGGCGGGGACCACCAGGCCGTGTACGCGTACGCGCGTGAGGACCTGGACGCGTGGAGCAAGGAGCTCGACCGTTCGCTGCCCAGCGGCACGTTCGGCGAGAACCTCACGACGCAGGGGATCGACGTGTCGGGCGCGAGGATCGGCGAGCGCTGGCGCATAGGTCCCGGCCTCGTCCTGGAGGTCACCTCGGGCCGCATACCGTGCCGGACCTTCCAGGGGCACCTGGGCGAGCGGGGCTGGGTCAAGCGGTTCACGCAGGAGGGGACACCGGGGGCGTACTTCCGGGTGATCGAACCGGGCGAGATCCGCGCGGGCGACCCCATCGAGATCGTGCACCGGCCGGACCACGAGGTGACGGTGGCGCTTCAGTTCCGAGCGGTGACCGTCAACCGAAAGCTGCTCCCGCGACTGCTGGCCGCAGGCGACGCCCTGCACCCACAGGCGCGGCGCTCCGCGCGGGAGTACGTGGAGAAGTACGGCTCGTAGCGGCTCCCGAGCCGACCCCCGGGAAAACCCTTGCTGGGTATGAGGGTTGAGGTCGGGGACGGTTCGGGGACCGTCCCCGATGTGGGGTCCCACGGGTCGGCGGGACGCTCGGCACATGACCTCGAAACCCCGCAAGCCCCGCCTGAAGCGCGTCCTCGTCGTGCTCGGCTCGCTCGTCGCCGTCCTCGCTCTCGCGATCGGCGGCGGAGCGCTGTGGCTGTGGAGCGGAGCGAAGGTGAGCACCGCGGGCACGAGCGAGTTCCGCAACGAGCTGTTTGTGCCGCCGCTCGCCGCGTCGCACGTCGACAAGAAGACCGGGCGCCGCGTCTTCGACCTGCGGATGCAGAGCGGTGAGACGGAGTTCAGGCCCGGACAGAAGACACCGACCTGGGGCTTCGACGGCAGCTACCTCGGGCCGACGCTGCGCGCGAAGCGCGGCGAGAAGGTCGAGGTACGGGTCCGCAACGGGCTCGACGAGGCGTCCACCGTGCACTGGCACGGCATGCATCTGCCCGCCCGGATGGACGGCGGCCCGCACCAGATGGTCGCACCGGGCAAGAGCTGGGCACCGCACTGGACCGTCGACCAGCCCGCCGCCAGCCTCTGGTACCACCCGCATCCGCATGGGGAGACCGAGCAGCATGTACGGCGCGGTCTGGCCGGGATGTTCCTGGTCGACGACGACCGGAGCGAGAAGCTCGCACTGCCGAAGCGGTACGGGGTCGACGATCTGCCGGTGATCGTGCAGGACGTGCGGTTCGACGGGGCCAAGCTCGACTCCGGGCACAAGATGATGCGGGACGTGGGCTTCCTCGGTGACCGCACGATGGTCAACGGCACCCTCGACCCGTACAAGCTCGTGCACGACGAGCGCGTACGGCTGCGGCTGCTGAACGCCTCGACCGCGCGGACGTACGACTTCGGCTTCACCGGCGGGCAGAAGTTCGCGCTCGTCGGGACGGACGGCGGGCTGCTCGACCGTCCGGCCACGATGGACCGGATCCAGCTGTCTCCGGGCGAGCGGGCCGAGGTCGTCGTGCGGATGAAGCCCGGGGAGCGGAGCGTGCTGCGCAGCTATCCGCAGGACAACTACGGGAGTTCCTGGCATCGCCGGTTCAGCGGCGGGGACGACACGTTCGACGTACTGCAGCTGCGGGCGGCGGACCGGCTGCGCCCCTCCCCCGCCATCCCGTCCCGCCTGGGCGAGTTGGAGCTCCCCGCTCCTGGGAACGCCGTGCGCGCACGGCACTTCGACCTGAAGATAGGCGGGATCAACGGGCGCAAGATGGCGATGGGCCGCGTCGACGAGACGGTCACCCGGGGCACCACCGAGGTGTGGACGGTGCGCAACGGCAACGGGATGCCGCACAACTTCCATGTCCACGACGTGCAGTTCAGGGTGGTGTCGGTGAACGGGGAGCGGCCGCCCGCGCAGCTGCGCGGCCGCAAGGACACGGTGTTCATACCGAGCGGCACGACGATGGAGCTGGCGCTGCGGTTCGACGGCGGCCCCGAGTTCGCCGACCCGCGGACCCCGTACATGTTCCACTGCCATCTGCTCTCCCACGAGGACCAGGGCATGATGGGCCAGTTCGTGGTGGTCGACAAGGGGCAGCGGGCGGCCGCGAAGGACCCCGGTGATCACGAGCACCACTGAACCGTCATTAACCTTGGCCCATGACTACCGCCCTGATCACCGGATCCACCGCGGGCATCGGCGCCGCGTTCGCACGGCAGCTCGCCGCCGACGGGCACAACCTGGTGCTCGTCGCGCGCGACACCGAGCGGCTGCACAAGCAGGCGACAGAACTGCACGACCGGCACGGTATCGAGGCCGAAGTGCTCACCGCCGACCTGGCCACGGACGACGGGATCGCGGCGGTCGAGGCCCGTCTGACGGACCGTAAGGCGGCGGTCGACCTGCTCGTCAACAACGCCGGGTTCGGCAACAAGGGGCACTACCTCGAAGTCCCGATGGCCGACGAGCTGACGATGCTGAAGGTGCACTGCGAGGCGGTGCTGCGGCTGACGTCGGCGGCCACGGGGGCGATGCGCGAGCGGGGCCGCGGCGGTGTCGTGAACGTGGCGTCGGTGGCGGCCTTCGTGCCCCGCGGCACGTACGGCGCGTCGAAGGCGTGGGTCGTGCAGTTCACGCAGGGCGCGGCGAAGGATCTCGCGGGCAGCGGGGTGCGGCTGATGGCGCTGTGCCCCGGCTTCGTCCGTACGGAGTTCCACGAGCGGGCCGGGATGGGCACGGGCAACATCCCGAAGTGGATGTGGCTCGACGCGGACAAGCTGGTGGCGGCGGCCCTCGCGGACCTCGCCCGCGGCAAGTCCCTGTCGATCCCGGACCCCCGGTACAAGGCCCTGATGGGCGTGGTGAAGGTGACGCCGCGGGCCGTCCTCGGCGGGATCACGTCCCGGACGGGCCGCAAGTACGGTCCCCAGTAACGGGATTCGGGTTGCGGTCGACCGTTCCCACGCCACGGGGCTCCGCCCCGGACCCCGCTGGCTCTCGTTCGAACGGCGGGGCTTGATTTACCGGCACCGCCCGATGCCGCCCCGCCTTGGGCAATCTGCCGCCTTGGGCGGCAGGGTGGGCAAGGCGGCACCCCGGTGCAGCGCACCCATGACGACGGACGTCGGCCACGGCAAAGGCCGAGGCCCGGCCCCCGTCATGAACGGGGGCCGGGCCTCGGTCGGGTCAAGCGGAGCGCAGCGGGTCAGTGCGAGTGACCGTGCCCGTGGCCGCCGGCCTCGGGCTCCTCGTCGGCCGGCTTCTCGACGACCAGGGTCTCGGTCGTGAGCAGCAGGGCCGCGATGGAGGCGGCGTTCTCCAGGGCGGAGCGGGTGACCTTGACCGGGTCGATGACGCCGGCCTTGACCAGGTCGACGTAGTCGCCGGTCGCGGCGTTGTAGCCGTGGCCCTTGTCGAGCTCCTTGACCTTGGAGACGATCACGTAGCCCTCCTGGCCGGCGTTCTCGCCGATCCAGCGGAGCGGCTCGACGACGGCGCGGCGGACCACGGCGACACCGGTGGCCTCGTCGCCGACCTTGCCGAGGGAGTCGTCGAGGACCTTGGAGGCGTGCACCAGAGCGGAGCCACCACCGGAGACGATGCCCTCCTCGACCGCGGCGCGGGTCGCGGAGATGGCGTCCTCCAGACGGTGCTTCTTCTCCTTGAGCTCGACCTCGGTGGCAGCACCGACGCGGATGACGCAGACGCCGCCGGCCAGCTTGGCCAGGCGCTCCTGCAGCTTCTCGCGGTCCCAGTCCGAGTCCGTGTTCTCGATCTCGGCCTTGATCTGGTTGACGCGGCCCTTGACGTCCTCGGACTTGCCGGAGCCGTCGACGATGGTCGTGTCGTCCTTGGTGATGGTCACGCGGCGAGCGGAACCCAGCACCTCGAGACCGGCCTGGTCGAGCTTGAGGCCGACCTCTTCGGCGATGACGGTGGCACCGGTGAGGGTGGCCATGTCCTGCAGCATCGCCTTGCGGCGGTCACCGAAGCCGGGGGCCTTCACGGCCACGGCGTTGAACGTGCCGCGGATCTTGTTCACGACCAGGGTCGACAGGGCCTCGCCCTCGACGTCCTCGGCGATGATCAGGAGCGGCTTGGAGCCACCGTTCTGGATGACCTTCTCCAGGAGCGGGAGCATGTCCTGGATCGAGCCGATCTTGCCCTGGTGGATCAGGATGTACGGGTCGTCGAGGACGGCCTCCATACGCTCCTGGTCGGTGACGAAGTACGGGGACAGGTAGCCCTTGTCGAAGGCCATGCCCTCGGTGAACTCGAGGTCCAGGCCGAAGGTGTTGGACTCCTCGACGGTGATGACACCGTCCTTGCCGACCTTGTCCATCGCCTCGGCGATGAGCTCGCCGACCTGGTTGTCCTGGGCGGACAGACCGGCGACGGCCGCGATGTCGGACTTGTCGTCGATCGGGCGGGCGGTCGCGAGGAGGTCCTCGGACACGGCCTTGACCGCGGCGTCGATGCCCTTCTTCAGGGCGGCCGGGGAGGCACCGGCGGCAACGTTGCGCAGGCCTTCCTTGACCAGGGCCTGGGCGAGCACGGTGGCGGTGGTCGTACCGTCACCCGCGATGTCGTTGGTCTTGGTCGCCACCTCCTTCACCAGCTGCGCGCCGAGGTTCTCGTACGGGTCCTCGACCTCGACCTCGCGGGCGATCGTGACGCCGTCGTTGGTGATGGTGGGGGCGCCGAACTTCTTGTCGATGACGACGTTGCGGCCCTTGGGGCCGATCGTCACCTTGACCGTGTCGGCAAGCTTGTTGACGCCGCGCTCGAGGGCGCGACGGGCGTCCTCGTCGAACTTCAGGATCTTCGCCATGGAGCTGAATCAGTCCTCTCGAAACGAACCGCGCCCCTCGCACCCGGCATTCTCAGCGGGGGCCAGGGGCGCAGCTCAAAGCATTCTGCTTCGGTGAAGCTGGAAAAGCTTGGGTGAATTACTTCTCGACGATCGCGAGCACGTCGCGAGCCGAGAGGACGAGGTACTCGTCGCCGTTGTACTTCACCTCGGTGCCGCCGTACTTGCTGTACAGCACGACGTCGCCGACCTTGACGTCGAGCGGCAGGCGCTCGCCGTTCTCGAAGCGGCCCGGGCCCACGGCGAGGACAGCACCCTCCTGGGGCTTCTCCTTCGCGGTGTCCGGAATGACCAGGCCGGAGGCCGTGGTCTGCTCGGCGTCGAGCGGCTGGACCACAATGCGGTCCTCGAGCGGCTTAATGGCAACCTTGGAGCTGGTGGTCGTCACGATCCGGTCTCCCCCTTCGGAGATCTACGGGGTTAACAGTCTGGGGTGGCGACCAGGTGGATCCGTCGTCGCGGGTGCCGGACCTGCCCGTCGCTGTTGGCACTCTCCAGTGGTGAGTGCCAGGGCCGAGACTATGACCGCGATTAGCACTCGGTCAAGCGGACTGCTAATCGACTCCGTCGCTGATCGGTGGACCGGCGGCTCACAGGTAGTCCTCCAGGGCCGCCACCTCGTACCCCTCGGCCTCGATACGGCGCAGGAGACCCGGGGTGGTCTCCGCCCGCGCCCCGAGGATGTCGCCGGGTCGCAGCCGCCCCGCCGGATCGCGCCACAGGACGATCGCGTCGACGCCGCACTCGGCCGCCGCCTGGAGCGTGTTCGCGTCGTACGCGCCCCGGGGCGGATGGAACAGGCGGGGCGCCGCCCCGAAGCGGGCCTCGACGCGGTCGCGCTGGCCGCAGATCTCGGCGTGCTGCTCCACGTGTCCGAGGCCGGGCAGGAGGGCGTGGGTGAGGGTGCGGTTCTGCACCCGGGCACCCAGGGCGCTCAGTTCGCCGAGGCGGCCCACGCCCGGGCCCGCGCCCGCGAGGAACAGCGAGACCGGGAGGCGTCGGTCGCGGACCAGGTCGACGAAGCGGGGGTCCCGCCCGGCCCCGTCCTCGTACGCGAGGAAGACCACCTTGTCGCTGGTGGGGATGCGGGAGACGACCGGCGGGACCGCCGCCTCGGCGCCCGCCGCAGGCCGCGGTGGCGGGGCGGCCTCCCGCGCGCATCCGGTGAGCAGGATGGCGGCCAGGGCGCAGCCGAGCGGCCGCGCCCACGGCCTGCGCGGTGTCACAGGTAGTCCTCCAGGCGCGCCACCGAGTAGCCCCTGTCGGTGAGGTACTTCATGAGGTTCCGGATCATGTCGGGCATCGTGCCCTTCCAGTCCTCGCGGCCCCTGAAGTGCGTGAGCAGGATGTCGCCCGGATGGATGCTGCGGTCCCACTCGCGGTAGTCCATGCGGTCCACGAACGCCTCGGCGTTCCAGATCGGGACGTACTCGATGCCGCATGCCTTGGCGGCGCGCAGGGTGTTCTGGTTGTAGTCGCCGAAGGGCGGGCGGAAGAGCGTGGGCCGCTTGCCGTACTTCTCCGCGATGACGTTCTGCATCCCGCAGATCTCCTGCTTCTGCCGCGCGTACGACAGGCCGGGCAGGAACGGGTGGTGGAGCGTGTGGTTGTTGAGGGTGATGCCGCGGGCCTGCATCTTCTTGAAGTAGCCGTACTCGGGCCTGACCTCGGCGTCGGTCAGGAAGGCCGTGTACGGGATCCGCAGCTCGCTCATCATCTTCAGGAACCGCGGGTCCTTCTCGGCCCCGTCGTCGATGGTGAGGAAGACGACCTTGTCCTTGGTCGGGATCGTCGTGAACACGGGCGGCAGGCCGAGTTCCTTCTGGCCGTCGACCTCGAAGCCCTTCCGCGCCTCGATGACCGGCTTCTTCGCCGGCGGGCGCGGGGCGGTGAGCGGCACGTCGGCGAGGCCCCAGCGCTTGGTCGCCGCGACGAGCGCGGCCCGCTGGGCGCGCAGCTTCTCCGCGTACGAGTCGAGGGCCCGCGCGGGAGGAGCCTGGAGGCCCTTGTGCGCTTGCTGGCCGGGGGCCGGTTTCACGGGCTCGGCGTCGCCGCCGGCCGCGCATCCTGTGGCGAGGGCGGAGGCGGCGAGCAACGCGCCCAGGAGACGGACACCGCGTCTCCTCCTGACCAACTTTCGGACGCTTTTTTCGTTTTGTCGTACTAGTTGCATGGCGCCGGATCCTGGCAGCTCACGGACCCGTTCCCGGGCAGACACCGCGGCCTGGCGCGCACCGTCGCCCGCCTGGCCCACAATGGGCCGGGTGAGCTCCTCCCCTTCGCCCGCCGCCTTCTTCGCCCTCCTGACCCCCGAGGGCCAGGCCCTGCTCGACGAACTCCGCGACCACGATCCGGCCCAGGAGCTCGCGCTCGCCACGAAGCTGCGCCGCGAGCATCCGGCCGAACTCGTGTCCGCCGCACTCGCCCAGGCGCGGCTGCGGCAGCGGGCGGTGGCGAAGTTCGGGGCCGAGGACGCGGCCCGGATGTACTTCACGCCGAACGGGGTCGAGCAGGCGACCCGGACGAGCGTGGCGGCCTACCGCGCCGGCGCCTTCGAGCGGCTCGGCGTGCGTTCCGTGGCCGACCTGTGCTGCGGCATCGGCGGCGACGCGATCGCGCTCGCGCGCGGGGGGATCCGTGTGCTCGCCGTCGACCGGGACCCGCTGACGTGCGCGGTGGCGCGGGCGAACGCGGAGGCGCTCGGTCTCGCCGGGCTCATCGAGGTGCGCGAGGCGGACGTCACCGAGGTGGACACGTCGGCGTACGACGCCGTGTTCGTGGACCCGGCGCGGCGTGGCGGCCGGGGCCGCATCTTCGACCCCGAGGCCTACTCCCCGCCCCTGTCCTGGGCCGTGTCCGCCGCGCTCAAGGCGCCGCGCGCCGCGCTGAAGATCGCCCCCGGCATCCCGCACGAGGCGATCCCCGCGGAGGCCGACGCCGAGTGGATCTCGGACGGGGGCGATGTGAAGGAGGCCGTGCTGTGGTTCGGCACGGAGCCCGGGACGATGCGGGCGACGCTGCTTCCGGGGCCGCGGGCGCTGGCCGGGCGCGGGCTGCCGGATCCCGAAGTGCGGCCTGTGGGGCGGTACTTGTACGAGCCGGACGGCGCCGTCATCCGGGCGCACCTGGTCGCCGAGGTGGCCGAGGAGGTCGGCGGCGGGCTCCTCGACGAGACGATCGCGTACGTGACGTCCGACGAACTGCACGCCACGCCCTACGCCGCCGCGTACGAGATCACCGACCAACTCCCCTTCAACGTGAAGAAGTTGAAGGCGTTGCTGCGGCAGCGGGAGGTGGGCGTGCTGACGGTGAAGAAGCGGGGGTCGGCGGTCGAGCCGGAGGAGTTGCGGCGCAAGGCGATGCCGAAGCCGTACGGAAAGGTGGCGGCCACGGTCTTCCTGACCCGGGTCGCGGGCGCGCCCACGATGCTGGTGGGCGCTCCGGTCGCCTAACGGCCTCCGGCCCGGCCCAGCAGGAACTCCCGCTCGCGTGCGTTGCGCGTGAGTGACGCCGCACGCGCGAACTCCGCCCGCGCCTCCCCCGTACGCCCGAGGCGCTCCAGCAGATCCCCGCGCACGCTCGGCAGCAAGTGGTAGTCGCGCAGGGCGGGTTCGCCGGCCAGCGCGTCCACGATCGCGAGGCCCGCCTCGGGTCCTTCCGTCATCGACACCGCGACCGCCCGGTTCAGCTCCACCACCGGGGACGGCGCGCGGGCCGAGAGGAGGCCGTAAAGGGCCGCGATCTGGGCCCAGTTGGTCTCCTCCCAGGTGTGCGCCTGCGCATGGCACGCGGCGATCGCGGCCTGGAGGGCGTACGGGCCCGGCGCCGCGGACGACACGGCGTCCGCCCTGCCGAGCGCGGCGAATCCGCGGCGGATCAGCAGCTGGTTCCAGCGTGTCCGGCGCTGGTCCCTGAGCAGGACGGGCGCGCCGTCGGGCGTCGTGCGGGTGGCCGCGCGCGACGACTGGAGCTCCAACAGTGCGGCCAGGCCGTGCACTTCGGGCTCCTTCGGCATCAGCGACTGGAGCACGCGGGCCAGGCGCAGGGCATCCTCGCACAGGGCCGGGCGGAGGTAGTCGTCGCCCGCCGTGGCCGCGTACCCCTCGTTGAAGATGAGGTAGATGACTTCGAGCACGGAGCCGAGTCGGGCCTCGCGGTCGGGCCCGTACGGGACTTCGAAGGCGACGTTCTTCGTGGCCAGGGTGCGTTTGGCGCGGACGATGCGCTGGGCCACCGTCGCCTCGGAGGCGAGTACCGCGCGGGCGATCTCGGTGGTGGTCAGGCCGCCGAGCAGGCGCAGCGTGAGCGCGACGCGGGCCTCGGCGGACAGCACCGGGTGGCAGCTCATGAAGACGAGCCGCAGCAGGTCGTCGTCGATGTCGTCGGGGTCCGGGGCGCCCGGTTCCTCGTACGCGAACTCCGTTGCCCTGCCGACCTCCTGGAGCTTTCGGGCGTAGTTCTCGCGGCGCCGCACGAGGTCGACGGCGCGGTTCTTGGCGGTGGCCGTGAGCCAGCCGCCGGGGTTGTCCGGGACGCCGGCCGCCGGCCACTTCTCCAGGGCGGCGACCAGGGCGTCCTGGGCCAGTTCCTCCGCGATGCCGACGTCCCGTACGAGGCGGGTGACGGCCGCGATGATGCGCGGCGCCTCCATCCGGAAGACCGTCTCGACGGTGTGGGCCGTGCTGTCGTCTCGCTCTGTCACAGCCAACATCAGACACCGGGGAGGGCGCCGGGCCAAGGCCCGGCCCACGGCGACCGGTCAACAGCCGGTCAGCCCTCCGCGATCTCCCGGATCTCGGACGTCACGGTCCAGTGCTCCTCGTGGACCCGCAGGAACCTCTTGGTCCACTCCAGACACTCGGCCTCGTCCTTGGTCTGGAGGATCGCGTAGCCGCCGATGACCTCCTTGGTCTCGGTGAACGGGCCGTCGGTGACGGTGATGTCACCCTTCTCGTAGTGCACGCGCTTGCCCTGCGCGGTCGGGGTGAGCCCGGCCGTGTCGAGCAGCACGCCGGCCTTCGTCATCTCCTCGATGAGCGCGCCCATGCGCTGCATCAGCGCCTCGCTGGGGCCCTCGGCGGGGGCGTTGTTCTCGTCGACGCGGACCATGGTCAGGTAGCGGGGCATGGTGTTCTCCTACGGTTGCTTCGCTTGCCGTCGACCGCCTCTCGCGGCCTCTCACCCCTACGTCGAACGGGAACCGCCCGGATCGACACGACCGCGGAAATTTCTTCCGGATTCTTTTGACGGCGCCCGAATCAGCCGTCTGCGAAGGTCACTGCCCATGCCGTTCGACCACAACGACCACTACCACTCGCTCCTCCTGCGGCGACTGCCCGCGCACGGCCGCACCGCGCTCGACGTCGGCTGCGGCACCGGCCGCTTCGCACGGCGGCTCGTGGCGCGCGGGTACCGGGTGGACGCGCTCGACCCGGACCCGGCGACGCTGGCCGTGGCGGAGGCGGCCGGTGGCGGGCCGCGCTACCGCGTCGCCGACGCCGCGCAGGCCGAACTCCCGCCCGGTCGCTACGACGTGATCAGCTGCCTGGCGAGCCTGCACCACATGCCGTTCGAGACGCTGACCCGCTTCCGTAAGGCCCTCGCGCCCGGCGGCCGGCTGCTCGTACTGGGCTGCTACGACGGCGTCACCCCGTGGGACGTGGTCGCGTCCCCGACGAACGCGGTGGCGCGCCTCGCCGTGTACGCGGGCGAACGCGCCCGGGGCGTCCGCACTCCCCCGCCGCAACCCCCTGTGCGGCAGCCGGAGATGCAACTTCCGGAGATCCGCCGGGAGGCGGCACGCCTGCTCCCCGGCAGCGAGGTGCGCCAACTGCTCTTCTGGCGCTACCTGTTGACGTACACGACAGCGGACGCCTAAGCCGCCTCGAACCGCCAGCGGTGCACCGCACGGGTCACCAACTCGTCCGCGGGTTCCGGCAGTTCGGGGAGGGCGTCGCCGTACTCCGCGTCCCACCACGTGATGACGAGGACCCGGTCGGCCGGGGCGCGGAACGTCTCGCGGCGCTCCGGGGCCGGTTCGAGGACCTGCTCCTTCGCCCAGCTCAACAGCTTCTCGCCGCGCCCCTCGACGGCGCGGGCCTCCCACATCAGCGCGACGGTCATGAGTACAGGTTCTCCTTGCTGACCTCGTGCACGTGGTCGTGATGGTGGTGGCCGGGCACGTGCGGCTCCGTCACCGGGAGCGAGGAGTCCGCGGACAGGTCCCACGACGAGGGCAGCCGGTTGCGCGCCACCATTTCGGCGCCGAGCGCGGCGACCATCGCGCCGTTGTCCGTGCACAGCTTGGGGCGCGGCACGCGCAGCCGGATCCCGGCCCGCTCGCAGCGCTCCTGGGCGAGGGCGCGCAGCCGCGAGTTGGCGGCGACGCCACCGCCGATCATGAGGTGGTCGACGCCCTGGTCCTTGCAGGCCTTCACGGCCTTGCGCGTCAGCACGTCCACGACGGCCTCCTGGAACGACGCCGACACATCGCGCACCGGCACGTCCTCCCCCGCC
The DNA here is from genome assembly GCF_042888725.1 of Streptomyces sp. NPDC002795. NCBI lineage: Bacteria > Bacillati > Actinomycetota > Actinomycetes > Kitasatosporales > Streptomycetaceae > Streptomyces > Streptomyces sp. NPDC002795. Next base: position 519,404 of record NZ_JBIAQB010000002.1, read on the forward strand.
GCCCGCTTGGCCTCGATCCAGCGGGCCACAGAGGTCTTCAGGCCGGAGAAGGAGAAGTCATAGGCCGGGTCGCGCGGTCCTGTCAGTCCGCGCGGGAAGGCGATCGCGGTCGGGTCGCCCTCCTTCGCGTACCGGTCGATGACGGGCCCGCCCGGGAAGCCGAGGTTCAGCACCCGCGCGATCTTGTCGAAGGCCTCGCCGGCCGCGTCGTCGATGGTGGCGCCCAGGGGACGTACGTCCGAGGTGATGTCCGTGGAGAGGAGGAGAGACGAGTGCCCGCCGGAGACGAGCAGCGCCATCGTCGGCTCGGGCAGCGTGCCGTGCTCCAGCTGGTCGACGCAGATGTGCGAGGCGAGGTGGTTGACGCCGTAGAGCGGCTTGTCGAGCGCGTACGCGTACGCCTTGGCTGCCGACACCCCGACCAGCAGGGCGCCCGCGAGGCCGGGACCGGCCGTGACGGAGATGCCGTCGAGGTCTTTCGCCGTGACGCCCGCGTCCTTCAGGGCACGCTGGATCGTGGGGACCATCGCCTCCAGGTGCGCGCGGGAGGCGACCTCGGGGACGACACCGCCGAAGCGGGCGTGTTCGTCGACGCTGGAGGCGACGGCGTCGGCGAGCAGGGTGGTACCGCGGACGATGCCGACGCCGGTCTCGTCGCAGGAGGTCTCGATGCCGAGGACGAGCGGTTCGTCAGCCATGGTTCTTCTCTTCACTCACGGTGTTGTTGTTCAGGCGCATCACGAGCGCGTCTACGTTGCCGGGCTGGTAGTAGCCGCGCCTGAAGCCGATCGGCTCGAAGCCGAAGCGCTCGTACAGCTTCTGCGCCCGCGTGTTGTCGACGCGCACCTCCAGCATCACCTGGTCGACCTCGAAGGCGGTGGCGTGCCTCAGGAGTTCGGTGAGCAGCCGGGCGCCGAGCCCGGTGCCCCAGTGATCGCGGGCGGCGGCGATGGTCTGGATGTCGGCGACGTCCCCCGAACCGGCGACGCCCCCGTACCCGACCAGCTTCTCGCCCTCGTACGCGACCACATAGCGCCGCGTGGAACCGACCCCGCGGGCGTGCGCGAGCTCGGACCAGAACATTCCGCGCGACCAGGCGTCGTCCGGGAAGAGCTCCTTCTCCAGGGCGAACACGGGGTCGATGTCCCACCAGCGCATCTCGCGCAGCGATACGTCCACGGCTGTCACTTGGGGGTGACCACCTTGTAGTTCTTGGGGACCTGCGCGTCGGGGCGGCGCAGGTAGAGGGGGCGCGGTTCGAGGAGTTCCTCGCCCGCGGCCAGCTTCTCGGCGGCGAGGGCGGCGAGCGCCGCGGCCGACACGTTCTGGGGCCCGCGCGCGTCCGGGAAGGTGTCCGGGAAGAGCAGCGCGCCCGCGCCGACGGCGGGCAGGCCCTCCACGAGGGAGGCGATGTCGGCGGGCCGGTCGACGGCGGCCTCGGTGACCCGGGTCCGCGCGTCGTCGTAGCGCGCCCAGTACACCTCCTTGCGCCGCGCGTCGGTGGCGACGACGAAGGGCCCGTCCAAGGCGTCCCGCGCCTCGTACGCGAGGGCGTCGAGCGTGCACACGCCGTGCACCGGCACGCCGAGCGCGAGCCCGAACGTGTCGGCGGTCATCAGGCCGACACGCAGGCCGGTGTACGGTCCCGGGCCCACGCCCACGACGATCCCGGTGACGGCGTCGAGCCGCAGGCCGGCCTCGGTGAGCACCCGGTCGACGGCGGGCAGCAGCAGTTCCCCGTGTCTACGAGCGTCCACCTGACTCGACTCGGCTACGACGGAGGTCCCGTCGTGCAGGGCGACGGTGACGGCGGGGGTGGCGGTATCCAGAGCGAGCAACAGCACGCGAACAGCCTACGACCACCGGAAGGCGGACACGTCCGGACTTCCCGCAAGGCCGGGCCGCGGGGCCTCGACTGCTACCGTCACCCTGAGGTTCGTACTTGAGAGGCAGGCACCTGGTGGCACGGAGCAGCACCGGATTCGTGACCGCGCTCACGGCGGGATCACTCGTCGTGGTCGGCTTCCTCGCCTACCAGGCGTCGGCGAGTGCGCCCTCCGACCTCGCCGAGAAGAAGCAGGGCTCCTCGCCCTCCGCCTCGGCGTCGAAGACACCCAAGAAGGAGACGGACCCGAAGGCGCTGCCCGCGGGCTCCGGCAAGGGCGAGCGTGTCGTGTACGCGCTGGGCGGGGACCGGGTGTGGCTGGTCGGCCCGGGCAACAAGACGAAGTCGACGTTCCGGGTGACGCCCGGCACGGTGGACCCGGCGCCCGGCTCGTACGCGGTGACCTCCCGCTCCGGCTCCGTGACCGGCACCGACGGCGTCCCGATCGAGCACGTGGTCCGCTTCGCCACCACGAACGGCGTGGCGATCGGCTTCAGCGCGGCGGTCAACGGTTCGACGGCGGCCCCCGACCCCGGCAAGCAGACGGGCGGCATCCGCGAGTCCCGCGAGGACGCCGACGACATGTGGCAGTTCGCGACGATCGGCGCGAAGGTCGTCGTCGTCAAGTAATTCAGCCCTCGCCGGTAATTCAAGCCCCGCCGGCGCTTGAGGCGCGGGGTCCGGGGCAGCGCCCCGAGTCGTCAACCCCGTCGCGCCGCAACGACGAATCGACCCGCCGCGGCGGATTCGGCGGCGTAGACACAGCCCGCGCCGCCGCACACGACGCCAACAGATCCCGCATCGACACTGCGCGCGCACCTTCACGTTCCGAAGTCGACATGAATGCCTCCCGGCGACGGTCTAGGGGGCTTAGTTAGGTAGACCTAACCAGCTCCGACCTCCATGTGAACACGCCGAAGGCACGCCGCGCAAGAATTTGCCGACGCCCTGTCGGGATACGTACGGGACGAGATACGTGCAGGAAACGGGGGTCAGCCCGCGAGCGACCCCAGGTCCGCCTCGGTCCACCGCTCGCCGATCCCGTTCAACGTCACGACCCTGACCTCGTCCGTGGTGTCACCAGTGGCCCGGTCGATGATCACGTGCAGGCGGTCGTCGGACAGCTCCTCGACCTTGCCGTCGCCCCACTCCACGACGACCACCGAGTCCGGCAGGGACACATCGAGGTCGAGGTCCTCCATCTCGTCGAGCCCACCGCCGAGCCGGTACGCGTCGACGTGCACCAGGGCCGGGCCCTCGGCGAGCGGCGGATGCACGCGGGCGATCACAAAGGTCGGCGAGGTCACCGCGCCGCGTACGCCCAGGCCCGCGCCGAGCCCACGGGTCAGCGTCGTCTTGCCCGCACCCAGCTCGCCGGTGAGCATCACAAGGTCGCTGGGGCGCAGCTGTTTGGCCAGGGCGAGCCCCAACTCCCGCATCCCGTCCGGGGAGTTGACGGTGACGGTGACCGTGCTGACGGGCGTGGTGGCGGGCTCAGCCGCCGGGCTGTGCGGTGTTGCCGGTGTCTCCATAAATCCCCACGGTAGCGGCTGCCGGCACCGCGCCCGCACGCACCAAAAGGTCCGCGAGCCGGTCCGTCACCGCCTCGGGGTGTTCCAGCATCACGAGGTGCCCGGCGTCCGGCACGAGCACGTACTCGGCGTCCGGCAGCAGCGCCGCGATCGCCTCGCTGTGGCCGCTCGGCGTGACCAGGTCGTGCTCCCCCGCGAGGACGAGCACCGGCAGGTCCGCGAAGTGCGCCAGGGCGTCCGCCTTGTCGTGCTCCTCGAACGCCGGGTAGAACTCGGCGACCACGTCGATCGGCGTCCCCTCGATCATCCGCTCGGCGAACCGGGCGACGGCCGGGTCGACGTCCCGCGAGGCGAACGAGTACCGCTTGATGATCCCGGCGAACAGGTCGGCCGTCGCCCGGCGCCCCTTCTCCACCAGGTCGGCCCGCTGCCCGAGCGCCTTCAGTACGCCGGGCAGCACCCGCCGCACCGCGTTCACCCCGGCCACCGGAAGCCCGTAGTTGACCTCGCCGAGCTTCCCCGACGACGTACCGACGAGGGCGGCGCCCACGACCCGGTCGCGGATCAGCTCGGGACACCGGTCGGCGAGCGCCATCACGGTCATGCCGCCCATGGAGTGGCCGACGAGGAGGAGCGGCCCCTCGGGCGCGGCCGCGTCGATGACGGCCAACAGGTCGCCGCCCAGCCGGTCGATGGAGACGGGCACCCCGTCCTCGACCTGCTCGGCGCCCCGCCCCGAACGCCCGTGGCTGCGCTGGTCCCAGTACACGCAGCGGACGACGCCGCGCAGGGCCGCGCGCTGGAAGTGCCAGGAGTCCTGGTTCAGGCAGTAGCCGTGGCTGAAGACGACGGTGACGGGCGCCGGGTTCTTGCGGCCGAACAGGCGGCGTCTGCGCGGCGTCGTACCACCGGCCTCCGGGTCCACCTCGTCGACCTCGTAGTACAGCTCCGTGCCGTCCTCCGCGTACGCCTTTCCCGGCACGCCGCGCAGTGCTCCGTAGGGCCCCGACGCGTCCAGGGCGAGCCGCGCCTTCTTGCGCATCCCGCGCCCCACGGTCAGCCGCTCGACGGCGACGCCCGCGGCGGCCCCGGCCGCGACCACACCTATGGCGGCGCCCGCGAGGCCGGCCCGCCGCCAGTTCCCCGACGCGGCCCTTTCCGCCGCTTCGACGACGGCCGCCGTGGCCGGTGCGCTGCTCTCGCTCACGTGCCGCTCCCTGCTCCGCGTCCTGCCTGTCGTCCGGTGTCGGGTTACCCGTTCCGTTGTTGCTTCACATGGTGGCGGCTCGGACCGCCGTGTCGGTGGACCTTCAAGCCGTGACGCCGGTCACGCGCGCGTGGTGCCGCCTTCCTCGTCCACGTAGACGCGCGGTACGCGGGATCCGATGCGCGTGACGATCTCGTACGCGATGGTGCCCGACGCGACCGCCCAGTCCTCGGCGGTCGGCTCGCCGTCGTCACCGGGCCCGAAGAGCACCGCCTCGTCCCCCGCCGCCGGCTCGTCGCCGCCGAGGTCGACGACGAACTGGTCCATGGCCACCCGGCCCGCGACCGTGCGCCGCTTGCCGCCGATCAGGACCGGGGCCGTGCCCGACGCGTGCCGCGGGATGCCGTCCGCGTAGCCGAGCGGGACGAGGCCGAGCGTCGTCTCGCCCGGTGTGACGTAGTGATGCCCGTAACTGACGCCGAGTCCACCCGGAGCGTGCTTCACGAGCGCGAGATGCGCCTTCAGCGTCATCACGGGGCGAAGACCGAAGTCGCCGGGCGCGCCGACCTCGGGGCTCGGCGAGATCCCGTACATCGCGATGCCGGGGCGCACGAGGTCGAAGTGCGTCTCGGGAAGGGTCAGCGTCCCGGGCGAGTTGGCGATGTGCCGGACCTCCGGGGTGACGCCTTCGCCCTCCGCGTACGCGACCATCTCCCGGAAGGCGGTCAGCTGGGCGGCGATGGACGGATGCCCCGGCTCGTCGGCGCACGCGAAGTGCGACCAGAGCCCGGTGACGTTCACGAACCCGGCCCGCTGCGCCTTCAGCGCCTCCCGCACGAGCTCGGGCCAGTCGCCGGGCAGGCATCCGTTCCGCCCGAGGCCCGTGTCGGCCTTGAGCTGGATACGGGCGGTCCGGCCTGCCGCGCGCGCGGCGTCGACGACCTCCCGCAGCGCCCACATGCCGCTCACTCCCATGTCGAGCCCGGCCTCGATGCCCGCCCGCCAGGGCCCGCCCGGCACCCACAGCCAGCACATGATGCGCCCGGTGAGACCCGCCGCGCGCAGCTCCAGCGCCTCCTCGGCGGTGGCGGCGCCCAGCCACTCGGCCCCCGCCTCCTTGGCGGCCCGCGCGACCGGGATCATGCCGTGCCCGTACGCGTCCGCCTTCACGACCGCCATGAACGCGGCCTCGGGCGCGTGCGCGCGCAGAGCCCTCACATTGGCCTTGAGCGCGGCCAGATCGATCTCGGCGCGGGCGCGGAGCGGGGCAGTCACGTTCTCGTTCATGGTGAGGTCAGTGTCTCAGAGGGGTGTGACACGAAATCCGCTGGCCGATCCGGCATCCGGCATCTGGCATCCGGCACAAACACTTCAGCCGGGGCGGCGGCCCTGAGGGACACTCGACGACATGCGACTCGCTCACGACGTAGAGACGGTCAGGTCTGCCGAGCGCGCCCTCATGGCGCGGCTGCCGGAGGGCGCACTGATGCAGCGCGCCGCGGCCGGCCTCGCCACCGCCTGCGCCGACCTGCTCGGCAAGGTGTACGGCTCCCGTGTCGCCCTCCTCGTCGGCTCGGGGGACAACGGCGGCGACGCCCTGTACGCGGGCGCCCGCCTGGCACGGCGCGGCGCGGGCGTCACGGCGCTGCTGCTCTCCCCCGAGCGGGCCCACGCCCGGGGTCTCGCGGCACTGCGCGCGGCAGGCGGCACGGTCCTCGACGCGCGGGACGGGAGCGCCACGGAACGCGTGGGCCGCGCCGACCTCGTCGTCGACGGCATCGTGGGCATCGGCGGCAAGGGCGGCCTGCGCCCCCGGGCGGCCGAACTGGCCGACGCGGCACGGGGCACCGTCGTGGCCGTCGACCTCCCGAGCGGCGTGGACGCCGACACCGGCGAGGTGCACGGCGCCGCCGTCCGGGCGGACGCGACCGTCACCTTCGGAACGTACAAGCCGGGCCTCCTCGTCGACCCGGCGCGGGAGTACGCGGGCGCGCTCCGCCTCGTCGACATCGGCCTCGAACTCGCGCCCTCCGAAACAGGGCTGGAGGCGCTCCAGTACGCGGACGTGGCGGCGCTGCTCCCCCGGCCGTCCGGCGAGAGCGACAAGTACCGGCGCGGCGTCGTCGGCATCGTCGCGGGCTCGGCCCGCTACCCCGGCGCCGCGGTCCTGGCGGTGGCGGGCGCGCTGCACGGCGGGGCGGGCGCGGTGCGCTACGTGGGCCCGGCCGCGGACGCGGTGCTCGCCCGCTTCCCGGAGGCGCTCGTCTCGGCCGGGCCGCCGGCGAAGGCGGGCCGGGTCCAGGCGTGGGTGATCGGCCCCGGCCTCGGCGACGACACGTCGGGCCTGCACGACGTCCTGGCCTCGGACGTCCCGGTCCTCATCGACGCGGACGGGCTGCGCCTCGCCGACCCGGCGACGGTCCGCGCCCGCACGGCGCCCACCGTACTGACCCCGCACGCCGGGGAGGCGGCCGCGCTCCTCGGCGTGACGCGCGAGCAGGTGGAGACCGAACGCCTGGCATCCGTACGGGAGTTGGCGTCCCGCTACACCGCCACGGTCCTCCTGAAGGGCTCGACGACCCTGATCTCGCCGCCGGACGAGACCCGCCCGGCCCGCGTGAACCCCACCGGCACCCCATGGCTCGCCACCGCCGGCAGCGGTGACGTCCTCTCCGGCCTGACCGGCTCCCTGCTCGCGGCGGGCCTCGCCCCACTGGACGCGGCCTCGGTCGGCGCCCACCTGCACGGGCTCGCGGCGCGGCACGCGGCGGACGGGGCGCCGATCTCGGCGCAGGACGTGGCGGGAGGGCTGCGGAGCGCCTGGCAGGACGTCGCGGAAAACCGCTTCGCCTGACGCCCGCCCCTTGCTACCGTCACCGATGACCGTGCAGTCATAGCTGGGAGGTGAGACCCGTGAACGCAGTCACCCATGGGTGCTCCCTCAGCTCGTCACGGTCCGGCGGCTGACAGCAGGTGTCGCCGGGAGCGCTCCAAGATCTCAAGATCGAGAGCCTCCCGAGGAGACACCGATGAACACACCAAGCACCCGCCATCCGGTCGTCGTCACCCGCGTGGCCGACCACCAGTGGCACGCCCTGGAGAACGACGAGGTGGTCGGCCGCGGCCACGCCTCCCACCGGCCCGACGGCCGCCGCTTCATCAGCGTCGACGCCTGGCACGACACGGCGTTCGCGGCCCTGGCCGAGACGCTGCTCGTCGACCTGCCGGGCCCGCTGCACACCGTCGTCGACGAGAACGACACCGAACTGGCGTCGAAATGGCGGGAGTTCAGGTTCACTGTCGGCCGCGGCGAGTGGGAGTACGCGCTGCCCACCGACCCCGCCGTCACGGGACTCGGTACGGCGCGCCCGCCCGCGGACGTCACCGTCGTCCCGGCAGGCGCGGCGGACGAGACACGACTGCGCGCCCTCGACCGTACGGTCCGCGGCGAGATCGAGGCCACGGTCGGCTGGCGCACCATGCCGGCCGAGGTACGGCCGCTGCCACCAGGCGTCACGGTCGTCGACCCGGCGAAGTACACCGTGGCCGAGGCCCCGGACGGCACCTACCTGGGCCTCCTGCGCCTGGCGACGGCCACCCGGCGCCCCCGCGTCGGCCTTCTCGCGGTCCGCACCGACGCGCGGCGCCGCGGCATCGCGCGGGCCCTCCTGGCCGACGTACTGAACACCCTGCACCGCTCCGGCGTGCGGGCGGCGTCCGCCGAGGTGGACGAGTCGAACGAAGCGGCGAAGAACCTCTTCGACGCCATCGGCGCGCGGCGCGTGAACCGCGCACTGGAGCTGGTCCGATGACCGGCGGCGTCCTCGCCGAGGGCACCGTCGTCGAGTGCCTGCGCAGCGCCATGTTCACCGTGGAGCTCGACAACGGGCACCGGGTGCTCGCGCACGTCAGCGGCAAGATCCGCAAGAACTACATCAAGATCCTGCTGGCGGACCGGGTCCAGGTGGAGATCACGCCGTACGACCTGACACGGGGCCGGATCGTGTTCCGCCACCGGTCGTAGGGCGGTCGGCCGAGGGGCAGCGGCAGCGGCCCTACCCCTCGGCCACCACCACCGCGGACGCCACCCCCGCGTCATGGCTCAACGACACATGGAACCCCCGCACACCCAGCTCCGCCGCCCGCGCGGCCACCGTCCCGCTCACCCGGAGCCGCGGCTGCCCGCTGTCCTCGACCCACACCTCCGCGTCGGTCCAGCGCAGCCCGGCCGGCGCGCCGAGCGCCTTGGCGACGGCCTCCTTCGCGGCGAACCGGGCGGCGAGCGAGGCGATCCCGCGCCGCTCCCCGCTGGGCAGCAGCAGCTCGTCGTCCAGGAAGAGGCGTTCGGCCATGCTCGGCGTACGCTCCAGCGACGCCGCGAACCGCTCGATCTCGGCCACGTCGATACCGACCCCGATGATGCTCATGCAGCAGACCTTACGGTCGCCGGGCCCGGTATCCGGCACCCGGCGTCAGGCCGTCCACCCTCGGTCGATCCGGTCCCGCGCGTCCCGCACGAGCGCCAGGTACTCGATCTCCTCGCAGCGCGGTTTGCTGCCGAGGCGGTAGAAATCGAGGCAGTCGTCCAGGTCCTCGCCGATGTCCTCGTCGGGCAGCTCGTAGGCGAGTTCGCTGCGGACGTGACTCGCCCAGTCGTCCATGGCATAGGCACCCGCCGACCTGCGGCGGACGAAATTCGGCACACGAAGCGCGGCCATCACGGTTCCCCTCCCGCCCCGCGAGCAGAGTTCCGTCCCACGGGTGCACGGAATGTATCGCCACCTCCACGCAGGGGCCATACCTGCCCACGCCTGTGGCGAACCTGTGACGAACGGGGTTCCCACACCCCCCGGCGTGACACACCCCACCTGCCGCAACCCGCCACACTGCCGTAACAATGGACTGTGATCTCTCCGGTCTCCGAGCCCAAGGCACAAGCGACCTCCCGGAGCACCCACCGGCAGAAGCCGGAGGTGACTCCCTACGTCGACCTCACCCGCACCGAATGGAGTGCACTTCGCGACAAGACGCCACTGCCGCTGACAGCGGAAGAGCTGGAGCGGCTGCGCGGCCTCGGTGACGTGATCGACCTGGACGAGGTCCGCGACATCTATCTGCCGCTCTCCCGCCTGCTGAACCTGTACGTGGGCGCGACCGACGGCCTGCGCGGGGCGCTCAACACGTTCCTCGGCGAGACGAACAAGAAGGCCGCCCAGTCCGGCACGCCCTTCGTCATAGGGGTCGCCGGTTCCGTCGCGGTCGGCAAGTCGACCGTCGCCCGCCTCCTCCAGGCCCTGCTCTCCCGCTGGCCCGAGCACCCGCGCGTCGAGCGGGTCACCACCGACGGGTTCCTGCTCCCCACCAAGGAACTGCAGGCCCGCGGCCTGATGTCGCGCAAGGGCTTCCCCGAGTCGTACGACCGCCGGGCCCTGACCCGCTTCGTCGCCGACATCAAGGCGGGCAAGGACGAGGTGACCGCCCCGGTCTACTCGCACCTGATCTACGACATCGTGCCCGGCGAGAAGCTCGTGGTGCGCCGCCCCGACATCCTCATCGTCGAGGGCCTGAACGTGCTCCAGCCCGCCCTGCCCGGCAAGGACGGCCGCACCCGCGTCGGTCTCGCCGACTACTTCGACTTCAGCGTGTACGTCGACGCACGCGCGGAGGACATCGAGGCCTGGTACCTCAACCGCTTCCGCAAGCTGCGCGCGACGGCCTTCCAGGACCCGTCCTCGTACTTCAGGAAGTACACCCAGGTCTCCGAGGAGGAGGCCCTGGACTACGCGCGCACCACCTGGCGCACCATCAACAAGGTCAACCTCCTGGAGAACGTGGCCCCCACCCGCGGCCGCGCGGGACTCGTCATCCGCAAGGGCCCCGACCACAAGGTGCAACGGCTGCGCCTGCGCAAGCTGTAGCTGTTAGAAAGACCCCATGCTGCATCTGCGCCTGATCACGCCGTCCGAATCGACGGACGACGTGGTGCGCCTCGTCGAGGGGACGACCGGCACCACGCACCTGGTGGTGCTTCCGGGCGCCGCCCGCGACCCGTCGGGCGATGTCGTCATGTGCGACGTCGCCCGCGAGGCCGGTGACGAACTCATCGCCGCTCTGCGGAAGTTGGGCATCGACCGGTCGGGCTCGATCTCCGTCGAGAACATCGACCTGTCGCTGTCCATGCGCGCCGACAAGGCCGAGGAGGACGCGCCGGGCGAGGGCGCGGACGCGGTCCTGTGGGAGCAGCTCTCGGACGCCACGCACGAGGAGTCCACGCTCACGATCACGTACGTGGCGTTCCTGGTCATCGCGACGATGATCGCGGCGTGCGGCGTCGTGCTCGACAACGCGATCCTGATCGTGGGCGCCATGGCGGTCGGCCCGGAGTTCGGCCCGCTCGCCGGGTTCTGTACGGCCCTGGTGCGCAAGGCGCCGCGCCTGGCGTGGCGTTCCCTGGTCGCCCTGCTCGTCGGCTTCGCGGTAGCGATGGCGGTGACGGTGGGCTTCAGCTACTTCATGGACGCCGTGAACCTGTTCAGCGAGGGCCAGTTGGAGGCGGACCGGCCGAACACCGGCTTCGTCTACGCGCCCGACTGGTTCTCGTTCGTGGTGGCCGTCCTCGCGGGCGCGGCCGGCACCCTGTCGCTCACCTCGGCGAAGTCCGGCGCCCTGGTGGGCGTCGCGATCTCGGTGACCACGGTCCCGGCGGCAGCGAACGCCGCGGTGGCGCTGAGCTACGGCGACATGGGCCAGATGTGGGGCTCGACCCAACAGCTCCTGCTGAACCTGCTCGGCATCGTCCTGGCCGGTACGGCCACGCTCCTCGCCCAGAAGTACCTCTGGGCCAAGCAACGCGACCGCACCGCCAAGCAACAGGCTTAGCCGAGCGCCGACTTCACCACGTCGGCCAGGCGCTCCGCGACGGACCGGGCCTGCGCGATGTCCGCGGCCTCGACCATCACCCGCACCAGCGGCTCCGTACCCGACGAGCGCAGCAACACCCGCCCGGTCGCGCCGAGTTCACGCTCCGCGTTCGCCACCGCCGACTGCAGTTCCCCGGACGTGGTGACGCGGGACTTGTCCACGTCCGGCACGTTGATGAGCACCTGCGGCAGCCGCTCCATGACGCTCGCCAGGTCCTTCAGCGTCCGCCCGGTCTGTGCGACGCGCGCCGCGAGCAGCAGACCCGTCAGCGTGCCGTCACCGGTCGTCGCGTGGTCGAGGACGATGACGTGCCCGGACTGCTCGCCGCCGAGCGCGAAGCCGTTCTGCTTCATGTTCTCCAGGACGTACCGGTCGCCGACGGCGGTCTGCACGAGGGCGATGCCCTCGCGCTCCATCGCCAGCTTCAGGCCCAGGTTCGACATGACGGTCGCGACCAGCGTGTCGTCGCGCAGCACCCCGCGCGCCTTCATGTCGAGCGCGAGCACCGCCATGATCTGGTCCCCGTCGACCTCGGACCCGGTGTGGTCCACGGCCAGGCAGCGGTCGGCGTCCCCGTCGTGCGCGATGCCGAAGTCGGCCTTGTGCTCGACGACGGCGGCCTTCAGCAGGTCCAGGTGGGTCGACCCGCACCCGTCGTTGATGTTCAGCCCGTCGGGCTCGGCGCCGATCGTGACGACCTCCGCACCGACGCGGGTGAAGGCCTCCGGGGAGACCCGCGAGGCCGCGCCGTGCGCCTCGTCGAGGACGATCTTCACGCCTTCGAGCCGGTTCGGCAGCACGCCCACGAGGTGCGCGATGTACTGGTCGAGACCCTCGCCGTACGACTTCACGCGGCCGACGCCCGCGCCCGTCGGGCGGTTCCACGGAGCACCGGTGCTGTGCTTCTCGTAGATCGCCTCGATGCGGTCCTCCAGGGCGTCGTCCAGCTTGTGGCCGCCGCGGGCGAGGAACTTGATGCCGTTGTCCGGCATGGCGTTGTGGCTCGCGGAGAGCATCACACCGAGGTCGGCGCCCAGCGCACCCGTGAGGTACGCGACCGCCGGCGTCGGCAGCACGCCCACGCGCAGCACGTCGACTCCGGCGCTCGCCAGGCCCGCGACGACCGCGGCCTCCAGGAACTCGCCCGAGGCGCGCGGATCACGGCCGACCACGGCGACCGGACGATGGCCCTCAAAACTGCCTTCCCGCCCGTCACCCGACCGCCGCCCCAGCACGACAGGGCTGCGCCCCGACCCCTCCTCTGCCAGAACATGCGCCGCCGCGACCGACAGACCGAGCGCGAGCTCCGCAGTCAGATCCGCATTGGCGACACCGCGCACGCCGTCCGTGCCGAAGAGTCGTCCCACCTTGATGTCCTCCGAACCTTCACATCGTCATAAGCCGAACGCCCCGGCGGCACGATACGTGCCGCCGGGGCGAGCGGGAAAACAAGCAGGCAGCGGAATTTAGCGCTTGCTGTACTGCGGGGCCTTGCGGGCCTTCTTGAGACCGGCCTTCTTGCGCTCGACCGCACGGTCGTCGCGGCGGAGGTAGCCGGCCTTCTTGAGGGCGCCGCGGTTGTTGTCCGCGTCGGCCTCGTTCAGCGCGCGGGCCACGCCGAGGCGCAGGGCACCGGCCTGACCGGAGACGCCGCCACCCGAGATGCGGGCGATGACGTCGTAGCGGCCGTCGAGCTCGAGCACCTTGAAGGGCTCGTTGACTTCCTGCTGGTGGACCTTGTTCGGGAAGTAGTCCTCGAGCGTGCGCCCGTTGACCTTCCACTTGCCGGTGCCGGGCACGATGCGAACGCGCGCGATGGCGTTCTTGCGGCGGCCCAGGCCGGCGGCCGGCTGCGGGTCACCGAAGCGCGCCGGGTTGGACTCCGAGGTGTACTCGCCCTCGACGGGGGCGTCGGACTCGGTGGTGTAGCTCTCGACGTCGGCGATCTCTTCGACCGGCGTCTCGGCAGTGGTCTCGGCCACGATTCTCCTCAGATTCTTTTCTGTCTTAGGGGGTGTGGCCGGAACTACTGCGCGACCTGAGTGATCTCGAACGGCACCGGCTGCTGGGCAGCGTGCGGGTGCGTGTCGCCCGAGTAGATCTTCAGCTTCGAGAGCATCTGACGGCCGAGCGTGTTCTTGGGAAGCATGCCCTTGATGGCCTTCTCGACGGCCTTCTCCGGGTTCTTCTCCAGAAGCTCGTCGTAACGGACGGAGCGCAGACCACCCGGGTAACCGGAGTGGCGGTACGCCATCTTCTGGGTCTTCTTGTTGCCGGACAGGTGCACCTTGTCGGCGTTGACGATGACGACGAAGTCGCCCATGTCCATGTGCGGGGCATAGGTCGGCTTGTGCTTGCCGCGCAGAAGGATGGCGGCGGTGGTCGCCAGACGGCCCAGGACGATGTCCTGAGCGTCAATGACGTGCCACTGGCGAGACACGTCGCCGGGCTTGGGGCTGTACGTACGCACGGTTCGTAGCCTTCGATTCTTCAGTGAATGGGGTCCTGACACACGGCACCACTGAAGCGACATGCAGCTGGGGCTCACAATGCCGGGGACGCTGACCCGTATGCGAGCCACTGGTAACTGCTCCAGGGAACCTACGTAAGGGCCCTTCGCGTGAGAACGACCAAGCCGATACGTATAACAACGACCGAGACTACCCGCGCCGCCCTGGATGGGTCAAAACGCGGGGCCCCCGGGGCTCCGGAGGCCGTGCAGTCCACTGCGTCGTGTCCCCTCCACGGTAACGCGGGGAAACCCCTCACACCTCCACCACAGGGCGAGGGCAATGCCACACCAGGCCTTACCTCTAAGATGCGCCCCATGAGTTTCGGGCAAGGGGGATCCCCGTGGGGGCCCAATGACGGCGGGTCGACCCCGGACTGGGCATCGCTCGCGGAGGCATCAGAGGCACGCGCGCGCAAGAAGCGCTGGATGGTGATCGGCGGTGCGATCGTCGCCACACTCGCCGTCGGTTCGGCGGTCGCGTGGGGCATCGTCTCGACGAACAGCAAGAACGAAGCCGCCAACAAACCGGCCGAACAGCTGCCGAGTACGGCGGAGATCCCCAGCGAGGGCAAGTCGGGAGGGCCGTCCTTCGACGCGACGACCCCGCCGCCCCCGCTCGACCCGAACGACTTCATCAACAACGCCGCGAAGGACACCGCCCCGCTCAGCGCGGACACGCTCTTCCCCGGCAAGAAGCTCACCTTCGGTGACCGCGTCTACACGAAGGGCGCCACGGCCCGCACCACCGACTGCGCTTCGGCCGCGCAGAAGGGCCTGTCCGGCGTACTGAAGAACAACAACTGCAACCAGCTGATCCGCGCCACGTACTACAAGGGCAACTCCGCGGTCACCATCGGTGTCGCCGTCTTCAAGACGAAGGCACAGGCGTCGAAGGCCAAGGAGCAGTACGACTTCGACGGCGCGGTGGCCTCGCTGCCGGGCTCCGGGGTGCCCGCGTTCTGCCGCACCACGGTGTGCCGCCAGACCGCCAACTCGGTGGGCCGCTACACGTACTTCACCAACGGCGGCCTCACCAACGGCCAGGACGCCTCGAAGAAGGACACCATGGTGTTCTCCCTCGGCGACGACCTCCAGGAATTCACCTTCCAGCAGATCAAGCGGCGCGGCGAGGTCCAGGCCTCCGCGGCGGCGACGTCGGGCTGACCGCCACCCCGGGCGCCGCCCTCAGCAACATCCGGCGCCCGGGAGCGTCCGCTTGTTGCGCGCCTCCTTGTTGCGCGCGGCGAGCAACTCGTCGGCGGGGTAACCGACTTCCTCCAGCGTCAGCCCGTGCGGCCGGACCACGTGCACGGCGGAGTCCCGCACACCCGCGGCGAGCACCTTGCCGGGCCAGTCGGCCGTCCGGTGCCCGTCACCCACGAACAGCAGCGCCCCGATCAGCGACCGCACCATGTTGTGGCAGAAGGCATCGGCCCGCACGGTCGCGGTGACGATCCCGTCGTCGCCGCGCACAAGACTGAGCTCCTGAAGCGTACGAATGGTGGTCGCGCCCTCACGCCGCTTGCAGTAGGCGGCGAAGTCGTGCTCGCCGAGCAGCCGTTCGGCGGCCTCGTTCATCGCGTCGACGTCCAACGGCCAGTCGTGCCACAGCACATGGCCCCGCAGCAACGGATCGACGCCGCTCGGATGATCCGTCACCCGGTACGCGTACCGCCGCCAGATCGCCGAGAAACGCGCGTTGAAGCCGCTCGGCGCCTCCGCCGCAGACCACACCCGCACATCCTTCGGCAGCCGCCCCGCGAGCCGCTTCAGCAGCTTCTCCCGGTGCTCGCCCCAGACCTCCGCCGGCAGGTCCACGTGCGCGACCTGGCCCCGCGCGTGCACCCCCGCGTCGGTCCGCCCGGCGACCGTCAGGTCGTACGTCCGCGCGGACCTGGTCACCGTACGGAGCGCGTCCTCGATCTCCCCCTGCACGGTCCGCCGCCCGGAGGCCTGCTTGGCCCACCCGGAGAAGTCCCTGCCGTCGTAACTCACATCGAGCCGCAGCCGGACGAACCCGTCCGCCACCTCATCACTCACAACCCACAGTCCCTAGCTAGGAGAAACGGAAAGCGGGCCCGCCCCAGAAGGGCGGACCCGCTCACACACAAGGCGTCAGCCTCAGGCGTCCTTCGACTCCTCGGCAGCGGCCTCGGCCGGAGCCTCGGTCTGCGCCTCGGCGGCCTCGGCGTCCTTGGCGGAACGCTTGGTGGCGGCCTCGGCCTCACCGGTGGCCTGCTGCGCGACCGTCAGGGCCTCGACCAGCTCGATGACAGCCATGGGCGCGTTGTCGCCACGGCGGTTACCGATCTTGGTGATACGGGTGTAACCACCCGGACGGTTCTCGTAGCGCGGGGCGATCTCGGTGAAGAGCGTGTGGACGACGCCCTTGTCCGTGATGACCTGGAGCACCTGACGGCGGTTGTGAAGGTCGCCCTTCTTCGCCTTGGTGACCAGACGCTCCGCGTACGGACGCAGACGACGGGCCTTGGCCTCGGTCGTCGTGATCTTGCCGTGCTCGAAGAGCGACTTCGCGAGGTTCGCGAGGAGCAGCTTCTCGTGCGCAGCGCTGCCGCCCAGACGGGCACCCTTGGCGGGCTTCGGCATGATTTCTCCTAGGTGTCTGCCCTGGCCGTACTAGGTACCAGGGTCAGTATCCGAGCAGGCGGTCGCCTGTCGGAGATCCGGGGACGCGCAAGGCGTCCCCGGAGGTGAGACCGATCAGTACTGCTCGGTCTCGACGAATCCGGCGTCCGCGTCGTCGTCGGCGCCGAAGGCGTCGGCGGCGGCGGTCGGGTCGAATCCGGGCGGGCTGTCCTTGAGGGCCAGGCCCATGCCGGCCAGCTTCGCCTTGACCTCGTCGATCGACTTCGCACCGAAGTTGCGGATGTCGAGCAGGTCGGCCTCGGAGCGGGCGACGAGCTCACCCACGGAGTGGATGCCCTCGCGCTTGAGGCAGTTGTACGACCGAACGGTGAGCTCGAGCTCCTCGATCGGCAGGGCGAGATCAGCGGCAAGAGCGGCGTCCGTGGGGGACGGGCCCATGTCGATGCCCTCGGCGTCGATGTTCAGCTCGCGGGCGAGACCGAACAGCTCGACCAGCGTCTTACCGGCGGAGGCCATGGCGTCACGGGGACGCATCGCCTGCTTGGTCTCGACGTCGACGATCAGCTTGTCGAAGTCGGTGCGCTGCTCGACACGCGTGGCCTCGACCTTGTACGTGACCTTGAGAACCGGCGAGTAGATCGAGTCGACCGGGATGCGCCCGATCTCCTGACCGACCTGCTTGTTCTGCACGGCGGAGACGTAGCCGCGACCGCGCTCGACGGTCAGCTCCATCTCCAGCTTGCCCTTGCCGTTGAGCGTGGCGAGGACGAGGTCGGGGTTGTGCACCTCGACACCGGCCGGGGGCGCGATGTCGGCGGCGGTGACCAGACCCGGGCCCTGCTTGCGCAGGTACATCACGACCGGCTCGTCGTGCTCCGAGGAGACGACCAGCTGCTTGATGTTCAGGATGAGGTCGGTGACGTCCTCCTTGACGCCCGGCACGGTGGTGAACTCGTGCAGGACACCGTCGATACGGATGGACGTGACCGCCGCACCCGGAATCGAGGAGAGGAGCGTACGACGCAGGGAGTTGCCGAGGGTGTAGCCGAAGCCCGGCTCCAGCGGCTCGATCACGAACCGGGAGCGGAATTCGTCGACGACCTCTTCGGTCAACGAGGGACGCTGAGCGATCAGCATGAAGTGAATCCTTCAGTCGTGGGCACCCACTATTTGATGCCCGACTAGTACTGCAATGGTACGGGCGGCACGGCCCGAAGGAGCCGTACCGCCCGAAAACCTCAGACCAAGCGGCCTGCGCTACTGACCGGGATCAGACGCGGCGACGCTTGGGGGGACGGCAGCCGTTGTGCGGCGTCGGCGTGACGTCCTGGATCGAGCCGACCTCGAGGCCGGTCGCCTGCAGGGAGCGGATGGCGGTCTCGCGACCGGAACCCGGGCCCTTGACGAAGACGTCGACCTTGCGCATGCCGTGCTCCTGCGCGCGACGGGCAGCCGACTCGGCGGCCATCTGCGCGGCGAACGGCGTGGACTTGCGAGAGCCCTTGAAGCCGACGTGGCCGGCGGAGGCCCACGAGATCACGTTGCCGGTCGGGTCCGTGATGGACACGATCGTGTTGTTGAACGTGCTCTTGATGTGCGCGTGGCCGTGAGCGACGTTCTTCTTTTCCTTGCGGCGCACCTTCTTGGCAGCGCCCTGACGACCCTTGGGGGGCATGTCGTTCTCCTACAGGGAGGTGGTCGGTCCTACAGCGAAGACCGCTGAACAGCGTCCGCTGAGGACTACTTCTTGCCCGGCTTCTTCTTACCGGCGATGGCGCGACGCGGGCCCTTGCGGGTACGCGCGTTCGTGCTCGTGCGCTGGCCGTGGACCGGGAGGCCACGACGGTGACGCAGACCCTGGTAGCAGCCGATCTCGACCTTGCGGCGGATGTCGGCCTGAATCTCGCGACGGAGGTCACCCTCGGTCTGGAAGTTCTGGTCCACGTACTCGCGGATCTTGACGAGGTCTTCCTCGCTGATGTCGCGAACGCGGATGTTGCGGTCGACACCGACCGCGTCCAGCGTCTCCTGGGCGCGCGTACGCCCGACGCCGAACACGTAGGTCAGGGCGACCTCGATGCGCTTCTCGCGCGGGAGGTCAACACCTTCAACGCGTGCCATTCATGGCTCCTGTTGATTCTTCGGAGGTCTGTAGCAGAACCACTCCCAGCCGCCGTCCTCTTCGTGCGAAGAGTTGGTACGAACTGAGTCCTCGGCCTCCGACCGAGGGTGTCGCCACGACTGAACGTCGCCGGCGGGCCCTGCGTATGTACTCAATGTGCTGCGTCGCGCGAACTCTGCGATCGAACTGCAGTTGAACGGGTCTGCGTCAGCCCTGGCGCTGCTTGTGGCGCGGGTTGTCGCAGATCACCATGACCCGACCGTGACGGCGGATCACCCTGCACTTGTCGCAGATCTTCTTGACGCTCGGCTTGACCTTCATGGGTGAGGTTCTCCGGGTCAGTTGCCGGCGGCCCGCCGAGGCGGGACTAGGGCAAGATCTACTTGTACCGGTAGACGATCCGGCCACGCGTGAGGTCGTACGGAGACAGCTCCACCACGACCCGGTCGTCAGGGAGGATACGGATGTAGTGCATGCGCATCTTGCCGCTGATGTGTGCCAGGACCTGGTGGCCGTTCTGGAGCTCGACCTTGAACATGGCGTTCGGCAGAGACTCGACGACAGTGCCCTCGATCTCGATGGCACCTTGCTTCTTGGCCACGCTTCGCCCTTCGAATCGACTACCTTGATCGACTTCCATGTCCGCATGGAGACATGCGCATACACGAGAGCCGACGAGTCAGTCTACGACAGTCCCCCCGGAAAGACGAATCTCGTGATTCTGCCCCACGGCCAAGATCAATAAGCCACCGACCCGCCCTGCCACCGGGTTCCACCCAGCGAACCCTCCGCGACAGCCCCGCCCGACCCGCCCCCGACCTCAGCCCAACGGATCCGGCGCCGCCGTCACACCCAACTCCGCCAGCTTCGCCTTGCCACCGTCGGGGGATGTCAGGACCAGCGGGCCGTCCTCCGTGAGGGCCACGGAGTGCTCCCAGTGCGAGGACCAGGTGCCGTCCGTCGTGATGACGGTCCAGTCGTCCGACAGGGTCTCCGTCTTCGGCGTACCGAGGGACACCATCGGCTCGATCGCGAGGCAGAACCCGGGCACCAGCTTCGGACCCTTCCCCCGCCGCCGCTCGACGTAGTTCAGCAGGTGCGGGTCCATGTGCATCTCGGTCCCGATGCCATGGCCGCCGTAGTCCTCGACGATCCCGTACTTCCCGCCGCCCGGCTTCGGCTGCCGGCGGATGTACGACTCGATGGCACGGGAGATGTCGACCAGCCGGTTACCGGACTTCATCGCGGCGAGCCCGGCCCACATCGACTCCTCGGTCACCCGCGACAGCTCGATCAGCTCCGCGGAGTGCCCGGACCCGACGAAGGCGGTGTACGCGGCGTCACCGTGCCACCCCTCGACGATCGCCCCGCAGTCGATCGAGATGATGTCGCCGTCCTCCAGGACGACCTCTTCACTCGGGATGCCGTGCACCACCACCTCGTTCTTCGAGGTGCAGATGGTCGCGGGGAACCCCCCGTACCCGAGGAAGTTCGACTTCGCCCCGTGCTCGGCGAGCACCTTGCGGGCGACCTCGTCCAGATCCTTCGTGGTCGCGCCCGGCACGGCCGCCTCACGGGTCGCCGCGTGGATCGCCGCGACGACAAGCCCCGCCTCGCGCATCTTGCGAATCTGGTCGGGGGTCTTGATCTGCACCATGGGGGCCTGCGCTCTCCGTCATCCGGTACGAGGTACGAGGGTTACGTACGTCCAGTCCCACCAACACTAAGGCCGCGATCCCCCCGACGGGGAACCGCGGCCTCAGGCACGTACTACGGGTGAAGCGATCAGCGCTTCAGGGCCTCCATGGCCCGCGCCGTGACTTCCTCGACCTTGCCCAGAGCGGAGATCGTCACGACGAGCCCCTGCTCCCGGTAGTAGTCGATGATCGGCTCCGTCTGCGTGTGGTAGACCTCGAGCCGCTTGCGCACGGTCTCTTCCTTGTCGTCGTCACGCTGGTACAGCTCGCCGCCGCAGGTGTCGCAGACACCCTCGGTCTCGGGCTGCTTGTACGTGACGTGGAAGACGTGCGCCGAGTCGTTTCGGCAGATGCGGCGGCCGGCGATGCGCTTGACCACCTCGTCCTCGGGGACCTCCAGGTCGAGAACCGCGTCCAGCGTGACGTCGTCGGCCTTGAGGGCGACGTCGAGCGCCTCGGCCTGCGAGACGTTGCGCGGGAAGCCGTCGAGCAGGAAGCCGTTCACGGCGTCCGCCTGCTCCATGCGGTCCTTCGCCATCCCGATGGTGACCTCGTCAGGGACCAGCTGGCCGGCGTCCATGTAGGACTTGGCCTGCTTGCCCAGCTCCGTGCCCTGGCTGATGTTGGCACGGAAGAGGTCGCCCGTGGAGATGTGCGGAATCGACAGGTTCTTGGCCAGGAACGCGGCCTGCGTTCCCTTGCCAGCACCGGGCGGCCCGACGAGGACGATACGCATCAGCGGAGGAACCCTTCGTAATTGCGCTGCTGGAGCTGGCTCTCGATCTGCTTCACCGTCTCCAGGCCGACACCCACGATGATCAGGATGCTCGTGCCGCCGAACGGGAAGTTCTGGTTTGCCCCGAAACCAACCAACGCCATCGTCGGCACGAGAGCGATCAGGCCCAAATACAGCGAACCCGGCCAGGTGATCCGGTTGAGCACGTACGAAAGGTACTCAGCGGTCGGTCGGCCAGCCCGGATGCCCGGGATGAAGCCACCATACTTCTTCATGTTGTCGGCGACTTCCTCGGGGTTGAACGAGATCGCCACGTAGAAGAAGGCGAAGAACACGATCAGGAGGAAGTACGTCGCGATGTAAATCGGGTGATTTCCCTTGGTCAGGTGGTCATCGATCCAGACCTTCCATTGCGAATCACCCCCGGCGAACTGGGCGACCAGGGCCGGAATGTAGAGCAGCGACGACGCGAAGATGACCGGGATCACACCGGCCTGGTTCACCTTGAGCGGGATGTACGTGGACGTACCGCCGTAGGACCGGCGGCCGATCATGCGCTTCGCGTACTGCACGGGGATACGACGCTGGGCCTGCTCGACGAAGACCACCAGGGCGACCATGACCAGGCCGACGAGGATGACGGTGCCGAACTCGATCCAGCCGTCGGCCAGCGAGCCCTGCTTCTTGATGGCCCAGAGGGCGGACGGGAAGGTGGCGGCGATCGAGATGAACATCAGGATCGACATGCCGTTGCCGATGCCCTTGTCGGTGACCAGCTCGCCGAGCCACATCATCACGCAGGTACCGGCGGTCATCGTGATGACCATCGTGATCGTGATGAAGATCGACTGGTCCGGGACGATCTCGCTGGCGACCGGGCAGCCCTGGAAGAGCGCGCCGGTGCGGGCGGTGGCGACCAGGCCGGTGCCCTGAAGGATGGCGAGCGCCACGGTCAGGTAGCGGGTGTACTGCGTGATCTTCGCCGTGCCGGCCTGTCCCTCCTTCTTGAGGGCTTCCAGACGCGGGATCACCACGGTGAGCAGCTGCAGAATGATGCTCGCGGTGATGTACGGCATGATGCCGAGCGCGAAGACCGTGATCTGCAACAGCGCGCCACCGCTGAACATGTTGACCAGACCGAACAGGCCGGAGCTGGAGTTGGCCTGGTTCATACACGTTTGGACGTTCTGGTAATCCACGCCTGGGATCGGGATGTGCGCCCCGAGCCGGTAGATCACGACGATGCCCAGCGTGAAGAGCAGTTTCTTGCGCAGGTCGGGCGTCTTGAACGCCCGGGCGAACGCGGTGAGCACGGTGCCTCCTGCGACCCCCGCGCGCGTGCGTCAGAGGTGACGGTCTTGAGGATTCGACAAATACGTAAACGGTCTAACGGTCAAGAGCCCGGATAGGTGCCGGGGGCACACTAAGCCCGGAACTTAACAACGGACGCCACCTTACCGGCGTAACTGCCCCCCTTGGAACGACCAACCGGGGATGCCCCAAATGTGGGGCATCCCCGGTAGGGACGTTCACGTCATCAAGACGCCTGATTGGCTCAGACGAGCTCGGTGACCGTACCGCCTGCGGCGGTGATCTTCTCCTTGGCGGAGCCGGAGACGGAGTCGACCGTCACCTGCAGCGCCACGGTGATCTCGCCCTGGCCAAGGACCTTGACGAGGCTGTTCTTACGGACAGCACCCTTCTCCACCAGACCCTCGACGGTGACTTCGCCACCCTCGGGGTACAGCGAGGCGAGCTTGTCCAGGTTCACGACCTGGAACTCGACCTTGAAGGGGTTCCGGAAGCCCTTGAGCTTCGGGAGACGCATGTGGAGGGGCATCTGGCCACCCTCGAAGCGCTCCGGAACCTGGTAACGGGCCTTGGTGCCCTTGGTACCACGACCGGCCGTCTTACCCTTCGACGCCTCACCACGACCGACACGGGTCTTGGCGGTCTTGGCGCCGGGGGCCGGACGGAGGTTGTGGATCTTGAGCGGGTTCTGCTCACCCATGATCAGACCTCCTCAACCGTCACGAGGTGGCGCACGGTCTGCACCATGCCGCGGAACTCGGGGCGGTCCTCCTTGACGACCTGCGTGTTGATCCCCTTGAGACCAAGGGAACGCAGGGTGTCACGGTGGTTCTGCTTGCTGCCGATGTACGACTTCGTCTGCGTGATCTTGAGCTGTGCCATTACGCAGCACCGGCCCCGGCACGCGCACGCAGCAGGGCCGCGGGAGCGACGTCCTCGAGGGGCAGACCACGGCGGGCCGCGATCTCCTCGGGACGCTGCAGACCACGCAGGGCCTCCACCGTGGCGTGCACGATGTTGATCGCGTTCGACGAACCGAGCGACTTCGACAGGATGTCGTGCACGCCCGCGCACTCGAGCACGGCACGCACCGGGCCACCGGCGATAACACCGGTACCGGGGGAAGCAGGCTTGAGCAGGACGACGCCCGCGGCCTTCTCGCCCGTGATCGGGTGCGGGATGGTGCCCTGGATACGGGGGACCTTGAAGAAGTGCTTCTTGGCCTCCTCAACACCCTTGGCGATGGCGGCCGGCACCTCCTTGGCCTTGCCGTAACCGACACCCACGGTGCCGTCACCGTCGCCCACTACGACGAGCGCAGTGAAGCTGAAGCGACGACCACCCTTCACAACCTTGGCGACACGGTTGATCGCGACAACGCGCTCAACGTACGCGGTCTTCTCAGCAGCGCCGCCGTCACGGCCCTTCCGGTCCCGCCGCTCGCCGCCACCGGCACCGCCACCGCGGCGCTGGGGTCCAGCCATTGGAATTACCTCTCTCTGTTTCCGCTAGCTACGGAACCAGGACTCAGAACTTGAGTCCGGCTTCGCGGGCGGCGTCCGCCAGGGCAGCAATGCGCCCGGCGTACTGGTTACCACCACGGTCGAACACGACAGTCTCGACACCGGCGGCCTTGGCGCGCTCAGCGACCAGGGCACCGACCGACTTGGCCTGCGCGGACTTGTCGCCCTCGCCGCCACGGATCGACGTGTCCAGGGTCGACGCCGACGCGAGGGTGTGACCCTTAACGTCGTCGATGACCTGCGCCACGATGTTCCGGTTCGAGCGCGTCACGACCAGGCGCGGACGCTCGGCCGTACCCGACATGTTCTTGCGGATACGGATGTGGCGGCGCTTGATGGCCGCACGCTTGTAAGCGTCGCCCTTAGCGATCTTCTGACCGTATGCCATGGCTTACTTACCCGCCTTTCCGACCTTGCGGCGGATGACTTCGCCTTCGTACTTGACGCCCTTGGCCTTGTACGGGTCGGGCTTGCGCAGCTTGCGGATGTTGGCCGCAACCTCGCCGACCTTCTGCTTGTCGATGCCCTCGACCGAGAACTTGGTCGCCGATTCGACCTTGAAGGAGATGCCCTCGGGCGCCTCGATCAGGATCGGGTGGCTGTAGCCGAGCGAGAACTCCAGGTTGGAGCCCTTCGCCAGGACGCGGTAACCGACACCGCTGATTTCGAGCTTCTTCACGTAACCCGTGGTCACGCCGGTGATCATGTTCGCCACCAGCGTGCGGGACAGGCCGTGGAGGGCCTTGTTCTGACGCTCGTCGTTCGGGCGGGTGACGGCCAGAACGCCGTCCTCACCCTTGGCGATCTCGATCGGCGCAGCAACGGTGTGGCTCAGGGAACCCTTGGGGCCCTTGACCGCGACCGTCTGGCCGTCGATGGTGACGTCCACGCCGGCGGGAACCGTGATGGGGAGCTTGCCAATACGCGACATAGCTGTTTCCTCCGATTCCTTCCGCTACCAGACGTAGGCGAGGACTTCCCCACCCACGCCCTTCTTGCCTGCCTGCTGGCCGGTCAGGAGACCGTGGGACGTGGAGATGACCGCCACGCCCAGGCCGCCGAGAACCTTCGGCAGGTTGGTGGACTTCGCGTAAACGCGCAGACCCGGCTTGGAGATGCGCTTGATGCCGGCGATCGAACGCTCACGGTTCGGGCCGAACTTCAGCTCCAGGACGAGGGACTTGCCGACCTCGGCGTCCTCGACCTTCCAGCCGGTGATGAAACCCTCCTGCTGGAGGATCTCGGCGATGTGCGACTTGATCTTGCTGTGCGGCATAGCCACGGTGTCGTGGTACGCCGAGTTCGCGTTCCGCAGACGCGTAAGCATGTCTGCGATCGGATCAGTCATGGTCATGAATTGGCCTTCGGCCTCTCTCGCCGGGGTTTCCTGTATGCGCCATCCCTCTCCCCACACAGGGGCGGGACGGGTGCGGCGCGGGGACCTACGGCGTAGTAAGTCGGTCAGGGCGGCAGACGCCCAACTCTCCTAGCCTAAGCCATGGGAGCTGGGGCCTCTGCCGACCCTCTACTTACCGAGAGATCCGGGCAATCCCAACTAAGGGACTACCAGGAGCTCTTGGTCACGCCCGGCAGCTCGCCACGGTGAGCCATCTCACGAAGGCACACGCGGCAGAGGCCGAACTTGCGGTACACGGAGTGCGGGCGGCCGCAGCGCTGGCAGCGCGTGTAGCCACGAACACCGAACTTCGGCTTACGAGCAGCCTTGGCAATAAGAGCCTTCTTCGCCATCTCGCTTACGCCTCCTTGAACGGGAAGCCGAGGTGACGCAGAAGGGCACGGCCCTCGTCGTCGTTGGTCGCCGTGGTGACCACGGTGATGTCCATACCCCGGACGCGGTCGATCTTGTCCTGGTCGATCTCGTGGAACATGACCTGCTCCGTGAGACCGAAGGTGTAGTTGCCACGGCCGTCGAACTGCTTGGGGGACAGACCACGGAAGTCGCGGATGCGCGGAAGCGCCAGCGACAGGGTGCGGTCCAGGAACTCCCACATGCGGTCGCCACGAAGCGTGACGTGGGCACCGATCGGCTGACCCTCGCGCAGCTTGAACTGCGCGATGGACTTGCGAGCCTTGGTGATGGCCGGCTTCTGACCGGTGATCGTCGTCAGGTCACGGACGGCACCGTCCATGAGCTTCGAGTCACGGGCGGCGTCGCCGACACCCATGTTCACGACGACCTTCACGAGACCGGGAATCTGCATGACGTTCTCGTACGAGAACTCCTCCTGCAGCTTCGCCGTGATCTCCTCGCGGTACTTCGTCTTGAGACGCGGAGTGGTGGTGGTCGTCATCAGATGTCCTCACCCGTCCGCTTGGCAACGCGGATCTTGTTGCCCTCGTCGTCGAAGCGGTAACCGACGCGCGTGACGACCTTGTTGCCGTCCTTCTCAACGACCAGCTGGACGTTGGAGACGTGGACGGGCGCCTCGGTCGTGACGATGCCTCCGGCCTGCGAACCGCTGGCGGTGGGGCCGGCCTTCGTGTGCTTCTTGACCCGGTTGACACCCTCGACCAGGACACGGTCCTCGCGGGGGAAGGCCGCAATGACCTTGCCCTGCTTGCCGCGGTCCTTACCGGTGATGACCTGTACCAGGTCGCCCTTCTTGATCTTCATGCTTACAGCACCTCCGGCGCGAGCGAGATGATCTTCATGAACTTCTTCTCGCGCAGCTCACGGCCCACCGGGCCGAAGATACGGGTGCCGCGAGGGTCGCCGTCGTTCTTCAGAATGACGGCGGCGTTCTCGTCGAAGCGGATGTACGAGCCGTCCGGACGGCGGCGCTCCTTGACGGTGCGAACGATGACCGCCTTGACGACGTCACCCTTCTTCACGTTGCCACCGGGGATCGCGTCCTTGACGGTGGCGACGATGACGTCACCGATGCCCGCGTAGCGGCGACCCGAGCCACCGAGAACACGGATGGTGAGAATTTCCTTCGCACCCGTGTTGTCGGCGACGCGCAGTCGCGACTCCTGCTGGATCACGTCTATCTCCTGATTGTCTGCCGGTTCCCGGCAGGGGCTTCTCTCTTACGAGAGGGCCCCTGCCGAGCCTGGCGGAACGAACTCTGAGGGATGCCTCAGAGCTGCATTTGTTGGAATTCCCTTGCGGGAATTACCTACTTGGCCTTCTCGAGGATCTCGACGATGCGCCAGCGCTTGCTCGCCGACAGCGGACGCGTCTCCATCAGGAGGACGCGGTCGCCGACGCCGGCAGCGTTCTGCTCGTCGTGTGCCTTGAGCTTGTTCGTACGGCGGATGACCTTGCCGTACAGGGCGTGCTTGACGCGGTCCTCGACAGCGACGACGACGGTCTTGTCCATCTTGTCGCTGACAACAAGGCCCTCACGGGTCTTGCGGAAGCCGCGGGCGGCAGTCTCTTCAGTCACAGTCTTCTCGCTCATCAGGCGCTCTCCACCGTCTCGATGCCCAGCTCGCGCTCACGCATGAGGGTGTAGATCCGCGCGATGTCCTTGCGGACGGCCTTGAGCCGGCCGTGGTTCTCGAGCTGACCCGTCGCCGCCTGGAAGCGGAGGTTGAACAGCTCTTCCTTGGCCTCGCGGAGCTTGTTGAGGAGCTCCTCGTTGCCCAGCTCGCGCAGCTCAGACGCCTTGGTTCCGGCCGACATCACGCTTCACCTGCCTCGCGCTTGACGATCTTGCACTTCATCGGCAGCTTGTGAGCCGCACGAGTCAGCGCCTCGCGCGCGGTCTTCTCGTTGGGGTACGACAGCTCGAACATGACGCGTCCGGGCTTGACGTTGGCGACCCACCACTCCGGGGAACCCTTACCGGAACCCATGCGGGTCTCGGCAGGCTTCTTGGTGAGGGGGCGGTCCGGGTAAATGTTGATCCAGACCTTGCCGCCACGCTTGATGTGACGCGTCATGGCGATACGAGCTGCCTCGATCTGACGGTTCGTCACGTACGCCGGGGTGAGGGCCTGAATGCCGTACTCACCGAACGCAACCTGCGTGCCACCCTTGGACATACCGCTGCGCTTCGGGTGGTGCTGCTTGCGGTGCTTGACCCTACGGGGGATCAGCATTTCGGTCAGGCCTCCGTTCCGGTGCTCTCGGCAGCCGGAGCGGCAGCGGCGGGAGCGTCGGCCTTGGGGGCCTCCGCAGCCGGCGCGGACTGCTGCTGCGGCTTACGACCGCGACCGCCACGCTCGCCGCCACGGCCACCACCACGGGCCGGGCGGTCGTTACCGCCACGGGCCGGACGGTTACCGGCGCGGGCCGCGGCGTTCTCGGCGCGAACCTCGGCGATGTTCTTGACGTCGCCCTTGTAGATCCAGACCTTCACGCCGATGCGGCCGAAGGTCGTCTTGGCCTCGAAGAAGCCGTAGTCCACGTTGGCGCGGAGCGTGTGCAGGGGCACGCGGCCCTCGCGGTAGAACTCCGAACGGGACATCTCGGCACCGCCGAGACGACCGCCACACTGGATCTTGATGCCCTTGGCGCCGGCCTTCATCGTGCCCTGCATGCTCTTACGCATGGCGCGACGGAAGGAGACGCGGGAGGACAGCTGCTCGGCAACGGCCTGAGCAACCAGCTGAGCGTCCGTCTCGGGGCTCTTGACCTCGAGGATGTTCAGCTGGACCTGCTTGCCCGTGAGCTTCTCGAGGTCACCGCGGATGCGGTCGGCCTCGGCGCCACGGCGGCCGATGACGATGCCGGGACGCGCGGTGTGGATGTCCACCCGCACGCGGTCACGGGTGCGCTCGATCTCAACCTTCGAGATGCCGGCGCGCTCCATGCCGGACGTCATCATCCGACGGATGGCGACGTCTTCCTTGACGTAGTCCTTGTACAGCTTGTCGGCGTACCAACGCGACTTGAAGTCGGTCGTGACACCGAGCCGGAACCCGTGCGGGTTTACCTTCTGGCCCATTACCGGGTTCCTTCCTTGCTGCTGACGACCACGGTGATGTGGCTGGTCCGCTTACGGATCCGGTAGGCACGGCCCTGAGCACGCGGACGGAACCGCTTCAGGGTCGGGCCCTCGTCCACATACGCCTCGCTGATGACCAGCGAAGAGGCGTCGGGGTGGTCGTAGTTGTGCGCGGCGTTGGCGATGGCGCTGTCGAGCACCTTGCCCACCGGCTGGCTCGCGGCCTGCGGGGCGAATCGCAGGACCGCCTGAGCCTCCGTGGCATCCATGCCACGGATGAGGTCCACCACGCGGCGGGCCTTCATGGGCGTGACGCGGATGTACCGCGCCTGGGCCCTGGCTTCCATGGTTGTCCCTTCGGTGTTAGTCATAGTCGATTCCACCCCGCCTTAGCGGCGCTTCGACTTCCGGTCGTCCTTGACGTGACCCCGGAAGGTGCGCGTCGGCGAGAACTCGCCGAGCTTGTGGCCGACCATCGACTCGGTGACGAACACCGGGATGTGGGTCTTGCCGTTGTGCACCGCGATCGTGTGACCCAGCATGCTGGGAATGATCATCGAGCGGCGGGACCAGGTCTTGATGACGTTCTTGGAACCGGCTTCGTTCTGTACGTCCACCTTCTTTACGAGGTGGCCGTCGACGAAGGGTCCCTTCTTGAGACTGCGCGGCATCTAAACCCGCTCCTAGCGCTTCTTGTTCGACTTGCGGCGGCGGACGATGTACTTGTTGCTCGCCTTGCTGCGATCACGAGTACGACCCTCCTTCTGGCCCCACGGCGAGACCGGGTGGCGACCACCGGAGGTCTTGCCTTCACCACCACCGTGCGGGTGGTCGACCGGGTTCATGACGACACCACGCACGGTCGGGCGGACGCCCTTCCAGCGCATGCGGCCGGCCTTGCCCCAGTTGATGTTGCTCTGCTCGGCGTTGCCGACCTCGCCGACGGTGGCGCGGCAGCGCACGTCGACCAGGCGGATCTCGCCGGAGGGCATACGAAGGTGGGCCATCGAGCCCTCCTTCGCGAGCAGCTGCACGGAGGCACCCGCGGAGCGGGCGAACTTGGCGCCACCACCGGGACGGAGCTCGATCGCGTGGATCGTGGTACCGACCGGGATGTTGCGGAGCGCCAGGTTGTTACCGGGCTTGATGTCGGCAGCGGGGCCGTTCTCCACCTTGGCGCCCTGCGCGAGACCGCGCGGGGCCAGGATGTAACGCTTCTCGCCGTCCGCGTAGTGCAGGAGCGCGATGCGCGCAGTGCGGTTCGGGTCGTACTCGATGTGAGCGACCTTGGCCGGCACGCCGTCCTTGTCGTGACGACGGAAGTCGATCACGCGGAAGGCGCGCTTGTGTCCGCCACCCTGGTGGCGAACGGTGATCCGACCGGCGTTGTTACGGCCGCCCTTGCTGTGCAGCGGGCGGACCAGCGACTTCTCCGGCGTGGACCGCGTTACCTCGACGAAGTCGGCGACGGAGGAGCCACGGCGGCCCGGCGTCGTCGGCTTGTACTTGCGGATTCCCATTTCTCAGTCCTCGTCCGATATTCGGACCAGGGTCTCCGTTAGGAGGCCTGGCCGAAGATGTCGATACGGTCGCCCTCAGCGAGGGTCACGATGGCGCGCTTGGTGTCGGCACGCTTGCCGAACCCGGTGCGCGTACGCTTCCGCTTGCCCTGACGGTTGATCGTGTTGACGCCGGTGACCTTGACCGAGAAGACCGCCTCGACGGCCTGCTTGATCTGGGTCTTGTTGGCGCCCGGGGCCACGACGAACGTGTACTTGCCCTCATCGAGGAGCGCGTACGACTTCTCCGAGACGACCGGCTTGACGAGGACGTCGCGCGGGTCCGAGAAGGACTTGCTCAGCGGGGTGGGCTCAACGGCGATCTTGCCCTCGGTCGCGATGCGCTTCGCCTTGGCGACGCGCGCGGCCTTGGCGGCCTTCGCAGCCTTGGACGCGATGCTCTGGTGACGAATAGCCATCAGGCTTCGCTCCCTTCGGTGTCAGCGGCCTTGGGGCCAGACACGAAGGACTCGAAAGCGGCCTGGGTGAAGACCACGTCGTCCGAGACGAGAACGTCGTACGTGTTCAGCTGGCCCGGCTCCAGAATGTGGATCTGGGGCAGGTTGCGGGCGGAGAGCCACGCGACCTCGTCGGCGCGGTCGACGACCAGGAGCAGGTTCTTGCGCTCCGAGATCTTGCCGAACAGCGTCTTCGCGGCCTTCGTGGAGACCTCGCCCTCGACCACGCCGGAAACGACGTGGATGCGAGCGTTGCGGGCCCGGTCGGTGAGGGCGTGACGCAGCGCGGCAGCCTTCATCTTCTTCGGGGTCCGCTGGGAGTAGTCACGCGGCTGCGGGCCGTGGACGACGCCACCGCCGGCGAACTGCGGCGCACGGGTCGAACCCTGGCGCGCGCGGCCGGTGCCCTTCTGGCGGTAAGGCTTCTTGCCACCACCACGGACTTCGCCGCGGCGCTTGGTCTTGTGCGTGCCCTGACGGGCAGCGGCCAGCTGGGCGACGACGACCTGGTGAAGCAGCGGAACGCTGATCTTCTCTACGTCGAAGATCTCCGAAGGGAGCTCGACAGACCCGGTCTTGTCGCCTGCCGGCGAAAGGATGTCAATGGTGCTCATCGGTTCCTCAAACCCCCTTGGCCGCGGTACGGACCAGGACGAGGCCACCGTTCGGACCGGGAACTGCGCCCTTGATGAGGAGCAGACCCTTCTCCGCGTCAACGGCGTGAACGGTCAGGTTCTGGGTGGTGACCCGCTCGTTGCCCATGCGGCCCGCCATGCGGGTGCCCTTGAACACACGGCCGGGGGTGGCGCAACCGCCGATGGAACCCGGCTTGCGGTGCACGCGGTGGGCACCGTGGGATGCCTTGCCACCACGGAAGTTGTGGCGCTTCATGCCGCCGGCGAAGCCCTTGCCCTTGCTCTGGCCGGTGACATCGACCTTCACGCCGCCATCGAACACCTCAGCGGTGATCTCCTGGCCCAGGGCGTACTCGCTGGCGTCAGCGGTACGGACCTCGACGAGGTGGCGACGGGGGGTGACATCGGCCTTGGCGAAGTGGCCCTTGAGGGGCTTGTTCACCTTGCGCGGGTCGATCTCGCCGAAGGCGAGCTGGACGGAGTCGTAACCGTCGACGTCATTCGTACGGACCTGGGTGATCACGTTCGGTCCGGCCTTGACGACGGTGACGGGAACAACACGGTTGTTCTCGTCCCACACCTGCGTCATGCCGAGCTTCTCGCCCAGGATGCCCTTGATCGGCTTAGCCATTCTCAGTTCACCGACCCTCAGAGCTTGATCTCGATGTCGACACCGGCCGGGAGGTCGAGTCGCATCAGGGAGTCAACGGTCTTCGGAGTCGGGTCGAGAATGTCGATCAGGCGCTTGTGAGTGCGCATCTCGAAGTGCTCGCGCGAGTCCTTGTACTTGTGCGGCGACTTGATGACGCAGTACACGTTCTTCTCTGTGGGCAGCGGCACCGGGCCCGCGACCGACGCACCAGTGCGCGTCACCGTCTCGACGATCTTCTTCGCCGAGGAGTCGATGACCTCGTGGTCGTAGGCCTTGAGCCGGATGCGGATCTTCTGTCCCGCCATGGCTACCTAGTAGTCCTGTCTCTCGTAACGCTCTGGAACTCGGGGGCCCTGTTTCACACTTCCTCCGCCCCACGCGGTCGGGCGTGTCGCAGTCCCGCTGACAGAAATATCCGCATGGATGTCCCTGCTAAGGGGTCTGCGGCCAAGACCGCATGTACACGGGGGAAGAAACCCACCGAGCGCCTGGCCAAGGGACCTCGCTGACGCTTCCCGAAAGATTCCCGTACGTCCGGCCGATTGCTACCCCGAGGGGTAGATACAGCCGACGAGTACTGTGGGACTCGCTTCCGGTCCTCCCGGCGGGAGGCGCGCAGCATCGGCACTCAACCGAGCAACCCCCACAGTCTGCCATACAGGGCATGTCCGGGGCCAATCGAGCCGAAGAGAGTACCCCCTCAGTGACGAAGGTCAAACCAGGGGTGTGCGTGTCCCGCGCGCACGCGGCGCCGGCCGGCCCGCGTCCACAGAGGCCAAGATCACCGGAACCCGGGCATCCTCTTGCCCCTCTGTTGAGGTGAACCACCTGAACAGAGGCGAGCGCCCCACCCCCGAACGCTGCCTCGGCAGCGAACGGAGTGAGCGCCACCGTGCGGGAAAGACCTGCAACACCCCATCCCTACATAGCCGTTGGGCGCCGGCCCGCCCGCCGCAGCGCCCTCCTCGCAGCCGCCGCGCTCACCGCCGCGGGCGCCCTCTCCGCCTGCTCCCGCACCAGCCCCGCGCCACCGCCGAGCGGCACCGCCCCCTCCCCCGCCACCGGCCGCACCGCCGCACAGGCCGAGCGCGCCCTGCTGCTCCAGGTCCTCGCCCACCCCGACGACGACCTGTACTTCATGAACCCGGACACCCGGCAGGCCCTCGACGCGGGCACCCCGGTCGTCTGCGTGTACGTCACCGCGGGCGAGGCCGACGGCCGCAACAAGACACCGGCCGACCGGGCCCCCGCACCCGACAAGGCCGCCTACTCCTCGGCCCGCCACCAGGGCCTGCGCCAGTCGTACGCGACCCAGCTCGGCCTGCCCGTCTTCACCCGCTGGACCACGACCGCCGTCCGACTGCCCGGCGGCTTCCAGGTCGAGGTCGACTCGCTCCAACACCGGGGCCACAGCGTCGAGTTGGTACACCTCAACCTCGCCATGCACACCACCGCGGGCCACATGGGCGTCCCCGCGCTCTGGCGCGAACCCGGACTCCTGCTGCGCACCCTGGTCCCCGTGGGTTCCCCGCTGCGCTCCGTCCAGACGTACGACCGCGCGTCCCTGGTCGACGTACTCGTGGCGCTCTTCGAGCGCTACCGCCCCACCCTCGTGCACACCCTCGACCCGGACCCCGACATCCAGCACAGCGACCGCCTCACGCGGATACGTGACAGCGAGCAGCCCGGCTACTCCGATCACGCCGACCACACGGCCGTCGCCTGCTTCAGCTGGGCCGCGCTGATCCGCTGGACGCGGCAGGCCAAGAGCGGGCCGCCCGCCTTCGCCACGACCGCCTTCCGCGGCTACTACAACAACCACTGGCCGAAGAACCTGCCGCCACGGGTCCTCCAGAAGAAGGCCGCCCAGCTCGTCCCGTACGGCGCCGCCCCCGACTGGAGCTGCGGCAACCCCTCCGGCTGCGGCGACTACAACGTAGGCGGCGACCGCCCCCTCACCAACCGCAAGGGCTGGGTCCGCGCCACCCACTACCGCTACCCCGGGCCCCGGCTCGCCCTCGTCCCGAACGCCGACGGTCGGCTCACCGCGTACGGCGTGCTGGGGCTGCGCGCCGTCCGGTACACCGAGAAGGACGGTGAGTTCGGCGCCCCGGCCGACCTCGGCGGCGGCCCGCTCGCCCCGGCCCTCACGGCGGTCGCGCTCCCCGACGGCCGCCACCTCGTCATCGGCCTGCGCCTCGCGTCCGTCCAGGACGGCGCCGACGTACGCGAGATCGTGGCCCTGGAACGGCAGGCGTGGAAGGGCCTCGGCAGCCCGGAGAGCGATCCGGACCGCGGCCGCCGCATCGGTGTCCCGGTGGCGGCCGCCGCTCCGGACGGCCGCGTCCACCTCTTCGTACGCAACGCGGGGCAGGGCATCAGCACGCGGGTGCGCGACAGGGCCGGGAGCTGGTCCCCGTGGCGCGAACTCGGCGGCGGCCCGGTCCAGGACGGGCTCACGGCGGTCGTCGGCGACGACGGCGAGGTGCACGTCTACGCCGCGGGCCGCGACACCGTCCACCACTGGACGCCGCGGGGCCCCGCACGGCTGTCCGGCCTGCCCGCCCCCGCCGACGCCGTCGCCGCGTCCGGTGACCGTCTCTACTACCGTCCGCCCGCGTCCGCCGAGCTGCTGGCCGTCGGGGGCCCACGCGTCGACTTCCCCGGCTACGGGCCGGTGGCGGCAGCGGGCGCGTACCTCCTCGGCCGTGACACCGAAGGCAACGTCCAGCTGCACCACGCGGGCCGCACCGTCCGCCCGAGCACGGCGCCCGCAACCCTGGGAGGACCGGCCCTGGCCCTGACCTCCCGCGGCCCGGCCGCCGCGGGCCTCTCCCCCGACGCCAGACCGTGGCTGTGGCGGCCGACGCAGGCGCGCGCCTGAACCGGGGCAGCAGAAAGGGCCCGTACGACCGAAGTCGTACGGGCCCTCTCAGGTGCTCTATGAGCTACCAGGCATCAAGCCCCGAAGGGACTCAACAGGTAAGTGAGACTTACTTGTTGATCTTGGTGACCTGGCCGGCGCCCACGGTCCGGCCACCCTCACGGATGGCGAACTTCAGGCCCTCTTCCATGGCCACGGGCTGGATCAGCGAGACGGACATCTCGGTGTTGTCGCCCGGCATGACCATCTCGGTGCCCTCGGGGAGGGTCACAACGCCCGTCACGTCCGTCGTACGGAAGTAGAACTGCGGACGGTAGTTGTTGAAGAACGGCGTGTGGCGGCCACCCTCGTCCTTGGACAGGATGTAGGCCTGGGCCTCGAACTCGGTGTGCGGCGTGACCGAACCGGGCTTGATGATGACCTGGCCGCGCTCGACGTCCTCGCGCTTGATGCCACGGAGGAGCAGACCGACGTTCTCACCGGCCTGGCCCTCGTCGAGCAGCTTGCGGAACATCTCGATGCCGGTGACCGTGGTGGTGGTCTTGTCCTGCTTGATGCCGATGATGTCGACGGTCTCGTTGACCTTGAGGACACCACGCTCGATGCGGCCGGTGACGACCGTGCCACGACCGGTGATCGTGAAGACGTCCTCGATCGGCATCAGGAACGGCTTGTCGACGTCACGCTCGGGGGCCGGGATGGCCTCGTCGACGGCCTTCATCAGGTTGAGGACGGACTCGCCCCACTCCTTGTCACCCTCGAGCGCCTTGAGCGCCGAGACCTTGATGACCGGAAGGTCGTCGCCCGGGAACTCGTACTCGGAGAGGAGCTCACGGACCTCGAGCTCGACGAGCTCCAGGATCTCCTCGTCGTCCACCATGTCGGCCTTGTTCAGGGCGACAACGATGTACGGAACGCCGACCTGGCGGGCCAGGAGCACGTGCTCCTTGGTCTGCGGCATCGGGCCGTCGGTGGCGGCGACCACGAGGATGGCGCCGTCCATCTGCGCGGCACCCGTGATCATGTTCTTGATGTAGTCCGCGTGACCCGGGCAGTCGACGTGGGCGTAGTGACGCGCCTCGGTCTGGTACTCGACGTGCGCGATCGAGATCGTGATACCGCGCTGGCGCTCCTCGGGAGCCTTGTCGATCTGGTCGAAGGCCGAGGCCTCGTTCAGGTCCGGGTACGCGTCGTGCAGCACCTTGGTAATGGCGGCCGTGAGGGTCGTCTTACCGTGGTCAATGTGACCGATGGTGCCGATGTTGACGTGCGGCTTAGTCCGCTCGAACTTTGCCTTCGCCACTGAATCCTCCTGCGGAGTGGTTCTGTACGCCTTGCTTCATCGGCGCCAGGTGATCTTTGCTGGAAAGCCGGTCTCCCGGGGCATTTCGCGGCTGTTGCCGGGAAATGCCCCAAGAGCTCCGGTGTCAAGCCTAAAGCGTGAACTCGAGTGAGTTACTCGCCCTTGGCCTTCGCGATGATTTCCTCGGCGACGTTCCGCGGAACCTCGGCGTAGGAGTCGAACTGCATCGAGTAGCTCGCGCGACCCGACGTCTTGCTGCGGAGGTCGCCGACGTAGCCGAACATCTCCGAAAGCGGGACCAGGCCCTTGACGACACGGGCGCCCATCCGCTCCTCCATGGCCTGGATCTGGCCACGACGGGAGTTGACGTCGCCGATGACCTCGCCCATGTAGTCCTCGGGCGTGATCACCTCAACGGCCATCATCGGCTCGAGGAGCACGGGACCGGCCCTGCGCGCGGCCTCCTTGAACGCCTGCGAACCGGCGATCTTGAAGGCGAGCTCGGAGGAGTCGACCTCGTGGAAGGCACCGTCGAGCAGCGTGATGCGAACACCGGTCATCTCGTAACCGGCGAGGATGCCGAACTGCATGGCCTCCTGGCAGCCGGCGTCGACCGAAGGGATGTACTCCTTCGGGATACGACCACCGGTGACCTTGTTCACGAACTCGTAGCTCGCGTCGCCACCCTCGATCGGCTCGATCGAGATCTGCACCTTCGCGAACTGGCCGGTACCACCAGTCTGCTTCTTGTGCGTGAAGTCGACCTTGTCCACCGTCTTGCGGATGGTCTCGCGGTACGCGACCTGCGGCTTGCCGACGTTCGCCTCGACGCGGAACTCGCGACGCATGCGGTCGACAAGGACGTCGAGGTGGAGCTCGCCCATACCACCGATGATGGTCTGGCCGGTCTCCTCGTCCGAGTGCACCTGGAAGGAGGGGTCCTCCTCCGCGAGACGCTGGATGGCGACACCCAGCTTCTCCTGGTCACCCTTGGACTTGGGCTCGATCGCGACCTGAATGACCGGCGCCGGGAAGTCCATGGACTCCAGGATGACCGGGTTCTTGTCGTCGGACAGCGTCTCACCGGTGGTGGTCTGCTTCAGGCCCATGACGGCGACGATGTCACCGGCGCCCACCGACGCGATCTCCTCACGCTTGTTCGCGTGCATGCGGTAGATCTTGCCGATGCGCTCCTTCTTGCCCTTGACGGAGTTCAGCACCGCGGTGCCGGCCTCCAGGCGACCCGAGTAAACCCGGATGAAGGTGAGCTTGCCCAGGTGCGGGTCGCTCGCGATCTTGAACGCGAGGGCCGACAGCGGCTCGTCCTCGGACGGCTTGCGCTCGATGACCTTCTCCGGGTCCTTCACGTCGTGACCCTCGATGGAGTCGACGTCAAGGGGAGTCGGCAGGTAGCGCACGACCGCGTCGAGCAGGGGCTGGACGCCCTTGTTCTTGAACGCGGTACCGCAGAACACCGGGGTGACCGTGGTGCCGTCGGACTTGCCGGACGCGATGGTGACACGACGGATCGCGGCGTACAGCTGCTCCACGGACGGCTCCTGGCCCTCCAGGTACAGCTCCATGATCTCTTCGTCGTTCTCCGCGACGGCCTCAAGGAGCTTGCCGCGGTACTCGTCCGCAGCCTCCTTGTGCGTGTCGGGGATCTCGACGGTGTCGTAGGCCTCGCCCTTGGCGGCCTCGGCCGACCAGACGTACGCCTTCATCGTGACGAGGTCGACAACACCCTGGAAGTCGGCCTCGGCCCCGATGGGGAGCTGCATGACGAGCGGCTGGGCGCCCAGG
This sequence comes from Streptomyces sp. NPDC002795, assembly GCF_042888725.1. Lineage (NCBI taxonomy): Bacteria > Bacillati > Actinomycetota > Actinomycetes > Kitasatosporales > Streptomycetaceae > Streptomyces > Streptomyces sp. NPDC002795. The sequence continues at coordinate 557,667 of NZ_JBIAQB010000002.1, forward strand.
CGGTCCGAGATCATGTCCACACAGCGGTGGAACTCGGCGCCGGTACGGTCCAGCTTGTTGACGAAGCAGATGCGCGGCACGCCGTAACGGTCGGCCTGACGCCACACCGTCTCGGACTGCGGCTCAACGCCGGCGACACCGTCGAACACCGTCACGGCACCATCGAGCACACGCAGGGAGCGCTCCACCTCAACGGTGAAGTCGACGTGCCCCGGGGTGTCGATGATGTTGATCGTGTAGTCGTTGTCCTCGAGCGGCCAGTGGCAAGTGGTGGCAGCAGACGTGATCGTGATGCCACGCTCCTGCTCCTGCTCCATCCAGTCCATCGTGGCGGCGCCGTCGTGGACCTCACCGATCTTGTACGAGACGCCGGTGTAGAACAGGATCCGCTCAGTGGTGGTCGTCTTGCCCGCGTCGATGTGGGCCATGATGCCGATGTTTCGGACCTTGGCCAGGTCAAGTGAAGTGGTAGCCATAAGGCTTCAGTCTTCTCTCGGTCTCGATGTGGGTTGCGACTACCAGCGGTAGTGCGCGAAGGCCTTGTTGGACTCGGCCATCTTGTGCGTGTCCTCGCGCTTCTTGACGGCAGCACCGAGGCCGTTCGAGGCGTCGAGCAGCTCGTTCGTCAGACGCTCGGTCATCGTCTTCTCGCGACGGGCGCGCGAGTAGCCGACGAGCCAGCGGAGCGCGAGGGTGTTGGCGCGGCCGGGCTTGACCTCGATCGGCACCTGGTAGGTCGCGCCACCGACACGGCGGGACTTGACCTCAAGGGTCGGCTTGATGTTCTCAAGCGCGCGCTTCAGGGTGATGACCGGGTCGTTGCTGGTCTTCTCGCGCAGGCCCTCCATGGCGCCGTACACGATGCGCTCGGCGGTGGAGCGCTTGCCGTTCAGCAGCACCTTGTTGATGAGGGAGGTCACCAGAGGAGAACCGTAGACCGGGTCGATGATGACCGGGCGCTTCGGGGCGGGGCCCTTACGAGGCATTTCTACTTCTCCTTCTTGGCGCCGTAGCGGCTGCGGGCCTGCTTGCGGTTCTTGACACCCTGGGTGTCAAGCGAACCGCGGATGATCTTGTAACGAACACCGGGCAGGTCCTTCACACGGCCGCCGCGCACGAGCACGATGGAGTGCTCCTGCAGGTTGTGTCCCTCACCCGGAATGTAGGCCGTGACCTCGATGCCGCTGGTCAGACGCACACGCGCGACCTTACGGAGGGCCGAGTTCGGCTTCTTCGGGGTGGTCGTGAACACACGCGTGCAGACGCCACGACGCTGGGGCGAACCCTCGAGCGCGGGCGTCTTGTTCTTCTCGACCTTGTCCTGCCGGCCCTTCCGGACCAGCTGCTGGATCGTAGGCACTACTTCTCCGGTTTCTGTGTGCCGAGTAGTAAAGCTAACCTGAAACGCGCCCGACCCACGCGGTCGGGTGTGTCGAATACTGCAGACCCCCGCCGAAGGCGGGAAGGCGGCAGATTGCGGTGGCCGTGATAGGACTCGCCATGCGGCTGATGACACGCACACGAGCCCAGGCACACCCCAGGCACAAGGTCTGAGCGTACCTATCTCATACGCTGTGGTCAAAACAAATACCCCGGAGCCAGGACACGCCGGGCGCTCTGCTACCCGCCACTAGCTCCCCGAGGCGACGATCGCGACGATGAGCAGGACCCAGAAGGCCACGGAAAGCCAGCCGAGCACCAGCCCGCCGACCGCCATCCCGTCGCCGGACTCGCCCCGCTCCCGGATCTCCTTGCGCGCCATGTGACCCAGGATCACCGCGGGGATGGCCGAGACGCCCGCGCTGAAGAACGTGCCCACACCGCACACCAGCGCCCCGATCGCCTTCCCGTTGGTCGGCGGGGGCGGCGGCAGGAACGTCCGGGGCACGCCCATCATCTGCTGCTGCTGGAACTGCTGCTGAGGCGCGGGGCCCTGCGGCAGGTCGGCGACGAGCGTGGTCAACTCCCCCACGGTGCGCGCCTGGTAGGCCCGCTCGATCCGCCGCTCGTACTCGCTCTGCTGCATCCGCCCCTCGGCGAACCCCGCGCGCAGCACATCGACGGCGCGCTCCCTGTCCGCATGCGCGGCCAGCATCGACGGCTGATGACCCTGGTGGCCCGGCCACGGGACCGGCTGCCACGACGGATTCGACACGAGACCACTCCCCCGGGACCCGGACATGTTGTGGTGTCCATCATGCGTCACTACGCCGCAGGGCGGCCACCCCGGTTCTCACCGGAGTGGCCGCCCTGCGGTTTCGAGCAGCTGCTCGCCTACTGGTTGTACGGACCGTAGTCGTAGTCCTCCAGCGGAACGGCCTGGCCGGAGCCACCACCGAACGGCGAGTAGTCGATGTCGTCGTAGCCGACGGCCGAGTACATCGCGGCCTTGGCCTCCTCGGTGGGCTCCACCCGGATGTTGCGGTAGCGGGACAGACCCGTACCGGCCGGGATGAGCTTACCGATGATGACGTTCTCCTTGAGGCCGATGAGGCTGTCGGACTTGGCGTTGATCGCCGCATCCGTCAGGACTCGGGTCGTCTCCTGGAAGGAGGCGGCCGACAGCCAGGATTCCGTCGCCAGCGAGGCCTTGGTGATACCCATCAGCTGCGGACGGCCGGAGGCGGGGTGACCGCCCTCGGTGACCACACGACGGTTCTCGCCCTCGAACTTCGAGCGCTCGACCAGCTCGCCGGGCAGCAGCTCGGCGTCGCCGGACTCGATGATCGTCACACGGCGCAGCATCTGCCGGATGATGATCTCGATGTGCTTGTCGTGGATCGACACACCCTGCGAGTTGTAGACCTTCTGGACCTCGCCGACCAGGTGCACCTGGACCGCACGCTGACCCAGAATGCGCAGCACGTCGTGCGGGTTGGTGGCACCCACGGTCAGCTTCTGGCCGACCTCGACGTGGTCGCCCTCCCCCACGAGCAGACGGGCACGCTTCGAGATCGGGAACGGGATCTCGTCGCTGCCGTCGTCGGGGGTGACGACGAGCTTCTTGGTCTTCTCGGTCTCCTCGATGCGGACACGGCCCGCGGACTCGGAGATCGGGGCGACACCCTTCGGCGTACGAGCCTCGAAGAGCTCGACGACACGGGGCAGACCCTGGGTGATGTCGTCACCTGCCACACCACCGGTGTGGAAGGTACGCATCGTCAGCTGGGTACCGGGCTCACCGATGGACTGGGCGGCGATGATGCCGACCGCCTCACCGATGTCGACCAGCTTGCCGGTGGCCAGCGAGCGGCCGTAGCAGAAGGCACAGGTGCCGACCGCGGACTCGCACGTGAGCACCGAGCGGGTCTTGACGATCTCGACGCCGTGGGCGACGAGGGCGTCGATGAGCACGTCACCCAGGTCGACGTTGGCCGGCGCGATGACCTTGCCGTCGACGACGATGTCCTCGGCGAGCATGCGGGCATACACGCTGGTCTCGACGTCTTCGGTCTTGCGCAGCACGCCGTCGGCGCCACGCTCCGCGATCTGGAGCTTGAGGCCACGGTCGGTGCCGCAGTCCTCCTCGCGAATGATGACGTCCTGCGAGACGTCCACCAGACGACGGGTCAGGTAACCCGAGTCGGCGGTACGCAGGGCGGTGTCCGCCAGACCCTTACGAGCACCGTGAGTCGAGATGAAGTACTCCAGCACCGACAGGCCCTCACGGAAGGAGGCCTTAATCGGACGCGGGATCGTCTCGTTCTTGGCGTTCGACACCAGACCACGCATACCCGCGATCTGACGCATCTGCATCATGTTTCCTCGGGCACCCGAGTCAACCATCATGAAGATGGGGTTGGTCTTCGGGAAGTTCGCGTTCATCGCCTCGGAGACCTCATTGGTCGCCTTGGTCCAGATCGCGATGAGCTCCTGAGTGCGCTCTTCCTTCGTGATGAGACCGCGCTCGTACTGCTTCTGGACCTTCTCGTCCTGCGCCTCGTAGCCCGCGACGATTGCCTTCTTCGCCTCGGGAACGACCACGTCGGAGATGGCCACGGTGACGCCGGAGCGGGTACCCCAGAAGAAGCCGGCCGCCTTCAGGTTGTCGAGCGTCGCCGCCACGATGACCTTGGGGTAGCGCTCCGCGAGGTCGTTGACGATCTCGCCGAGCTGCTTCTTGCCGACCGAGTAGTCGACGAACGGGTAGTCCTCGGGCAGCAGCTCGTTGAAGAGCGCGCGGCCCAGCGTCGTACGCAGACGGAAGGTGTCGCCCGGCTGGTACTCCGGCTCACCCTCCTCCGCGACCGGCGGGGTCCAGCCGCGCGGCGGCATGGTGCCCACCGGGAAGCGGATGTCGACCGCGGACTGCAGCGCGAGCTCGCCGGCGTCGAACGCCATGGTCGCCTCGGCCGTGGAGCCGAACGCGCGGCCCTCGCCCTTGACGTCACGGAGCTCACCGTCGGTGGTGAGGAAGAACAGACCGAGGACCATGTCCTGGGTCGGCATCGTCACCGGACGGCCGTCGGCGGGCTTGAGGATGTTGTTCGAGGACAGCATCAGGATGCGGGCCTCGGCCTGCGCCTCCGCGGAGAGCGGCAGGTGCACGGCCATCTGGTCACCGTCGAAGTCCGCGTTGAACGCGGTGCAGACGAGCGGGTGGATCTGAATGGCCTTGCCCTCGACCAGCTGCGGCTCGAAGGCCTGGATGCCGAGGCGGTGCAGCGTCGGCGCACGGTTCAGGAGAACCGGGTGCTCGGCGATGACCTCTTCGAGAACGTCGTACACGACGGTACGGCCGCGCTCGACCATCCTCTTCGCGCTCTTGATGTTCTGCGCGTGGTTGAGGTCAACCAGGCGCTTCATCACGAACGGCTTGAAGAGCTCCAGCGCCATGGCCTTCGGCAGACCACACTGGTGCAGCTTCAGCTGCGGGCCGACGACGATCACGGAACGCGCGGAGTAGTCCACACGCTTACCGAGAAGGTTCTGACGGAAACGACCCTGCTTGCCCTTGAGCATGTCGCTCAGGGACTTCAGCGGGCGGTTACCGGGACCGGTGACCGGGCGACCACGACGACCGTTGTCGAAGAGGGCGTCCACGGCCTCCTGGAGCATGCGCTTCTCGTTGTTCACGATGATCTCGGGAGCGCCGAGGTCGAGAAGCCGCTTCAGGCGGTTGTTGCGGTTGATGACGCGGCGGTACAGGTCGTTCAGGTCGGAGGTCGCGAAGCGGCCACCGTCCAGCTGCACCATCGGACGCAGGTCCGGCGGGATGACCGGCACGCAGTCGAGCACCATGCCCTTGGGGCTGTTGCTGGTCTGCAGGAACGCGGAGACGACCTTGAGGCGCTTGAGCGCACGGGTCTTCTTCTGGCCCTTGCCGGTACGGATGATCTCGCGGAGACGCTCGGCCTCCTCCTCGAGGTCGAAGGTCTCGAGGCGCTTCTGCAGCGCCGCGGCACCCATCGAGCCGTCGAAGTACGTGCCGAAGCGGTCACGCAGCTCGCGGTAGAGGAGCTCGTCGCCCTCGAGGTCCTGGACCTTGAGGTTCTTGAAGCGCGACCAGACCTCGTCCAGACGGTCGATCGAGCGCTGCGCACGGTCGCGCAGCTGCTTCATCTCGCGCTCGGCACCCTCGCGCACCTTGCGGCGCACGTCGGCCTTGGCACCCTCGGCCTCGAGCTCGGCCAGGTCGCCCTCGAGCTTCTTGGCGCGGGTCTCCAGGTCGGAGTCACGACGGTTCTCGACCTGCTGACGCTCGACCTGGACATGCGCCTCAAGGGAGGGCAGGTCGCGGGTACGGCGCTCTTCGTCGACGAACGTGATCATGTACGCCGCGAAGTAGATGACCTTCTCGAGGTCCTTCGGGGCGAGGTCGAGCAGGTAGCCAAGGCGCGACGGGACGCCCTTGAAGTACCAGATGTGGGTGACAGGAGCGGCCAGCTCGATGTGCCCCATCCGCTCACGACGCACCTTGGCGCGCGTGACCTCCACGCCGCAGCGCTCGCAGATGATGCCCTTGAAGCGGACACGCTTGTACTTACCGCAGTAGCACTCCCAGTCCCGGGTCGGACCGAAGATCTTCTCGCAGAAGAGCCCGTCCTTTTCCGGCTTGAGCGTGCGGTAGTTGATGGTCTCGGGCTTCTTGACCTCGCCGTGGCTCCACTGACGGATGTCGTCAGCGGTGGCCAGACCGATCCGGAGCTCATCGAAGAAGTTGACGTCGAGCACTATGCGTCAATCCCTCTCAGGGTTGTAAGTCTGTGGTCTGAAACGGGGGTCGAGGGGTCGGTAGGGGCCCGCGTGCGGGCCCCTACCGGACTCCCGTCAGACCTCTTCGACGCTGCTCGGCTCGCGCCGGGACAGGTCGATGCCGAGCTCCTCCGCTGCGCGGAAGACGTCCTCGTCGGTGTCGCGCATCTCGATGGACATGCCGTCCGAGGACAGCACCTCCACGTTGAGGCACAGGGACTGCATTTCCTTGATGAGCACCTTGAAGGACTCGGGAATGCCGGGCTCGGGGATGTTCTCGCCCTTGACGATGGCCTCGTAGACCTTCACGCGGCCGGTGACGTCGTCGGACTTGATCGTCAGCAGCTCCTGGAGGGCGTAAGCGGCGCCGTATGCCTCAAGCGCCCACACCTCCATCTCACCGAAGCGCTGGCCACCGAACTGAGCCTTACCGCCCAGCGGCTGCTGGGTGATCATCGAGTACGGACCGGTCGAACGAGCGTGCAGCTTGTCGTCGACCAGGTGGTGCAGCTTGAGGATGTACATGTAGCCGACCGAGACCGGCTCCGGGAACGGCTCGCCGGAGCGGCCGTCGAACAGGTGCGCCTTGCCGGACGGGAGGACCATGCGGTCGCCGTCGCGGTTCGGGCGGGCGTTCTCCAGCAGACCCGCGAGCTCGTCCTCACGCGCGCCGTCGAAGACCGGGGTCGCGACGTTCGTACGCGGCTCGACCTGGTCGGCGCCGATCGACTGCAGGCTCTGGGCCCACTGGTCGCTCAGGCCGGAGACGTCCCAGCCCTGGCTGGCGAGCCAGCCGAGGTGGATCTCCAGAACCTGTCCCGGGTTCATTCGGGACGGCACACCCAGCGGGTTGAGGATGATGTCGACCGGGGTGCCGTCCTCCAGGAACGGCATGTCCTCGATCGGGTTGATCTTCGAGATGACGCCCTTGTTGCCGTGACGGCCGGCGAGCTTGTCACCATCGGTGATCTTGCGCTTCTGCGCCACGTAGACACGAACCAGCTGGTTCACGCCCGGCGGCAGCTCGTCGCCCTCTTCACGGTCGAAGACGCGGACGCCGATGACCTTGCCGATCTCACCGTGCGGCACCTTCAGCGAGGTGTCGCGCACCTCGCGCGCCTTCTCACCGAAGATCGCGCGGAGCAGGCGCTCCTCCGGCGTCAGCTCGGTCTCACCCTTGGGCGTGACCTTGCCGACGAGGATGTCGCCGGCGACGACCTCGGCACCGATACGGATGATGCCGCGCTCGTCGAGGTCGGCGAGGACCTCCTCGGAGACGTTCGGGATGTCCCGGGTGATCTCCTCCGGGCCGAGCTTGGTGTCACGGGCGTCGACCTCGTGCTCCTCGATGTGGATCGAGGAGAGGACGTCGTCCTGCACGAGGCGCTGCGACAGGATGATCGCGTCCTCGTAGTTGTGACCCTCCCACGGCATGAACGCCACGAGCAGGTTCTTACCGAGGGCCATCTCGCCCTCTTCGGTCGCGGGACCGTCGGCCAGGACCTGGCCGGTGATGATCCGCGCGCCCTCGTCCACGACGACCTTCTGGTTGACAGAAGTGCCCTGGTTCGAGCGGGAGAACTTGTGCAGGCGGTACGTGCTGTACGTGCCGTCGTCGTTGGCGGTGGTGATGTAGTCCGCGGAGACCTCCTGGACCACACCGTCCTTGTCGGCCTTGAGCACGTCGCCCGCGTCGGTGGCGCAGCGGTACTCCATGCCGGTGCCGACGAGCGGCGCCTCGGACTTGATGAGCGGCACGGCCTGACGCATCATGTTCGCGCCCATGAGGGCACGGTTGGCGTCGTCGTGCTCGAGGAACGGGATCATCGCGGTCGCGACCGACACCATCTGGCGCGGCGAGACGTCCATGTAGTCGACGTCGTCACCGGGGACGTAGTCGACCTCACCGCCACGACGGCGGACCAGGACGCGGGCCTCGGCGAAACGCATGTCCTCGGACAGCGGCGCGTTCGCCTGGGCGATCACGAAGCGGTCTTCCTCGTCGGCCGTCAGGTAGTCGACGTCATCGCCGACGACACCCTCGATGACCTTGCGGTACGGCGTCTCGATGAAACCGAACGGGTTGATCCGGCCGTACGAGGCGAGCGAGCCGATGAGACCGATGTTGGGACCTTCAGGGGTCTCGATCGGGCACATGCGGCCGTAGTGCGAGGGGTGCACGTCTCGGACCTCGAAGCCCGCCCGCTCACGGGACAGACCACCCGGGCCGAGGGCGTTCAGACGACGCTTGTGCGTCAGCCCCGACAGCGGGTTGTTCTGGTCCATGAACTGGGACAGCTGCGAGGTACCGAAGAACTCCTTGATCGACGCCACGACCGGGCGAATGTTGATCAGGGTCTGCGGCGTGATCGCCTCGACGTCCTGGGTCGTCATGCGCTCACGCACGACGCGCTCCATACGGGCGAGACCCGTACGGACCTGGTTCTGGATCAGCTCGCCGACGTTACGGATACGACGGTTGCCGAAGTGGTCGATGTCGTCGGTCTCGACGACGATCTCCCGGCCCGACTCGCCCACCGTCTCCGTCTCGCCCGCGTGAAGCTTCACGAGGTACTTGATGGAGGCGATGATGTCGTCGGTCGTGAGCACGCCGGCGTTCAGCGGCTCCTCGGCACCGAGCTTCTTGTTCACCTTGTAGCGGCCGACCTTCGCGAGGTCGTAGCGCTTCGGGTTGAAGTAGAGGTTCTCGAGCAGCGTCTGCGCGGCCTCACGCGTGGGCGGCTCGCCCGGACGCAGCTTGCGGTAGATGTCGAGCAGTGCGTCGTCCTGGCCCTGGGTGTGGTCCTTCTCCAGGGTGGCGCGCATCGACTCGTACTGGCCGAACTCCTCGAGGATCTGCTCGGTCGTCCAACCGAGAGCCTTCAGGAGAACGGTGACGGACTGCTTGCGCTTGCGGTCGATGCGCACACCGACCATGTCGCGCTTGTCGATCTCCATCTCCAGCCAGGCACCCCGGGACGGGATGATCTTGGCGGAGAAGATGTCCTTGTCGGACGTCTTGTCGATGGAGGAGTCGAAGTAGACACCCGGCGAGCGGACCAGCTGGGAGACAACGACACGCTCGGTGCCGTTGATGACGAAGGTGCCCTTGTTGGTCATGAGCGGGAAGTCGCCCATGAAGACCGTCTGGGACTTGATCTCGCCGGTCTCGTTATTGGTGAACTCGGCGGTGACGAAGAGCGGGGCCGCGTACGTGAAGTCGCGCTCCTTGCACTCGTCGATCGAGTTCTTCGGCGGCTCGAAGCGGTGGTCGCGGAAAGTCAGGGACATCGACCCGGAGAAGTCCTCGATCGGGGAGATCTCCTCGAAGATCTCCTCCAGACCGGACTTCGTGGGGACGTCGTGACCCGACTCCAGAGCCTCCTCGACCCGACTCTGCCAAGCGGTGTTGCCGAGAAGCCAGTCGAAGCTCTCGGTCTGAAGTGCGAGCAGGTTCGGAACCTCGAGAGGCTCCTTGATCTTTGCAAAGGAGATGCGCAGCGGGGCGGTGCTGGCGCCGTTGTTCGTATTCGCGATCGAGGCGTTGCGCGAGGCGGCCAAGAGGGGGTCCTTCCGAGGGCTCGGACTCACTACGCGCGTACCGGTCCCAAGCCATACAACGGGACAGAGCCCCTGATCTGGCATTTAGCCAGGTCAGAGCCGGTTCAATCCACAGTGCTGAGGCGAGGGCATGCCCCTGGTGACGGGCAGGGAGCAGCTAACAGGCAGCGCAAAGGGACAGTGTAGCCAGAAGGCCCACTGATGTCCAGTGCGGGTTTTTTGAGACCCTCGTTGTTCTCATCCGTTCACCGTCTGCGGCGTTCCCTGTGCGCTGAGCGCACATCCTTACTGCCCTCTTCGCCGTCGATCCATGCCTCGGATCCGGATCGTTGTGACGACGCGTCCTGAGAATTGCGCGCTGCGTGCTGTTCGTCAAGGCCCCCTCTTGGTCGAACAGGGGTGGCGCCAGGCACAACGAAGATCACCATACTCTGCACGCCCGACAGTGCAAGGCACCCTGGACCTGCGATCCGGACAACGCCGAAGGGCGACCACCCAGTTGGGTGATCGCCCTTCGGTACCTCGGCGTTACAGCTCCCGGGGGAGCAGTTTCACCGAAGAAGAGTCAGTCGACTCGCAAAGTCACTTGACCTCGACGGAAGCGCCGGCAGCCTCGAGCTGCTCCTTGGCCTTCGCGGCGGCGTCCTTGGCGACCTTCTCGAGGACCGGCTTCGGGGTGCCGTCGACGAGGTCCTTGGCCTCCTTGAGGCCCAGGGAGGTCAGCTCGCGCACGACCTTGATGACCTGGATCTTCTTCTCGCCGGCGCCGGTGAGGACGACGTCGAACTCGTCCTGCTCCTCGACGGCCTCGGCAGCGGCGCCACCAGCGGCACCGGCGACGACGACCGGGGCGGCAGCGGCAGCCTCGACGTCGAACTTGTCCTCGAAGGCCTTCACGAACTCAGAGAGCTCGATGAGGGTCATCTCCTCGAACTGCGCAAGCAGCTCGTCCTGGGTGAGCTTCGCCATGATGGCGGTCCTTCCACTAAATCGGCAGGTGCCGGGTGTACTGGGTGAGGCGGGCGTATGCCTAGCGGCATTACTCCGTAGACGTTCAGGCCCGCTGCGATCCCTGCCGCCGTCTCAGGCGGCGAGGATCAGAAAGCGAGCCGAGTTACTCGGCACCGCCCTGCTCGTCCTGCTTGGCACGGAGCGCGTCCACGGTGCGGACGAGCTTCGTCGGCAGCGCGTTGAAGACGGAGGCAGCCTGCGACTGCTTCGCCTTGAAGGCACCGGCCAGCTTGGACAGCAGAACCTCGCGGGACTCGAGGTCCGCAAGCTTCTTGATCTCGTCGGCGGACAGCACCTTGCCGTCAAGGACACCGCCCTTGATGACGAGATTCGGGTTCTCCTTGGCGAAGTCACGAAGACCCTTCGCCGACTCCACCGGGTCACCGGTGACGAAGGCAACTGCCGTCGGACCGTTGAACAGGTCGTCCAGCGCGTTGATCCCGGCCTCGTTGGCCGCGATCTTGGTCAGCGTGTTCTTCACCACGGCGTACTCGGAGTTCTCACCGAGCGAACGGCGCAGCTGCTTGAGCTGGGCCACGGTGAGACCCCGGTACTCGGTCAGCACGGCGGCGTTCGAGCTGCGGAACTTGTCCGTGAGCTCGGCTACCGCGGCAGCCTTGTCGGGCGTCGGCATAAAGCGTCAGCCTCCTTCCGGGTGATGAGGACCGCTCGCAAGGAGACTGAGGAATACGAAACGCCCCGGCGCAGGCGCACGGGGCGTGAACTCGACCATCACAGACGGATCCATGAGGGAGTACTTCCACGGTCACCTGCGCGGGTCGTCCGCAATTTCAGCGGATCCTTCGGCCACCGAACTCTCTTGCGAGCGGACGGCAACGACCAGCGGTCTTTGGCTTCTGTGGAAGGTTACGTGAAAGAGAGCGTGCCGAGCAAATCCGCTCAGACGCCGCTGTCAAGACCGGAGGAACCGGTGCCGCTCCCGGCGCCGGAGGCCCCGCCGAGCTCCTTGAGCATCTGCATCATGTCGAAGGTCTGGCTCGCGGGCGGCACGGAGGTCTTCACCGCGGCACCGTAGTCGGAGAACTTCTCCGACATCTGGATGGCGCCCTGCGAGCTGTCCATCGTGACGTCGAGCCGGACCGGCAGGTCGTCCTTGTTGATCCACAGCTCGGTGTCGTAGTTCTTGATACCGGCCTTCTTGACGTTCTTGAGCAGCTGGTCGCGCTCGGACTTGCTGAGGACCTTCAGCGAGTCGTTCTTCGCCAGCATCTCGTCGACCGTCAGCTTGCCCTTGTAGTGCTCGGTCTCGGTGCCGTCCACCGTGGCCGAGCCGAGGTGCTTCAGGTTCGGCGAGTCCAGCAGAACGGCGATCTGCTGGGCCGGGTCCTGGTTCATGCTGTCCAGGCTGCCGGTCATCTGGCTCGCCATTTTCTCATCGCCGGACTTCTTCGCCATCGCGGCGAGGTCCATCTTCATCCAGCGCTTGCCGTCCATGGACTTGGCGGCGTTGGCGCCCATATCCATGTACATCACGTTGTCCTGCATGAGCATGCGGATGTTCTTGGGCGCGTCCGGGCCGCCGGCCGAGAACGCGGAGCCCGACATCGTCATATCCATGACGGTCGGGTCCCAGCCCATGGTGCCGGACATCTTCATGTCGCCGCCGCCCTGGGCCGCCGCCGGCATCTTCATGGTCATGTCGACCTTGGCGGACTTGGCCTCGGAGGTCTTCTTGTACGCGGCCGTGACGGCCTGCGCGACCGACTGGGACCCCGTCCCGGAGGCATTCTTCTCCCCCTTGTCGTCCCCGCCTCCACAGGCGGCGACGGCCGAACACAGCAGCGCGGTGGCAGCGGCGGCGCCGACCACACGTCGTACGGAAACAGTCATCTTGAATCCCACCCCTTGGTGCGTCTTGATCTGTCCGCACGATAGCGGACAGCTCTGACAGTCCGCCCACAGCTTCATCCTGCGCCCGCGACGTCCGCGAAGTCGACGGTGTCGCGGGCGGCGGGGCGTTCGGCCGCGGCCGGGGCTCCGTAGTCGCGGTAGTGGACGGTCACCTTGAAATCGCCCACGTGCTGGGTGCCCCGCACCAGAAGATGCCGGGCGTCGAGCCATACGTCGATGTGCCGGCGGCCGGAGGTCCCCCGGTAGTGGGTGGCCGGTGCGCCGCGTACGGTCTCCCGCCCCACCCTGTGGACGTCCTCGGCCCCGATGAGGGCCTTGAGGGGCTCCGCCGGGGTGAGGTCGCTGCGGGTGTCGTACGGGCGACGGATCCAGTGCCGGCCGCCCTGGAGCTCGGCGAACCGGTCGCTCATGCGCGTGTACTGGGCGTCCGGAAGGAAGCGCGTCCGGGACGGGTCGCCACCCAACGCGCGCGTGGAGGCGGCCAGTTCGCCGCCTGTGACCTGTACGGTCAGGGTGCCCTCGATGCCGTCCGCCCAGCCGAGCGCGCCGGTGCTGCGCGAGGTGAGCCGCTTGCCGGTGGCCATCGTCGCGTCGACGCGCGCCGAGCCCGCCGCGGCGACCTGTTCCCGAGCCGTGCGCAGCGCCTCGCGCGCTTCGCCGCCCTTGTGCTCCTGTGCCCCGCCGCAGGCGGTCAGCAGGATGCCCACGGCGGCCAGAGCCACCACGCGCGCGTACCGCAGCATCCACTCCCCCAGTCGGTCACCGCTCGGTCACCGCGAAGCTAGCGCAGCCACGGCACCGTACGGACCGGAAAAGCGGAACGGGCCCCGCACCTCGAAAGGTGCGGGGCCCGTAGCCGACTTCAGCGAGCCTTAGAGGGCTCAGACCGCGGCCGGGTCCTCCTCGACGAGGAGGTTGCGGGTGCGGTTGGAGTCGAGCTGGATGCCGGGGCCCATCGTGGTGCTGACGGCGGCACGCTTGATGTAGCGACCCTTGGCGGCGGAGGGCTTCAGACGAAGGATCTCGTCCAGGGCCGCGCCGTAGTTCTCCACCAGCTTGGCGTCGTCGAAGGACACCTTGCCGATGATGAAGTGCAGGTTCGCGTGCTTGTCGACGCGGAACTCGATCTTGCCGCCCTTGATCTCGTTCACGGCCTTGACCACGTCCGGGGTCACGGTGCCGGTCTTCGGGTTCGGCATGAGGCCACGCGGACCGAGCACGCGGCCGAGGCGGCCGACCTTGCCCATGAGGTCCGGGGTGGCGACAACGGCGTCGAACTCGTTCAGGCGGTCGCCCTTGGCGATCTCGGCGATGAGCTCGTCGGAGCCGACGATGTCGGCGCCCGCGGCTTCCGCGGCCGCAGCACGGTCACCGGTCGCGAAGACCAGGACCCGGGCGGTCTTACCGGTGCCGTGCGGCAGGTTCACGGTGCCACGGACCATCTGGTCGGCCTTGCGAGGGTCAACGCCCAGGCGGAAGGCGACCTCGACGGTGCCGTCGAACTTCGACGTGGAGGTCTCCTTGGCGAGACGGACGGCCTCGAGCGGGGCGTAGAGCTTGGCCCCGTCGATCTTGGCGTCCGCAGCGCGGAGAGACTTGCTGCGCTTGCTCACTTGCTTCTCCTGAGTTCTAGAGGAGTCGTGGTGCGGGCCGAGCAGGCCCTGCCACGGATGGATCTACGAGGTGGAGGTCAGCCCTCGACCGTGACGCCCATGGAGCGGGCGGTGCCGGCGATGATCTTGGACGCGGCGTCCAGGTCATTGGCGTTGAGGTCGGGCATCTTGGTGGTGGCGATCTCGCGGACCTGCGCCTCGGTGATCTTGGCGACCTTGGTCTTGTGCGGCTCGCCAGAGCCCTTCTCGACACCAGCGGCCTTGAGGATCATCTTCGCGGCCGGCGGGGTCTTGGTGATGAAGGTGAAGGAACGGTCTTCGTAGACCGTGATCTCCACCGGGATGACCCAACCGCGCTGCGACTCGGTCGCGGCGTTGTAGGCCTTGCAGAACTCCATGATGTTCACGCCGTGCTGGCCCAGCGCGGGGCCGACAGGCGGGGCCGGGTTGGCGGCGCCGGCCTGGATCTGGAGCTTGATAAGCCCCGTGACCTTCTTCTTCTTGGGAGGCATGTGCTCTCTCTCCGGGTCTTAGTGAGAGTGTTCAGCCACCATCCTGATCGATGATCGTCCAGATCATCCGGATGGAGGCATACCGCACAACGATAACGGGTATCTGTGTGCGGCTAAAAACCGAGCAGGTCAGACAGGCTTTTCAGCCCGCCTGACCTGTTCGGAAGCGTGTGCCCAGAAGGCGCCGGAAGGGCTAGTTCTTCTGGATCTGGTCGAAGCTCAGCTCGACCGGGGTCTCGCGGCCGAAGATCTCGACGAGGCCCTTGACCTTCTTCGAGTCGGCGTTGATCTCGTTGATCGTCGCCTGCAGCGTCGCGAACGGGCCGTCGGTGACGGTGACCGAGTCGCCGACCTCGAAGTCCAGGACCTGGACCTCGACCTTGCGCTGCGGCGCGGGCTTGCCCTCGGACTCGGCCGCCTCACGGGCGGCCTTCTCCTCGGCCTCCGGGGCGAGCATCTTGACGATCTCGTCCAGGGTCAGCGGGTACGGGTCGTAGGCGTTGCCCACGAAGCCGGTGACGCCGGGCGTGTTGCGGACGACGCCCCAGGACTCGTTCGTCAGGTCCATGCGGACGAGAACGTAACCGGGCAGCTTGTTCTGCCGGACGTTCTTGCGCTCGCCGTTCTTGATCTGGACGATCTCTTCCTCGGGGACCTCGGCCTGGTAGATGAAGTCCTCGACGTTGAGCGAGACGGCGCGCTGCTCCAGGTTCGCCTTCACGCGCTTCTCGTAGCCCGCGTAGGTGTGGATCACGTACCACTCGCCGGGCAGGCCGCGCAGCTCGTCGCGGAGCGCGGTGACCGGGTCGACCGGCTCCTCCTCGACAGCCTCGACGGCCTCCTCGGCCGCAGCCTCGACGTCGGCGTCGGCCGGGACTTCCTCCGCCTGGGCTTCCTCGGCCTCGGCGTCGGCGTCGGCGTCCACCACGGTCTCGACCGCGGCTTCCTCGGCGGGCTCGCCGGCAGCGATGTCGGCAGCCTCGGCCTGGTCCGGGTCCTCGGCGTCCGCCGCCTCGACGATGTCGAGCTCGTCCTCAGCGGACTCGACCGGCTCGATCGCCTCGTTCAGGTTCGGGTCAGACACTGTGGCTGCTTCTTCCTGGATACATAGGGGTGGAACGCGCGAAAGGGGCGCCGGACACGGCGCCCTCCGCTTTCGGCTCAGCCGAATACGTACTTGACAAGGTGGTTGAAGCCATAGTCAATCACGGTGACAAGACCGATCATGATGACGACGAACACAATCACCACTGTGGTGTACGTCGTGAGCTGACTGCGAGTCGGCCAGACGACCTTGCGGAGTTCCGCAACGATCTGACGGTAGAAGAGCGCGAGACGGCCGAAGGGGCCCTTCTTGCCGCGCTTGCCGCCCTTGCGGGCCTTCTTGGACTCCAGCGCTTCGTCCTGGGCATCAGGCTTGTCGATGGAGCCCACGGCGTCCGTCACTCGTCCTCACCTGATTCCGGGTCGTGGCCGTGCCGCGCCCGGTGGAGCCGCACGGCGGTGCAATGCAGTACGTACATGCGCACACATCCTGGCGAAGGAGTGTGTAGCAGGGCCGGAGGGACTTGAACCCCCAACCGCTGGTTTTGGAGACCAGTGCTCTACCAATTGAGCTACGACCCTTTGTCTCCCCCAACGTACCGCATCTGCCAGGACGCACGGAGTGCGGTTGGAAGGCGCGGCCGTTGAAGGCCAACGAGCAGTGAGTGTACGTGTTCCAGAGCCCTCCGTCGAACGAGCAACATCCGCAAGTGGATCAAGAGTGGATCGCGTGGTCTTCGAAACCCGTGTGCCGGGCGGGTTTCCGGTCTGGAACGATGGGGCCATGAGCGCTGCAACTCCTTCTCCGTCCGCAGGTTCCTCTCCCACCGAGCGTCGGGTGTCGGCCCGGGTCGGCTCGATCTCCGAGTCCGCGACCCTCGCCGTCGACGCCAAGGCCAAGGCCCTCAAGGCCGCCGGGCGCCCGGTGATCGGCTTCGGCGCCGGTGAACCCGACTTCCCGACGCCCGACTACGTGGTCGAGGCGGCCATCGAGGCCTGCAAGAACCCGAAGTTCCACCGCTACACCCCGGCCGGCGGTCTGCCCGAGCTGAAGGCCGCGATCGCCGCGAAGACGCTGCGCGACTCCGGCTACGAGGTCGACGCCTCGCAGATCCTGGTGACGAACGGCGGCAAGCAGGCCATCTACGAGGCGTTCGCCGCGATCCTCGACCCGGGCGACGAGGTCATCGTCCCGGCCCCGTACTGGACCACGTACCCGGAGTCGATCCGCCTCGCGGGCGGTGTGCCGGTGGAGGTCGTCGCCGACGAGACGACCGGCTACCGCGTCTCCGTGGAGCAGCTGGAGGCCGCGCGCACCGAGCGCACGAAGGTCGTGCTGTTCGTGTCGCCGTCGAACCCGACGGGCGCCGTGTACAGCGAGGCCGACGCGGAGGCCATCGGCCGCTGGGCCGTGGAGCACGGCCTGTGGGTGATGACGGACGAGATCTACGAGCACCTCGTCTACGGAGACGCGAAGTTCACGTCGCTGCCCGCGCTGCTTCCGGAGCTGCGCGACAAGTGCATCGTCGTCAACGGCGTGGCGAAGACGTACGCGATGACCGGCTGGCGCGTCGGGTGGATCGTCGGCCCGAAGGACGTGGTGAAGGCCGCGACGAACCTGCAGTCGCACGCCACCTCGAACGTCTCCAACGTGGCACAGGCGGCCGCGCTCGCCGCCGTGTCCGGCGACCTGACGGCCGTGGAGAAGATGCGCGAGGCCTTCGACCGGCGTCGTAAGACGATCGTGCGGATGCTCAACGAGATCGACGGCTTCGTCTGCCCGGAGCCCGAGGGTGCCTTCTACGCGTACCCGTCGGTGAAGGGGCTGCTCGGCAAGGAGATCCGCGGCAAGCGTCCGCAGACCTCCGTCGAGCTCGCCGCGCTCATCCTGGAGGAGGCCGAGGTCGCGGTGGTGCCGGGCGAGGCCTTCGGTACGCCGGGTTACCTGCGGCTCTCGTACGCGCTGGGTGACGAGGACCTCGTCGAGGGCGTCTCGCGCGTCCAGAAGCTGCTTGCCGAGGCGCGCGACTGAGCTTCTACGTAAGCGTGTGCAAGCGGGCCGTCTCCCTACGGAGGCGGCCCGCTTGTTCGTTCGGACGGGTCCCCGAAGGGGGAAAGGCGCTACCGGTACGACAGGTCCGTACGGCAGGATCTTGGGATGGAGCGTGTAGGACGTGATGTACGTCAGTTGCCCAAGGCCCACCTGCATCTGCACTTCACCGGGTCGATGCGGCCCACGACCCTGCTGGAACTCGCCGACAAGTACGGAGTGCGGCTCCCCGAGGCGCTGACCGGGGCCGAGCCGCCGAAGCTGCGGGCCACGGACGAGCGCGGCTGGTTCCGCTTCCAGCGGCTCTACGATGCGGCGCGTTCCTGCCTGCGGGCCCCCGAGGACATTCAGCGTCTGGTGCGGGAGGCCGCGGAGGAGGACATCGCGGACGGGTCCGGGTGGCTGGAGATCCAGGTCGATCCGACGTCGTACGCGCCGCGTCTCGGCGGCCTGATCCCGGCACTGGAGATCATCCTCGACGCCGTGGACAGCGCCGCGCGGGAGACCGGGCTCGGGATGCGTGTCCTGGTCGCCGCGAACCGTATGAAGCACCCGCTGGACGCCCGTACGCTGGCGCGGCTCGCGGTGCGGTACGCGGACCGGGGCATCGTCGGTTTCGGGCTCTCCAACGACGAACGGCGCGGCATGGCGCGGGACTTCGACCGTGCCTTCCACATCGCGCGCGAGGGCGGGCTGCTTTCCGCGCCGCACGGGGGCGAGCTGACCGGGCCCTCGTCCGTGCGCGACTGCCTCGACGACCTGGATGCCACGCGGATCGGCCATGGCGTGCGGGCAGCCGAGGACCCGCGGCTGCTGCGGCGCCTCGCGGACAGGGGCGTGACCTGCGAGGTGTGCCCGGCCTCGAACGTCGCCCTCGGCGTCTACGAGAAGCCCGAGGACGTGCCGCTGCGCACGCTGTACGAGGCCGGGGTGCCGATGGCGCTGGGCGCCGACGACCCCCTGCTGTTCGGCTCGCGCCTCGCCGCCCAGTACGACATCGCACGCCGCCACCACGGCTTCTCCGACGCCGAACTGGCCGAACTGGCACGGCAGTCGGTGCGCGGCTCCGCGGCCCCCGAGGACATCAGGGAGAAGCTTCTCAGCGGTGTGGACGAGTGGCTCGCGGTCTGAACCGGGCCGACCGGTCGGCTCAGGCGATCCCGGCCAGCAGGGTGCGCGCGATACGGACCGCGAACTCGTCCACCGGCTGGGGCGGTCTGCCGTCCGGGGACATCTCGTAGGCGAAGGCACGCTGTGAGCAAGCGCCGAGAAGGAGCGAGGCGGCCGCATACGTATCGGATTCGGCGCTGATGCGCCCGGACTCCTGTTCGGCCCGCAAGTAGGCGTCCAGTCCCTGGATCGGCTTGTGCGGTCCTGTGCCCAGTTCCCGCATCACCTCTTCGTGGCGGCGCTTGAGCTTGGGCTCCGCGTACAGGGACGCGGCCATCGGGAACGTCTGCTCGTAGAAGAGCGCCGCTTCGTGGGCGATCTCCGTGAGGTTCTGCTCGACCGTGCGCCCGGGGTCTCCCGCGCCCTCCGCAAGGAGTCGGCCGAGCAGGGAACCCAGCTTCGGGAGGCGCTCGCCCAGCACCGTCACGAAGAGCTCCTCCTTGTTGGCGAAGTACTTGTAGAGCGCCGCTTCGGAGCAGCCGGCCGCCTTGGCGATCTCCTTGGTGGTCGTACGGGCGAGCCCGATGCTCAGCATGAGTTCGTGGGCCGCCTCGACGATGCGGACACGGGCCGGCTTCTGGTCCATGCAGGCTCCAACCAAGCTTGACGCGGGGTGAGTACTCACTCACTCTAAAGGTGAAGCGGGGTGAGTGAGTACTCACCCACCATGCGACGCACACCTGGAGGTACGCCATGAAGCTCACGGTTTTCGGTGCGACGGGCGGGGTCGGCCAGGAGCTCGTCAGGCAGGCCCTGGCGGGCGGACACGAGGTCACGGCGGTGGTCCGCGACCCCGCGAGGCTCACGGTGGCCGGTGAGCGCCTGGAGGTGGTCCGCGGCGACCTGAAGGACCCCGAGTCGCTGCGTCCGGCGGTCGCGGGCCGGGACGCCGTCCTGTCCGGCCTGGGTGCCCGCAGGCGCGCGGACGCGGGCATCGCCACCGAGCTCACACGGTCGGTCCTGAAGGCAATGGAGGCGGAGGGCGTGCGCAGGCTGGTGGTGGTCAGCGCGGCGCCGGTGGGCCGGCAGCCCGCGGACTCCTCGCTCGCCGACCGGCTGATGCTCAAGGTCGTCGGCGCGGTCCTCAAGGGCATCTACGTCGATCTGGCCGCCATGGAGGCCGAGTTGGCGAGCAGCGCCACCGACTGGACCTCGGTGCGGCCGCCCCGCCTCCAGGACAAGCCGGTCACCGGCTCGTACCGCACGGTCGTCGGCGGCTTCCCGCGCGCGGGTCGCTTCGCCGGCCGCGCGGACGTGGCGCACGCGATGCTGGCGATGGTGGACGACCCGGCGACGGTGAAGCAGGGGGTCGGGGTCGCCTACTGAGACCTACCGGCCCCTCAGAGCTGAACGCCGACCGTCACCGGCTCGTTGACGAGCGTCACGCCGAAGACGTCCCTGACCCCGGCGACGACCTCGCGGGCGAGCGCGAGCAGGTCCTCCGTGGTGGCCTCGCCGCGGTTGGTCAGGGCGAGCGTGTGCTTGGTGGAGATGCGGGCGGGGCCGGTCCCGTAGCCCTTCGTGAAGCCCGCCTTGTCGATGAGCCAGGCCGCCGAGGTCTTGGTGAGGCCCTCCCCCGCGGGGAACGCGGGGGCCTTCCCGTCCGCCCCCAGACGCTCGACCACGCGCGTGTGGAATGCCGCGAACTCCGCGTCCGTGAGGATCGGGTTGGTGAAGAACGAGCCCGCCGACCAAGTGTCGTGGTCCTCCGGGTCGAGCACCATGCCCTTGCCGCCGCGCAGCTTCAGGACGGTCTCGCGCGCCAGGGCGGCGGACACGCGCTCGCCCGCCTCGACACCGAGGGTGCGCGCGGTCTCCGGGTACTTCAGGGGCGCGCTGAGGCCGCCCGCGTCCTCCAGCTCGAACCGCACGCGCAGCACTACGTAGCGGTCGGGTTCGGCCTTGAAGCGGCTGTGCCGGTACGAGAAGGCGCAGTCGGCGTTCGGGATGGTGACGGTCTCGCCGGTCGTGCGGTCGTACGCGACCACCTCGGTGATCGTGGAGGAGACCTCCTGGCCGTACGCCCCCACGTTCTGGATCGGCGTCGCGCCCGCGGAGCCGGGGATCCCGGCGAGGCACTCGACGCCCGCGAGGCCGGCTTCGACGGTGCGCTCTACCGCGTCGGTCCAGACCTCACCGGCCGCCAGTTCCAGCCTCGTACCGTCGAGTTCGAAGCCCTTGGTGGCGATGCGCAGGGCGGTACCCGCGAAGCCCTTGTCGCCGATGACGAGGTTGCTGCCGCCGCCGATGATCAGCAGCGGTGTGCCGGCGGCGTCGGCCTCGCGCACCGCGTCGACCACCTCGGCGTCGGTGGTCGCGGTGAGCAGCCGGGTGGCGGGCCCGCCGAGCCGGAAGGTGGTCAGGGGGGCGAGGGGGGCGTCGTGGAGTTCCTGCACGCGCTCAAGAGTACGAGAACGGCCCCGCCGCTCGGACGGGGCCGCCACTGCCGTGGCCGGGCTCACTGGAAGCGCGACAGGACGTCCTTCCAGTGGAGCGGCAACTCGTCGGTCGACGCCTTCCAGGTGAGGAAGGTCGAGTCCTTCATCTGTCCCCGCAGGCTCGCGGAGATCCCCGCGTGCGGCGCGGTGACCGAGAAGTCCCGCAGGGCCTTGGGCGACTCCCACACGGACAGGGTCCAGAAGGTGCGCCGCAGGGGCGCCGCCTTCAGCGTCGCTCCGTAGGCGCCCGGTGCCCGTCCCACCTGTCGCCAGATGACGGGCGTACGGGCAAAGAACTTCAGGGCGCCCCACAGCGTGCGGGTCTCGAAGCGGGAGGCGAAGACATGGGCCTCCACGCGCGCGGGTGGGGTGTTCGGGGTGGTCCAGGGCAGGGTCGGCATGGCGTTCCTCCCGGATGGGTCCGCGGTGATCAGGCGTTTTCCAGGGCGGGGGCGGGCTCGGCGTCCCGCGCGACGGGAGTGGCGCGCCCCACGCGTGGGATGAACAGGGCGGCGACACCGGCCACGGCCACCATCCCGGCGCCCACCCACAGCGCGGGCTCGATCCCGTTCACGAAGTGCTGTGCGGAGTCGTAGCCGCCCTGTGCCGAGAAGACCGACGACATGACCGCGATGCCGAGCGCACCACCGACCTCGCGCAGCGCGTTGTTGGCGCCGGAGGCGATGCCCTGCTCCTGCGGCAGGACGCTGGACATGACCAGGTTGGCGGCCGGGGCGAAGTAGAGGGCCATGCCGACGCCGCTGACGATCAGGGCCGGCAGCTGAGCGGCGTACGAGACGTCGGCGGAGACCACGGTGGCGAACCAGCCGAGCCCGACGGCCTGGAGGAACAGCCCCGCCGCGACGACGGGCCGGCCGCCGATGCGGTCCGAGAGGATCCCGGCGATCGGCGCGACGAGCATCGGCATGCCGGTCCAGGGCAGCATCCTGAGGCCCGCCTCGGTCGGCGAGTAGCCGAGCACGCCCTGGAGGAACTGACTGAGCAGGAAGATCGAGCCGAACATCCCGAGGAACATCAGCAGGCTCGCCGCGTTGATCCCGGCGAAGGCGCGGGAGCGGAAGAGCCGCATGGGCAGCATGGAGTGCTCGTTGCGGATCCCGTGGTGCACAAACCCGGCCAGCAGCGCCGTCCCCGCGAACAGGCCGGTCAGCACGAGGGTGTCGGCCCACCCCACGACGGGCGCGCGCACCAGGCCGTACACGATGCCGAACAGGCCGCCGCTGGCGAGCAGGGTGCCCGTGATGTCGAGCCGGGCGCCGGAGCCGTACGACTCCTTCAGGCGCAGCCGTGCGAGCGGCAGCAGGGCGAGGCCCAGCGGAACGTTCAGCCAGAAGATCCAGTGCCAGGAGATGTGCTCGGTGAGGCTCCCGCCGATGAGCGGGCCCGAGGCGACCGCGAGCCCGTTGACCGCGCCCCAGATCCCGTACGCCAAGCCGCGCTTGGCCACCGGGACGGCCGCGGTGAGCAGGGTCAGGGTGAGCGGCATCATGATCGCGGCGCCGGCGCCCTGCACGGCACGGGCCGCGATGAGCGAGTCGATACCGGGTGCCATGGCCGCGGCGGCGGAGGCCACGGTGAAGACCGTGAGCCCGACCAGGAAGAGCCGCCTGCGCCCGAAGCGGTCCCCCAGCGCCGCGCCGAACATCAGTAGGACGGCGAAGGTGAGCGTGTAGGCGCTGACCGTCCACTCCAGGTCGTCGAGCGCGCCGCCGAGATCCTGCCGGATGGACGGCAGGGCGGTGGTGACGACGAGGTTGTCGAGGGCCGCCATGAATCCGGCGACGCTGGTGATGACGAGGGCCCAGAGGGCTCCTCCGCGCTGTGCTGGTGCTGGTGCTGCTGTCCGTGCCATTGCTCCCCCAGTGATCGCTCGACGGTGATCGCTCGATTAGTTATTGATAACTAACTTTCATGGGTACAAAAAAACCTCCGTGCCACGCGGGCTCACCCCTTCTCGACGCCCTTCTCGACGCCCTTCTCGACGACCGGGGACTGCGTCGCCTCGTGGAAGCCGGTCCAGACCCGATGGTCCGGCTCGAAGCCCATGGACACCAGAACGTTGATCAGCATCCCGTAGGCGAGGAAGCGCGTCGTCTCACCGGCGTCCGCCCCCGTCGCCAGGTTGGCCACGTCGTACATCTCCATCCAGGAGGCCCGCAGCGACTCCCCGAACTCCCGGTCCCCCGCCGCTTCGGCCGCGGCCACCGCGACGTAGATCTGCATCTGCATGAGCAGCTTCTCGGGATCCTCGGCGATCAGCGCCTGGTACGCATCCCCCATGCACTTCACCGCACCCTCCCCCACGACGCCCTCGGACGCCCGCTGGAAGACCTTGGTGGTGTCCTGGCAGCAGCGCTGGGCGGCCGCGAGGAACATGGCCTGCTTGCTCGGGAAGAGCCTGAAGAGATACGGCTGCGAGACACCCACGCGCTTGGCGATCGCCTCGGTGGACGTGCCGTTGTATCCACCGCGGGCGAACTCGGTGATCGCCGCACGGATGACGCTCTCGCGCCGCTCCTCCGCACTCATCCTGACCATGCGGCCAAGTTAGTGGCCAATCACTATCTACGTCAATCCTTCCGCAGCTACGTCGTTCCTTCCGCGAGCCTCCCGCGAGCGCGCATGCGTAAGGGGCGCCTCCCCATGGAGAACGCCCCTTACACGCAGCTACGTAAGCAGCGATCAGACCAGCTGAACGACCGCCCGCGACATCCCGAGCACCTTCTGCCCCGCGCTCATGGCGATCAGGTCGACCCGTACGCGGTCGTCGTCGAGCTTGGCCGCGACCTTGGCGCTGACCTCGATCTCGGCGCCCTTGTCGTCGTTCGGCACAAGGACCGGCTTGGTGAAGCGGACGCCGTACTCGACGACGGCGGCCGGATCGCCGGCCCAGTCGGTGACGACACGGATCGCCTCGGCCATCGTGAACATGCCGTGCGCGATCACGTCCGGCAGGCCGACCTCGACCGCGAACTTCTCGTTCCAGTGGATCGGATTGAAGTCGCCGGAGGCACCCGCGTACTGGACGAGCGTGGCACGCGTCACAGGAAACGACTGTGCGGGCAGCTCGGTGCCGACCTCGACATCGGCGTACTTGATGGTCGTCGCCATGGCGATCAGGCCTCCTCAGCGGCGCGCGAGACGAGCTTGGTCCAGGCGGTCACGACGTGCTCGCCCGCCTCGTCGTGCACCTCGCCCCGCACGTCGATGATGTCGTTGCCCGCGAGCGACTTGATGCCCTCGATGGTCGAGGTCACGGTCAGCTTGTCGCCAGCGCACACCGGGCGCGTGTAGGCGAACTTCTGGTCCCCGTGCACGACGCGGCTGTAGTCGAGCCCCAGCTCCGGGTCGTGGATGACCTCACCCGCGGCCTTGAAAGTGATCGCGAACACAAAGGTCGGCGGGGCGATCACATCGGGGTGACCGAGCTCCTCGGCGGCGGCACGGTCGACATACGCGGGGTTCGGGTCCCCCACCGCCTCCGCGAACTCGCGGATCTTCTCCCGGCCGACCTCGTACGAGGTGGTGGGCGGATAGGTCCGCCCCACGAAGGACTGGTCGAGCGCCATGGGCTCGGCACCTCCTGGATGTGTTCTCGATCTGCCTGATCTACGAAACGACACGAGGCCGCCCCCGCAGTGGGGACGGCCTCGTGTACGAGCCTGATTTATCGCGTCTCGCGGTGCGCGGTGTGCGCGTTGCAACGCGGGCAGTGCTTCTTCATCTCAAGACGGTCCGGGTTGTTACGCCGGTTCTTCTTGGTGATGTAGTTCCGCTCCTTGCACTCCACGCAGGCCAGCGTGATCTTCGGGCGGACGTCGGTGGCAGCCACGTGAGTGCACTCCTTGACGAACGGATGGGACAAAGGTTTAACACATAGGAGAGTAACCGATCGAAGGACCGACCCCACAATCGGCTACTGTCAGTAGCGGTGACCGGACTTGAACCGGTGACACAGCGATTATGAGCCGCTTGCTCTACCGACTGAGCTACACCGCTGCGATGCAATCGACGCGAACGCCGTCTGCACCAGAGCCCCAATGCGGAATCGAACCGCAGACCTTCTCCTTACCATGGAGACGCTCTACCGACTGAGCTATTGGGGCGAGCGATGAAGACATTACACGGTCGCGCGCCGATCGCCCAAATCCGTTTCACGCCCCCACCCGCCGGGAACGATGCCGCCTTCCCGCGACTGACACATGAGCCCCTCGGACCCCACCAGTACGACTATTTCGGCGGTCCTCGAAGCGCTCCTGTCGCCGTCCTAGGCTCGACCCACCCTGCGTGATCTTGTTACGCGCGATACGCGTCCCCGCCGAGCCCTCAGGAGCGCGATGCCCCACAGCCCCTCACAGCAGCCACCGTCACCCGACGTGCCCGAGGGCTCCGGACTGCTGCTGAGCGGCGCCCGGCTCACCGACGGCAGGACCGTGGACGTGCGACTCGCCGGCGGGCGCATCGAGGCGGTCGGCACGGCCGGGAGCCTCACCGCGCACGGCTCGCGCCTGGACCTCACCGGCTGCCTGCTGCTCCCTGCCCCCGTCGAGCCGCACGCGCACGCGGACACGGCCCTTTCGGCCGACTGCGAGGGCCCCGTCCCGTACGACCCCGATGACGTCCAGCGCCGGGCCACCGAGAGCACCCTGCTGCAGCTCGGCCACGGGGCCACCGCCCTGCGCTCCCATGTACGGATCGGCGACATGGAGGGGCTCGGTTCGATGGAGGCGGTGCTCCAGGCGCGGCGTTCGCTGATGGGGCTCGCGGATCTGCGAACGGTGGCGATGCCCCGGCTGCTGACCGGGCTCGCGGGAGCCGACGGGCTCGCCATGCTGCGGGACGCCGTCAAAATGGGCGCCTCCGTAGTAGGCGGTTGCCCCGACGTCGACCCCGATCCAACGGGCTACGTAGAAGCGGTGCTTGAAGTCGCCGCCGAACACGGGTGCCCGGTCGACCTCCACACGGACGGCGCCGACCCGGCGCGGCTCGGACGGCTCGCGGCGGCGGTCGGCGGGCTGCGCACGGGCGTCACCATCGGACCGCTGGGCGGGCTCTCCCGGCTGCCCGAGCAAGCGGCACGGCCCGCCGCGGACCGGCTCGCGGCCGCCGGGGTGACGGTGACGTGCCTGCCGCAGGGAGGGTGCGCGGGGGTGGACGACCGGGCCGTCGCGCCGGTGCGGCTGCTGCGGGCGGCCGGGGTGCCGATCGCGGCGGGCAGCGGGGCGCTGCGCGACGTGTCCAACCCTGTGGGGCGCGGTGACCCGCTGGAGGCCGCCTACTTGTTGGCATCGCGCTACGGGATGCGCCCGGAGGACGCCTACGAAGCGGTGAGTTCGACGGCCAGGGCCGCGCTCGGCCTGCCGGAGGTGCGCGTAGAGGCGGGGTTTCCCGCGGAGCTGCTCGCGGTGCGGGGCGACCGGCTCGCGGGGGCGCTCTCCCTCGCGTACAGCCGGGTCGTCGTGCACCGGGGGCGCGTCGTTGCGCGGACCAGCGCGGTACGGGAGTACTGCGACTCGGCCGCCGCGGTCGCCCTCGATCTGCCGAGGCAGGGACGGGCGGCCAAGTACGGCGGTGGGGGCCCCGCTTGAACACTCGTACGGGGGCCGGGCACGCATGGTTGCACGGTGAACCGTCCGTCTCGGGCGTACCGTCGAAGACATGCGCATTGTCATCGCTGGGGGTCATGGTCAGATCGCGCTGCGGCTCGAGCGGTTGCTCGCTGCGCGCGGGAACGAAGTGGCGGGCATCATCCGCAGGCACGAGCAGGGTGACGCCCTGCGGGACGCCGGCGCGGAACCGGTCCTGTGCGACCTGGAGTCGGCGTCCGTGGAGGAGGTCGCGGCGCATCTGCAGGGTGCGGACGCGGCCGTTTTCGCGGCGGGCGCGGGTCCGGGCAGCAGCGCCGGCCGCAAGGACACCGTGGACCGGGACGCCGCCGTGCTGTTCGCGGATGCCGCTGAGCGGGCCAAGGTGCGCCGCTACGTCGTGGTGTCGGCGATGGCTGCGGACGCCGCGCACCAGGGCGACGACATCTTCGATGTGTACCTGCGGGCCAAGGGCGCGGCCGACGACGACGTACGGCGCCGTACCGGCCTCGACTGGACGATCCTGCGGCCCGGTCAGCTGACGAACGACGCGGGGTCCGGGCTCGTCCGCCTGGAGGCCTCGACCGGGCGCGGGCCGGTGCCGCGCGACGACGTGGCGGCCGTCCTCGCGGAGCTGGTGGACACGCCCGCCACGGCGGGGCTGACGCTGGAGCTGATCTCCGGCTCCACGCCGGTCACGGTGGCGGTGAAGTCGGTCGCGGGCAACTGAGGCGCGTACGTACGCGGGTGAGTCGCGTACGCGTGCGGGCGTGCGGCCGGGCCGCGCACACGCCCCAGAACGGCAGCTTTCAGAACAGCCGCTTTCAGAACAGCGGCATCTGGCCCGGCACGTGCGGGACCACGTACCCGTCGAGCGCGTCCTGGAGGGCGCCGAGCTGGGCGGGACGGCGTGAACCGGGGCAGGAGACCAGCTCTCCCGCGGCGCGGGTGCCGGGAGGGTCGTGGCGGGCGAAGCGGCCCGCCACGACCGCGATCTCGCGGCGGCATTCGGGGCAGTGTCGGCGACGGGATGTGGTCGGCATGGGTTCAGTCTGCGTCGTGATCGCCGCGGACACACGGTGAAACCCCCTCAGGAAGGTCCGTGAGGGGGTTCCTTGTAGTGCGACGCGGCGTCAGATCCCCATGCACGGCACAGGCCACCGGCGCATGCGTGGCGGCAGCGCCACCGCCCACCCGTCCACGATCAACGTGAGCCCTTCCTCCGCCAGGTGAACGGCCGCCTCTTGGTGGGCGGGGGCGAGCGTGTCGAGCCGTGTCGCGTCGCTCAGCGTATGGAAAGCGGTGAGCAGGTCGGGGTGGTCGAGCGTGAACCGCGCCGAAGCGGGGCGCTCCCGTCGGTCCATGACCGTGACAAACCCCGGGCCTCGACGGTGGTAGAGCATCCCGTAGGCGTGCTCGGCGCGCCAGGTCGTCAACTCGCTTGTTTCATCGGCCTGTTGGGCCGGAGGTGGGAGGTGGTGCAGGGTGCGAAGGTCATACGTATAACCCGGGACGGCGGCCGTCTCCCAGTGGGTGCTCAGCCCCGTGGCCTGGCACTCGCGCAGGAACTGGACCGCCCGAGTGGTGGCGCGGCCGTCACCGTGCAGGGGCAGCGGCTCGGTCACGCGGACGCGGGTGCCGATGACGCGGTGCGGGACGAGGGCGGGGAGCGCGGTCATCCGGAGGCCGTCGGGGCGGTGGGGCCGGAGGGTTCGTTCTCGATGCGGATCGGCGCGGCGCGGGTGGGCAGCGACACGTAGGTGCCGGTATCGCGGAAGAGGAGGCCGAACGTGACGGCCTGCGCGACCCACTCCCCCAGCTCTTCGGCCGGTACGTCGTGGCCTGAGGCGGCGAGTTTGCGCTGCAGGGCGGATTCACCGGCGCCCTCCTCCAGGAGGCGCAGAGCGGCCGCCTCCCAGCCGTTGAACCAGTAGGTGCGGCGCGGCCAGCCCTCGCGGCGGTCACGCACGAGGAGCGTGTTCTCGTCCTCGCCCGCCTGCTCCATGACGAGGGTCGACGTGGCGTGCCGCGCACGCCATTGCGCCACGGCTCGCAGCAGCCGATCCTCCGTGTCGCCGCCGATTCCTGCGTCCTCGGTATCGAACAGGTAGACCAGGTCGGCGAGTTCGGACTCCGGGAGCTCGTACACATGCTGGTACATGTCGGCGGGGCGCCGCTTGCCGAAGCCCAGGGAGGGGTCGGTGAAGTGCGGGCTGAAGCGCTCCAGTTGGATGCGGAAGGCGCCGCTCGGCGGCTGGAGGTGCACGAGGGCGGGCATCTGGTCGAGCACGCGCGCGTAGTCCCGCACGGTCTCGCCGGGGAACCCGTAGAGGTAGTTCCAGGTGCAGGTGATCTCGTGGTTGTCGAACTCGCGCAGCGTGCGGATGTTGCGGGCGCCGGTGACGCCCTTGTCCATCAGGTCGAGGACACGGTTGCTGAGACTTTCGATGCCCGGCTGGATCAGCACGACTCCCGCGGCGCCGAGTTGGCCGATCTGCTCCCGGTTGAGGTTGGACTTCACTTCGTAGTGGATCCGCAGGTCCCAGCCGCTGTCAGCGGCGAGCGGCAGGAAGTCCTTGAAGTACGCCATGTCGATGATGTTGTCGACGGTGACGATGTCGAGGATGCGGTGGCGACGCACGAGGCGTTCGATCTCGCTCCACAGCCGCTCGCCGGGCTTGGCGCGAAACGCCATGGTGCTGCCGTTGAGGCCACAGAAGGTGCAGTGGTGTTTCTCGCCCCACCAGCAGCCGCGGGCGCCCTCGACGACCAGCTTGGGGTACACGTATTCGAGGACCGTCGACGCCTCGATGTCCGCCTGCCACTGGTCGTAATCGGGCGACGGTATGTGGGCCGGAGCCACGGTGCGGTGGGGTTCGGTGTTGGCCCGGGATACGCCGCCGTCCCACCAGCAGAGGCCCGGAACGTCGTCGGGCGGCGTGCCCGCGTCCAGGTGGGCGAGGAGGGCCGGGAAGGCGTACTCCCCTTCGCCGCGCACGACATGGTCGACGTAGGGGTGATTGCGGTGCAGGGCGTGGCCCATGGGGCCTTCGCAGTTGCTGCCACCGAAGACGACGGTCACCTTCGGGCGACGGCGCTTGAGCTCCCTGGCGAGGGCGAGGGACGCCACGTTCTGCATGAACGTGCTCGTGAAACCGACGACGTCGGGCTCGTGCACCAGCACCTCGGTCGCGCAGCGCTCGATGTACGCGGCGGCGTGGCGGCGCATCTCGAAGGCGGTGTCCAGGATGTCGGCGGGAACACCGCGCTCGCGCGCGTAGGACCGCAGCTGTGCGGCGCCCCAGTCCTCGTCGTCGTAGAGGACTCCGGAGAACACCCAGTCGCCGATCCCGTGGAAGATCGAGTCGCTGCCGATCGCCTCGTAGTCGCTGGGGCTCAGGCGACCACCTGTGCGCTCGAGAAGCAGCTCCGCCCAGCGCAGCGAGCCGTGGAACTCGCGCACCTCGTCGTCCGGGCGGACCTCCCGCAGCAGCTGGTGCAGCAGGCCCACCTGGAGGGAGGGCAGGTCGATCGCGTGCCAGGGCATGGTCACCAGCCCAACGCGCATGCCGCCCCGCCTCTTCTTGCCGCCACAAGCCGGCTCACCTTATGGGCGTCCCACCCGTCACACAAGGGCGTGCGGGCGGGCTGTAGGGATCCCTACATCTCGGGGCAATGTGACACGGATCACCGAATTTTGACCCCATCCAAAAGATCACCCCCCAGACACGACGAAGCCACCTGCCTTGACTCCCCTGGCCTCGGCCATCCGGTCCGTGAGACCGGACTGCCCGAGGACCGTATGTGGGAAGCGGATCCCGTCGAAGTGACACTGTCCGTCCTGGCCGCCTGGAAGGTAATGGATGCCGAGGTCAGGAGGCTGACTGGGCAGGCGGCAGCAACTGCCGGCTCCTACGGCGCAAGTTACGAGCAGTTGGGAGCCGTCTGGGGCATCACCCGGCAGGGCGCCCGCAAGAAGTGGCCCGACGCCGTCAGTCGCCCGGCGCCCACGGCACCGGGCGAACGCAGGCTGGCACTCTTCGGAGGGACTGCCGAGCTGACGCAGGCGCCTGCCGGCGACTGGAGTTGGACAGGCAGGGGGGCCGACGGGCCATCCGGCACGGTCGCCGATGGGGCGCGCCACGGGACCGCGGAAGAAGCGGCGGCCCATGCGGGCGCGTTCCTCAAGGAGCACTCCCTCGACATCGACATCGACATCGACATCGACATCGACATCGACATCGACGTCTACGGAGGCACGCTCTAGACCCAGTCCCCCGGGGGACGCCTGGGGGGCACGCGCTGATCAGACCTGGGATTCACCTGAGACGAGGTGAGACAAGTAACGCATTTCGACCACTCGTCGAAGATCAGCGTTCGAATAAAAAGAAGACCCCTCCGCCCTGCGTTTCCGCAGTTCGGAGGGGTCTTTCCCAAGTGTGGCGGCGCCAGGATTCGAACCTGGGAAGGCTGAGCCGGCAGATTTACAGTCTCTCAGCGGCCACCTGGGGAAGGGCCTCCTAACCAGGGGCTTTGCGCTCTGCACCGACCGCTGGAAGTCTCGCCGTCCACATCTCGTCCACGCGCCCCTCGCCGCCACTCGTCGATGGGTGCTCGATTCAACCGCGCACTGCCGTCACGAGAGCCGCAAGCGCTCCGATCAATCCGGCCACCGCAGTGATGGCTTGCACCCATCGCGTATGCCGCTGCCCGTCGCCGTCCCGGCCCTCAATCGCAGAGTCTTGGCCGAACCCCATCTAGATCTCTCCTCTGACTCACGACGTCCCCAACTCCGCGGACGCACCTTGATCCACCGCCGCCCATTACCGAGCAGCTGGGTGAGCAGGGAACCTGTCCGCCGCGAAGCCAGCAGTAGATCCGGCGAAAAGCATTGAAGCCCGGACAGTTAATGCGCAGATGACCTAAGGTGCGACACCGTCTGTCGGACGCTGCCAGACAGACTCGGACGCTGCCGGATGGCACCGGACGATCGCAGACAGGAGCGACTAGATGAGCGTGGCCGCACGCTTGCAGGAACTTCGGGTGCGGGCCGGGAGCCCTTCCTTCCGCGAGATCGAACGCCTACTAGCCAAGCAAGGCCGGACAGTAATGGCGAGATCCACCGTCCAGGAAAAACTCTCCGGGAAGCGGCCAGCGAACCTCACCCAAGTCCTGGCAATCGTGGAAGCCCTCGCCGAGATCGCCCGATTGAACGGAACCCCGCTACCACACCAGGAAGTAGATGCGGGCGTCTGGCGCGAAAGAGTAACCGCAGCATTCAAAAGACATGACCCTCAGCAGGTTTCATCCGCGCCATCCATAGAAGGAAGTCGCACCCTTGAGCGTTGGCCTGTCGGGGCACTACTGCACGCACAAATGTACGACCTCGTCGAATTAGTCGAAGGGAACAGGGACTCGCCCACCGACACGTGGATTACGAGCGTCATCCGGCCAATGCTAACGGCCAAGATGTCGATCTCAGAATTCATGGATCGAGCCGCCCAGGACGACACCCAGACGACCATTCGCACAATCAGGGTTCTAAATGCAGACTTCCCACCCCCAGAAGGGAATCCATGGGAGCCGACGGAGCCCCCATGGGGCACAACCGACAATGACCTCACAGTCGGAAAACTTTTGAAGAGTGTCGCTACACATCACGACACTCAATCCGCACCCGCCATTGTGGTGGGATTGAGGCTCGCCGAGGTACCCAACCTAGCGACCGTCTACCTCAAGGTCTTGGCGTGCACCCAAGAGGCTCCGGGAATCAAGAAGGCCGCTACGCTGCTCAGGGCCGCGTCCCTGAACAATGACGCTGACTCTCTCCTCGGATTCGTAGGTTCAGAGCGATTCCCCACAACCGAGTCAATCAAAATCGCTGAACAATTCCACACGAATCGAGACTTTCCCGACAGCGATAAAATCTTGGGCGGGATCGCCAAAGGCGGCCCCCATAGCTTGAGAGATGGCCTTGAGGCTTTGAATGCACATCCTTTGGAGGCATCTTTTAAGCCGAAGATACTTCACGGTATCCCATGGGGGAATCATGAGAAAATGGCCGATGCGCTCGTTAAAAATGGAGACGCCGACGCCGCCCAAGCTGTGCTCGAAGTTAAAGATGAGCCGCCGTTCTAACCCAACCCCTAAGGCCCGATTCCTCCCGCACGTATATCGGCGTGCGAGTCAGAAGCGAGGCCGGCCACCTTGCGGCGCGGTTCCACGCGCGGCCCTGCGGGAAGAGCGTCGCAACTGCCGCCGTGGGCGTTGACGAGAGAGAGCTCGCTGCCAGCACCGGGATCCTTGGTTACGGAGTTATCAACTCTCCCTCACGTGCTGCTCAGCCGAACCATTATCGAGGTGTGCCCACCCTCTTCAAGCGTCGACAGAAGCCGCAGGGACGCCACACCCCGAACCTGTGGCCGGTGTGGCTTGTCGCGCCCGCCACCCTGATCGTGGTCGGCGCACTCGCCTACGGCCTGTACCAGGGAGCAGACTCGCTCCTCACGGCCGAGAACACGGGCAAGAAGCCGGTCGACGTCCAGGACGTCATCAAGACCACCGTCACCGTACTCACGCTCGTCGGAGCCGTTCTTGCAGGCCTGTACGCCTACCGCAAGCAACTCCTTGCTGAAGGCGAATCTCATCGCGCGGACGCCGGCCAGCTCGCCGAGCGGTACACCACCGCGGCCGAGCAGCTCGGCCACGAACAGGCTGCAGTGCGACTTGCTGGGGTGTACGCGATGGCGCGTCTCGCCGATGACTGGGTGGAACAGCGGCAGGTGTGCATCGACGTGTTGTGCGCCTACCTGCGCATGCCCTACGAGACCGATACTGCTGAAGATGGGTTCAAACAGGGGGAGCGGGAGGTACGCCTCACTATTATCCGGACCATTCGAGACCACCTCCTTGACCCCACGTCGCCCACAACCTGGTGCGGTCTTGACCTGGATTTCACCGGTGCCACTTTCGATGGCGGCGACTTCTACGGAGCAAAGTTTTCCGGCGGCACGGTCAACTTCTACAGAGCGAGTTTCACCGGCGACACGGTCAATTTCAGCACAGCTGATTTCACCGGCTCCCTAGTCAACTTCGGCAGAGCCGAATTCTCAGGCGGCGCCGTGAACTTCAGCGCGACGAAATTCTCCGGCCCCGTGGCCCATTTCACCAAGGCAAAATTCTCCGGAGCAATCGTCAACTTCGGCGGGGCTGATTTCTCCGGCGGAAGCGTTTACTTCACCAGGGCCCGCGTCTCCGGTGGTCGCGTTACCTTCGACGCGGCAAACTTCTCGGGCGCCACGGTTAATTTCAACAGCACACGGTTCCTCGACGGCGCGGTCAGCTTCGACGGCGCGCAGTTCTCCGACGCCACGGTCAGCTTCGGCACAGCCGCCTTCGCCGGATCCAGAGTCACATTCGACAGGGCGGTCTTCTCAGGGGCCATCGTCAACTTCGGCGCGGCATATTTCTCTGACGGTAACGTCTACTTCAATTGGTCAGATTTCGCCTGCGGCGAGATAAACTTCAGCATGGCACAGTTCCTCGACGGCATGGTCAGCTTCGAAGCGGTGAAGTTTTCTGGCTCCACAGTCAATTTCAGCAGAGCAGTTTTCTTGGGTGCCACGGTCACTTATGACGGGGCTGAGGTCACCGGCGGTACAGTCATCTTTGATGGCGCACAGAACAATTCCCCAGCAACTATCAGATGGGGCCCGTTTCCTCCGCTGCCTGCAAGCCAGCCTTGAATCCGTCGAACAGAACAAGCGGCTCTTAACGCTCGTGGAGCGCGCCCAAGTGCGCTGAGAAATCTTCTACGAGGCTCGCCAATACGGCCTTGCCCTTAGCGGCTGTAGCGTAAGACGGGAAACCGATGACGCCGGTTTCCGTGTACGCCTTCATTCCATGCGTCAGAAGGAACGCCCGCTCGCCGCCGTCATGGTCGGCAGTCTCGTACCCCTCGCGCACGAGGGACGGTTCTGCGTGGAGCAGGATGGACGTCTCGATCTCACCCGCGTGCATGTCGCCGTGAGCGTCGGACACCAGGCCGGCGCGCTCGCGGGACCTGTTCCACTCTCGGCCCTGCGGGAAGAGCGTCATCCGCGGTTCGGTGAGGTTGGCTTCCTGGACGATGTTCGAGAGCACGTAATTGCCACCGTGGGCGTTGACGAGCGCGAGCTTGCGGACGCCCTGCGCTTCGAGGGACGCGGCGATGTCATTGACCACGGCGTGCAGCGTCCGCGCGCTGATACTCACCGTGCCCGGCCACGTGCCGTGCTCGTGGCTGCACGCGATCGAGACGGGCGGGAGCTGGAGCACCGGGTACGCGGCAGCGATCTCGCGGGCGATGATGCACGCGATGGCCGTGTCCGTGACGAGCGGCAGGTACGCGCCGTGCTGCTCGTACGAGCCGATCGGCAAGATGGCGACTCGCGGTTCCTGTTCCTGGACGTCAGTGGTTGTGATCGTGGGAAGCAGGCTCACAGCTCTCCTCTGGTCTCGTCAGGTCCCCTTCATACTGCCCACGGCCCGGTTGAGTTCAGCAATCTCCACGAGCTTCTTGAACGGCACCAGGTGCGTTTGCAGTCGGGTCAACTCTGCCAAGATCCTCGCTGATCCGGTGGCCTGCGCGATAGACACCGCCTGCATGCCCGCGTTGGCCGCGCCTTCCAGGTCCTCGTTCTGCGCGTACGCCGTGGCGAGCCGAGCGAGACAGAGGCCCCGGTCGCGCTGCTGTTGGGCGGGCCACCGCGTGAGGCTCTCCTCCAGCGTCTTCACCGCATCCTCGGACCGATTGAGCGCGATGGCGCAATTGGCCGCTTCCATGTCGATGTACTCGACCGACACGTACGGCGCGAGGCCGTCATCGTCGCCAGGGGGCTTGTCCGCCAGAACGCGCGCCTCGTCGAGTGCTCGCGCGGCCTCGCTGGCGTTGCCCAGCTCGGCGTGCGCGTTGGCTCGGGCTCGTAAGGCGACGGCCTCGATCTGCGTCGGGATCCGGCCCGAGTAGTTCAGCGCGGCATTGACCAGGCCTTGGGCGTAGCCCGCGCGGCCGGCCTCCGTAGCGATGTTCGCTCGTCGCTGGAAGACGTACGCGCTCAGGGTCGGGTTATCGAGTTCGTAGGCGTAGTCGAGAGCTCGGTTCGTCCACAGCATCGCCTCTTCCGAGTCGCCCGAGTCCTGGTAGAGCCATCCCAGGAACTCCGTGTACCTCAGCCCTACGCGGAGGACATCGCCCCGTGTGGGGCCCGTGGCGTCCCTGCACAGCTGCTCAATGAGGGGCACCTGACTGAGCACCGGAGGGACGAGAAACCTGGGTCCGACCAGCGGCTCCGCCTGGGCGTGCTGCACGAATACGGACTTGAGGTAGCCGAGGACTTCCGGGGTCGCCGCAGGGGCTGGGCCGCGCGGACTCGGCAGCTTGGGCAAGGCATCGAGCTGCGACGGGGCAGTTTCCAGCGCGAACCCGAGATCCTTGCGCGTCGCTTCGTAGACCTCACAGAAGAGACTTTGGTAATCGGGACCGGGCGTGCGACGCCCGTTCTCGAACATGGAGAGCTGCGTCTTCAAGCTGGTACGTGACGGAAGTTCGATGCCGAGGCGGACCGCGGCATCCTCCAACGAGCCCATCAGCTCAGCTTGCGTCCACCCACGATCACGGCGGGCGGCCTTCAGCTTCGTTTCCATCGCTTCCCCAACGTCAGACGGTGCTGCGGACTCCATGTTGCCCAATAACACCGCTGACGTGGGGAGTTAACAGGTAACACAGAGGGGGTGTTAACCCCTGTCCACTGTCAACCGGCGCGGAATCGGGCCTACTTGTTCTCAACAGCGCGGCCGGGGCGACTCGCTTCCAGCTTCTCGACTCGGCCGCGAAGTTCCGAGAGCTGGGAGGTGACATGTTCGAGTTGGCGCAGGACTTCGGAGAGGTCCGGGCTGACGCCGGCCGCACTGGCCTCGGCGACCTGCTTCGGGTCTCGGGCATAGCTGCCGCGCCCGGTCGTGGTCACGAGTCCCTCCTCGCGAAGGACACCGAGGGCCTTTTGCACGGTAGTCGGCGAGATGCGAAAGCGGTCCGCCAAATCCCGCACGGAGCCCACCTTGTGGCCGGGCTTGATGACTCCATCCCTGATCTCACGACTCAGGGTCTCGGCTGCCTGCTCGTAGGGCTGTCTGGGGTCGTCCTCAGCGATCGTCACGCCTTCGAGCGTACCCACTAGCACGACCTAGCACGTTCATTGCGCGGCACTCTTGCGCGATGTCACGTGCTAGTACATGCTGTGACGTGCCAGCAGGGAGTTCGGAAGGCCTCCCAACTGGCGTGCGCAATCTGCTTGACCTGCATGAACGCCCGGAGGGCTCCGTGAAACGGGCTCGAAGGAAGCGACAGATCTTTGACAACTCAACAGGGAGTTCTGAGGGAATCCCGCCCCACCTCACAAACCCGAGGGGCGGGCGCGCACGGGTTCTGCCCCATGCGCGGTACAGCGCATCCCTTCGCAGCGCTACGGCGCTGCGGGCCCCGGACCAGCCGCGACGGTGGCGGATCGAATCCGCTCCGGGGAACCGCCTCGCCGCGCCGCGGCTGAGGTCGACGGGCCGCTCGCCTCTCACCAAGGCACCGCGAGCGGCCCGGTCCTTTCTCCGTCCCTCCAACATCAGGAGCACGCCATGCGTACGTACATCGGCGGCCACCAGGCCGTGAGCGACATCGACTTTGTGGAACTGGCCCTCGGCACTCCCATTGAGCTGTGGCTCGGAGTCGACGGCGAGCCCACCGAGGAGTGCACGCCCTGCAAGAACCGTGCTCAGGGCGACAGGCTCTGCGTGACCTGCGGGGAACGCGCGGCGCGGCTGGACGCGGCCCGCGACATCCTCGCCGAGAACCCCGGCTTCCCGGACGACGCGATCCGCGTCGCCGCCCAGGCCATCGAGGAGCACGCCCCGGACCTGTTCAACGTCGTGCCGCTGAAGCGGCCGGCCGTCCGCCGGAACCGCATCCGGAAGGGAGCGGCGGCATGATGGCCAACGCTCCGGCCCCCGAGGTTCTGGCCGATCACAGGGGCAATCCGCGCCCGTTCCTGGACATGCCGCTCACCTATGAGCAGGCCCGGATGGGGATGGCCTTCCACGAGGCCGGACATGCCGTGCTCGCCATGGCCTACGGCATGACCGTGCACACCAGTGAGGTGATCGCCTGGGAGCCCAGCGAGGGCAAGTGGGCGGTGACCGGCAACACCGCGTGGCAGGCGAACAACACCCCGCCGTGGCGCTTCGCCGCGATGGGCGCCGCCGGGCAGGTCGCCCACGTCAACTACCTGATGGCCTACGGGCTGTGGACGCCGGAGCGGGCCGCGGCCTGTGCCGCCGTGCACGACCGTGAGCAGGCCATCGACACCCTCACCGAGTACGGCTTCGCCATCAGCGCGGACCACGTTCCCGAGGGCGGCAAGTCCTGGTCGATGGTGCGCGGCATGGCCCGCCGCAAGGTCGGCTACCTGTGGCGCGAGATCCGCACCATGGCCCACGCCATGGATGAGCGCACGGTCCTGACCGGCGATGAGATCGCGGAGCTGACCGGCCTGGTCAACCCCGTATCGATCGTTGAGGCGGTGGCGGCATGAAGGTCGCTGCGATGACGCCCAAACAGATCGCGGGCGCGGAACGCACCCTGAGCCTGGGCACCTGGACCATCACCTTCGGCGCGATCCTCTTCAGCGTCCTGACCGTCACGCCGCTCGTCGAGCGCGTGACACCCGACGGGTGGGGCTGGACGGCGCCGATCCTGCCGCTCGTCGTCGACTCCGCCGTCGTCATCGTGATCCGCCTGGACTCCACGGTGGCACGACTCGGCGGAGACGCCGGGAAGTGGCCGGCCATCCTGCGCTGGCTCACCGGTTTGATGACCGTCGCACTCAACATCGGCGACTCCGCACTGAGCGGCAATCTGGTCGGCGTGGGTGTTCACCTCACCGCCCCGGTGCTGCTCATCGCGACCGGTGAAGCGGGTCTCGCCTACCGCCGCGCGATCACCCGACGCCTCGACGAGATCGCTCGTGAACAGGCAGAACAGACCGAGCGTGAACGCTCCGAACGGCAGGCCCGTGAACAGGCCGCCCGCGAGGAGCGTGAACGCGAACGCGAAGCCCGTGAACGCGCTGAGCGCGAGAAGCGCGAGCACACCGAACACCTCGAAAACCAGCGGGCCGAACGGGAAGCCGCAGAACGCCGTGAGCAGCGCGAACACGAGGAACGGACCCGCCGTGAGGAAGCCGAACGGCAGGAGCAGGAACGGCGCGAGCAACGCCAGTACGAGTTCCAGCGCGAGGAGCGCGAGCGGGCCGCCCGTGAGCGCCATGAACAGCAGGAGCGGGCCGAGCGTGAACAGCGTGAACGCGAGGCTCGTGAACGCGCTGAGGCCGCTGCTCGTGAACGCGCTGCACGGCCCAAGGCGTCCTCGTCACCGCGTCCGGTGAACACCCCGGCAGCGCACAAGATGAACGAGGCCGACGCACTCAGCGCAGTCCACGACGGACACGCCGCGGGTGACTCGGTGCGCGTCATCGCGGACCGGACGGGTTGGTCGGTGGGCTGGGTCAGTGCCCGTCTGCAGGACCTCCGCGACGAGCGGTTGGCCGCGTGATGGGCACCGCCTACAGCAAGTGCTACGACCCCACCGGGCGCCGCTACGGGATACCGACCTACCCGTGGCGCTACGCGCCGGATGGGTTGGCCACTCGTCGGCAGCTCCGTGCGAAGGGGCTGCGGCCGGGCGGTCAGCCGGTGTGCGCGCAGTTGATGCTGCGTCACCGGGGCCGGAAGTCGGGCGCCCTGGTCGCCTACCTCTACCGCATCGACCTGGCGAAGCCGGTACGGCCGATGACCTCGCGCAAGTGGGGTGCACTCGCGCTGGCGATGCTCGCCCGCCGCACCTGCCCGGTCTGCGGGCTCACCTACGGCTACTGCATTCCGACCTCGCTCGGCATGTGCGTGACCTGCGCATTTCCCCAATCTCAAGCCGCTTGAAGCGGCACGGGCCCGATCGCTCACCTCTCACAGCACGCGATCGGGCCCGCCATCCCTCACACCCGGAAGTGGAAGGAAGCCCAGTGAAGCACCCCGACGACGACCGTGAACTGTTTGCCCGGCTCGAAGCCGAAATGACCACCGAGGACGACCACACGAGCGGGAACGTGGTCGATCTCGACAAGGCCCGATCGGCCCGGACCGACACCACCACCGAGGCCCCGAGCGAGCCGGAGCCCGAGGCCGACCCGGACACGACCGTGATGGTCGACCAGCCCACCCGCGCCACAGGCCCCGGCTACCTGGGCCGCCTCATGAACGCCAAGCGGCGTGAGGTCATCCCCGTATGGCTGCGCTCGATCGCGGAGTTGAAGACCGCCACCACGTGGGTGGCCAGGCACTATCTGCATTCGGCCGGGTATCACGCGCTGCGCTCCCCGGTCTACGCCCTGCGCCTCACGCTCCAGGCGCCCACGGGGGCCGCGAAGTTCGTCGGCTCCACCATGCGGTGGGTCGCCGACCGCGAAGGCGAGCCCGTCCGCCTCTCCGCCGTGCGCCGCGAGGACGCGGCCGAGTACCTGAAGCTGTCCCGTCAGCGCGACGGCCGCGTACGGCTGCGCACGCTGGTCACCGTGCTCGCGATGTTCGTCGGGCTCGGCACGGCGCTCGCCATGTACGTGCTCGCCCCCGACTGGCTTCAGGCCGTGTCGGTGTCCGCGCTGGTCATGGCGCTCGGCTTCAACGGCCGGCGGGCCGATGACCCGGTGATTCAGCGGGCGGTGGAGATGCCGACCGCGGTCAAGCTGACCAGCGACATCGTGCTGAGGGCGCTCGGCTCGCTGGGCATCCCCTCGATCAACCAGGCACAGGCCAAGGGCCGGGACGGATTCGAGTTCACCGCCCCCATCACCCGCGACGGGCCCGGCTGGCGCGCGGAGGGCAACCTCCCCTACGGGGTCACGGTCACCGACATCATCGAGCGCCGCGACCGGCTCGCCTCCGGTCTGCGTCGCCCGCTGGGCTGCGTGTGGCCGGAGGCGGTGGCCGACGAGCACACCGGCCGCCTGGTCCTGTGGGTGGGCGACCAGGACATGAACAGGTCGCAGCAACCGGCCTGGCCGTTGCTGAAGGCGGGCACGGTCGACCTGTTCAAGCCGGTCGACTTCTCCACCGACCAGCGCGGGCGCTGGGTCGGCCTGACCTTCATGTACATCGCGGCGATCATCGGTGCGATCCCGCGCATGGGCAAGACGTTCCTACTGCGCCTGTTCGCCCTGATCGCCGCGCTCGATCCGCGTGCGGAGCTGCACACTTACGACCTCAAGGGCACCGGCGACCTCGACCCCGTCGGCGACCAGGTCTCCTACCGGCACCGGGCCGGTGAGGAAGCCGAGGACATCGAGTACGCGATTGCCGACATGCGCGAGGTCCGCGGCGAGCTGCGGCGCCGCGCGAAGGTGATCCGCTCGCTGCCCCGGGACATCTGCCCGGAGTCCAAGGTGACCAGCGACCTTGCCTCCAAGCCGTCGCTGGGGCTGCACCCGATCGTCGTGACCGTGGATGAGTGCCAGGTGTGGTTCGAGCACGACAAGTACGGCAAAGAGTTCGAGGAAATCTGCACCGACCTGGTCAAGCGCGGTCCCGCGACCGGGATCGTTCTGATGCTGGCCACCCAGCGCCCGGACGCGAAGTCGCTGCCCACCGGCATCTCCGCCAACGCGGGCGTGCGGCTGTGCATGAAGGTGATGGACCACACCGCCAACGACATGGTGCTGGGCACCTCCGCCCACAAGCGGGGCGTGCGCGCCACGATGTTCGCCTGGGCGGACAAGGGCATCGCCTACTTCGTCGGCGACGGCTCGGACGCCCGCATCATCCACAGCGTCTACGTCGACGCACCCACGGCCGAACGTCTCGCGCTGCGGGCCCGCGCGGCACGCGAGGCGGCCGGCACCCTCGCCGGATACGCGCTGGGCCAGGAACCAGAGCCCACCGCGAGCGCGTACGACCTGCTCGCCGTGGTCCCCGCCAAGGAAGCCAAGGCGTGGTCCGAGACGGTCGTCGCGCGGCTCGCGGAGCTGCGCCCGGAGGTCTACGACGGCTGGGAGCCCGACGCCCTCGCCGCCGCGCTCAAGCCGCACGGCATCACCACCATCCAGGTGGGCCGCCGCGTGGACGGCAAGGTCGTCAACCGGCGCGGCATCGACCGCTCCCACATCACCACCGTGATTGCGGAGCGTGACGGAAAGCGGGACGCGGGCTGACCGTTTGGGGCCGCTAGCGCTAGCGGCACACCCCGCTAACGTTAGCGGCCCCGCTAGCGCCCCAAACCAGCTCTGATCAGGCTGCTAGCGGATAGCGGCCCACCTGCGAAAACCCCTGGAAACCGCCTGGGAGGGCCCGTCATGAGCTCCACCCTGCTCGCTATCACCTTCATAGCCGCTGTCACGTTGTGTTACATCGCGGCGTGTGTGGCGGTCCCGTTCCGTGACTGCCCGCGCTGCGACGGCATGGGCCACGACATCAAGACCGACCGCAAAGGCCGCATGAAGCGCGGCAAGGACTGCCGCCACTGCAAGGCCACCGGCAAGCGCATCCGGCTCGGTCGGCATCTCTACAACCTCTGGCTCGGCATCCACCGCGACGGCACCCGCTGACACCCGTCCCGCGTCGCGCTCGGCTCCACCCTCAACGTCTCGAAAGGAGAGCCGACATGGCTCTGACCGTCTCCCTGGTCGCCCTGTTCGGCCTGGTCCTGTTCTTCCTGCTGCGCAGTCACACGCTCGGCTACGGCAGCGCGTTCATCGCCTGCGGCTTCGGCTTCTTCCTCGCCTCCACCGGCGCGGCCGGGCCCATCACCCAACTCGCCACCGCAGTCATCAAGGCCGTCCAACAGTTGTGAGGAGTCTGCCGTGTCCCAGCACCCGACCCTGATGGCCGCGGGCGAACTGCGCGCCGCCCTCGAAGCGCACGCCCGTGGCGACGTGTCCGCCACCGTGGCCGCGCTCATGAGCATCGACACCGCGTCCTGGAATGCGATCCGCGACCGACTCGCCGCCCTGGGCGGCACGCTGCCGGAGCTTCTGGACATCGTGGGGCGGGAGACCGCGTGAACGCCGACCTCATCGCCGCGGCCGCGCTCGCCACACCGGGCGCCCTGTTCGCCGCGATCGCCTTCACCGGCCACGCCCGCGCCCGCCGCGCCGACGACGCGCTCGCCGCGGCCCTGAACCAGTGCGCCCCGGCGCCGATCGGGCCGGGCGGACCCGGCGAGCCCCAGCCGCTCCCCGAGCCCACCGCGCCGCTGGCACCGGTCATCGACCTGTTCCCACACCGCCAACACCCCACCCTGCACGCTTCCGAGGAGGACGTTGCATGACCACGCACCTGACCCCCGCCGCCCTGGCAGACCGGGCCGCTGAAGCGGTCCGCAGCCTCAACCACGCCACCCAGCTCCTCAAGGGCGAACTGACCTACCCGAGCGACGCGTACGACGTGGTCGCCTCGCTCAAGACACTCACCCAGCGCCTCCCGCAGGCCTTCGACCAGCTCTCCACCTTCGTGGACCGGCTCGGCAAGACCGGCAACGTCACGGCCGACCACGGAGACCCCGACGAGCACATCGGCGAGGCCCGGTCCGCGCTCGCCTCCGCAGCGCTCATCGCCCAGACGCTCACCGAGCATCTCGACCGTGCACACAGCGCGTTCGGACCGCTCGGATACCGCGTCCCCGACGACGAGTAGCTCCGGCCGGGCGGGCGCCTCTCACCACACGGCCACGACCGCCCGGATTCTGCCGTCCCTCCACGAGGGCAAGGACCCGCCGGCACCTCGCCACCCCTGGGGCGAGTGCCGGGCCGCTTCGAAACTCTTGGGCCGCTGCTGGCGGCCCAAGAGTTTCGGAAGCTACAGCTTGCTGCGCTTCGCGCTCGCCTTTCGAAGGGCCGCTCCGGCCTGCGAGCCGCGCTATC
Source organism: Streptomyces sp. NPDC002795 (assembly GCF_042888725.1). Taxonomy (NCBI): domain Bacteria; kingdom Bacillati; phylum Actinomycetota; class Actinomycetes; order Kitasatosporales; family Streptomycetaceae; genus Streptomyces; species Streptomyces sp. NPDC002795. Next base: position 601,733 of record NZ_JBIAQB010000002.1, read on the forward strand.
TACACCCGAACTCCCGGCCTCCGGAAACCCGCCGCTGCGTGGATTCTCGAAGTCCCCCGGGCCCCTGAAATAAGGCCGGGCGAGCGCCTCTCACCACAAGCCGCGCCCGCCCGGATTCTCCCGTCCCTCCAACAGAACAAGGAGAGATCCCAGCATGACACCTGAGCCCGCGCACGGACAGCACGCCCGCGTGCTGCCGATGCGCGACCGCACCGCCTCTGACGACGACTTCACCCGCGTCCCGCCCAACGACGTGGAGGCCGAACAGGCCGTCGTCGGCGCCCTCATGCTCGCCCCCGACGTCATCGCCGAAGTGTCCGCGCTCATGGAGCCCGCCGACCACTACCGGCCCGCCCACGAGACCATCCACCGCGCGATCCTCGACCTGAACGGCCAAGGACACGCGGTCGACCCGATCACGCTCGGGCACCACCTCGAACAGACCGGAGACCTGCCCCGCGTCGGTGGCCGCGCCTACCTCCACACCCTCGTGGGCGCCGTGCCCTCCGCCGCGAACGCCGCCTACTACGCGGAGATCGTGCACGGCCACGCGCAGCGCCGTCACAGCATCGAAGCGGGCACCCGCCTCGTCCAGGCCGGGATGACTCCGGACGCCACTCCCGAGGACCTGCGCGAGGCCCTCGCGGCGAGCGCCGAGGCTTTGCCGGGCACGTGGGGCGAGCCGATCCCGCTCACCACACAGCCGCAGCTTCCGCCCTTCCCCAGCCACGTATTTCCCACGTGGCTGCGCGAGTTCGTGGACGCCGTCGCCGAGGAGACGCAGACCCCGGCCGACCTCGCCGGGACACTCGCTCTCGCGGTGCTCGCCACGGCGGCTGGCGGGCGCGTCATCGTGCAGCTGCGCGGCAGGTGGCGCGAGCCCACCAACCTGTTCACCGTCGTCGCGCTGCCGCCCGGCAACCGCAAGTCCGCGGTCTTCTCCGCCCTCACGGCCCCGCTGCGGTCCGCGGAGAAGCTGCTCGTGTCCTCTGCCTCCGGGCGCATCGCCGAGGCCGAGGTGACCGCCAAGATGGCCCGTGAGGCCGCCGACAAGGCCGCCACTCAGGCCGCCAAGGCCGAGGGCATGGAGCGCGACGGGCTCACTGCCGAGGCCATCGCGCTCGCGCAGGCAGCCGACAGCCTCGAAGTCCCCAACGAGCCCCGGCTGCTGGCCGACGACTCCACCCCGGAGACCGTCACCACGCTCATGAGCGAGCAGGGCGGACGGCTCTCGGTCATGTCCGCCGAGGGCGGCATCTTCGACATCATCGCGGGCCGCTACTCCGGCACCCCCAACATGGAGGTCTTCCTCAAGGGCCACGCCGGGGACTGGCTGCGCGTGGACCGGCGCACCCGCGCCGAGAGCATCGAATCCCCCGCCCTGACCATGGGATTGGCGGTGCAGCCCTCCGTACTCAAGGACATCGGGCAAAACCGCGTCATGGACGGCCGCGGGCTGCTCGCTCGCTTCCTGTACGCGCTGCCGGAGTCCCTGGTCGGCTACCGCAAGTCCAACCCCGACCAGGTCCCCGAGCACGTCGCCGAGCGCTACGAGCGCACCGTCACCGCCCTCACGCTCTCGCTCGCCGAGTGGACCGACCCCGCCGTCCTGCGCCTCACCCCCGAGGCTGACGCGGTGCTGGGCGAGTACAACGAGCGCGTGGAGCCGCAGCTCCGGGCCAGGGTCGGCCGGTTGGGCCACGTCACGGAGTGGGCGAGCAAGCTCGTGGGCGCCACCGCCCGCATCGCGGGCCTGCTGCACCTTGGCGAGCACCTGGAGACCGGCTACACCAAGCCGATCGCCGCCGACACCATGAGCGCTGCGGTCGAGGTGGGCGACTACTTCGCCGCCCACGCCCTGACCGTCTTCGACCTCATGGGCGCCGACGCCACCCTCGCCCACGCCCGCAGCCTCCTGACCGTCATCGAGGACAACGGATGGGCGAGCGTGACCCGTCGCGACCTGTTCGCCAAGGTCTCCCGCTCAGAGTTCCCCACCGTCGCCGACCTGGAGCCCACCGTGGCGCTCCTGGAGGAGCACGGCTACCTGCGCAGCGAGACCCCGCCCCGCACGGGCAAACGCGGACGCCCACCGGCCCCGCGCTACCTCATCCACCCCGCCGTGCGGGAGGCCAAGGCATGAGCCCACGCACCCGCTCCCGCGCAGGGGCCCTTACGCAGAAACCGCAAAATCCGCAGAAACCCGAACCCACCCCCACCCACCTGCGGCGACGCCCCACGCGCCCCGCCGCCGCAAAAACCCGAGAAACCGCCGCACAAATCAGCACCCCCGCCGGGCCCCAGCACGGGCCCGGCCCCACCGCCCATTTCTGCGGCGATTCCCGCGATTTTTGCGGCACCCACCCCCACACCCCCAACGCCGCAGCTCAGACCGCCCGCACCCACCTTTTTGCGGATTCTGCGGTTTCTGCGGCACAGGCCCTCTCTCCGTACGGTCCCGAGTTCGCAGAGGAGACCCGCGTATGACCACGCCTCGCAAGCGCAAGTCCGCCGACGAACTACTTCCCCTGGGCGTCGTCTTGGACGAGATCGGGATCAGTCGCGCCGCCTGGTACCGCTGGCGCAATCGCGGCTTGGGCCCCGAAGCCCACCGCCTTCCGAACGGGCATCTGCGCGTCTGGCGCAGCGACTTGGACAACTTTCTCAACGCGATGGAGGCTGCGTAGTGGAGTGGAGCTACACCGTGCGGGTCTGGGCGATCCGAAAGCGCGACTATCGGAAGCCGTTCCAGCTCCGTTGGAAGGTCGGCTCCAAGCCGCACTCCGAGTCGTTCCTGACTCTGGGCCTCGCAGAGAGCCGACGTGCCCAGCTCATCACGGCGGCCCGCGAGGGCGAGCCTTTCGAGGTGTCCAGCGGGCTCCCCAAATCGCTGGTTGCCAAGGACCGGGACATCAGTTGGTACGAGCACGCCCGCCGGTACATCGAGATGAAGTGGACCCACGCCCCCGGCTCCACGCGGCGGACGCTCGCCGAAGCCATGGCGAGCGTCACGCCCGCGCTGGTCAAGGACACGAGGGGGATGCCCGACGTTCACGCCGTCCGCACGGCTCTCTATAGCTGGGCGTTCAACAAGAACCGATGGGACGAGGAACCGCCGGCGGAAGTCGCCAAGACGCTCGCCTGGTTCGAGCGGAAGTCTCTCCCCACTTCGGCTCTCGCCGACCGAATGCAGGTGCGGACCGCCTTGGACGCCCTCACGAAGAAGCTGGACGGTACGACCGCCGCTGCGTCTTCCATCCGCCGTAAGCGCGCGATCTTCCACAACGCGCTCGTCTATGCGGTCGACGCGGGGCTTTTGAACGACAACCCGCTCCCCCAGGTCCGCTGGAAGCTGCCGGAGCAGGTTGAGGAGGAGGTGGACCCGGACTGTGTGCCGGACCCCGAGCAGGGCGCAGCGCTCCTGACCGCTGTACGCGAGCAGAGCCCGCGAGGGCGCCGACTCGTGGCGTTCTTCGGGTGCATCTACTACGGGGCGGCGCGGCCGGCCGAAGTCATCGGACTGCGGGGACAGGACTGCGACCTTCCGCGCCGAGGGTGGGGAACCCTGCGGCTACGCGAGACGCGTCCGCGCTCGGGGTCCGCGTGGACGGACAGCGGCGAGGCTCACGACAAGCGAGGCCTGAAGCACCGCCCGCGGAAGGCGATGCGGGCCGTCCCCATCCCACCGGAGCTCGTCGCGCTACTGCGCTGGCACGTCACGGCGTACGGCACCGCGCCCGATGGTCGCCTGTTCCGTACGAGCCGGGGCGGGCTGATCCAGGACACCGGATACGGGGAGGTCTGGGCGGAGGCCCGTAGGCGGGCTCTCACGCCCGCTCAGCGAGCCTCGACACTCGCGAAGCGCCCGTATGACCTTCGTCACGCTGCGGTCTCCACGTGGCTCAGCTCCGGCGTGGAGCCTCAGCTCGTGGCCAAGCGGGCGGGACACAGCGTCGCGGTGCTGTTCCGGGTGTACGCGAAGTTCCTCAGCGACGGAGACGAGGCGGCGAACGCCAAGATCTCCGCCCGGCTGAACGGGCGAGGCTGAAGGCCCGAGAATCCCGTCCACGCCCCGTCCACACACTCTGAGACGGAGCGTTCGAAACCGAGAGAGAGTGAGACAGTCCCGCCCTGCCGGGAGGGCAAAAAAAGAGACCCTGTGACCAGCTGTTTTAGCTGGTCACAGGGTCTCTTATCAACCTTGTGGCGGCGCCAGGATTCGAACCTGGGAAGGCTGAGCCGGCAGATTTACAGTCTGCTCCCTTTGGCCGCTCGGGCACACCGCCTTGGGTTCGCTGCCCCGGGCCCCGCTTTGCGGCGGTGCTCGTTGGCAACGACGTAAACAATACCTGATGCACAGGGGTGCTTCGCCACCCGATTGATCGGCGGCCGGGCGCGGCACGGTGGCTAGGCTGCTCTCGGCGCGACTTCCGCGGCGCGCAGCCCGAGCAGAACCCGGTCGGAACCCGACCAGTACCCGATCCACCCCCGATACAAGGAGCCACAGGACATGGCCGACTCCAGTTTCGACATCGTCTCGAAGGTCGAGCAGCAGGAGGTCGACAACGCACTCAACCAGGCCGCCAAGGAGATCTCGCAGCGCTACGACTTCAAGAACGTGGGCGCATCCATCTCCTGGTCAGGCGAGAAGATCCTGATGGAGGCCAACGGTGAGGAGCGGGTCAAGGCCATCCTCGACATCTTCCAGACCAAGCTGGTCAAGCGCGGGATCTCGCTGAAGTCGCTGGACGCGGGCGAGCCGCAGCTCTCCGGCAAGGAGTACAAGATCTTCGCCTCCATCGAGGAGGGCATCTCCCAGGACAACGCCAAGAAGGTCGCGAAGACGATCCGCGACGAGGGCCCGAAGGGCGTCAAGGCGCAGGTGCAGGGCGATGAGCTGCGCGTCAGCTCGAAGAGCCGTGACGACCTTCAGGCCGTCCAGCAGTTGCTCAAGGGCAAGGACTTCGACTTCGCGCTGCAGTTCGTGAACTACCGGTAGGACCGGACACCGGACTGCCTACAGGGACGCTTCACAGCGGCCTACGTAGCGAAGGGGCGGCACCCGACGGGTGCCGCCCCTCCTTGCTGCCGGCTGCGGCTCAGCGGCGACTGCGCGAGTCGCCGAAGAAGATGCGGTAGGCGATCAGGAGGACGAGGGCGCCACCGATCGCGGCGATCCAGGTCGCGCCGTCGTAGAATTCCGTCGATATGGGGCGGTCCAGCCAGCGGGACGATATCCAGCCGCCGATGAAGGAACCCGCGACGCCGATCAGAGTGGTGCCGATCAAGCCGCCCGGGTCCCGGCCGGGCAACAGGAACTTGGCGATGGCACCGGCCAGCAGTCCAAGGATGATCCAGCCGATGATGCCCATGCCGCGTTCTGCCCCTCTGTAGTGCTGTGGCGCGTACTGCCTTGCTGCAGCGCCTTGTTGCGTCGTTCTTGCCGGGTCGCCGAGTGCGTCGTCGCCCTGGCTCCCTGCTGCCCAGGAGGACGACAGGTAGGCACGGTGTGGTTGCACGAGCCCTTTAGTGTGCGGCGCATGACACAGTCGGGAACTCCCCTTCGCAGGGCGCTGGGTGTGCGGGACGCCGTGGTCGTCGGTCTCGGTTCGATGATCGGGGCGGGCGTCTTCGCGGCGCTCGGGCCCGCGGCGCGGGCGGCCGGTACAGGGGTGTTGTACGCACTCGCGGTGGCGGCTGTGGTGGCCTACTGCAACGCGATGTCGTCGGCGCGGCTCGCGGCCGTGTACCCCTTGTCCGGAGGCACGTACGTGTACGGGCGGGAGCGGCTCGGGCCGTTCTGGGGGTATCTGGCGGGCTGGGCGTTCGTCGTCGGCAAGTCGGCCTCGTGCGCGGCGATGGCACTGACCGTGGGGACGTACGTGTGGCCGGGACAGGCGCACGCGGTGGCGGTCGCGGCGGTCGTGGCACTGACTGCCGTGAACTGCTTCGGGGTGCAGAAGTCCGCCTGGCTGACCCGGATCGTCGTCGCGGTCGTGCTCGCCGTGCTGACAGCTGTCGTGGTGGCGTGTGCGGGCTCAGGGAGCGCGGAGGGCGGGCGGCTCGCTCCCGGGCTCTCCGAAGGCGTGAGCGGCGTGCTGAGCGGCGCCGGGCTGCTGTTCTTCGCGTTCGCCGGGTACGCGCGCGTGGCGACGCTCGGCGAGGAGGTGCGGGACCCGGCGCGCACCATTCCGCGGGCCATCCCCATGGCGCTCGGCATCACCTTGGTCGTGTACGCCGCCGTGGGCGCCGCCGCCGTCGCCGTGCTCGGCGTGGACGGGCTCGCGAGGGCCCCGGCCCCGCTGGCCGACGCCATGCGGGCTGCGGGCGGCGACGGCCTCGTGCCGGTGGTGCGCGCGGGGGCGGCGGTGGCGGCGCTCGGGTCGCTGCTGGCGCTGATCCTGGGGGTGTCCCGGACGACGCTCGCGATGGCGCGGGACCGGCACCTGCCGGGCGCCCTGGCGGCCGTGCACCCGCGCTTCCAGGTGCCGCGGCGGGCCGAGTTCACAGTGGGGACCGTGGTGGCCGTCGTGGCGGCCTTCAGCGACGTACGCGGGGCGATCGGGTTCTCGTCGTTCGGCGTGCTGGTGTACTACGCGATCGCCAATGCCTCTGCGTGGACGCTGAGTTCCGCGGTACGCGCGCGGGCACTGCCGGCGCTCGGGGCCGCGGGGTGCCTGGCACTGGCGTGCGCGCTGCCCGTGTCGTCCGTTACGGCGGGGGCGGGTGTGATCGCCCTGGGGGTGCTCGCCTACGTGGTCCGGCTACGCGCGCGTGGTGCGCACGGCAGCACAGGCGGCTCGGTCTAGCGCCTCGCGAACGGCTGGTCCGTAGGCACGATTTCGCGGCCGAGCGGCAGCAGCGAGATCGGGATCATCTTGAAGTTGGCGATACCGAACGGGATGCCGATGATCGTCACACACAGGGCGAGGCCCGTGACGATGTGCGCCAGGGCCAGCCACCAGCCCGCGAGGATCAGCCACAGGACGTTGCCGACGCAGGAGGGCGCGCCCGCGTCCCTGCGCTCGACCGTCGTCTTCCCGAAGGGCCACAGGGCGTAGACGCCGATCCTGAAGGAGGCGATGCCGAAGGGGATCCCGATGATGGTGATGCACAGCAGGACACCGGCCAGAACGTAGCCGAGGAACAGCCAGAAGCCGCTCAGGATCAGCCAGATGACGTTGAGGATTGTCTTCACTGTTGGCGACCTGCCATCTGCTCGAGCCGGGAAATGCGCTCCGCCATCGGCGGGTGCGTGGAGAACATCTTCGACATTCCCTGGCCGGGACGGAAGGGGTTGGCGATCATCATGTGGCTCGCCGTCTCGATGCGCGGCTCGGGCGGCAGGGGCAGCTGCTTCGTGCCCGCCTCGAGCTTGCGCAGGGCGCTCGCCAGGGCCAGCGGGTCACCGGTCAGCTGGGCGCCCGAGGCATCGGCCTCGTACTCGCGGGAGCGGCTGATGGCGAGCTGGATCAGGGACGCGGCGAGCGGCCCCAGGATCATGACCAGGAGCATTCCGAAGATGCCGGGTCCGTCGTCGTCGTTCGAGCGGCCGACCGGGATCAGCCACGCGAAGTTGACCAGGAACATGATCACGGAGGCGAGGGCTCCGGCGACCGAGGAGATCAGGATGTCGCGGTTGTAGACGTGGCTCAGCTCGTGCCCGATGACACCGCGCAGCTCGCGCTCGTCCAGGAGGCGCAGGATTCCTTCGGTGCAGCACACTGCGGCGTTGCGCGGATTGCGGCCCGTCGCGAACGCGTTCGGCGCCTCCGTAGGAGAGATGTACAGGCGCGGCATGGGCTGACGCGCCTGCGTGGAGAGCTCGCGCACCATCCGGTACAGCGCGGGCGCCTCGAATTCGCTCACCGGGCGGGCGCGCATCGCGCGCAGGGCCAGCTTGTCGCTGTTCCAGTACGCGTACGCGTTGGTCCCCAGGGCGATGACGAGCCCGACGATGAGCCCCGTACGGCCGAAGAAGCTGCCGATGACGAGGATGAGGGCGGACAGGCCTCCGAGGAGTACGGCGGTCTTCAACCCGTTGTGCCGGCGGTGCACGGTACGTCCTCCTGATGGTGCGGCAGGGGAACCCACTGCTTGCTTGACTGCTGCTTCCACTGGGTCTGGAGCCTGTGCGTGTTTCCACGTCCAGTGGACCCTCCCTGACTGGTCAACGCCAGACGAGGAGGACGAGTTCCCTTGTCCGCCCGGGACGGGCCGTGCGGGCGGTAGGCCGACCGGGTCAGCGCTGCTGCGGCATGCCCGCCAGTTCCAGGGCCTCCGAGTCCGCCTCGATCTCGCTCGTGCAGTGCGCGCAGCGGGTGGCGATGCCGGGGATCTGGGTGTAGCAGCGCGGGCAGTCGCGCAGGGCCGCCTTGATGTCGACGGGCTTGCCGCGGTCCAGGCGCGCCTGGAGCTTCATCATCGGGACGACGATGCAGAAGTAGAGCACCGCGGCGGTGATCAGGAAGGCGATGATCGCGCTGACGAACTTGCCGTACGGGAAGTCGGTGCCCTCGACCGTGAAGTGCGCCTCACCGAAGTCACCGGTGGACTGCGTGGCGATGCCGATGAGCGGCGCGATGAACGCCGTGCTGAGCGCGGTGACCACAGCCGTGAACGCGGTTCCGACCGCGAGGCCGATGGCCATCGTGATGATGTTCCCGCGAAGGATGAAGTCCTTGAACCCGCTCAGCACGACGCCTGTCTCCTTGATGTGGGGCTGTAGTCATTCGTGTGGGGCCGGTGAGCGGCCCGTACGTGTGGTGCCGTACGAGGGTGCCTAAAAGAGACCCGTCGAGGCAAAACGCAGGACCAATTGGGGTGCGCCGGAGAGAGCCACTCCGATGACGGCCGTGGCGGCGATCGCCGCTGTGAGCGGCCTGGATGCCCGGTGGACGGCAGGTTCGCCTTCAGGGGCGCGGAAGAGGGTCGCGGTCCACTGGAGGTAGTAGAAGAGCGCGATCACGACGTTCACGGCCATGACGACGGCGAGCCAGCCGAGCCCCGCGTCGACGGCCGCCGAGAAGACCGTGACCTTCGCGAACAGGCCGATGATGCCCGGCGGCAGACCCGCGAGGCACAGCAGGAAGAAGCCCAGGACGAGCGCGGCGAGCGGGTGCGAGGCGTACAGGCCGCGGTAGTCGCTGATGCGGTTCAGCGGCTTCGTACGGGCGACCAGAGCGGCCACCGCGAAGGCGCCGAGGTTCACCGCGGCGTACATGAGGGCGTACGCGAGGGTGGAGCCGATCGACTTCTGAGGGTCGTCGGAGTAGGCGGCCGCGGCGATCGGCACCAGGAGGTAGCCGGCCTGGCCGACGGAGGACCAGGCGAGCAGGCGGACGGCGCTGTACGCGCGCGTGGCTTGCTGGCGGATGGCGGCCACGTTCCCGACGGTCATGGTCAGCGCGGCAAGGGCGGCGAGGGCCGGGCCCCACACGTCGGCGTACGAGGGGAACGCGACGACCGTGACGAGGATGAGGCCGGAGAAGCCGACGGCCTTGCCGATGACCGACAAGTAGGCGGCGATCGGCAAGGGCGCGCCTACGTAGGTGTCGGGTACCCAGAAGTGGAACGGTACGGCGGCCGTCTTGAAGGCGAAGCCCACGAGGGTGAGCGCGACGCCGGTCTGGGCCAGGGTCTGGAACTGCCCGTCCACGTGGGTGAGTTCGGTGGCGACCCGCGTCAGGTGCAGGGTGCCCGTGGAGGCGTACACGAAGCTGACGCCGAGCAGGGTGACGGCGGTCGCGGTGACCGAGGAGAGAAAGAACTTCAGGGCCGCGTCGGAGGAGCGCCTGTCGCCCTGCTTGAGGCCCACGAGGGCGAAGGCGGGCAGCGAGGCGACTTCCAGGGCGACGACGAGCGTGGCCAGGTCTCGGGACGCGGGCAGCAGGGCCGCGCCCGCGGCCGAGGACAGGAGAAGGAACCAGAACTCCCCTTCGGGGAGAGGCCTGCCCGCGTTCTTGGCGTCCTTCAGGGAGCTGACCGAGAGCAGCGCGGTGAGCAGTGCGCCGGCCAGGACCAGGAACTGGATGACGAGCGTGAAGCGGTCCGCGGTGTAACTGCAGGCGTCGTACGACACGCCCTTGAGGCAGAACGTGGAGCGCTCGTCCCCGATCAGCGGCAGCAGCGCGAGCGCCGCGGCCGCCAGGCCCGCGACGGAGATCCAGCCCAGGACCGGCTTGCGGCGCTCGGACACGAACAGGTCGGCGACCAGCACGACGAGGGCCACGACCGCCGCGATCGTGGGCGGCGCGATGGCGACCCAGTCGACGGACTGGACGAGGGACGCCACGGAGGGCGCGGCGACGGCGATCACTGGATGCCTCCTGCGAGGAGCTTCTGCACGGCGGGGTTCGTGAGGCCGAGCAGGGCTGCGGGCCACAGGCCCGCGAGGACGGTGAGGACGACGAGCGGGGTCCAGGCGGCGAACTCGTAGCCCCGCACATCGGCGAGCACGGAGCCCGCCGGGATCTCCTTCGGGCGGGGGCCCATGCAGACGCGGCGGACCACGATGAGCATGTACGCGGCGGTGAGCAGCGTGCCGAAGGCCGCGATCGTCATGAAGACGAGGAACGCCGGACGGCTGAGGCCGTCGGCGGGCTTGAACGCGCCGAACAGCGCGAGCATCTCGCCCCAGAAGCCGGCGAGCCCCGGCAGCCCGAGCGAGGCGACGGCAGCGAACGCGAGGAGGCCGCCGAGGCGCGGCGCCTTGCCGTACAGGGCCATGCCGCCCTGCTCGGCCAGGGCGTCGAGGTCGCTGGTGCCTGCCCGGTCCTTGAGCGCGCCGACGAGGAAGAAGAGCAGGCCGGTGATGAGGCCGTGGGCGATGTTGGCGAACAGCGCGCCGTTCACGCCGGTCGGGCTCATCGTCGCGATGCCGAGCAGCACGAAGCCCATGTGGCCGACGGAGGAGTACGCGATGAGGCGCTTGAGGTCGCCCTTCGCGCCCTGCTTGGCGAGGTTCAAGCAGGCCAGGGACCCGTAGATGATCCCGACGACGGCGAGCGCGGCGAGGTACGGCGCGAACGTCCGCATCCCGTCGGGCGCGATGGGGAGCAGGATCCGGACGAACCCGTACGTACCCATCTTCAGCATGACACCGGCGAGGAGGACGGAGCCGACGGTCGGGGCGGCGGTGTGCGCGTCGGGGAGCCAGCTGTGCAGCGGCCACATCGGGGTCTTCACCGCGAGCCCGACGCCGATCGCGAGAACGGCGATGACCTGCACTGATGCGGTCAGTCCCCGGCCGTTGTCAGTGGCGAGTGCCAACATGTCGAAGGTGCCGGAATTCAGGCCGATGAGGAGGAGTCCGAGCAGCATCACGACCGAGCCGAGCAGCGTGAAGAGGATGAACTTCCAGGCTGCCTGCGCCCGTTGCTCACCGCCCCAGCGGGCGATGAGGAAGTACATCGGGATGAGGACCATCTCGAACGCGAGGAAGAAGAGGAGGAGGTCAAGGACGGCGAAGGTCGCGAGCGTCCCCGCTTCCAGGACGAGGATCAGGGCGACGAACGCCTTGGGGGACGGCCCGGTCGGCATGTGGAAGTAGGAGTACAGCGCGCACAGGAACGTCAGCAGCGCCGTGAGCACGAGGAGGGGGAGGGAGATGCCGTCGATGCCGAGGTGGATACGCACGTCGAGCGCGGGGATCCAGCTGATGTCGGTCGTCGCCTGCATCTTCGACGGCTGGTCGTGGTCGAAGCCGAGCGCGAGGATGATCGCGGCGATGAGGATCACGCCGGTCACGGTCACGCCGTGGCGGAGCACGGCCTGGTCCGGGGAGTTCCCCTTCAGCCCTGGTGGGGCGGGGAGAAGGGCGAGGACGGCGCCGATGAGCGGGCCGACGACGATCAATGCGAGAAGGAACTGCATCACGGATTCGCTGATATCGATCACGGCTGCTCACGCTCCGGCGGTGGCGACGAGTACGACGGCGACCACCAGGACGACGGTGCCTGCGAGCAGTGCGCTGAGGTAGGTCTGCACGTTTCCGGTCTGGGCCCTGCGCACGGCCCAGCCCAGCGCCTTCGGCGCTTCGGCCGCCCCGCGTACGTAGGTGTCGACGACGGCGCGGTCGAGGAAGCGGACCAGTGCGGCGCAGGCCTGCACCGGGCGGACGAAGAGCGCCGCGTAGAGGGCGTCGAGATGGAAGCCGACGGCCGCGTGGCGGTGCAGCGGGCCGAGCAGGAGACGGCCGGGGTCGGCCGGGTCGGGGGCGCTCGCGATGTCTCCGTACGCGGGGGTGTGTGTCGCGATGGCCTCGGCCTCGACCAGGCCCGCGTCGCCTGACTCGGTATCGACGGCGACGGCGCCGATCGGGGTGCGGCGGGCCGCCATCGCGGTGGTGTGGCGCCAGGCCGCGTAGGTGACCAGGCCGCCGACGAGGGCGAAGCCGGTGCCGAGGACGGAGGTGGTCAGCGTCGGGGTGAGGGACGTGCCGTCGAACCAGTCGGGGAGCACGCCCGCGAGCAGTCCGAAGGCGAGGGAGGGGATCGCGAGGACCCACAGGACGACGTTCATCGTGACCGGCTGCTTGCCGTGGTCGGGGGCCTCGGCACCGCTGCCCTTGAATGCGAGGAGCCAGAACCGGGTCGCGTAGGCGGCGGTGAGCAGGGCCGTGATCAGGCCCGCGATGAGGACGATCCAGCCGGCGGCCGACGGAACAGCCGATGCGGCCAGGGCGCCGTTCTCATGGCCGGTGGCGGTGTGCTCGGCGGCGCCGAGGACGGCCTCCTTGGAGAAGAAGCCGCTGAAGGGCGGGATCGCGGCGAGCGCGAGCAGCGCCACGGTCATCGTCCAGAAGGCGTCCGGCACGCGGTCGCGCAGGCCCTTCATGCGGGACATCGCGGCCAGCGAGTTGGTGCCGGCGGCGTGGATGATCACGCCTGCCCCGAGGAACAGCAGCGCCTTGAAGGCGCCGTGCGAGAGGAGGTGGAAGACGGCGGCGTCGCGGCTGCCGACGGCGAGGGCGCCGGTCATATAGCCGAGTTGGCCGACGGTCGAGTACGCGAGGACCCGCTTGATGTCGTCCTGGGCGAGCGCGGCGAGGGCCGAGCCGGCCATGGTCACCGCGGCCATGACCGCGAGCACGATCAGCGCTGCCTGTGAGGCGGCGAAGACCGGGAGAAGGCGGGCGACGAAGTAGACACCGGCGGCGACCATCGTCGCGGCGTGGATCAGCGCGGAGACGGGCGTGGGGCCCGCCATCGCATCGGGCAGCCAGGTGTGCAGCGGGAACTGCGCGGACTTGCCCGCCACGCCGGCCAGGAGCAGGAGGGCGATCAGGGTCGGGTGGTCGAGTCCCGCGTCGCTCGTGACCTTGCTCAGGATCGTCGTGATGCGGAACGAGCCCGCGTCCACGGCGAGCGCGAACAGGCCGATGAGGAAGGGCACGTCGCCGAGCTTGGTGACCAGGAACGCCTTGAGGGAGGCGGCCCGTGCCTCGGGGGTCTCCCAGTAGTGGCCGACGAGGAAGTACGAGCAGATGCCCATGACTTCCCAGCCGACCAGCAGGACCATCAGGTCGCCCGAGTAGACGACCAGGAGCATCGCGGAGGTGAAGAGCGAGACGAGCGCGGCGTACGAGGGGTAGCGCGGGTCGTCGCGCAGATAGCCCGTCGAGTAGATCTGCACGCAGGTCGCGACCAGGCCGACGAGGACGGCGACGAGGGCGGCGAATCCGTCGATGTGCAGGGCGAGTTCGATCGGCACGGAGCCGGTCGGGGCGAGCTGGGTGTGCGCGTCGAGGGCGGCCGTGCCGTTGCCCGTGCCACCGCCCTGGTCGAGGGCGACCACGGCGGCGAGGGCCAGCGCGGCCAGCGTCGGCAGGACGGCCAGCGGGCGGGCGAAGCCGGGGGCCGTGCGGCCGAGGAGCAGGCCGGCGACGGCGCCGAGGAACGGCAGGAGGGGGACGAGGACGGCGAGGGTCGTCGTGGTCACGCGGTGGCCTCGGCCTTCTCGTCCGTGGAGCCGGTGGTGCCGGTGGTGGCGGCCGCCGGGGGCTCGGACGGGTCGTGCGGGTCGTCGTCCGGGTCGTGGGGCTCGGCGGAGTCGCGCAGCTTGTCGATGTCCGCCGTGCCGCGGCTGCTGTGGACGGCCAGGACGATGGCCAGGCCGATGCCGATCTCGGCGGCGGCGATGGCGATGGTGAACAGGGTCAGGGCCTGGCCCGCGTGGAGGGTGTCGCGCAGCCAGACGTCGAAGGCGACGAGGTTCAGGTTGACGGCGTTGAGCATCAGCTCGACCGACATCAGGACCAGGATCGCGTTGCGGCGGGCCAGTACGCCGTACAGGCCCGTGCAGAAGAGGAGGGAGGAGAGGACGGCGGGGTAGGCGAGATGCATCAGCGGTTGCCCTCGCCTTCGGTCGCTTCGGCTGCCGGTTGGACTGCCGGTTCGACTGCCTGGGAGTCGTTCTTCCTGCGGGACAGGACGATCGCGCCGACCAGGGCGGCGAGGAGGAGGACCGAGAGCGCTTCGAACGGCAGGACCCAGTGCTTGAAGAGGATCGAGCCGGTCACGTCCGTGCTGCCCTGCACGGGGCCGTCCAGGTCGATCCAGGTCGTGCGGAGCGCGTCGACGACGACCCAGATCAGGGCGGCGGCGGAGGCGATGGCCACGGTCAGCGCGGCCCAGCGGTTGGGGCTGTCCGCGTCCGGTGAGCGGCCGATGGGCGCGCGGGTCAGCATCAGGCCGAACAGGAGGAGGACCACGACGGAACCGACGTAGATGAGGACCTGCACCCAGGCGATGAACTCGGCTGTGAGCAGGAGGTACTCGACGGCGAGCCCGCCGAGGGCGACGACAAGCCACAGGGCGGCGTGCACCAGTTGCTTCGTGGTGACAGTGACGATCGCCGCGGCGAAGGTCACGAGGCCCACGAGCACGAAGGCGATCTCGACGCCCGACGGGGAGAGGAACCCGGGACTGCCGGCTGCCGTGGCGACGGCCGCCGATGCGGCGAGGGTCATGCGGTGGGCTCCTCTCCGGGGTCTTTTCCGGGGTCATTTCCGGGGGCATCGGGGGTGGCCTTCGAGCCGGCGGCAGGGGGCTCCTGGGCTGCCGCCTCCTGGGCCGCCGCCAGTTTGTCCGCGGTTTTGCGGGCCGCCGCGAGTTCCTTGGGGTCCTCGGCCGCGGGGTCGAGAGCGGGTGGGGACGGGACCGTCCACATCCACTCGCGGAGCTTGTCGCGTTCGTGGGTGAGCTCGCGGATGTCGGTCTCGGCGTACTCGAACTCCGGGGACCAGAACAGCGCGTCGAAGGGACACACCTCGATGCAGATACCGCAGTACATGCAGAGGGAGAAGTCGATGGCGAAACGGTCGAGGACGTTGTGGCTGCGCTCGCGGCCGCCCTCGACGGCCGGTGGCACCGTCTCCTTGTGGGAGTCGATGTAGATGCACCAGTCGGGGCACTCGCGGGCGCACAACATGCAGACCGTGCAGTTCTCCTCGAACAGACCGATCACGCCGCGGGTACGGGGCGGGAGTTCGGGCTGGGCCTCGGGGTACTGCTCGGTGACGGTCTTGCGCGTCATCGTGCGCAGGGTCACGGCGAGGCCCTTGGCCAGGCCGCTGCCAGGGATCGGGGGCATTTAGTTGATCGCCACCTTCACGATTCCGGTGAGCGCGATCTGCGCGAGGGCGAGGGGGACGAGAGTGGTCCAGGCGAGCTTCTGCAGCTGGTCCTCGCGCAGTCGGGGATACGTGACGCGGAGCCAGATGACGACGAAGGCGAGAACCGCGGTCTTGAGCAGGGTCCACACCCAGCCCAGGCCTTCGGCGCCCCACGGGCCGTGCCAGCCGCCCAGGAACAGCACCGTGGTCAGTCCGCAGAGCACCACGATGCCCGCGTACTCGGCGAGCAGGAACAGGGCGAAGCGCAGGCCCGTGTACTCGGTGTACGCGCCGAAGATGATCTCCGAGTCGGCGACCGGCATGTCGAACGGCGGGCGCTGGAGCTCCGCCAGACCCGCCACGAAGAAGACGAGGGCTCCGACGATCTGCCAGGGCAGCCACCACCACTCGAAGGCGTCGAGGATGCCGGGGAGGGAGACCGTTCCCGCGGCCATGGCCACGGAGGCCGCCGCGAGCAGCATCGGGAGTTCGTACGCCAGGAGTTGTGCGGCCGTGCGCAGGCCGCCCAGGAGGGAGAACTTGTTGGCGCTCGCCCAGCCCGCCATCAGCGAGCCGAGCACGCCGACGCCCATGACCGCGAGGACGAAGAAGATGCCCGCGTCGATGACCGCGCCGACCGCGCCGTCGCCGGGGCCGACCGGGATGGCGAGCAGCACGAGGAGGTACGGGAGGAGGGCCACCGCGGGGGCGAGTTGGAAGACGCGGCGGTCGGCCTCGGCCGGGACCACGTCCTCCTTCTGTGCGAACTTGACGCCGTCGGCGACCAGTTGGGCCCAGCCGTGGAAACCGCCCGCGTACATGGGACCGAGGCGGCCCTGCATGTGCGCCATGACCTTGTGTTCGGTCTGGCCGACGACCAGGGGCAGCACCAGGAAGGCGACGAAGACGACGACGAGGCGCAGGGCGACGTCGAGGGCGTCGTTCACTCGTTGCCTCCGTTGTTGTCCGTCGGGTTCTCGTCCGGAGCGGCTTCCGGAGTGGCTTCCGGAGTGGCTTCCGGCTTTGCCGACTCCTCGTCGAAGGCCGGCTTGGCGTGGTGCCAGGGCGCGTCGCTGGGGCGGGGTGCGGGCGCGGGCTCCGGGGGCTTCGCGGGACCGTCCGCCTGACTCGCTGAGCCCTGACTCGCGGACCGTGTACGCCGCACGGGGCGCTCGGCACCCGCGGCTCGCGCACCCCGCGCGGGCCGGGCCGGGGCAGGTGGCAACTGCCCCTTCTGCGGGCCCCATTCGTTCGGGTCGGGGACGCCGGGGGGCAGCATCTGGCGCCGCTTGGGGCCGCCGTGCCCGGACTCCCCCGGCTCCTTCGCGCCGGGCCACGCCTTCGCGACGCGGGCCGCGAGCACGAAGTCCTTGCGCAGCGGGTGGCCTTCGAAGCCGTCGGGGAGGAGGAGCGGGTCGAGGCCGGGATGGTCGGTGAAGTCGACGCCGAACATCTCGTGCGTCTCGCGCTCGTGCCAGGCGGCGCCCGCGTACACGTCGACCGCGGACGCGAGCACGGGTGCCGCGTGCGGAACGGTCGTACGCAGCAGCAGGCGACGTACGGATCCGGGCGCCACGGCGGCGACGTGCGCGCACACGCGGAACCCGGCCCCCGGTTCGTCGACGGCGCTCAGCCAGTCGAAATACGTGCACCCCAGCGTCGTACGGGCCGTCGTCAGAGCCGCGATCCACTCGGCCGCCGGTACGTCGACGGTCAGCAGGTCGTACGCCTCCTCGACCGTGGCATCGGCGCCGAACAGTTCCTCCACGGGAGCCGGGAGCCAGCTCATCGGTCACCCCCGGGCGCGTCCCCGGAAGGCGCGGGCGGCTGCACGAGACCGCTGCTCAGCGCCGCCGGGGAGGGCCGCCCCGCCGCCGCGTCGGCGGACGCGTACCGCTCGCCGAGCGACTCGCGGGCGATCTTCTCCTGGAGCTTGAGGATGCCCTGGAGCAGCGCCTCGGGACGGGGCGGGCAACCGGGCACGTACACGTCGACGGGGATGATCTGGTCGACGCCCTTGGTCACCGAGTACGAATCCCAGTACGGACCGCCGCAGTTGGAGCAGGCGCCGAACGAGATGACGTACTTCGGCTCGGGCATCTGCTCGTACAGCCGCTTCACGGCGGGCGCCATCTTGTCGGTCACCGTGCCCGAGACCACCATCAGGTCGGCCTGGCGCGGGCCCGGTGCGAAGGGGATCACGCCGAGCCGGATGAAGTCGTGGCGCGCCATGGACGCGGCGATGAACTCGATGGCGCAGCAGGCGAGGCCGAAGTTGAAGACCCACAAGCTGTAGCGGCGGCCCCAGTTGAGGACCACCTTCATCGGCTCGGGGGCGAGCCGCGAGAGCACGCCCAGCTTCTTCGGCTCCGGAAGCAGTACGGGTTCCTGGGGAGTCACGGCACTCACGTCCACGTAAGGACGCCCTTCTTGTATGCGTACAGCAGGCCCACGGTGAGGAAGCCCAGGAAGATGAACATCTCGACGAGGGTCGTCGCGCCGTATCCCGGCGCGGCGAAGACCGTGGCCCAAGGGAAGAGGAAGATCGAGTCGACCGCGAAGATCACGTAGAGGAAGGCGTACACGTAGTAGCGGACCTGGGTGTGGGCCCAGCCCTCGCCGACGGGGTCGACACCGCATTCGTACGTGAGGAACTTTTCCCTGGTGGGAACCACCGGGCGCAGCAGCTTCCCCGAGCCGAAGGCGACGGCCACGAAGAGCACGCCGACGACGGCGAGCAGTCCGACGACCGAGTACGACTGGAAGTAGTCCGCCGCGATGACGGTCACGTCCGATCCCGTCACGTCCCTGCGCCCCTCGCGAGTTCGTTGTGTTCGACGATCTGTACGCACGGGAGTCTAGGCCCTGTTAAAGGGACGGTAAGCAGCCCGGGGCCGAGGGACTTGGGCGAGAGGTGACGCGTGGTGGGGTTAACCCCCGCTCAAGTTGGCGGCCGTCCTCATGGTGCCCCGCCCCGGGCCAGGGCACTCTTGCCGTTATGACCGAGCCACTCGACACTCCCGAAGACCAACCGGTGCTGCCCCCGCCACGACTCGGGTACGACAGCGCCACGTGGAAGGAGATCGCCTATCTCCTGAGCAGCTTCCCGCTGTCCGTCTTCGGATTCGTGTACGCCGTCACGATGGTGGCCCTCGGCGCGGGGCTCACGGTCACGGTGATCGGGCTTCCGCTGATCGCCGCCGGGCTCAGGGGCGCGCGGCTGCTCGGCAAGGCGGAGCGCGGGCGGGCGCGGGCGCTGCTCGGCGTGCGCATCGACGAGCCGAGCCCGCTGCCGGTGCGGCGGGCGGGCGGCTTCTTCGGCTGGCTGTGGACCGGGCTCAAGGACCCGGTGGGCTGGCGCACGGTGCTGTACGAAGTGATCCGGTTGCCGTGGGCAGTGCTGACGTTCGCCCTGACGTTGGTCGGGCTGCTCGTGCTGTGGCCGGTGCTGCCGTTCATCGCGCGCGGCCTGGGCAACGCGGACCGGGCGATGGTGCGGGCGCTGCTCTCCCCCTCCGACGAGTTGGAGCGGCGGATCGAGCAGCTCGAGTCGGACCGGGGCGTCGTCGTCGACACGGCCGCCGCCGACCTGCGGCGCATCGAGCGCGATCTGCACGACGGGGCGCAGGCCCGGCTGGTCAATCTGGCCATGGGCCTCGGCCTCGCGAAGGAGAAGCTCCTGGAGGGCCAGGCCGACGACGCGGTGGCGGCGATGGTCGATGAGGCGCACGGCGAGGTCAAGCTCGCGCTGCAGGAGCTGCGGGACCTGGCGCGCGGCATCCATCCGGCGGTCCTCACCGACCGCGGGCTCGACGCGGCGCTGTCCTCCGTGGCCTCGCGCTGCACGGTGCCGGTGAAGGTGACGGCCGAGCTGCCGGGCCGGCCCGCGGAGGCGATCGAGGGCATCGCGTACTTCACGGTCTCCGAGCTCCTCCAGAACGTGAGCAAGCACAGCGGCGCGCGGTCCGCCTCGGTGGATGTGTGGCGCTCGCAGGACCGGCTGCTCATACAGGTGTGGGACGACGGGCGGGGCGGCGCGAGCCTGGACAAGGGGACCGGTATGTCGGGCCTCGCGGAGCGGCTCGACGCGGTCGACGGCCTGTTCGTCGTGGACTCGCCGGACGGCGGTCCGACCACGGTCACGGCGGAGCTGCCGTGGCGCGACAGGACCGAGCAGATACGGCGGGGGTAGGGAAAACCCCCGGTCGAAGACGCCGACCCGCCGCATGGTCGCGGGACGCGCCCGCGAGGAGGCTTGAAGCAGAACAACGGCTCCCACTGCAGACCTCGCAGACCTGGCAGACCTGAGCAGACCTCAGCAGAACGGACGGACACCGATGGCCACGCACCAGTACGGATACGGCGAGGAACGTGACACGTACGCGTACTCGTCCCCGTCCTCGCCCTCGTACTCCTACGACGAGGACGGTCGCGGCGGCGGTCCCCGCCCGCGTCGGGGCCTGAACCGGCTGCCGGCCGGGCTGCGGGCGCCGATCGAGGGGCGGGCGTGGCGGGAGTTCGGGTATCTGATGCTGAGCCTGCCGCTCAGCATCGTCGGGTTCGTGTGGGCCGTGACGATGACCTCGCTCGGTGTGGGCCTGCTGGTCACGTTCATCGGGGTCCCGGTGCTCGCGGCGGCGCTCGCCGGGGCGCGCGGGCTCGGGGCGTTGGAGCGGGTGCGGGCGCGCGGGCTGCTCGGCGTCCAGGTCGGTACACCGGAGCCGCTGCGGCCGCGCACGGGCGGTCCGATGGGGTGGATCGGGGCGACGCTCAAGAGCGGTGTCTCGTGGCGGCATCTGCTGTACGGGGTGCTGCACATGCCGTGGGCGGTGTTCGGGTTCTCTGTGGGGCTGACCTTCTGGGCGACCGGCTGGACGATGCTCACCTATCCGCTGTGGCGCTGGGTGTTCCCCACGTGGGTGGGACAGGACGGCATTCAGTTGTACGGGGACGCCGGCCACGCCGTGTACCTGGACAACCCCTTCGAGATAGCGGTGACCGCGGGGCTCGGGCTGCTCGTCACGCTGGCCACGCCGTGGGTGATCCGGGCGCTGACGACGGTGGACCGGCTGATGGTGGTGGGGCTGCTCGGCCCCTCGCGGCTCGCGTCACGCGTGGTGGAGCTGGAGTCGGACCGGGGTGTCGTGGCCGACACGGCGGCGGCCGACCTGCGGCGCATCGAGCGGGATCTGCACGACGGGGCACAGGCGCGGCTTGTCAACCTGGCCATGGACCTCGGGGTGGCCAAGGAGAAGCTCGGCGAGGACCCGGTGGCCGCGGCGCGCATGGTGGACGAGGCGCACGGTGAGGTGAAGACGGCGTTGCAGGAGCTGCGGGAGCTGGCGCGCGGGATCCATCCGGCGGTGCTCACCGACCGGGGGCTCGACGCGGCGTTGTCGGCGGTGGCGTCGCGGTGCGCCGTGCCGGTGCGGGTGGAGGTCGACCTGGCGGAGCGTCCCGCGCCGGCCATCGAGGGCATCGCGTACTTCACCGTGACGGAACTCCTGCAGAACGTGAGCGAGCACAGCCGGGCGACGCGGGCGGAGGTCGACGTGTGGCGGTCGCGGGACCGGTTGATGGTGCAGGTGTACGACAACGGGGGCGGCGGAGCGGTGGCCTCCGGCGGGTCCGGGTTGGCGGCGCTGGCCGGGCGTCTCGACGCGGTCGACGGGATCCTGGTGGTCGAGTCGCCTGGGGGCGGGCCGACGCGGGTGACGGCGGAGTTGCCGTGGCGGCGAGCGTGACACAGGGTTGAGCCCGGATCCCGTTGCGCGACACCGTGGCCCCCCCGGCACACCCGTGGCCGGGCCCCTCTTTCCTCGTCACGCCGCACCGTGCTCCGCCTGCCCACCCGTGGCCGGGCCCCTCTTTCCTCGTTGCGCCGCACCGGGGTGCCGCCTTGCCCACCCTGCCGCCCAAGGCGGCAGATTGCCCAAGGCGGGGCGGCATCGGGCGGTGCCGGTAAATCAAGCCCCGCCGTTCGAACGAGAGCCAGCGGGGTCCGGGGCGGAGCCCCGTGGCGTAGGAGCGGCCAGGCCCGGGCGGAGCCCCGTGGCGTAGGAGCGGCCAGGTCCGGGCGGAGCCCGCCCGCCGCCGACAACCCGCCCCCCGAACCCCCCTCGTCCACCCCGCGATCCTGGAATGCTGGGGGTATCAGGATCGATCGATCCCGGCGCGCACCGCGTCGGGACGCTCGTGCGCTGGGGGGCCTAAGAACGTGGAGGACAAGGTGCGGGTCGTCATCGCCGAGGATTCAGTGCTGCTCAGGGAGGGCCTGACCCGGTTGCTCACGGACCGCGGGCACGAGGTCGTCGCGGGTGTCGGCGACGGAGAAGCGCTGGTCAAGACCATCATCGAGCTGGGGGAACAGGACCAGCTGCCGGACGTGGTCGTCGCGGACGTACGGATGCCGCCCACGCACACGGACGAGGGCGTGCGCGCGGCGGTGCGTCTGCGGGCCAGGTTCCCCGACCTCGGGGTGCTGGTGCTTTCGCAGTACGTGGAGGAGCAGTACGCCACCGAGCTGCTCGCCGGTTCGAGCCGTGGCGTCGGGTACCTGCTCAAGGACCGGGTCGCCGAGGTGCGGGAGTTCGTGGACGCGGTGGTGCGGGTCGCCGAGGGCGGCACGGCGCTCGACCCCGAGGTCGTCGCGCAGCTGCTCGGCCGCAGCCGCAAGCAGGACGTGCTGGCGAACCTCACGCCCCGCGAGCGCGAGGTGCTCGGCCTGATGGCGGAGGGGCGTACGAACTCGGCGATCGCCCGGCAGCTCGTGGTGAGCGACGGCGCGGTCGAGAAGCACGTCAGCAACATCTTCCTGAAGCTGGGGCTGTCCCAGAGTGACGGGGATCACCGCCGCGTACTGGCGGTCCTGACCTACCTCAATTCCTGATTACCTGACACCCTGTCAGATACCGGAGCCAAGGAAGTGCCCCGAAGAACCATCGACCGGCCGAGCGCGTCCTCCACAGGGGGAATGACCACACAAATCGGGGCGACCCGCCGTCTCATTTGGCGGTCCACCATGCGAATCGCCTCAGGAAGGCGACCCTTACAGACGTAGGGTGGGGGCCGTGGGAGGGCCGGTGGGACGGCCGTGCCCGCACAGCCGCCTCGAGGGAGGTCCAGTTCAGTGACCAGCCAGGTCAGTAGCACCACCGAGCAGGCCGACGGGACCGACAGCGCTGTTGTCGGCGGGCAGCGCACGTCGGCAGGACAATCGAGCAAGGACGTACGGCGCGTGGACCGGGTGATCATCCGGTTCGCAGGTGACTCCGGTGACGGCATGCAGCTCACCGGGGACCGCTTCACTTCGGAGACCGCGTCGTTCGGCAACGATCTCTCCACGCTGCCGAACTTCCCGGCCGAGATCCGCGCCCCCGCAGGGACGCTGCCGGGCGTGTCCTCCTTCCAGCTCCACTTCGCCGACCACGACATCCTCACGCCGGGCGACGCGCCGAACGTGCTGGTGGCGATGAACCCGGCCGCCCTGAAGGCGAACATCGCCGACGTGCCGCGGGGCGCCGAAGTCATCGTCAACACCGATGAGTTCACCAAGCGGGCGATGCAGAAGGTCGGCTACGACGCCAGCCCGCTCGACGACGGGTCGCTCGACGGGTACCAGGTGCACCCGGTGCCGCTGACGACCCTGACCGTCGAGGCGCTGAAGGAGTTCGAGCTCTCGCGCAAGGACGCGGGGCGCTCCAAGAACATGTTCGCGCTCGGTCTGCTGTCGTGGATGTACCACCGGCCGACCGAGGGCACGGAGAAGTTCCTCAAGGCCAAGTTCGCCAAGAAGCCCGAGATCATGAAGGCGAACCTCGCGGCGTTCCACGCGGGCTGGAACTTCGGGGAGACGACGGAGGACTTCGCGGTCTCCTACGAGGTCGCGCCCGCCTCCACCGCCTTCCCCACCGGCACCTACCGCAACATCTCGGGGAACCTGGCCCTGTCCTACGGGCTGATCGCCGCGTCCCGGCAGGCGGACCTGCCGCTGTACCTGGGCTCGTACCCGATCACGCCCGCGAGCGACATCCTCCACGAGCTCAGCAAGCACAAGAACTTCGGCGTACGCACCTTCCAGGCCGAGGACGAGATCGCCGGGATCGGCGCCGCGCTCGGTGCGGCGTTCGGCGGCAGCCTGGGCGTCACCACCACCTCCGGGCCCGGTGTCGCGCTCAAGTCCGAGACCGTCGGCCTCGCCGTGAGCCTCGAACTGCCGCTGCTCGTCATCGACATCCAGCGCGGCGGCCCCTCCACCGGGCTGCCGACCAAGACCGAGCAGGCGGACCTGCTCCAGGCGATGTTCGGGCGCAACGGCGAGGCGCCGGTCCCGGTCGTCGCGCCCCGCACACCGGCCGACTGCTTCGACGCCGCGCTGGAGGCGGCCCGGATCGCGGTCACCTACCGCACCCCGGTCATGCTCCTCTCGGACGGCTACCTGGCCAACGGCTCGGAGCCGTGGCGCATCCCCGAGGTCGACGAACTCCCGGACCTGCGCGTCCAGTTCGCCTCCGGTCCGAACCACACCACCGAGGACGGCACCGAGGTCTTCTGGCCGTACAAGCGCGACCCGCAGACCCTCGCCCGCCCCTGGGCGGTCCCCGGCACGCCGGGGCTTGAGCACCGCATCGGCGGCATCGAGAAGCAGGACGGCACGGGCAACATCTCCTACGACCCGGCCAACCACGACTTCATGGTCCGCACCCGGCAGACGAAGATCGACGGCATCGAGGTGCCCGACATCGAGGTCGACGACGCCACGGGCGAGGCCCGCACGCTCGTCCTCGGCTGGGGATCGACGTACGGCCCGATCACGGCCGCGGTGCGCCGCCTGCGCACGGCCGGCGAGCACATCGCGCAGGCCCATCTGCGCCACCTCAACCCGTTCCCGCGGAATCTGGGTGAGGTCCTGAAGCGTTACGACAAGGTGGTGATCCCCGAGATGAACCTCGGTCAGCTCGCCACCCTCGTACGGGCGAAGTACCTGGTGGACGCGCACAGCTACAACCAGGTCAACGGAATGCCGTTCAAGGCTGAGCAGCTCGCCACCGCTCTCAAGGAGACCATCGATGGCTGATACGCAGACCAGGGAGTCCCGGGAGGCCGGCGGCCAGGCCGCGGAAGAGGCCACGGGCGAGGCCGGGGACGGCGCGGACACGCTTCTGTCGCTGGTTCCCAAGGCCGAGGCCAAGCAGTCCATGAAGGACTTCAAGTCCGACCAGGAAGTGCGCTGGTGCCCCGGCTGCGGCGACTACGCGGTCCTCGCCGCCGTGCAGGGCTTCATGCCCGAGCTCGGCCTGGCGAAGGAGAACATCGTCTTCGTCTCCGGGATCGGCTGCTCGTCCCGCTTCCCGTACTACATGAACACGTACGGGATGCACTCCATCCACGGCCGCGCCCCGGCCATCGCCACCGGACTCGCCTCCTCCAGGCGGGACCTGAGCGTGTGGGTCGTGACCGGTGACGGCGACGCGCTGTCCATCGGCGGGAACCACCTCATCCACGCCCTGCGGCGCAACGTGAACCTGAAGATCCTGCTGTTCAACAACCGGATCTACGGGCTCACCAAGGGCCAGTACAGCCCGACCTCCGAGGTCGGCAAGATCACCAAGTCGACGCCGATGGGCTCGCTCGACGCGCCCTTCAACCCGGTGTCGCTCGCCATCGGCGCCGAGGCGTCCTTCGTGGCCCGCACCGTCGACTCCGACCGCAAGCACCTCACCTCCGTGCTGCGGGCGGCCGCCGACCACCAGGGCACGGCGCTCGTCGAGATCTACCAGAACTGCAACATCTTCAACGACGGCGCCTTCGAGGTCCTCAAGGACAAGCAGCAGGCCGAGGAGGCGGTCATCCGCCTCGAACACGGGCAGCCGATCACCTTCGGCGCCGACGCGTCGAAGGGGGTCGTGCGCGACACGGCCACCGGCGACCTCAGGATCGTGCCGGTCACGGAGGACAACAAGGCGGACATCCTGGTCCACGACGCCCACGCGGCGTCCCCGACCACGGCCTTCGCGCTCTCCCGGCTAGCCGACCCCGACACCCTGCACCACACCCCGATCGGCGTCCTGCGCGATGTCGAACGGGCCGTCTACGACGTGCAGATGAGCGATCAGCTCGACGCCGCGATCGAGCGGGACGGCAAGGGTGAACTGGGTGCGCTGCTCGCCGGCGGCGACACCTGGACCGTCGTGGGCTGAGCACACCACGGGTGTACGACGAGGTCCGGTCGCGGAGTTCCGCGACCGGACCTCTCGCGTTTCAGAGCAGCCCAGAGCACCCGGCACATCCCGGCGCACCCGGGGCGCATCCCAGCACCGACGTCAGGACCGTATGGCGATACGGGCATGACGGGCGGCGCCCTGCGGCGCTACCTTCGTGGAGGCCGCCGCGGGGCTGCCGGGTGTCACGAGGGAGGGTTCATGCAGGACGGAGCGGGCGAGGCCCGGAAAGAGGCGCGTACGGGTCTCCTCAACGGGTTCGCGGCGTACGGGATGTGGGGCCTCGTCCCCCTGTTCTGGCCCCTGCTCAAGCCCGCGGGCGCCGTGGAGGTCCTCGCCCACCGGATGGTGTGGGCGCTGGTCGTCGTCGGCCTCGCGCTGCTCTTCGTACGGAAGTGGGGCTGGGCGCGCGAGCTGATCCGGCAGCCGAAGCGGCTGGGGCTCGTCACGATCGCCGCGGCCGTCATCACGGTCAACTGGGGCGTCTACATCTGGGCCGTGAACTCCGGCCATGTCGTCGAGGCCTCGCTCGGGTACTTCATCAACCCGCTCGTCTCGATCGCCCTCGGTGTCCTGCTCCTGAAGGAACGGCTGCGGCCCGCGCAGTGGGCGGCCGTCGGGACGGGCGTCGCCGCCGTCCTCGTACTCGCCGTCGGATACGGGCAGCCGCCGTGGATCTCGCTGGTGCTCGCGTTCTCGTTCGGCACGTACGGGCTCGTGAAGAAGAAGGTGAACATGAGCGGCCTGGAGTCGCTCGCCGCCGAGACCACCGTGCAGTTCCTGCCCGCACTCGCCTACCTCCTGTGGCTGGCGGCGCAGGGGCGGTCGACCTTCGGGACGGAGGGCGTGGGGCACGCCGCGCTGCTCGCGTCGTCCGGGCTCATCACGGCCCTTCCGCTGGTGTGCTTCGGGGCCGCGGCCATCCGGGTCCCGCTGTCGACGCTGGGACTCCTGCAATATCTGACGCCCGTCCTCCAGTTCGTGCTGGGGATCTGGTACTTCCACGAGGCGATGCCCGCCGAGCGGTGGGCCGGATTCTCCCTGGTGTGGCTGGCGCTCGCCGTGCTGACGTGGGACGCGCTGCGTACGGCGCGGATCAACCGGGCCCGGCTGGCCGAAGCGGCGACAGAAGCAGCGACAGAGGCGGCGCGCCAGACGCCAACTTCCGCCCCCACGGAGGAAGTTCGGCCTATAACTGGTGCATGACACTGCACTGGAAGCTCGTCATCGACGCCGCGGACCCGCACACCCAGGCCGAGTTCTGGTCGGCCACCCTCGGCTACGAGATCGAGGACAACGCCGCACTGATCGAACGGCTCCTCGGGTTCGGAGCGGTGAGCGAGGCCGACACCGTGACGCGATGGGGCCGCCGGTCCTTCCGTGACCTGGTCGCCGTGCGCCACCCCGACGACCCGGTGGACGCGGACACCGGCACCGGACTCGGCCGCCGCATCCTCTTCCAGCGGGTGCCCGAGGCCAAGAGCGGCAAGAACCGGCTGCACATCGACGTACACGCCGAGGCCGGGCAGCGGGCGGCCGAGGCCGAGCGGCTCACCGGGCTCGGCGCGCGCGTCCTGAACGAGGTGAAGTCGCAGGGCGGGGAGTGGCTGCTGATGGCCGACCCCGAGGGGAACGAGTTCTGCGTCCAGTGATCAGGGACCGCCCGTCGAGCCGGCGGGCGGTCGGTCACCAACTCTTCGCTGAATCCCCCCTGTTCACTTCGCAGCACTCCTCCTAACCGTCGGTAACGTGTGTTCGACCGTCCGGGTGGTCGATGCCGATCTCGCGTCCCGCCCGCGCCTTCGCCACTCGTTCTGCTCCTGGAGGAGCCTTGTATTACGGACGCCTCCTGGGCGCCTTCACCGGACCGTGCCCGGCCCACGGGGGCGGTGCGTGATGGGGGACTTCAGCGCCCTCCTGGTCGCCCTGCTGCTGTTCCTGCTCTTCATCGGCGCCTGCCTGTTCCTGTCGATGTGGGCCAGTCCCGACCTCCGCGTCGGGGACGAGTTCTTCCGCGTCGGCGGGGACAACCGGCTCAGCACCCGGATGACCGGGTTCGCCTACTCCGGCGACATCGCGAACGCCGCCGCCGTCATGTACCTCGTCGGGGTCGTCGCCGTCGCCGGCGGGGACGGCCTGTTCGTCGCCCTGGCGGCGGCGCTGTCACCCCTGCTGATGCGGCAGTGGCTGGCGAAGCGTCTCGCGGGCGTCGGCGGACGGTCGTTCGGCGAGACCGTCGCCCGCCATCTGCCGCCGGGGCCCGGCCGCCGCGCCGCCGGTTTCGCCCTGCTGGCCGCGACGGTGCCGCTGCTGACCGCCCAGTTCCAGCCCCTCGGCGACACGGCCCAGATGGTCGGCATCAACGACCTCGGGACCCGGCAGCTGCTCATCGTGCTCATGGGCGCCCTGATCGTCTCCTGCGCGGCGATCGGCGCCACCCGCGGCGCGACCGTGCTGCAAATGGCCAAGATCGCCGGTCTGATGCTCATCGCTCCGCTCCTCGGCCTGCTGGTCCTGATCAGGTTCAGCGGGGACTTCGGCGCGATCTTCGACGCCGCCGACCGGCAGCGGTCCGGATCCGGCGGCTCGGGCAGCTATCTGGAGCTGGGCCAGCTCTTCGGCAACGGCCCCGTCGGGTTCATCGACCTCGCCGCCTTCTGCCTCTGCGTGCTGACCGGCGCGGCCTTCATGCCGTACCTCATCGCGCGCTTCACCGACGCCCCGAAGCCGGCCGACGCACGCCGCGTCGCGGGCGTGGGCTTCGTCGTCATCGCCCCGCTGTGCGCCCTGGCGGCCCTCATCGGCTTCGGCGCGGCGGCCCTCGTGCCCCAGGAGAAGCTGGTCGCGCACGGGCAGTTCGGCGGAAACATCATCGCCCGCCTCGCCATCGCCCTGGACGGAGGCGAGGACGGGCTCGGCAAGTGGCTGCTGTTCGTGCTCTGCGCCACCTTCCTCATGGTCCTCGCCGCTGCCGCAGTCCTCCTGCTCTCCGCGGCCGCCTCCGTCGTCCGCGACCTCAGTGCGGGCGGCGCGGTGGCCAAGCCGGAGGGGCTCAAGGCCGACGGCACGACGAGCGTCAGCGCGGGCCGCGCCCGTCTCACCATGGTCGCCATCGGCGGCGTGAGCATTCTGCTCGCCGCCCTCACCCCCGATGTCACCCCGCAGTTCTGGCTGATCGTGTCCTACACGATGACGACCTCGTCGGTCCTCCCGCTCGTCATCCACGGGCTGCGCAGCGACGGCCCCATGACCGCGGCGGCCATGAAGCGCTGCGTCTACGGGAGCACGGCGGCGATCCTGCTCGTCACCTTCTTCTCCCCCTCGGTCTCGGGCACCCCGTACGCGCTCTTCCCCGACCTGGACTGGAACTACTGGCCCTTCCACTCCTCGGTGCTGATCGGCGCCCCCGTCGGCTTCCTCCTCGCCCGGCCGCGGCGCGGCGACCGCCCCACGCGGGGCGCCGCGGCGCCCAGGGCCGAGGCGGAGACCCCGTTCCCCACCAGGGCCGGCTGACAGGCGACCCCGGCGCGGTTCACGACGTGATGTCCTTCGCCGTGAACCGCGCCCACGCCGCAGAGCCGAACACCGCCGCGTACAGGGCCTGGAGTTCGAGGTTCTTGACCACGTCGTCCCAGTACACCGGTGCTCGCATCAGGTCGGCGAAGGACAGCCACTGGTGTGAGAACAGGTAGGGCTGGATCGCGTGCAGCTGCGGGATCTGGTCGAGGATCTGGACGGTGATCAGCAGGCCCACCGTCGTCGCCATCGCCGCGATGCCGCTGCCCGTGAGCGTCGAGACGAACAGCCCGACGGCCGCGACGCCGACCAGGGAAGCCGCGACCACGAGCGCGATCAGGAACGCCCGCCACAGCCCTTCGCCGAAGCCGATCCGCGTGCCGGAGATGGTGACCAGGTCGCCGAGCGGGAACAGCAGCGCCCCGGTGAGCAGCGCGGAGACCGCCACCACCAGCGTCGCCAGCAGGCAGAAGGCGAGCACCGTCGCGTATTTGGTGAGCAGCAGGCGGGTCCTGCCCGCGGGGGCGACCAGCAGATAGCGCAGCGTCCCGGCGTTCGCCTCGCCCGCCACGGCGTCGCCCGCGATGACGCCGACCGACATGGGCAGGAAGAACGGGAGCGTCGCGGCGAGCGCCGTGAACACCAGGAACAGGCCGTTGTTGGTGATCTGCGCGATGAACGCGGGGCCGCCGCCCCCGCCGCCCGAGCCGTCCCCGCTCGTCTCGATCCTCACGGCCACACCGATCAGGACCGGCACGCCGGCGAGGACCGCGAGCAGCGCGAGCGTGCGCCAGCGGCGCAGGGTCACGCTCAGCTCGCTGCGCAGCAGACCGAGGGTCCACAGAGGGTTCGTCCTGGGCGTCTGAAGTACCTCAGCCCGCGACATCGAAGCCCTCCCCCGTCAGTGCGACGAACGCGTCCTCCAGCGAGGCCCGCTCGACGCCGAAGCCGCGCACGCGCACGCCCGCGGTGACCAGCGCCGCGTTCAGATCCGCCAAGTCCGTTTCCACAGGCGGCGGTTCGGCCGTGACCCGCTCGTCCTCCGTGTCGAGGACGGTCAGCCCGTGTTCCTTGAGGACGCGGGCGGCGTCGGCCGGGTCCGGGGTCGTGACGGCGAGCTTTCCGCGCACCCCCGCGGCGAGTTCGGCGACAGGCCCCTGGGTGAGGAGGCGGCCCTTCGCCATCACCGCGGCGTGCGTACAGACCTGCTCGATCTCGTCGAGAAGGTGCGAGGAGAGAAAGACGGTGGCGCCGTCGGACGCCAACTCCCGTACCAGGCTTCGGATTTCACGCATGCCCTGCGGGTCGAGTCCGTTCGTCGGCTCGTCGAGGACGAGCAGCCGACGGGGTGTCAGCAGAGCGGCGGCGAGGCCGAGCCGCTGCTTCATACCGAGCGAGTACGCCTTGGCCTTCTTCGCTGCGGCGGCCGTCAGGCCCACCCGGTCGAGGGCCTGCCCGACCCGCTCCTTGCGCGTACGGGGATCGGCGGTCGGGTCGGCGGAGTCGTACCGCAGCAGGTTGTCCCGCCCGGTAAGGAAGCCGTACAGCGCGGGCCCCTCGATCAGCGCGCCCACCTGCGGCAGCACGGTCCGCACCGCGCGGGGCATGGGGTGGCCGAGGACCCGGGCGTCCCCCGAGGTCGGCTCGATCAGGCCCATCAGCATCCGGATGGTGGTGGTCTTGCCTGAGCCGTTCGGCCCGAGGAAGCCGAAGACGGAGCCGCGCGGGACACTCAGACTGAGCCCGTCGACGGCGAGCTGCCCACCCCGGTACCGCTTGCTGAGCTCCCGCGTCTCAATGACCGGCTGCTCCTCCATGCCCCTCCTACGTCCTCCGCATACGGGTGAGGGGGCGGTGCGCACCGCCCCCTCACCGTCAACTACCGCTGCTTCAGCCGGCGTTCGCCGCCTTCACCAGCGCGTCCTTGGTGACCGCGCCCGCGTACGCCTTCCCGTCCTCGGTGACCAGTACGTTCACGAGGCGGGTCGAGTACACGGTTCCGGAGCCGAACTCACCCTTGACCTGATCGCCCAGGGAGCTCAGGAACTTACTGGCCTCGGGCGGCATGTCGGCCGAGCCCTTGCCCGCGGCCAGGCCACCGGCCTCCTTCGGCAGCTTCAGCTCGGCGATCGAGGTCCAGCCCTTGCCGATGACATTCAGGTCGTCGAGGCCGCCGGCCTTGAGCTCATCGGCCTTGAGGTCCTTGGGCTTGACGGAGCCCTCGTGCCGCGGCGCCTTCTTCAGCTCGTCCGCCTCGGTGACCTTCGTGCCCTTCGACGGCTTGAAGTCGAAGGTGGAGGCGGCCGGCTTCGCGAAGTCGACCTTGGTGAAGCCCGCGTCGACCACGGCCGCGCCGCCGCCCGCCGGGGTCAGGCTGAACTTGAGCGGCGTACCGGTCTTCGCGTCCACGGACACGGTGACCGCGCCGACCGTCGAACCGGACTGCTTCGGCTTGATCTGCAGCCGGTACGCGTCCCGGCCCGCGACCTGCGAGGTGCCGTCGACCGAGAACGACGTGGTGTCGCCGCCGGCCTTGAGGATCTCGTCCGTGAGCTCCTTCGGCGTGGCCGGAACGCCCTTGGGGGCCTTCTTCGCGTCGTCGCCCGAGCCGTCGGAGCCGTCAGTGCCGTCTTCTGAGTGCGCGCCCTGCTTCTGCTTCGCGTGGTACGCCTCGTCCGACTTGCTGTCGTAGGCCCACACGTCGTCGCCGTTGTGGATCACGCTGTACTCGGACGTGTCGTCGAGGACCGACAGCTTCTGCCGGTCCGGGCCGTCCGCCGCGACGCGCAGCGTGTGCGAGCCGGTGGCCAGCTCGGTCAGCTTCGACTGCGGGTCGGCCGAGGACCCGCCGCCCTCGTGCTCCCCGCCACCCATGAGGCCGCCGCCGGCGGCGCCGCCGGCGGCGCCGCCGAGCGAGGGCAGGCCCAGGTCCGTCGAGATCTTCACGGTGCCGGAGAGCTGCTCGGTGTCCGACTTGGCGATCTTCTCGATGAGCTGACGTGCGGTGATGTCGGGCAGGTCCGGGTCGCCTGAGCTGGCGAGCGCCGGAACGAGCCCGATCGTCGCCGCGGCCACCCCCACCACGGCGACGGGGACCGCGTAGCGCACGGCCTTGCGGCGGCGCGCGCCGCTCTCGCTGTCTTCGGATGCGTACGGTGCCATCTTCTTGCCCTACCTCCGTGATCGGCGGCGGCTTACCGTCCTGTGCACTCGTCAAGTCTGCGTCCACCCCGAGCCGCCATTCTCACCCGGATTGGTCTGGAGTGGTGTACCCAATCTGACCAAACCGGCACCAAGGAAGCGTCAGACCCCGGGATCAACTCCGCGTACGCCTACGGGATGACACCACGCGACGGCGCGACCTCCTACCCGTAGGGGACCCGTAGGGGGCGCCTTCCGGAGGGGGTCAACCCGCCCGGTGCACCACCGCGTCGCACAACTCCAGCAACGCCACCTTCGCCTCGCACTCCGCGAGCGGGGCCAGCGCCGACCTCGCCTCCTCCGCGAAGCGGACCGTGTCGCGGCGGGCCTGCTCCAGCGCCGGATGAGCCCTCAGCCGCGCGACCGCGTCGGCGAGCCGCTCGTCGTCCCCGAGGTCCGAGTCCAGGAGCTCGACCAGCTCCTTGTCCTCGGCCAGTCCGAGCCGGTCGGCCCGCTCACGCAGCCGCAGCACCGGGAGCGTGGCGATGCCCTCGCGCAGGTCGGTACCCGGCGTCTTGCCGGACTCGTGCGAGTCGGAGGCGATGTCGAGGACGTCGTCGGCGAGCTGGAAGGCGACGCCGAGCCGCTCCCCGTACTGCGTCAGCACATCCACGACGGTCTCGTCGGCCCCGGACATCATCGCGCCGAAACGACACGCCACGGCGATCAGCGAGCCGGTCTTGCCGCCCAGCACGTCGAGGTAGTGGTCGACGGGGTCGCGGCCGTCGGCCGGGCCCGCCGTCTCCAGGATCTGGCCGGTGACCAGGCGCTCGAACGCCTCCGCCTGGATCCGGACGGCGTCGGGGCCGAGGTCGGCGAGGATGTGCGAGGCGCGCGCGAAGAGGAAGTCGCCGGTGAGCACGGCCACCGAGTTGCCCCAGCGCTGGTTGGCGCTCGGCACCCCGCGCCGCACGTCCGCCTCGTCCATCACGTCGTCGTGGTACAGCGTCGCGAGGTGGGTGAGCTCGACGACGACGGCGGAGGGCACGATGCCCGGCGCATACGGGTCGCCGAACTGGGCCGCGAGGGACACGAGCAGCGGCCTGAACCGTTTGCCCCCGGCGCGCACCAGGTGCTGGGCGGCCTCCGTGATGAAGGGAACCTCGCTCTTGGTGGCTTCGAGCAGTCCCTCCTCGACAGCCACCAAACCAGCCTGGACATCAGCCTCGAGGGCCTGGTCCCGCACGCTCAGACCGAAAGTCCCGACGACGGTCACGAGAGGTTCTCCTGTCTGCTGACGATCACGACGCTCACATGGCGAACTCGGTCGATCATTCGGTCGATGACACGGTTTGTCGATGTGTCGCTGCCATCACTCAAGTCAGCGTATCCGGTCGCGTTTCGATCACAGGTGCCGCCCGCCCGAACACCCCGGACCAGGCGGCTTCGCGACACCACCGGTATGTTCTTGATCAGCACAGACGACCTGGAGTACGCACTTTGTCCCGCACCGAGAACGACACGGGCAGCGCACCGCCCCCTGGTGACGACACGGCCTTTTTCGGCCAGCCGAAGGGCCTGCTGACCCTCTCCGGCCTGGAAGTCTGGGAACGTTTCTCGTTCCTCGGCATGCAGGCGATCCTCGTCCTGTACTTCGCCGACACCGTCGCGCACGGCGGCATGGGCATGGACCCCGCGAACGCGGCCTCGGTCTCGGCGGCGTACGGCACGCTCGTCTACCTCGTCTCGGTCGCGGGCGGCTGGCTCGCCGACCGGATCCTCGGCTCGTACCGCGCCGTCCTGTGGGGCGGCATCCTCATCGCCTGCGGACATTACTCGATGGCGGTGCCGACACCCACGATGACGTGGGTCGGGCTCGGTCTGATCAGTGCCGGTACCGGCCTGCTCAAGCCGAATGTCGCCTCGATGGTCGGCAAGCTCTACCGGACCGCCGACGAACGCCGCGACGCCGGCTTCGCGCTCTACTACATGGGCATCAACATCGGCGCGTTCGCGGGACCGCTGATCACCGGCTGGCTCGGTGACCACAAGGGCTGGCACTGGGGTTTCTCGGCCGCCGCCATCGGCATGACGTTCGGCCTGATCCAGTACGTCGCCGGTCGCCGTCACCTGGCCGGGCGCACGGACGCCGCCGAATACGCGCTGCCGCCCGAGGGGATGCGCAGGGCGGTCCGGCTGATGATCGCGGGCGCGATCGTGGTGGCCGCGCTCGCGGTGGTCCTGGGCACGGCCGGGTGGCTCACCATGGGCCGCTTCGTCGACATCCTCACGTACATCTCGGTGATCGCGCCGGTCGTGTACTTCGTGGTGATGTTCAGGAGCCCGCGGGTCACGGCGGAGGAGCGCGGCCGCCTCAAGCCCTATCTGGTCCTCTTCATCGCCTCCGTCGCCTTCAACTTCATCCTGTTCCAGGCGTACTCGACGATGATGCTGCTGGCCGCCTCGAACGCCGAGACGACCATCCTCGGCTTCGAGTTCCCCGTCAGCTGGTACGCCTCCGCGCTCGGCGCCTTCGAGGTCGCCCTGGCGCCGGTGGTGGCGGGCCTGTGGGTACGCATGGGGCGGCGCCAGCCGCACGCCTCCAACAAGATCGCGATCGGTGTGATCCTGGGCGGCCTGTCGTTCGTGCTGATGGCGCTGCCGACGTCCGGCCACAGCGACGACACGTACAAGATGGCCGCCTGGTGGATCGTCGGCTCGTATCTGCTGCTCGGCCTCGGCGACATCCTCGTGGAGACGTCCGGCATGTCCGCGACGACCAAGCTCGCCCCGCAGGCCTTCGCCAGCCAGACCATGGCCCTGTGGTTCCTCTCGCTCGCACTCGCGAACGGGATCCAGGCCCAGGTCGTCAAGCTCTACGGCGAGGTCTCCAACCCCGCCTACTTCGGCGTCAACGGCGCGATCGCGGTCGCGGTCGGTATCGCCGTCATCGCCCTGGCGCCGTGGCTGCGCCGCACCATGCACCCCGTTCACTGAGGTTTCCCCATGACTTCCACGACCCCCCAGCCGAATGCGCCGACGATCCGGACCGAGTTCCCGTTCGGAACGGTCCGCGAGGACATCCGCGTACCCCTCTCCGACGGGACGACGCTCTTCGCGCGCGTCTGGCGCCCCGTGACCGAGGAACCGGTCCCCGTCCTCCTCGAATACCTCCCGTACCGGCTCTCCGACTGGACGGCGCCGCGCGACTGGCAGCGGCACCCCTGGTACGCGGGCCATGGCTACGCCTCCGTGCGCGTGGACGTGCGCGGCCACGGCAACAGCGAGGGCCTGCCGACCGACGAGTACTCCGAGACGGAGCTCGCCGACGGCGTCGAGGTCGTGAACTGGCTCGCCGCGCGGCCCTGGTCCTCCGGCAAGGTCGGCATGTTCGGCATCTCCTGGGGCGGCTTCAACTCCCTCCAGATCGCGGCCCTCGCCCCCGAGCCGCTGAAGGCGATCGTGACCGTCTGCTCGGCGGACGACCGCTACGACAACGACGTGCACTACATGGGCGGCTCCGTGCTCGCCGTGGACATGCACGCGTGGGCGGCGACGATGCTGGCGTTCGTGTCGCGGCCGCCGGACCCGCAGTTCGTGGGCGACGGCTGGAAGGACATGTGGACGAAGCGCCTCGACGCCGTCGACCCGTTCATCCACACGTGGCTCGACCACCAGACCCGCGACGACTACTGGCGGCACGGCAGCGTCTGCGAGGACTACTCCGCGATCAAGGCGGGCGTGCTCGCGGTCGGCGGCTGGCACGACCCGTACCGGGACACCGTGCTGCGCCTCGCCGAGCACCTCCCCGACGAGCAGATGCGCGGCATCATCGGCCCCTGGTCGCACCAGTACCCGGACCGCGGCCTGCCGCCGGGCCCGGCCATCGGCTTCCTCCAGGAGACGCTGCGCTGGTGGGACCACTGGCTCAAGGGCGACGAGAACGGGGTGATGCAGGAGCCCAAGCTCCGCTCGTACATCAGCGACTCGCACCCGCCGGCCACCGTCTACGAGACGCTCCCGGGCCGCTGGGTCGGCGACCCGTCGTGGCCGTCCCCGAACGTCTCCCCCCTCTCGTACGCACTCCAGGGCCCGCCCCAGATCGTGCGCTCGCCGCAGCACACGGGGCTCGACGCGGGCCGCTACTTCCCGTTCGGGAACGACGCGGACCTGCCGCCCGACCAGCGCGAGGAGGACGCGAAGTCGGCGTGCTTCGAGTTCGAGGTGCCGCAGGAGCTACGGGTGCTGGGCCGGCCGCGCGTGACGCTGCGGCTGACGTGCCCGGTGGAGCGCGGGCAGGTCGTGGCGCGGGTGTGCGACGTGGCGCCGGACGGCTCCTCGACGCTCGTGACGCGCGGCGTCCTCAACCTGTCCTCCCGACACGGCCGTTCCGAGAACGTGCCGTGGGATCCGGACACGACCGAGGACGTCACCTTCGAACTGAACGGCATCGGCCACGCCTTCCCCGCCGGGCACCGCATCCGGCTCGCGGTCTCGTCCGCGTACTGGCCGTGGATCTGGCCGCAGGCCGGCTCGGAGGCCGGTTTCACGCTCGACCCGGTGGGCAGCTCGCTCGAACTGCCGGTGCGCGGTGCGGAACCGGGTGGGGACATCACCTTCGGCGGCCCGGAACAGTCGGAGCCGCTCGGCGTGGTCTACCCGGAGACGCTGGAGGGGCCGCGCCCCGAGCGCCTCGTCGTCCGCGACGTGGCCAAGGGCGAATGGCGCATGGAGGTCGACCCGCGCTACGGCGGCACGCGCCTGTACCCGGACGGCCTGGAGTTCACCGAGGACGCGCTGGAGACCTACGTCATCAACGAGAACGACCCCCTGTCCGCCCACACCCGCTCCGACTGGACGATCCGCCTCCACCGCCCGGACACGGGCTGGGACACCCACGTGGAAACCCGCTCCGAAATCACCTGCACGGCAACGGAGTTCCTCACGTCGAGCGAGGTGGTGTGCCGGGACGGCGCGGAGGTGGTCTTCCACCGGACCTGGGAACACCGAATCCCCCGAACGGCGGGCTGATCAACCCCTGCGACGGGTAGCCAAGTCAATCCCTGCGACGGAGAGCCAAATCAATCCCTGCGGCGGGGGAGCCAATCAAGCCCCTGCGGCGGGTGAGCCGATCAAGCCCCTGCGGCGGGGGAACCAAATAAGCCCCTGCCGCGGGTGAGCCAATCAAACCCCTGCCGCGGGTGAGCCATTCAAGCCCCTGCGGCGATTGAGCAGCGGGGTCCGGGGCGGAGCCCCGAGGCCGGAGGACGGACTACCGGAAGAGGCGGTCCAACACCACCGCCACCCCGTCCTCCTCGTTCGACGAAGTCACTTCGTCGGCCACAGCCTTGAGCTCAAGATGCGCATTGCCCACCGCAACCCCCCACCCCGCCCACCCGAACATCGGCACATCATTCGGCATATCGCCGAAGGCAATCGTGTCGGAGGCCCCCGCCCCGAGCCGCCCCGCGGCAAGACTGAGCCCCGTCGCCTTGGTCACGCCGCGCGGCTGAAGCTCGACCGTCCCCGGCCCCGACATGGTGACCGTGGCGAGCGGCCCCACCGCCGCTCTCGCCACCGCCGCCAACTCGTCGTCGGACAGCGACGGGTGGCGCAGCAGCACCTTGCTGATGGGCCGGGCCCAGAGCGCGGCACGCCCCCGGACCCGTACGGCGGGCAGCGTCGGGTGCGGCATGAGGTAGCCGGGCTCGATGAGCGTGAGGCCCTCCACCCCGTCCTGGTCGACGGCCGCGTACACCTGCCCGACCTCGGCCTCGATCTTCCCGAGGGCCTGCTCGGCGAGGTCCCGGTCGATCGTCAACGACCACAGCAGCCGGTCCCGCACGCCGTCGTACAGCTGCGCCCCCTGCGCGCACACGGCGAGCCCACTGCCGCCGAGGTCGTCGAGGATCGGCTTCACGCGGGGCGCGGGCCGTCCCGTCACCACGATGTGCCGGGCGCCCGCGGCGCCGGCCGCCGCCAGGGCTTCGCGGGTCCGGTCGGAGACCGTGTCGTCGCCGCGCAGCAGCGTGCCGTCCAGGTCGGTGGCGATGAGTGCATATGCGGGTGCGGACATGATCCGAAGAATACGGACCGTCCGCGCCCCCGAACCGTCGGGTACCGGCCGCCCTGGCGAGGTACGGCCGGTCACGACGAGGCGATGTCATCTGTTCGAGTTACCCCCCGGTGTGGTCAACCAGGTTGGCCACACCGGTAGTTGCCGGCGGCACCCGGTCACCCGTGCGCCGCCGCCAGATGCCCGGCGAGCCGCGGCGAGGCGAATTCCGTGCCGCAGACGAAGCGCATGACAGGACCGTACGAGGACCCGCCCAGCATGCCCGTGAAGTACAGGCCGGGGACGGAGGACACATAGCCGGCGCCGAGCCGCGGCGTGCCGCGGCTGGTGACGAGCCGCGTGCGCAGCCCCTCCCCCAGGAACGGCATCGCCGCCAGGTCCACCCGGTATCCCGTCGCCGCGATGACATGGTCGGCGGACAGGTCGTCGGCGCGGCCGCCGAGCGTCCGCACACTCAGGACGGGCGCCCCCCGCGACACCGTCACCCGCTCGATCCCCGCGACGTCGCGCACCGCGACCTTGCCCTCGAACCGCTCCTTCAGCCACCACGCCCCCAGCGGCCCGAGCACCCGCCTGACCAGGAAGTGCCGTGCCTGCGGCGGGAGATGACGGTACGGGTGCGGGTAGTACGTGAGCGCGTAGAGCGACCACGCGTTGCCGAACGGGGTCTGTGGGCGGAACCTCGGCTGGTGCCACGGCGGCGCCCCGAAGCGCACCCGGCCCTTGCCGCGCGCGACCACCTTCACGCTCGCGCCCGCCTCCGCCGCGAGCGCCGCCGTCTCCAGGGCGGACTGGCCCGAACCGACGACGATCAGCTCCTTGCCGGCGAACCGGGACAGGTCGTGGTGCTGCGCGCTGTGCGAGACCGGGCCCGTGGGGGCGGGTCCGTCCGGCACGGCCGCGGCGAATTCTCCCGGCAGGTACTCCAGACCGGACAGGCCGGTGGCGACGACCACCGCCCGCGCCGTGAACTGCTCGCCCGAGTCCAGCTTCAGCTCGAAGCCCTCGCGCCCGCGCCGGTCCACGGAGACGACCCGCACCCGCTCCAGGTCGGGCACCAGCCTCTTCTGGAACCAGTCGCCGTACTCCACGAACGTGTCGGCGGATATCAGGTCCTCGTCCGTGACGAGCCGCTTGATCCCTGCCGCGTCGCAGTAGTCGACCAGCTTGTGTCCGCGCTGCGGCGCGTCGATGTTCGACGCGGACGGCACCGACTTGAGGATCATGCCTTCGGGCATGTGCGAGCGCCAGCTCACCATGGGTTCCCCGAAGACCCTGACGGGTATCCCGCGCGCCCTCAAATGCGCCGCGGTGGACAGGCCGTAGGGACCTGCCCCTATGACTGCTACCGGATGATTCACGAAGCCCCTCCCCAGGACGACGACGCGTCACTACTCCGCTTGCTTCCGTCAGGTCCGGCCGCCGCGTCCGCCGCCCGAACCGGTGCTGCTGCCACGGCGATTGGCCCGCCACAGCTGATAGAGATGCTTGACCCCCGGCCGTACGAACCGGGCGAGCATCGTGAAGAACGGCCGCGGATCGTCGGCCGCCCACCACGCCAGCTCCGTGCCGCTCGCGCGGGACGGGGCGTGCGGGGTCGTATAGCCGCTGCGCCGGTACGCCAGCAGGGCCGGCAGGTCGATGTTCTCGACGACGTAGCGGTGTCCCGCCCGCTGTTCCCCCTCCGGAACGGTGCGGCCGGTGAGTGCGAGGTGCATGGCACGGACGACGTCGACGCCCGCCTCGTTCTCGAAGAGGCGGAACTGGGCGCCCGTCCGCGGATTGAAGTCGAGCAGCTTGTACTGTCCGTCGCGCCGGTCGAAGCGCAGGTCGAGGTCGATGATTCCGGTGAAGCCGATCTGTTTGATGAAACGTGCGGCGACGTCCGCGAGTTCCGGATTGTCGACGACATACGCGTTCGCCGTCATGCCCGCGTGCGGCGGCCAGGAGCGGACCTTGACCCCGGTGAACATCGCGAGCGGCGTGGAGTACTGGTCGAAGTACGCGTGCACGATCCAGTCCTCGGCGTCCTCGCGCGGCAGATACTCCTGGAGGATCACACCGGGCTTCTCGCCCCAGTCGAGGGCGAGTTGGCGCAGCCCCTCCGGCGTCTCGATCTTCGTGGTCCCGTTGACGGCGGGCCGCGAGCGCCGCGTGAACGCCTCCCGGTTCTTCGCCACGACCGGAAACCGCGCCCGCACCGCGAACTCCTCGATGTCCGCGTACGACGCCGGGAACGCGGCCGTCGGCGACGGGACACCGTGCTCCACGCACAGTTCGTGCAGGCCCTGCTTGCTCGCGAGGCGGCGCGGCAACTCCCCCTCCACGCGCGGGAAGAGCAGGCCCGCGGCGGCGAGCGGGTCCTGGTGCTCGGCGATGAGGACCGCCGCCTCCTCGTCCGTCGGGATCAGCACCGTCGGCCGGCCGATCCGGCGGGCGACGCGCAGCAGACCGTCGACCAGCCGCTCCGGCTCCTCCGTCCCCGTCGTACGCCAGGGGAAGGCGCGGCGCAGATAGCGCGAGGCCGCCGCGGGCGTGTACCGGTCCTCGGTGATCGCGTACATCGGCACGCCGAGACGCCCCAGGCTGCGGATCGCGCCCACCCCTCCGTGGTGCAGCGGGTAGTCGCCGAACTTGACGATCAGGCCCGGGACTTCACAGTCCACGGCGAACGGCACACTCCCAGCA
Source organism: Streptomyces sp. NPDC002795 (assembly GCF_042888725.1). Lineage (NCBI taxonomy): Bacteria > Bacillati > Actinomycetota > Actinomycetes > Kitasatosporales > Streptomycetaceae > Streptomyces > Streptomyces sp. NPDC002795. The sequence goes on from NZ_JBIAQB010000002.1 coordinate 642,990, forward strand.
CTTCCAGCGCTTCCCGCACTGCTGGCACTCCCGGTACTCCCGGCCACGGGTCCCCCCACGTGTCCCCCCTTGGACCCGGACCTTGAATACGGGCTCCAGCCCCGTCCGTGCCCACCGGACAATGACGCTAAGCCGGAACCCATCACTCCATCAACGGGTCATTCGGACATTGCGAACTCTTTAGGCACTGCCGCAAACCGGCACCTCCCCCGTAACGTGTGGCACACCCGAATGGAAAGTGAGGCCCGCAGGCATGGCACCCGCAGCCACCTCCGAGTCCGCGTCCGAGCACACCCCGCTCGACCGTCTCGACCCACTCGACCTTCCCGAAGGCCACCCCTTCGGCCCGCACAACCTTCCGTACGGAGTCTTCTCCCTCACCGACGACGCCTCGGGGGCCGGCGAACGCTCCGTGGGCGTCCGCATAGGGGACCACGTCCTGGACGCGGGCGCCGCCGCCGCGGCCCTCGGCTCCCCGTACGTCACGGTCCTGGCCCGCCCGAGCCTCAACTCCCTGCTGGCGGCCGGCCGTACGACCTGGTCGGACGTGCGCCGCGCCCTGACGGCCTGGGTCACAGTCCCGTCCCACCGCGAGGCCGTGCGCCCCTTCCTGCACCCCCTCTCCTCGGTCACCCTGCACCTGCCGTTCGAGGTCGCGGACTATGTCGACTTCTACGCGTCCGAGAACCACGCCTCCAACCTCGGGCGCCTCTTCCGCCCCGACGAGGAGCCCCTGAAGCCCAACTGGAAGCACCTGCCGGTCGGTTACCACGGCCGCTCCGGCACGGTCGTCGTCTCCGGCACGGACGTCGTGCGTCCCTCGGGCCAGCGCAAGGCCCCGACCGACCCGGCCCCCGTCTTCGGCCCGTCCGTCCGCCTCGACATCGAGACGGAGGTCGGCTACGTGGTCGGCGTCCCGTCGCGGCAGGGCACACCGGTCCCGCTCTCCTCCTACCGGGACCACGTCTTCGGCCTCTGCCTCCTCAACGACTGGTCGGCGCGCGACATCCAGAACTGGGAGACGGTGCCGCTCGGCCCGCACCTCGGCAAGTCGTTCGCGACGTCGATCTCCGCGTGGATCACCCCGGTGGAGGCCCTGGACACGGCCCGCGTGGGCCCGCCGGAGCGGACGGTGCCGCTGCTGCCGTACCTGGACGACAGCGGCCCCGAGGCGGCCGCCGACCCGGCCGGCTACGACCTGCGTATCACGGTCACCCTCAACGGCCAGGTCATCTCCGAACCCCCCTTCTCCGGTATGTACTGGACAGGCGCCCAGATGCTCGCCCATATGACGGTCAACGGCGCCTCCCTGCGCACCGGCGACCTCTACGGCTCAGGCACGGTCAGCGGCACGCAGGACAACGAACGCGGCTCCCTGATCGAGATGACCTGGAACGGTCAGCAGCCGCTGGACCTCCCCGACGGCAAGCGCGGCTTCCTGGAGGACGGCGACGTGGTCACCCTCTCGGCCTGGGCCCCCGGCCCGAACGGAGCGAGAGTCCACTTGGGCGAGGTCACAGGCCGCATCGCGCCTACGGCGTTTTGAGCCCCTGCGGCGCTTGAGCAGCGGGGTCCGGGGCGGAGCCCCGAGACGCCCACCCCGTGCTACCAGTCCACATCCTCCGGCACCGACTCATCCTCCGGCGGCGGCTCCTGGCCCACATAGTCGGGCCAGGACTCGCCGCCCTGCGACGCCGCGTCACCCCTGAGACCCGCCAAAACCCCCAGCACTCCTTCCCCCCACGTCGCCAGCTTCTTCTCCCCGACCCCGCCGATCGTGCCCAACTGCCCCAGCGACGTGGGCTGTTGCAGCGCGATCTCGCTGAGCGTCGCATTCTGGAAGATGACGTACGCTGGCACCCCGTGCTCCTTCGCCTGCGCCCCGCGCCAGGCCCGCAGCGCCTCGAAGACCGGCGCCACCTCCGCCGGCAGCTCCACCGCGGGCGACTTCGCCTTGCGATCACGGGCCACCGCCGCACGCGGCGCCGGCTTCGGCTCCTTGCGCAGCCGCACCTCCCGCTGCCGCCCCAGCACGGTGCCGCTCTCCTCGGTGAGCACCAGCGTCCCGTACTCGCCCTCGACCGCGATGAGGCCCTGCGCCAGCAACTGCCGCACCACGCCCCGCCATTCGGCCTCGGCCAGCTCTTCTCCGATACCGAAGACGGAGAGCTGGTCGTGGTCGAACTGGATGACCTTGGCGCTGCGCTTGCCCAGCAGGATGTCGATGACCTGGCCCGCGCCGAACTTCTGCCGCCGCTCTCTCTCCAGGCGCACCACGGTCGACAGGATCTTCTGCGCGGCGACCGTCCCGTCCCACGTCTCGGGCGGCGACAGGCACGTGTCGCAGTTGCCGCAGGACGATGCGGCGCCCTCCTGCCCGAAGTACGTGAGCAGCTGGGCCCGGCGGCACTGCGCCGTCTCGCACAGTGCCAGCATCGAGTCGAGGTGGGCGGAGGCGCGGCGCCGGAACGCCTCGTCCCCCTCCCCCATGTTGATCAGCTTCCGCTGCTGGACCACGTCCTGCAGCCCGTACGCCATCCATGCCGTCGACGGCATGCCGTCACGCCCGGCGCGGCCAGTCTCCTGGTAGTAGCCCTCGACGGACTTCGGCAGGTCGAGGTGGGCGACGAACCGTACGTCCGGCTTGTCGATGCCCATGCCGAACGCGATGGTCGCGCAGACGACGAGGCCCTCCTCCCGCAGGAACCGCGACTGGTGCCTCGCACGCGTCCCCGCATCCAGGCCCGCGTGGTACGGAACGGCCTCGATCCCATTGCGGCTGAGGAACTCGGCCGTCGCCTCCACGGACTTGCGGGACAGGCAGTAGACGATGCCCGCGTCGCCCTCGTGCTCCTGCTTGAGGAAGCCGAGCAGCTGCTTCTTCGGGTCGGCCTTGCCGACGATCCGGTACTGGATGTTGGGCCGGTCGAAGCTCGCCACGAAGTGCTTGGCGTCCGGCATGCCGAGGCGCTGGGTGATCTCCTGGTGCGTGGCGTGCGTCGCCGTCGCGGTCAGGGCGATGCGCGGCACGTCGGGCCAGTTCTGGCCGAGCACGGACAGGGTCAGATAGTCGGGGCGGAAGTCGTGGCCCCACTGCGCGACACAGTGCGCCTCGTCGATCGCGAAGAGGGAGACCTTGCCGCGCGACAGCAGCCCGAGCGTGGAGTCGAGGCGCAGCCGCTCAGGCGCCAGATAGAGCAGGTCGAGCTCGCCCGCGAGGAACTCGGCCTCCACGAGGCGGCGCTCCTCGAAGTCCTGCGTCGAGTTCATGAACCCGGCGCGCACCCCGAGCGCCCGCAGCGCGTCCACCTGGTCCTGCATCAGCGCGATCAGCGGCGAGACGACGATCCCCGTACCGGCTCTGACCAGCGCCGGAATCTGGTAGCAGAGCGACTTTCCGCCGCCGGTCGGCATGAGTACGACAGCGTCCCCGCCGCCCACCACGTGCTCGATGATCGCTTCCTGCTCACCGCGGAAGGCGTCGTACCCGAAGACCCGGTGGAGCGTGGCTAGCGCCTCGCTCCCGGTCACCTCGCTCATACCCTGTGTCCCGTCCATCGCCCTGCCCCCGTGCGTCCAGCTCGTCTCGACTTCTCCAGTAACGATAGGGGTCCGGACTGACACTCCGGAAAGTTATCCACAGGCTGGGGGTTCTCCGCACGCAAATGGAGGCCCGGCCCTCATCGGGCCGGGCCTCCACCACGCGCGACGGCGGCGTTGCCGCTACCTCACGAACACCCCGGCCTGGCCCGCCAGATCCAGGAAGTACTGCGGCGCGACCCCCAGCACGACCGTGACCGCGACGCCCACCCCGATCGTCGTCATGGTCAGCGGCGACGGCACGGCCACGGTCGGGCCGTCCGCCTTCGGCTCACTGAAGAACATGAGGACGATGACGCGGATGTAGAAGAACGCGGCGATCGCCGAGGACACGACACCGACCACGACGAGAACGCCCGCGCCGCCCTCGGCCGCCGCCTTGAACACGGCGAACTTGCCCGCGAACCCAGAAGTGAGCGGAATGCCCGCGAACGCCAGCAGGAAGACGGCAAAGACCGCTGCCACCAGTGGGGATCTGCGCCCGAGCCCCGCCCACTTCGACAGGTGCGTCGCCTCGCCTCCCGCGTCGCGCACCAGCGTCACCACGGCGAAGGCACCGATGGTCACGAAGGAGTACGCGGCCAGGTAGAACAGGACGGACGAGACCCCGTCGGGCGTCGTCGCGATGACACCGGCCAGGATGAAGCCGGCGTGCGCGATCGAGGAGTACGCGAGGAGCCGCTTGATGTCGGTCTGCGTGACCGCGACGATCGCACCGCCGAGCATCGTGACGATGGCGATGGCCCACATGACAGGACGCCAGTCCCAGCGCATGCCCGGCAGGACGACGTACAGCAGACGCAGCAGCGCCCCGAAGGCCGCGACCTTCGTGGCCGCCGCCATGAACCCGGTCACCGGCGTCGGCGCGCCCTGATACACGTCCGGCGTCCACATGTGGAACGGGACGGCGCCGACCTTGAACAGCAGGCCCATGCCGACCAGCGCCATGCCGATGAGCAACAGCGCGTCGTTGCCCATGGTGTCGGCGAGGGCCGGGTCCACGTTCTGGATCGAGCCGTCGACGACGCTCGCGATCGTGGCGTACGAGACCGAGCCCGCGTAGCCGTACAGGAGCGCGATGCCGAACAGGGTGAAGGCGGACGCGAAGGCGCCGAGCAGGAAGTACTTGACCGCGGCCTCCTGCGACATGAGCCGCTTGCGGCGGGCCACGGCGCAGAGCAGGTACAGCGGGAGCGAGAAGACTTCCAGGGCGATGAACAGCGTCAGCAGGTCGTTCGCCGAGGGGAAGACCAGCATTCCGCCGATCGCGAAGAGCGCCAGCGGGAACACCTCGGTAGTGGTGAACCCGGCCTTTATGGCCGCCTTCTCGCTGTCGCTGCCCGGCACGGACGCGGCCTGCGCGGCGAACGAGTCGACGCGGTTTCCGTGCGCCTCCGGGTCGAGCCGGCGCTCGGCGAACGTGAAGATCGCGACGAGGCCGGACAGCAGGATGACCCCTTGGAGGAACAGCGCCGGGCCGTCGACGGCGATCGCGCCCATGGCCGCGATGTGCGCCTTCGTCGTCCCGTACCCGCCGGCCGCGAGCCCCACGACCGCCGCGAAGGCGGCCGCGAGCGCGACGACGGCGAGGAACACCTGCACGTAGTAGCGGGAGCGGCGCGGCACCAGGGCCTCGACCAGGATCCCCACGACGGCGGCACCGATGACGATCAAGGTCGGCGACAATTGCGCGTACTCGATCTTCGGTGCGTCGATCTTGGAGATCGGGTCCGCCGCAGTTGTCCACAGACTGTGGACGGCTGACGTAGTCACTTGTGAGCCGCCTCCACTTCCGGCTTCGGGTCCTTCTTGTGGACGTCGGACAGGGTGTGCTTGACCGCCGGGTTCACCAGCTCGGTGAGCGGCTTCGGGTAGACGCCCAGGAAGATCAGTACGCCGATCAGCGGGACCACGACCGCGAGCTCACGCACTCGCAGATCCGCGATGCCCTCGGTCGACGGCTTCACCGGGCCCGTCATGGTGCGCTGGTAGAGGACCAGCGTGTAGAGCGCGGCGAGCACGATGCCGAAGGTGGCGATGATGCCGATCACCGGGTAGCGCGTGAACGTGCCGACCAGGACCAGGAATTCGCTCACGAAGGGCGCGAGGCCCGGCAGCGAGAGCGTCGCCAGGCCGCCGATCAGGAACGTGCCGGCGAGCACCGGGGCGACCTTCTGGACGCCTCCGTAGTCCGCGATGAGCCGCGAGCCGCGCCGCGAGATCAGGAACCCGGCGACCAGCATCAGCGCCGCCGTCGAGATCCCGTGGTTGACCATGTAGAGCGTCGCGCCGGACTGGCCCTGGCTGGTCATCGCGAAGATGCCCATGATGATGAAGCCGAAGTGCGAGATCGACGCGTAGGCGATCAGTCGCTTGATGTCGCGCTGGCCGACCGCGAGCAGCGCGCCGTAGACGATGCTGATCAGGGCGAGCACCAGGATCACCGGCGTCGCCCACTTGCTCGCCTCCGGGAAGAGCTGGAGGCAGAAGCGGAGCATCGCGAACGTGCCGACCTTGTCGACAACTGCCGTGATGAGTACGGCGACCGGGGTGGTGGCCTCCCCCATCGCGTTCGGCAGCCAGGTGTGCAGCGGCCACAGCGGGGCCTTCACCGCGAAGGCGAAGAAGAAGCCCAGGAAGAGCAGGCGCTCGGTGTTGGTCGCCATGTCGAGCGAGCCGCTCGCGCGGGCTTCCGCGATCTCCGAGAGCGAGAAGGTCCCCGCCACTACGTAGAGGCCGATGACGGCCGCCAGCATGATGAGGCCGCCGACCAGGTTGTAGAGGAGGAACTTGACGGCCGCGTACGAGCGTTGGGTCGCGGCCTCCTTCTCGCCGTGCGGGCCGGCCCGGTCCCCGAAGCCGCCGATGAGGAAGTACATCGGGATGAGCATGGCTTCGAAGAAGATGTAGAAGACGAAGACGTCCGTGGCCGCGAAGGAGATGATCACCATCGCCTCGACCAGGAGGATCAGGGCGAAGAAGCCCTGCGTCGGCCGCCACCGCGTGTTGCCGGTCTCCTGCGGGTCGGCGTCGTGCCACCCGGCGAGGATCACGAACGGGATCAGCAGCGCGGTCAGCGCGATGAGCGCCACCCCGATGCCGTCCACGCCCACCTCGTAGCGGACCCCGAAGTCGGCGATCCACGCGTGGGATTCGGTGAGCTGGAAGCGTCCGCCGCCCGGGTCGAAGCGGACCGCGACCACCGCCGCGAGCACCAGGGTGGCGAGTGAGAACAACAGCGCGAGCCACTTGGCCGCGGTGCGCTGCTTCGCCGGCACGGCGGCCGTGGCGATCGCGCCCACGGCCGGCAGTACCGCCGTCGCTGTCAGCAAGGGAAAAGACATCGGTATCAGACCGCCCTCATCAGCAGGGTCACTGCGGCGATGACCGCCGCGCCGCCGAACATCGAGACGGCGTACGAGCGCACGTAGCCGTTCTGGAGTTTGCGCAGCCGACCGGAGAGGCCGCCGACCGAGGCCGCCGTCCCGTTGACCACCCCGTCGACCAAGGTGTGGTCGACGTATACGAGGGAGCGCGTCAGGTGCTCGCCGCCGCGCACCAGAACGACGTGGTTGAAGTCGTCCTGGAGCAGGTCACGCCGTGCGGCGCGGGTGAGCAGCGAACCGCGCGGGGCGACGACGGGAACCTCTCGGCGCCCGTACTGGACCCAGGCGAGACCCACACCGATCACCAGGCACACCATGGTGGCTCCGGTGACCACACCCGCGCTGATGGGCGCGTGCCCGTGGTCGTGCCCGGTGACGGGCTCCAGCCAGTGCAGGAAGCGGTCGCCGATGGAGAAGAAGCCACCGGCGAAGACCGAGCCGACCGCGAGCACGATCATCGGGATCGTCATGGAGGACGGGGACTCGTGCGGGTGCGGCTCATGGCCCTGCGCGTCCGGCTGCCAGCGCTTCTCGCCGAAGAAGGTCATGATCATCACGCGGGTCATGTAGAACGCGGTGATCGCCGCGCCGAGCAGGGCGACGGAGCCGAGGATCCAGCCCTCGGTGCCGCCCTTGGCGAACGCCGCCTCGATGATCTTGTCCTTGGAGAAGAAGCCGGACAGGCCGGGGAAACCGATGATCGCCAGATACCCGAGCCCGAACGTCACGAAGGTGACCGGCATGTACTTCCGCAGTCCGCCGAACTTCCTCATGTCGACCTCGTCGTTCATGCCGTGCATGACCGAACCGGCGCCGAGGAACAGGCCCGCCTTGAAGAAGCCGTGCGTGACCAGGTGCATGATCGCGAAGACGTAGCCGATGGGGCCGAGGCCCGCGGCGAGGATCATGTAGCCGATCTGCGACATCGTCGAGCCGGCGAGCGCCTTCTTGATGTCGTCCTTCGCACAACCGACGATCGCACCGAACAGCAGCGTGACCGCGCCGACGATGGTCACGACGAGCTGCGCGTCCGGCGCCCCGTTGAAGATCGCGCCGGAGCGGACGATCAGGTAGACGCCCGCGGTCACCATGGTCGCGGCGTGGATGAGGGCCGAGACCGGGGTCGGGCCCTCCATCGCGTCCCCGAGCCAGGACTGCAGCGGCACCTGGGCCGACTTGCCGCACGCGGCGAGCAGCAGCACCAGGCCGATGGCGGTGAGCTTGCCCTCGCTGGTGTCACCGACGCTGCCCAGGACATCGCCGAAGGCGAAGGTCCCGAACGTCGTGAACATCAGCATGATCGCGATCGCCAGGCCCATGTCGCCGACCCGGTTGACCAGGAACGCCTTCTTCGCGGCGGTGGCCGCGCTCGGCTTGTGCTGCCAGAAGCCGATCAGCAGGTACGAGGCGAGGCCCACGCCCTCCCAGCCGACATACAGGAGCAGGTAGTTGTCGGCGATGACCAGGAGGAGCATCGCGGCGACGAACAGGTTCAGGTAGCCGAAGAAGCGGCGGCGCCGCTCGTCGTGCTCCATGTAGCCGATCGAGTACAGGTGGATCAGCGTGCCCACACCGGAGATCAGCAGGACGAACGTCATCGACAGCTGGTCCAGCTGGAAGGCGACGTCCGCCTGGAAACCCTCGACGGGGATCCAGCTGAACAGGTGCTGGCTGAGCGTGCGGTCCTCCGGACCCATGCCGAGCATGTCGGTGAAGAGCACGACGGCGATCACGAAGGAGACGGCCGCGAGCAGCGTGCCGAGCAGATGACCCACCCGGTCCAACGCCCGCCCGCCGCACAGCAGTACGGCCGCTCCGAGCAGTGGCGCCGCTACCAGCAGCGCAATGAGATTCTCCACTGGTTACGACCCCTTACAGCTTCATCAGGCTGGCGTCGTCGACCGAGGCCGAGTGGCGGGAACGGAACAGCGACACGATGATCGCGAGCCCCACCACGACCTCGGCGGCGGCGACGACCATCGTGAAGAACGCGATGATCTGGCCATCGAGATTGCCGTGCATGCGGGAGAACGCGACGAACGCGAGGTTGCACGCGTTCAGCATCAGCTCGATGCACATGAACACGACGATCGCGTTCCGCCTGATGAGCACGCCGGTGGCGCCGACCGTGAACAACAGGGCGGCGAGATACAGGTAGTTGACCGGATTCACTTCGACGCCTCCTCGGCCCGGTCGCGATCCGAGCGCTCCAGGCGGTCGGACGACCGCTGCTCCAGAGCCTTCAGATCGCTCATCGCCTCACCGGAGACATCCCGGATCTGACCGCGCTCGCGCAGCGTCTGCATGACCGTGAGCTCCGAGGGGGAGCCGTCGGGCAGCAGGCCTGCGATGTCCACCGCGTTGTGCCGGGCGTAGACACCCGGGGCGGGCAGCGGCGGGAGGTGCTTGCCCTCGCGCACCCGCTCCTCGGCCAACTCGCGCTGCGTCTTGGCCCGTTCGGTGCGCTCGCGGTGCGTGAGCACCATCGCGCCGACGGTGGCCGTGATCAGCAGGGCGCCGGTGATCTCGAAGGCGAAGACGTACTTGGTGAAGATGAGGGCCGCCAGGCCCTCCACGTTCCCCCCGGCGTTCGCCTTGCCGAGTCCGTTGAACTGCGTCAGCGACGCCTGGCCGATCCCCGCGATCAGCAGCACCCCGAAGCCGAGCCCGCACAGGGCGGCGAGCCAGCGCTGCCCCTTGATGGTCTCCGTCAGGGAGTCGGCCGCGGTGACGCCGACGAGCATCACCACGAAGAGGAACAGCATCATGATCGCGCCCGTGTAGACGACGATCTGCACGATGCCGAGGAAGTACGCCCCGTTGGCCAGGTAGAAGATCGCCAGAATGATCATGGTGCCGGCCAGGCACAGGGCACTGTGCACGGCCTTCTTCATCAGGATCGTGGACAGGGCGCCGATGACGGCGACCGTGCCGAGGATCCAGAACTGGAAGGCCTCACCGGTGGAGGTGCTCGCGGCGAGCGTGGCCACCGAGGCGAGCTGCGCGCTCATACGTCCACCCCCGCCGCCTTCTCAGAGGCTTCCTCAGAGACTTCCTCAGGGGCTTCATCAGAGGGCTTCTCGCCCTTGGAGACGGCCACTTGGCGCTCCGTGCCGGGCGCCGCTTCGGTGACGAGACCCCGGTAGTAGTCCTGCTCGTCCGTGCCGGGGAAGATCGAGTGCGGGCTCTCGACCATGCCCTCGTCGAGCCCGGCGAGCAGCTGCTCCTTGGTGTAGATGAGGTTGGCGCGGCTGCTGTCGGCCAGCTCGAACTCGTTCGTCATCGTCAGCGCGCGCGTGGGGCACGCCTCGATGCACAGTCCGCACAGAATGCAGCGGGCGTAGTTGATCTGGTAGACGCGGCCGTAGCGCTCACCCGGCGAGTAGCGCTCCTCTTCGGTGTTGTCCGCGCCCTCCACGTAGATCGCGTCCGCCGGGCAGGCCCAGGCGCACAACTCGCAGCCGATGCACTTCTCCAGGCCGTCCGGATGGCGGTTGAGCTGGTGCCTGCCGTGGAAGCGGGGAGCAGTGGTCTTCGGTTGCTCCGGGTACTGCTCGGTCAGCCGCTTCTTGAACATGGCCTTGAAGGTCACACCGAAGCCGGCGACGGGGTTCTGGAACCCCGGCTCGGTGTCCTTCTGCTGGCCGGAGTCGGTCTCTTCAGCCATCGGACGCCTCCTTTCCTTCTCGCGCTGCGCCAAGTGACTCGTCACTCGCAGTATCGGGGCCACCACTGACAATCAACTCCCGCTGCCGACGGGAGGGCCTGCGCGGCACGGGCGGTGGGGTCTGTCCTGGCAGCGGTGGCACGGGGAATCCGCCCGCCATCGGGTCGAAGGCGGCGGGCTCTTCGGCGGCCTCGCGCTGCTTGGCCCCTCGGTCGCGGAAGATGTCCACGACGAACGACAGGATCAGGACCACAAGGATCGCGGCGCCGACGTACAGGGCGATGGAGGCGAAGTCGTAGTTCTCGTTGCGCAGCGTCCGCACGGTCGCCACCAGCATCAGCCACACCACGGAGGCCGGGATGAGGACCTTCCAGCCGAGCTTCATCAGCTGGTCGTAGCGCACGCGTGGCAGCGTGCCGCGCAGCCAGATGAAGAAGAACAGCAGTAGCTGGACCTTGATGACGAACCAGAGCATCGGCCACCAGCCGTGGTTCGCGCCCTCCCAGAACGTGGAGACGGGCCAGGGTGCGCGCCAGCCGCCCAGGAAGAGCGTCACGGACACCGCCGAGACCGTCACCATGTTCACGTACTCGGCGAGCATGAACATCGCGAACTTGATGGACGAGTACTCGGTGTTGAAGCCGCCGACGAGGTCGCCCTCGGACTCCGGCATGTCGAACGGTGCGCGGTTGGTCTCGCCGACCATCGTCACGATGTAGATCAGGAACGACACCGGAAGCAGGACGATGTACCAGCGGTCGTGCTGCTGGGCGACGATCTCCGAGGTCGACATCGAGCCCGAGTAGAGGAACACCGAGGCGAACGCGGCGCCCATCGCGATCTCGTACGAGATCATCTGCGCGCAGGACCGCAGCCCGCCGAGCAGCGGATACGTGGATCCGGACGACCACCCGGCGAGGACGATGCCGTAGATGCCGACGGAGGCGACCGCGAGGATGAAGAGCATCGCGATCGGCAGGTCGGTGAGCTGCATCGTCGTACGTTGGCCGAAGATCGAGACCTCGTTGCCCGCCGGGCCGAACGGGATCACGGCGATCGCCATGAAGGCGGGGATCGCGGCGACGACAGGCGCGAGGACGTAGACCACCTTGTCCGCGCGCTTGACGATCACGTCTTCCTTGAGCATCAGCTTGATGCCGTCGGCGAGCGACTGGAGCATGCCCCAGGGGCCGTGCCGGTTCGGGCCGATGCGCAGCTGCATCCAGGCGACGACCTTGCGCTCCCACACGATGGAGAACAGCACGGTCACCATCAGGAAGGCGAAGCAGAAGACCGCCTTGACGACGACGAGCCACCAGGGGTCGCGGCCGAACATGGAGAGGTCTTCCAGAGCGAGCGCGTTCATGACTGCACCTCCGGGGCTCCGGCGGCGACGGCCGGGCCGATCTTCACCAGGTCGCCGGGGACGGCACCCGTGTCCGAAGCGACGCCGCCGCCCTCGGAGTTGAGCGGCAGCCATACGACACGGTCGGGCATCTCGGTGACCTGGAGCGGGAACGCGACGCTGCCCAGTGCCCCGGTGACCGTCAGGACGTCGCCGTCCTTCACGCCCGCCTCCGCGGCGGTCGTGGCGGACACGCGCGCGTGGGCGGCGTGCCGGGTCCCGGCGAGTGCCTCGTCGCCCTCCTGGAGGCGGCCCAGGTCGAGCAGCAGCCGGTGTCCGGCGAGGACGGCCTCTCCGGAGGAGGGCTTCGGCAGCTGGCCCGCTGTCCCCAGCGGCTCGGTCGCGTGCGGTCCGTCCCAGTTGCTCAGGCGGTCCAACTCTCCGCGCAGCGAGCGCAGATCGGGGAGCCCCAGGTGGACGTCCATGGCGTCCGCCACCATCTGCAGCACGCGCGCGTCCGTGGGCGCGACGCGCCGCGTCATCTGGTCGGGCTTCAGGGCGGCCTCGAACATCCGGGCGCGCCCCTCCCAGTTGAGGAACGTGCCCGCCTTCTCGGCGACCGCGGCCACCGGAAGGACGACGTCGGCGTGGTCGGTGACCTCGCTGGGCCGCTGTTCCAGGGAGATCAGGAAACCCACCTCGTGAAGGGCTTCACGCGCGCGTGTCGGGGCGGGAAGGTCGGCGACCTCGACCCCGGCCACCACAAGGGCCTGCAGTTCGCCGGTGGCCGCGGCCTCCACGATCTGCCCGGTGTCCCGCCCGAAGCGGTGCGGCAGTTCGGCCACACCCCAGGCGGCGGCGACCTGGTCCCGCGCGCGCGGGTCGGTCGAGGGCCTGCCGCCCGGCAGCAGCGACGGCAGCGCGCCCGCCTCGACGGCGCCGCGCTCACCGGCCCTGCGCGGGATCCACACCAGCTCGGCCCCGGTCGCGGACGCGGCCCGTACGGCGGCGGTGAGACCGCCCGCCACGGCCGCGACCCGCTCGCCGACGACGATCACGGCGCCTTCGCCACGCAGCGCCTGCGCGGCGTCCGCTCCCCCACCTTCGAGACCGACACCGGAAGCGAGCGCGTCGAGCCACTCGGGCTCGGTGCCGGGAGCGGCCGGCAGCAGCGTGCCACCCGCCTTCTCCAGGCCACGCGTCGCATGCGTAGCGAGCGAGTAGACCTTCTGTCCGTGTCCCCGCCACGCCTTGCGGAGCTTGAGGAAGACGCCGGGCGCCTCCTCCTCCGACTCGAACCCGACAAGGAGGACCGCGGGCGCCTTCTCAAGGGCCTTGTACGTGACTCCGCTGCCGTCCAGGTCGCGGCCTCGACCGGCGACACGTGCCGCCAGGAAGTCGGCTTCCTCGCTGCTGTGCACGCGCGCGCGGAAATCGATGTCGTTCGTGTCGAGTGCGATGCGCGCGAACTTGCTGTACGCGTAGGCGTCCTCGACGGTGAGGCGGCCACCGGTGAGCACACCCGTGCGACCACGGGCGGCGGCGAGCCCGCGCGCGGCGGTCTCCAGCGCCTCCGGCCAGGAAGCGGGCCGCAGTTCACCGCTCTCCGCGTCCCGTACGAGGGGGTGGGTGAGCCGGTCGGGCTTCTGCGCGTAGCGGAAGCCGAAGCGGCCCTTGTCGCAGATCCACTCCTCGTTGACCTCGGGGTCGTTGGCCGCGAGGCGACGCATGACCTTGCCGCGCCGGTGGTCGGTGCGGGTCGCGCAGCCGCCGGAGCAGTGCTCGCACACGCTCGGCGACGACACGAGGTCGAAGGGGCGGGAGCGGAACCGGTACGCCGCCGAGGTCAGCGCGCCGACCGGGCAGATCTGGATCGTGTTCCCGGAGAAGTACGACTCGAAGGGGTCGCCCTCACCCGTGCCGACCTGCTGGAGCGCGCCGCGCTCGATCAGCTCGATCATCGGGTCGCCCGCGATCTGGTTGGAGAACCGGGTGCAGCGCGCGCACAGCACGCACCGCTCGCGGTCGAGCAGCACCTGCTTCGAGATCGGGACCGGCTTCTCGTAGGTCCGCTTCTTGCCCTCGAAGCGGGAGTCGGACTGGCCGTGCGACATGGCCTGGTTCTGCAGCGGGCATTCGCCGCCCTTGTCGCAGACCGGGCAGTCGAGGGGGTGGTTGATGAGCAGCAGCTCCATGACCCCCTTCTGCGCCTTCTCGGCGACCGGGGAGGAGAGCTGGCTCTTGACCACCATGCCGTCGGTGCAGGTGATGGTGCAGGACGCCATCGGCTTGCGCTGGCCCTCCACCTCAACGATGCACTGCCGGCAGGCGCCTGCCGGGTCGAGCAGCGGGTGGTCGCAGAAGCGCGGGATCTCGATGCCGAGCATCTCGGCGGCCCGGATGACCAGAGTCCCCTTGGGGACGCTGATCTCGATGCCGTCGATCGTCAGGGACACGAGGTCCTCGGGCGGAACCGCCGCCTCGCCGCCCCCGGAGGAGCGCCCCGCGGCGGAGCCGCCGGTCGAATGCTGCGTCACAGTCATGCGTTCACCTCCGTGCGGTGCTTGTCGCCCCGGCCGGCCCAGAGCGTGGACCTGGCCGGGTCGAAGGGGCAGGCCTTGCCCGTGATGTGCTGCTCGTACTCGTCGCGGAAGTACTTGAGCGAGGAGAAGATCGGCGAGGCGGCGCCGTCGCCGAGGGCGCAGAACGACTTGCCGTTGATGTTGTCGGCGATGTCGTTCAGCTTGTCGAGGTCGGACATCGTGCCCTTGCCCGCCTCGATGTCCCGGAGCAACTGCACGAGCCAGTACGTTCCTTCACGGCACGGTGTGCACTTGCCGCAGGACTCGTGGGCGTAGAACTCGGTCCACCTTGTGACCGCGCGCACGACGCAGGTCGTCTCATCGAAGCACTGCAGCGCCTTGGTGCCGAGCATCGATCCGGCGGCGCCGACGCCCTCGTAGTCGAGGGGCACGTCGAGGTGTTCCTCGGTGAACATCGGGGTCGAACTGCCGCCGGGCGTCCAGAACTTGAGGCGGTGGCCCGGACGCATGCCGCCGCTCATGTCGAGCAGCTGGCGCAGCGTGATGCCGAGCGGGGCCTCGTACTGGCCGGGGCTCGCGACGTGGCCGCTGAGCGAGTACAGCGTGAAGCCGGGCGACTTCTCGCTCCCCATCGATTTGAACCAGTCCTTGCCCCGATTGATGATTGCGGGAACCGACGCGATGGACTCGACGTTGTTCACCACAGTGGGGCAGGCGTAGAGGCCCGCGACGGCAGGGAAGGGGGGACGGAGTCGCGGCTGACCACGGCGGCCTTCGAGCGAGTCCAGGAGTGCGGTCTCCTCACCACAGATGTACGCGCCCGCGCCGGCGTGCACGGTGAGTTCAAGGTTGAGACCACTGCCCAGGACGTTCTGCCCGAGATACCCCGCGGCGTAGGCCTCGCGCACGGCCTCGTGCAAGCGCCGCAGTACGGGGACCACTTCACCGCGCAAGTAGATGAACGCGTGCTCGGAACGGATCGCGTAACAGGCGATCACGATGCCCTCGATGAGGCTGTGCGGGTTCGCGAAGAGGAGCGGGATGTCCTTGCAGGTCCCCGGCTCCGATTCGTCGGCGTTGACAACTAGATAGTGCGGCTTGCCGTCTCCCTGCGGGATGAACTGCCACTTCATCCCGGTCGGGAATCCGGCGCCACCACGCCCGCGGAGCCCCGCGTCCTTCACATACGCGATCAGGTCGTCCGGCGCCATGGCGAGGGCCTTGCGCAGCCCCTCGTATCCCTCGTGCCGGCGGTACACATCCAAGGACCAGGACTTGTCCTGGTCCCAGAAGGCCGACAGGACCGGAGAGAGCAGCTTCTCCGGGCTGGTGTCGTTGTTCTCGATCTCTGCTGCCAAGGTCATCACTCCCCCTCCTCGGCGGTCGGTCCCGCTGGGTGCTGCGGGTCGGAGGCCGACGTGTCCTGCGGCGCGTCGTGCGAGCTCAAGTGCTCGGTGGGCGAAGGGTCGTGGGGCGGTTCGCCCTCGATGTTCTCGCCGCGCGGGTGGACCACGCGCGGGGACTCCGTCTCGCCCTTGGCCAGGCGGAGTCCGACCAGTGAGGCGGGCCCCGCGCTGCCGCCGGCCTCGACGGCACCGGCGCGCTCGTCGGGGAACCCGGCCAGGATGCGCGCGGTCTCCTTGAAGGTGCACAAGGGAGCGCCGCGCGTGGGTGACACCTCGGCGCCCGTGCGCAGGTCGTCGACGAGCTGCCTGGCGGTCTCGGGCGTCTGGTTGTCGAAGAACTCCCAGTTGACCATCACCACGGGAGCGAAATCACAAGCGGCGTTGCACTCGATGTGCTCCAGCGTGATCCTGCCGTCGTCCGTAGTGCCGTTGTTGCCGACGCCGAGGTGCTCCTGGAGCGACTCGAAGATGGCGTCGCCACCCATGACGGCGCACAACGTGTTGGTGCAGACGCCCACTTGGTAGTCGCCGCTCGGCTTCCTGCGGTACATCGTGTAGAAGGTCGCGACGGCCGTGACCTCGGCGGTGGTCAGGCCGAGCACGTCCGCGCAGAACTGCATTCCGGTGCGCGTGACGTGCCCCTCCTCCGACTGCACGAGGTGCAGCAGCGGAAGTAGCGCCGAGCGGGAGCCGGGGTAGCGGGAAATGATCTCCTTCGCGTCGGCCTCCAGGCGGGTTCGGACGTCGTCCGGGTACGCGGGCGCGGGCAGCTGTGGCATGCCCAGACTCACGCCCTGCTCAGAAGAACTGGTGGTCACCGGTCGACGCCTCCCATCACGGGGTCGATGGACGCGACGGCGACGATGACGTCGGCGACCTGGCCGCCCTCGCACATCGCCGCCATGGCCTGAAGGTTGGTGAAGGACGGGTCGCGGTAGTGGACCCTGAACGGGCGGGTGCCGCCGTCGGACACGGCGTGCACGCCCAGCTCGCCCTTGGGCGACTCCACGGCCGTGTACGTCTGTCCCGGCGGGACGCGGAAGCCCTCGGTCACCAGCTTGAAGTGGTGGATGAGGGCCTCCATGGAGGTGCCCATGATGTTCTTGATGTGGTCGAGCGAGTTGCCGAGACCGTCCGGGCCGAGGGCCAGTTGGGCGGGCCAGGCGATCTTCTTGTCGCCGACCATGACCGGGCCCGGCTCCAGACGGTCCAGGCACTGCTCGACGATGCGCAGCGACTGGCGCATCTCCTCCAGGCGGATCAGGAAGCGCCCGTAGGAGTCGCAGGTGTCGGCGGTCGGGATGTCGAACTCGTAGTTCTCGTAGCCGCAGTACGGCTGTGCCTTGCGCAGGTCGTGCGGCAGTCCCGCGGAGCGCAGGACCGGGCCCGTGGCGCCGAGGGCCATGCAGCCCGCGAGGTCGAGGTAGCCGACGTCCTGCATACGGGCCTTGAAGATGGGGTTCCCGGTGGCGAGCTTGTCGTACTCGGGAAGGTTCTTCTTCATCTTCTTCACGAACTCGCGGAGCTGGTCCACCGCGCCGGGCGGCAGGTCCTGGGCGAGTCCGCCGGGCCGGATGTACGCGTGGTTCATCCGCAGGCCAGTGATCAACTCGAAGACGTCGAGAACGAGTTCACGATCGCGGAATCCGTAGATCATGATCGTGGTCGCGCCGAGCTCCATGCCGCCGGTGGCGATGGCCACCAGGTGCGAGGACAACCGGTTCAGCTCCATGAGGAGCACGCGGATGATGCTGGCGCGGTCCGGGATCTCGTCCTCGATGCCGAGGAGCTTCTCGACGCCGAGGCAGTACGCCGTCTCGTTGTAGAACGGCGTGAGGTAGTCCATGCGCGTCACGAACGTCGTGCCCTGGGTCCACGTGCGGTACTCGAGGTTCTTCTCGATGCCGGTGTGGAGGTAGCCGATGCCGCAGCGGGCCTCGGTGACCGTCTCGCCGTCGATCTCCAGGATCAGGCGCAACACCCCGTGTGTGGACGGGTGTTGGGGCCCCATGTTGACGATGATGCGCTCGTCGTCGGACTTGACCGCGGCCTCGGCGACCTCGTCCCAGTCACCTCCGGTGACCGTGTAGACGGTGCCTTCGGTGGTCTCGCGCGGCGATGCGGAGGGAGCAGAAGGAGTGGAAGACATCAGCTGTACGACCTCCGCTGGTCCGGAGCCGGGATCTGGGCGCCCTTGTACTCGACGGGGATGCCGCCGAGGGGATAGTCCTTGCGCTGCGGGAAGCCCTGCCAGTCGTCCGGCATCATGATCCGCGTCAGCGCGGGGTGGCCGTCGAAGACGAGCCCGAAGAAGTCGTACGCCTCGCGCTCGTGCCAGTCGTTGGTCGGGTACACCGGGACCAGTGACGGGATGTGCGGGTCCGCGTCGGGCGCGGAGACCTCGAGGCGGATCAGCCGGTTGTGGGTGATCGAGCGCAGGTGGTACACGGCGTGCAGCTCGCGGCCCTTGTCCCCGGGGTAGTGCACCGCCGAGACACCCGTGCACAGTTCGAAGCGCAGGGCCGGGTCGTCGCGCAGGGTGCGGGCGACGCGGACCAGGTGCTCGCGCTCGATGTGGAAGGTGAGCTCGTCGCGGTCGACGACCGTCTTGTCGATGGCGTTCTCGGGGACGAGGCCCTGTTCCTCCAGGGCGCCCTCCAGCTCGTCCGCCACCTCGTCGAACCAGCCGCCGTAGGGCCGGGAGGATTCGCCGGGCAGCCGGATCGAGCGGACGAGGCCGCCGTAGCCGGAGGTGTCGCCGCCGTTGTTGGCGCCGAACATGCCGCGCTGGACGCGGATCTCCTCACCCTGATCGCCGCGCTGCCCCGGGAGGTTGGAAGCGCTGAGGTCCTTTTCGGGGTTGACCCCGTTCGATCCCTTGTCGCTGTGCGCGTCGCTCACCGCAGCAGCCCCTTCATCTCGATCGTCGGGAGCGCCTTGAGCGCCGCTTCCTCCGCCTCACGGGCCGCCTCCTCGGCGTTGACGCCGAGCTTGGAGGTCTGGATCTTCTGATGGAGCTTGAGAATCGCGTCCATCAGCATCTCGGGCCGGGGCGGGCAGCCGGGCAGATAGATGTCGACCGGGACGACATGGTCGACGCCCTGCACGATCGCGTAGTTGTTGAACATCCCGCCGGAGGATGCGCAGACGCCCATGGAGATGACCCACTTGGGGTTCGGCATCTGGTCATAGACCTGGCGAAGGACGGGCGCCATCTTCTGGCTCACCCGCCCGGCCACGATCATCAGGTCCGCCTGGCGTGGCGATCCGCGGAAGACTTCCATGCCGAACCGCGCCAGGTCGTAGCGGCCCGCGCCCGTCGTCATCATCTCGATGGCGCAGCAGGCGAGCCCGAACGTGGCGGGAAAGACGGACGACTTGCGCACCCAGCCCGCGGCCTGCTCGACGGTGGTCAGCAGGAATCCGCTCGGCAGCTTTTCTTCGAGTCCCATTGGTCTGTGGCTCCTGGTCTCCCCTATACGGGGCTCAGTCCCATTCCAGGCCGCCGCGCCGCCATACGTACGCGTACGCGACGAAGACGGTGAGCACGAAGAGCAGCATCTCTACGAGCCCGAACACCCCAAGGGCGTCGAAGGTGACGGCCCAGGGGTAGAGAAAGACGATCTCGATGTCGAAGACGATGAAGAGCATCGCCGTCAGGTAGTACTTGATGGGGAAGCGCCCGCCACCGGCCGGCGTGGGGGTCGGCTCGATCCCGCACTCATAAGCCTCTAGCTTGGCCCTGTTGTACCGCTTTGGACCGATAAGCGTGGCCATGACCACGGAGAAGATCGCAAAGCCTGCCCCGAGGGCTCCCAGTACGAGGATGGGCGCATAAGCGTTCACCGCTCCTCGCTCCTCTCAGTCGGCACTGACTGCTGGCGGTTGCATGAGCTCGCGGCCACTTCCCACGTCCTGCGAACGGTCGAAGATCGCCGACATGTGAAGCGGGTCACAAGCCCAACTTGCCCCGCATCCTATGCCTGCAACTCTGTGATCTGCGACACGGGGTGCGCCAACTACTTTGTGATCTCCACCACCTGACGAAGGATCATGAAGTCGGATGAGCAGTGATCTTCACACGCGAAGCACCTGAGTGATCACCAGTGGTGACAACTTGACGCGTTACCCCTGGTCGGAGAGGTGCGTTCACTATCAAGGCATGGAGACAGCAAGCAAATTGGCGCTGGACGCGGTTGGCTGATAGTGGACGTCGTTCACACGTTGGAGGGATGGGTGTGAATGGAAATGGACGCGAGATGTGTTCATGACGTGTGCACCGCACCCCCTAGGGGGCGGCTTGTGACCTGCGTCACGCATCGGGCGGACCGTCAGAAACCGGGCTTGGCCAACTGCCTCAACGGGTGGTAAGCGTCGGGCAATTCGGGCGTATTGCGGAAAACCCATGCTCAGGGCCGCGCGAAGGGCTGTCCGCTTTGCCCGTTACGGCGTCAATAAAGCCTGTCGGGCCCGGGTTTCGACCCCCAGCTTCACAACTGTGGCGCACCACACGTTTCTTGAAGGGATCGGGGAGGCCCTGATACCGGTTGGTCTCATGTCCCACACCGCTCACATACCCAGCCACCGGAAGCCCCGTCGCAGCGCCTCGAAGATGGCCCTGCGCGCCGGAGTTACCGGTGGCGTCCTCAGCACCCTGGCAGTCGCTGGTGCGGCCGGCCCGGCCAACGCCGCCGAGCCGGTGGCGCAGACCATCGAGATGCCCACGCTCACCACCGACCTCTCCACCCAGGTAGCCCAGTCCGCGGACGCCACCCAGCAGGCCGCGGCCAACTACCAGGTCCAGGCCGAGCGCGACGCCGCGTTCGACAAGGCCGCGGACCAGGCGAAGAAGGACCAGGTCGCCGCCGAGAAGAAGGCCGAGGCCAAGAAGAAGGCCGAAGCCAAGGCCGAGGCCGAGGCCGCCGCCAAGCGCGAGGCCGCCGAGAAGGCCGCCGCCTCCCGCTCCAGCGAGCGCACCACGCTGCAGGCGACCACCGCGTCCTCCTCCGACGAGGCCCCCGCCCCGGCCAGCGGCTCCGCCGCCGCCGTGGTGTCGTTCGTCAAGTCGCACATCGGTGACGCCTACGTGTCCGGTGGCACGGGCCCCAGCTCCTGGGACTGCTCGGGTCTGGTGCAGGCCGCGTACAAGCAGGCCGGTGTCGACCTGCCGCGCGTCTCGCAGGACCAGTCGACGCAGGGCACCCAGGTCGGCCTCGACAACCTGCAGGCCGGCGACATCCTCTACTGGGGTGGCTCCGGCAGCGCCTACCACGTCGCGATCTACGTGGGCGGCGGCAAGTTCGTCGGCGCGCAGAACTCCTCGACCGGTGTCGTCGAGCAGCCGCTCTCCTACGACCAGCCGACCGGCGCCGTCCGCGTTCTCTGAGTGCCCCTCTGAGGGCCCGGTGAACTCCCGGGCCCCCAGGGACCCCTGCGGCCCCCACGGGCCGTACACAGCCGCCTGAAGCCCCTCAGGGCCTTCACGGCGACTCCCCAGCGCGCACACCGAAGGCCGCCGCTCCCCTCGCGGGGTGCGGCGGCCTTCGGTGTTTGTCCGGAAAAACCGGGACAGCGCTGCCTCGGACTACGTCCGGACTTCGACTCCGGACTTCGACTCCGGACTACGGCTCAGGCCTGCGGCGCGAGCTCGCCCATCTCGCCCCAACCCTCGTTCGGGATGTCGGCGTTGATGATCTCCGGGGTGGCGGCGATGAGCGGCGCCATGGCGTCCAGGCCCGCCTTGAAGTGGTCGGAACCGACGTGCGCGGCGCCGGCGTCGCCGTCCCGGAAGCCCTCCAGGAGCACGAACTGGTTCGGGTCCTCGACGCTGCGGGACCAGTCGAAGAAGAGGTTGCCCTCCTCGGCGCGGGTGGCCGCGGTGAACGCGGCGGTCTTCTCCAGCCACGAGTCGGCGTGCTCGGGGCGGGCGGTGAACTTCACGGCGATGAAAATCATGGGTCCACCCTGCCCCGAGCCGACCTGCCCGGCAAAGTCAGGACTTGGGCGCGACCTTGGTCAGACCGTTGATGACCCGGTCCATCGCGTCGCCGCCCGTCGGGTCCGTCAGGTTCGCGAGCATCTTCAGCGTGAACTTCATCAGCATCGGGTGGGTCAGACCGCGCTGCGTCGCGATCTTCATGACCTTCGGGTTGCCGATGAGCTTCACGAAGGCGCGGCCCATCGTGTAGTAGCCGCCGTAGGTGTCCTTGAGGACCTTCGGGTAGCGCTGGAGCGCCAGTTCGCGCTGGGCGACGGTGGCACGCGCGTGGGCCTGCACGATGACGTCGGCCGCGATCTGGCCGGACTCCATGGCGTACGCGATGCCCTCACCGTTGAACGGGTTGACCAGGCCGCCCGCGTCGCCGACCAGGAGCAGGCCCTTGGTGTAGTGCGGCTGGCGGTTGAAGGCCATGGGGAGGGCGGCGCCGCGGATCGGCATCGTCATGTTGTCCGGGGTGTACCCCCAGTCCTCGGGCATCGACGCGCACCAGGCCTTGAGGACCTCGCGCCAGTCCAACTCACGGAAGGCCTTCGAGGAGTTGAGGATGCCGAGGCCCACATTGGACGTGCCGTCGCCCATGCCGAAGATCCAGCCGTAGCCGGGGAGCAGCCGGTCCTCGGCGCCGCGCCGGTCCCACAGCTCCAGCCAGGACTCCAGGTAGTCGTCGTCGTGGCGGGGCGACGTGAAGTACGTACGGACGGCGACGCCCATGGGGCGGTCCTCGCGGCGGTGCAGGCCCATCGCGAGGGACAGCCGCGTGGAGTTGCCGTCGGCGGCGACCACCAGCGGGGCGTGGAAGGTCACCGGGGTCTTCTCTTCGCCCAGCTTCGCGTGCACGCCCGTGATGTTGCCCGTGCGCTCGTCGATGATCGGGGCGCCGACGTTGCACCGCTCGTACAGGCGGGCGCCGCCCTTCTGGGCCTGCCGCGCGAGCTGCTCGTCGAAGTCGTCGCGCTTGCGAACGAGGCCGTAGTCCGGGTACGAGGCGAGGTCGGGCCAGTCGAGCTGGAGGCGGACGCCGCCGCCGATGATGCGCAGGCCCTTGTTGCGCAGCCAGCCGGCCTCCTCGGAGATGTCGATGCCCATGGAGACGAGCTGCTTCGTGGCACGCGGGGTGAGGCCGTCGCCGCACACCTTCTCGCGCGGGAAGGCCGTCTTCTCCAGCAACAGGACGTCGAGGCCGGCCTTGGCGAGGTAGTAGGCGGTCGTCGAACCGGCGGGTCCGGCCCCGACGACGATCACGTCCGCGCTGTGTTCGGAGAGGGGCTTGGGCTGCTCGGTCACGGCGGGTTCTCCCCAGGCTCGAAAACGGTGTGCCGTCCGGCACGGACATGGGCAGTCTATTCACCGCAGGTCGCCGATCCTTGGTCGGTCCTCGCCCCCGACGGCCTGCTTGTCCGGCCGGGGGTCCGGGGGTTGCCCCCCGGGAGAATGCAACAGCGACTGTGATCACCCAGCCGAAGGGCCAGCCCATGAGTCGAGTTCTGCCCGCCGTGGATCTCCGCGTCCCCACCCATGAGGACGCGCTCGCCTGGCACAGGGTGTTCGACCACCCCGATGTCATGGAGTTCCACGGAGGCGCGTCGGCGGAGCTCTCCGTGTACGAGGAGCTGACCGCGCGGCAGCGCAGACACGAGGCGGAGCGCGGTTTCTGCCTGTGGACGATGACCAACGGCGCGGGGGACGTCATCGGGTTCACGGGCGCGCAGCCCTGGCCCGGCACCTGGGGCCCGGTCGGCGAGATAGAGATCGGCTGGCGGCTCGGGCGCGCGTACTGGGGGCAGGGGTACGCGACAGCGGCCGCGCAACTGACGCTGGATCAGGCACGGGCGGCGGGCCTGCCCAGCGTCGTCGCGATGGTCGACGCCCGCAACGAGCGCTCGATCGCGGTGACCCGGCGCCTGGGCATGGAGCTCGCGGAGACGTTCGTGACGCCGACCGGGAGGCAGGGCCACTGCTTCCGTTTGGAGCTCTGAACCCGGCTCGGAGGGCCGGCCGGACCTTCCGGGCAGCGCACCCCAGGGGCTACCCTTCCGGTACCTCCTGGGGGTGACATCTGTGGTGAAGACACCCAAGGCGCCCATGCCGGATGCCGGGCCGCCGGACGTTCCCGTGCCGAAGCTCGTCGGCCTGATGGCGGTCGACGCGCGGCAGGCGGCCCGTGAGAACGGCGTGCTGATCGTGGCGGCGGACCGGGACGACTTCGAGCGGGTGGCGGTGGAGTACGTGGTGCGCCAGTACCCGCTGCCCGGCGTCGAGGTGCCGCGGGACGCCGTCGTCACGGTCTGGTTCGACCTCGGTGACGGCGAGGGCGGTGGTGGCGGCGGCGCGGGCGTGCGCGTGCCGCGGACGCCGGGGCCGCGGGGCGGCGGCATGCGCAGGGAGCTCGGCGCACCGGACGAGCCGCCGACGCGCACCGGGTCGTTCAGCCCGTGTCCGTGACGCGGTCGGCGCCCGTCGTTGTCACGCCTTCTTGTAGCCCCGGTGGAGCGTGACGATGCCGCCGGTGAGATCCCGCCAGGCCACCCGCTGCCAGCCGACGTTCTGCATCAGCGCGGCCAGTTCGGGCTGCGTGGGCCAGGCGCGGATCGACTCGGCGAGGTAGACGTACGCGTCCGGGTTCGAGGACACCGTGCGTGCGACCGGCGGCAGGGCGCGCATCAGGTACTCGGTGTAGACGGTGCGGAAGGGGGCCCACGTCGGGTGGCTGAACTCGCAGATGACGACGCGGCCGCCGGGCTTGGTGACGCGGTGCATCTCGCTCAGCGCGGCCTCGGTCTCCTGGATGTTGCGCAGCCCGAAGGAGATGGTCACGGCGTCGAACGTGTCGTCCTTGAACGGCAGTTTCGTGCCGTCGCCCGCCGTGAACGGCATCCAGGGGTGGCGCTGCTTGCCCACGCGCAGCATGCCGAGGGAGAAGTCGCAGGGCACGACGTACGCGCCGGCCTGTGCGAAGGGCTGTGAGGAGGTCGCGGTGCCGGCGGCGAGGTCGAGGACCTTCTGCGCGGGGCGGGCGTCGACGGCCTTGGCGACTTCCTTGCGCCACAGTCGGGTCTGCCCCAGGGACAGCACGTCGTTGGTGAGGTCGTACTTCTCCGCCACGTCGTCGAACATCGAGGCGACTTCGTGGGGCTGCTTGTCCAGGGATGCACGGGTCACCCGGCCATTGTGGCAGGCGGCTCCCGGGTGCGGTCGGACGGCATCGGGTGGGTGGGCTGTGCCGGGGTCGGGGCCTGTCGTTCTGTGCGCGCGGCGCCGGGGTTGTGGACCGTGTCGGGGTCGACGCCTGTCGTCCTGGTTGCGCGGCACCGGGGTCGTGGACCGTGCCGGGGTCGACGCCTGCCGTCCTGGTTGCGCGGCACCGGGGTGCCGCCTTGCCCACCCTGCCGCCCAAGGCGGCAGATTGCCCAAGGCGGGGGCGGCGTCGACCGGGATGAGCGGGGGCCGGGGCTGGCGGCGGACTGCCTGAGGCGGGGGCGGCGTCGACCGGGACGGGCGGGGAGTTGGGGCCGGCGGCGGACTGCCTGAGGCAGGGCGGCGTCGACCGGGACGGGCGGGGAGTTGGGGCCGGCGGCGGACTGCCTGAGGCAGGGCGGCTTCGACCAGGACGGGCGGGGAGTTGGGGCCGGCGGCGGACTGCCTGAGGCAGGGCGGCTTCGACCAGGACGGGCGGGGAGTTGGGGCCGACGGGGGACTCTGCCTGAGGCGAGGCGGCGGCGACCGGGACGGGCGGAGATCGAGGCTAGCGGCGGATTGCCCGATGTGGGGTGGCGTGGATCGTGACGGGTGGGGGTTCGCCCGAGGGGGGTGCGGTACCCCGTGAGGCCGACGCACCCGGAGGGGGCGGGTGGGAGTTGGGCGGTGGCAAGGCCATCGTCTGGGCAGGCAGGCGGGGCATTCCGGGCCCCTGCGGCAGGCGGGTGGGCACCTCAAGCCCCTGTGGGCGGGCACCTCAAGCCCCTGTGGGCGGGCGGGCATCAATGCCCTGCGGCGGACGGGTAGGCACATCAAGCCCCTGCGGCGATTGAGCAGCGGGGTCCGGGGCAGAGCCCCGCGGGCGCAACGCCGGTGCGGCGAATGAAGCCACGCGCCCGTAACGCCGGTGCCGCCATTTCAAGCCCCTGCGGCGATTGAGCAGCGGCGCAACGCCGGTGCGGCGAATGAAGCCACGTGGCCGTGACGCCGGTGCCGCGGAACAAGCCCCGCGGCCCGGTCACCGCCCCCGGTACACCAGACGCCCACCGACCACCGTCGCCACACACGTGGACGCCCCCTTGGCGACCAGGTCCGCGCGGTCCGCGACGTCGAACACCGCGAAGCGGGCCGGCCCGCCCACCGTCAGCCCCGGCAACAGCACCATCGGCTTCGGCGACAGGGACACCGGCCCCGGCAGCCGGTCGGGCCGTCCGCCGAAGACGAGCCCGGACCGCTGTGCCACCTCAAGGACCGGCTTGGCGCGCAACTCGCCCGCCAGAGCCACCGTCCCGTGCGCGAACAGCCGCTGCACGCCCCGCCGTGCACTCGCCCCCAGCCGGGACGGATCCGCGCGGAAGATCTCCCGCGCCCGCTCCCCGCCGATCGGCACCGTCCCGTACGTGTCCGCCTCACGCGGATCCGGGTGGTACGTGTGCTCAAGGATCTCGGGACCGTACGGATTGAGGAGGCCCGGCGTGAGGATGCCGGGCCAGCGTCGCACCCGCGCCTGCGGGTGCGCGGCGGCCAGCTCCTCGTACGAGCCGAGCGCCTTGACGGTCTCGCCCTCGACGAGGACGCCCGCCCCGTCGGCCTCGGTGACGTGAAGTGTCGTCAAGACGCGCTCAGTTGGTGGAGACGAGCTTCAGCTCCGGGTGAGCCGTCCCGCCGTCGATCGCCGTCGACGAGATGTGCGAGGAGACGCGGTCGTCGACCGGGTCGTTCGCCGGGTCGTCGTGCACGACCAGGTGCTCGTAGGTCGTGGCGCGCTGCGCGGGGACGCGGCCGGCCTTGCGGATCAGCTCGATGATCTCCATGCGGTTGGAGCGGTGCTTGGCACCGGCCGACGAGACGACGTTCTCCTCCAGCATGATCGAGCCGAGGTCGTCGGCACCGTAGTGCAGCGACAGCTGGCCGACCTCCTTGCCGGTGGTCAGCCACGAACCCTGGATGTGCTGGACGTTGTCCAGGAAGATCCGGGCGATCGCGATCATCCGCAGGTACTCGAAGAGCGTCGCCTGCGTGCGGCCCTTCAAGTGGTTGTTCTCCGGCTGGTACGTGTACGGGATGAAGGCGCGGAAGCCGCCCGTCTTGTCCTGCGTGTCACGGATCATGCGCAGGTGCTCGATGCGCTCGGCGTTGGTCTCGCCCGTGCCCATCAGCATCGTGGACGTGGACTCGACGCCCAGCCGGTGCGCCGTCTCCATGATCTCCAGCCAGCGCTCGCCGGACTCCTTCAGCGGGGCGATCGCCTTGCGCGGCCGCGCGGGCAGCAGCTCCGCGCCGGCGCCCGCGAAGGAGTCGAGCCCCGCGGCGTGGATCCGCTGGATCGCCTCTTCGACCGACACCTTGGAGATCCGCGCCATGTGCTCGACCTCCGACGCCCCCAGGCTGTGGATGACGAGCTGCGGGTACTCCTTCTTGATGGCGCCGAAGTGCTCCTCGTAGTACTCGACGCCGTAGTCCGGGTGGTGCCCGCCCTGGAACATGATCTGCGTGCCGCCCAGCTCGATGGTCTCGGCGCAGCGACGCAGGATGTCGTCGAGGTCGCGGCTCCAGCCCTTCTTGGTGTCCTTGGGGGCCGCGTAGAAGGCGCAGAACTTGCACGCCGTGACGCACACGTTCGTGTAGTTGATGTTCCGCTCGATGATGTACGTCGCGATGTGCTCGATGCCCGCGTACTTACGGCGGCGGATCGCGTCGGCGGCGGCGCCGAGCGCGTGCAGCGGGGCGTCGCGGTAGAGGGCGACGGCCTCTTCGGGGGTGATCCGCCCACCGTCGGCGGCGCGGTCGAGGACGGACTGAAGCGCGGCCTTCTCGGTCACCGGGCGAGCCCCTTTCGGAGGATTCCGCCGAGTCCGAGCTGGAACCTCGACGAGTCTGAGCTGAAATCTCAGCGTACGTCAGGCCCCCAGGCCGCCCAGCAGAACCCCCGCGAGCGCGCCCAGAATCATGAAGGGGCCGAAGGGGATCTCGCTGCCCCGTCCCGCCCGCCGCGTGACGACGAGCACGAGGGCGTACAGACCGTTGAAGAGCACGCCCGCGAACGCGCCCACGAACAGCACGCCCCACCCGTACCAGCCGAGCGCCGCCCCGAGCCCCACCGCCAGCTTCACGTCCCCGAAGCCCATCCCCTTCGGGTAGATGAGCAGGAGGAGCAGATATCCGCCGCCGAGGCCGAGCGCGCCCCACAGCGCGCCGGTCCACGCCCCGCCCGCCTCCGGCAGCAGCGCCGCCCCGCCGAGCGCGAGCACGGCGATCCCGGCGAGCGGCAGCGTGAGCACGTCCGGCAGCCGCTTCACCGCGAAGTCGACGGTGGCCAGGAGCACGCCGAGCGGCGCGAGCAGAAGCCACGCACCGAGCTCGGGCCGGGTGTCGGTGGTGGTGGCGAGCAGCGCGCAGACGACCGCGGTGACGGCGGCGAGCCCGACGGGCCCCGGCCCCGGCCGGACGCCCAGCCAGCCGCGGGCCGGGCGCCACGACTCCCCCGGTTCGACGGACAGCCGGTATGCGGGCCGCGGCAGGAGCAGCCCGCAGGCCGCGCCCCACAGGGCGGCGAGCGCGACCAGCACGCCCGGCGTTCCGGCCTCGGTGGCGATCAGCGGGGCCCCCTGCATCACGCCCCCTCAGCCGCTCTTGACCCGGTCGAGGTCCGCCGTGGGATTGCCGGCGGCCGGGTACTGCGAGGTGTATGCGAGGGACGCGTCGTTCCGGGTGAGGCGCACGGTGTGCGGTCCTGTCGCGCAGGTGCCCGGGTTGCCGGGCGCCGCCTTGCCCGTGGTGACCAGCGCCCTGCCGTCCGCGGACTTCAGGGTCAGTACGTCGACGCACTGGATGCCCAGCGGGTCCGTCGACGTCACCTTGCCGACCTGCTTGCCGACCCGGGCCTGCTTCAGGTCGACGCGGAACGTGCCGAAGGAGATCCCCGCCTGCTTCGCGGGCCCGTCCCACGACCCGATGTAGAACTTCGGCACGCCCGGCGCCCTGGACGCGGCGGACGATGTGGGCCCGGCATCGCTGGCGCTGCCCTGGTCGCCGCCGC
This sequence comes from Streptomyces sp. NPDC002795, assembly GCF_042888725.1. Classification (NCBI taxonomy): domain Bacteria; kingdom Bacillati; phylum Actinomycetota; class Actinomycetes; order Kitasatosporales; family Streptomycetaceae; genus Streptomyces; species Streptomyces sp. NPDC002795. The sequence goes on from NZ_JBIAQB010000002.1 coordinate 672,172, forward strand.
CGTCGCCCTGCAGCACGTTGAGCAGGACCACCCCGCCGACGGTCACCGCCGCCAGCGAACCCGCCACGGCGAGCGCCAGCGTGCAACTGACCCGGCGGCCCCGCCCGTTCGGCTTGTCGGGGGTCGAGCTCGCCGTCACGGACACCGACAGGCGCCCCGGTGCGGCGTCCTGCGGGGTCCCCTCGGTGGGCGGCCCCTCCGTACGCGGCGTGGGCACGCGCGCGTACGCGGGATCCGGCGGCCCGAAGACGCCCGCGGGCAGCGAACTCCCGGAGACGGCAGGGCTGCTGAAGTCCATGGGCCCCGAGTGCGGGACATCGCCGGGCGCGCCCTCCAGGTCCAGGAGCCGCACCGCGCCGCGCGAGACCTCCTCCACCATCGGGCCCGGCAGCCACCCCGCCTGTACGAGACGTGCCGCGCCCTCCGGTGCGAGGCGCCGGGCGACCTCCTCCGGAGTGGGGCGCGCGGCCGGGTCCTTCGAGAGGCAGGCCGCGGCGACCTCGCGCAATTCCCCGGTCAGCGAGCCCAGTTCGGGCTCCTCGTGGACGACCTTGTAGAGCAGCGCGGCCGACGAGTCACCGGGAAAGGGGGACGACCCCACCGCCGCGTACACGAGCACCGCGCCGAGCGAGAAGACGTCCGCGGCGCTCGTGACGCCCTTTCCGAGGATCTGCTCGGGCGACATATAGCCGGGTGAGCCGATGGAGACGCCGGTGGAGGTGAGCGAGGCCGTGCCGTCGGTGGCGCGGGCGATGCCGAAGTCGATGAGCCGCGGCCCGTCCAGGGTCAGCAGCACGTTCGACGGCTTCACGTCGCGGTGTACGAGCCCCAGGCCGTGCACCGCCGCGAGCGCTTCGGCGAGGCCGGCCCCCAGGACCCGTACGGAATGCTGGGGCAGGCCCGCGCCGTCGCCCGCGGCCTGGGTGAGCGAGGGGCCCGCGACGTAACCCGTCGCCACCCACGGCACCTCGGCGTCCGGGTCGGCGTCGAGCACCGGCGCCGTCCAGGCCCCGCCGACCCGGCGGGCCGCCTGCACCTCACGCTTGAAGCGCGCCCGGAATTCCTCGTCGAGCGCGAAGTGCGGGTGCACGATCTTGACGGCGACGGTGCGCCCTCCGGCGCTGCGGCCCAGATACACCCGGCCCATGCCGCCCGAACCGATCCTGCCGAGCAAGCGGTAGGGCCCCACCGTCGTGGGTTCGCCGGTCTGAAGCGGCTGCATGATGCGGACCTCCCCCGTGTGCACACACGCACCGGCAGCGTAGCCCCGCGCGTCGTCCGCGCACACACCTCTCGAACGCTCCGGAACACATGTGGAACGCATCCGGAACACATCGGGAGCACAGGGTGGATCACTGTGAATTCATGCCGAATTCACCCACCGACGCGGAATTCCCTTACAAGGTTCCGGGAATCCCGCGTCGGAGAACACCGAAGTACGCCGAAGTACACCGGCCCACGAGCGCACTAAGGGGGAATTCACGACATCAGCAGCTCGACCCGTACATCAGCGGGAAATCCCGTCGTGGGGCCGACCCGCCGCGCGAACTCCGTGACGCCTTCCAGCTGCGCGGGCCCGAAGCGGAAGTCGAGCGTCGTGAAGTACTCCTCCAGGATCTTCTCGTCGAAGACCTCCCAGCGCGCCGCCTGCTCGGCGACCTTGGTGACCTCCTCCAGGGAGAGGTCGCGCGAGGCCAGGAACGCCTCGTGCACCTTCTGGGTGATCTGCGGTTCACGCTCCACGTACTCCTTGCGCGCCGCCCACACCGCGAAGACGAACGGCAGCCCCGTCCACTCCTTCCACAGCGCACCCAGGTCGTGCACCTCAAGACCGAGCCGCGGGGCGTCGTGCAGATTGGCCCGCAGCGCCGCGTCCCCGATGAGCACGGCCGCTTCCGCGTCCTGCATCATCAGGCCCAGGTCGGGCGGGCACGTGTAGTAGTCGGGCTGTACGCCGAAGCGCTCGGCCAGCAGCAGCTGCGCCAGCCTGACCGACGTGCGGGAGGTGGACCCGAGGGCCACGCGCCGGCCGTCGAGCTGGTCGAGGGGGACCTGCGAGACGATCACGCAGGACATCACCGGGCCGTCGCAGCCCACGGCGAGATTCGGGAACGCGACGAGGTCGTCGGCCGCCTTGAGGAACTCGACGAGGGTGATGGGACCGATGTCGAGGTCACCGTTCACCAGCTGCTCGCTCAGCTTCTCCGGCGTGTCCTTCGTCAGCTCGAAGTCCAGGAGCGAGCCCGTCCTGGCAAGTCCCCAGTACAGAGGCATGCAGTTCAGGAACTGGATGTGGCCCACTCGCGGACGAGTGCGCCGCGCGGCCTTCAGGGTCTCGGGAGAATTGTCCACATCGCGACACTAAACCCCATGCGGTACGGTGCAGGATCCGGGTCCGGTACGCCCTCCGGTCAACCCCCCACAGAGACCCCGTCAAACCTGCGAGTGACGTGATCTTGCCCTCTATTGCTTTCGGCTGCCTGCGTGCTAGGCTCGCCGCAAGTTGCAGTTTGGTTTCCCTTGCAGTACAGAGCCTGCGGAGCATGTGACCGCGGGCTCTCGTCGTTTTCAGACTTTTGCAGTTGTTCGCAAGTGCATTTGCAGGTTCTGGAGCAGGGCGACCCTATGGCCCATAGGAGGGCTTATGGCTACCGGAACCGTGAAGTGGTTCAACGCTGAAAAGGGCTTTGGCTTCATTGCCCAGGAAGGCGGCGGCCCGGACGTGTTCGTCCACTACTCCGCGATCAACGCAAGCGGCTTCCGCTCCCTCGAGGAGAACCAGGCCGTGAGCTTCGACGTCACGCAGGGTCCGAAGGGCCCGCAGGCGGAGAACGTCACCCCCGTCTGATCGTTCGCGATCACACGGTGGTAGTTGCCGTGTTCTGATCCGGAACCTAGCGCAGTACCCAAGGAGCCCCGCGCCTTATGGCAGCGGGGCTCCTGCCTTTCTCCGTGCGTTCTACGTGAGTGCGGCGCGGGCCGCGACCGCGTCCGCCGGATCCCAGCCCCGGCCCGGCACCGAGGCGAGCAGCAGCCGTGTGTACGGGTCGGTGGGCTCGCTCAGGACGCGGCGCGTGGGCCCCCGTTCGACCACCTTGCCCCGCCGCATCACCAGGACCTCGTCCGTGACGTGCTGGACGACCGCCAGGTCGTGGCTGACGAAGACCAGGGCCACTCCGGTGTCCCGGCGGATCTCGTCGAGGAGCCGCAGGATCTGCGCCTGGATGGAGACGTCGAGCGCGGCGACCGCCTCGTCGAGGACCAGGACGCGGGGGTCGACGGCCAAGGCGCGGGCGATGGCCAGGCGTTGGCGCTGTCCGCCCGAGAGATGGCGGGGGCGGGCCGTGGCCTCCCGTGCGCCGAGGCCCACCTGGTCGAGGAGGGCGGACGCGGTGGATTCGTCGCGGCCGTGCAGCCGCAGGGCCGAGCGCAGGCACTGCTCGGCGGTGAGGCGGGGGTCCAGGGAGACGTACGGGTCCTGGAACACCATTTGGATCTGGCGGGCCCTGGCCAGGCGGGGGGCCTTGCCGCGCGGGGGTTTCGCGGGTCTCGGGGTGCCGTCGACGTTGATCGTGCCGTGGTCGGGGCGGACGAGGCCGACGAGCATGCGGGCGACGGTGGTCTTGCCGGAGCCGGATTCTCCGACGATGCCGAGGGCTCCGCCGGGGGTGAGGGTGAAGGTGATGGCGTCCGCGGCGGTGTGGCTGCCGCCGCCGGGGAGCGGGTAGGTCTTGCGGAGGTCCGTGGCTTCCAGGAGTGGTGGTTGCGTGGTCACTTGTGGCTGACCCCCTCGGTCTCGTTGCGCGGCACCGGGGGCCGCCTTGCCCACCCTGCCGCCCAAGGCGGCAGATTGCCCAAGGCGACTCGGCGGCACTCCACCGTTGCGCCCTCTGATGCGTATGCCTTTGGTTGCCAGGTGTGGCAGTCGGCCTCCGCGTCCCCGCACCTGGCCACGAACGGGCAGCCCTCGAACGTGTCCGACAAGGACGGTGGTTTGCCCGGGATGGGGGCGAGGGGACGGGACTCGCCCAGTGTGGGGGAGCAGGCGAGGAGGCCGCGGGTGTAGGGGTGGGCCGGGGTGGTGAACAGGGCGTTCGCCGTGCGGTGTTCGACCACGCGGCCCGCGTACATGACGTGGACCCGGTCGCAGTAGGCCGCCGCGAGGTGCAGGTCGTGCGTGATGAAGAGGAGTCCCGCGCCCCGGGATTCGCGGGCCTCGCGGAGCTGCGTGAGGATCTCCGCCTGGGTCGTCACGTCGAGCGCGCTGGTCGCCTCGTCGGCGAGGAGGAGACGGGGGCGGGCCGCCAAAGCGCCCGCGATGACGACGCGTTGGAGCATTCCGCCGGAGAGTTCGTGCGGGCGCTGGCGAAGGTGCCTGGCGGGGTCGGGCAGGCCGACCGCGGCGAGCAGATCGAGCGCCTCGTCCTTCGTCGCGCCGCGTTCGGTCAGGAAGTCGCCGATGCGGCGGACCGGGTTGAGGGCGGCGCGCGGGTCCTGGTGGATCATCGCGACGGTGGCCGACCTGTGCTGCCGCAACTGTTCGCCGCGCAGGGCCAGGACGTCCGTGCCGTCGACCCGGACCGTTCCCGTGGTCGTCGAACCCTCCGGCAGCAGGCCGAGCGCCGCCTTCGCCGTCGTCGACTTGCCCGAGCCCGACTCCCCCACCAGGCCGACGACTTCGCCCTCGGCGACGTTCAGGGAGACCGATTCGAGGAGGGGGCGGGCGGCGCCGGGGACCGTGACCGTGAGGTCCTCGATCGAGAGCAGCATCGTCATCAGTCCTGCTTTCCGAGGCGGTCGGCGGCCCACACCCCGACGACGTTGAAGGACACGACGACCAGGGCGATGGCCGTGCCGGGGACGAGGGCGGGCAGGAGCGCGCCCTGGACGATCGCGGCCTGGCCCTCCTGGACCATCAGGCCCCAGTCGGAGGACGGGGGTTGGGCGCCGAAGCCCAGGTAGGAGAGGGTCGCGAGGGACATGAGGGCCTCGCCGAAGAGGACGACCAGGTAGCCGAGGATCGACCGGCCGAGGTTCGGGACCAGGTGCAGCGCGCAGATCCGGGCGCCGCCCATGCCCTGGACCCGGTACGCGTCGACGTACGGCTTGCGGGCCTCGGACAGGGCGAGGGAGCGGGTGTACTTGGCGATGGTCGGGGTGAAGGCGAGGCCGAGGGCGAGGATCGCCGTCGTCATTCCGGCGCCGAACACGGCGATGATCAGAACCGTGAAGAGCAGTCCTGGGAAGGCGTACATCACGTCGGTGAGGCGGGAGACGAGTGTGTCCACCCAGCCGCCCCGCCAGGCGGCGAGCACCCCGAGCGTGACGCCGAGCACCGCGGCCACGGCGAGCAGCGCGACCGGTGCGACGAGGCTGGACCGGGCGCCATAGAGCACCCGGGACAGCAGGTCCTGGCCGGAGGAGTCGGTGCCGAGGAGGTGGTCGGAGCCGGTGCCGACGAGGGAGGCGGAGAGGTCGATGGCGTCGGGCGCGTAGGGCGCGAGCAGGGGCGCGGCGAGCGCCGCGAGGACGACGAGTGCGAGCACCGCTCCGGCGAGGGTGACGCCCAGCGGGCGCCGCGTGGTCGTGACCGGGGTCAGGCTGAGGGCCGCCGTCATGCGTGGGCCTCCTTCACTCTCGGGTCGAGGAGGGGGTGGACCAGGTCGACGAGCGTCGTCACGACCACGTATCCCGTGACCATCAGGAGAAGGACGGCCTGGGCGACCGGGAAGTCGTGGGTGTTGATCGCGTTGACGAGCAGGGAGCCGATGCCGCTGATGCCGAACGCCGTCTCGACGACGACCGTGCCGGCGAGCATGCCCGCCATGACGAGGCCGCACATGGTGACGATGGGGCCCAGCGCGTTGCGCAGGACGTGCCTGCGGACGATCTCGCGTTCCGGGACGCCGGAGGCGCGGGCCGCCTCGACGTGGTCGGACGCGGAGGCGTCCGCCATGGCCTGCCGGGTGACGCGGCTGACGATGGCGAGCGCGCCGAGGGCGAGGGAGACCGCCGGCAGCGTCAGATGGTGCAGGGTGCCGGCGAAACCGTCGCCCGCCCCGGTGACCGGGAACCAGCCGAGCTGCACGCCGAACAGCGAGACCAGCGCGATCGCGGCCACGAACGAGGGGACGGACGCGGCGAGCGTCGTGCCGCCGACCACCGCCGAGTCGACCCATGTGGAGCGCCGCACCGCCGCGAGGATCCCGGCGCCGACTCCGAGGATCACGTACAACACCGTGGCGTACGCGACGAGTTCGAGGGTGGTGGCGAGGCGGGAGGAGATGAGGTCCGCGACCTGGTCGCCGTATTTGAAGGAGCGGCCGAGGTCGAGGTGGACGGTGTCCCACAGCCAGCGGCCGTACTGGACGACGAGCGGTTCGTCGAGGTGGTACTGGGCGCGGACCTGGGCGAGCCGTTCGGGGGTCAGCTTGTCGCGGCCGCCCGCGAGGAAGACCGCGGGGTCGCCGGGGGCCGCGTAGACGGCGGCGAAGATGACGAACGAGGCGGCGACGAGGGTCGCGACCAGACCGGCGAGGCGGCGCGAGAGGTGGGTCAGCGCGCGCAGGGGGATTGCCTTCAAAGCTGCCACGACTACCCCTTCCTCGCGCCGAGCCCCGCGGCCCACGGGTAGTAGAGATAGGACTGCGAGGCCGTCGGCCCGGTCAGTTTCTTGTCCAGGACGAGGATCGTGGGCACCTGGGCCACCGGGATCCACACCGCGGACTCGACGAACGTGCGCTGGACGGCGGTGGCGAGCTTCGCGCGGGCCGCGTCGTCGAGGGTGCCGAGCGCCCGCTTCACCTGCCGGTCGTACGTGGCGTCCTTGAAGCCGACCCAGTTGTTCGGGGAGTCGGAGAGCCCGTTGTCGTAGAAGCCCATGGGGTCGGCCTTGGAGATGTACCAGTCGCCCACGAGTACGTCGATGTCGGCGCGGGCCGTCGGATCGCTGTAGAACTCCTCGAACTGGGCCGTCGGCACGGTCTTGATCTCGGCGCGGATGCCGACGCGTTGCAGGGCGGCGCGGGTGGCGTTCGCGATGACCGTGCGGCCCTGGCTGGCGTCGGTGCCGATGACGACGGGTTCGGTGGGGGCGCCGGCCTCCTTGACGAGCTTCTTGGCGCGGGCGATGTCGGATGCGCTGGGAGAGGCGGGGGCGAAGCGCGCCAACTCCTTCTGAGCAGCGGCGAATGCGGCCTTCTCGTAGCCCCAGGCGCCCGAGCCGACCGGTGACGCCCACGGCTGCACGAGGCCGCCGTAGCCGGAGTCGGCGATGCCCGTGCGGTCGAGGGAGAGCGAGAGGGCGCGGCGGATCCTCGGGTCGGTGAGGCCGCCGCGGTCGGTGGGGATGAGGGCGAGGGACGCGGTGGAGGGGCCGTAGTACTGCGCCAGGTCCTTGTCCGCGCGCAGCGCCGCCGCCGTGTTCGGGGACTCCGCGTACGCGCCGTCGGCCGCGCCCGTCTTGAGCGCGTTGACCAGGGCGCTGTCGGAGGCCCAGCGGAAGACGACCTGGCGGGTGAGCGGCTTCTTGCCCCAGTAGCCGTCGTAGGCGCGGATGGTGATCGAGTCGCCGGACTCCCAGCGGGCGAGCTCGTACGGTCCCGAGCAGGCGTCGGGCTGTCCCGGCGTGCCGAACTCCTTGCCCGATTTGGTGACTTGGTCCTTGTTCCAGACGATGCCCGCGTCGCCCGCCATGGCCTTGAGGAACATGGCGTCGGGTGTCTTGAAGGTGACGGTGACGCGGTGCGGCGCCGTCTTCTTCATCGAGGTGACGTTCTCGAACTCGTCGGACTGTTCCATGTCCTTGGAGGCGTGCCGCTTCAGCGACCACAGCACGTCGTCGGCGGTCAGCTTCGTGCCGTCGTGGAAGGTGACGTCGTCGCGGACGGTGAAGGTCAGCTGCTTTCCGCCGTCGGACGTCTCGGAGTCCTCGGCGAGCAGCGGTTTCGTCGTCATGTCCGGCTGGAGCTGGTAGAGGCGCTCGCAGACGTTGGTGAGGACGACGCGGCCCGCGCTGCCGCCCTGCGCGTCCAGGTCGAGGGAGTCCGGCTCGTCCTCAAGGAGCCAGTTCACCTTCTCTACGGGGCCGTTGGCGGCGGGAGTGGTGGCGTCCAGCTTCAGGTCGGCGGCCGGGGTGCCGCCGCCCTCGCCCTCGGGGCGGTCGGCGCCCGCGCAGGCGGTGGTGACGAGGAGGGCGGCCGTGGCGAGCAGGGCCGCGGCCGGCACTCTTCGGGGCTTCGGCGTCATCGCGCGTCTCATCGGGCGTCTCCGTACGGGCCGTCGTAGAGGTTCCAGGGCAGGTGCTGGTAGTCGCGGTCGCAGGGGGTGCCGGCGGTGACGTGGTAGTCGCCGCTGGTCAGGTCCACGCAGGAGGAGACGAGTGTCATCCAGTGCTTGACCTCGGGCTCGCGGGCGTCGGGGTGGGTGCACAGGGACTCGGGCAGGCCCAGGTGGTCCGACATCGCCTGCTTGATCAGCTTGCGGGACTCGTCGGGTCCTGTGGCGTTACGGAGGGCGGCGAGGCCCTGTTCGGCGCGGGGCACGCGGACGAGCGAGTCCGAGGACATCGGCCGGTAGTCGGCGGCGAGGGCCGCGGGGACGCCCGCCTGGTAGTGGTTGCCGTGCACGAGCAGGCCGTCCGTCGGGTGCAGCCAGCCGATGCCCGCGGGCGTCGTCTCCAGGTCGATCGCGTAGCCCTCCCGGCAGGTCAGCAGGGCGTTGGAGGCGATGTGGGCGCGGGTGCGGCACAGCACGTCGAGGGCGTCGGTGACGGTGTGCGTGTCGAGGACGCTGCGCCGGACGACGGTCTGCGGGAGGCCGATCGCGTCGTTGAAGCGGCCGCCGAGGCCGTTGGCGTTGAGGGCGATTCCGGCGGAGTTGGCGCCCTGGCGGCCGATCTGGCCCGCCTCCACCTGCATGATCACGGTGGGCTTGGGCGGCTGCTCGATCCGGATCATGACGACGGTGTCGGCGACGCCGGCCCGCCAGTCCCAGTTCTGCCCCGCCCATACGTGGCCGTCACCGCTGGCCTCGCCGAAGGCGGCGAAGGAGGTACAGCCCTCTGCGGGCTCCTCCGGTTCTTCGGGGGCGGCCATGTCCTTGAAGGAGCGGTCGTAGATGACCTCGCCGCGGGCGTTGAGCGCGAGGACGTCCAGGACGTCGACACCCGCTCCATCGGCGATCCCCCGCATCTCGTCGAGGAGTTCGGGGGCGTACGCGCGCACCGGCTCCAGCCAGCGGGCCGCGCGTGCGGTGACCCGGTCCCAGGTCAGCCCGGCGGACTGGCCGAAGGCCTGCTCGTAGTAGCCGATGGCGGCGTGCAGTTGGGGGCGTACGGCCTCGCCGTACTGGCGGCCACGGGCCAGAGGGGTGCCGCTGATGTCGATGACCGGGAGGGTCCGGGGTGCCATGGTTCTCCTTGCCACGGAGAGGATCCGAAGCGGGTCCGCTACCGAAAACCGTGCTGTAACGTCGATTACGAGATGCTCTCCACGTGGAACGTGTTGCCCAGGAGAGTAACGGCCGTCACACGAGAGTCAATAGCTGTAATGGAGATTACCGACGGGGTCGCCCGGCTACGAGGCGCCGTGCGCGAGCACTGGGACGAGCTGTCCGCGTCCGAGCGGGCGGTGGCCCAGTACCTGGTGAGCGCGCCCGCCGAATCCCTGCTGTTCGCCTCCGCCCAGGAGCTGGGAACGGCGAGCGGCACCAGCAACGCGAGCGTGGTGCGGACACTTCAGCGGCTCGGGTACGCGGGACTGCCCGCGCTCAAGCGGGAGCTGGCCTCGGACCTCACGTCCGCGGTGGCCCCCGAGGTGCGGCTCAAGCAGCGCATCGACCACGTCGGCCGCGACCTGGACGCCATCTGGGGCGAGGTGTTCGACGAGGCCGCCGAGCGCATCGAGCACGCCCGACGCCTGACGCCCGGCGAGGCGCTGCGGGACGCCGTGAAGGCCCTGGCGGAGGCCGGCGAGATCCACTGCTACGGAGCAGCGGCCTCCGAACTCGCCGCGCGACACCTGGCGTTGGCGCTCGGCAGGGTCGGGCGCAGGGCACAGTACATCGGAGCCACGGGGTTCACGCTCGCGGACCATCTGCTGCGGCTGCGCCAGGGCGACGCGGTCGTGATCTTCCAGCCGGGCCGCGACCTGCCCGAGCTGACGGTGCTGATCGACCGGGCGCGGGCGGTGGGCGCGCGGGTCGTCCTGGTGACGGACGAGCTGGCCGAACGGTACGGGGAGCGGGTCGACGCGGTGCTCACCGCCCCGCACACACCCACGGGGATCACCACGGAGGCACTGACGGCGCTGATGGTGTCGGACGCGCTGCTGCTGGCGCTGACGACGCTGGACGAGGGCATCGCCGTGGAGACCTCGCATCAACTCACGGTGCTGCGGGAGCAGTTGTTGAACCACCGGAGGAAGTAGGCCCGGCGACGGCCACCGGGCCGCCGCGTCTCGCGGGGCTTCCGCAGGCACCTCACCCGTGCATACGCGCGCCCTTCAGCACCTTGTCGACCGCGTTCCTCGGCCCGTACACGGCGAGGCCCACCAGGTCCAGATCGGCCGTGGTGACGGCTCGCAGGGCCGCCCGGTTGTCGGTGTCGTTGCCGGTGGTGAAGAGGTCGGACGTGAAGACGGAGCGGGGCAGAGCGCGGCGCAGAGCGCGTTCGTGGGCGGTCTTCAGCAGTTCCTTGCCGCCCTCGAAGACCAGCACCGGCTGCCGGAACATCGGCAGGTACGGGGTGCCGTCCGCGTCCTCGTACGGCTCCCCGATCACCTCGGGCAGCTCCGTGCCGAGGCCGCTGACCAGGAACGCCGTCACGTTCAGGCGCTGCCAGGTCTCCAGGTCGTCCCGGAGCAGCACGGCGATCTTGGTGTCGAAGCGGACGGGGGCCGGGGCGGCGGCGGGGGTGGTGTTCTCGGTGCTCATGGATTGAGACTGCCGTCCACGGTCCCCGCCGGTCTTGTACGTTTTTTGCATGGCGACCGGCGGTTCTACGGGTGAGGAGATCACCGCGTGGCGGCCCCGGGTACCGGGCGTCACGGAGGTCTTCCACGCCCACTTCACGCGGCACGCCTACCCGATGCACGTGCACGACACCTGGACGCTCCTCATCGTCGACGAGGGCGCGGTCCGCTACGACCTGGAGCGGCACGAGCACGGGACCCCGCTCGGCACCGTCTCGCTGCTGCCGCCGCACGTTCCGCACAACGGGCAGGCCGCCACGCCCGACGGGTTCCGCAAGCGGGTCCTGTATCTGGACGCGGCGGACGACGGACCGCTCGACGCCTCGTTCATCGGGGCCGCCGTGGACCGCCCCGACCTGGTGGATCCGCTGCTGCGGCAGCGCATCGGGCAGCTGCACGCGGCGCTCGCGCACCCCGGCGACGAGCTGGAGGCCGCGGCCCGTCTCACGCTCGTCGGGGAGCGGCTCCGGGAGCGGCTGCGACCGGCGCTCGCCGACTCCCGCAAGCCCCTGGCCAACCGCCGGGTCGCGGGCGCGCTGCGGGAACTGCTCGACGCCCGCCTCGTCGCCGGCGTCGACCTCAAGGAGGCCGCCTCACTGGTGCACGCGCACCCGGCGCATCTGGTGCGGTCCTTCGGTGCCGCGTACGGGATCGCTCCGCACCAGTACGTGATGGCGCGGCGGGTGGACCGGGCGCGGCGGCTGCTCCTGGGTGGGCGGGCGATCGCGGAGGTGGCGGAGGCGTGTGGGTTCTATGACCAGTCGCATCTGACGCGGTGCTTCAAGCGGGTGGTGGGGGTGCCGCCGGGGCGCTATGCGCGGGGCCGGTGATGTTGCGGCCGGCCGTGGTTGACGTCGCGGGGCGCTGCCCCGGACCCCGCGCCTCAATCGCCGGCGGGGCTTGATTGGGTTGATTTCCGCTGTAGGAGCGCCCCGCTCAGGACCGCCGTCGCCACCAGAAGCACGCCCGCCGCCACCAGGCTCACCCGCATCCCGCCCAGGGAGAACGTGCCCTCGCCGTTGGCCGCCAGGAGGGATCCGAAGACGGCCACCGCCAGCGCGCCGCCGGTCTGGCGCAGGGCGTTGAGGAGGCCGGACGCCGTGCCCACGCGCGGGCCCGGGACCGCGTCCATCAGCATCGCCGTCACCGCGGGGACCGCGAACGCGCCGCCGAGGCCCGTCGGGACGAGCAGCGCCAGGAGCAGCCAGGTGGGCGTGTGCGCGGTCAGCGGCAGCAGCGCGAACATCGCGAGGGCCAGGACGAGTTGGCCGATGACGACGACCGGGCGGCGGCCGAAGCGTTCGGCCGCACGCGGCGAGATCAGGTTCGTGCCGGTGATCAGTACGGCCAGCGGTACGAAGACCAGGCCCGCCGCCGTCGCGGACATGCCCCGCAGCTGCTGGAGGTAGAGGCCGAGCAGGAACACCACACCGTAGAAGCCGACGTTGATGGCGAAGCCGACCGCGAGGGACACCGAGACCGTGCGGTCGCGCAGCATGGTCAGCGGGACCATGGGGGCGCGGTGGCGTCTCTCCGTCACGTAGAAGGTGATCGCGGAGACGACCGCCACGGCGAACGCCGCGAGACCCGCGCGGCCGCCCTCGATGACGGCGAAGGTCAGGCCCGCGAGCGTGAGGACGGCGCTGATCTGGCCGGGGATGTCCAGCGGCGCCGGGCGGCGGGGCGAGGGGGCGACCTTCGTCAGGAGGAGCAGGATCGCCGCGCCCACGGGCAGGTTGAGGAAGAACACCGCTCGCCAGCCGACGTGTTCGGTGAGTACGCCGCCGAGCACCGGGCCCGCCGCCATCGACACCGATCCGCCGACCGTCCACAGGGCGATCGCCCGCGCCCGCCGCCGTGCGTCGTCGTACGCCTCCCGGATCAGCGCGAGCGACGCCGGCATCAGCACGGCGGCCGCCCCGCCCTGCACGACACGGGCCGCGATCAGCGCACCGAGGCCGGGCGCGACGGCGCAGGCCAGCGAGGCGAGGGTGAACAGGGCGGTGCCGAGGACGTAGGCGCGGCGGGCGCCCGTGCGGTCGGAGAGCGCCCCGGCCGACAGCATCAGACCGGCGAACATCAGCGTGTACGCGTCCGCCACCCACTGCAGCCCGGTCATGCCGCTGTGCAGATCGTCGCGGATGCCGGGCAGGGCGATGTTCACGGCCGATACGTCGATGGTGATCACGGCGAAGCCGAGCAGCGCGGCGAGGAGGGCGGGGGTCCGGCCGGTGCGGCGGGCCGGGGCCTCCCGCACCGGTTGCGTACGGACTCTGGGGGCGACGGTGGTCACGCTGTCCTCCTGGGGCACGGTGTTCGAAGTGCGGGTGGGCGGCGGGCACGGGCCGCGGCCCTGTGACATGCACTCCCTGGGCCCGCGGGCCCTGCTGACCGATCCGTCAGTAGGGCCCTTGCCTGCCGGCCACCCGCAGCGAGGACCACTCTGCGGCCGCGCGGCGAAAGGTGGCAGGCCGCGCTCCACCGGGGTGCCGCGTTCCTGGCCCTGACACGGCCCCCCACCGCCCTCGACGACCATGGACAATGCACGTATGGCTGAGACCACGGAACTGGGCCGCTACCTGCGGGCCCGCAGGGGGCAGGTGACACCGGCCGACGCGGGTCTGCCCGCCGGCACGGGCCTGCGGCGCACACCCGGGCTGCGGCGCGAGGAGCTGGCGACGCTCTCCGGAGTGAGCGTCGACTACTACACCCGCCTGGAGCGGGGCCGCGAGACCAACCCCTCCCCCGCCGTGATCGACGCCATCGCCCGCGCGCTGCGGCTGCGCGGCGACGCCCACGAACGCCTGCACGACCTGGCCGAGATGGCCTCCGGCAGGCACACCGAGCCCCGCCCCACCACCGACGACACGGTGCGCGATTCGGTGCTCCGGATGCTGGAGGCGCTGCGTCCGCTGCCCGCGTACGTGGTCAGCCGCTTCAACTACGTGCTCGCCGCGAACGCGCCGGGCCGTCGCCTGCTGCCCGGCCTGTGGGACCTGCCCGCCGAGCAGCGCAACGTCACCCGCTATCTCTTCCTGCACCCGGTCGGGCGGGCCCTGTACGTGCCGTGGGAGGAGACGGTGAGCGCGTCGGTCGCCCACCTGCGTGCCATCGGCGGCACGGAGGCGGACGACCCGAGGATGGCGGCGCTTGTCGGCGAACTCCTCCTGAAGTCACCCGACTTCGCCCGCATCTGGAACCGGTACGACGTCCAGGAACGCAGCGGCGGAACGAAGTCCTTCGACCATCCGAAGGTCGGCGCGATGACGCTCACCTTCGAGGTGATGCAGTTGGCGCGTACGGACGGGCAGCGGATGGTCGTCTACCAGGCCCCTGCGGGGTCGGCGGACGAGGCGGCTGCACTGAAGCTGGACCCGGCGAATATAAGCCCCTGCGGCGATTGAGCAGCGGGGTCCGGGGCGGAGCCCCGAGGCGTCAACCACGGTTCAGGCCCGCTCCAAGACCGCCGTGACCCCCTGCCCACCCGCGGCGCAGATCGAGATCAGCCCACGACCCGAACCACCCCGCTCCGCCAACAACTTGGCAAGCGTGGCGACGATCCTCGCCCCCGTCGCCGCGAACGGATGCCCGGTCGCCAGCGACGACCCCGCCACGTTCAACCGGTCCCGGTCGACCGGCGCGAGCCCCGCCTTCTCCCACGCGGCGAGCGTCGCCAGCACCTGCGAGGCGAACGCCTCGTGCACCTCGAACAGGTCGAAGTCCTCGACCCCGAGCCCGGCCCGCTCCAGCATCCGCGGCACGGCGTACGCGGGCGCCATGAGCAGCCCGTCGCCGTCACCACCCGCGACGTCACCCCCGACGAAGTCCACCGCCGCCGTCTCGTACGCGGTCAGATACGCGAGCGGCTCAAGGCCGCGGGCCTTCGCCCACTCCTCGCTCGCGAGCAGCACCACCGCCGCGCCGTCCGTCAGCGGCGTCGAATTCCCTGCCGTCATGGTCGGGTTCCCGCCCTCGACCCCGAACACCGGCTTCAGCGTGCCGAGTTTCTCGACCGTCGAACCCGGCCGCAGGTTCTGGTCGCGCTCAAGTCCCCTGTACGGGACCACGAGTTCGTCCAGGAAGCCGCGCTCGTACGCCGCCGCCAGCCGCTGATGACTGGTGGCCGCGAGCTCGTCCTGGGCCTCGCGCGCGATGCCCCACGCACGCGCGGTGACGGCGGCGTGCTCGCCCATGGACAGGCGGGTGCGCGGCTCGGCGTTGCGCGGGATGTCGGGGGCCAGGTGGCCCGGCCTGACCTTGGCGAGCGCCCTGATCCTGGCGCCCGCCGACTTCGCACGGCGGGCCTCCAGCAGGATCTTGCGCAGCGCGTCGTTGACGCCGAGCGGGGCGTCGCTCGCGGTGTCGGAGCCGCCCGCGATCGCGCTCTCGGTCTGGCCGAGCGCGATCTTGTTGGCGGCGGCGATCACAGCCTGTAGACCGGTGCCGCAGGCCTGCTGGATGTCGTACGCGGGCGTGCGCGCGTCCAGCATCGAGCCGAGCACGGTCTCGCGCGCCAGGTTGAAGTCGCGGCTGTGCTTGAGCACGGCGCCCGCCACGAACTCGCCGACGGCGCCCGGCTCATGGAGCTTCGTCCGCCCGACGAGGCCGTCGAGCGCGGCGGTCAGCATGTCCTGGTTCGACGCGGTCGCGTACGGGCCGTCGGAGCGCGCGAACGGGATGCGGTTGCCGGCGACGACGGCGACACGACGCGGGGCGTTTCCTAGGACGGGGGCGGCAGGGCCCTTCGGGGTTCGCGCCATGTCCGGCAGCTCCTGAGCTCTCGACAAGTTCTGACCAACGGGTAACCTTACTCCGCAGTAAATTTACGATCGAGCTGGGAGCTGGACAATGGCCGACCGCTATCTGAACTTCACCGGCACGGCCCCCGGCCGCTTCCTGACCCGCCGCCTCGGCCTGCCGCAACCCGCACCGCTGCTCCGCCACAGCCCCGAACACCCGCGCCTGGACGGGCAGTTGCTGTACCTCACGGCGGGAGAGCCCGCGCACCGGGAGGAGCTCGGGAAACTGCTCGCCGACACCGGCCTCGACGTCACGCCGTCGGCCGAGCGGCCCGTCGCCGCCGTCGTGGACGCCACCGCCGTGACCGGCCTCGACTCCCTCGCCGAAGTGCACGCCACGCTGCACCCGGTCGTCCGCTCCCTCGCCCCGGGCGGGCGCGTGGTCGTCCTCGGCGCACCCCCGTCACCCGAGGACCACCACCAGGCGGCCGTGCAGCAGGGCCTCGAAGGCTTCGTGCGCTCACTCGGCAAGGAGATCGGGCGCGGCCGCACCGTGAACCTGGTGCGTGTCGCGGGCCCGGTGGCCGGATCCGAGTCGACCCTGCGCTTCCTGCTGTCACCGAGGTCGGCGTACGTGAGCGGGCAGGTGATCCAAGTGGGCGCTACGAGCGGTGAGTTGACGCTTCCCGAGGACTGGGACCGGCCGCTCGCCGGACGCACCGCACTCGTCACCGGCGCCGCCCGCGGCATCGGCGAGGCCGTCGCCGAGACCCTCGTACGGGACGGGGCCGAGGTCGTCCTGCTCGACGTACCGTCCGCCGGGGCCGACCTCGCGAAGGTGGCGGAGCGGCTCGGCGGGCGCGCGCTGCCGCTGGACATCACGGCGGGCGACGCGGGTGAGCGGATCGCGGAGTCCGTACCCGACGGCCTGGACGTACTCGTGCACAACGCGGGCATCACCCGCGACCGGCGCCTGGCCAACATGCCTGCCGAGCGCTGGAGTTCGGTCCTGGAGGTCAACCTCGCGAGCGTGCTGCGGACGACGGACGCGCTCCTCGATGCGGGGACCGTGCGCCGCGGCGGGTCGATCGTCGCCACCGCCTCCATCGCCGGGATCGCGGGCAACGTCGGGCAGACCAACTACGCGGCCAGCAAGGCGGGCATCGTCGGCCTCGTACGCTCCCTGGCGCCGCGGGCCGCCGCCGAGCACGGGGTCACGGTGAACGCGGTGGCCCCCGGCTTCATCGAGACCAAGATGACGGCGGCCGTCCCGCTGTTCATCCGGGAGGCCGGGCGACGCATGAACTCCCTTGGGCAGGGCGGTCTTCCGGTGGACGTGGCGGAGACGACGTCCTGGTTCGCGTGCCCGGGGTCGGGGGCGGTGAACGGTCAGGTGGTGCGGGTGTGCGGGCAGTCCTTGCTCGGCGCGTAAGCCCTCCGGGCCGATCGGGACGGGTGGGCTTGGCCTCGGGGCTGGGTGGGCCCGGCCCGCCCGGTGCGCCTATCCGTCCTCCGGCCTCGGGGCTCCGCCCCGGACCCCGCTGCTCAATCGCCGCAGGGGCTTGATTCGCCCACCCGTCGCAAGGGACTGATATGCCCTGCCGCCGCTGGGGGCTTGATGTGCCCACCCGCCGCGCCCGCCGCAGGGGCTTGACAGGCCCACCCGCCGCACGAGCTCGACATGCCCACCCGTCGCAAGGGACTGATATGCCCTGCCGCCGCTGGAGGCTTGACGTGCCCACTCGCCGCGCCCGCCGCAGGGGCTTGACAGGCCCGCCCCGCTGCACGGGCTCGACAGGCCCACCCGCCGCACGGGCTCGACGTGCCCACCCGTCGCAGGGGCTCGACGTGCCCACCCGCCACACGGGCTCGACATGCCCACCCGTCGCAGGGCTCGATGTATTCACCCGTCACCTCGCTAGGACCCCTCCCATGACCCGTACCGTCACCCTCGACGCCGTCCCCTCACTCCTCCCCCTCATGCTCCGCGGCGCCGCGCTCTCCCCGTTCAAGCGGCCCCGCCAGGGCGCCTCGCTGCCCGACACGCGGCTTGCCGTCCCCGGGCTCCGGGTCGCGCAGAACCACCTCACCGCGTACGAACGCGCCTGCGGGTTCGCGACCGAGCGGCCCGAACTGCCCGTCACCTACCCGCACATCCTGGGCTTCCCGCTGGCCATGCGGCTGATGTCGCAGCGCGCGTTCCCGCTGCCGGTGCTCGGCCTCGTCCACACGTCGATCGAGATCACGCAGCAGCGCGACCTGTCACCGACCGAAACGTTCGAACTGGCCGTCCACGCCCAGGAGTTGCGGCCGCACCGCCGCGGCACGGAGGCCGTCGTCGTCACCGAGCTGCACGCCGAGGGAGTACCGGTGTGGCAGTCGACCAGTACATACCTCGCGCGGCACAGGACCTCCGCACCCACTGCCGAGCAGCCGCAAAACTCCGCCGATCCGCTTCCCGAACTCGCCCGCTGGCAGCTCTCCGACGACCTCGGCCGCCGCTACGCCGCCGCGTCCGGCGACCGCAACCCCATCCACCTGCACCCGCTCACGGCCCGCCTCTTCGGCTTCCCGCGCGCCATCGCACACGGCATGTGGACGGTGGCCCGCTGCCTGGCGGAGCACAAGGCGCGCGGACCCGTCCACGTACAGGCCCGCTTCAAGGCGCCGGTACTGCTGCCGGGCGAGGTGACGTACGCGGAGCAGGGCCCGGCCTTCGAACTGCGCTCGCCGGACGGCTCCCGCACGCATGTCACGGGCGAGGTGCACGAGTTGGCGGACTAGCACTGGTCCAGGACCCTTCCGACCAGCGCTCGCCGACCATCAGGTTGCCGAGGCCCGACCAGGCGAAGTTCATCAACGTCGTGGCGGCCTCCTTCGCGGACACCGACGCGTCGGTGTTCGCCCAGTTCGCCAGCGCTTCCGCCGCGCCGACCAGGGCCTGGGCGAGGCCCGCGACCTCCCGCTCGGCCAGCTCCGGGTTGCCGTGCGCCTCGCGTGCGGCCTCCGCGATCAGATGGGTCACGAACGCGACGATCTCCTCACGCATCGCGACGACCTCGGCGGCGATGGGTTCCCCCGTGGCCCCTGCGGGAGAGTCCCCGCCGGAACGCGCCTGACTGTGCAACACCGCCCAGCCGTCCGGGCGTTCGGCGGTGTGCGCGAAGAAGGCGGTCAGGCCCTCCCACAGCTGCCGGTCGGCGGCCACGTCCGTGCGTACGCCCGCCCGGACCGCGTCGACCAGCGCCTTCGCCTCCCGCCGGATACAGGCGCTGAACAGGTCGTCCTTCGAGTTCAGGTACAGGTACACCAACGGCTTGGACACGCCCGCCAGTACGGCGATCTCGTCCATCGACGCGGCCCGGTACCCCCGCTTCCCGAACACCCGCACCGCGGCGTCCAGCATCTGCCGCTCCCGCTCGGCCCGCGGCATCCTCTTCTGCCGCACCACCCCGTCACCGCGCACCCAGCCACCTTCCCTCGCCCACTCTGCACACTCCAGCGTACGCAGCCCGCCTCGCTCTCCCCGCTACGAAGGACCTCTCCCCACCACAGACCTCCACCCCCGACACCCCACCCACAACGGCCAACCTTCACCACCCTTGGCGGCAGCCCGTCCCCCGCCGCCTTGGGCAATCTGCCGCCTGGGGCGGCAGGGTGGGCAAGGCGGCACCCCGGTGCCGCGCACCCATCACCACGGGCACCGACCCCGGCACAGTCCAGAACCGGCGGTGCCGCGCAAACAGGCACCACCCCGCGGGGGCCGTAGCCCCCGGAGGGGGCGGCGGGTGGGAGATGGGCGGGCACCGGCCCAGCCGGACAAGGCACGGCCCGCGTAACAAGACCCTCGGCCACCGCCCCGGCCCAGCCCAGCCCCCGTCACCGCGCCACAACACCCCCGGCCCCAACCCCGCCCCCCGGCCAACCGCAGACGCACGAAGTCCCGCCCCCCGGAACGGGAAAGGCGGGACTTCGTGTGGGACGAGCCTGGGGGACGTCAGGCGGCGGCCGTCACGGCCACCTCCTGCGGCTCGTCCACCGGGGAGGACGTCGCGCTGTTGTAGGCGTCGCGGTCGAGGATCTTCTCGCGCGCGGAGACGAGCACCGGGACGAGGGCCTGGCCCGCGACGTTCGTCGCCGTCCTCATCATGTCCAGGATCGGGTCGATCGCGAGGAGCAGGCCGACGCCCTCCATCGGGAGGCCGAGCGTCGACAGGGTCAGCGTCAGCATGACCGTGGCGCCCGTCAGACCGGCCGTGGCGGCGGAGCCGATCACCGACACGAAGGCGATGAGCAGGTAGTCACCGACGTTCAGGTCGATGCCGAAGATCTGCGCGACGAAGATCGCGGCGATCGCCGGGTAGATCGAGGCGCAACCGTCCATCTTCGTCGTCGAACCGAACGGCACGGAGAAGGAGGCGTAGTCCTTCGGGACGCCGAGGCGCTCGGTGACCCGCTGGGTGAGCGGCATCGTGCCGACGGAGGAGCGGGAGACGAAGGCCAGCTGGATCGCGGGCCAGGCGCCCTTGAAGAACTGCAGCGGGCTCAGCTTGGCGACCGTGGCGAGCAGCAGCGGGTAGACGCCGAAGAGGACCAGGGCGCAACCGACGTAGATGTCGGCGGTGAACGTCGCGTACTTGCTGATCAGGTTCCAGCCGTACGTGGCGATGGCGTTGCCGATGAGGCCGATGGTGCCGATCGGGGCGAGCTTGATGACCCACCACAGGGCCTTCTGGAGCAGCTCCAGGACGGACTCGGAGAGGGTGAGGATCGGCTGGGCCTTCTCGCCGACCTTCAGGATGGCGATGCCGGCGACGGCGGCCATGAAGACGATCTGCAGCACGTTCAGCTGGGTGAACGGCGTGATGATGTCCGTCGGGATGATGCCGGTGAGGAAGTCGATCCAGGATCCGGCCTGTTCCGGCTTGGCGCCGTCCTTCGGGGTCAGGCCCGTGCCGGCGCCCGGGTTGGTGAGCAGCCCGATGGCGAGGCCGATGACGACCGCGATCAGCGACGTGACCATGAACCAGAGCAGCGTGCGCGTGGCGAGCCGGGCGGCGTTGTTGACCTTACGAAGGTTGGTGATGGACACCAGGATCGCGAAGAAGACGAGCGGGGCGACGGCCAGCTTCAGGAGCTGGATGAAGGTGTCGCCGACCTTCTGCAGGGTGGTGACCAGCCAGGATATGTCCTGGTTCCGGGCCAGCCAGCCGAGCAGCACACCCAGGACGAGGCCGCCCAGGATCTGCGCCCAGAACGGGATCTTGGGTATTCGGAAGCCGGACTTCTGTTCGGCTGCGGGGGTGTTCGCGGACACGGAGGCACTCCAGTGATGACACGCGGGGACAAGTCAGGGGCGTACAGGAGCGGCAACCGTGAGACGGGTCAACGACGCCGCTGCATCGCTTCGGCCAGGGAAGTCGGAACTTCGCGATCAGGCGCGACAGGCCGCGGACATGCAGCGGCAGAGATCGACATGCAGGCGCTCCACGAGCGCGACGCTCATGGCGGTTCGAGGCGCAACTGATGTCTTCATGACAGGAACGTTAACACCGCGGCTTTGGGAACATCAAAGGGCTTCTTTGGGGCAGACGAGGTGCCCGTACGGCCCCAAAGCGGCATTTACCTTGAAAATGCAGGCGACCCCGGCACCAGATCCGGTGCCGGGGTCGTACGAGGTGTGAGGAAGCTTACGAGGCCGAGCGGGCGGCGTCGTCCGCGTCGTCCTCCATGGAGCGGTTGGCCGCCATGTTCGACTTCGCGCGGTCCACGCGGGCGACGACCTTCTTGGAGGCGCGGTCGCGCTCACCGCGCAGCACGATGTAGCTGATGGGTGCGGACACCACCAGGCCGAGCAGCGCGATCCACAGCCAGTAGGAGCCACCGATGCCAGCGGGCACGATGCCGGTGGCGACGAGGCCCCAGACGACGAGGAAGCAGCCCACGAAGACCCCGAGCCGCATCAGCGTGTAGCGGAGCATGTCAATCCACTCTTCCGTTCCGAAATGGTGCCCTTACAGGACGAGCGCCCCTCCAGTGAAGCACGGGGAGGGGCGTCCGATTCCAGCGGGGGCTCGCGGAGTCCCGGCGTCAGACCAGCCAGCGGTTCTTGCGGACGGCGGGCAGCTGGGCCCACACCCCGCCGAGGCCGTAGTACCGGCCGGCGCCCGTCGCCGCGGTGATCAGCAGGACGAGCGCGATCATCCAGTGGTCGTCCATGAACGGGTTGCTGTCGGGCCACAGCGTGACGAGCCACATGGAGGCCATCATCAACGTTCCCGCGGCGGCCGCGATCCGCATGCCGACGCCGAGGATCATGGCGAGGCCGACGCCGAGCAGGCCGAGCATGAAGACCAGGTCGAGCCACCAGACACCGGCCACGGAGTCGAAGACGTGGGCGAAGGGGCCGGTCGTGCCGTGCAGCAGGAACCCTTCGGTGGGGCTGCCGCCGTTCAGCCAGCTTCCGCTGGAGGGGGTCGCCTTCCCGAGGCCGAAGGTCTTGTCGAGGAAGGCCCACAGGAAGTAGAAGCCGACGAGCACGCGGGACGCGGCGAGGACACCGCGGGCGGCGGGCGCGCGGACGACGACGTCGTCCTGACTGCCGGCACCCCGGCGCGGGGCGCCCGCGGCGCCGTGTCGGGCGGGACTGTCCGATGCGTGGAGGGCCATGGCCGTCGCCTTCTTCCTTGCGCACCCTGCGGTGCGATCCGCTCGTGAATACATTCACAAGCTACGCCCGGTGCTTACCCCTTCCCTACGGCCAAAGGTCCCGATCCCGGCATACGAACGTCCCGAACACACCCCGGAACCCCGTGGTTAGGCTCCGCCCATGCCCCTGCACTTCACCCTCGACCCCTCGGTCGACCCCGACCTGCGCGACGGGCTCCTCGCCCTGTGGTCGGACGTCACGAACGCCGGCGGCGCGGTCGGCTTCGTCCCTCCGGTCACTCCCGAGGACATACGCCCCGAGCTGGTCAAGCGCCTCGCCGACCTCGCCGGGGGCCGGACCCGGCTCCTCGTGGGCCGCGACGAGCACGGCCGGGTCGCCGCGTCGGCCTTCCTCGCGTACAGCCAACACCGCCTGATGAAGCACCACTTGTGGCTCTACACGGTGATGGTCCACCCCGGTCACCAGGGCAAGGGCTACGGCCGCGCCCTGATGTCGACCGCCGCCGAGGTGGCCCGCACCTTCGAGGGCATCGAGGCCATCCGCCTCACCTGCCGCGGCGGCACGGGCGCGGACGCCTTCTACGCGGCGTGCGACTACAAGGAAGTCGGCCGCGTCCCAGGCGCAATCCGGGTATCCCCGGGCGACGACCGCGACGACATCCACATGATGCTGCCCCTCATTTAGAGCCCCGCCGACACTTGAAGCGCGGCCCCCAAGACAGCGCCCCACTCTCTCCACCCCCGCCGACACTTGAAGCGCCGGACCCGAGGCAACGCCCCACACCTTCCAGCCCCGCTGGCGCTTGAAGCGCAGGGTCCGGGGCAGCGCCCCACTCTCTCCACCCCCGCCGACACTTGAAGCGCCGGCCCCGAGGCAACGCCCCACACCTTCCAGCCCCGCTGGCGCTTGAAGCGCAGGGTCCGGGGCAGCGCCCCGCTCTTTCCAGCCCCGCCGACGCTTGAAGCCCGGGACCCAAGACAGCGCCCCACTCTCTCCACCCCCGCCGACACTTGAAGCGCCGGACCCGAGACAACGCCCCACACCTTCCAGCCCCGCCGGCGCTTGAGGCGCAGGGTCCGGGGCAGCGCCCCACTCTCTCCACCCCCGCGACACTTGAAGCCCGGGACCCAAGACAGCGCCCCACTCTCTCCACCCCCGCGACACTTGAAGCGCCGGACCCGAGACAGCGCCCCACACCTTCCAGCCCCGCCGGCGCTTGAGGCGCGGGGTCCGGGGCAGCGCCCCGCGACCGAGGAGGACGACGACCGCAACGAAAACGGGCCCCGGCAACAACCGGGACCCGCCACAATCAAATCCGCATCGGCTGCGGCGCATCCCGCCGCCCCGGATCCGCCCCCTCGTACTCCCGAATGATCTCGTACCGCGTATTCCGCTCCACCGGCCGGAACCCCGCGTCCCTGATCAGGTCGAGCAGATCCTCACGCGTCATCTTGTTCGGCGTGCCGTAGTTGTCCGCGTCATGCGTGATCTTGTACTCGACGACCGAGCCGTCCATGTCGTCCGCCCCGTGCTGCAGCGCGAGCTGCGTGGTGTGCAGCCCGTGCATGACCCAGAAGCACTTCACGTGCGGCACGTTGTCGAACAGCAGCCGCGACACGGCGAACGTCTTCAGCGCCTCGGCGCCCGTGGCCATCGTCGTCCGCTCCTGCAGACGGTTCCTGACCTTGCCGTCCCGCATGTCCACGAAGTCGTGCTGGTAGCGCAGCGGGATGAAGACCTGGAAACCGCCGGTCTCGTCCTGCAGTTCACGCAGCCGCAGCACGTGGTCGACGCGGTGCCGGGGCTCCTCGATGTGCCCGTACAGCATCGTGCTGGGCGTCTTGAGGCCCTTCTCGTGCGCGAGGCGGTGGATCCGCGACCAGTCCTCCCAGTGGGTGTCGTGGTCGACGATGTGCTGCCGGATCTCCCAGTCGAAGATCTCGGCGCCGCCACCGGTGAGGGATTCGAGCCCCGCCTCGATCAGCTCGTCGAGGATCTCGCTCGCGCTCATCCCGGAGATCTTCTCGAAGTGATGGATCTCGGTCGCCGTGAAGGCCTTCAGTCCGACGTTCGGCAGGGCCTCCTTGAGGGCCTTGAGCGAGCGCGGGTAGTACCGCCACGGAAGGTTCGGGTGCAGCCCGTTGACGATGTGGAGTTCCGTGAGGTTCTCCGACTCCATCTCCTGGGCGAGCTTGACGGCCTCCTCGATGCGCATCGTGTAGGCGTCCTTCTCGCCGGGCTTGCGCTGGAAGGAGCAGTAGGCGCACGACGCGGTGCACACGTTCGTCATGTTCAGATGACGGTTCACGTTGAAGTGCACGACGTCGCCGTTCTTACGCGTGCGCACCTCGTGGGCGAGGCCGCCGAGCCAGGCCAGGTCGTCCGACTCGTAGAGCGCGATGCCGTCCTCGCGGGACAGCCGCTCACCGTCCCTGACCTTCTGCTCCAGCTCGCGCTTGAGCCCTGCGTCCATGTGCCCGTACCTCTCCTCGCTCAACGACCGGTCCCCACCGTACGCCGCCGCACCGACAGTCCCCTGGCAGGGCCCGGACCCTGGGCGGCTCGTCACACCTCTTCGGGAAGCTCCCCCACCCGGTTCTCCCACTTCGTGGAGAGAATGATCGTGGTACGCGTCCGGGACACGCCCTTCGTGCCGCTGAGGCGACGGATCGTCCGCTCCAGGCTGTCCACGTCGCCCGCGCGGACCTTCAGCATGTACGAGTCGTCGCCCGCGATGAACCAGCAGTCCTCGATCTCGTGCAGATCGCGCAGGCGGTGCGCCACGTCCTCGTGGTCGGCCGCGTCGGAGAGCGAGATGCCGATGAGGGCGGTGACACCGAGGCCGAGCGAGGCGGAGTCGACGGTGGCGCGGTAGCCGGTGATCACTCCGGCGGCCTCAAGGCGGTTGATGCGGTCCGTGACGCTGGGTCCTGACAGACCGACGAGCCGGCCCAACTCCGCATACGAGGCGCGCCCGTTCTCGCGCAGGGCCTGGATGAGCTGCCTGTCCACGGCGTCCATAAGGTCCAATGCCTTTCATTGTTCAGCGTTGACGCGAGCTTATGTGCACGATCGAAGGCGCGCTAGGGTTTTCCCTCGCAAAATCTAAAGTCCACCCCTTGGGTTAGCGCGGATCCAAGCGAAGATCCAAGCCAAGATCCAAGCGACGACCATCGGAGACCTGGTACCGCGTCACCCGGATTCGCGGGAGGCTCCCCCGAGCTCTCCCTCCCACCGGCGGTACAGCGTGTGCGGCACTCCCGCCGCGTCCAGCGCCCGCCCCGCGACGAAGTCCACAAGGTCCTGGATGTGCGTCGCCCCCGCGTAGAACGCCGGTGACGCCGGCAGCACCACGGCGCCCGCCTCGTCGAGCGTCACCAGGTGCTTGAGGGTCTGCCCGTTCAGCGGCGTCTCCCGTACGGCGACGATCAGCGGCCGCCGCTCCTTGAGGGTCACACTCGCCGCGCGCTGCAACAGATCCTTCGAGAGGCCGAGTGCGACACCCGCCACGCACGCCGTCGAAGCGGGCACGATGATCATGCCCTTGACCGCGTACGAGCCCGATGAGGGCCCTGCCGCGAGATCCCCCGCGGGCCAGTACCGCACGTCGTCGAGGCCGATCTCTCCGAACGTGTCCGGCTTGCCGTCGGCGCCGCGCGCCAGCCACTGGGCCAAGTCCTCGCGCCAGTGCGCGTCCCGCAGGCCGATCCCCGTCTCGTCGAGCAGCGTGAGCCGCGAGGCCCGCGAGACGACGAGGTCCACGGCTTCGCCCGCCGCGAGCAGGGCGCGCAGCACGGAAGCGGCGTACGGGGTACCTGACGCTCCGGACACCCCGACGACCCAGGGCTTGCGGCTGTTTGCATTGACGTGCTCCACACCACGAGCCTATCCGGCGGTCCGGCGGGGGAACTTGAGCAGGGGCGGTGGCCGTTCATCCCATGACGGGTGGGGGACGGGATGACATACGAAGACGGAATGGGCCGGGCGGCAGTTCGGCGCCGGCCGACGCGCGGGCGGGTGCTCACGGCGGCGAAGGTGATGCTCGCCTGGGTGGCCCTGCTCTGGCTCCTCGAAGTGATCGACGCGGCGTCGGGACACGCCCTTGACGGCTTCGGCATCCAGCCGCGCGAGCCTTCCGAACTGATCGACGTCGTCCCGGCCTCCTTCATCCACTTCGGCTTCGGCCACGTTGCGGCGAACTCGATACCCCTCCTGGTCCTCGGCTTCGTCGCCGCGCTCGGCGGCCTGCGCCGTTTCTTCCTGGCCTGCGCCCTGATCGTCGTCGCGGACGGCATCGGGGTGTGGCTGGTGGCCCCGGCGCACACGAACACGGCGGGCGCGTCGGGCCTGATATTCGGCCTGTTCGGCTTCGTCGTGCTGTCCGGTTTCGTGGAGCGCAGGCCGCTCGGCGTCGTCGCCGGCGTCCTGATAGCCGCGGTCTGGGGCACGACGTTCCTTGCGGGCCTCTCCCCCACGAACGACGGGGTGAGCTGGCAGGGGCATCTGATCGGGCTGCTGGCCGGGGTGGCGGCGGCGTTCGTACTGCGCAGACCGCCGGTCACGCAGGCCGATTGAGTACGGGCCGAGTACGCGGTCGAGTACACGGCTGAGTACACGGGCCCACGCGCCCGGGCACGCGGCGGGACAGGGTGGGGCCATGAAGGCCCGATATCTGATGCTGTGCGGCGCGGCATTCGTCGCCGCCCTCGTCCTGGTCCACGTACTCGGTGTCCCCGCCGAGACGCTGCTGCTCACCGGGGGTGGAGCACTGTGCCTGCTGTGGCTGGTGCTGCTGCTGACCGTGCCCTGGAATCTCTACTTCCGCGCCCGTGCCGTCGTGCACGAGGCCCGCGTCAGCCGCGAGAAGGGCATGGCCGTACCCGCCGACCGGGACGCGGAGGCCGCCCGGATCGCCGCCGTCATCCTGCGCATCGCGATCGGCGCGCACCTGGCCACGGGGGCCGTCACGGTGTTCGCCGCGTGGGCGACGGGGCGGACCGCGGGCTACTGGCTGGCCGGGCTCTATCTGCTCAGCACGGTCTTCCGCCCGGCGGGCTCCTACTTCGGCGCGCTGCGCCGCCGGCTCACCACGCTCCACCGCGAGGTGCGCTTCCCGCGCGACGACGTCGCCTCGGTGCGGACGGCCGTGGCGGCGCTGCAGAAGGGCGCCACCGTCCAGGAGGAGAAGGCCGAGGAGACGTACCGGGCCCTGGGTGAACTGCGGACGTCCGTGGACGCGGTCGGCCTCTCCGCCCACCGGCGCGCCGACCGCGCGGACCAGCGGATCGCGGCGCTGAGCCGCGAGTTCGAGGCGGTGGTGAACCGGCTGACGGACAACCAGGAGATCATCACCGGGCTCAAGGCGTTCCTGCGGCTGCTCCGCGCCGACGGCAGCGGCGGCGGCACGGAACAACCCGTCTGACGGGTCCTAGACCGTCAGGCCCCGCACCAGCAGGTCCAGCAGCGCGCACACGAACAGCGCGATCCCGATGAAGCCGTTGACCTGGAAGAACGCCCGGTTCAGACGGGAGAGGTCGTGGGGCTTCACGATCGTGTGCTCGTAGAGGAAGGCGCCCGCGACGATCACGAGGCCGGCCCAGAAGAAGGTGCCCGCGTCGGTGGCCACGGCGTACCAGACGAACAGGGCCGTCGTGAGGGTGTGGCAGACACGCGCGCCCCAGATCGCCCCGGGGATGCCGAAGCGGGCCGGGACCGACTTCACGCCGACCTCGCGGTCCGTCTCCACGTCCTGACATGCGTAGATCAGGTCGAAGCCGCCGATCCAGATGCCGACGGCGAGACCGAGGATGACCGCGGTCCAGGACCACTCCCCCGTGATCGCGATCCACGCCCCGATCGGGCCCATCGCCTGGGCGAGGCCGAGGATCGCCTGCGGGAAGTTCGTGAACCGCTTGCCGTACGGGTAGACCACCATCGGGATCACCGCGATGGGCGCCAGGGCCAGGCAGAGCGGGTTCAGGAGCGCCGCCGCGCCGAGGAAGACGACGAGCGCGACCAGCGCGCCGGTCCACGCGGTCTTCACCGACATCGCGCCGGTGACGAGTTCGCGGTGGGCCGTGCGCGGGTTGCGTGCGTCGATCTCCCGGTCGATGATCCGGTTCGCCGCCATCGCGAACGTCCGCAGGCCGACCATCGCGACGGTGACCAGGAGCAGGCGTCCCCAGTGGATGTTCCCGTCCAGCTCGAACATGGCCGTCAGCGCGGCGATGTACGCGAAGGGCAGCGCGAAGACCGAGTGCTCGATCATGACCAGGCGCAGAAACGCCTTGGTCCGTCCCGGCTGCTGCGGGATTGCTGCTGAAGCGCTGGTCACGAGAGTCCGTACTCCTTCCAACGGCGGTCCACCAGAGCCGCCGTACGGGGGTCGGAGACGACCATCTCCGGCCAGCCTCCGTCCCGCGTGTAGCCCTCCTCGGGCCACTTCTTCGTCGCGTCGATGCCCGCCTTGCCGCCCCAGAACTGCTGGTACGAGGCGTGGTCGAGGTGGTCGACGGGCCCCTCGGCCACCGTCAGGTCACGGGCGTAGTCCGTGTTCCCGAGGGCGCGCCACGAGACTTCATGAAGATCGTGGACGTCGCAATCGGAGTCGACGACGACCACGAGCTTCGTCAGCGACATCATGTGCGCGCCCCAGACCGCGCTCATCACCTTCTGGGCGTGCTTCGGGTACTTCTTGTCGATCGAGACGATCGCGCAGTTGTGGAAGCCGCCGGACTCGGGCAGGTGGTAGTCCACGATGTCCGGGACGATCACCTTGAGCAGCGGCAGGAAGAAGCGCTCCGTGGCGCGGCCCAGCGGACCGTCCTCCGTCGGCGGGCGCCCCACCACGATCGACTGGAGCAGCGGGCGCTTGCGCATCGTCACGCAGTCGATCTTCAGCGCCGGGAACGGCTCCTGCGGCGTGTAGAAACCGGTGTGGTCGCCGAAGGGCCCCTCCGGCAGCATCTCGCCCGGCTCCAGCCAGCCCTCGATGACCACTTCCGCGTTGGCCGGGACCTGGAGCGGCACCGTCTTGCAGTCGACCATCTCGACGCGCTTGCCCTGGAGGAACCCGGCCAGCATGTACTCGTCCATGTCACCGGGCAGCGGCGCCGACGACGCGTACGTGACCGCCGGCGGGCAGCCGAAGGCGATCGCGACCGGGAGCTTCTCGCCCCGCTTGGCGGCCACCTGGTAGTGGTTGCGGCTGTCCTTGTGGATCTGCCAGTGCATGCCGATGGTGCGCTTGTCGTGGCGCTGCAGGCGGTAGAGCCCGAGGTTGCGGACGCCCGTATCGGGGTCCTTGGTGTGGGTGAGCCCCAGATTGAAGAAGGAGCCGCCGTCCTCGGGCCAGGTGAACAGGGCCGGGAGCTGCTCCAGGTCGACGTCGTCGCCGTGCAGCACCACCTCCTGCACGGGGGCGGCCTCCGACTTCACCTTCTTCGGCGGTACGTGCGTCATCGCGCCGAGCTTGCCGAACGCCTCGCGGATGCCGACGAACCCCTGCGGCAGCTCCGGCTTCAGCAGCCCGCCGATCTTGTCACTGATCTCGTCGTACGACTTGAGGCCGAGCGCCTTGAGGAGGCGCCGGTCCGTGCCGTAGACGTTCATCGCGAGGGGCATCGACGCGCCCTTCACGTTCTCGAAGAGGAGGGCGGGGCCGCCGGCCTTGTTCACCCGGTCGACGATCTCACCGACCTCCAGATACGGGTCGACCTCGGCCTTGATGCGCTTCAGGTCGCCTTCGCGCTCCAGAGCCCTGAGCAGGGAGCGAAGATCGTCGTAAGCCATGCGTTCCAGTATCGGGCAACCGATACCCTGGCCAGGTCACCGGGGGCCGCATCGGCCCCGTTCCGCTCTTTGGGGGACCGCGACACCATGCTGCGCTACTTGCCGTTCCTGCTGGTCCTGGCGCTCTGGATCTACGCGTTCATCGACTGTCTGAACACCCCGGAGAAAGAGGTGCGCAAGCTGCCCAAGGTGGTCTGGGTCATCATCATCCTGCTGTTCGGCGAGGTGCTGCTGGGCCCGGTCGCCTGGCTGGTGGTGGGCAGGCCGCGGCGCGCTCCCGCGGGCGGCGGCAGCACGCGGTTCGTCGCGCCCGACGACAACCCCGAGTTCCTGCGGTCCCTGAGGGACGACGACAAAAAGGACGAATGAGCACCATGGATCTCGATCTCGCCCGCACCTGGCTCGCCACCGCCGTGGAGGAGGCGAGGGACGGCCTCGCCGAAGGGGGCATCCCGATCGGCGCCGCCCTGTACTCCGCCGACGGCAAGGTGCTCGGCCGCGGCCACAACCGGCGCGTACAGGACGCCGACCCGTCCGTGCACGGGGAGACCGACGCGTTCCGCAGGGCGGGGCGCCAGCGCACGTACCGGGGCACCACGATGGTGACCACGCTCAGCCCCTGCTGGTACTGCTCGGGTCTGGTGCGGCAGTTCGGGATCTCGCGGGTGATCATCGGCGAGGCGCGCACCTTCCACGGCGGGCACGACTGGCTCGCCGAGCACGGTGTCGAGGTCGTCCTGCTCGACGATCCCGAGTGCGTGGGCATGATGGAGGAGTTCATCGCGGCGAAGCCGGAGCTGTGGAACGAGGACATCGGGGACACCGGCGAGTGAGCCGTCGGCGCGGGCGGCCGTTGTGACGCCGTCGCCGTAACCGACCGTGCCGATGCGAGCCGTTCTTGCCCCAGTTCCACACGATGCCGAGCCCCGAGCAGCTGCCCATGGCCACGCTCGGGCCACCGCCGGAAGTACTGGTTTCTCCGCGGCCCGAACTCCCGCCGCCATCGGAGGAGTTGCCCTCCCTGCCGGCTTCGTCCGCTCCGGTTTCCGCGCCGCGAACCCCGCCCGCTCGGCGAGCAGGTCAACAACGGGCGCCGGCCAGTCGGCGCCGCCCAACGCCTCGCCCCCACCCGCGAGTTCGACACGAGGCCACCACCTCGGCGAGGCGCGGATCACAGGCACGGACCGGCTCCGGGTCAGCCGGCTCTGCTCGGCGGCCCGCAGGAGTGACCACAGGCCGGGGCCGTCGAGCGGTCCCCCGTGCCGCTCGACGGCCTCGGCCAGGGTGATCCCTGGGACGTACTCCGCGGCGAACCACGGCGGGTCGGCCTCCCGGGGTTGTCCACGACGCCGCGATACACCCGCCGACCCGTTGTCCGACACGGAGTTCAGTGTGGCTCAGCACCACACTGAACTGGAGTGGCTTTCTAGAAATTCACTATAGAAACACAGCTCCGGTGCGGTGCCCTAGGCTGGTCGTCGACATGAGCCCCAAGCAACTGCGCGGCGCGGAAACCGTCGACCGCCTCCTCGATGCAGCGCTGCGCGTCTACGCGGACGCGGGCGAGCAGGGCATCACCGTCAGCTCCCTGACGCGCACGGGCGGGGCCAGTCCGGGCAGCCTGTACCACCACTTCGGCAGCGTCGACGGGCTGATGCAGGCACTGTTGCTGCGCTGGCTCGGCCGGCTCCTCGACGAGCTCACCGCTGCCCTCGAACGCTCCCGCACGCCGCGTACGGGGATCCGCGCGGTGGTCGAAACGTATCTGCGCTTCATCCGGGAACACCCCGACGCCTCCCGCCTGTTGCACTCCTCGTACGCCGACCGGGTGGGGATGGCGCAGGCCCGCCAGTTGCGCGACGCGCAGGAGGCGCGGCTCTCCCCGCTCACCGAGTGGATGCGGCAGCACGTCGAATCCGGCGCGATCGCCCCGCTGCCCGCGCCGCTCATCGAGGCCCTGGTGCTCGGCCCGGTCGTCGGTCTCGCGCGCGGCTGGCTCGCCGGGACGCACGAGAGCGACCTCGATCACGCGGCGCGCGTCCTGTCGGAGCGGATCTGGCGCTCACTGGAGCCGTGAACACGTGAAAGGCCGGCCCCGCGGTACGGGACCGGCCTTCCAGAAACGTGTCACACCCCGGCGTACGAGTGCTTGCCCGTGACGAAGATGTTCACGCCGTAGTAGTTGAAGATCCAGCAGGCGAAGGCGATCAGCGCCAGGTAGGCGGCCTTGCGGCCCTTCCAGCCGGCGGTCGCGCGGGCGTGCAGGTACGCCGCGTAGGCGACCCAGGTGATGAACGACCAGGTCTCCTTGGGGTCCCAGCCCCAGTAGCGGCCCCACGCGTCGCCCGCCCAGATCGCGCCCGCGATGATCGTGAACGTCCACAGCGGGAAGACCGCCGCGTTCACGCGGTAGGAGAACTTGTCCAGGGACTGCGAGGCGGGCAGCCGCTCCATGACGGAGGTCGCGAACTTGCCGGGGGTGCCGCCGTTCGCGAGCTTGTTCTCGTACGAGTCCTTGAAGAGGTACAGGATCGTGCCGACCGCGGCGACGTAGAAGACCGCGCCGCAGAAGATCGCCGTCGAGACGTGGATGTACAGCCAGTACGAGTGCAGCGCCGGCACCAGCTGGTCGCTGGACGTGTACAGCACGGTGGTGGCGAGGCCGAGGTCGAGCAGGACCGTGATGACCAGCGGCAGGCCCAGCCAGCGCACGTTCTTCTTGCATGCGAGCAGGACGAGGTAGATGCCCACGGCGACGGTGGAGAAGGTGATGCTGAACTCGTACATGTTGCCCCACGGGGCCCGCTCCACCGAGAGCGCGCGCGTGACCACACCGCCGAACTCGACGAGGAAGGCGAGCACCGTGAGGGAGATGGCGATGCGCCCGTACATGTCGCCCTGCACGTCACCGGCCGCGGCGCCGGGCCCGTCCGGCACGTCTCGCGCGCCGGCCGCGGCCCGCGTCACGACCTGCGGCCGGTCGAGGACGGCGGCGCCGCCCTTCTTGTTGACGGTGACGGCGGGTGCGGCGGCCGTCTTCTCCTCGGCCTTGCCGGTCAGCGCGGCGGCGGTGCGGCCGACCTTGCTGCGGCTACCGAAGATCCACTCGGCCATGTTCGCGAAGAACGCGAGCAGATAGACGGCCATCGACGAGTAGATGAGGACGTTACTGGTGTGAGCCAGGTTCTCGTTGACTGCGGCGGCGAGAGTCACTTCTCAGCCCCTTCGGCGGCAGGAACAGCAGTGGGAGGTTCGGATGATTCGGTGGGTTCGGCGGGGTCGGGCGCGCTCGGCGCCTCGCTGTGCAGCTGCTCCACCAGGGAGCCCAGCTCCTCCGGCAGCTTCGCGGACTCGCTGCGGCCGAGGCCCGCGAGTTCGACGACGGTCACCCCGTCGGGGCCCGGAGCGGCGCGCACCCAGACGCGGCGGCGCTGGATGAACAGGGAGCCCGCCAGACCGCCGATCGCGGCGATGGCGCCGCCGAGTGCCCAGGTGTCACCGGGCTGGTGGGAGATCTGGAAGGTGACCCATTCCTTGATGTCCTTGTCGAACGTGACGGAGCCCGCCCCGTTCGGCAGCTTCATCGTCTCGCCGGGCAGCAGCCGCTGCTTGAGCGCCTTGCCCTTGGAGTCCTTGAAGGTCTTCATGTGCGAGGTGTCCAGCTGGTACACGTTCTGCGGGAGTCCCGCGTCCACGCCGAGGTCGCCGTGCGTCGCGTTCAGCGCGAGGACGGGGAAGTCGAGCGCGGGGAACTGGGAGAGCATCGTGCCCTTGCCCGCGCCCGCGAACGTCGGCACGAACCAGGCCGCGAAGCCCAGCTGTTCCTTCTTGCCCTTGGCGTCGCGGTAGCCGTCCATCACCTTGATGGCGCCCTGCGAGGAGATGTTGGAGTCGATCGGCAGCATCGGCACGGTCTGCTTCGAGACGACCTTGCCCTTGCCGTCGCGGACCGTGACGGGGACCGCGTAGCCGTGCCCGTTGAGGAAGATCTTGGTGCCGTCGATGTCCAGCGGGTGGTTGGACTCGATCTTGGCCTGCTTCGTCTTGTCGCCCGAGCCCTCGGTGTAACTCACGTTCGCACGGAAGGTGCGCGGCGTGCCCTTCTCGGGGCCCGTGCGCTCGTACGTGGCCGTGAACTTGTCGAGCGTGAAGCTGAACGGCGACAGGTCGTGGTCGCTGTCGAAGAGGTTGCCGGACTTGAAGTCGTCGTACTGCGTGAGCGTGTTGGCGAACCCGTCGCCCTCGGTGACGAGCTTGCCGCCCTCGAACTTGAACAGCTGGCCCCACGCGAAGGAGACCAGCATCACGATCAGCGCGATGTGGAAGACGAGGTTGCCGACCTCGCGCAGATAGCCCTTCTCCGCCGCGATCGCGTCCCCCGCGACGTGGGCGCGGAAGCGGCGCTTCTTCATCATCGCGAGGGCGGCGGTGCGCACCTGCTCGGGGTCCGCCTCGGTGCGCCACGTCGCGTACGCGGGCAGCCGGGTGAGCCGCTTGGGCGCGCCCGGCGGGCGGCCGCGCAGCTGCCCGACGAACTGCCAGGTGCGCGGCACGATGCAGCCGATGAGGGAGACGAAGAGGAGCAGGTAGATCGCGGAGAACCACACCGAGCTGTAGACGTGGAAGAAGCCGATCTTGTCGTAGATCGGCGCGAGCACGTCGTGCGCCTTGCTGAAGTCCTCAACCTTGGCCGGGTCCGTGCCCTGCTGCGGGATCAGGGAGCCGGGGATGGCGCCGAGGGAGAGCAGGAACAGCAGGATCAGGGCGACCCGCATCGAGGTGAGCTGCCGCCAGAACCAGCGGACCCATCCGATGACACCGAGCCTGGGCAGGTTGGGCGCACGGTCCTCCTGGGGGGCCGTGCTCAGCTGGGAGGACGCGGCTTCGAGCTCAGTGGGGTCGCCACCGCTCCGCACGTCGTCGGTTGTCTTGCTCATGGATCAGATTCCCACCTGGAAGCCGGTGGACCAGGTCCGCATCTGCCCCACGAGGGCGTCCCACGCACCCGTGAGCAGCAGAACCCCGGTCAGGATCATCATGATGCCGCCGATGCGCATCACCCACGTGTAGTGCTGCTTGACCCAGCCGAACGCGCCGAGCGCCTTGCGGAAGGCGATCGCGGCGAGCACGAAGGGCACGCCGAGGCCGAGGCAGTACGCGATGGTCAGTATGGCCCCGCGGCCGGCGGTGCTCTGCACCGAGGAGAGGCCGATCACGGAGGCGAGGGTCGGGCCGATGCAGGGGGTCCAGCCGATGCCGAACAGCGCGCCGAGGACCGGGGCTCCGGCCAGACCGGCGGCGGGCTTCTTGTGGAAGCGGAACTCCCGCTGCGTCATCCAGGGCATGAAGCCCATGAAGAAGACACCCATGGCGATCATGAGGCCGCCGAGCACCTTGCTCAGCACCCCTTGGTACTCCTGGAGCGTCTGGCCGAAGAAGCCGAACAGGGCGCCGCCGGAGACGAAGACGGCGGTGAACCCGAGGACGAACAGGCTGGCGCCCGCCGCCATGCGGCCCCTCCGCTGCTCCATCAGATCGGTGCCGGTGATGCCGGTCACGTACGACAGATAGCCGGGTACGAGGGGCAGTACGCACGGGGAGAAGAAGGAGACCAGGCCGCCGAGGACGGCGACCGGCACGGCCAGCAGCAGCGCGCCGTCCGTGACGGTGTCAGCGGCGGCGAGTGTGATGAGGGAGGAGCTCACCTTCGCTCACTTCTCCGCGACGACCGGCGAGACCATCTCGCGCAGGGCCTTCTCGCTGAGTGGCTTGAGCGAACGCGCGGCGATCTTGCCCTCGCGGTCGACGACGATCGTCGAGGGGATGGCCTGCGGGTTGAGGGTGCCCTTCTCGAACTTGAGGAGCAGCCGGCCCGTCGGGTCGTAGAAGCTCGGGTACGGGACCCCGTAGGACTCCTCGAACTTCTTGGCCGGGTTGGTGCTGGTGTCCCGGGTGTTGATGCCGAGGAACTGGACGCCCTGCTTCTCGGTGTCCTTGGCGACCTTCACGAAGTTCGGTGCCTCGGCGCGGCAGGGCGGGCACCAGGAGCCCCAGACGTTGAGGACGACGACCTTGCCCTTGTAGTCGGACATGTGGAGCTGCTTGCCCTCCAGGTCCTTGGCGCTCAGGTCGGGGGCGTCGTGCCGCTCGCCCTTCTTGACCGTGGCGATACCGCCGGACCCGGTGACGAAGTTGGTGTTGTTGCCGCCGCCCGACGTGCCGCCGGAGCCGCAGGCCGTCAGCGCGAGGGCCGCCACGGCGGCTCCTACGGTCAGCTTGGCGGCGCGGCGCTTCGTCGCGGTGGTGCGGGGGGTGCGGGAGGCGGCACTCATGTGAAAAGTTTCGCATGTCTGTTTAGGGGATCTTCCGCACCCCCCTCGCGGTAGGAAAAGCCCACTTCAGGAGGGGTTTGCGAGGAACTTGCGCCAGCCCTCGGCGGGCCGCTGTCCCACATCGAGCGTACGCAGCTTCGCCAGCGTTTTCGGGTCCTGCGCGTCGAGCCAGTCGACGAACTGCCGGAAGGAGACGAGCCGCACGTCACGGTGGTGCTCGGCGGTGGCCGCGATGTGCTTCAGCGCGTCCTCGACGGCGTCCATGTAGATGCCGCCGTTCCACTCCTCGAAGTGGTTGCCGATGAAGAACGGTGCCCGGTTCGTCTCGTATGCCCGCTTGAACCCCTGGATGTACGCCTGCGTCGACTGCTCACGCCAGCCCGGGTAGTTGGCGGCGGGCGCACGCGTGGAGTTGAGGGACTGGTTGGCCAGCATGTTGTAGTCCATCGACAGGACCTCGAAGCTCCGGCCGGGGAACGGGACGGCCTGCAACGGCAGGTCCCAGATCCCGAGCCGCTTGTCCGGCCAGCGCTGTACGCCGCCGGGCGAGGACGCGTCGTAGCGCCAGCCGAGTTCACGGGCGGTGGGCAACAGGTTCTCCTGGCCGAGCAGGCAGGGCGTGCGGCCGCCGACGAGTTCCTTGTCGTAGTCGAAGGGCAGCGCCGGAAGGTCCTTCCAGCCCGTGTGCGTACGCCACTTCTTTACGAAGGACGTCGCCTGGTCGATCTCGTCGCGCCACTGCGCGGGCGTCCAGTGGGCGACGGACCCGGAGCCTGCGCAGAAGTGCCCGTTGAAGTGCGTGCCGATCTCGTGCCCTTCGAGCCAGGCCCTGCGCACGTACGTCAGCGTCTCCTTGAT
The DNA here is from genome assembly GCF_042888725.1 of Streptomyces sp. NPDC002795. Taxonomy (NCBI): domain Bacteria; kingdom Bacillati; phylum Actinomycetota; class Actinomycetes; order Kitasatosporales; family Streptomycetaceae; genus Streptomyces; species Streptomyces sp. NPDC002795. Next base: position 709,532 of record NZ_JBIAQB010000002.1, read on the forward strand.
GTGGGCGTCGGTCAGATAGCCGATGTCGGAGGCGCCGACGGGGTTGTTCGGCGGGCGGTAGAGCCGCTTCTTCGACTCGGGCAGCAGGTAGAGGCCCGAAAGGAAGAAGGTCATGTGCGCGCCGTGCTCCTCGGCGAGCTTCAAGAAGCGCGGAAAGAGTCCGTTGCCCACCTCGCCCGCGCCGTCCCAGGAGAAGACCACGAACTGCGGTGGCTTCTGGCCGGGTTCGAGCCGCTCGGGCCTGCCCGGCTGGTGCGGCTGCTTCCCGGTGTACGCCGTCGAGCCGTCGCCGATGGGCCGCAGCTGAGCCCTGCCCGGCCGGCCGGGCCCACCGTGCCGCTCCGCGGTGACCGTCGGGGCACCCCCCGCACCGCAACCGGCGAGCAGCGCCCCGCTCGCCGCGCCCGCACCGAGCCCGAGCAGTCCCCTGCGACTCACGTCCCGCATACCGTCGTCCCCAATTCCTCACGCCACCCCATGCACAGGGGCACCCCGGAAGAGGGCATGAGGAACACGCGGGTTCCGGTAAACGGTCCGGCTTTGCGGCGATTTGAAGAGGTACGCGAAAGGCCGCCGGGTCGACGGCGGCCTTTCGCTCTTGAATCGTTGCCCGGAATCAGGCGGTCAGACGGTCAAGCCCCGAAGGCCTTGTCCTTCCCCTTCACGGGCTTCGCGCCCGCCAGGAGATGCGCGGGAACGAGGTCGCGGGCGGGCTCGGTGTAGCCCACCGACACGATCTTGTCGCCCTGGTACGTGAACGTCGTCAGCGAGGCGAGCGTGCACTGCCGCTTGCGCGGGTCGTGCCACAGGCGCCGCTTCTCGACGTAGCTCCGCACGATCCAGATGGGCAGCTGGTGGCTGACCAACACTGCCTCGTGCCCGCGCGCCGCGTCCTTCGCCGCGTCGAGCGCGCCCGTCATCCGGACGACCTGGTCGATGTACGGCTCGCCCCAGGACGGCTTGAACGGGTTGACCAGGTGCTTCCAGTTCTCCGGGTTCTTCAGCGCGCCGTCGCCGACGCCGAAGGTCTTGCCCTGGAAGACGTTGTCCGCCTCGATGAGCCGCTCGTCGCTGCCCAGGTCGAGGCCGTGCGCCTTCGCGATCGGCGTCGCCGTCTCCTGCGCCCGGTCCAGCGGCGACGCCACGACGTGCGTGATGTCACGCGCGGAGAGGTGCTCGGCGACCCGGTCGGCCATCCGCCGGCCGAGCTCGGAGAGGTGGTAGTCCGGCAGGCGACCGTAGAGGATCCCGTCCGGGTTGTGCACCTCGCCGTGGCGCATCAGATGGACGACGGTGATGTCGTCGCCCGACTTCGGGGCGCTCATGCCGTGGCCTCCGCGGCCGCGCGGGCGGCGGCAGGAAGGGCGGCCGCGACGCGCTCGATCGCCCGCTCGTCGTGAGCGGTCGACACGAACCAGGACTCGAACGCCGACGGCGGCAGATACACGCCCTGCTCCAGCATCGAGTGGAAGAACGGACCGAAGCGGAAGGCGTCCTGCCCCTTCGCGTCCTCGTAGTCGTTCACCTCGTTCTCCGTGAAGAACACGGTGAACATGTTCGAGGCGTTCTGCACGCGGTGCGCGACGCCCTCCTTGGTGAGCGCCTCCGAGACCAGCGAACGCAGGCGCTCACTGGTCGCGTTCACCTTGTCGTACGCCGCGTCGTCGAGCAGCCGCAGCTGGGCGACGCCCGCGGCAGTGGCGACAGGGTTACCGGACAGCGTGCCCGCCTGGTAGACGGGGCCCGCCGGAGCGAGGTGCGCCATCACATCGGCACGGCCACCGAACGCGGCGGCCGGGAAGCCACCACCCATGACCTTGCCGAACGTCATCAGGTCGGGCACCACACCGTCGACGCCGAACCAGCCGGCCTTCGACGTACGGAACCCGGTCATCACCTCGTCGGAGACGAACAGCGCGCCGTTCTGCGCGCACACGTCCTTGAGCCCCTGGTTGAAGCCCGCCTTCGGCGGCACGACGCCCATGTTGCCGGGCGAGGCCTCCGTGATGACACAGGCGATCTGGCCGGGGTGCGCGGCGAACGCGGCCCGCACGGCCTCGATGTCGTTGTACGGCAGCACGATCGTGTCGCCGGCCTGCGCGCCCGTGACACCCGGGGTGTCCGGCAGGCCCAGCGTGGCGACGCCCGAACCGGCGGCGGCCAGCAGCGCGTCGACGTGCCCGTGATAGCAGCCCGCGAACTTGATGACCTTCGCCCGGCCGGTGAACCCGCGCGCGAGCCGGATCGCCGACATGGTCGCCTCGGTGCCGGAGGACACGAGGCGCACCTGCTCGACGGGGCCGATCCGCCCGACGATCTCCTCGGCCAGCTCGACCTCACCGGCACCCGGCGTACCGAAGGAGGTGCCGCGCGAGACGGCCTCCTGGACGGCCGCGATGACCTCGGGGTGGGAATGGCCGAGGATCATCGGCCCCCACGAGCACACGAGGTCCACATACTCGCGGCCGTCGGCATCCGTGAGATACGGACCGTTACCGGACACCATGAAACGGGGCGTTCCGCCCACCGCTCGGAACGCGCGCACGGGCGAGTTCACGCCACCGGGCGTGACCGCTTCCGCACGGTCGAAAAGGCCCTGCGACGCGGGTGCCTCGTAGGGATAGGGAGTGTTGTTCGCCTCTGCCATACCTCTCAGCGTACGGCCCACCCTCGCGCGCACCGGCGCGCGGACCCGCGGGCAACCTAGACTCGGGCTCGCGCCACACCCCGCCCGCACGTTTCGGCGGGGGACCGTGGGGGAGGTCACTGACACGATCATCGGGTTGCGCGCAGGCGGTCGCGCGGCCTACAAAAGGGCTTGCGCGCCCTGGGGAACAGCAGTCGGGTGGAGATTATGCATCGCGGTGGCGGACTGGGCGAGGGGACCGGTGACCTGGGCCCCCGGCGTGCCCGGCGGGGGAAGCACCGGCGCGAAGAGGGCGAAGAGGTCAGCGGCATCAGGGACGGGGACATCAGAGACGGGGACATCGGGAATGGTGGCCGGGTGGGGGTGACCTACAAATACTTCGGCGCGCCCGACGGCGCGACGGCCGCCCGCGTCCCGATCTCCATGCGCCCCGAGGAGCTCGGCGGTGACGAGCTGGGCATGGGCGGCATGTTCACCAAGATCAAGCCGGAGACGGTGGCCGCGATGGTCCTCACCGGCATCGAGGGCATACCCCTGCACAAGGTCCCGCCCCTGGAACTCGTCGTCCTCCACCCCGACTACGCGGTGGTCAAGCTCCCCATGACGGTCGTCGACCCGCTGCGCGGCGTCGGCGAGGAGTCCGTCGGTGCCGCGGCGTTCATCTGGTCCACGGTCCCCGACCGCGGCGGCCCCAGCGACGCGTTCAACGTGTACCAACTGCTGCACGAGTGGCAGGACTTCAGCCACCGCCTGCACGACGCGGGACACCAGGCGTACTGCCTGGTCTGGCCGTAACCGGGCCCTACAGCACCGGCGGCCCCGCCTCGATCCTCCGCAGCACTGCCTCGTACGAGTCGATCGACCCGCCCGTCTGCAACTGCCGCTCGTCCCACCAGGTCGCCCCCGCGTCCGCCAGCGGACCGACGACGTCGAGCGCCGCCGCCTTGCCGGGCGGCGTGAGCCCGCCGACGACGAACTCGAAGGGCCCCTCCACGGACTCCCGGTGCTCATTCACGTACCGGACGACGTCCGCGAACTGATCCGGACGCGGCGGCACACCGTGCAGGGCGTCGGCGAACAAGGGAGCCGCGCCGTCCCAGCGGGCCGCGCGGCGCATCGGCCGCCGGGCCGGCCAGAAGCCGCCGATCCAGACGGGCGGGCGGGGCTGCTGCACGGTCGCGGGCAACAGCCGCGTCTCCCGTACGCGGAAGTGGGCGCCGTCGTGGTCCACCGTCCCGCCCGACCAGTACCGGGACAGCAACTCAAGCCCCTCGTCGAGACGTTCGGCGTGCACGGCCCGGTCGACCGTGTCCCCGAAGCCGCCGTACTCGTCGTCGGCGGGGCCGCCCAGACCCGCGCCGAACACGACACGGCCACCGCTGAGCGCGTCCAACGTGGCGACCTGGCGGGCCAGTTGCTCAGGCCGGTAGCGGGGCACGGCCGCGACGAGCGTGCCGACCTTGATCCGGGACGTGGCCAGGGCCGCCGCCGTCAGCAGCATCCAGGGGTCACCGAAGGGCTTCCCGCGCTGCTCCTCCTTGTCGTGCACGACGTGGTCCCACACCAACAGGCCGTCCCAGCCCGCCTGTTCGGCCGCGACGGCCGTGCGGGCGACGGTGTGGGCGTCGGCGAAGTCACCGAAGTTCGGGATGTTGACCGAGAAGCGCATGACCTCATGATGTCGGCCCGCACGCCTGCCCGACAGGGCGCCACGCACCCCTCCCCCATGAGCCGCACGGTGAGCCGCCGGGGCGGCCGATCGCCTGATCGGTGGTCGGCCGAAGGGCTTCTTCCCCGGATCTCACCCGCGGCGCACACCATCCGGGGAAGGCATGGCACATGAAGATCGCGTTCCTGCTGCACAACGTGTACGCCGTCGGCGGCACGGTGCGCACCACGCTCAACCTCGCCGCCGCGCTCATCGAGCACGGCGGCCACGAGGTGGAGATCGTGTCGCTCTCCCGGCACCGGGAGGCCCCCCGGTTCCCGGTCGACCCGCGAATCACCCTCGTACCCCTGGTGGACCCGCGCGCCGGGACGCCCGACAGACTCCACCCCGCGTACGGAGAACCGGCCCGCGACTACCCCACCGCCGACAAGCGCCACCAGCAGTACACGCTGCTGCACGACATCCGCGCACGCGCCTACCTGGAGGAGCGCTGCGAGGCCGACGTCGTCATCGGGACGCGGCCCGGACTCAACGTCTACCTCGCCCAGTGGGCGCCGAAGCGGGCGCTGCGGATCGCCCAGGAACACCTGCGGCACGACGCGCACAGCGACAGTCTGCTCAACACGCTCGCCCAGCACTACCGGACGCTGGACGCGCTCGTCACGGTCACGGAGCAGGACGCGGAGGTGTACCGGGCCAAGGTGCGGCTGCCCGGCGTGCGGATCCTGTCCGTGCCGAACATCGTGCCACCGGCCGCCGTGCCGCCCTCCGACGGCAGCTCGAAGATCATCGCCGCAGCCGGCAGGCTCGCCCCCGGCAAGCGCTACGACCTGCTCCTTGAGGCCTTCGCCGCGGTGTCGGCGAAGCACCCGGACTGGGAACTGCGGATCTACGGAGGCGGCCGACAGGAATCGCGCCTGCGGGCCCTCGTGGACGAGCTCGGGCTGCGCGGACGGGCCCGCCTCATGGGGACGGTGTCGCCGATCGAGCCGGAGTTCGCGCAGGCGTCGATCGTGGTGAGCGCCTCCGACGCGGAATCCTTCGGGATGACGCTGGTCGAGGCCATGCGCTGCGGCGTCCCCGTCGTCTCCACGGACGCGCCGCTCGGCCCCGCCGAGATCATCACGGACGGCGTCGACGGGCGGCTCGTGCCCGTCGGGAACGCGAGTGCGCTCGCCGAGACGGTCATGGACCTCATCGAGGACGAGCCGGCACGCCGGAAGATGGGCGCGGCGGCGCTCAGTGCTGCGCACCGCTATGACCCGGAGCCGATCGTGGCCCGGTATGCCGCCCTCTTCACGGACCTGGCGGCGAGTCGGCGGCGCCGCGCCTGGAGCAAACTCCCCGCGCGACTCCGCCACCCACCCCGGTGAGCAGCGGGCCCCTGTGGCGGCACCGGCGTGACGGCCGCGGGGCTCCGCCCCGGACCCCGCGCCTCAAACGCCGGCGGGGCTGAATTCGCCGAACCGGCGTGACGGCCGCAGGGCTCCGCCCCGGACCCCGCGCCTCAAACGCCGGCGGCGCTGAATTCGCCGAACCAGCGTGACAGCCACGGGACTCCGCCCCGGACCCCGCGCCTCAAACGCCGGCGAGGCTGAATTCGCCGAACCAGCGTGACAGCCACGGGGCTCCGCCCCGGACCCCGCGCCTCAAGCGCCGGCGGGGCTGAATTGCCGAACCGGCCCGACAGCCGCGGGGCTTGGGCTGGTCACCCGACTCGGAGTGCCTCAAGGCGGTCCGCGAACGGGACGACCGTGAAGCCGTCGTCGGGGTCGACCGAGGTGACCGCCCCGTGCAGGGAGCGCGGAGCGATCGCCGCGGCCGTGTCGACGTCGGGGGACGCGGCGGAGCCGAACCGTGCCAGCTCCCCGCCCGCCCGGGCGATCCGGGACGCGAGGCCCTCCTCGCCCCAGTCCTCCGACGCCGCGTACACGGCCGTAGGAAGGACAACCGCCCGCAGATACGTGAACAGCGGACGCAGCGCGTGCTCGGTGACCAGGGAGTGCCGGGCGGTGCCGCCCGTCGCGCCCACGAGCACCGGCTTCCCGGTCAGCGCATCCTTGTCGATGAGGTCGAAGAACGACTTGAACAGGCCGCTGTAGGACGCGGAGAACACCGGGGTCACCGCGATCAGGCCGTCCGCCGCCGCCACCGCGTCGAGCGCGGCGGCGAGCCGGACCGGCGGGAAACCGGTGACGAAGTGCTGGGCGATCTCCGTGGCGTAGTCACGCAGTTCGAGCACCTCGACCTCGGCGTCCACACGCTCCGCGGTCGCGGCGGCCAGCCGATCCGCCAGCAGCCGGGTGGACGACGGGGCGCTCAGCCCCGCCGAGACGACGACGAGCTTCATACCTGGTCGACCTCCTTCGCGGCGACACGGGCAGCGTGCGTGGGCGCGTCCGGCACGTTCGCCGGCCGCTTGTTCGCGAACTCCTTGCGCAGCACCGGCACGACCTCCTCGCCGAGCAGGTCGAGCTGCTCCAGGACCGTCTTGAGCGGCAGCCCGGCGTGGTCCATGAGGAACAGCTGGCGCTGGTAGTCGCCCACGTAGTCGCGGAACGACAGCGTCCGCTCGATGACCTCCTGCGGCGAGCCGACGGTCAGCGGCGTCTGGGACGTGAACTCCTCCATGGACGGGCCGTGTCCGTACACCGGCGCGTTGTCGAAGTACGGGCGGAACTCGCGCACCGCGTCCTGCGAGTTCTTCCGCATGAACACCTGACCGCCGAGCCCGACGATCGCCTGCTCGGGGGTGCCGTGCCCGTAGTGGGCGTAGCGCTGCCGGTACAGGTTCACCATCTGCTTGGTGTGGCTGGCGGGCCAGAAGATGTGGTTGTGGAAGAAGCCGTCGCCGTAGTACGCGGCCTGCTCTGCGATCTCCGGCGAGCGGATGGAACCGTGCCACACGAAGGGCGCGACGCCGTCCATCGGACGCGGGGTCGACGTGAACGACTGGAGCGGCGTACGGAACTTGCCCTTCCACGTCACCACGTCCTCGTCCCAGAGGCGGCGCAGCAGCGCGTAGTTCTCGATGGCGAGGTCGATGCCGTCCCGGATGTCCTTGCCGAACCACGGGTAGACCGGGCCGGTGTTGCCGCGGCCCATCATCACGTCGACCCGGCCGTCCGCGACGTGCTGGAGCATCGCGAAGTCCTCGGCAATCTTCACCGGGTCGTTCGTGGTGATCAGCGTCGTCGACGTGGACAGGATCAGGTTCTCGGTGCGGGCCGCGATGTGGCCGAGCATCGTCGTCGGCGAGGACGGGACGAACGGCGGGTTGTGGTGCTCACCGGTGGCGAAGACGTCGAGGCCGACCTCTTCCGCCTTCCGCGCGATGGCGAGCATCGCCTTGATGCGCTCGTGCTCGCTCGGCGCGCGTCCGGTCGTCGGGTCGACGGTGACGTCGCCGACGGTGAAGATCCCGAACTGCATGCTGGTCACCTTGCTCACCTTCCGAAGTTGTTGACGCTTCAACTATACCTCCGGAACGGTGGCCCGCCACCAGGTATTCCCGCGACCGGCGGACACGGTCGAGCGCCGCCCTACACCCGGTACGGATCCCGCCCCGTCGCCGCCAGCAGCCGCTCGAACGGGCCCGCGTCCGCACCCACCGGCACCGCCGCCCCGAACGCCCCCATCTCCCGGCCCGTCGGCGCAAGCCGCTCCACCACCCCCGTGAGCTCCGCCACCACCGCGGGCTCGGCCGCGTACTCCTGGCCGGTCGCCCGCGCCAGATCCCACGCGTGCGCGGTCAGATCCAGCAGCGCCATCCCGCCCACGGTCCGCGCCGGCATGTTCAGCGACCCGGTCGTCCCCTCCTCCGCACCGGGCGTGGACCAGGCCTCCACCAGCACATCCGCCTCGGTCGCGAACCGCTCACGCCAGCCGCCCTCCGCCACATAGTCCGGCGGCGACGAGAAATCGGAGTCCCGCTTCACCGCGAGCTTCTGAAACTCGACGACCACATGCAGAAGGTGGTTCGCCAGAGCCCTCACGTCGTAGTCCGCGCACGGCGTGGGGGCGTCGAGGGCCTTGTCCTCGATCCCGGCGACGACGGGGACGGCACGGGAGACGGCCGCGGCGAGCAGCCCGCCCAGGGGCTTCGTGTGCGTCTGCTTCTCGTTCGTGTCCATACCTCGACGCTACGAGCCCCAAGACCGCCCGTCTTGAAGAAACACGACGCCAGGGAACGAAGGACGAAGGACCTGCGATGTCAGTGCCCCGCCCTACGCTTCCCCCATGTCACCGGAGCGCCCCGACACCCGCGGGATCGTCGACCCGGCCGCACTCCTCACGCGCGTGCGGCTGCGGCGTCACGAACCCGCCGAACCGCTGCGCCGGTACGTCGAGCACTACTGGTTCATCGACTGGGACCTGCCGGAGCCCTACGCCTCGAACGTGCTGCCCCACCCCTCCGTGCACCTCACCTTCCAGCAGGACGACATCGACCAGCCGCCGTACGGGGAGCTGACCGGCGTCGCCGCGCCCGGCCTCTACACACGCAAGATCCACGGGCGGGGAAAGGTGTGCGGGGTGAAGTTCCGCCCGGGGTCGTTCCGACCGTTCGCCCCCGACGCGCCGGTCTCGCGGTGGACGGGCCGGGTCCTGCCCTACGAAGAGGTCTTCCCGGCCACGGACCCCGCGGCCATCCTCTCCCCCACCGACGACCCCGGCCGGATCGCCGCCCTCGACGCGTACCTGCTGCCACTGGCCCCCACCGAACCCGACCCGCAGGCCGACCTCGCGACCGGCCTGGTCGACCGCATGAGAGCCGACCGCGGGGTCCGCCGCGTAGCCGACTTCGCGCAGACCGAGGGCATGACGGTGCGGGCGCTGCAGCGCCTCTTCCACGCGTACGTCGGCGTCAGCCCCAAGTGGTGCATCCTGCGCTTCCGCATCCACGAAGCGGTGGAGACAGCCGCGGCACGCCGCGACATCGACTGGGCCGCCCTCGCCGCCGACCTCGGCTACGCGGACCAGGCCCACCTCGTACGGGACTTCACGACGACGGTGGGCGTGCCCCCGACGGCGTACGCGAGCTGAGTCCGGCCTGATCCAAACGGCAGGCCCTAGTTCGCGTGCTTGATCGCGAAGATCATCACGAACGCGACGATATGAATCCCGAACAGGAAGTACCCGAGGTACCACCACATGTACCGCTCGCCGCGCTTCTCCTCCGCGCGACGCCGCTCGTCGTACTCCCGCTGAAGCACGTCCAGCGGATCGCTCGCGTCACTGCTCACGATGCACCTTCGTATTGGACGCCTGAGCACGCGGCCGGACCACCAGCAGATCGATGTTCACGTGCGGCGGCCGGGTCACGGCCCAGCGGATCGTGTCGGCGACATCGTCCGCGCTCAGCGGCTCGGCCACACCCTGGTACACCTTGGCGGCCTTGTCCTCGTCCCCGCCGAACCGGGTCAGCGCGAACTCATCGGTCTTCACCATCCCCGGCGCGACCTCGATCACCCGCACCGGCGTCCCGACGATCTCCAGCCGCAGCGTCTCCGCCAGCACATGCTCCCCATGCTTGGCGGCGACGTACCCGCCCCCACCCTCATAGGTCCCGTGCCCAGCGGTCGACGACAGAACAACAACGGTCCCGTCCCCACTCGCGGTAAGGGCGGGCAGCAGCGCCTGCGTGACATTGAGCGTGCCGATGACGTTCGTCTCGTACATCTGCCGCCAGTGATCCGGATCCCCGGTGGCCACGGGATCGGCGCCCAGCGCGCCCCCGGCGTTGTTCACCAGCACACCAATGGTCTTGAACGCCGAAGCGAACTCGTCAACGGCGGCCCGGTCGGTCACATCCAACGCATACGCGACGGCATCGTGCCCAGCCGCCGCGATCTCCTTGGCGACCGCGTCGATCCGGTCCTGCCGACGCGCCGTGAGCACCACGCGATACCCCTCGGCCGCCAGCTGCCGCGCGGTAGCGGCACCAATGCCACTGCTCGCGCCCGTGACGACGGCAATACGGGATGCGGGGGCGGGAGCCATGGTCTTGCCCTACCTTTCGGCGACGATCCACTGAATCGCAGCCCAGGGTACGCGCGACACTCACACGGGTGACGCCGCTCGATCACCCGGACGGGGCGGGAACGCGCGGGCTAGCGTCGCACTCGACAACCGAAAACAGAGCGGCCCCCGGCGGGATTGCAGTCCCGACCGGAGGCCTGACCAAGAGGAAGGCAGTAACTTCCCATGGCTGAACGCGAGCCTAGCGCTCACCACCAACTGGCGTTCGACGACGCCTCGGCATCCGGGTTCATGGACCTGGAGGTGCCGGAGTACTCGTACATGTTCGGGTTCCTGCAGATGGACGGACACCTTGCGAAGGGCACCGGCCAGAAGGGCCGCCTGAGCGCCGAGATCAACATCCGGGATGTCGACATCCTGCGCAGGTTCCAGGAGCTGACGCCGTACAACAGCAGCATCAGGGAGCGCGTCCGGGAGACGAACTTCTCCGCGAGCCACCACTCGGCGACGTGGACCCTGTGCTCCCTCGAAGCGCGCACGAAAATCAACGAGCTCGGGCTGCCATACGGCCGCAAGTCCAAACAGATCAAGCCACCCCGGGTGCCGTTCTCCCGGCGGGACTACCTGCGGGGAGTGATCGACGCGGACGGCTCCGTCGGGTACACGGGCAAAGGCCTCCCGTACATCACGCTCACCACACAGAGCACCGCCATCGCGGTCTACCTGTGCTTCTACGGCCGCAAGATCGCCGAAGTGCAGCGTCACCCCAAGCGCAATGCACGCGACGGCATCTACAACGTCATGTACGCGATGGAGGCCGCCCAGAAGCTCAGCGCCCATCTCTACTATCCGGGCTGCCTCGCGCTCGAACGCAAGCAGACTGCGGCCGACTCGCTGATCGGCTGGACCCGGCCGGCCGACATGAGGGCGGCGTACACCGCGCGACGCTGGAAGGAGTGGGAGGACCGCGTTCTCCTGAAGCACGACAGCATCGCAGCCGCCGCCGAGGAGCTGGGCCGCACCTACCAGAGCTGCAACCTGCGACGGTGGCGCCTGTTGAGCGGGAAGGTGCCGATGCCTGAGTGATCCTCGGCCGAGGGTCCGAGCTGCCAACAGCTCGGGCCCTCCCGCCAGTTCACCCCTTCACGCACACAACCTGCTTGATCTTCGCCACGACCTCCACGAGGTCGCTCTGCTGAGCCATCACCTGGTCGATGTTCTTGTAGGCACCCGGAATCTCGTCCAGAACCCCGGAGTCCTTACGGCACTCGACGCCCCGGGTCTGCTCCTCCAGGTCCCGCACCGTGAAGTGTCGCTTAGCCGCATTGCGGCTCATCCGCCGTCCGGCACCGTGCGAAGCCGAGTTGAACGCCTTGCTGTTGCCGAGGCCCTTCACGATGTACGAGCTGGTGCCCATGGACCCGGGAATGATTCCGTAGTCGCCGGACCCGGCCCGGATCGCCCCCTTGCGTGTCACGAGCAGGTCCATACCGTCGTACCGCTCTTCCGCGACGTAATTGTGGTGACACGAAATCTCGGGCTCGAACGTCGGCTTGGCCTTCTTGAACTCCTTGCGGATCACGTCCTTGAGGAGCGCCATCATGATCGCGCGGTTGTACTTCGCGTACTCCTGCGCCCAGTACAGGTCGTTCCGGTATGCCGCCATCTGCGGAGTTTCCGAGATGAAGACCGCCAGGTCCCGGTCGACGAGACCCTGGTTGTGCGGAAGCTTCTGCGCCACTCCGATGTGGTGATCCGCCAGTTCCTTGCCGATGTTGCGGGAACCGGAGTGCAGCATGAGCCAGACCGAACCTGACTCGTCGAGACAGATTTCTTCTAGATGATTCCCCGATCCGAGCGTTCCCATCTGCTTCCTGGCACGTTCGTGACGGAATTTGACCGCATCGGCCACCCCATCGAACCGCCCCCAGAAGTCCTCCCACCCCGCCGTACCGAACCCATGCAGCCGCCCCGGATCCACCGGCTCGTCATGCATCCCGCGGCCCACCGGAATCGCCTGCTCGATCTTCGAGCGCAGCCGCGACAGGTCGCCCGGCAGGTCATTGGCCGTCAGGGACGTCTTCACCGCGCTCATTCCGCAGCCGATGTCCACGCCGACCGCCGCCGGGCAGACCGCGCCCTGCATTGCGATCACCGAGCCGACCGTGGCGCCCTTTCCGTAGTGGACGTCGGGCATGACGGCCAGGCCCTTGATCCAGGGGAGCGTCGCCACGTTCTGGAGCTGCCGCATCGCGCCCTCCTCCACCGTGGCCGGGTCGGTCCACATGCGGATCGGGACCTTGGCGCCCGGAACCTCTACGTACGACATGAAATCCCCCGGAAATCGGAACAGTTGGTCAACTTCGAGCTGAAGCATCGGAAATGGATGTAGCGCAAATACCGGCGCCAGCGCGGCAAATAGGATGCCGGACCGGCGTTCACGGCAGCCGGTGCGATACACATAGTGCCCATTGGCCGCCCCACCGCGGCAACCGATTAACCAGGCGCAAGGCGCCGAGAGGAGCCTCAGGGTGCAGCGGAAGTCGTACGCGTTCGTACCGGGTGTCGCCGTGCTCCTCGCGGCGGTGCTCGCCGGCTGCACCGGTGGTTCCGATGACGACGGCGGGGCCGACGACTCGAAGCCGGGTGAGCCGACCGCGACCGCGTCGACCGCGGAGCCGGGCAAGTACCGGACGCTGCCCGAGCCGTGCAGTCAGCCGGACCGGGCCACGCTGGACGAGATGCTTCCCGGTATCAAGAAGCTCCCGGACGCGGAGCAGCGGGAGAAGGCGTACGAGGGTGTGGCCACGGTCACGTACGACACGGATCGCCGGGTCGGGTGCCGGTGGAAGGACGATGCGGCCCGGGGTGGCACGCATCGTCTGAGCCTCGACTTCGAGCGGGTGGTGTCGTACGACACGGCCGTGAGCGATGACGACCGCGCGGCGTCGGTGTTCGCGGCGAAGGCGGACGCGGCGCAGCTGCCGGAGCCCGTGGCGTCGGAGGCCTCGGCTTCGGCGTCGGAGAAGGTTTCGGATTCCGCGCCGGAGTCCGCGTCTCCTTCCGCGTCGGACGAGCCGTCCGGTGACGCCTCCGCTTCCGGCTCCCCCAGCTCCCCCAGCTCCTCCGCGACCGCCGATGATCTTCAGCCGCGGCTGCTCGACGACCTCGGCGACGAGGCGTTCGTCGACGATGTGCTGGCGGGTCCGACGACGGGTCGGCACCGCACGGTGACTGTGGCGTTCCGCACGTCGAATGTGTTGGTGACCGTCCGGTACGAGGTGCAGACGGCGACCGCCGCGAAGGTGCCGGACAGCAAGGAAATGCAGGACACAGCGCGGAATCTGGCCGGGAACCTGGTCGGCAAGTTCGGCGATTAGGGGCATTCGGGCACTGCCCGGTGGCAGGCTGAACGTGAGACGCGCGCGTCGGGCACGGCGTACGGTGACCCATCGGGCCCCACTCGTGAAGGTCGAATGGTCATCACGTGGCGGGTCCGTGGCCCTGTCAGCGTCCTAGTGAAGGAACCATGCACCGTCCGACCAAGCGACTCACCCGCACCCTTGTCTGCGCGGCCGCCGTGCCTGCGGTTCTCGTCGTAGCCGGCTGCTCGTCCGGTTCCGGTTCCGACAGCGCGAAGGACGACTCGCAGGCGAAGGCCTCGGCCTCGACCTCGGGCGCCAAGGCGAAGAAGGTCACGCCCGCGACGTACAAGGAGCTGCCGCAGGCGTGCTCGGCGTTCTCGAAGGACACGCTGGGCGATCTGGTCCCGAAGGCCGAGAGCAAGGCCGGCGCGTCCGACGACGAGTCGACGCGTGCGAACTGCTCGTGGTCCAGCCTGGACAACAACGGCGTGGAGGGCTCGCAGTTCCGCTGGCTCAATGTGTCGTTGGTCCGTTTTGACTCGGATGTGAACCGGGGCAGCGGCGACAAGCTGGCCGAGAGCTACTACGCGAAGCAGATCAAGGACGCCAAGGCGACCAAGGGCGCGAAGGACCTCAAGACGGCGCCGGTGTCCAAGACGGGCGACGCGGCGACGCAGATCAGCTACGACCGGAAGTACAAGGACAAGAAGGACACCGTCACGTCCAAGCAGCAGACGATCGTCTCGCGCGTGGACAACGTCGTGGTGACGGTCGACTACAACGGTTCGGGTCTGGCGGGCGAGAAGGCCCCCACCGCGGACTCGCTGTCGAAGGACGCGCAGAAGGCGGCGAAGGAAGCGGTGGCCAAGGTCATCGAGTCCGCCAAGGGCGGCGGTGACGCGGCCGGTTCGGCGAAGCCGTCGGCCCCCGCCAAGGAGTCCAAGGACTCCAAGAAGTCCGAGGAGTCGAAGAAGGGCGCGTGATCGCGGCCCGCTGACCTCCTGACGGAAGCCCGGTTCCCCCTTGGGGGACCGGGCTTCCGTGCGTACCGGCCCACGCCGCTGCGTACGCGTGTGCCAGTCTGTTGGCCGCAACAGCCGGAACTTGGAGGGGAAGTGGAGTGGCCGCGCCACTGAAGCTGACACGGACGCACCGGATACTCGTGGGGGTGGTCATCGCCGGGGCGGTGGTCATCGCCGCCATCGGTTTCGCCGGTTCGTACGCCGCTGTGCGGGAGTTGGCCCTGGAAAAGGGCTTCGGGAACTTCTCGTACGTCTTCCCGATCGGTATCGACGCCGGTATCTGTGTGCTCCTCGCGCTGGATCTGCTGCTGACGTGGATCCGGATCCCGTTCCCGTTGCTGCGTCAGACGGCGTGGCTGCTGACGGCGGCGACGATCGCCTTCAACGGCGCGGCGGCCTGGCCGGATCCGCTGGGTACCGGCATGCACGCGGTGATCCCGATCCTGTTCGTGGTGGCCGTCGAGGCGGCGCGGCACGCGATCGGGCGGATCGCGGACATCACCGCGGACAAGCACATGGAGGGTGTGCGGATCACGCGCTGGCTGCTGTCTCCGCTGCCTACGTTCTTGCTGTGGCGGCGGATGAATATCTCTATGCCGTACTGACCCGTCAGGGACGTATGGCACGTCTCGTCACTCGTTCGTGGCTCACAAGTATCTACAACGCGGGAGTCACGTTAGGTACGGCATGAACGCCGACGCCTTTCAAGCTGAACGGGCCCTGTCTCCCAGTGGAGACCCACAGAGCACCCGGTGGGTCATCCTCGATCCGCAGCTTTCGATCCACCGGGAGGGGACGGACTTCCTGACGTTCCTGCACGGTGCCGACCGGTCCGTGAACACCATCAGGGTCTACGCCGGGCGCCTGGCCTTGTTCCTGACTTGGTGCGCCGAGTACGCGGTCGACTGGAGGACCGTCACGCTGGCCGCGATGGCGCGCTTCCGGTTCTGGCTGGAGTCCACTCGCGGCAAGCGAGGCAAGTCGCGTTCCGGGGCGACGGTCAACGCGACGATCACGGCGGTGGTGGAGTATCTGCGGTACTGCGCTCTTCACGGTGTGATCGCGCCGGAGGTAGCGGACCGCTTGTCGCAACCGCGCTATCTCGCTACACCCCCACCAGGCTTCGATGCTGGTGAACGCGGGCAGTTCCGCACAGTGCGCGCGAAGGCAATCAAGTCGCGCGAGGTGGAGAAGCCCTACGAGGCTCTGTCCGAGGAACAGGTCGCTGCAACGGTGGCCGGCTGTCGTACGGCTCGCGACCGGTTCCTGGTGGTGCTGATGCTGGCGACCGGCATCCGTATCGGAGAGGCCCTGGGGCTACGGAGGCAGGACATGCACTTCCTGCCGGACTCCCGTGTGCTCGGCTGCAGCGTCTCCGGGGCTCACATCCACGTGCGCCACCGCCGGGACAACGAGAACAAGGCCCTGGCCAAGTCCCGTTATCCGCGAGTCGTCCCAGTCGATGGACCCACGGTGGCCGAGTACGTGGCCTATCGCGCTGACCGCGATGCCGTGGCCGAGGCCGAAGCGAACGATCTGGTCTTCGTCAACCTCTACCAGCGGCCTCTGGGCAAGGCGATGACCTATCAGGCGGCGAAGGGAATGTTCGAGCGGCTGTCGCGACAGTGCGGACTCGTCGTGCGCCCGCACATGCTGCGGCACACCGCCGCAACGGCCTGGGTTCGAGCCGGCGTGCCGATCGACGTCGTGCAACAGCTGATGGGGCACGTGTCGGCCGCGTCCACCGCGATCTACCTGCACGCCAACGAGCGTGAGAAGCGGGATGCCGTGGAGCGGGTGGCGGAGCGGCGGGCGGTGACCGCGTGATGCAGCAGGTACCCGCTTCGCCCTTGTCCTCACGCCCGGAGCTCGAGACGCCGGGCGTCGGCTGGTTGGCTTGGCTGCGCCAACACGTGCAGCCCGACTGGCGTCCGGGCGAGTGGGACCACGGGCGGATGTTCTTCGACGGTGATCTGGACAACGACGCCACGGGTGCGTCGCAGTGCAAGGTTGCCGCCTGCCGGACGCCGTGCCCTGGCCGTGTCGGCCGGTGCTCACCCTGCAAGGCGGCTGCCCGATCGAGCGATCTGTCGGCCGATGAGTTCGACGCGACGTACCAGCCGCCCCGGCAACGGCGCGCACGCGGGCTGTCGGATCGTGAGGCGTGCTTGGTTGCTGACAGCTCGGGACGATGCGCACGGGAAGCGGTAAGTCACGGGCTCTGCCCCACCCATGCTTCGACCTTCAGCGAGCGCAGAAGACGCAGCCCCGAGCTGAGCGTCGCGGACTGGCAGGGTTCCACGCGCCCCCAGCCGCTGCCGCACCAGGGAGAATGCCTCGTCGGCGGGTGCGTCCGTGAGCAGCAACAACTTCGCTTGTGTGGGTCACACCATGGGAAGTGGCGCCGCGAGCTCAGCAGCGGCAGGCGCACTCCCGACCAGCTTCTGGAGTGGGCCGCTGCTGCCGGCCCGTTCCTGCAGGTCCATCAGTTCTGGTGCGGCGGGCTTCGCCCCGTCGTCGCCCACGAGCTGCTGCTCGGACTGCAGGAACGCGACCGGGCAGGGCTGAGTATCAGTCCGCTCGCGGTACGGCTTGCCATCGCAGCCGTCGCAGACGTGGATAGCCTGTGCAGCCTGGACGTGTCGGCGCTGCGGCTCGGCGGGCAGCAGGGCAGCAGCCCGGCGCGCGCCTTGCTGGGGCAGATCCAGCGCATGGTCGAGCGTGCTCGTCGGCAGTACGAGGGGGCCGATCCGATGGCTGGTGAGGTCTGGGACGCGGCCGCCGTGGGGCTGTGGGCCGCAACCCATCGTCGCTACGACGCGGTGAAGGGCGACATCGATTTCCGTGTCGTCCGGCAGCAGTGGTTGCGCACACTGCTGATGGAATGGGCCCGCTCAGTTCGGCCGACCATCCAGGATCTGCGCACCTCCCTGCTGGCCTTCTCCGCCGCGTCCGAGGGGCTGGCCCAGAAGGCCGGTGGCGATACTCCTTCGCGTCTCGGCGCTGCGGACATGACGGCTGCCGTCGACGCGATCAAGAAATCCCGGAAGCAGAACGGGGATCCTCGGGCATCTGCCACCCAGGACAAGCTGGTCAGAGCGTGGTTCGCCGTGCTGGAGTTCGCCCGTGCAGGCGGGCTGATGGACGACGTTCCCGGTACCTTCAGCCGGGCTCGCCACCACCGTGTGGCTCCCGTCGAGGTCAACGAGGAACAGATCGGCCGAGCGTTGCCCGACACCGTCATTCGTCAGCTGGACGCCCAGTTGGATCTGCTAAGCGCCTCCCAGCGGGGCTGGCCGAAGGACCTTTCCCAGCTGTTCCACCGGACCATCTACGCCGTCCTGCGTGACACCGGGCGCCGCCTGAGCGAGGTCGCTAGCCTCAAGGTGGGCTGCGTCGAGCAGGAGGACGAGAGCTACCAACTGATCTACGACAACCACAAGGCCAAGAGGAACGGCCGCCGCCTGCCCATCGCGCAGAGCACAGCCGAGTTGATCATCCGCTGGGAACAGCGCCGTGCCGAACTCCCGCTGACCGAGCGCGCGGGACAGTGGCTCTTCCCCAGTGCCATGCACGGCTCCGGCCGCGGAAACGGGCACATCCGGGGTGACAGCATCTCAGCGGTACTACGCACCTGGGTGGACTCGCTCCCCCACATCGACAGCGGCATCCCGGGGCCGAACGGGCAGTCACTGCCCTTCGACCGCTCCCAGATCACCGCTCACGCCTTCCGCCACACCTACGCCCAGCGGCATGCAGACGCCGGTGTGCCCGTCGATGTCCTGCGCGACCTCATGGATCACACCTCGGTCGACACGACCATGGGCTACTACCAGGTGACCTTGAAGCGTAAGCGGGAAGCTGTGCGAGCCCTGGCGCCCCTGGCCGTGGACCGCACCGGCCGGTCGGCCCCTCTCGCCCAGAGCAAGTACGAGATCGCTTCGGTCGCCGTCCCGTTCGGCAACTGCACTGAGCCCTCCAACGTCAAGGCCGGCGGCGGATCTTGCCCTATCCGGTTCCAGTGCTCGGGCTGCACCTTTTACCGCCCTGACCCGTCATACCTGCCCGCCATCGAGGATCACGTACGCGGCTTGAAAGCCGACCGCGAGACCGCTGACGCCATCGGGGCAGCCGACTTTGTACTGACCAACCTCAACGCCCAGATCAACAGCTTCCAGGACGTGTCCGCCACCATGCGCGACCAGCTCACCGCCCTGCCCGACGACGAACGACAGCAGATCGAGGAAGCAAGCAAGATCCTCCGCAAGTCACGGGCCACCGCATCCCACAAGCTCCTGCCACTGACCGTGGCCAAGTCGCGCGAGGAGGATCAGTGACCGGTCACGAAAGCCGAGCTGCCGCTCTCAAGGCAGCGCGAGAGCGCGACAGCCAGAACAAGCGCCACCGCGTGCTGGAGGTTCTCGACTCCCTGCAGCGCGCGGGAACTAAGATCACGTTCGTCAGAGTGGCCAAGGAGGCAGGCGTTTCCAGCTGGCTCGCGTACTCGCCGGGGCTGCGCGAACACATCGACGCCGCCCGTCGGCGTCAGGAGGAGCTCGGCATCGAGGCGACAGCCGACGCCGTCCCACCACAGACCCGCGTCAGCAGCGCCAGTCTCAAAACCGACCTCGCACTTGCCCAGCAGCAGGTCAAGGAACTCCGCGACGAGCGCAACCGGCTGCGCGAACGACTCCGCCTCCAGCTCGGCACGGAACTGAACAACGCCGCCGCCAGCGAACTCACAGCCCGCGTAGAGGAATTGAGCCGCGCGAACGCAGTGCTCACCAAGGATCTCCAGCAAGCCCAAGCCGACAACGAGGCACTGCGCGCCACGATCGAGGACCTGGAGGACGACCTGACCGCAGCCCGGCAGAGTCTGCGCAAGATGATGCGCGCCACGTAGATTCAGATCAGGCTGCCACCACTCAGCACCGGAGCGACAGCATCGCCCGTACGATGCCGGTGCTGAACACAGTCCCGCCGAAGGAGGAACAGCGCATGGCCAGGAGGCAGAGCCCGGTGCGGCCCATCCATTTCCTCCTGGCTCCGCTCATGGCACGGCGCCTGTACCTATGGACGCTGGACAACCCCGGTCTCACCTACCGGGAAGCGCTGAAGTGGGAGAGCCGCTGGCAGCACGAGCGTGCCCGGCTGCGACAGGCTTATGGGCGATGGCTGTGGCGCCTGAAGGCGCCTCGGTTGGAACGGACTCCTCTGCGCGCTGGCCTCTTCAGCCCGGCTTTCCTCGCCGAGATGCGCTCCGTCCAGAGATCCATGAGCAGCAGTTGAGCAAAGCGGTGCCAGGCGGGCCCTTGCACCCACGCGAACCTGAACCCGCCACTCACCTCGAGACGGCCGAATCGTAGAAAGGGAGGACGTGGAGAACCGGTTCGCAGGAGGGTGCTCATCCTGTTCCGTGTGGGTGGCTGCACACGGTGGGTTCGTACGGAGAAGTGAGAGAGGCACCTGGGAGGTGCGCTGCGCGACGTGCCGCCACGTGGACAAGCTCGTCGAGGCGGACGACTTTGACCCCGACGAGCTCACCCTGCCCGCTGCACCACCGCCCGGGGCCGCTCCCGGCCTGCTCCTTCGTGTTCTCGGACTGAACCGATCCTGTTGGAAGTGCGGAAGGGGCACCACCTGCATCGTCGGTCTCTATCCGGCTCGGCCAGCACGCGGGTACTGCGGGCTCTTCACCACGGAGAACGCCCGGACGATGACACTCGCCGTGGGCCTTCTGGAGCGACACGGCCTGACGGATCTGACGGCGCCCGTGAGGCTCCGATACAGCGAGACCATGCGTGCCCGGTACCTGGCCAACGGGTGCCAACACTGTGACGCCCTCCAAGGAAACTTCCCTCTCCAAGAGGAAGCGTTCGCCCGAGTTGCGGCAGATGGCGGGCCGGACGGGCTCAACGCGCTGCTCATCGCCGAATGCCCTGCCCTCGCCTGGCAGGAAGTGGTGCACGATACCGGCGGCGGTGTCATCGCTGTGTGAAGCCAGGGCGATGCAGATCAGATGGCGCTCAACGGGGCGCCCTTGTGCGGGGATAGTTGGTCAAAACTCTGCGCGCGGCTCCTGTGCGAGGTTACGTCCGCTGCCGTTGAATCCTGCCGTACTGCCTATTCCAAGGTGTTCCAAGGTGCGGTTCATGACCTGGACTGCGAGATCCAGCGACTCCTTGTCTTCGATAACGCTGAACACTTCCTCTATTTTACTTCGGACGAGGAGTTTTTCGTCACTGGTCTGATCGACCTTGGCGGCATGAAGCGCCTTCTGCAGCACGGCAAAGGCGCGTAGGAACGACTCGACCTTCTTCTCCGGGTCGCCGGTCGCGAACTGAAGCTCGGCATACCGGCTGACCCACCAAACCGGTCCGAGGGTCTGATCAGTGAGCCGATCGAACAGTAGCTCGAGTTCGACAGTCTGTCGTGCATGTGCTGACCGCAGAACTACTTCTTCTTCAGCCCGCTGCTGTGCCAGTTGTTTATCTGCCTTGGTGATCCTAAGGCGCACGCCTGCCTCAACACCGATGCGCTGCTCGGCATCCCATATTTCCTGACAGAGCGCAGTGTTCATGGCGTCCTCTGCCGCGCCAAAGTCCAGCATCCGATACTGGCCAGCCACACCCTCCAGCGCTGCTGTGAGGAGGTGGCGCGCCAGGCCATCGGGAGCTAGGGGTCGGGGGGCGGAGGATTCACCGTTAATGCGCCAGCGGTAGTGGACGGTCGCACGGAAGTACAACCCGCGATCCTTGCTTTCCAGTGATGCCGAGAGGGAGCGACGATTGAAGAATCGTCGCCCCCTTCGCCAGCCAAGAACTCGAATCATGGTGCCGCGGAATCCGCCTCAGGTGAGTCAGGAACGGTCTGCTGTGCCGGCGTGGGCGCGAATGGCACGGCAGGCCCACCCGGTGCCACGCCGTACGCCCTCTGATACTCCACAAAAAGGGAAGCGAGTAGGGCGTCCTTCAACCGGCCGTCAGGCTTTACGACATCCCGCAGGGGAGCCTTGGCGATGCCCGTAACCCGGCTGAGTGCGATGATGATTTCGACCACGGGGCCCTCTGGCAACAAACCGTCCTCAGCGCTCCGGCGCCAGGTCAGCAGAACTTTCTGGGCTTGGGGCAAATCTTCACCGTTTTGAACGATGTGCTCCCATCCCTCTAGAAGGCGTCGACGTACTACTTTGCCTGCCTTACCCGTCTGATTGAGCGCCACTGCCAGAGGGGTCTTATCAAGCTGATCGACGCTAGAGGGAACGGTGAAGACGTCGTAGAAGACGCTCCATGCCGTTCCGGTCGGCTTACCTGAATTCGTGATCCAATGGACGACGGTGTCGGTCACGAGAGGTGCGAGATCCCCATCCGCGGCCAACGTACGCACAGCTTCGATGGCTTCCCGTTGTGCCACCTGTTGCGGGTCCTGAGAACCCGGCGAGTTGATGATGTAGCGAGCTCGGGTCAAAGCTTGGCTGGGGTACTCCTTCCCGAAGGAACCTGCGCAAGCTCGGGCGACGGCACGTTGGCGTGTCGGTTCCGATCTCCCTGCGGCCCACTTCGCCAGCTCAACCCTGGCCTGACTCCCCAGGGTAGCGTGCACGGCGAGATCGGAAATGAGGTCGCCGACAAGCTCCAGATGCTGCTTACTGCCGTTACGGAGCCAGCCTTCTGCCAGATCGAATAGGGGCTCTATGCCCACCGTCTCAGCAAGTTGAGTGAGCGAAGAAGCGAGCGCTTCAAGGTGACCCTCGGCCGGCCCCTGACTGATGTCCTGGAGCCACTGGGTGAGCACCTCCTCAGTCAGCTGCGTGTGCCTCGTCCAGAGGTATCGCAGGATTGCTGGCCCTTGCGACTCGTGGTCAAGTGATGCAACACCAGTAGCCTCATTGAAGGACATATCTGCTGGCTCGAGGCGCGTCGGTGCGTCCGGCATCGCGAGGAGCCCACCCTCAGGCATGGGTAGGTTGACTTTGCGGGCCTCAAGCAGGAGGTCAGCACTGTTCAGCACTACCGCAGCTGGCGCCTTATCCAGGAAGGCGCCAGCGATTCGGACGGCTCGCGTTTCGACTCCTTCCCGGCCTCCGGCGCTGAACCAGTCCCTCAGGTGGTTTTCCCAGCCCTTGTACTCATCAAGAGCTTCCTTGTCTGTGACGTGCTTGGCCCTTGCAATGATCGATGCCAGCCGAACCGCTTCACCGGGTGCGCAACCTTTCGGCAAAAGGCCATAGAACACGCCTTCTTCGTTGTCAATCCAGCCAGAGCGATCCCGCGTCTGCTCTTTGCTCTCCAGATACTTCTTGACAACATCACCGGGCTTTGGGCGATCGATCTCCACCACGAAGATCTCGGGATGGAGCGCGCCTGCTCGCGCCTGGGACCAGACGGCCCTCGTGGCAGTGATGACCATGTAGCTGCCTGCATTACGCAGCGTGGACGCATACGTCGCTAGATCGCTGTAGAAAGCATCGGGGAGGGACTGAGTAACACCACGCAGGTTGAGGAGATAGCCCGCGCCGCGCTCTACGGGCAGGCAGTCGACGTCCGGTTCATCCCAGTCAGGCCGTAGTTCGAAGAAGCGATCAGACGGGAGGTTTGTGGTGGCCAGCAGACGGAGCGCTGCCGACTTGCGGCCATGCTGCTCGGGAGCCAGCAGGACCACGATGCGGGCGGCTGTGCTCCCGTAGGAGGTTCGGATCGCTTGACCAGCCCTGTCAAAGCTGGTGTCTTTCTCGTCGCCAGGGGTGACGAAGCGGTTGGCCGGCATCAACGTGTCAGGGCTGATCGCACGCGGGCGCAAGCGCCGCAGTCCGGTCAGGTAATTCGTGATGTTGTTGTCCCGGCCAGCAACGTTCTGGTCACCATGGACGACATTGTCCTTGACGTCCTGTTCCACCGAGGGCTCAGGCGGGGTCGGCAACGACATCAGCGAGCTCCTCCGAAGTTGTTGTCCCGGCCAGCAACGTTTTGGTTGCCGAAGACGAAGTTGTTCTTAACGTCCTGCTTCACTGAGGCATCGGTAGGCGGCTCCACACCCTGCGCCTTCAGCGCATCGAGGAGCTCCTGGATTGTGTCGGGCTCGTCGCCGACGCAGGAGGCCAGAATCTCGCGCACCTGTGGCTCCACAGCGTTGATCATCGCCTCCCTCTGGTCAGGCTCAGCAGCCGCTACTACCTGCTCCAGCGAGTCGAGTCGAGCCACCGCCTCGGTTTCACCCTCAGCTGCACCACCGTGACGACGGCGTCGGAATGTGACCAGGCTCTTGAGGGCGGGCTTCCAGAGTTCGGTGCCCATGGCTCCCCCCATAGAGGCAGCGGCTGTGAGCAGAAGATCGGCCGATGTTGTCACGACAAACTCCCCCATGCGTGGCCGTCACAGCTCGGTCCTGCAGGCCAAAGATCCTGCTGTTCACTGCGACTTGTAGGAGGATGGTATGTCCACGTCGATCGTTTCAGGTGCCGAGCGAACACGGTGGCTTGATTCTGTTGATGGTGTAAGTGCCCTTGCAGCTCCAGAAGAACGCGAGCCAAGTAGCCACGCCTGAAAGCAGGCCTGCAGCACCTTTAGGTGCCCGCGTAACTCACATCCCAGACATCTCTTTTGCGCCTCCACCTGTAGAGACGTGCCGTTGACTAGAGATAAGGATGAAGCTGTGGGAGCTGCGTTCGTACGACCAGGTCATCAAGTTGGAGCAGGAGCGGCTCGTCTATCAGGCGCGGCTGCGTTCGCGGTTCGGGAAGGGGTGGCGGCGGAAGGCTCCGGTGGAGTCGCTGATGCCGCTGCGTCTGGCGCGTTACGGGGTGCCGCTGTCGCAGACCGCGCCGGAGGGTCTCGCGGCGGCGGGCATCGACCCGCAGTTGCTTCCGGCGGCTCCGCGCGAGGCTCCGGCCCAGCTCCCCTCGGCGCAGCCGCGGCCCGAGGCGCCCTCCGAGGATGTGGGCTATGTCCCGCCGGCGTTCAACGGGCAGCCGCGGAAGGAGTACCGGGGTGGTTACGACCCGAACTTCGAGCCGTCGGTGTCCGTTCCCGAGCCGGAGCACCAGGGCCGGTACGAGGAGCGGTCGCCGCGGGCCCAGGTGCCGGTGCCGGCTCCCCGCGCCCCGGAGCCCGAGCCGGAACCGCAGTTCCAGGAGCCGCAGTTCCCGGTGCCCAACGGGGCGGGCGGGACGCGGCCGATGGGGGACGGCGCTCCGGAACTCGTCGAGGAGCCCACGGACGACGAGCTCTATCAGGTGTTCCGGAACGCGATAGACGGCGAGGGGTATCCCACGAAGAAGGTGTTCGCGGCGAACGTGGAGGCGCAGTACAGGCAGCGGCTGACGCCGGACGACGTGGACCGGTACATGAACCAGTTCGCGGTCCGCTTCGAGCAGGACATGATGAGCGAGGCGTAGTGCCCTGGTGGCATGCGTGAGGGGCGGCACCGGATCGGATCCGGTGCCGCCCCTCACGTGTGTCCGGTGACCCGTTACGCGCCGAGCAGCTTGCGCACGCGGTCCGCGCCGACGGCGAGGAGCAGCGTGGGCAGTCGCGGTCCGGTGTCGCGGCCGACGAGCAGGTGGTAGAGCAGCGCGAAGAACGAGCGCTGGGCGACCTTGATCTCGGCGGGGAGTTCCTTGGCGGTGGCGTCGGCGGGGAAGCCGGCCTGCACCTTGGGAACGCCGTACACGTGGTGGGTCAGGCCGTCGAGCGACCAGTGGTCGTCGAGGCCTTCGAGGAGCAGGCGGATGGATTCGCGGCCCTGCTCGTCGAGTGCGGTGAGCGCCTCGGTGTCGGGCTCGGTGCGCACGATGGTGCGGGACTCGGCGGGTACGTACTTGGTGATCCAGGCCTCGGCCTTGTCGAGCCGGGGGCGGACGGTGTCCAGGTCCGTGACCGGGTTGTCCGGGTCGAGTTCGGAGAGGATCCGCTGGGTCTGCTCCTCGTCCCCCGCGGTGACGTCGGCGACGGAGGCGAGCGTGCGGTACGGCAGGGGGCGCGGGGTGCGGGGCAGTTCGCGGATCCCGACCTCGGCCGCGCGGGTGCCGTCGGCTGTCGGGCCTGCCTGTCCGGCCGGGGGTCCGGGGGTTGCCCCCCGGGAAGACACAGCGCGGCCTGCGACGCCGATGGCGCGGCTGTGGGCGGCGGCGTCGGCGGGCAGCGCGGTGCCGTCGGCGACCTTCGCGTTCAGCTTGTCCCACTCGTCGTAGAGCCGCTGGATCTCCTGGTCGAAGGCGATCTTGAACGACTGGTTGGGCCTGCGGCGGGCGTACAGCCAGCGCAGCAGCTGCGGTTCCATGATCTGGAGCGCGTCGCTGGGGGTGGGGACCCCGCCCTTGCTCGACGACATCTTGGCCATGCCGGAGATGCCGACGAAGGCGTACATCGGGCCGATGGGCTGCTTGCCGCCGAAGACCTGGTCGACGATCTGGCCGCCGACCTGGAACGACGAGCCCGGCGACGAGTGGTCGACGCCGGAGGGCTCGAAGATGACGCCTTCGTAGGCCCAGCGCATCGGCCAGTCGACCTTCCAGACCAGCTTGCCGCGGTTGAACTCCGACAGCGGGACGGTCTCGGTGTAGCCGTCGAGCGTGCAGGTGTAGGACAGCTCGGTGGTCTCGTCGTCGTACGACGTGACGGTGGTGAGGTCCTTGCCGCACTGGCCGCAGAACGGCTTGTACGGGTAGTAGCCGCCGGCGCCGCCGCTGCCGTCGTCCTCGGACGCGGCGCCGGAGCCCTCGGCGGCCTCCAGCTCGGCCTCGTCGAGCGGCTTCTGCTGCTGCTTCTTGCCGCCCTTGGCCGGGTCCTTCTTGGTGCGGTACTGGTCGAGGATCGCGTCGATGTCGCCGCGGTGCTTCATCGCGTGCAGGATCTGCTCGCGGTACGTACCGGCCTGGTACTGCTCGGTCTGGCTGATGCCGTCGAACTCGACGCCGAGGTCGGCGAGGGCCTGGACCATGGCGGCCTTGAAGTGCTCCGCCCAGTTCGGGTACGCGGATCCCGCGGGGGCCGGGACCGAGGTCAGCGGCTTGCCGATGTGCTCGGCCCAGGTCTCGTCGGTGCCGGGGACGCCGGCCGGGACCTTGCGGTAGCGGTCGTAGTCGTCCCAGGAGATGAGGTGCCGCACGGTGTGTCCGCGGCGGCGGACCTCGTCGGCGACCAGGTGCGGGGTCATGACCTCGCGGAGGTTGCCGAGGTGGATCGGGCCGGACGGGGAGAGGCCGGAGGCGACGACGACCGGTTTGCCCGGGGCACGACGCTCGGACTCGGCGATGACATCGTCCGCGTATCGGGAGACCCAGTCCGTGTTCTCGGTGGGCTCGGCGCCTGTGCTCTGGGCCACGATCGGTTGTCCCTCTCTTCGCATCCGGGGTGGGGCTTCATGTCTGCCCACCCCATTCTCCCAGCTTCCCGGTGCGGAACGAAAACGCGTTACGGCTTCGCGGCACGGCTCTGGGATACTGGTGGTGCATTCCAGCCCACCCCGACCAGAACGGCAGCCCCTACATGGCCCCGGTCAAGTCCATCACCGCCAACGTCAACGCACGCCTCGCCGACGCCCTGACTTCCGCCCTGCCGGAGGCCGGCGGCGCGGACCCGCTGCTGCGACGTAGCGACCGGGCCGACTACCAGGCCAACGGGATCCTGGCCCTCGCCAAGAAGGCGAAGGCGAACCCGCGGGAGCTGGCGACGCAGGTCGTCGAGAAGATCACGAACGGCGAGCTGATCGCCGACGTCGAGGTCTCTGGCCCCGGCTTCCTGAACGTGACGGTCACCGACAGGGCGATCACCGACACCCTCGCGGCGCGCGCCGCCGACACGGACCGGCTCGGCGTGCCGCTGAAGGACGTCCCCGGCACGACGGTCATCGACTACGCGCAGCCGAACGTGGCGAAGGAGATGCACGTCGGGCATCTGCGGTCCGCGGTGATCGGTGACGCGCTGCGCGGCATGCTCGACTTCACGGGCGAGAAGACGATCGGCCGGCACCACATCGGTGACTGGGGCACGCAGTTCGGCATGCTCATCCAGTACGTGATCGAGCACCCGGACGAGCTGCCGAAGGCCGGTGCGGACGCCGACGGCGAGCAGGCCATGTCGACGCTGAACCGGATCTACAAGGCCTCGCGTGCGGTCTTCGACGCGGACGAGGACTTCAAGGAGCGGGCCCGTAAGCGGGTCGTCGCGCTCCAGTCCGGCGACAAGGAGACCCTCGACCTGTGGCAGCGGTTCGTCGACGAGTCGAAGGTCTACTTCTACTCGGTCTTCGAGAAGCTCGACATGGAGATCCGGGACGACGAGATCGTCGGCGAGTCGGCGTACAACGACGGCATGCCGGAGACGGCCCGCATCCTGGAGGAGACGGGTGTCGCGGTCCGCTCGGACGGCGCGCTCGTCGTGTTCTTCGACGACATCAAGGGCAAGGACGACCAGCCGGTCCCGCTGATCGTGCAGAAGGCGGACGGCGGCTTCGGCTACGCGGCGTCCGACCTGACGGCGATCCGCAACCGTGTGACGGACCTGGACGCCACGTCGCTGCTCTACGTCGTGGACGTGCGGCAGTCGCTGCACTTCAAGATGGTCTTCGAGACGGCGCGGCGCGCGGGCTGGCTCTCCGACGACGTGTCCGCGCACAACATGGCGTACGGCACGGTGCTCGGCGCGGACGGCAAGCCGTTCAAGACGCGTGCGGGTGAGACGGTGCGGCTGGAGGACCTGCTCGACGAGGCGGTGCAGCGTGCCGCCGAGGTCGTGCGGGAGAAGGCGCGGGACCTCACCGAGGACGAGATCCAGGAGCGGGCCACGCAGGTCGGTATCGGTGCGGTGAAGTACGCGGACCTGTCGACGTCGCCGAGCCGGGACTACAAGTTCGACCTGGACCAGATGGTGTCGCTGCACGGTGACACGTCGGTGTACCTCCAGTACGCGTACGCCCGTATCCAGTCGATCCTGCGCAAGGCGGGTTCTACGGCTCCGGCCGCGCACGCGGAGCTCGAACTGGCCCCGGCGGAGCGGGCGTTGGGACTGCACCTGGACGCGTTCGGTGACACGGTCTTCGAGGCGGCGGCCGAGTACGCGCCGCACAAGCTGGCGGCGTACCTGTACCAGTTGGCGTCGCTGTACACGTCGTTCTACGACAAGTGCCCGGTCCTGAAGGCGGATTCGACGGAGCAGGTGGCCAACCGCCTCTTCTTGTGCGACCTGACGGCGCGGACGCTGCACCGCGGGATGGCGCTGCTCGGCATCCGCACGCCCGAGAAGCTCTGACCCGCACCTGTACGTGCGCCGCGGCCCGCCCTCCCGTTCCGGGAGGGCGGGCCGCGGCGCGTTCAGGCCAGCTCGGGCCAGCCGCGCCGGAAGCGGTCGAACGCGGCGGCCAGGGATTCGCGGGGGGCGGGGTCGGTGGCGACGAGGTCGGGCAGTTCGAGGATGTACCGGGACAGCAGGCGCAGCCCGACCTCGTCGGCGTCCGCCCCCGTCTCCTCCGCGATGACCTGGGCCAGTGCGTGCTCACAGTCGACCCACAGGGTGCGGGCGTAGCGACGCAGGGCGGGGGTGGTGACGACGAGGTCGAGCCTGCGCCGGAACTCGTTGTCGAGGTCGTCGGAGAACATGCCGCGTCCGGCCATGAACTCATGCAGCGCGTCCAGGACGGAGAGGTCTTCGGCGCGCTCGCGCACGGCCGCCGTCAGTGACGCCTTGCGCTCCTCGCTGTCGCCGAGGATCAGCGCCTCCTTCCCGCCGGGGAAGTGCGCGAACAGCGTGGTGAGGGCGGTGTCGGCGGCGGCCGCGATCTCGGCGACCTTCACGTTGTCGTAGCCGCGTTCAAGGAAGAGCCGCAGCGCCGCGTCGGAGAGCGCCCTGCGGGTGGCGGCCTTCTTTCGCTCACGACGGCCGGGGGTCTGCTGCGTCTGCGTCATGCCCTCACGATAACCGCCACCCCCTACTCACTTCAAAGTCGTAGCGATTGCGTTTTCATAGTCGCTATGGTTTTCTGAAATGGCAATGGAGGTCGTCAGCACACCGGAAGGAGCCCGCCATGACGTCCACAGACACCACCCCCACGCATACGACGGGAGCGGGCACGCTCTCGAAAGCCGCCTTCTGGACGGTCCTCGCGCTCGTCCTGCTGGCCGACGCGCTCGACATGATCGACTCGACGGTCACCAACATCGCGGCGCCGACGATCGTCGCCGACATCGGAGGCGGCGAAGCCCTGGTCAAGTGGCTCGGCTCGGCGTACGCCCTCGCGATGGGCGTGCTGCTCGTCATCGGCGGGCGGCTCGGCGACAAGTACGGTCAGCGCCGCCTGTTCCTGATCGGCATGACG
Organism: Streptomyces sp. NPDC002795; assembly: GCF_042888725.1. Taxonomy (NCBI): domain Bacteria; kingdom Bacillati; phylum Actinomycetota; class Actinomycetes; order Kitasatosporales; family Streptomycetaceae; genus Streptomyces; species Streptomyces sp. NPDC002795. The sequence goes on from NZ_JBIAQB010000002.1 coordinate 739,523, forward strand.
GGCTTCACGCTCGCCTCCGCGCTCGCGGGCCTCTCCCCCGACCCGGCGCTGCTGATCGTCGCCCGCGTCCTCCAGGGCGCGTTCGGCGCGCTGCTGATCCCGCAGGGCATGGCGATCATGACGCGGAACTTCTCGCGGGAGCAGCTGAGCAAGGCGTTCGGCCTCTTCGGCCCGCTGCTCGGCCTGTCATCGGTCGGCGGCCCGATCCTCGCCGGATTCCTGATCGACGCCGACATCGCGGGCCTGACCTGGCGGCCCATCTTCCTGATCAACCTGATCCTCGGCACCGTCGGCGTCCTCGCCGCCGCCAGGCTGCTGCCGCGCGACGAGGGCGACCGTACGGTCACCGTCGACACCCGCGGCTCGGTGCTGCTCGCGGCGACGATGTTCGGCCTGATGCTGGGACTGATCGAGGGTTCCAGCAGCGGCTGGGGTCCTCTCGCCCTCGGCTCGCTCGCGGCGGGGCTGCTCTTCCTGGCGCTGTTCCTCCGCCGCCAGCGCACCGCGCCCGATCCCCTGATCAAGCCGTCCCTGCTCCGCAACAAGGGCTTCACATCGGCCCTGCTCCTCGGTCTGATGTTCTTCGCGGTGACCTCGGGTCTGATCTACGTGATCTCGCTGTTCATGCAGCAGGGCCTCGGCGCGGCCCCCGGCGACGCCGCGCTCGGGCTGCTCCCGCTCACCCTCGGCATCATCGTCGCGGCGTTCGCCACCATGGGCGGGCTGACGAAGAAGCTCGGCCGGAACGTGGTGACGCTCGGCCTGCTCCTCACGCTCGCGGGCGGCGCCTGGCTGCTGATGCTGGTCGTCGCCCAGGGCACCGGGCTCTCCCTCTGGGCGATGGCCCCGGCGGTCTTCCTCACCGGACTCGGCATGGGCTGCTGCTTCGGCACGGTCTTCGACCTCGCCCTCGGCGACGTCTCCGCCGAGGAGGCGGGCAGCGCGTCGGGCTCCCTCACCGCGATCCAGCAGCTCGCCAACGGCCTCGGCTCGGCGGTCGTCACCACGGTCTACTTCCACGCGGGCGCCCCCGCCCACGCGATGACCGTCTCCCTGACCGTGGTCCTCGTGGTGACGGCGGCCTGCCTGCCGGTGCTGCGGCTGCTGCCGCGGCGGGCGCCGGAGCAGGCGCACGGCCACTGAGCGAAAGCTCCGGACCGTACGTGGTGTGGCCCTACCCCTCGCGCTCGATCCACTCGCTGCCGCCCAGCGGGTAGTCGTATCCGGGGCGGCCGGAGTTTCCGCTCGTACGGAACGGGGTGCCGCCGTTGTCGACGTGGACGGTGCCGTGGCGGGTACCGCTCGACCAGTCGAGGGTGAGGTCCCAGCGGACGTCGTGCGCCTTGGCGTGCGCGGTGACGTAGAAGACCTCCGGGTCGGACTCGCTGACCTTGTACGGAAAGTCGCGCTGGCCGTTCTTGACGGTGACCGAGGGGCTGCCGTTGTCGAGGTCGATGTCGAACGACTTGGTCCCCACGTTGCCGCCGCAGCCGACGCCCATCGAGTAGTCGTTCCACGCGAGCGGGGCGGCCTTCCCGGCGACGCGTACGTGCAGGTCCTCCAGGACGACGGTCTCCTCGCCGGTCCCCTGCACGGTGAGGGCGACGCGCTGTTCGCCCGAGGAGACCGCCCCGTACGCGGCGGCCCAGCGCGGGGCGTCCTGCTCGCTCGCGGGCGGGCCGACCTGTTCGGGTGCGCTGTCGACGAGGAAGTGCTGGCTGCACGGGCTGTCGTATACGTAGGGGCGGGTCGCGACGTTGAGCGGCGCGGCGCCGCCGTCCTGGCCGCCGGGCGCTGCCGCGTCCGCCCCGCCGCTCTTCGCCGGGGCGGACGGGTCGCCGCTCCGGGCGCCGCCGCTGCCGCTCGGGGAAGGGGTAACGGCGGCGGCGGACGACTTTCCGGCGTGGGGGCGGCCGGTGCCGGTCGTCGAGGCGGTGACGCCGGGGCGGGCCGCCTGCCGTTCGCCGTCGCCGCCCGCGCCGTCCGCACCGCCGGACGGCAGGTTCACGGCGAGGACCACGGCCCCCAGGACCACGGCCGCCGCCGCGGAGGCGATCAGCGCGGTACGGCGACGGGGGCGTGGCGACGCGGCACCGGTCGGCGGGCCGGCGACGACGAGGGCGTCAGGGTCGTGGGGCGCGGGTGCGGGAGCCGGCGCGGGAGGCGTGGCGGAGGTCTGGGGGCTCTCGGGGCTCTGCTCCGGGCCCCGCGCCTCAGTCGTCGGCGGGGCTTGGGGTGCCTTCTTTCCTCGGGTCGCGTCCGCCAGGATCCACCGGCGGTGCAGCTCCACCAGTTCGTCCGGTGTCGCCTTGCAGAGCCGGGCCAGGCGCTCCACCGGGGCGTAGTCGTTCGGCACGGCGGTGCCGTTGCAGTAGCGGTGCAGCGTCGACGTGCTCATGTGCATCCGCTTGGCGAGCGTCCCGTAGCTCAGCCCCGAGCGGTCCTTCAGCTCCCGCAGCAGCGCGGCGAAGCCGTCCCCCGAGTCCTCAGACATCCGTTTCTCCATCCCCCGCGTCCCGGTCCCGCATTCCAGGGGGTGGCCATCTCCCCAGGTCAGAGCCCGTTTCGGCGTTCCAGTGTCCCGAACTCCCCGGCATACGTGGCGGCTGGGACGGATCACCCCACAAGCTCCAGTCATCAAAGCACCACACCCACCGCACCACCGAAGGGGCCCGACCGATGACTGCTCAGCGCACCTCCCGCACCTCCCGTACCCGTCTCCTCACCGCCGCCGCGACCATCACCCTCGCCGCGCTCTCCCTGACCGCGTGCAACGACGGGACGGGAGTCAACGACGAAGGCGCGTCGAAGGGTTCGCCCATGACCTCGTCCTCCGCCACCGACGCTCCGGCCTCGCAGGAGCCGGCCGCGAGCGAGGACCCCGCGCCCGCCGCCTCGAAGCCCGCCGCTTCGAAGCCCGCCGCGAACGCCCCCGCGTCAAAGACCCCCGTGTCCTCCAACAGGACGGTCACCTGCCAGGGCTCCAACACCAAGACCGTCGCGGCCCCACTGAACCGCCCCCTCAACCACATGCTGCTCACGGTCACCAACACCGGCTCCAACACCTGCTACCTCTACGGCTACCCGGCCGTACAGTTCGGCGAGGCCCAGTCCGTGCCCCCGGTCGACGAGGGCACCAAGCCGCAGGCCGTCGTCACGCTCAAGCCCGGTGAGTCCGGCTACGCCTCCGTGAACCTGTCCGCCGCCGACGGCAGCGGCGCGCACGGCCACACGGAGAAGTCCCTGGCCGTCCACTTCTCCAGCCGCGCCGGCAGCGAGGACCTCACCCCGGCCCACCCGTCGCTGCCCGCCGAAGGCCTCCACATCGACGACTCGCTGAAGGTCACGTACTGGCAGCAGTCGATGGACGACGCCATCAGCTGGTGACACCGGCCGCACCGGGAACCCTCGGGCGCACGCACCCGTTCTCTGAACGACGCACGCGGCACGACGACAAAGCGGGGGACCCCATGGCACTGTTCGGCAACGCTCACCCGATCGACCTGGCCAAGGCGGCGCAGGACTACGGGCGGCTGCTCGGCCAGGGTGAGCAGATATACGGCGCGTACCAGTTGATACGCGACGCGATCCTGCTCACCGACCGGCGCATGATCCTCATCGACAAGCAGGGGATGACGGGCAAGAAGGTCGAGTACCACTCGGTGCCCTACCGCAGCATCTCCCACTTCGCCGTGGAGACGGCCGGCCACTTCGACCTGGACGCCGAACTCAAGATCTGGATCTCGGGGAACGCGGTACCGATCGAGAAGACCTTCACCAAGGGGGTCGACATCTACGAGGTGCAGGCGATCCTGACGCAATTCGTCGCCCGCTGACGCTGACGCCGTAGCCGTACGCCGATTTTGTACGGGTGATGTACGGGCGCCGCATGCTCCACGGCGGGCGAACCGGGGGAGCTTTATGACCATGACCTCCAGGCAAGCTCCTCGGAAGCGGAACATCTCGACGATGAAGATGGTCGGCTGCCAGCTCAAGGCGGCCCGCCAGTCGGCGGGTTACACCCAGGCCCAGCTCGGCGAGCTCCTCGGCATGGAGGAGGAGACCATCGCCTCCATCGAACAGGGCAGACGCGCGCTGCTGCCGGATCTGGCGGACCGGCTGGACGAACTCCTCGACACCAAGGGCCTGTTGAGCATCGGTGTGGCCAACATGCCGGAGGTCGACCAGTTCCCGTTGTGGGCGGAGGAGTACATGCGGCAGGAGCGGGAGGCCACGGCCATCTCCTGGTACGACGCGCTCGTGGTGCCGGGCATCCTTCAGACGGAGGAGTACGCGCAGGCTGTACTGCGCGAGCGCGTACCGGCGTACGGCGAGGACGAGATCGAGGCGAAGACGGCGGGACGCGTCGCCCGGCAGGAGGTCCTGCATCGCAAGGTGCCGCCGACGCTGAGCTTCGTGGTGTGGGAGCCGGTGCTGCACGCGGCGGTGGGCGGGCCGAGGGTCCGGCGTGAGCAGTTGCGCCACCTACGGTCGTGTGCCGAACTCCCGGCGGTCTCGCTGCAGTTCCTGCCTCTGGACAGCCCGTCCAATGCCGGGCTGAACGGCCCGTTCACGCTCCTCGAAACCCCGGATCACCAGCATCTCGCGTACACCGAGTCGCAGCGCGGCAGCCAACTGGTGGCCGGCCCCGACGACGTATCCATCCTGACGCGCAAATATGCGATGCTGCGAACGCAGGCCCTCACCGCGCAGCAGTCCCTGGGCCTGGTGGACCGACTGCTAGGAGAACTGTGAGCACCGCAGCAGCAGAACTGAAGTGGTTCAAGTCGACCTACAGCGGCGACGAAGGCGGGCAGTGCGTCGAGGTCGCCGCCTGCCCCCACGCCGACACCGTCCACGTACGGGACTCCAAGAACCCCGAAGGGCCCACGTTCATGGTCCGGCCACAGGCGTGGTCGGCGTTCGCCGGGTTCGCCGCGACGTGACCTTGAGTGCGGGAGATAATCGCGCCATGTCTGCTCCCGAAGATCTCAGCGGCCTGAGCGACGCCGAGCTCTACCGGATCAAGTTCGTCCGGCGCCTCCCCGAGGCGCTGGACGAGCTCGCAGGGCCCGAGCACGGCGTCGTGGACCTGCCGCTGCACGTGGCCTGGTCGGGAGTGACGTCGTACGACGTCGACCGGCCGCGCCAGCGCATGGTGCTGTACAGCACAGTGCTGCAAGAGGGGATGCATGACGACCTGGTCGCCTACCTGAACCGCGACTTCCTCCTCGCCCAATGGCCGGTCCTGCGCAAACTGGTCGGGCGTACGGTGCGCACCGTCTGGGAGAACGCCTTTCCCGAGCTGCGGACTGCCGCGTGAAGATGCCCGACCTGCACGCCCGGCTCCTGGCCGACGTGATCGCCATTGGTTCCCCGTACCCGCTCGTCCTGACGGGAGGCTATGCCGTCCAGGCCCACGATCTGGTGGCCCGCCCCAGCCAGGATCTCGACGTCGCCACCGAGAATCCGGCGCCCATGGACGACATCGCCGCAGCGCTTCGTGACGGGCTGGAGAAGCGGGGCTGGCAGGTAGCCGAGATCGAGATCGCCCCTCTCTCCGCCCGCTTCACCGTCACCGAATGGACCACAGGCATCGCCTGCGAAGTCGATGTCCTCAAGGAGTGCTTCTACCGGCCTCCGATGTCGACCACGTACGGCCCGGTCCTCGCCGAGGAGGACGTGATCGGCACCAAGATCCGCGCCCTCGCGGGACGCACCGTTCCCCGTGACCTCATCGACGCGTTCGCCGCGTCCCGACGGTGGACGAACGCGGACCTGGAGCAGTTCGGCCGCAGGCACTCCCGCGAACGCTTCGATCTGGAAGGCCTCCAGGAGCACCTCGTCGGGGCGGAGTGGTTCGACGACGCCCACTTCGAGGCCTACGGCCTCGACGCCCCCACCATCCACGCCCTGCGCACCTGGGCCCAGGCCTGGGCCGAAGACCTGGCCGAGCGCCTGCACGACGAGGACGACGGAGAGTCGGGCGGGGACTCCTGACGGTGCGCGACGGGGGTCACCCGCGTCGCAGCTCCCCTTTCACCACCTTCCCGCTCGCATTCCTCGGCAGCTCCCCCACGAACTCGACCGACCTGGGCACCTTGTAGTTCGCCATCTCGCGGCGGGACCAGGCGATGAGGTCGTCCTCCGTGAGAACCGTGCCGGGCCTGCGCACCACATACGCCTTCCCGACCTCGCCGAGGCGTCCGTCGGGGACGCCGACCACCGCTACGTCCGCGACGTCCTGGTGCAGGCCGATGAGCTGCTCGATCTCGGCGGGGTACGCGTTGAAGCCGCCGACGATGAACATGTCCTTGATGCGGTCGGTGATCCGGAGGTTGCCGGCCGCGTCCATGACGCCGACGTCTCCGGTCCGCAGCCAGCCGTCCCCGGTGATCGTCTCGGCCGTGGCGGCGGGGTCCTCGAAGTAGCCGCGCATGACGTTGAAGCCGCGGACGAGGACCTCGCCCGGCTCGCCCGAGGCCGCCGAATCGACCCGGACCTCCGTGCCCGGTATCGCCCTCCCCGACGTCTCGGCGATCACCTCCGCCGGGTCGCCGCGGCGGCACATCGTGGCGATGCCGCTGGACTCGGAGAGGCCGTACGCGGTGAGGACCGTGGCCACGCCGAGTTCGCCGCGCAGCCGTTCCACCAGGCGCAGCGGGACCACCGCCGCGCCCGTCACGACGAGCCGCAGCGCCGACAGGTCGTGGGAGTCGCGCGCCGGGTGGTCGAGGAGTGACTGGTGGAGCGTGGGCGGGCCCGGCAGGACCGAGATGCGCTCGGAGGCGATGTTGGCGAGGGCCGTGTCCACGTTGAAGACGGGCTGCGGCACCATCGTCGCGCCCCGCATCAGGCAGGCGAGGACCCCCGCCTTGTAGCCGAACGTGTGGAAGAACGGGTTCACGATCAGATAGCGGTCGCCCTCGCGCAGGCCCGCGAGGTCCGCCCAGATCTCGTAGCCGCGCAGGGTCTGCGCGTGGGTGATGACGGCGCCCTTGGGGCGGCCCGTGGTGCCCGACGTGAAGATGATGTCGGAGGGCGCGGAGGCGTCGACGGCGGCGGAGCGTTCGCGGACCTCGGTGGCCGTGACCTTGTCGCCCGCTGCCAGGAACTCCTTCCAGGTCCGGTAGCCGGGGGCCTCCGGCGCGCCGTCGCCGAGCACCACCACCTGTTCCAGACAGGGAAGTTCGGCCCCCGCCTCCTGCGCGCGGCGCAGCGACGCCACGTAGGACGTGCCGAGGAAGGTGCCCGTGACGAACAGCAGGCGGGCCCGGGAGCGGGCCAGGATGTCCGCTGCCTCGCCGCCCTTGAAGCGGGTGTTGAGCGGTACGAGGACGGCTCCCGCGCTCACCGCGCCCAGCGCCGAGACGATCCAGTCCAGCGTGTTCGGCGCCCAGACCGCGACCCGGTCCCCCGCCTCGACGCCCGCCGCCATGCACGCCGCCGCGGCCCGCTCGACGCGTTCACCGAGTTCCGCGTACGAGATCCGGGTACGCCCCTCGACCACGGCCTCGCGCTCGCCGTACCGTTCGGCAGCGTCCCGTACCAGCTCCGGGACCGTTCCCCACTCGCCATCCGTACGCATCGAGCGACCTCCCACAACGCCGTAGCTGACTATCCGTCAGATTAGCTGTAGCCTGACGCGCTGTCAGCAGAGCGAACCGGGCGGCAGACAGCAACCATGTGGGGGTGCCCATGGCGGGACTCAAGGACGCGACGGCCATCGTCGGTATCGGACAGACGGCTTTCGCGAAGCAACTCCCGGAATCCGAGAAGACGTTGGCGTGCCGGGCGATCATCGACGCACTCGACGACGCGGGGATATCCCCGTCCGAGGTCGACGCCTTCGCCTCCTACACGATGGAGGAGACGGACGAGGTCGAGGTGGCCAAGGCCATCGGCGCCGGCGACGTCACCTACTTCTCCAAGGTCGGCTACGGGGGCGGCGGTTCGTGCGCGACGGTCGCCCACCTGGTCGCGGCGATCGCCACGGGCCAGGCGAGCGTCGGCATCGCGTGGCGCTCCCGCAAGCGCGGCTCGGGGCCACGCCCCTGGAAGAACACGGCCGTCCAACTCCCCACGCCCGCCCAGTGGACGCGCCCGTACGGGCTGCTCCGCCCGGCCGACGAGATCGGGATGCTGGCCCGCCGCTACATGCACGAGTACGGCGCGACGCGGGACCACCTCTTCAACGTCGCGCTCGCCTGCCGCAACCGGGCCAACCAGAACCCGGCCGCGATGATGTACGAGCGCCCCATGACCCGCGACAGCTATATGACCTCGCGCTGGATCAGCGAGCCGCTCTGCCTCTTCGACAACTGCCTGGAGACGGACGGGGCGTTGGCCTGCGTCATCGTCTCCGCCGAACGCGCCCGCGACTGCCGGCAGAAGCCGGTCTATGTGCACTCGGCGGCGCAGGGCCTGCCCGCGCAGCACCACGGCATGGTCAACTACTGGAACGACGACCCGCTGACCGGACCCGCGTGGACGGCGGCCCGCCACCTGTGGAAGAACGCCGACGTCACCCCCGAGGACGTCGACGTCGCGCAGATCTACGACGCGTTCACCCCGCTCATCCCGCTCTCCCTGGAGGGATACGGGTTCTGCGGGCGCGGCGAGGGCGCGGCGTTCACGGAGGGCGGAGCCCTTGAGATCGGCGGGCGGCTCCCCATCAACACGGGTGGCGGCGGCCTCTCGGAGGCGTACGTCCACGGCTTCAACCTCATCAACGAGAGCGTGAAGCAGTTGCGGGGGGTCAGTACGGCGCAGGTACCGGATGCGGAGACGTGTCTGGTGACGGCGGGTGAGGGGGTGCCGACGTCGGCGCTTTTGCTGCGCTCGGCCTGATCAATTTCGTTGCCCCGCGACGGCGTTGCGGTCTCGGGGCTCCGCCCCGGACCCCGCTGCTCAAACGCCGCAGGGGCTTGATTTGCCCGCCCGGAGGACAGCCACATGGCAGACGCGACCACCACCTCTCAACTTCTGACCCCCACCCCCGACGACGACGGCGCCCCCTTCTGGGAGTACGCCGCCCGCGGCGAACTGCGGATACAGGCCTGCGCCGAACCGGACTGCGGGGAGCTCCGGTTCCCGCCCCGCCCCTGCTGCCCGCACTGCCAGTCCTTCGACAGCGAGTGGCGCAGGATGAGCGGCCGGGGGCGCGTCTGGTCCTACGTCATCCCGCACCCACCACTGCTCCCGGCCTACGCCGCCCAGGCCCCGTACAACGCGATCGTCGTCGAACTGGCGGAGGCGCCCCGGATCCGCCTCGTCGGCAATCTGGTGTCCACCCCCGACGCCCCGCTCAACTCCGTCGACCCGGACCGCATCAAGATCGGCGCGCGGGTGCAGGTGGCGTTCACGGAGGTCGACGGGATGACGGTGCCGCGCTGGGTACTGGAGCGGTCATGACGGTACGCACGGAGATCGACAAGGGCACGGGCGTCGCCACAGTCACCCTCGACCGCCCGCGCCGCCACAACGCCCTCGACCAGGCCACCGTCGCCCAACTGGCCGCTACCTGGCGGGATTTCCGCTTCGACGACGCCGTGCGGGCGGTCGTCCTGACCGGGGCGGGCGACCGGGCGTTCTGCACCGGCATCGACCGCGAGTGGGACGTGCCGCAGCCGGACTCCCCGTACTCGGCGGACGATCCGCTGCCCACGGTCGGGCCGAAGGCCAACGATCTGTGGAAGCCGGTGATCGCCGCGGTCAACGGCATGGCCTGCGGCGGGGCGTTCTACCTGATCGGCGAGTCGGAGTTCGTGGTCGCGGACGAGACGGCGACGTTCTTCGATCCGCACACCACGTACGGCATGGTCAACGCCTTCGAGTCGATCTACCTCGCCCACCGGATGCCGCCGGGCGAGGTGGCCAGGCTCGCGCTGATGGGCGCCGCGGAACGGATGTCCGCCCGGCGCGCCCACGAGACCGGCCTGGTGTCCGAACTCACGCCACCCGGCGGCGCGTTGGAGGCCGCGCTGCGCTGCGCGACGGTCATCGCGGGCCATCCGACCGAGGCCGTCCAGGGCACGGTGAAGGCGCTGTGGACCGCGAAGGAGGCGACCCGCTCGCACGCCTTCGCGCGGGCACCCGACCTGATCAAGCTGGGCAACCTGCCACCGGAGCGGCAGGCCGACCTCTTCAACTCCCGTACGCAGGGCGGCTTTCGGACACGCTAGCCGCCCAGGAGCCTAGGAGCGGGAGCCGTCGTGCAACTGCGAGGAGCTGCTGCAACCGCCCCCGCTGCTGCGGCTCTTGCTCTTCCCCTTGGCGGACGTGAACCCGGTCAGGGCCAGAACGGCCACGATGGCTACTGCCGTGAGTTTCATTCCCCGTGTCATCACGCCCGGCACCCTACCCAACAACGACCCCGCGCTACCGGTTTCTCGGCAAAGGCAAAGGGGGCGGGGCCCGGTCAGCGGCTGGTCCCCGTTCCCTTCTCCGCGTCGAGCGCGTACACGCAGCGGTCCTTGCTGCACGCGTAGACGACGCCGTCCCTGACGACCGGTGTGCCGGTGATCTCGCCGCCCGTGGCGAGCTTCCAGCGCAGTCGGCCGTCGTCGGCCTTCAGCGTGTAGAGCAGGTGGTCCGTGGAGCCGAAGTGGATCCGCCCGTCCGCCACCACGGGCGCCCCGACGATCTCGCCGCCGGCCTGGAAGCGCCACTTCGGGGTGCCGGTCACGGCGTCCAGGGTGTAGAGCCCCTGGCCGCTGCCGACGTGCACGTGGCCCTGCGCGACCAGGGCCGGGTCGACCGACGAGGGCCGGGCCTCGGTCGCGATGCGCCAGCGGTCCCGGCCGTCCGTGGCGTCGAGCGCGTACACGGTGCCGTGGTGGTCGACGAGGTAGACGCCGCCTCCGGTGACCGCGGCGCCCGGGGCGAACGCGGGCGGGCTGAGGAACACGGCGGGCGCCTCGAAGTGCCAGCGGACATGGCCCGAGGCGGCGTCGATGGCGAGGACCCGGGTGCCCGCGGCGACGTACACATGGCCGTCGGACGCGGGCGTCAGGCGCATCGGGACGCCGCCGCAGGAGCCCGCGTCGCCGATCGGGTACGACCAGCGCTCGTCACCCGTACGGGCGTCGAGGGCGCGGAGCCGCGCGTCCTGCCACACGTAGACCGTGCCGTCGTACATGACGGGTCCGGCCTCCGCGGCCTCGAAGTCGGTCTGGCAGCCGGTGATCTCCCACTGGAGGTCGCCGCTGACGGCCTCGCGGGCCTGGACGCCGCCGCCGCGGGTGGCGGTGACGACGGTGCCGTTGCCCGCCTGCATCGCGTACCCCCAGGCGTCGGTCTGGATCCGCCACAGGTCGCCGCCGTCGCGGGCGTCGAGCGCCCACAGGGTGGGGCCGTCGGAGGCGTGGATGCAGCCGTCGGCGACGGCCATGGACCAGGCGACGTCGCGGGTCTTGAAGCGGCGTCGGCCGGTCGCCACGTCCAGGACGTGCACCTCGAACGACGTGACGTAGACGAGGTCGCCCGCCACCGCGGGCGTGCCCCACACGTCGTTCGACATACGGAACCGCCAGGGCCGCCAGGCCGCGCCCTCGGCCGTGGCGGGCGCGGGGACGACGGGTTCGTGCGAGCCGTTCACGGCGGGCTTGGAGCGGGACCAGGATCCGGCGAGGCCCGATTCGGCGGGCGGCGCCTTCACGGCTGCGGCCCGCGCGTCGGCGACCCGCGGACCGGGGCCGATCGGCACCTGCGCCCCGGCGAGGTGCACGGGCCCGTCCGCGACGAGGCTCTGGCCCGCGGGTACGGGCGAGTGCCGCCAGCCGTCGGTGGACACGGGCTGCGGGCCGGGGGCGGGCGGCTGCGAGGGCATGGCGGGGATGGGCGCGCCGCCGTGCCCGTTCGGAGCGGGGGGCGCCCGGTGCGGGGCCGGCTTGGGGGCGGGGCGGCTGCCGCGCCGCGACTCGATCAGGGCGACGGAGCGCTCGGGCAGCCAGGCGGAGGCCGTACCGCTGTCGTCGCTGCCCGCGCCGAACAGATGCGGGGCGAGCTGGGACTGGAGGTCGGCAGGGGAGGGCCGCTGGGCCGCCTCCATCTGCATGCACGCTTCGAGCAGCGGCCGCAGCTCCGCCGGGAGCCCTTCCAGGTCCGGGCCCTCGCGCAGCAGCATGAACACGGTCTCGACCGGGTTCGCGCCGTGGAAGGGGGCGTGCCCGGTCGCCGCGAAGACGAGCGTCGAGCCGAGCGAGAAGACGTCCGACGCCCCCGTCACGCTGCGCGAGTCCTTCGCCTGCTCCGGCGACATGTACGCGGGCGTGCCCACCGCCACGTTCGTCATGGTCAGGCGCGTGTTCGAGACGCCGGACGCGATGCCGAAGTCGATGACGCGCGGGCCGTCCTCGACGACCAGCACGTTCGACGGCTTGAGGTCGCGGTGCACCAGACCCGCGCCGTGGATCGACTGCAGGGCCTCGGCGATGCCCGCGGCGAGCCAGCGCACGGCCTGGGCGGGCAGCGGCCCGGTCTCGTTCACTATTTCTTCGAGGGAGGGCGCCGGTACGTACGCGGTGGCGAGCCAGGGCACGGCCGCGCGCGGGTCGGCGTCGACGACGGCGGCCGTGTAGAAGCCGGACACCGCCCGTGCCGCCTCGACCTCGCGCGTGAAACGGACCCGGAAGAGCTGGTCCTCCGCGAGTTCCGTACGCACCGTCTTGATCGCCACGCGTCGGCCCGAAGCCGAGCGCGCCAGATAGACCAGGCCCATGCCGCCCGCCCCGAGCCGTCCCAGAACCTCGAACGGACCGATCCGCCTCGGATCGTGCTGCGTCAGCTGATCCATCACTCGCCTGCCACCTCCCCGTGCGGGCCACCGCACTCACGGCCCCGTCAGCGTCTCACCACCGAAGCGCCACGGCGGCACGCACCCCGATTCTTCCTGTCTCGGCCCTCAGTTGCGAACCTCGGGTCAAAACGGGGTGTCTCGGAGCATTCGGGGCCCAGGGCCCGTCGTCGAACGACAGGTCCTACTCCTGCTCGCACACCGCGAACAGCGCCCCTTGATCATCCTCGATCACGGCGGCCCGTCCGTACGCCGTGAGGTGCGGCCCCCTTCGCACCCGCCCTCCGAGGCGGACCGCGGCCGCCGCCGTGGCGTCGGCGTCGGCGCAGCCGAAGTGCAGCAGGAACCGGCCGGGCCTCCCGGGGACGACCCTACGGCGGACGGCCGCCCCGAAGGCCCCCTCTTCGAATACGGCTCCGTAGAAGGATTCGCTCAGTGCGGCATCCGGCGTGAGCAGCTCGGCGCCGCGGAACGCCCCGGGCCCGCCCATCCGCTCGAACCCCCGGTGGCTCCCCGCCTGCCGCAGGACGAACGCCGCACCCTCGGGCCCCCGCGCGAGCGCCACGGTCGCCTCCGTCCCGCCGGACAGCGGCCCCGCCACGATGTGCCCGCCCGCCGCGAAGACCCGTTCGGCGGCGGCGTACGCGTCGCGCACCGCGAGGTGGACCCGCCACTGGACGCCCAGGTTCGCCGGGGCGAGGGCGGCGACGGAGCGGTCCTCGCTGTAGGCCGCCGTGTAGTAGCCGCGCTCGGCGCCCGCGCCCTCGTCGAAGGTCCAGCCGAGGAGATCGCCGTAGAACCGTTTTCCCGCCTCGACGTCCGCGAGCCGGGCGTCGGCCCAGCACGGGGCCCCTTCGGGAAATTCGGGGGAGGCGGGCCGGTCGCGGCGGGCGGGGCGCATGAGCGTCACGCTAACCAGGCCGAACGGGCCGTCGCGCTTTAAATTCGAACGTTTGGCCAATTCCGATCGCTCACGGCGCGTCATTTGACCGGAGGCCATGACCACCAACCCCATTTGCAGTCGGCCAGATCGCGCTCCGATCACCCCTCGGTAAGCTGACGGCATGACAGGACAAGTACGGACCGTCGACGGCCGCGTGGCCGGCCGGCGTGGTCAGGCGACACGTCAGAAGCTGCTCGACTGCCTCGGCGAGATGCTCAGCTCCTCGCCCTACCGGGACGTCAAAGTCATTGATGTCGCGCGAAAGGCGGGCACTTCGCCCGCGACCTTCTATCAGTACTTCCCGGACGTCGAGGGCGCCGTCCTGGAGATCGCCGAGCAAATGGCCACCGTGGGCGCGGGGTTGACCGAACTGGTCGCGGACCGCTCCTGGGTCGGCAAGGCCGGCTGGGCCACGGCTCAGGAACTCGTGGACGGATTCCTGGAGTTCTGGCGCAAGAACGACGCGATCCTGCGTGTCGTCGACCTCGGCGCCGCCGAGGGCGACAAGCGCTTCTACAAGCTCCGCATGAAGATCCTGAACTCGGTGAACAACTCCCTCGCGGATGCCGTCAAGGATCTTCAGGACAAGGGCAAGGTCGACAAGGACGTGAGTCCGGCCGCGGTCGCCGGTTCGCTGGTCGCGATGCTCGCGGCGGTCGCCTCGCACCAGAGGGGCTTCCAGACCTGGGGCGTCAAGCAGGCAGAACTCAAGCCGAACCTCGCCCTGTTGGTGCACCTGGGCGTGACCGGAAAGAAGCCCACCAAGTAACTCTTCCTGGTCCTGTCGTGCAGCGGCGGTTCGCGTGGTGCAACGTGAGCCGCCGCTGTTGCAGCTTCCGGTCCCCCGCTCAGCGGCGCTCAAGGCGGAACAGCCGGATCTCCCGTTCCACCCGCCGCTGGTACGCGGCGTAGGGCGGCCAGAACTTCAGCGCCGCCACCCAGGCCTCCTCCCGCTCGCTCCCCCGAAGGAGCCGGGCCGTCACCGCGACGTCCGCGCCGCGCCAGTTGATCTCGGCGTCCGGGTGCGCGAGCAGGTTCGCGGTCCAGGCGGGATGGCCGGGCCGCCCGAAGTTCGACCCGATCAGCAGCCACGTCCCCCGCTCCCCCTCGGGCATGCACGCGAGGGGGGTACGCCGCTCGATCCCGCTCTTCGCGCCGCGCACGCAGAGGATCACCCCCGGCAGCATCTGTGCGCTGAGCAGCACCTTTCCGCGGGTGAGCCGGTGCACGGCGCGGTCGAGGGCGGGGATGACGTGCGGCGCGAGGCGGCCGAACGTCCGCGTCGACGACACCTTCTGCACCAGCTTGATGCCCGGCGGCGCCATCAGACCGCCACCCCCAGACTCGTCTCAGGCCCCGGCGCGAACAGCTCGGCGGCCTGCGCGGCACGGTCGCGCAGCAGGTGCACGGGCCCGAACAGCAGCTCGTCGCCGGTGGCCCGCTTCAGGTACAGGTGCGCGTCGTGCTCCCAGGTGAACCCGATGCCGCCGTGCAGCTGCACGGCCTCCCCGGCACCGGTCCGCAGCGCCTCAAGGGCCTGGGCGAGCGCGAGCCCGCCGACGCGCGCCTCGTCGGGGGTGGTCGCCGCCCACGCCGCGTAGTAGGCGGCCGAGCGCGCCGCCTGGACCTGTACGTACACGTCGGCGAGCCGGTGCTTCACGGCCTGGAAGGACCCGATGGGCCGGCCGAACTGCTCCCGTTCCTTGACGTAGTCGACGGTCCGCTCAAGGGCCCGGTCCGCGGCGCCGACGGCCTCCGCGGCGAGCAGCGTGGCGACGGTGTCCCCGACGGCGGCGAGCGCCCCGTTCACATCGCCGTCCTCCTCGCCCAGCAACTCGGCCTCGACGTCGCGGAGTTCGACGCGCGCCTGCGGCCGCGTCTCGTCCATGGCCGTCTGCCGTACGCGGACGAGTCCGGCGGCGTCCTCGCGTACGAGGAACAGGAGCGTGCGGGAGCGGGCGAAGCCTCCGGTGTGCGCGGCGACGAGCAGCAGTCCGGCGCTGTGGCCGTCGAGCACCTGCTCGGCCTGCCCGTAGAGCCGCCATCCGTTCTCCCGCCGGGCGGCCTGCACGCCGCCGGCCCGGCCGCCGCCCGCCCAGTCCCCGGCGTTGTCGGCGACGAGCCCGAGGGCGGTGGCGAGGCCCGTGCCCGGCACGGCGAGCGTCGCGGTCAGGGCACCTTCGGCGATCTTCGGCAGCAGCGCGGTGCGCTGGGCCTCGGTGCCGAGGGCGGAGATCAGCGGGGCCGCTAGCCCGCTGGTGGCGAGCAGCGGCGTGGGCGCGAGAGCACGCCCCAACTCCTCGCCCGCGAGCGCAAGTTCTACGAAGGTTCCGCCCACGCCCCCGCACACCTCCGGCAGTGCGAGCCCGGGAAGGCCGAGTTCCGCGCTGAGGGTGCCCCACAGGGCGAGGTCATGGCCGACGGGGGTGCCGGTGGCGGCCTTGACGTCGTCCGGGGTGCAGCGCTTGGTGGCGAGTTCGCGCAGGGTACGGCGGATCTCTTGCTGTTCCTCGGTGAACCTGGCGTCCATGTGGGCCCCTTTCTGACGGGGCGTCATGTTAGGACGCCGACCGCCGGATGCCCAGAGGCGCGCACACTCCCACACACACTCCCACGCCCACCCCTCCACACATCCGAATCTGATGTACCGTCAGATTCATGACTGAGAGCGGAAGCAAGGTCGCCATCGCGGGCATCGCCCTCTCCGACTGCGGCCGCGTCGACGAAGCCACTCCCTACGCCCTGCACGCCCAGGCCGCCCGCCGGGCGCTCGCCGACGCGGGCCTGTCCCCTTCCGTCATCGACGGCTTCGCGTCGGCGGGCCTCGGCACCCTCGCACCGGTCGAGGTCGCCGAGTACCTGGGGCTCAAACCCCGCTGGGTCGACTCCACTTCGGTCGGCGGCTCCACCTGGGAGGTCATGGCGGCGCACGCGGCGGACGCGATCCGGGCGGGTCACGCGCGCGCCGTCCTCCTCGTCTACGGCTCCACGGCCCGCGCCGACATCAAGGCGAAGCGCCGCACCTCGAACCTCTCCTTCGGTGCACGCGGCCCCCTCCAGTTCGAGGTCCCGTACGGCCATTCCCTCATCGCCAAGTACGCGATGGCGGCCCGCCGCCACATGCACGAGTACGGCACGACCCTCGATCAGCTCGCCCAGGTCGCGGTCCAGGCCCGCGCGAACGCCTCCCGCAACCCGGACGCCATGTTCCGCGACCCGATCACGGTCGACGAGGTGCTGGGCGGCCCGATGATCGCGGACCCCTTCACGAAACTGCACTGCTGCATACGCTCGGACGGCGGCGCGGCGGTGCTGCTCGTGGCCGAGGACCTGGTGCGCGACTGCGCGAAACCTCCGGTGTGGGTGCTGGGCTCCGGCGAGCACGTCTCGCACACCACCATGTCCGAGTGGGACGACTTCACGGTCTCGCCCGCGGCGGTGAGCGGGCGCCTGGCCTTCGAACGGGCCGGGGTCACCCCGGCCGAGATCGACATCGCGGAGATCTACGACGCCTTCACGTACATGACGCTCGTGACCCTTGAGGACCTCGGCTTCTGCGCCAAGGGGGAAGGCGGCGCGTTCGTCGAGAAGGGCCGCCTCCTGCACGACGGCGAACTCCCCACGAACACGGACGGCGGCGGCCTGTCCGCCCAACACCCCGGCATGCGCGGCCTGTTCCTCCTGGTGGAGGCGGCACGACAGCTGCGCGGCGAGGCGGGGGGCCACCAGGTACGTCGGGCGGACGGTTCGCTGCCACGGCTGGCGGTGGCGTCGGGGACGGGCGGATGGTTCTGCTCGGCGGGGACGGTGGTGCTGGGGCGGGACTGACGCGCCGACCGGGCGCCGCGGCAGCCGCCGGTCCGCCCGTGGCACGATCGGCCGCATGGAACCGGAACCCGACCTGGACGCCCTCCTGCGCTCCCTGCGCGTATGGGACACCGAGCTGCCCGCCTTCGACCCGCGGGACACTCCCGCGGCGCCCCTCCCCCTGTTCACGCAGTGGTTCGCCGCGGCCGTGGCGGCCGGCCAGCCGGAACCCCACACCCCGTCGCTCGCGACGACGGACGCCGAGGGCCACCCCGACATCCGTACGGTGATGCTGCACGGCGCCGACGAGGCGCACGGCTGGCACTTCGCCTCGCACGCGGGCAGCGCCAAGGGCCGCCAGCTCGCCGCCCGCCCGTACGCCGCGCTCGGCTTCTACTGGCCGTCGCAGGGCCGCCAGATCCGCGTCCGCGGCCCCGTCCGCACGGCGCCGCCCGAGACCGCCCACACCGACCTGCACGCCCGCTCGACCGGCGCGCTCGCCTCGGCCCTCATCGGCCACCAGAGCGAACCGCTCGGCTCCTACGAGGAGTTGGAGCGCGCCTCGGACGCGGCGTGGGACCGCGCGCAGCGCGAACCGGACGCCGCGGCCCCCTCCTGGACGGTCTACGAACTGGCCCCGGACGAGGTGGAATTCTTCCAGGGCGACGCGCGACGCCGCCACGTCCGGCTCAGGTACCGACGCACGGCGGAGGGCTGGGAGAAGGGGCTGTTGTGGCCGTGAGGTGCGCCCGGCGGGGGGAACGGAGGGGCAGCGCCTAGACCTTGATGATGCTGACGCGGGAGCCACACAGGACGGTCAGATCCTCGGGGTCCGAGGTGAGAACTGCCGTCGGGCCGGGAGCGGCAAGGGCGGTGGCGCTGAGTATGGCGTCGATCGCGTACTTGTGGCCGTGCAGGCCGGCCTCGGCGAGGAGGGCGGACGCGTGGCGGGCAACGGGTTCGGTGACCGGTTCGATGACGATGCGGGAGAGGGTCCACTCCAGGGCCGAGCGATTGATCCGAGGGTGGGCCACTTCCACGAGAGTGGCAGCAGAAGTGATCACCCGCAGGTCGTCGGCGAGGGCGAGAGCGAGCCAGCCGGTGACCGTACGGTCACGGAGGACGGCCTTGGCCAGCCCTTCACTGTCGAGGACAAGCGTGCCGCCGGGGGTGGCGGGGGATCGGGTCACGCGGCGCTTGTCCCGCCCCGGGGCTGCCGTGCCCGGGCTTCGTGGAGTTGGTCGCGCAGCGACTGGATCTCTTCGTCGGCGATGGGGCCGTGCTCGGCCTCCGCGACCGCGATGAGCTCGCTGAGATTGTCCCGCTCGATCTGGCGGGCGACGGCCGCGGCGACGTAGGAGGACAGCCCGGACGGGCCGCTGCGGGCCTTGGCCGCTTCGGCGATGTCGCGCGGCATGGTGATCGAGTACTTGCCGGTAGGCTCACTCATGCCACTTATCCTACCTCGCATCCTCCCGGCCGGTATCGACGACCTGATTCCCTCACCGGGCCGGGCCGGCCAGGAGTCGCGGCACGGGCACCCGGCCGCGCGGCCACCCGGTCACGGCACAGGCCTGAACACCGGTACGGCGAAGCCCTCTTCGCCCTCCCCGCCATCCCGGAAACAGACCATCAGCTCCATCCCCATCCGCAGATCCGCCTCCGCACACTCCACGATCTCCGTCATCATCCGCGGCCCCTCGGCGAGGTCGACGACGGCGGCGACGTACGGGGTGCGGCCCCCGAAGGGCGGCAGGTCGTTGCGGTGCACGACGGACCACGTGTAGAGCGTGGCCCGGCCGCTCGCGTCCGCCCAGCGCCCGTCCTCGCTCCAGCAGAACGGACAGAACTCCCGCGGATAGTGATGGTCCCGCCCACAGGCCGCGCAGTGCCTGAGCAGCAGCCGCCCCCCGGCGGCCGCGTCCCAGTAGGGGCGGGTGAAGGCGTCGGGCTCGGGAACATCGAAACGTACGTCGCCACCGGCAGCAGCACTCACGAGAACAGTCCGATCGCATGGTCGAGGGACCAGGCCTGCCAGGACATGGCGAACAGCGCGACGAGCGAGATCAGGCCCATCATCGCGTTCTGCCCCTGCTCGGCCCAGTCGTGGATCATGAGGGTGAAGTACAGAAGGTTGAGCAGCAGCCCGCCGACCAGCGCGATCGGCGTCAGGAATCCGAGGATCAGGCCGACCCCCAGGGCGAGTTCGGCATACACCACGACGTACGCCATCGTCTTCGGCCGCGGTCTCACGACGACCTCGAAGCCGCTGCGCACCGCGTTCCACTTGTGCTTGCCGGCGACATCGGCGGCCCAGGCGATACCCGTCCCCCGCTCGAACCAGCCCTTCTTGTCCTTGTGCCGCCAGCTCTCCAGCCACCACAGGCCGAGCCCGATGCGCAGCACGGCGAGCCATTCGGCTCCGCTGAGCCCTATCGCGTCCATGAAGTCCGGCCCCTCCTTCAGTTTCTGACGGTACGTCAGTTCCCTGGGTGAGCCAGTTCAACGCATCCGGCACCGCCTCCGCAAGAGCCCCGCACGCGACAACGGCCGGGCGGCCCCCGAACCGCGGCCCGTGATCAATTCGCAACCGGTTTCCGCCTTGACCGGTCCCGCTCAAACCGGCGCGGGAATACGCTCCGTACATGGCCGACTCCCCACAAGCACCGGCACGCAGCCATGAACGCCCGCCCGTGTACGTCATCGGGGGCGGTCCCGGCGGACTCGCCGCGGCCGTCGGCCTGGAGGCGCACGGCGTCCGAGCCGTCGCCCTGGAGAAGTCCGACCGCGTCGGCACCTCCTGGCGCGGCCATTACGACCGCCTCCACCTGCACACCACCCGCCGCCTCTCGGGCCTGCCCGGCCTTCCGATGCCGCGCCGCTTCGGCCGCTGGGTCGCCCGCGACGACGTCGTGCGCTATCTGGAGAAGTACGTCGAGCACCACGACCTGGAAGTCGTCACGGGCGTCGAGGTCACCCGCGTCGAGCGGACCTCCGACGACTCGGGGTGGCTCCTTCGCGCGACCGGTGGCCGCGAGCTGACCTCGGCCGCCGTGGTCGTCGCCACCGGCTACAACCACACCCCGCACCTGCCCGACTGGCCCGGCGCCTCCTCGTACACCGGGAAGCTGCTGCACGCGGGCGAGTACCGCAGCCCGGCCCCCTTCACCGGCCAGGACGTCCTCGTCGTCGGCGCGGGGAACACCGGCACCGAGATCGCCGTCGACCTGATCGAGGGCGGCGCCGCGCGCGTCCGCATCGCCGTGCGCACCGCGCCGCACATCGTGCGCCGCTCCACCCTCGGCTGGCCCGCCCAGCGCACCGGCATCCTCTGTCGGCGCCTGCCGGTCGGCCTCGTCGACCGGCTCGCGGTCCCGCTCGGCAAGGCCAGCGTCCCCGACCTGTCGGCGCAGGGCCTGCCGCGCCCCGACACCGGCCTCTATTCGCGGGTCCGCCAGGGCGCCATCCCGGTGCAGGACGCCGGCTTCGTCGACGCCGTACGGTCCGGGAAGGTCGAGCCCGTCGCCGCCGTCACCTCCTTCGACGCGGACGCGGTGGTCCTCTCCGACGGCACCCGCGTCACCCCGGACTCGGTGATCGCGGCCACCGGATACCGGCAGGGCCTTCAGGACCTGGTGGGCCACCTGGACGTCCTGGACCCCGCCACGGGGCGCCCCCGCGAGGCCTCTCCCGCCCCCGGCCTCCACTTCACCGGCTACACGAACCCGATCTCGGGCATGCTCCGCGAACTGGCCCTGGACGCGGGCCGCATCGGCAAGAAGGTGGCAGCACAACTACCCGCGTAACCGCCTCCCGGGCACCCGCGTGAGCACGCCCCTCGGAACATTCGCCCCACCTTTTGCCTGCAGCCCTGTTCCTGACGGAGCGTCAGTTAAGTAATCTGACAGTGCGTCAGTTAACAAACACTCGAAGGAAGTTCGAGGCACTGCACAGGCAAGAGATTTCACTGATGTCGCTGATATCGCTGATGTCGCTGTCACACAGGAGCGGGCGGACCGATGCTTGGATCGACGTACGGCACCCTGACCACCGACTCCCGCCGGGCCCGCGTGATCGCCTGCGGTGAGCAGCCCGGACCCGCCGTGCACGGGCGGGCCGGCACCGAAGAACTGGACGTCAGCGGGCTTCCGCTGCACTCCGACGTACCGGACCTGGACCGGTTCTTCCGGCCCGAGTCCGTCGCCGTCGTCGGCGCGTCCGATGCCGAGGGGCGACCGAACACCGGCATCACGCGGCAGCTGATGGGCTGGGCGGAACGGGTCGGCGCGCGCCTGTATCCGGTGCACCCGACGCGCGAGTCCGTCTTCGGACTGCCGTGCTCGTCGTCGGTGGCCGAGCTGCCCGAGCAGGTCGACCTGGCCGTGCTGCTCGTCGCGGACCCGCTGCCCGTCATCGAGCAACTCGCCGACACGAAGGTGAAGTTCGCCGTCGCCTTCGCCTCCGGGTTCGCCGAGACCGGCGATGAGGGCGCCGCCGCGCAAGCCCGCCTCTCCGCCGCCGTGCAGCGCTCGGGCCTGCGCCTCCTCGGGCCCAACACCAACCTCAACGCCTTCGAGCACTTCCGCGAGGACCTCGAAGGCCCCGCCATCGCGCTGATCACCCAGTCCGGCCACCAGGGCCGCCCGGTCTTCGCCCTCCAAGAGCTCGGCATCCGGCTCTCCCACTGGGCGCCGACCGGCAACGAGGCCGACCTGGAGACCGCCGACTTCATCTCCTACTTCGCGCAGCGCCCCGAGGTCGGCGCCATCGCCTGCTACGTGGAGGGCCTCAAGGACGGCCGCTCCTTCCTCCTCGCCGCCGACCGGGCCGCGCGCGAGGGGGTGCCGGTCGTCGCCGTGAAGGTCGGCAGGACCGAGACCGGCGCCCGCACCGCGGCCTCGCACACCGGCAAGCTCACCGGCGCGGACACCGTCGTGGACGCGGCGATGCGCCAGTTCGGCGTCATCCGCGTCGACGGCCTGGACGAGCTCCAGGACACGGCCACCCTCCTCGCCCGCGCCAAGCCGCCGCAGGCCGACGGAGTCGTCGTCTACTCGATCTCCGGCGGCACGGGCGCCCACTTCTCCGACCTGGCGACGGAAGCCGGCCTCCAACTCCCCACCCTCCCCCCGGAGAAGCAGGACGAACTACACCAGTGGATACCCGACTATCTGAGCGTGGCGAACCCGGTCGACAACGGCGGCCACCCGGTCGGCGACTGGCGCGGCCGCAAGATCATCGACGCGATCCTGGCCGACCCCTCCGTCGGCGTCCTCATCTGCCCCATCACCGGCCCCTTCCCGCCCATGAGCGACAAACTGGCCCAGGACCTGGTGGACGCGGCCGAACAGACGGACAAGCTGGTGTGCGTGGTGTGGGGCTCGCCGGTGGGCACGGAGGACGCCTACCGGAAAACCCTGCTCGGCTCCTCCCGGGTGGCCACCTTCCGCACCTTCGCCAACTGCATCACCGCCGTCCGCGCCCACCTCGACCACCACCGCTTCACGGCCTCGTACGTCTCCCCCTTCGACGAGGCGCCGCGCACCCCCTCGCCCTCCTTCCGCAAGGCGCAGGCCCTGATGCGCCCGGGCCACCAGCTGAGCGAGCACGCGGCGAAGCAGCTGCTGCGGGCGTACGGGATCCGCGTGCCGCGCGAGCAGCTGGTGACGAGCGCCGCGGCGGCGGTGCGGGCCGCCTCCCTCGTCGGCTACCCGGTCGTCATGAAGGCATCGGCTCCCCAGCTCGCCCACAAGTCGGAACTCGGCCTCGTAAAAGTGGAGTTGACATCCGCGAGCCAGGTACGGGACGCGTACCGCGAACTCACCGACATCGCCCGCTACGAGGGCATCGAGCTCGACGGCGTACTCGTCTGCCAGATGGTCGAGCGGGGCGTCGAGATGGTCGTCGGCGTCACGCGCGACGACCTGTTCGGCCCCACCGTGACCGTCGGCCTCGGCGGCGTACTCGTGGAGGTACTGCGGGACACCGCCGTCGCCGTCCCGCCCTTCGGCGAGAGCCAGGCGCGAGCGGTCCTCGACCAACTCCGCGGGCGGCCCCTGCTCGACGGAGTCAGGGGCGCACCGCCCGTCGACATCGACGCACTGGTCGAAGTGATCCTCCGGGTACAACGCATGGCACTCGAACTCGGCGACGACCTCGCCGAGCTGGACATCAACCCGCTGATGGTGCTGCCGCGCGGCCAGGGCGCCGTCGCCCTCGACGCGCTCGCGGTGTGCCGCTGAACCGGCCGCCACCGACCTCGACGCCAAACTCGACGCCAAAACGGAGCTCCCCCATGACCACCCCCTCCCCCGACGAGTCCCTCGCCGACTCCCAGGACTCATTGATACTGCACGCCACTGACAACGGCGTCTCGTGGATCACCCTCAACCGCCCCGAGGCCATGAACGCCGTCACCTGGGACCAGCGCGAACGCGTCATCGCGCTGCTCGCCGAGGCCTCCGCCGACCCGGACGTACGGGCCGTCGTGATCACCGCGACGGGCAAGGGCTTCTGCGCGGGCGCGGATCTGCGGGGCGGGAGTCCGGACGCCGGGGAACGGGTCGCGGGCGACGTCGCCCGCATGATCCGCCTCGGCGCGCAACGCCTGATCTCCGCCGTCCAGGACTGCGAGAAGCCGGTGATCGCGGCGGTGAACGGCACGGCGGCCGGCATCGGGGCGCACCTCGCGCTCGCCTGCGACCTGGTCCTGGCCGCCGAGTCGGCGCGCTTCATCGAGGTGTTCGTCCGCCGCGGCCTCGTCCCGGACGGGGGCGGCGCCTACCTCCTCCCCCGCCTGATCGGCCCGCAGCGCGCCAAGGAGCTCATGTTCTTCGGCGACGCCCTGCCCGCCGCCGACGCGGAGCGCCTCGGCCTGGTCAACCGGGTCGTCCCGGACGACGAGCTGCCGAAGGTGGCGCGGGAATGGTCGGAACGCCTCGCGTCGGGCCCGACCCGCGCCCTGGCGATGACCAAGTCCCTGGTCAACACCTCCCTCGACTCGGACCGCTCCACGGCCTTCGCGGCAGAGGCGACAGCCCAGGAGCTGAACATGACCACCCACGACGCGAACGAGGGCGTCGCCAGCTTCGTGGAGCGGCGGCGGCCGGAGTTCAGGGGCCGCTGAGCGCTCCGCACCCCGCATCGGGACTGTGACGGGAAACCACGAACAGACCGTGGTTTCCCGTCACAGCTGTTCGTTCCTCGGCCGCGCGGAACGTCCGCCGGTACCCCGTCGGTGTCACCCCCACCGACGCGTGGAAGTGCTGGCGCAGGGACTGGGCCGTGCCGAAGCCGGAGCGGCGGGCGACCTCGTCGATGGAGAGGCCGGAGGTCTCCAGGAGGTGGCGGGCGCGTTCCACCCGTTGGCTCGTGAGCCACTGGCCGGGGCTGACGCCCACCTCCTCCCGGAAGCGGCGCGTGAACGTCCGGACGGACAGCGATTCGCGGTCGGCCAGGTCGCGGAGCTGGATCGGGTCGCCCAGGTGGTCGAGGGCCCACGCGCGCGCGTGCGCGGTGGATGCCAACGTCGGTTCCGGGAGCGGGCGTTCGATGTACTGGGCCTGGCCGCCGTCCCGGTGCGGCGGCACCACCGTGCGGCGGGCCACGTCGTTGGCGACGGCCGCGCCGTGGTCGCGCCGCACCAGGTGCAGGCACAGGTCGATGCCCGCGGCGACGCCCGCCGAGGAGAGCACGTCGCCGTCGTCGATGAACAGGACGTTCGGGTCGACCTTGATGCGCGGGAAGACGCTCTGGAAGTGGTCCGCCTCCGCCCAGTGCGTGGTCGCCGGGCGGCCGTCGAGCAGGCCCGCCGCCCCGAGGACGTAGCTGCCGGTGCAGATGGAGACCATGCGGGTCCCCGGGCGGATCCAGCCCAGCGCCGACTCCAACTCCGGGGTGAGGACGCCCTCTTCGTATACCGGGCCCATCTCGTACGAGGCCGGGACGATCACCGTGTCCGCCGTGCCCAGAACCTCCGGGCCGTGCTCCACGTGGATCGCGTAGTCGGCTTCGGTCTGCACGCGGCCCGGCTCGCGGACCGCGCACGTGACCACTTCGTACAGCCGCCGCCCCGTCGCGTCGCGGGCGCGGCCGAAGATGCGCTGCGGGATGCCGAACTCGAAGGGGATGAGGCCGTCGAGCGCGAGCACCGCGACGCGGTGCGGGGTGTGAGTGGGAGTGTGCCGTTCACTGCGAGACACCATGGCCCGATCCTAGCGAACAGTGGCGTTCGGGCCACTCGATCCGGGCGCGGAGGTCCGCGAAGCTTCTCGGGTGACCGAGACAGTGACCGATACACAGACCCCACCGGAGGGCCGGGACCGCGCCCGTCAAAGACGCCGTCCCCACAGGCGCCCCCACCGCGCCTGGGCCGTCGCCGCCGTGACCTTCGTGACGATCGTCGGGGCCGCCGCCTTCGCCTCCCTGCCGGGGCTGCTCATCGAGCCGCTGCACGACCCCGACACGGGGTTCGGCTGGTCGCGCGGCACCATCGGCTTCGCCGTGTCCATGAACCTCGCGCTGTACGGGGTCACGGCCCCGTTCGCCGCCGCGCTCATGGACCGGTTCGGGATACGGAAGGTGGTGGCCCTGGCGCTGATCGTCATCTCCGGCGGGTCGCTGCTCACCGTGTGGATGACCGCTGCCTGGCAACTGGTCATGTACTGGGGTGTGTTGGTGGGGCTCGGGAGCGGGTCGATGGCGCTCGCCTTCGCCGCCACCGTCACCAATAGGTGGTTCGTCGCGCGGCGTGGGCTGGTCACTGGCGTGCTGACCGCGGCCGGGGCCTCGGGGCAGCTGGTTTTTCTGCCGCTGCTGTCCTGGATCGTCGACCGGCACGGCTGGCGGCCCGCCGCCGTGACCGTGGCGCTCTCCGCGCTCGCCGTTGTCCCGCTGGTGTGGCTGCTGCTGCGCGACCATCCCGCCGACGCGGGCGTGGCGCCGTACGGGGCCAAGGAGTTCGTGCCGAAGCCCGCGCCCGTGCTGGGAGCCGGGAAGCGGGCCGTGACCGTCCTCGTGAAGGCCGCCCGCACCGGGCCCTTCTGGCTGCTCGCCGGCACCTTCGCGATCTGCGGCGCCTCCACGAACGGCCTGATCAAAACGCACTTCGTGCCCGCGGCCCACGACCACCACATGCCCATCACCACGGCCGCCTCACTGCTCGCCGTCATCGGCGTCTTCGACATCGTCGGGACCATCGCGTCGGGCTGGTTCACCGACCGGATCGAGGCGCGCCGGCTGCTCGCCGTCTACTACGCGCTGCGCGGCGTCTCGCTGCTGTTCCTGCCGATGCTGCTCGGGCCGGAGGTCCGGCCGCCAATGATCTTCTTCATCGTCTTCTATGGCTTGGACTGGGTCGCCACCGTGCCGCCGACCATCGCGTTGTGCCGCGAGCACTACGGCGAGGACAGTGCCATCGTGTTCGGCTGGGTGCTCGCATCGCACCAGGTGGGGGCCGCGATCGTGGCCTTCCTTGGCGGTGTCGCGCGGGATGTCTTCGGACGGTACGACGTGGTCTGGTACGCCTCGGGCGCGCTGTGCGCCGCGGCGGCGCTGATGTCGCTCATCATCCGGCGGGGCCGGGCGGGCGCCACCGACGCCGCCCCCGCGCCTTCAGTCTCGTAGCCCCGAGAAGGTTCCCCTGTGGAAGAGGAGCGGACCGGTGCCGCCGTCCTCCGCTCCCAGCGCCGTCACGCGGCCCACGACGATCAGGTGGTCCCCGCCTGTGTGCACCGCGTGGATGGCGCAGTCGATCCACGCGGCGGCGCCTTCGAGCCGCGGCGCGCCCGATACCGGCGCCTCGTCGTACGCGACACCGGCGAACTTGTCCGCCCCGCTGACCGCGAAGCCCCGGCACAACTCGCCCTGGTCCGCGCCCAGTACGTTCACGCAGAACGCCCCGGCGCGGGCGATCCGCGGCCAGGTCGTCGACGTACGGGCCACCATGAACGCGACGAGGGGCGGGTCGAGGGACAGGGACGCGAAGGACTGGCAGGCGAAGCCGGCGGGACCCGCGTCCGGCTCGGCCGCCGTCACCACGGTCACTCCGCTGGCGAACTCGCCCATGACGCGGCGGAATTCGGCCGGGTCGACGGGTGCCCGCTCGTCGTCACCGACGGCCCGGAGGTCCGGTCGCGGCAGCGCCTCCACCGGTGACTCGGCAGTGGGCGCACCGACCGACCTGAGGTAACGGACGACGGTGGCCGCCATCCCTGCGTGTCCCATCATGCGTGTCCCCTCATGAAATCCATTGAAGCTGACGGTTCGTCAGATGGGAAGGGGTGCGGCAGCCCCGGACGGCCGTGCCCCCGGACCCTCCGCACCCCGGCCCGCAGAGTCAGAAGGCCGTCAGAAGGTCAGCACCCCGCGCGCCACCCTCCCCGCCTCCGCGTCCTCGACCGCCTTCCCGAAGTCCTCCACCGGGTACGTCCGTGTCACCAGCTCGTCGAGCAGCAGCCGGCCCTGCGCGTACAGGTCCGCGTACAGCTTGATGTCGCGCTGCGGGCGCGAGGAGCCGTAGCGGCAGCCGAGGATCGACTTGTCGAGGAACAGTTCGGCGGGGACGAAGGATGCCTCCGCCTTCGCCGCCGGCATCCCGAGGATCACGGCCTGACCGTGCCGGTCGAGGAGGTCGACCGCGGCGCGGATGAGTTCCACCCGGCCCACGCACTCGAAGACGTGGTCGGCACCGTCCGGCAGTATCTCCCGGACCGCCCCCACGTCGCTCAGGAAGTCCGTGGCGCCGAACTGCCGTGCCACCTCCTCCTTCGCGGGGTTCGTGTCGACCGCGACGATCCGCAGCGCACCGGCCACCCGCGCGCCCTGGAGCACGTTCAGCCCGACCCCGCCTGTGCCAATCACGACGACCGTGTCGCCCCGGTCGACCCGCGCCCGGTTCAGGACCGCGCCGACACCCGTGAGCACCCCGCAGCCGATCAGTGCCGCCGACGTCAGCGGGATCTCCTTCGGGATCTTCACCGCCTGCACCGCCTTCACCACGGTCCGCTCGGCGAACGCCGAGTTCGAGGCGAACTGGTAGAGGTCCTTCCCGCCTCGCGCGAACGGTTTCTGCGGCATCCCGATCGCCTTGCGGCACATCGTCGGGCGGCCCCGGTCGCACTCCGCGCAGGCCCCGCAGTTGGCGAGCGTGGAGAGCGACACGTGGTCGCCGGGCGCGACGTGGGTGACGCCCGAGCCGACCGCCTCCACCACTCCCGCGCCCTCGTGCCCGAGGACCACCGGGCGCGGGAACGGGATCGTCCCGTCGATCACCGACAGGTCGCTGTGGCACAGGCCCGCGGCGGCGACGCCGACGAGCACCTCCCCCGGGCCCGGGTCCCGTATCTCCAAGTCGTCTACGACGACGGCCTCTTCGCCGTCGAACACAACACCCCTCACGTGGCCTCCCTGGGCAGGCCGAGCACCCGCTCGGCGATGATGGTGCGCTGGATCTCGTCCGAGCCGCCGTAGATCGTGTCGGCCCGGCTGAAGAGGAAGAGACGCTGCTGTTCGTCGAGGTCGTAGGGCCGGCCGGGCGTCCAGTCCGTGGGGCCGACGGCCGCCTCCGCGCCACGCACCCGCAGGGCCAGCTCACCGAGCCGCTGGTGCCAGCCGCCCCACAGCAGCTTCGCGACGCTCGGCGCGCCCGCGTCGGGGGCTCCGCCGAGGGTGCGCAGCGCGTTCCAGCGCATCGTGCGCAGCTCGGACCAGAGGCGTACGAGCTGGGCGCGTACGAGCGGGTCCCGGATCGCCCCGTTGGTGGTGGCCGTGCGGACGACCGCCCGCAGCTCCTCGTCGAACCCGATCTGCTGGGCGAGGGTGGAGACCCCGCGTTCGAAGGCGAGCAGGCCCATGGCAACCTTCCAGCCCTCGCCCTCGCCGCCGACGACCTCCTCGGCGACGGCTCCGTCGAAGAACACCTCGTTGAACTCGCTCGTCCCGGTGAGCTGCCGGATCGGGCGTACGTCGATGTGGTCCGGCTGGTCCATGGGGACGAGAAGGAAGGAGACGCCCTTGTGTCGGCGCGCGTCCGGGTCGGTGCGGGCCAGTACGAAGCACCAGTCGGCCTCGTGCGCGAGCGACGTCCACACCTTCTGGCCGCTCACCCGCCAGCGGCCGTCCTTGCCGCGGGTCGCCGACGTACGCAGCGACGCCAGGTCGGAGCCCGCCCCCGGCTCGCTGTAGCCCTGGCACCACAGGTCCTCACCGCGCGCGATGCCGGGCAGGAAGCGACGCTGCTGCTCCCCGGTGCCGTACGCGAGCAGGGTGGGGGCCAGGAGGTTCTCGCCGATGTGGCCGTAGCGGCCCGGCGCCCGCACGCGCGCGTACTCCTCCGCCCAGACGACCTGCTGGGTGAGCGTGGCGGCGCGGTTGCCGAAGCCCGCGTCCGGATCCGCCGGCCAGCCGATTCCGATCCAGCCGCCCTTGCCCAACTCCCGTTCCCAGGCGCGCCGTTCTGCGCCGCCCTCGTGCTCGCTGCCCGGGCCTCCGCGCCCCACGGCGGCCGTGAACCGCTCGTCCAGATGGTGCTCCAGCCACTCCCGGGCCTCGCCCCGGAAAGCCTCATCCGCCTTGTCGAACCCGAACCCGAACCCGAACCCGATTCCGAACCCGAACTCCACGCCCCGCCACCCCCGTTACTGGTTGGGTCGGTCCTTGGCCGCCGCCGCCCGCGCCATCTCCTGGAGCTGCTCAAGGAGCGGCATGGGGTCGGTGCCGACCGTCCCCGGCAGAAAGTCCGCGATCTTCTCCGGCGTCCAGGGCCCGCCGTCCGCGTACCCGGCGCGCAGCTCGCGCGGTTGCGCCCATACGGCGATCTTCGGCCCGGCCACCGTGTAGACCTGCCCGGTGATCTTCTCCTCGCGGGCCCGCTCGCTGAGCAGATAGACGACGAAGGCCGCGACGTCCTCCGGCTCCCCGATCTCCTTCAGCTCCATCGGCACGTTCGCCGACATCCGGGTACGGGCCACGGGCGCGACGGCGTTCGCGGTCACGCCGTACTTGTTGAGCCCGAGGGCCGCGCTGCGCACGAGCGAGATGATGCCGCCCTTCGCGGAGGCGTAGTTGGCCTGCGCCACGGACCCCTGGTGGTTTCCGCTGGTGAAGCCGATGAGCGTGCCCGTCTTCTGCTTGCGCATGACGGCGGACGCGGCGCGGAAGACGGTGAAGGTTCCCTTGAGGTGCGTCTGGACGACCGGGTCCCACTCGTCCTCGGACATGTTGAACAGCATCCGCTCGCGCAGGATGCCGGCGACGCACACCACCCCGTCGATCCGCCCGTACTCGTTCACGGCCGTGTCCACGATGCGCTGGCCACCGGCCATGCTGGACACGTCGTCGGCCACGGCGACCGCGGTGCCGCCCGCCGCCTCGATCTCCTTGACCACGCCCTGCGCCACGTCCGACGTGGGCTCGCCGCCCTCGATGGACACTCCGTAGTCGTTGACGACGACCTTCGCGCCCTCGGCGGCGCACGCGAGCGCCACCGCCCTGCCGATGCCTCGCCCCGCTCCCGTGACGGCGACGACCTTGCCTGCCAAGAAGTTCCCCATGCCCGGCCCCTTCCCGCGGTTTCTGACGACCCGTTAGATTTCAACTCCGGTCGGAGTGTACGACCTGCCATCCGCCGGAACACAAGACCCGGGAGGACCCGATGCCCCTGCCCGCCGAGTTCCATGACATCGCCAAACGCGTGAACAACTGGGGGCGTTGGGGGGAGGCCGACGAGATCGGCACCCTGAATCTCGTCACCGACGACGTCGTGCGCGAGGCCGCCGCCGAGGTCCGCACGGGCCGCCGCGTCCCCCTCGCACTGCCCCTCAAGGAGGACGGCGTGCAGTCCGGGATGATCCCGGGCCGCATCAACCCGTTCCACACGATGGTGCAGATCAACTACGAGATCTTCGGCCCGGAAACCGTCGCCACCAGCGACGACGCCGTGACGATGGGCCTACAGGCGGCCACCCACTGGGACGCCCTCACCCACGTCTCGCACTCCGGCAAGCTCTACAACGGCCGCCCCGCCGACACCATCACGGCGCACCACGGCGCCCAGTTCAGCGGCATCGACAAGGCGCCGTACATCGTCTCGCGCGGCGTACTGCTCGACGTGGCGGCGGCGAAGGGGCTCGACCGGCTGCCCGGTGATCACGCGGTCACCCCCGAAGACCTCGACGAGGCGGCCGAGTTCGGGCGCGTGACGGTCGGGGCCGGCGACATCGTGCTCGTACGGACCGGCCAGATCCAGGTGTATCTGGCCGGGGACAAGAACGGGTACGGCTATCCGTCACCGGGCCTTTCGGTGCGTACGCCCGAGTGGTTCCACGCGCGGGACGTGGCGGCCGTCGCCAACGACACCCTGACCTTCGAGATCTTCCCGCCGGAGATCGAGAACCTGTGGCTGCCCGTGCACGCGCTCGATCTGGTCGAGATGGGGATGCTGCAAGGCCAGAACTGGAATCTCGAATCTTTGTCCACAGCCTGTGGAGAAGTCGGGCGTTATTCGTTCCTGCTGTCGGCGATGCCGGAACCCTTCAAGGGCGGGACCGGGACGCCGGTGGCACCCGTAGCGGTGTTCTGACGGCCCCACCGGACACGGAAAGCGGCGCGGGCACCCCCCACGGGGCCCGCGCCGCTCCGTGCGCGCTCACACCGCTTCGAACGCCACACCCTGGAACGCGCCGGTCGTCACCGCGGCGCACTGGTCGATCTCGCACCAGATCGCCTTGCCCGCACCCTCGGGGCGCCAGCCCCAGCGGTCCGCGAGCCCGTCGACGAGTTCGAGCCCTCGCCCGTTCGTCTCCTCGCCGTCCGCGTGCCGGGGCGCCGGCGGCCGCTCGCAGGTGTCCGCGACCTCCACACGTACGGTCCCGAGGCACGCCGCGGGGACGTCGCTGGGCAACGCCATGCGCAGCACGGCCGGATGCCCCGTGTGCACCACCGCGTTGGTGACCAGCTCGGAGACGATCAGAATCAGCGTCTCCGCCAACGACTCGTCGGCCTCTACGCCCGAACCGGCGAGACGCGAACGCGCCCACCTGCGGGCCCGCCCCACCTCCGCGGGGTCGGTCCCGACCTCCAGTTGAACCTGAAGCACCTGCACCGCTCACACCATCCGAATCCGGCGGGACCGCTGGAGTACTGCCTCGCGCCACTTACCGTGCTGACCAGCGAGAGGGATCACGGAACGTGAACCCCTTGAGACACAGCATGGTTGACGTACAGTCACCTCAACAAGCGCTTCGGGCATATTCCAGCGCGAAGGAGTACGCGTGCGGCATACTGTGCGACGCGTCCGGCCGAGGCTCGAACAGGCGGGGGCAGAACCCCGCCCTGCGCTGCGAGGGGCGCACATTGAGGGCCCCGGAGCCGCCTCGGA
Source organism: Streptomyces sp. NPDC002795 (assembly GCF_042888725.1). NCBI lineage: Bacteria > Bacillati > Actinomycetota > Actinomycetes > Kitasatosporales > Streptomycetaceae > Streptomyces > Streptomyces sp. NPDC002795. The sequence goes on from NZ_JBIAQB010000002.1 coordinate 772,445, forward strand.
GGCAACACCGGCGCAGTCGCTCGGGTTCAGCACCACTCGCATCTGCCACAAGGTACCGGAGCGGGAGGCCGACTCCGTGCCGTGACGAGCCCCCCGCAGGACACAACCCGATAACCGCGCACGGTCACTGTGCGTGCACCCTTGCTCAGGCCCTCCGCTCAGACAGCCGCGCGTTCGCTTTCCGGACGCGCGGCCGTCTTCGTACGCAGGTCAGAGCGCCGCCGCGAGCACCTCTTCCGCAGCCCTCGCGCTGCCGCCCAACTCGGCCCGCACCCACGCCCGCTTCAGATGCAGATGCACGTCCGCCTCCCAGGTGAAGCCCATGCCGCCGTGCACCTGGAGGCAGTCGCGGGCGCCCTGCACGGCGGCCTCGTCGGCGAGCAGTTCGGCGCCCGCGACCTCGACCGGATCGGCGGTGACGGCCGCCGCGTACACGGCGGCGCGGGCCACCTCGACCCGTACGAGCATCTCGGCACACAAGTGCTTCACCGCCTGGAACGAGCCGATCGGTGATCCGAACTGCTCACGCTCCCGGGCGTGTTGGACCGCCATGTCGAGCGTGCGGCCGGCCGACCCGAGCTGTTCGGCGGCGTACAGGAGGGTCGCCTCCAGGGGGACGGGGGCGGGCTCGGGGAGCGCGTGCAGGGGGGTGAGCGGGTCCGCCGAGGCGATCGGGCGGGCCGTGGACACGTCGCCGCGCACCACGTCCGCGTCGTCCCGCCACGGCAGCAGGGAGCCGAACGGCGTGGTCACCACCGACTCACCCGCCGCGGCGCCCGGCACCTCGCCCGCCGCGAGGAAGGTGGCCACCAGCGGGCCCGGCACGAGGGCCCGCCCCACCTCCTCGAACACCACCACCGCGTCCGGCAGGCCGAGCCCGACGCCGCCCTCGGCCTCCGGCAGACACAGCGAGAACAGCCCGGCGCCGCCGAGCTCGCGCCACAACGCCCGGTCGATCGCGGGTGCGTCCACCGCGGCCCGCAGCGCGTCCCGCCCGAACCGCCCGGCGAGCAGCTCCCGCGTGCCGTCGCGCAATGCCCGTTGTTCCTCGGTCAGTTGGAAGTGCACGCCTACCGTCCCCCCTGTGACGACTTGGGCAGTCCGAGGATCCGCTCGGCGACGATGTTGCGCTGGATCTGCGAGGTGCCCGCGGCGATCGTGTACGACAGCGAGGAGAGCCGGTCGAGCGTCCACTCCTGGTCGGTGTCGAGGGCGCCCGCGCCGCCGAGGACCCGGGCCGCGGCCTCGTAGAGACGCTGCCGGGCGTGCGAGTACCGCAGCTTGAACACGGACCCGCCCACGCCCGGCACGCCGCCGGTCGCCTGTGCCTCGCTCACGTTCCACTGGGTGAGCCGCCACAGCGCGCCGAACTCGGCCGACAGCAGGGCGAGTTCGCGGCGCAGCACGGCGTCGTCCCAGCGGCCGGTCTTCTTCGCGTGGGCGGCGAGTTCACCGAGGACCCGGCGGCAGGCGACGACCTCGCCGACGAACGCGGTGCCGCGTTCGAAGGACAGGGTCACCATGGTCACGCGCCAGCCGTCGTTCTCCTCGCCGACCCGGTTGCCTACCGGCACCCGCACATCGTCGAGGAACATCTCGGCGAACTCGGTCGACCCGGCGAGCGTGCGCAGCGGCCGCACCGTGATGCCGGGCGCGTCCATCGGCATGGCGAGCCAGGAGATGCCGCGGTGCTTGGGAGCCGACGGGTCGGTGCGCACGAGCAGTTCGCACCAGTCGGCGACCTCGGCGTGCGAGGTCCAGATCTTCGAGCCGCTGATCACGTACTCATCGCCCTCGCGCCGCGCCTTCGTACGCAGCGCCGCCAGGTCGGACCCGGCGTCCGGTTCGCTGAACCCCTGGCACCACACCTCGTCGCCGCTGAGGATCGGCGCGAGCCAGCGGTCCCGCTGCCCGGCGCTGCCTTCGGCGGCGATCGTCGGCCCCGCGTGCAGCAGCCCGACGAAATTCGCGCCTACGTAGGGTGCGCCCGCCCGTTCCGTCTCCTCCAGGAAGATGAGCCTCTTCGTAGGCGAGGCGTCCCAGTGCACGTCCCCGTACCCGGCGTCGTACAGACGCCGCTGCCAGCCCATGTCGTACGCGCGTCTGCCCGGCCAGTCGTCGGGCGACGGCTTCGGCGGCAGCGTGGGCAGCACGCCGCCCAGCCACTCCCGGAGCCGCGCCCGGAACCCCTCTTCCTCGTCCGTGTACGTGAGGTCCACGGGCTACCGGTCCAGGTCGAGATCGAGCATGCGGATCGCGTTGCCGCGCATCAGCTTGTAGATCGTCTCGTCGTCGAGGCCCTTCACGTGATCGAGCGCGACCTCCTTGGTGTTCGGGAAGGTCGAGTCGACGTGCGGATAGTCCGTCTCGAACGTCGCGTTGTCCCGGCCGACGGTGTCGAGGGACGCCACCCCGTGCTTGTCGCGGAAGAAGCAGCAGAAGATCTGCCGGTAGTAGTACGAGGACGGGGGCTCGGGGATCAGGTCCCGGACGCCGCCCCACGCGCGGTGCTCCTCCCACACGTCGTCGGCGCGCTCCAGGGCGTACGGGATCCAGCCCATCTGCCCCTCGCTGTAGGCGAGTTTGAGGCTCGGGAACTTGACGAGCACGCCACTGAACAGGAAGTCCATCATCGAGGCCATCGCGTTGTTGAAGCTGAGCGAGGCCTGGACGGCGGGCGGCGCGTCGGGGGAGGCGGCCGGCATCTGCGAGCTGGAGCCGATGTGCATGTTGACGACCGTCCCGGTCTCCTGGCACACGGCGAAGAACGGGTCCCAGTAGCCGGAGTGGATGGACGGAAGCCCCAGGTGGGTGGGGATCTCGGAGAACGTCACGGCCTTGACGCCCCGCGCGGCATTGCGCCGGATCTCGGCGACGGCGAGCTCGATGTCCCAGAGCGGGATGATGCACAGCGGGATCAGCCGGCCGCCGCTGTCGCCGCACCACTCCTCGACCATCCAGTCGTTGTAGGCGCGCACGCAGGCGAGCGCGACCTCCTTGTCGTGCGCCTCAGCGAAGGTCTGACCGCAGAAGCGGGGGAAGGTCGGGAAGCAGAGGGACGCCTCTACGTGGTTGAGATCCATGTCGGCGAGCCGCGCCTTCGGATCCCAGCACCCGCGCCGCATCTCGGCCCGCGTGATCCCTTCCAGGGTCATGTCGTCGCGGTCGAAGCCGACGGCCGCGATATTGCGCTTGTACGGGAACTTGAGGTCCTCGTAGATCCACCAGTCGGTGGGCGGCCCCGCCGGATCCATCGTGATCTGGTACTTGCCCGCCACGTAGGCGAGTTCGCCGATTCCCGCGGTCAGCGGCTTCGGCCCCTTGTCCCGGTACTTGGCCGGCAGCCAGGTCTCGAAGAGATGAGGCGGTTCGATCACATGGTCGTCGACGCTGACGATGCGCGGCAGTTCCGTCATGAGTGTTCAGCCCCTCGCCGTATCTGATGACCCGTCAGATAGCAGGCTAGCCCCGCACCTCTGGACCGACAAGGAGCGCGGACTTACGCTCTCAGCCAGATCTGACAACCCGTCAGGTAACGGCACCGGCCGTGAAGGGGTACAGAGATGACCGACACCGCACACGCCCTGGGCGCCTCCCGCACGCTCTGGGACCTGGTCGAGCGCCGCGCCGAACTCACCCCCGACCACCCGGTGCTGCTCCAGGACGACCGCACCCTGACCTTCGGTGAGTTGCGCGACCGCGGAGAGCGCGTGGCGGCCGGTCTGTACGACCTGGGCATCCGCCCCGGCACCGTGGTCGCCTGGCAGCTCCCCACCCGCATCGAGACGGCCCTGCTCTCCTTCGCGCTCGCCCGCATCGGAGCGGTGCAGTCGCCGGTCATCCCCTTCTACCGGGACCGCGAAGTCGGCTTCGCGCTACGGGAGTCGAAGGCCGAATTCTTCGCGACACCGGGCGTCTGGCGCGGCTTCGACCACACCGACATGGCCCGGCGGCTCGGCGCGCGCGGCATCTTCGAGGCGTACGAGAACCTGCCGGAGGGCGACCCGGCAGTCCTTCCCCCGCCACCCGCCTCCGGCACGGACGTCCGCTGGATCTACTGGACCTCGGGCACGACGTCCGACCCCAAGGGCGTGCTGCACACGGACCGCTCCCTCATCGCGGGCGGCTCCTGCCTCGCCCACGCGCTGCACCTGTCCGCCTCCGACGTCGGCTCGATGGCGTTCCCGTTCGCGCACATAGCGGGCCCCGACTACACCGTGATGCTGCTCCTGTACGGCTTCCCGGCGGCGATGTTCGAGCACTTCGCGATGCCGGACTCACTGGACGAGTACCGCAGGCACGGAGTGACGGTCGCGGGCGGCTCCACGGCCTTCTACTCGATGTTCCTGACCGAACAACGCAAGCAGCCGGACGAGAAACTCATCCCCACGCTGCGCCTGCTGGCGGGCGGCGGGGCCCCGAAGCCGCCGGAGGTCTACCACTCGGTCGTCCGCGAGATGGACGTCCAACTCACCCACGGATACGGCATGACGGAAGTCCCGATGATCACGATGGGGGCGCCGGACGACACCGCGGAGAACCTGGCGACGACGGAGGGCCGCCCGCCCGAGGGCATGGAGATCCGCGTCGTCGACGCCGGCGGCAAGCAGGTGCCGCCCGGCGTCGACGGCGACGTACGGCTGCGCGGCGAGGCTGTCTGCCAGGGCTACCTCGACCCGCGCCAGAGCGCGGGCGCCTTCGACGAGGACGGCTTCCTGATCACCGGCGACCTGGGCCATCTGCTGCCCGAGGGCCACCTGGTCCTCACCGGCCGCGCCAAGGACGTCATCATCCGCAAGGGCGAGAACATCTCCGCCAAGGAGATCGAGGACCTGCTGCACGAACACCCCGCCGTCCAGGACGCGGCAGTGATCGGCCTCCCCGACACGGAACGCGGGGAACGGGTGTGCGCGGTACTCGAACTGCGCCCGGGACAGCCCCCGTTGACCCTCCCCGAACTCACCGCATACCTGCGCGACCAGAGCCTCTCCACGTTCAAACTGCCCGAACAACTGGAGACGGTGGACGCCCTCCCACGCAACGAGACGCTGCGCAAGGTACTGAAGTACAAACTCCGGGACCGCTTCAACGGAACCACACCAACCCCCGCCGGCGATTGAGGCCCGGGGCCCCGAGTCAGCCCCGCCCGGACCAATCAAGCCCCTGCGGCGATTGAGAGCGGGGTCCGGGCAGCGCCCCGAGACCGCAACGCCGGTGGGCCTGCTCCGGGACCGGGGGCATTCGAAGCCCCGCCGGCGATTGAGGCGCGGGGCCCCGAGGCAGCGCCCCCGGGCCAATCAAGCCCCTGCGGCGATTGAGCAGCGGGGTCCGGGGCAGCGCCCCGAAACCGCAACGCCGGTGGACCTGCTCCGGGACCGGGGACATTCGAAGCCCCGCCGACGATTGAGGCGCGGGGTCCGGGGCGGAGCCCCGGGACCGCAACGCCGGTGCGGCTATTCCGGGACGGTGAAGTACCGAGCGAAAGCCCGGACGACCACATCCTCCGAGACCCGGCCGGAGCCCCCCGCCTCCAACGCCTCAACCGCCGCCCGCGCCACATCCGCCTCAACCCCGAACGCCCCAAGCACCCGCAGCGCGGTATCCGCCGCGATCCCGTCCCCCTCCGCCCCGGCCACCGCGAGAGCCCCCCGCAGAAACGGCCGGGCGATCTCGGCAAACCGGTCCGGATTGTCCCGCAGCCGCTTCACGGCCCCGGTCACGAACTCCTCGCGGGTCACCCTCTGGTCCCCGTCGACATCCGCGATCCCGGCCATGCCCTGCCAGAACGCCTCGGCCCCGGCGAACAGCGACTGCCCCCGATCACACCGCGCGGTCACCCCGAACTCGGCGAGCAGCGCCTTCGCGGCGACGTAGAAGTCCTCGCGGTCGATGTATCCGTTGCCGTCCTGGTCGAAGCCGGCGAACCGGGCCGCGATCCTCCGCTCGTCCATGCTCATGGGCCGCCTCTCGGGTCGATGGGTCTTACGCAACGGAGCGTACGACGGTCCCGTGCGCGCACGCCCCGAACTGCGACGATTTGTGTCAAGGCCGGTGAGAATCCGGTACAAGCCGTTACGCCGACATCGGCGCCGCGTCCTCGTCCACCGCCGAGGCGACATCCGGGTAGACATCGAAGAGGCGGCGGACACCGAGGGCGCCGAGCACGCGGTTCACGTGGGAGCCGTCGACCGCGCCCTGAGCCGGCAGGATCAGGCGCAGGCGGCCCTGGCAGGAGCGCATCAGACGGCGTGCCGCGATCAGCACGCCGACGCCGCTCGAATCACAGAACAGCACGTCGGAGAGGTCGAGCACGACGCTGCGGCGGCCGTCGGCCACCGCCTCGTGCACCTGCTGACGCAGCGCCGGGGACGTCACGAGGTCCATCTCTCCCGACGCGCACACGACGGCCCAGTCGCCCTGCCCTGACTCGGTCACCTTGAGCGTCACGCGCCACGCCTCTCGCTCGGGAATATGACGATTCGGAATCCGTCCCTACGTTTCTTCTGCGCGGCTGCCCTGCCGCACGGGGATGAAACACTCCCGCAGACCTATCACATATGACCTGGTTAAGCCCTGGCCGGTCACCTGTGAAGCGAATCGCTCATGGGGTTCCACGGCGCGATTGGTCTTTATCATCCGCTGCTCTCCAGGGGCGCACAATGCGGCAAAGGGGCGTGCGCTGTCGGCGCCGACGGTTACATTCGAGTACTAGGCAAAGTAGTTCGGGCAGTCGGTGAGGGGGCCCCATGCCCAAGGACACCCCGTCCCGCTGGGACCGCAGGATGCAGCAGCGCCTGGCCCACGGGGAGGCGGCGGCGCTCGGCGAGCTCTACGACCGGTTCGCCTCGCTGGTGCACGGCCTGGCACACCGCGTCCTCGACGACGAGACGGCGGCCGACCAGATCACCCGTGACGTGTTCACACAGATCTGGGAGAATCCGGAGTCCTACGACCCCAAGCAGGGCCCGCTGCGCTCCTTCATCGCCACCCTCACCCACCGGCACGCGGTGCAGCGCCTGCGCCAGACCGAGTCCGCCGCCCTCGTGCGCACCGGGCTCGGCACCACCGAGGACCTGGAGCGCAAGGTGCGTCACGCCTCCGCAGCGGCCCGCGCCGACTACATCGTGACGTCGATGCCCGCCCCACTGCGCGACGCGCTCAACCTCGCCTACTTCCAGCGCCGTGACTACCGCCAGACCGCCGCCGACCTCGGCGTCACCGAGGACGAGGCCCGCCGCAGGCTCCGCCTCGGCCTGCAACTCCTGTCGACGGCCCACAACGCGGGCACACCTCCCGGCCGCAGCTACGGGAGGCCGGCGTGAGCGCGGCGAACGGACCGGACCGGTTCGACCCCTACGAGGAGGAACCCGACGGCACGGGACCGGCGGACCGGCCCTGGATACCGACACCCCGCTCCTCCGTCGAGGACACCGGCCGCCCGCTGCCCGACGTGACGGCGGCCGAACCGGCCGTCCTGGAGCACCACGTCCTCAAGTCACTGCTCGGCGCCTGGGCGCTCGCCGCCTGCGCCCCCGAGGAAGCGGCCGCCGTCGAGATCCACCTGGGCGAGTGCGGCGCCTGCGCCGAAGAGGCACTGCGGCTGCGCGACGCCGTCGGCCTGCTGCACGCCGAGGAGAGCCTCGACCTCGACCCGTTGCTGCGCTCCCGCGTCCTGGAGGGCTGCCTCACCCGCCGCCCCGCCCGCATCCCCGTCCCCGGCTGGGCCACCCCGTACGACTCGGAGACCGCCCGGCTCGACGCGCTGCTCCAGGACATCGGCGACGGCGAATGGCACGCGCCGGTGCGGCTGCGCTGGTACGAGGGCGCGGAGCAGGTCGGCAAGAAGACCACGGTGGCCGGGGTGATCGCCCACCTCACCAGCGTCGACGGCCTGGTCGCCCGCGCCCTCGGCCTGGAGGACCCGGCGCCGTCGCTCCTCGACCCCACCGCGCGCACGAAGGCGTACTGGCAGGCGTCCTACTTCCCGCCCACGCGCGCGGTACGGGCGCCCTGGCGCGAGCAGTCGCACTCCGTCATCCGCACGGTGTCCTTCGCGGGCTCGGACCAGGGCGGCGCCGGAGGCTCCGGTCAACTCCCGGTCTCGTACGGCAATTTCGAGCTCGCGCTGCGCGACGCGATGATCGACCGGGCCTTCGAGTGCTGGATCCACGCCGGTGACATCGCGGACGCGGTCGACTACCCGTACGAGGCCCCGCCCCCGCGCCACCTCAACCGGATGATCGACCTCGCCGCCCGGCTGCTCCCCGGCTCCCTGGCCGCGCGCCGCCGGCACGGCCTCGCGGCCCCCGCCAGAGAACTCGTCGGCGCGGGACGCCCCGGCCGCAGTCTGCGCCTCGAGGTCGAGGGAGCGGGCGGCGGCGAGTGGCTGATCGCCCTCGACTCCCCCGCGGCGGTCGGTTCCGACGAGCGGGAAGTGGCCCATGTCGCCCTGGACGGCGTCGAATTCTGCCGCCTCGCCGCGGGCCACGTCCTCCCGGAGGAAGCGGCGGCCGGCCAGGTCGGCGACCGCGAGGCCATCCAGGACGTCCTCTCAGCAACGGCGGGCCTGAGCCGCTTGTAGGCCCATCAAGCCCCGGTTCGGCCAATCAAGCCCCGCCGGCGATTGAGGCGCGGGGGCTCAATCAGGCGAAGACGACCGTCCGCCGACCGTTCAAAAGAATCCTGCGCTCCGCATGCCACTTCACGGCCCGCGCCAGCGCCTGGCACTCGACATCCCGCCCCACCGCCACCAACTGGTCAGGCGTGACCTCGTGCCCGACCCGCTCGACCTCCTGCTCGATGATCGGCCCCTCGTCGAGGTCGGCGGTCACGTAGTGCGCGGTCGCCCCGATCAGCTTCACGCCCCGCGCATGCGCCTGGTGGTACGGCTTCGCGCCCTTGAAGCTCGGCAGGAACGAGTGGTGGATGTTGATGATCCGCCCGCTGAGCGCCTTGCACAGGTCGTCCGAGAGCACCTGCATATAGCGCGCGAGCACGACCAGCTCGATGCCCTCGTCCCGCACCAGATCGAGCACCTGCTGCTCGGCCTGCGCCTTCGTCTCCTTCGTCACCGGGATGTGGTGGAAGGGGATGTCGTACGAGGCGACGAGCTCGCGGAAGTCCGTGTGGTTGGAGACCACCGCGGCGATGTCGACGGGCAGCGCCCCGATCCGCGCCCGGAAGAGGAGATCGTTCAGGCAGTGCCCGAACTTGCTGACCATCAGGACGACCTTCATCCGGTCCGAGGCCCGGTGGATCTGCCAGTCCATCTGGAACGAGTCGCCGATCGCGGCGAAGCTGGCGCGCAGCTTCTCCACGGTCACGGGGGCGTCCGCGCTGAAGTGGACGCGCATGAAGAACAGTCCTGTGTCGTGGTCACCGAACTGCTGGCTGTCCTCGATGTTGCAGCCGGTCATGAAGAGGTAGCTCGACACGGCGTGCACGATGCCCTGCTTGTCGGGGCAGGAGAGGGTGAGGACGTACTGCTCGGGGCCAGGTGCGGACTGCGCGTTCATGCGCCAAGGGTCCCACACCCCCGGCCCCTCCCAGCGAGCTGTCCGGCTACGCCGCCCTCGTCATGATGTGCAGCACCTCAAGCGTCTGCGGCACCGCATCCGGATCGTCGGCGTCGCTCGTGGCGAGCCTCACATGGGCGTCGCGGGCCGCGCGGACCGCGTCCGGCCAGCCCTCGTGGTTCAGATACGCGGCGACCGGGGCGTCGGGGCCCACCTGGTGCATGATCCGCAGCACCCGCAGCACGGCGGCGTCGACGAGCGCGCCCTCCTGCGAGTCCCGGAAGATCGTCCCCACGTACTTCTCGGCGGACCAGTTGTCCAGCCAGGTGTCCTCGACGAGGCGGTACACGGCGTCGGTGACGTCTCCGTATCCGTCCACGCCTGCCTGCCAGACGTCCCGCTGGAACGCCGGGTCGGAGAGCATGTGCAGCGCGGAACGCACGTTGCTGCGCCAGCGCCACCACGGCATGTCGTTGAGTGGCATGCCGCCCATCTTCGTTGAGCGACGGCCACGACGGGAAGAGTTGTCCGAGGTTTGCACGGTCATCGATCGTACGTCCCGACCCCCTGAGCCCCGCACGACCCCCGCAATTCACCTCATCGTCACCACGCGTTGACCACGGGTCACTCGACCGTTGGCGGCACGGCGGAATCGTGCGGGCACATGACCGGCAGTCGCCCCAGCACCCGTGACCGCACCACTCCCCTGAGCCACATACGCACCGCGGCCGTGCTCCTGAGCGCCGCCCTGGTCGCCGGGTGCGGGCTCGTCCCCGGCGACGCCAAGGGCGCGGAGGAACAGCCGGTGACCGTCATGACCTGGGCACCCGAGAAGACCAAAGCGACGAACATGCCCGGAATGCCCGCCATGGCGCGGGCCTACGCCCGCTGGATCAACGCCCACGGCGGCATCGGCGGTCGGCCGCTGAAGGTCCTCACCTGCAACGACCACAACGACAGCGTGGACGCCGCCAGGTGCGCCCGCTCCGCCGTCGAACACGACGCCGTGGCGGTCGTCGGCTCGTACAGCCAGCACTCGAACGCCTTCCTGCCCCCGCTGGAGTCCGCGGGCATCCCCTACATCGGGGGCTACGGCGCCACCGAGGCGGAGTTCACCAGCCCGCTGTCGTACCCGGTCAACGGCGGCCAGGCCGCCCTCCTCGCCGGCAACGGGCGCCAGCTGTCCGGGCCTTGCGCCCGCACCGTCCTGATCCGCCCCGACTCCATCGCGGGCGACCAGCTCGCGCCTCTGCTCAACTCCGGTCTCTCGCTGCGCGACCGCCCCGCCGCCGTCGACATGCTCGCCGACGACGACGCCACCGACTACGCCGACCAGGCCCGCCGCGCCCTCGACACCGCGAGCGGGGCGCCGCAGGGCGAGGGCTGCGTCGCGGCGGTGCTCGGGGAGCGTACGAACACGTTCTTCGACTCGTTCCGGCGACTGCGCGAGGACTACCCCTCGGTGCGCACCGCGACCGTCCTCGGCAGCGTCGACCAGACCGTCGTCGACCGCACCGGCGGCCCGGACAGCCCGTACGAAGGGGCGTACGTCACCAGCTGGTACCCGGCGTCGGGCGACGCGCGCTGGGGCCCCATGAAGCGGGCGATCAACGAGCAGGCCTTCGGCGACAACCGGATCGACCCGGCGGACGCGGGTGTGCAGACCACCTGGATCGCGTACGAGGTGCTGCGTCAGGTCATCGAGTCGGTCGGCGACGGCGCGGTGACCTCGCGCACCGTACGCACCGCGCTCGACGACGACCTCAAGGTCACGACGGGCGGGCTCACACCGCCGCTGCGCTGGGGCTACGGCCACATGTCCCCGGTCGGCGACTTCCCGCGCCTGGTCAACGCGCGGGTGACCTTCCAGCAGGTCGTCTCCGGGCGGCTCAAAGCGACCAGGAAGTCCTCGGTGGACGTGACGGGCACGCTCGCCGGGATTTCCTGATCGCTGCCTTCTAAAGAAGTCGTCAGAAAGAAGTCGTCAGAGCTGGACGGCCGAGCGCTGGGTCAGCCCGTACTTGCTCGCGATCTGGTTCCACAGCTTCGAGGCCAGCTGCTTCTGCTTGGACGCCGTTCCGCTCGCCGCGTCACCCGCCCTGCGCTCGGGCGTCGCCTTGGCATGGCCCTTCTTGCACAGCGCGCGCTTCTTCGCGGCGACCTGGTCGCCCCACTTCGCGTAGTGGGCGTCCGCCGACGCGGAGGCCTTCCAGGCGCTGGTGAGCGCGGCGGTGAGGCGGGCGTGCTCGGGCAGCTTGTCCACGGACAGCGTGCCGAGCCGCGTCACCAGGTCATTGCGCTGCGTCGCGGCACTGCTCAGGTCCTTCGAGGCCTGCGGCAGCGCCTTGCAGCCGCCGATGTTCGCGACCGAACGCACCACGGCGGAGCGGCTGTTGTTGGAGTCGCCGAGCAGCTTGTCGAGCTCGACCGCCTGCTCCTTGGCCGGGTCCACGGACGGCGAGGGCGACTCGGACGCGGGCGCCGAGTCCGACACGTTCTTCGTCGCGTCCGTCTTCTTGTCGTCGTCCCCGCCACTGAGCATGGCGCCCGCGCCGACACCCACGACGAGAATGGCCACGCCGATCGCGGCGATCAGCGGCACCTTGGAACCGGTGCGGCTCTTGCCGCCGCGCGGCGGCTCGGGCTGGTACCCGTACTGCTGCGGGGGCGGCGTCATGCCCGGCGCCCCCGGCCCACCGGGCCCGGCCTGCGCCGCGTGCGGGTCGAAGCGCGGCATCTGCTGCGTCTGTGCGGCACCGCCCTCCGGCTCCGTACGGAACAGGGCGTCGAACTCGGCCGGCGGCGGCCGCTCACCGGGCGCTCCGGGACGTGGGCCGTAGCCCTGATCCTGAGCGGGCATCGCCTGCCCCGGCATGGGCTGACCCGGCATCCGCTGACCGGGCACCGGCGGTATGTACTGCGTGGCCTCGCTGTCGGCGGAGCCGCCGTAGCCGGGCGGCGCCGCGTCGGGCATCGGCTGCGCGCGCCCCAGGAACTGCGTGGCGTCCGGGGCCGGAGCCTCCGGCGGCAGCCCGGGACCGGCCGCGTGCTGGGCCGTCTGCTGGGCCGCCGGGGGTATGTACTGCGTGGCGTCCCCGTCGTACGCACCGGGAGCGGGGGCCGCGGGCGGCAGCGGGCCGGCCTCCGCGTACTGCTGCGGCAGCGCCTGCGCGGGCTGCTGCTGCGGAAGAGCGGCACCGTACGACTGGGGCGGCAGCGCCCCGAAGTCCTGCGGCGGCGCCGGCGGCATGGGCGCGGAGCCCTGCGGCTGACCCCACTCGTACGTAGGCACGGACCCGTCGTAGGTCGGCATCGGCCCGGCATTGTGCGCCTGCTGGGACTCGGGCCCCCAGGGCTGCCCCCACGGACTCGCGCCCGCAGGACCCGCCTGGTCGCCGTACGTGCCCGGCAACAGGGGCTCACCGCCGTCGGCAGGCAGCACGACACCTTCGTGCGTCTGCCGCGCCTGCGGAAGGTGCGGGCGTTCGCCCTGCCCGCTCTGCCCGCTCTGCTCCGTCACCGTAAGACTCCTACGTAGGGGGTCCGAATCGTCGGCTCACGCTACCGGGTCTTCGTACGCCCGTGCTACGCACCTCAAACCCCGGAAACCTCCCCAGTGACGCGACTAACAAAACCGCCTGCCGGCTTGCCCGTTATGACACAGCTCACGCCGCCTGAAGCTCCACGCGCGCCCCGAACTCCCGCACCACGGGCTCCTCCCGGAACGGATCGAGGCGCTCCCTGAAGTCGTCCAGATACTCCGCACCCCGGTTCGAACGCAGCGTGCCGAGCAGCTCCACGGCCCGAAGTCCCGTATGACAGGCCTGTTCCACCTCACGCTGCTGCACCTGCGCCGTCGCGAGCAGCACGAGACCGATCGCGCGGCGCCTGGCCCTCGACTCCGGATGCCCGGTCAACGACTCCTGCGCACACCGCGCCGCTTCCCTCGACTGCCCCAAGTCCCGGTGGCAGTGCGCCAGTTCGTCCGCCAGATAGGCGTGGTCGAAGTGCGCGATCCACACCGGGTCGTCCCCGGAGTCGGTCCGCCCGTCGGCCTGTTCCAGGGCGGCGACCGCGCGCGAGGACGAGGACTGCGCCGACCTCGCGTCCCCGAGAAGTGCGTGGCCGCGCGCTTCGGCGGCGTGGAACATCGCCTCAGCGCGCGGCGTCACACGCCCGCGCGCCCCCTCCTGAGCCGCGCGGGCGAGCTGGGCGATCTCGCGCGGGTTGCCGAGCTGCGCCGCCAGGTGACTCATGGACGCGGCCAGTACGTACCCGCCGTAGCCACGGTCACCGGCCGCCTGGGCGAGCCGCAGCGCCTGGATGTAGTACCGCTGGGCGAGCCCCGGCTGACCGGTGTCGATCGCCATGTACCCGGCGAGCTCCGTCAACCGCGCGACGGCGGAGAACAGTTCACGCCCCACCGCCTCCCGGTACGAACCGGCGAGCAGCCCGCTCACCACACTGTTCAGGTAGTGCACCACCACCGGGCGGACGTGCCCGCTCCCGTACTGATGGTCCAGATCGGTCAGCGCCTGCGTCATCGCCCGCACCGCCGCCACGTCCGAGGGCCCGACCCGCGGCCCGGCCGCCCGCGCCACCTGCGAGTCCGGCACGGAGATCAGCCAGTCCCGGCTCGGCTCGACGAGCGCCGACGCCGCGACGGACGAACCGGAGAGAAAGTCCCTGCGCCCCACGTCACTTCGCCACAGCTCGCACACCTGCTCAATGGCGCCGAGCACGGTGGGCGAGAACTGAAGCCCGACACCGGAGGCGAGGTTCTTCCCGTTGGCCATCCCGATCTCGTCGATGGTCACCGTGCGCCCCAGCTTGCGCCCCAGCGCCTCCGCGATGATCCCCGGCGCCCGGCCGCGCGGCTGCTGCCCACGCAGCCAACGCGCCACGGACGTCTTGTCGTAGCGCAGATCGAGCCCGTGCTCCGCACCGCACAGATTGACCCGGCGCGCGAGCCCCGCGTTCGAACAGCCCGCTTCCTGGATGAGCGCCTGCAGCCGTTCATTGGGCTGTCGCGCTACGAGAGGCCGTGCGGCCATGACGTACCCCCTGCTGTGCCCGTCCGGGTGTCCGACTGCCGGTCAACAGCCGGTCGTTGGATCATCACTGCCCTGCGCGGAAACGGAAGATGCACCACAAACGGGTGTCAAACGCATGCCCGTGTGACGCCGGCCCGCCGCGTCGCCGTTCTCGTTACCTCCCCGCACTACCCACCACCCGCGGCCTCCTCGCCCGCGCGCCCCCACCCATGCACCCATGCGCCCCACATGCGGGAACGATGCCCCCGCTCCGCCCGTACGTGCGCCCGTAACCCTCCGTGGCGGCGAGAGTTGAGAACGACGTGGAAGAGACCATCGCAGGCACCTCGGACGTCAGCTCACCCGTCACCGCCGCCGGGCAGATCCCGCATCAGCGCGGCGAATCACTCCTGGACACCGCCGTCCGCTACGCGGAGGAGCGGCACTGGGACGTGTTCCCGGGCACCTGGCTGGAGACCGGCGACGGCGTCCAGCGCTGCTCGTGCGCCTCCCCCCAGTGCCCCGCCCCCGGCGCGCACCCCGCCCGCCCCGACTGGGCGACACAGGCGACCGGCAGCGCGACCGCGGCCCGCCGCCTGTGGTCGAAGCAGCCGAACGCGTCGATCCTCCTCCCCACGGGCCGCACCTTCGACGCGATCGACGTGCCGGAGACCGCCGGGTTCCTCGCCCTCGCCCGCATGGAGCGCATGGAACTCACCCTCGGCCCCGTGACCTGCACCCCGGACCGCCGTATGCAGTTCCTCGTCCTGCCCGGCGCGGCCGCCAAGGTCCCCGACCTCGTACGGAAGCTGGGCTGGCCCCCGGCCTCCCTCGATCTGCTCACGCTCGGCGAGGGCCGCTACGTCGCCGCTCCCCCGACCCGCTTCGGCAACCAGGGCGCCGCCCAATGGGCCTGCCGCCCAACCGCCGCGAACCGCTGGCTCCCGGACGCGGAGGAACTCATCTCCCCCCTGGCGTACGCGTGCGGGCGCGAGGGCCGGCGCGGGTAGCGCGGCGCCTCCCTGTGGCCCGCCCCCGGCCGACGTATCGTGCCCGGACGGACGAAGACGACGAAGGGCGGGCCCAGTTGACCTCGGCCGAGGAAACCGCAGCCGTACGCGTGCACGACCTATGGAAGTCGTTCGGGCAGCAGACCGCCGTGGCCGGCATCGAACTCGCCCTGCCCGCAGGCCGGTTCATCGGCCTCGTCGGGCCGAACGGAGCGGGCAAGACCACCACCCTCTCCATGGTCACCGGCCTGCTCCGCCCCGACCGGGGCACCGTGTACGTCGCCGGCCACGACGTCTGGGCCGACCCCGCCGAGGTCAAGGCACGCATCGGCGTCCTCCCCGAGGGCCTGCGCCTCTTCGAACGCCTCTCCGGCCACGAACTCCTCGCCTACACCGGCCGATTGCGCGGACTGCCCGGCACGGAGGTCGACAAACGCGCCGACCAGCTCCTCGACGTACTGGACCTGGCCGGGGCCCGCAACAAACTCGTCGTCGACTACTCGACCGGCATGCGCAAGAAGATCGGCCTCGCCGCGGCCCTCCTCCACAACCCCGAAGTCCTCTTCCTCGACGAACCGTTCGAGGGCGTCGACCCGGTCTCGGCCCAGACGATCCGCGGCGTCCTGGAACGCTACACACGCTCCGGCGCGACGGTCGTCTTCTCCTCCCACGTCATGGAACTGGTCGAGTCGCTCTGCGACTGGGTCGCCGTCATGGCAGCGGGCCGCATCCGGGCACAGGGCCCGCTGGCGGAGGTCCGGGGCGAGGCGGCGTCCTTGCAGGAGGCGTTCCTGGAACTGGTGGGGGCGCAGGGGCGGGACAGTGGGGGAACTCTGGACTGGCTGGGCAACACCCGGGACCCGGCGCAGGCAAATCAAGCCCCGCCGGCGATTGAGGCGCGGGGTCCGGGGCAGAGCCCCGAGGCGTCAACCCCGCCGCAGCGCAACAAGCGGACCCACCCATGACCACCACCCTCGTCCAACTAAAACTCGCGCTACTGCGCAACGGCCTCCGCCAATCCCCCGGCCGCCGAGCCGCCTACATCGCCTCCCTCCTCGCGGCCACGCTCCTCGCCGCGATCCAACTCCTCGGCCTGATCCTCCTCCACGGCAACGCACACGCCGCAACCATCGGCATCCCCCTCACCACCCTCCTCGCCCTCGGCTGGGCATTCCTCCCGCTCTTCTTCCCCAGCGGCGACGAGACCCTCGACCCCACCCGCCTCGCGATGCTCCCGCTGCGCCCCGACCCACTCGTCCGCGGCCTCCTCGCGGCATCCCTGGTCGGCATCGGCCCGCTCTTCACGCTGTGCCTCGCGTTCGGCGCGGCGTACGCGGTGGCGCACGGAGCAGCCGCAGCAGTCGTCGCGGTGCTGGCGATCCCCCTCACCGTCCTCACCTGCGTCGCCCTCGCCCGCACCGTGGCAGCCGCCAACATCCGCCTGCTCACCAGCCGCAAGGGCCGCGACCTCGCCGTCCTGAGCGGGCTCGTCATCGCCGTCGGCGCACAGCTGGTCAACTTCGGGGTGCAGCGGCTCGGCGCGGCCGGCGGGGTCGACGCGCTCGACCCGGTGGCGAAGGTCCTGGGCTGGATCCCCCCGGCGTCGGCGATCGCGGCGGTCGACGCGACGAGCAAGGCGTCGTACGGCACGGCACTGGCCCAACTCGCCCTGTGCGCAGCGGCGCTCCTGGCACTCCTGACCCTGTGGCGCCGCGCCCTGACCCGCCTGATGACCGCGCCGGACGGCTCCACGATCGAGGCGGCGAGCCCCGGCCGCCGCCGCACGCGCACGGGTCCCCGGCTGCTCCCGGAGGGCCGCACCGGCACGGTCATGGAACGCAGCCTCCGCTACGTATGGCGCGACCCGAAAACCAAAGCGGCCTGGGTGACATCCCTGGCGATCGGCCTGATCGTCCCCGTCTTCAACGCCCTCCAGGGCACCGGCACCGTCTACTTCGCGTGCTTCGCCTCCGGGATGCTCGGCATCCAGATGTACAACCAGTTCGGCCAGGACACGTCGGCGTTCTGGATGGTGGCGATGACGATCGCGTCACCGAAGGACGCCTACACCGAACTACGCGCGCGTGCGTACGCCCTGCTCCTGATAACCCTCCCGTACGCCACGCTCGTCACTGTCATCACGACGGCGATGCTGGACGCCTGGCCCGACCTCCCCGAAGTCCTCGGCCTGTCCTACGCCCTGCTCGGCGCGATGCTCGCCACCGGCGCGTGGACCTCGGCGCGCTTCCCGTACTCGATCCCGCAGGAGGGCTACAAGAACGTCGCACCGGGCCAGGCGGGCCTGGCGTGGATCTCCATCTTCGGCGGCATGGTCGCGGCGGCCCTCCTGTGCACCCCGGTCCTGGCCCTCACCATCACCCTGCACGCGACGGACTCGGCGTCCTGGACGTGGATCCTGCTCCCGATCGGCGCGGCCTACGGAGCGGCGGCGACGTTCCTCGGCCTCCACCTTGCAGCCCCTCGCACGGCGGACCGCCTGCCGGAGATCCTGCTGGCGGTGAGCAAGGGCTGAGGCCCCTGCGGGCCCGGAAAACGCAGACGACCCGCGAGCCTGGTTCCTCCCGCCCCTGAGGACGGTCGGAAGCCGGCCGGACGTACCGGCGGCTCGCGGGTCGGGTGACTGCTTGGGATTGGGCCGGCTGCGCGCACGTATCGCGCACTGGTCCGGCGCCGAATTCGAAATGCGACGTCGGGCCGCTAGCCCGCAGTCACCTCACGCGTCCGGGATTCATACATCTGCCGAACCACCTCCCTTCGATGTGTCTCCCACTGTAGGAAGGTCCCTCGCGCCCTTCAACCGGTTTTACGCGACCTTGAGGAGGCCGGGGGTCACGCCCCCGCCGTCCCGTCGATCGCCTCCCGGAGGAGGTCCGCGTGGCCGTTGTGGCGGGCGTATTCCTCGATCATGTGGGTGAGGATCCAGCGGAGGGAGACCTTGGGGTCGCCGGTGAAGGCGGCTTCCTGGGGGGAGAGGGTGCCGGTCGCGTCGAGGGAGGCTGTCGCGGTGAGTTCGCGGGCGCGGGTGACCTCGGTGCGCCATTGGGCGAGGGCGTCGGGCAGGGTGCGGTCCTCGGTGAGGGTGAAGGCGTCCGGGCCCCCCGTGTCGTGGACCGGTGGAGTGGTGGGGGCGCCCGCGAAGACGCGTTGGAACCAGTTGCGTTCGACCTCGGCCAGGTGTTGGACCAGGCCGAGGAGGGTGAGTGCCGACGAGGGGATCGCGCGCGTGCGTGCCTGTGTGTCCGTCAGGTTCGCGCACTTGAGGGCCAGCGTCTCGCGGTGGAAGTCCAACCAGCCTTCGAGGGTGGTGCGTTCGTCGGAGGCCGGGGGTGGGACGGGGCGGCCGTCGGGCAGTGTCGTCATGCGTGCATGCTGGTTGTATGTGCTCTTCGGTTTCTCCGAACTTGCGTGAAGTCCGTGTGGGATGCGTCACGTTCGAGTTGAATGATCTGGAGCGGTACGAGGAATTCGTCGCGCCGACACAGCCTGCAGGGGGTCCAGGTGAGTGCTTCCCGGCGTAGTGGGACCACTGATGCGCTCGGGCCCGAGGAGGAGCCGGAGCCGGACGGGGCCGATCTGTTGGCCGCGTTGTTGGACGGCATGGACGCCGCGTTGTGCGCCTTCGACGCCGATGGGGTCGTGACCCATTGGAACCGGGAGGCCGAGCGGGTGCTCGGCTGGTCGGCCGAGGAGGCCGTGGGGCGGCAAGGGTTCGCGGGATGGGCCGTGCGGCCGGCGGACGCGGAGGAGGTGCAGGGGCGGCTGCTGGCCTCGATGCACGCTCCGGGGCGGCAGGTGAACGAGTTCGCGCTGCTCACCAAGGACGGCGGGCGGGTGCTCGTACGGACGCAGTCAGCTGCTGTGCGGGGCACCGACGGAAAGCCTGCCGGGGTGTACTGCGCCTTCAGTGAGGTGCACGCGCAGATCGATCTGGAGCGGTCCATCGCGCTGAGCGAGGCGCTGTTCGAGGACGCCGCGTGGGGTGTCGTGCTGGTCGACGCGGATCTGCGGCCCGCCGTGATGAACGGGTATGCCGCGCGGGCCATGGGGACCGGGCGCACCGCCGCGCTGGGCCGCCCGCTCGGGGATCTGGTCGGGCAGGGCGTGGAGGAGCTGGAGAGCGCGCTCGCCCATGTGCTCGCCGAGGGTGCGCCGCCGTCTCCTACGGAGGTGTGGGTGACGCTGCGGCGTCCCGGTGAGGGCGGCGGGCGTACGGAGCGCAGGTGCTGGCGCAGCGGCTTCGTACGGCTGGCGTCGCCGCTCGCGGAGGAGCCGGTGCCGCTGGGGGTCGGTTGGCTGTTCCAGGACGTGACCGAGGCCAAGCAGAACGAGCAGGAGGCGGCGCAGCTCCGTTTCCGGTCGCAGCAGTTGCACCGCGCGGCGCGGGCTGCCGCCGAGTGCGAGAACCCGGCCGAGGCGGCGACGGTGCATCTGGACTTCGCGCTGGCCGGGTTCGCGGATCACGCGGTGATCGACCTGGTGGCGAGCGAGGAGCCGCTGCGTCTCGTGCGGGCCGCGGCGACGCCGTCCGGAGCGCCGGGGCCGAGCCTACTGGTGTCGCGGGGTGCTCTTCCGGTGCGGTACGCGGCGGGGCATCCGGCGCTGCAGTGCGTGGAGCGGACGGGGGCGGTGCGGGCCGCGGCGGAGGGCGGCGCGGTGCGCGGGGACTGGGCCCTGGACCGGCAGTGGCCGGAGGGCACGGTGTTCGCGTTGTGCGTGGTGCTGCGCAGCCGGGGCCGGACGGTGGGTGTGGTGACGTTTCTGCGGGGCGCCAGCAGGGTCGGGTTCGAGCGCGGGGACGCCGTGTACGCGGAGAGTGTGGCGGTGCGGATCGCCGGTGCGGTGGATCTGGCGTGGGCGCTGGCGGCGGACCAGTAGGGCCGGGCCCGGCACCTTCAGCGCCGGTAGTAGATCCGGTCCCCGTACTCGGCGAAAACCTGCGCGTTCCACTCCAGGCCGCCGTCGACGTTCCCGGAGCGCAGCAGCGGGGGCTGGATGCCGCGGTCGGCGAGGGTCGCGGCGCAGGTCGCGAGGGTCGCCTGCATGAGGGCGCTGGCGGTGACCGTGGAGGCGGGCGCGAAGGGGGTGTCGACGCCTTCGTGGGTGAGCTCGGCGTCACCGATCGCGATCTTGGAGTCGAGGACGACGTCGCAGTGGTCGCGCAGGTAGCTGCCGGAGACGTGGCGGGAGGTGGGGGCGTCGGGGCCGGTCGCGTACGACAGGGAGGTGACGCCGATGACCTTGATGCCTGCCGCGCGGGCGCTGAGGGCCATCTCCACGGGGAGCGCGTTGCGCCCGGAAAGGGAGATGATGATCAGCGCGTCGCCCGCGCGCGCGGGGCTGGCCTCCAGGACCGCCGCCGCGAGCCCGTCGACCCGTTCGAGGGCGGAGCCGAGCGTCGCGGGCATGACGTCGATGCCGACGGTGCCGGGCACCGACAGCAGGTTCATCAGGGCGAGGCCGCCGGCGCGGTAGACGACGTCCTGGGCGGCGAGACCGGAGTGGCCGGCGCCGAAGGCGAAGAGGCGGCCCCCGTCGGCGACGGTGTCGGCGAGGAGGGTGCCGGCGGCGGCGATGTTGTCGGCTTCCTCGTCCCGGATCCTGGTGAGGAGCCCGATGGAGGCGTCGAGGTACTGCTCGGCCGGCCTGCTCTCGCTCATCGGCGTGCCCCCTGGGTCCTGGTGGGTCGGGTCGGATCTCGGTGGTGCGTGGCGCGTTCGCGGATCACGGTGCGGTCTGGACCAGTGCTCTGTCAATACGGTTCGCGGCCCCTCCTGGCCCGGCGTTTCCCTGGCGCGTCACGGTTGTCAGCGGTATGCGTCAGAATTGAGTTCTGGGTTCCAGGGCCAGCGCACACGCTGCGCGGTCAGCCAGCGGAGCTGTCGCGAAGCTAGAGAGCTACACGAGGGGCACGTATGTCCGGACTGATCGACACCACGGAGATGTACCTCCGCACCATCCTCGAGCTGGAGGAGGAAGGTGTGGTCCCCATGCGCGCCCGGATCGCCGAGCGGCTCGACCAGAGCGGGCCGACGGTGAGCCAGACCGTCGCCCGCATGGAGCGGGACGGCCTGGTCGCGGTGGCCGCCGACCGCCATCTGGAGCTGACCGACGAGGGCCGGCGGCTCGCGACGCGCGTGATGCGCAAGCACCGGCTCGCGGAGTGTCTGCTCGTGGACGTGATCGGCCTGGAGTGGGAGCAGGTGCACGCGGAGGCCTGCCGCTGGGAGCACGTGATGAGTGAGGCGGTGGAGCGCCGCGTGCTTGAGCTGCTCCGCCACCCGACGGAGTCGCCGTACGGGAACCCGATCCCGGGCCTGGAGGAGCTGGGCGAGAAGGACGGGGCGAACCCGTTCCTCGACGAGGGGATGGTGGCGCTGTCCGACCTCGACCCGGGCGCCGACGGCAAGACGGTGGTGGTGCGCCGCATCGGCGAGCCGATCCAGACGGACGCGCAGCTGATGTACACGCTGCGGCGGGCGGGTGTGCAGCCCGGTTCGGTGGTCAGCGTGACGCAGTCGCCGGGCGGCGTGCTCGTCGGCAGCAGTGGTGAGGCGGCGGAGCTGGAGGCGGAGATCGCCTCGCACGTCTTCGTGGCGAAGCGCTGAGCCGAGCGGCTGCCTGCGGGCCGGGCGTCAACTTCCGTGGCGTGCGGTTAAGTTGACTTGTATCCGCACATGCTGCACTTCCGCGCAGAAATCAAGATTCACTGTGCGGAACGGCAGCGATCGGACGCTCGCCGTGCAAGGCTGTCGCGTGAGGCATATGACCAGAGGGGGCCGCATGGACCGGCCGATCGGGGTGCGACGGGCCTGGGGGGCGCGGGAGGCGACGCCGAGCGCCGCGCCACATACAGAGGGCCCCGGCGCCGCAAGGCGCCGGGGCCTGTCCTCCCCTGTTCCGACCCGGAGCCCCGAGCTCCCAGGGTCGATCCCCTCGGACCGTTTTCCCCGAGCGGTCCGCCTCCCGCTGAAGAGATCCCCTCGACAGCGCCGGTCATTCCTTGAGTGCTGTCACTCAAATGAGGGGTGTTGTCCGAGAGCGCCGCGCTTTCGAAAACAGGTTCGATAGCGTGCGCGGGTACGCGACTGCAGGCGCGACCACGAGGGGGTGCCAGGGCCTATGGCACGACGCATCGACGTGACCGGAGCAGGCGGGGTCCACCTGGCTGCCTGGGAGTTCACCGACCCGCCCAAGACGGGCGAGGTCGGCCACAATCCCGGAGTGCTGCTGCTGCACGGGCTCATGGGGCGGGCGTCCCACTGGGCGGGGACGACGCGCTGGCTGGCCGATCGCCATCGCGCGGTCGCCCTCGACCAGCGCGGGCACGGACAGAGCGACAAGCCGCCGGAGGGCCCGTTCGACCGGGAGGCGTACGTCCTGGACGCGGAGGCGGCGCTCGTACAGCTGGGCTTTGAACCGGCCGTCCTCATCGGGCACTCCATGGGAGCGCTCACGGCGTGGCAGCTCGCCGCCCGCCGGCCCGATCTCGTCCGTGGCCTGGTCATCTGCGACATGCGGGCCTCCGCGCTCGGGGCGGCCTCCCAGCGGGAGTGGGAGGACTGGTTCAAGGCGTGGCCGCTGCCGTTCGCGACGCTCGCGGACGTACGGAAGTGGTTCGGGGAGGACGACCCCTGGGTCGAGCGGCCCAATCCGGCGCGCGGGGAGTTCTACGCCGAGGTGATGGCGGAGACGGCGGACGGCTGGCGGCCGGTGTTCTCGCGGCAGCAGATGCTTCAGGCGCGCTCCACGTGGGTGTACGACGCGCACTGGGAGGAGCTGGCGGCGGTCCAGTGCCCGGCGCTTGTGCTGCGCGGGCTCGATGGGGAGTTGGGGCGGGCGGAGGCGCAGGAGATGGTGCGGGTGTTGCCGCGGGGGGTGTACGCGGAGGTGGGTGACGCGGGGCATCTTGTGCATTACGACCAGCCGGAGGCGTGGCGCTCCGCGGTTGAGCCGTTTCTTGACGGGGTGTTGGCGGAGTTGTGACCGGTGGGGCGGGGTTGACGTTGCGGGGCTCTGCCCCGGGCCCCGCGGGCTCTCGTACGCAAAGCGGGGCTTGATTTGGTCACGGGCTCAGTCGCTCCACGAGCCAAGAACCCGGCACCGGGCCCCGCACGTATCGCAGGCGGTCGTGGAGGCGGTTTTCGCGGCCTTGCCAGAATTCGATGGTGTGGGGGGTGATCCGGTAGCCGCCCCAGTGCGGGGGGACCGGGACCTCGGTGCCCTGCGGGTAGCGGGCGGACAGGTCCGCGTAGTGGGCGTCGAGGTCCTCGCGGGAGGCGACCACGGACGATTGCGCGCTGGCCCACGCGCCCAGCTGGGAGCCGTGCGGGCGCGTGTGGAAGTACGCGTCCGTCTCGGTCCGCGACGTGCGCTCCGCCGTCCCGGCCACCAGGACCTGGCGCCCCATCGGGTGCCAGGGGAAGAGCAGCGCGACGTGCGGGTTCGCGGAGAGGTCCTGGGCCTTGCGGGAGTCGTAGTTGGTGTAGAAGACGAAGCCCGCGTCGTCGTACGACTTGAGCAGCACCGTGCGGGAGCTGGGGCGGCCCTCGGCGTCGGCGGTGGAGACGACCATGGCGTTGGGCTCGGACAGCGGGGAGCCGGGAGCCGCCGCCTGTTTGAACCAGCGCGTGAACTGTTCCATCGGGTGCGGGGCGAGGCCCCCCTCCAGCAGGCCGCCGTCCTGGGCGCGGTACTGCTCGCGCATGTCGGCGAGGTCGAGTTCGGGATCGTCGTGGGCGCTCACGGCGTCATCCTGCCGGACAGACGGGCACAGACGCACCCAGGACGAAACATGGCACTGAGTGCCGCGAGCCCTCGCCAACTGTGGCACGGAGGGTTATGTTCCAGGGGCCGAAACGGTTCAGCCCCCTGCCGTACGGGGCATCACGGGTGTACCCCCGTCCGGACCACGGGTGTTCCAGCACCCTGACCCACCGTCCACGCATCCAGAGGAGCCGCCCGATGTCCGACCTGACCCCCGGCTTTGTTCCAGGCCTCGAAGGTGTCGTCGCGTTCGAGACCGAGATCGCCGAACCGGACAAGGAAGGCGGCGCCCTGCGCTATCGCGGCGTCGACATCGAGGATCTGGTCGGCCACGTGTCGTTCGGGAACGTCTGGGGGCTGCTGGTCGACGGCGCCTTCAACCCGGGCCTGCCGCCGGCCGAGCCGTTCCCGATCCCCGTCCACTCCGGTGACATCCGCGTCGACGTGCAGTCGGCGCTCGCCATGCTCGCCCCCGTGTGGGGCCTGAAGCCGCTGCTCGACATCGACGAGCGGCAGGCCCGCGACGACCTCGCGCGCGCCGCCGTCATGGCCCTGTCGTACGTCGCGCAGTCCGCGCGCGGGCCGGGCCTGCCGATGGTGCCGCAGCGGGAGATCGACAAGGCGGACACCGTCGTCGAGCGGTTCATGAAGCGCTGGCGCGGGGAGCCGGACCCGAAGCATGTCGCGGCCGTCGACGCGTACTGGACGTCGGCCGCCGAACACGGCATGAACGCCTCTACGTTCACGGCCCGCGTCATCGCGTCCACCGGGGCGGATGTGGCGGCGGCGCTGTCCGGGGCGGTCGGGGCGATGTCCGGGCCGCTGCACGGCGGTGCGCCGTCCCGGGTCCTCGGCATGATCGAGGAGATCGAGCGGACCGGGGACGCGGAGGCGTATGTGCGCCGGGCGCTCGACAAGGGTGAGCGGCTGATGGGCTTCGGGCACCGGGTATACCGGGCGGAGGATCCGCGGGCGCGGGTGCTGCGGCGGACGGCGCGGGAGCTGGGGGCGCCGCGGTTCGAGGTGGCGGAGGCGCTTGAGAAGGCGGCGCTGGCGGAGCTGCACGCGCGGCGGCCGGATCGGGTGCTGGCCACGAACGTGGAGTTCTGGGCAGCGATCGTGCTGGACTTCGCGGAGGTGCCGGCGCACATGTTCACGTCGATGTTCACGTGTGCGAGGACCGCCGGTTGGAGCGCGCATGTTCTTGAGCAGAAACGTACGGGTCGGCTGGTCCGGCCTTCGGCGCGCTACACGGGGCCGGAGTCGCGTCCGCCGCGGGACATCGGGGGTTACGCGGACATCGCCCGGTAGTCCGTGGCACGCGGCGCCGTGGCCCAGCCCGTCGCCCCGACACGCGGCACCGGGGCGCCGCCTTGCCCACCCTGCCGCCCAAGGCGGCAGATTGCCCAAGGCCGTGACGGCATCGACCGCAACGGGCGGCACCCCGTGAGGAACGGGCCGGGCAAAGAGGGCCCGGTGGGGCGGTGCGGGTAGGTATTTCAAGCCCCTGCGGCGATTGAGCAGCGGGGCCCGGGGCGGAGCCCCGAGGCGTCGGCCACGGCTCCCGGGGCCAGGCCCCGGGGCGGAGCCCCGAGGCGTGGGATCGGGTGCCGGGGTCAGGCCAGGGCACGGTCCACCAGCACCGCCCACTCCGCCACCACCCGCACCCGCCGCGCCCTGTCATCCGTGAGGAGATTCGCGAGGCCGAGGCCACGGGCCATGTCGAGGAACCCCTGGACGACCTCCCGCGCCCCCGGCACCGACTCGTCCGCCCCCAGCAGCTCCACCGCGATCCGATGGGTCTCACGGCCGACGCGCGCCTCCAACTCGGTCACCCGGCCCCCCAGTTGCGGCTCGTTCGACGCGGCCACCCACAGATGCAGCGCCGCCCGGAACAACGGCCCCGTGTAGAGGTCGACGAGCGCCGCGACCGCCTCCGCCCGCCCCTGCGGACGCAGCGCACGCAGCGCGGTCGAGCGCTCCTCGGCCACGTACTCGACGGCCGCGGTGAACAGGTCCTCGCGGGTCGGGAAGTGGTGCTGGGCGGCGCCGCGCGAGACACCGGCGTGCTCGGCGACGACGGAGACCGTGGAACCGGCCCAGCCGTGCGCGGCGAGGCAGGCGACCGCGGACTCCAGGAGCCGTTGCCGCGTCACCCGCGAGCGGTCCTGCTTCGGCAGCGTCACAACACCCATGCGGCATCCCGTCGTTCGAGAAAGGCGGTCATGCCCTCGCGGGCCCGCGCGGAGCCGAACAGCCGCGCGGACAGCGCCGTCAGAGACTCCGCGTCCCGGTCGAAGGCCTCCAGGACCTTAACCGTGAGCAGCTTCTTCGTCTCGGCCAGGGCCTCGGGGGACGCCTTCCGCAAGCCGCCAAGGACCGGCTCCAACGCCTCGTCGACGTCGTCGTCCGCCATCGTGACCAGCCCGATCCGCGCCGCCTCCGCCGCGTCGAAGCGCTCGCCCGTCAGGTAGTAGCGGGCCACCGCGCGCGGATCGAGGCGCGGCAGCAGCGGCATGGAGATCACGGCGGGCGCGACCCCGATGCGTACCTCGGTGAAGGCGAAGGACGAGGCCGCGGAGGCCGCCGCCATGTCGCACGCGCCCAACAGGCCCAGGCCGCCCGCCCGTACGTGCCCGTCGACCCGCGCCAGCACCGGCTTGCCGAGCTCCACGAGCTGCCGCAGCAGTCCCACCAGCGCGTCCGGGTCCGGAGGGTCGCGCAGGTCGGCGCCCGCGCAGAAGGTGCCGCCGGTGTGGGTGAGGACGACGGCGCGTACGTCACGGTCCTTGTCCGCGTCCCGCAACCGGTCCCCCAGCTCGCCGACGAGGGCAGCGGAGAGCGCGTTTCTGTTGCCGGGCGAGTCGAGGGCGAGGGTGGTGACGCCGCGCTCGTGGGCGTGCGTCACCAGGTTCCCAACTGGCATCAGATCTCCCTGAGTTCGCGGCGCAGTATCTTCCCGGAGGCCGCGCGCGGCACCCCTTCGATGAACGCGACGCGGCGGATCTTCTTGTGCGGGGCGACACGTTCGGCGACGTACGCCAGCACGTCGACTTCGCCGAGTGCCGGGTCGGCGCGTACGACGAAGGCCTTGGGTACCTCGTTGCCGTCGTCGTCGAGGACGCCGATGACCGCCGCGTCGGCGATGCCCTGGTGGGTGAGCAGCACCGCCTCCAGGTCGGCGGGGGCGACCTGGAAGCCCTTGTACTTGATGAGTTCCTTGACCCGGTCGACGACGAACAGCCAGCCGTCCGCGTCGACGTGCCCGACGTCCCCGGTCCGCAGCCAGCCGTCGCAGTCGATCATGTCGGCGGTGGCGTCGGGGCGGCCGAGGTAGCCCTTCATGACCTGCGGCCCGCGGATCAGGACCTCTCCCGGCTCGCCCGGCGCCACGTCCTTCGCCGGGGCGTCGAGGGACACGATCCGCATCTCGGTCGAGGCGATGAGCCTGCCCACGGCGCCCGGCGGCGGGTTCTTCGCGTCGTACGGGACGACGTGCGTGCCGGGCGAGAGTTCCGTCATGCCGTAGGCCTGGCCGACGGGCGGCAGACCGAGGCGGCGCCCGCAGGCGCGGGCGAGTGCGCCGTCGAGGGGCGCGGCGGCGCTGATGACGTGCCGCAGCGACGACAGGTCGTAGCCCTCGACGGCCGGGTGCTTCGCGAGGGCGAGGACGATCGGCGGGGTGACGTACAGGTGGGTGATGCGGTGCTTCTCGATCGTGGCGAGGAACGTGTCGAGGTCGAAGCGGGGCAGGACGACGACGGTGGAGCCCTGCCGCAGCGGGCCGTTCATGAGCGCTGTGAGGCCGTAGATGTGGAAGAAGGGCAGGACGGCGAGGATGCGGTCGCCGGGGCCCGTCGGGAGGACCGGCTGGAGCTGTTCGAGGTTCGTGGCGATGTTGCGGTGCGTGAGCATGACGCCCTTGGGCGTGCCGGTGGTGCCCGACGAGTACGGGAGGGCCGCCACGTCCTGCGCCGGGTCGATGTCGACGCGCGGCTCGGGTGCGTCCGTGCCGAGCATGTCCATCAGCGAGCGATGACCCGAGTCCCCCGCCGGGTCGCAGACGAATATCTCCCGTACGCCGCCCACGAGTTCGGCCGCCGCGCGGGCCACCTCGACGAACGGCGTGAGGGTGACGATCCAGTTCGCTGACGAGTCGCGCAGCTGTTTCGCGAACTCCTCGGGCGTCGACAGCGGGTGCACGGTGGTCACGGAGGCGCCCGCGCGCGTGGCTCCGTAGAACGCCACCGGGTAGGCGATCGTGTTCGGGCTGTGCAGCGCCACCACGTCGCCCTTGCGGACGCCCGCGTCGGCGAACCCCGCTGCCACCTTCCGGTGGAACTGATCGAGCGCGGCGTACGAGAGGGTGCTGCCGGCCACCCCGTCGACGAGGGCGGGGGCGTCGCCGCGGGCGGCCGCGCCCCCGAGCACGGCGTCGTGGATGGGCTCGTCGACGACCGCGACGTCCGCGTACTCACTCACGTACACCATGTCGAACTCCTCGCTGAAGAGCGGCAGTTGGGTTCGTGCGACTTCAGTACGACTTGGGGAGGCCCAAGCTCTGGTGGGACACGTAGTTGAGGATCATTTCCCGGCTGACCGGGGCGATGCGCGCCACCCGTGAGCCGGTGATGAGGGAGGCGAGGCCGAACTCGCGGGTCAGTCCGTTGCCGCCGAGGGTGTGCACGGCCTGGTCGACGGCGCGCACACAGGCCTCGGCGGCGGCGTACTTGGCCATGTTGGCGGCCTCCCCGGCGCCCATGTCGTCGCCCGCGTCGTACAGCCGGGCCGCCTTCTGCATCATCAGGCGGGCCAGCTCCAGCTCGATGTGGACCTGCGCGAGCGGGTGGGCGACGGCCTGGTGGGAGCCGATGGGGGCCTGCCACACGGTGCGTTCCTTGGCGTACTCGACGGCCCGCTTCAGCGCGTACCTGCCCATGCCGATGGCGAACGCGGCGGTCATGACGCGCTCCGGGTTGAGCCCGGCGAAGAGCTGGAGCAGTCCTGCGTCCTCGTCACCCACGAGAGCGTCGGCGGGAAGGCGCACGTCGTCAAGGGTCAGTTCGAACTGCTTCTCCGGAGCCTGGAGTTCCATGTCGATCCGGCGCCGCCCGAAGCCGGGGGTGTCGCGGTCGACGATGAACAGGCAGGGCTTGAGCTTGCCGCTGCGGGCGTCGGAGGTACGGCCGACGATCAGCGTCGCGTCGGCGATGTCGACGCCGGAGATGAACACCTTGCGCCCGTTCAGCACCCACGAGCCGTCGTCGTCCTTGCGGGCGGTGGTGGTGATGCGGTGCGAGTTGGATCCGGCGTCGGGTTCGGTGATGCCGAAGGCCATGGTGCGGCTGCCGTCGGCGAGGCCGGGCAGCCAGGCCCGCTTCTGCTCCTCGGTGCCGAAGCGGCAGATGGCCGTGCCGCAGATCGCGGGCGAGACGACCATCATCAGCAGCGGCGACCCGGCGGCCCCCAACTCCTCCAGCACGATGGAGAGTTCGGCTATACCACCGCCCCCTCCGCCGTACTCCTCGGGCAGGTTGACGCCGAGGTAGCCGAGCTTCGCGGCCTCCGCCCACAGCTCCTCCGGGTGCCCCTCGGCGGCGGTGATCCTCGCCATGTAGTCGCGGCCGAACCGCTTGCCGAGTGCGGCGACGGCGGCGCGCAGGGCCTGGTGCTCTTCGGTTTCGAGGACGGGAGCGGCGGGAGCGGTACTCATGCGGGTGTCTCCTCCTGTACGACGGCGAGCAGCGCGCCCACCTCGACCTGGCGGCCGACGGCGGCGTGCAGGGCGGTGAGCGTTCCGGAGGCGGGGGCGGATATGCGGTGCTCCATCTTCATCGCCTCCAGCCAGATCAGGGGCTGTCCTGCGGTGACGGCGGCGCCTTCGGTGAGCCCTTCGGCGACGCGGACGACGGTGCCGGGCATGGGCGCGAGCAGGGAGCCGGGAGCCCGCTGCTCGCTGGGGTCGGTGAAGCGGGGAAGGGCGGTGAGGGTGACGCCGTTGACGTGGACGCGGTCCCCGTAGGTCGCTACGTCGAACTTCCGGCGTACGCCGCCGACTTCGAGGACGACGCGGTTCGGTGCGGCGTGCACGACCCGCACCCCGTCGGCTTCGAGGCCTTCGCGGGTGTGCCGGTAGCGGGCCTCGTGCTCGGTGCCGTCCGGTTCGGTGCGGTAGCGCCCCAGCTGGGGCTGGGAGGGGACGTTGCGGAAGCCGCCGAAGCGGTGGCCGTGCGCGGCCTGGGCGAGAGCGGCGGCGAGCGGCGCGTACGGGTCCGGGTCCGGGGCCGTCAGCTCGTCGAGGTGCCGCTCGTAGAACCCGGTGTCCATGCGGGCGTCGGTGAACTCGGGGTGGCGCAGGGACCGTACGAGCAGGTCCCGGTTGGTGACCGGCCCGTGCACCTCGGCGCGTTCCAGGGCGCCTGCGAGGGCGCGGACGGCGGCGGGGCGGGTGGGGGCGTGGGCGACGACCTTGGCGAGCATGGCGTCGTAGTGCACGCCGATGGTGTCGCCGTCGGTGTACCCGGTTTCGAGGCGGACGCTGTCGGGGACGGTGAGGCGGTGGAGCGTGCCGGTCTGCGGGGCGAAGGAGGCGGCGGGGTCCTCGGCGTAGAGGCGGGCCTCGACGGCGTGGCCGCGCGGGGCCGGGGGTTCGGGGTCGAGGGCCTCGCCCTCGGCGACGCGGAGCTGAAGCGCGACGAGGTCGATCCCGAACACGGCCTCGGTGACGGGGTGTTCCACCTGGAGGCGGGTGTTCATCTCCAGGAAGTGGGCGGTGTCGCCGTCCGCCACGAGGAACTCGACGGTGCCGGCGCCGACGTAGCCGGTGGCCCGGCAGGCCCGCTCCGCCATCTCGTATATGACATCTGATACGCCGCGTATCAGATCCGGCGCGGGCGCCTCCTCGATCACCTTCTGGTGCCGCCGCTGGAGCGAACAGTCCCGCGTCCCGAGGACCCATACGGTCCCGTGGGCGTCGGCGAGCACCTGCACCTCCACATGCCGCCCGCCCTCCACGTACGGCTCGACGAAGACCTCGCCGTCACCGAAGGCGGACAGCGCCTCCGCGCGCGCGGCCTCCAACTCCACGTCCAGCTCGGCTAGTTCGCGGACTACCCGCATCCCGCGCCCGCCACCACCGGCGGACGCCTTGACCAGGACGGGCAGGTCGGCGGCGGTGATGTCGGAGCCGAGCGGCGCGACGCCCATCAGCTCCTTGGCCCGCGTCTTGGACGCCATCGCCTCGATCGCCGCGGGCGGCGGCCCGATCCAGACGAGCCCGGCGTCGGTGACGGCGCGCGCGAACGCCGCGTTCTCGGAGAGGAAGCCGTAGCCGGGGTGCACGGCGTCGGCGCCCGCGTCGAGAGCGGCCTTCACGACGAGGTCGGCGCGCAGATAGGTGTCGGCGGGCGTGGCGCCCGGGAGGCGTACGGCGAGATCGGCCTCGCGGACGTGGAGCGCGTCGGCGTCCGGATCCGAATGCAGGGCAACCGTACGGATACCCAGGTCACGGCAGGTGCGGAAGACGCGGCAGGCGATCTCGCCACGGTTGGCGACGAGAATCGAGTTGATCACTGAAGTCATGGAAGGGCTCACATCCGGAAGACGCCGAAGCCGCCGCGGGCGCCCTCGTACGGTGCGGTGTGGATCGCGGACAGGCAGATGCCGAGGACGGTGCGGGTGTCGCGGGGGTCGATGACCCCGTCGTCGTAGAGCCGCCCCGACAGGAACATCGGCAGCGACTCGGCCTCGATCTGCTGCTCGACCATGGCGCGCAGCCCGGCGTCGGCCTCCTCGTCGTACGGCTGCCCCTTGGCGGCGGCGGACTGCCGCGCCACGATCGACAGCACGCCCGCGAGCTGCTGCGGCCCCATGACGGCGGACTTGGCGCTGGGCCAGGCGAAGAGGAAACGGGGATCGTAGGCGCGCCCGCACATGCCGTAGTGCCCGGCGCCGTAGGACGCGCCCATCAGCACGGACAGGTGCGGGACGCGCGAGTTGGAGACCGCATTGATCATCATCGCGCCGTGCTTGATGATGCCGCCCTGCTCGTACTCCTTGCCGACCATGTAGCCGGTCGTGTTGTGCAGGAAGAGCAGCGGGATGTCGCTCTGGTTGGCGAGCTGGATGAACTGGGCCGCCTTCTGCGACTCCTCGCTGAAGAGGACGCCCTGCGCGTTGGCGAGGATGCCGACGGGATAGCCGTGGAGAGCGGCCCAGCCGGTGACGAGCGAGGCCCCGTACAGCGGCTTGAACTCATCGAAATCCGAGCCGTCGACGATCCGGGCGATGACCTCGCGCGGGTCGAACGGCTCCTTCAGATCGTCGGGGACGATGCCGAGGAGCTCCTCGGGGTCGTACTTCGGCGGGGCCGCCGGAGCCGGATCGGCGTGCGCCTTGCGGTGGTTGAGGCGGGCGACGACGCGGCGGGCCCGGCGGATCGCGTCCTGCTCGTCGAACGCGAAGTAGTCGGCGAGCCCGGAGGTGCGGGCGTGCATCTCGGCGCCGCCCAGCGACTCGTCGTCGCTCTCCTCGCCGGTCGCCATCTTCACCAGCGGCGGCCCGCCGAGGAAGACCTTCGCCTTCTCCTTCACCATGATCACGTGGTCGGACATGCCGGGGATGTACGCGCCTCCGGCGGTGGAGTTGCCGAAGACGACGGCGACGGTGGGGATCCCGGCCGCCGAGAGCCGCGTGATGTCGCGGAAGATCCCGCCACCGGGGATGAAGATCTCCTTCTGGGAGGGGAGATCGGCGCCCCCGGACTCGACGAGCGAGATGGCCGGGAGCCGGTTGGCGTGGGCGATCTCGTTCGCCCGCAGCGCCTTCTTCAGGGACCACGGATTGCTGGCGCCGCCGCGCACGGTCGGGTCGTTGGCGGTGATCAGGCACTCGACGCCCTCGACGACGCCGATGCCGGTGACGAGCGAGGCACCGACGGCGTAGTCGCTGCCCCAGGCGGCGAGCGGGGACAGTTCCAGGAAGGGGGTGTCGGGGTCGACGAGCAGTTCGATGCGTTCGCGCGCGAGCAACTTGCCGCGCTTACGGTGCCGTTCGACGTACTTCTCGCCGCCACCGGCGACGGCCTTCGCGTGCTCGGTGTCGAGCGCCGTGAGTTTGCCGAGGAGGGCGGTGCGCCGGCCGGCGTAGTCGTCGGACCGGGCGTCCAGGGCGCTGGCCAGGACGGTCACAGGAGGGCCTCCGGTATGTCGAGGTGCCGGGAACGGAGCCATTCGGCGAGGCCCTTGGCTTGTGGGTCGAACCGGTGTTGCGCGGCGACGCCTTCGCCGAGGAGCCCGGTGACGTGGAAGTTGAGGGCGCGGAGGTGGGGTAGCTGGTGTCTCGTTACAGGTAGCGGCGTCGCGGTCGCGGGGCTCTGCCCCGGACCCCCTTGGTTGGTTTCCGGCAGAAGCTCACGGAAACGGCCCACCGTCAGCGTGTGAACCAGCCACCGCCACGCCGCATCGCTCTCCACCCACACCCCCACATTCGCATCGCCCCCCTTGTCCCCGCTGCGGGCGCCCGCGACGAGTCCGAGGGGAGCGCGGCGCGTCGGGCCCGGTGGGAGGCGCGGCGGGAGAGGTGGGTCGGCCACCGCCGCCAGTGCGCGCGCGGGGCCCGTTGGCGCGGGGATCCGCCTCCGCTCCCCGTCCGGCAGCACCACGACATGCGGCACCCCCTCGCGCTCCACATACGCCGCCTCGAACACGCCGTACGGGGAGCCCTTGCCGGGCGGCGCCGTGACATGGAAGCCGGGGTACGAGCCGAGGGCCAGCTCGACCGCGGCACCGCTCAGCGCCCGCCCGACGACCTCCTGGTCCTGGTCACGCACGACGAGCCGCAGTAGCGCGCTCGCCGTCTCCTCGGTGTCGGCGTCGGGCCGGTCGGTACGCGACAGCTCCCAACGAACGTACGCAGGCGTCGACTTGGCACCCCGCAACGCGCCCTCCATCTGATCCCGCACCAGCTCCGCCTTGGCCTCGATGTCCAGGCCGGTGAGCACGAAGACGACCTCGTTGCGGAAGCCGCCGAGCCGGTTGAGTCCGACCTTGAGGGTGGGCGGTGGGGCCTCGCCGCGTACGCCGTGGATGCGCACGCGGTCGGGCCCGTCCGGTTCCAGGCGGACGGTGTCGAGGCAGGCGGTGACGTCGGGTCCGGCGTACCGGGCGCCCCCGGTCTCGTACAGGAGCTGCTCGGTGACGGTGCCGGGTTCGACGAAGCCGCCGGTGCCGGGGTGCTTGGTGATGACGGCGGAGCCGTCCTCGTGGATCTCGGCGAGGGGGAAGCCGGGGCGGCCCAACTGTGCGGCGCGGTCGGCGAACCGGGAGTAGTTCCCGCCGGTCGCCTGCGTCCCGCATTCGAGGACGTGCCCGGCGACGACGGCCCCCGCGAGCCGGTCGTAATCGTCCGCCACCCACCCGAAGTGCCAGGCCGCGGGCCCGGTCACCAGTGCGGCGTCGGTGACGCGCCCCGTGACCACGATGTCGGCGCCCGCGTCGAGGCAGGCGGTGATACCGGCGCCGCCGAGGTAGGCGTTGGCGGTGAGGGCGCCGGGGAAGCGGCCGGTGCCGATGAGGTCGTCGCCCTCGACGTGGGCGACGCGTACGGGCACGTCCAGCCGGGTCGCCAACTCCCGTACGGCATCCGCGAGTCCACCCGGATTGAGCCCGCCGGCGTTGGCCACGAGTCGTACGCCTCGCTCGATGGCGAGCCCGAGGCAGCCCTCCAACTGGCGCAGGAAGGTGCGGGCGTAGCCGCGGTCCGTGTTCTTCAGGCGGTCGCGGCCGAGGATCAGCATCGTCAGCTCGGCGAGGTAGTCGCCGGTGAGGACGTCGAGTTCGCCGCCGGTCAGCATGTCCTTCATGGCGTCGAAGCGGTCGCCGTAGAAACCGGAGGCGTTGCCGATCCGCAGCGGAGGCCTGCTCAACGCGTCTCCTTCGGCGCGCGCCCCTTCCCCGGTGGCCCGGCGAAGGCCTGCGCGATGTCGAGCCAGCGGTCGGCGTCGGGGCCCTCGGCGCGTACGTCGAGGTCGGCCCGGTGCGCGCGCTGGGTGACGAGGAGGCAGAAGTCGACGGCGGCCCCGGTGACCCGCTGACCGGCGCCCTCGGGCCCGTACGTCCACAACTCGCCACTGGGAGCCGTGAGTTCGAGGCGGAATTCACCCTCGGGGGCGGTCACCCCGTGCACGTCGAAGGCGAACTTCCGGGCGCGTACGCCGATCCGGGCGACGTGCCGGAGCCGGTCGGTGGGTGTTCGTACGATGCCGAGCGCGTCGGCCACGTCCTGGCCGTGGGCCCATGTCTCCATCAGCCGGCCGGTCGCCATGGAGGCGGCGGACATCGGCGGCCCGTACCAGGGGAACCGGGTCTTGTCGGCCGCGGCGGCGCGCAGCACCTTCTGCAACTGCTCGCGCCCCTCCCGCCAGCCGGCGAGCAACGCGGCCGGGTCCTGCCGTGCGCCTTCCTCGGCACCTTCGTCGACGAAGGACTCCGGGGCGGCGATCGCCTTCTCCACCTCGCCCGCGAAGGC
Organism: Streptomyces sp. NPDC002795; assembly: GCF_042888725.1. Classification (NCBI taxonomy): domain Bacteria; kingdom Bacillati; phylum Actinomycetota; class Actinomycetes; order Kitasatosporales; family Streptomycetaceae; genus Streptomyces; species Streptomyces sp. NPDC002795. The sequence continues at coordinate 808,313 of NZ_JBIAQB010000002.1, forward strand.
GTCGGCGTCGCTCATGGCGAGCAGGGCGGCGCGGTCGGTCCAGGCGAGATGGGCGATCTGGTGGGCGACGGTCCAGCGGGGTGCGGGAGTCGGGGCGGCCCACTGGGCCGGGCTCAACTCCCTGACGATCCGGTCGAGTTCCTCGCTCTCGTCCCGCAAGTCCTCGAACACGGCGGACGGTTCGGACTTGGTGCGCTCCCCTCCGGGCACGACGGTGTGTACGGCGTGCCCGGAGCATGGCAGGGGGCCAAGAAACAAGCAAGCGTGCTTGCATGGAAGTTGAGCCGGGCCTTGAAGAGATCAGGACACCTCGGAGGATGCGGATGTGGGTGTGGATGCGGGTGTGGATGCGGGTGTGGCCGCGGGTACGGATGCTGGTGCGCCCTCCCAGACGAATCCGTCCGGGTCGGTGAAGGGGCCGTCGGCGCCGCCGAGGACGATGCGGTGCGAACCGCTGCCTTCGACGGCGACGCCGAGGATCTTGGCCAGGCCGCGGCGCTTGTAGAGCGCCAGCTTCACGGTGCCGGCCCCGCCGGAGGCGAACTCGGCGTACTTGCCACCGAAGCTCTTGGCCACGGTCAGGCCCCGTTCGACGTAGAACTGCTTGGTGGCCTTCACGTCCTCGACGCCGATCAGCAGGACGAGCCCGTCGATCTCGCCCGTGGCCGGGCCGGTGTCCTTCTTCGCCGAGGTCACGATCTGCCAGATCGTCCCGTCCGGCGCCCGTACGACACCCCCGTAGCCCCACATCGACTTCGCGGCGGGCTTCAGGACCGTCGCTCCGGCGTCCACGGCGGCGCCGAGGAAGCCGTCGACGGTGGCGGGGTTGGACACCGAGAGCGCCAGCGTGAAGCCGCGGAATCCGGTGGAGTGCGCCTCGGACGCCCGCAGGCGGATGTGGGCGTCCACACCGAAGGCGGCGTAGAAGAGGCGGGCGGCCTCGGAGTCGGGCACCTCGATGACGACGGCTTCAAGGGACTTGGTGACTGCGGTGGTTGTCATGGCTCTCACGCTATGGGCCGCTCGGTGGCCGGGGCTTCTCGATTCCTGACCGGTCTTGTCACCTGCTTCGCCACGCACGCAGGCATCCCCTCCACCATGACCACGGGGCCCGCGTCACCGGCCGGACGCGGGGCATCGGCGGGGTCGGCCGCCGCCTCCGCCGCGAGGCGCCTGAAGGCCCCGGGCGGCATACCGACCAGCTCCGTGAAGCGGGTGGTGAACGTGCCCAGCGACGCGCAGCCGACCTGGAAACAGATGTCGGTGACGCTGAGGTCGCCACGCCGCAGCAGCGCCGTCGCGCGCTCGATGCGACGCGTCATCAGATACGCGTACACCGACTCGCCGTACGCGGTCCGGAACTGCCGGCTGAGGTGCCCGGCGGACATGTGGGCGTCGCGGGCGAGCGCCTCCACGTTCAGCGGCTGCGCGTACTCCCTGTCGATGCGGTCCCGGACGCGGCGCAGCCGCGCGAGGTCGGACAGGTGCTGCGCCTCGACGCGTGCGCGTCGCCACTCGGGCTGACACATGCCGCGGTCCTCAGCGGAGTTCCTGGATGCGGATCAGGTTGCCCGCCGGGTCACGGAAGGCGCAGTCACGGATGCCGTAGGGCTGCTCTGTCGGCTCCTGGACGACCTCGGTGTCACCGGCCTGCACCTTCTCGAACGTGGCGTCGAGGTCGGGGGTGGCCAGCAGGATCCAGCCGTAGGTGCCCTTGGCCATCATCTCGGTGATGGTGCGGCGCTCGTCCTCGGTGATTCCCGGGTCGGCGGCGGGCGGCGCCAGCAGGATCGACGTGTCGGGCTGTCCTGCGGGGCCGACCGTGATCCAGCGCATCCTGCCCTGCCCGACGTCGCTGCGGACCTCGAAGCCGAGGACGTCGCGGTAGAAGGCGAGCGACGCGTCCGGGTCGTCGTGCGGAAGGGAACTCGTATGAATGGTGATGTTCATGGCGAAGAGGCTAGAAGCGACTCCGCGCCCGCGCTTCTTGATTCCTGATTCTTGATTCCTGATTGCTCCGCCCGTACATGGCTACATGGCTTGTTCTGCCCACACACGGCGCACGAGTTCAAGATCCGCCGAGTCACGGCTCTGTCCCGGCGGTGACGGCAGAACAGTCGTATGTAACAGCCATGTATAAGGCGGCGGCCGCACGGAACGATCAGCGGACCGGGCGGGTCCTGATCACCAGTAGCCCGAACCGACCAACGGGTTGCCGACCTACGAGTAAAGGACGAAACCCATGCGTGCTCGCAAGCTCACCCTCGCCGCCGTCGCCCTCGCCGCGGGCCTCTCGCTCACCGCCTGCCAGGGGAACGAGGACTCCGCCGCGGACACGAATGACGACTCGCCCGCCGCCTCATCCGCCTCCTCGTCCTCGTCCTCCGGCGGCAACAGCGAGACCTCCGGCAAGAACGTCTCGGACTCCGGCGAGAAGACGGCCGCCGCCGAGGGCAGCGGCGGCGGGCAGATCAACACCGGCCCGTGCAAGACCTCGAACCTCGCGTTCGACTCGGCCCACGGCATGGGCGAGGGCACGCTCATAGTCAGCATGAAGAACACCAGCGACGCCTGCTCGCTCAAGGGCTTCCCCGGCGTGGACCTCCGCTCCGAGCAGGCCTCCGGGCCGCTGAGCGCCCACCGCAGCGGCCTCGCGTCCCCGAGCGTCGTCCTGGGCAACGGCGAGTCGACCCGCTTCACCCTCCACTACCCGCCGAACACCACCGGCGGCTCCGGCGTCGACGTCACGTCCCTCGACATCACGCCCCCGAACGAGACCCACTCCACGAACCTGAAGGTCGGCATCAACCTCCCCGTCTCCGACGGCGCGGACCAGAAGGTCTACGTGGACCCAGTCGGCACCGGCAAGCAGTGACTCCGTCACCCGCCCCACCGTTCAGGACTGTGACGTGAAACTCCAGCTCTATCGAAGTTTCACGTCACAGTCCTGACCGTCAGTCCCGCAGCACAACATCGTTACGCCGCCCCACCTGCGTCCGCACCGCCCCCATGCTCGCCGCGATCACCAGCGCGATGGCGAGGGCCTGTGCCCAGGACAGGGCCTGGCTCAGGACGAGGAAGCCGGAGAGCGCGGCGACCGCCGGTTCGAGGCTCATCATCACCGCGAACGTGGACGCGGGAAGGCGGCGCAGGGCGAGGAGTTCGAGGGTGTACGGGAGGACCGAGGACATGATCGCGACCGCCGCGCCGAGGCCGACGGTCACCGGGTCGAGCAGCTTCGGGCCCGCCGTCACGATGCCGAGCGGCAGGCAGAGGACGGCCGCCACTCCCATCGCGAGCGCGAGCCCGTCGACCTGCGGGAAGCGGCGGCCCGTGCGGGCGCTGAAGACGATGTACGTCGCCCAGCAGGCGCCGGCCGCGAGCGCGAAGCCCACACCGGCCAGGTCCAGACTGCCGAGCCCGTCCCCCGCGCCGCCGAGCAGGAACACGCCGCACAGGGCGAGGCCCGCCCACACGACATTGACGAGGCGGCGGGAGGCGAAGACGGAGAGGGCGAGCGGGCCGAGGACCTCGAAGGTGACCGCGATGCCCAGCGGGATGCGGGCCGCCGCCTGGTAGAAGAGCAGGTTCATGCCGCCCATGGCGATGCCGAAGGCGAGGACCGTGCCCCAGTCGGCGCGCGAGTGCCCGCGCAGCTTGGGGCGGCAGACGACGAGCATCACCACGGCCGCCACGACGAGGCGGAGGGTGACGACGCCGACCGCTCCGGCGCGCGGCATCAGGCTCACCGCGAGCGCCGCGCCGAACTGCACCGAGATGCATCCCGCGAGGACGAGGCCGACCGGGCCCAGCGAGCCGCGACGGCGCGACGGCTCCGCGCCGTCGCTCGCGGTCACGGCCGGGGCGGCATCCTGCGCCACGGCCACGGGTTCGGTCTGCGGGCCGCTCACGGTCCACCCCATCTCAGGTCTCAGCTGTCTCGGCTCAACGATTAGTTCAATGTATTAGACCGCACAGGGCAGCACGGTGGACACCCAAGGGTGGTGTGACCCTCCACGCTAAATCCGGGGGCCCACCACGCGCGGAGGGCGAGATGCCACATCTCACCCAGCGAACACTTCGCGGTCCACCAAACCCCACCGGTTACCCTCCCTCTCGTGGCTGAGATCCAGATTCCCGCTGACATCAAGCCCGCCGACGGACGTTTCGGCGCTGGCCCCTCCAAGGTGCGTACGGAGGCGTTGGACGCCCTGGCCGCCACCGGCACCTCCCTCATGGGCACCTCACACCGCCAGGCTCCGGTCAAGAACCTGGTCGGACGCGTGCGCGACGGCGTGCGCGAGCTCTTCTCCCTCCCCGAGGGCTACGAGGTCATCCTCGGCAACGGCGGCTCCACCGCGTTCTGGGACGTGGCGACGCACGGCCTGATCGAGAACAAGTCGCAGCACCTGAACTTCGGCGAGTTCTCCTCCAAGTTCGCGAAGGCCTCGAAGCTCGCCCCGTGGCTCGCCGAGCCGACCGTGATCGCCTCCGACCCGGGTACGCACCCGGAGCCGGTCGCCGAGGCCGGTGTCGACGTCTACGGCCTGACCCACAACGAGACCTCGACCGGCGTCGCCGCGCCGATCAAGCGCGTGACCGGTGCGGACTCCGATTCCCTCGTCCTCGTCGACGCCACCTCCGGCGCCGGCGGCCTCCCGGTCGACATCGCCGAGACGGACGTCTACTACTTCGCCCCGCAGAAGTCCTTCGCCTCCGACGGCGGCCTGTGGATCGGCATCTTCTCCCCGGCCGCGATCGAGCGCGCCCAGCGCATCCACGCCTCGGGCCGTCACGTCCCGGAGTTCTTCTCGCTGCCGACGGCGATCGACAACTCCCGCAAGAACCAGACGTACAACACCCCGGCGCTCTCCACGCTCTTCCTGCTCGCCGAGCAGCTGGACTGGATCAACGGCCAGGGCGGCCTCGCCTGGTCCACGGCCCGCACGAAGGACTCGTCCTCGCGCCTGTACTCGTGGGCCGAGGAGTCGAAGCTCGCGACGCCGTTCGTCACGGACGCCGCGAAGCGGTCGCAGGTGATCGGGACGATCGACTTCGACGACAGCATCGACGCCGCCGCTGTGGCCAAGGTGCTGCGCGCCAACGGCATCGTCGACACGGAGCCCTACCGCAAGCTGGGCCGCAACCAGCTCCGCGTGGCGATGTTCCCGGCGATCGACCCGGCCGACGTCCAGGCCCTGACGGCCTGCATCGACTACGTCATCGGCCAGCTCTGACCCACTCGGCGTTACGCCCCCGGGGCTCTGCCCCGGACCCCGCGCCTCAATCGCCGGCGGGGCTTGATCTATCAAGCCCCGCCGGCGATTCGCCGTTCAACGGCTCAGCCGCTGGAAGCGTCGGACGGCGAGCGGCAGAAATATCAGCGTGAGCACCACCGGCCACACCACGGCCATGAGCACCGCGTGCTGCTCGATCCAGGAGTCCCCCGCCCCGACCGGCGTCCCGAACAGCTCCCGCGACGCCGCGACCGTCGACGAGATCGGGTTCCACGCCGCCACCACCCCCAGCCAATCCGGCATCAGCTGCGGCGCGACGAAGATGCTGGAGATCATCGTCAGCGGGAAGGCGACCGCGAACAGTCCGCCCGCCGCCTCCGGGTTGGGAACCAGCAGACCCAGCCACACCCCCAGCCAGATCAGCGCGAACCGCAGCCACAGCAGCAGCGCGAACGCGGCAAGGCCGCCCACGATCCCGCCGTCCGGCCGCCAGCCGATCGCCAGCGCCGTGAGCATCAGGATCGCCAGCTCCGCGCAGGCGACGAGCAGATCGGTCACCCCGCGCCCCGACACCACCGCCGAAGGCGCCATCGGCATCGACCGGAACCGGTCGATGACCCCCTTCTCCGCGTCGTGCACGACCAGCGTCGCCGTGTTGATGAACCCGAACGCCATCGTCATCGCGAACATCCCCGGCATCAGGAAGTCCCGGTAGTCCCCGCCGCCCGGCACGGTCATCGCGCTGCCGAACACGTACCCGTACAACAGCACCGACAGGATCGGGAAGCCCAACTGCCAGGCGATGTTGACCGGTTGGCGCTGGTAGTGGGTGAGACCGCGGCGCACCACGTTCCAGCAGTCGGCCACCGCCCAGTACGCGCTCGCACCACTCATCACGCGGCCCTCCCCGTCAGCTGCAGGAACACATCGTCGAGGCTCGGCCTGCGCAGGCCGATGTCCTCGACCGCGACGCCCTCGTCCTGAAGCGTGCGTGCCGCGTCCGTGAGCGCGGCGACCCGGTCCGCGACCGGCGCGTGCACCCGCAGCGCCTCCTCGTCGACAACCGGTTCGGCGCCGCCCCGCGCGACGATCTTCGCGGCGCGGGAGAGTTCGGAGGCCTCGGTGACGACGATCTCTATCCGGTCCCCGCCGACGGACCGCTTGAGCCCCTCGGGGCTGTCCTCGGCGATCGCCCGCCCCTGGTCGATGACGGTGATCCGCGAGGCCAGCTTGTCGGCCTCCTCCAGATACTGGGTGGTCAGCAGTACCGTCGTCCCCGCTGCCACCAATTCCCTTACGCTCTCCCACACTTCGCCCCTGCCGCGCGGGTCGAGCCCGGTCGTCGGCTCGTCCAGGAACAGCACGTCCGGGGTGAGGATCATGGACGCGGCCAGGTCGAGCCGGCGGCGCATTCCTCCGCTGTACTTGCCCACGCCCTTGCCCCCCGCGTCCGCGAGGCCGAACTGGTCGAGCAGTTCGGTCGCCCGCACCCGCGCCCGGCGCCCGCCCAGATGGAAGAGCCGGCCGAACATCTCCAGGTTCTGCCGGCCCGTCAGCACCTCGTCCACGGCCGCGTACTGACCCGCGAGCCCGATGCGGCGGCGCACCTGGCGCGGCCGAGATGCCACGTCCACCCCGCCGACCTCCGCCCGGCCCCCGTCGAACCGCAGCAGCGTGCTCAGTACCCGCACCGCCGTCGTCTTCCCCGCCCCGTTCGGCCCGAGCAGTCCGTGCACCGTGCCGCGCCGCACCGTCAGGTCGAACCCGTCGAGCGCGCGCTTGGTCTCCTTGCCCCCGTACTCCTTCACGAGCCCCTCGGCCCGCACCGCGTGATCCCCGTCCACCACGACCGCTCCTCCTCCGTCGCCCGCCGCCCCAACCGAGTACACCGTACCCAAATGAGAGTACACCGTACCCAGTTTTTCGCCAGAGGTTTACGCTGAGCCCCATGACCAGCGGCAACCAGGGCACGAACAGCAGCGCCGAGACCTCCGGCAGTGGCGACATCCGGCGCAGCATGGAGCTGCTGTGGGGCACGGGGGTCCGGCCCAGCCGGGGCCCGAAACCGGCGCTCTCCCTCGACCGGATCGTCGAGGTCGCGGTCGAGGTCGCCGACGCCGAGGGGGTCGGCGCCGTCTCGATGCGCCGGCTCGCCACCGACCTGGGCACCGGCACCATGTCGCTGTACCGGTACGTGCCGGGCAAGGCCGAGCTGCTCGACCTGATGCTGGACCGGGTCCAGACCCCGTACGAGGACCCGGCCGCGCTCGGCGACGGGACGTGGCGGGACGCGGTCGCCACGATGGCCCGCGAGACGCTCTCGCTCTACCGGCGCCACCCCTGGCTGCTCCAGGTCAACCAGGCCCGGCCCGTGCTCGGCCCCGGCGCGATGTCCGCCATGGAGAAGATGATGGCCCGCATCAAGCCCATGGGCCTTGCCGATCCGGAGCTGCTCTCCGTCCTGGTCATGGTCGACGGATACGTGTCAGGGGTGGCGCGCACCCGCGTCTACGAGCAGGAGGCGGAGAAGACGTCGGGCATGACGGACGCCGCGTTCTGGGAGGCACAGGGCCCCACCCTGGAGGCCGCGATGGCCAGCGGCCGCTACCCGGTGATGGCGTCCCTGTCCGAGGAGACGTTCTCGTCCGGCTTCGACCACTTCGAGTTCGGACTCCAGCGGATCCTGGACGGGCTCGACGTCCTCGTCGCGTCGCGCGGCAACAGGTGACAGAACGCCGAAGCGGTGCATCTATGGACGTATGACGACTGCCAAGCCCGATCCGAGCCCCGCGCTCGCCCCGTTCGTCAAGCAGTACGCCGTCCTGCTCACCACGCACAAGAAGGACGGCACCGGCGTCGGCACTCCCGTGAACATCGCGGTCGAGGGCGACCACGCGTACTTCCGGACCTACGGCAAGGCCTGGAAGGTCAAGCGGATGCGCAACAACCCGGAAGTGGAGATCGCGCCGTCCACGGTGCGCGGCGCGCCGACCGGCCCGCCGCTCAAGGCGCGGGTCCGACTGCTCGACCAGGGCGGCGACGAGGCCCGGCACGCGGCCTCGTTGATCCGCCGCAAGCACCCGGTCCTGCACGGCTTCTCGGTGCCGCTCACCCACAAGGTGCGGCGGGACCGGACGCTGCACTATGAACTACGGGTCCTGGGCGAGTAGTTCAGCGGTTCTTGGGGCGGCGGAGCAGCCGGCCGATTCCGAACAGCAGGATGAGGACGACGGCGGCACCGACCGCGCCGGCCTTGCCGGTGAAGGCGCTGCCGCCGTCCGAACCGCCTTGATCGGAGGTCGAGTTCGAGCCGTCATCGGAGCCGCCCGCGCCCTCCACCTCCACGGGCTCCACCTCGCTGCCCTGCCCCTCGCTTCCGTAGAGCAGCGTCTTCCCGTCCGGTGTGTACGTCACCGACTCGCCCTGCGGCTGCATCGGCACGCTCAACCGGCCCTGGCGCTCGGGCTTCCCGTCGTTCCACGTGTAAGAGACGCCGCCGAAGTAGCCGCGTACGGCGAGCTGTTTGCCGTCGGGCGAGAACGCGCCGTCCGTCGCCCACAGGTCGATGTCGGCGACGCGGCGGAAGGTGTTGGTGGCGGAGGCGTTCAGCGTCGCCGGGCCCTCGTACAGGCCGCCGCCGTCGTCGCCCTTCTCCACGATGTAGACCCGGCCCGTCTTCGGGTGGACCATCATCGCCTCGGCGTTGCGCGGGCCGTCGGCGTACTTCACGTCGTACTGGGTGGCCCGCACCGTCTGGTCGGTGAGCTTCTTCGGCTCGGGCAGCTTGTAGACCCACACGTGGTCCCACTTGCCGCCGAGGTTGTCGCCGATGTCGCCCACGTAGATGTTCCCGTCGGGGCCGATCGAGATCGCCTCGACGTCGCGGGGGGAGCCGACGCCGGTCATCGTGACCGTGGCGACCGTCTTCCCGGTCCTGCCGTCGATCGCGAACAGGTACGCGCCGTCGTCGCTGTCGTTGTGCGTCCAGTAGACGCCGGGGTGGGCGCGCGAGGCGGCCAGGCCGCTGGACTCGGTGATCCGCGGGTCCTTGATCGTGAACCCGTCGGATCCGACGGAGGGAGAGTCGGCGACCGCGGGACCGGAAGCCGCGCCGAGAAGGAGGACTGCGGCGACCCCGGCCGCCCCCAGATACGCACGCATGCCCCCAGCTTGCCAGGCGTGTTGGGGCTCACACGCACGCACCCTGCGTGATCGACGATGATGAGCGGATGCTCAGGTTCATGCCGGTCGGCGACTCGATGACCATTGGGAGCGCCGGGGAGCACACCTGGCGCCTGCGGTTCTGGCAGCACCTGTGCGCCGACGACAGGACCGCGTACGAGCTCGTCGGCCCCCGCACCGCCCTGCACGGCGACAGCCACGCGTACGCGGAGCCGGAGTTCCCGCAGGCCCATCTCGCGGGCTGGGGCGAGGGCTGGCAGCACATGGCGCCCGCGATCGCCGAAGCGGTGACCGCCGCCCGCGCCGACGTCCTCCTCGTCTCCCTCGGCCTGATAGACCTCGGCTTCTACACCGACGCCGAACAGACGGCACAGAACACGCGCCGCTTCGTCGCCGAGGCCCGCCGCGCGAACCCGGCCGTCCGCATGGTCCTGCTCCCCGTGATCCCCAACGTCCGGGCCGAGACGGACGCCCCCTTCGCCGCGGAGGTCGCCCACTTCAACACCCTCCTCGCGAAGGCCGTCGCGGACCTCGACGAGCCCCGCTCGCCCCTCCTGCTTGCCTCCGTCCCCGAGTCGTACGACATCCAGCACGACACGTACGACGGCACCCATCCGAACGCTTCAGGCGAGCACAAACTGGCATCGGCCTTCGCGGACGCGCTGCATCAGGCGTGGGGGGTCGGCGGCGGTCCTTACCGGGCTGTTCAGAGCGACCGGCGGCCCAACTCGCTTGCCTAGAGCGCACTCCACGTCGTTGGCTTGGCCCCCATGAAGTACACACAGCTCGGACGCACGGGACTCAAGGTCAGCCGACTCGTCCTCGGCACCATGAACTTCGGTCCGCAGACCGACGAGGCCGCCAGCCACGCGATCATGGACGCGGCGCAGGCCAGCGGCATCAATTACTTCGACACAGCGAACGTGTACGGCTGGGGCGAGAACAAGGGCCGCACCGAGGAAATCATCGGCACCTGGTTCGCCAAGGGCGGCGAGCGGCGCGACAAGACCGTCCTCGCCACCAAGGTGTTCGGGAACATGGGCGGCGACGGACCGGTCTGGCCCAATCACGACCACCTCAGCGCGGTGAACATCCGGCGCGCCGTCGACGCCAGCCTCAAGCGGCTGCAGACCGACTACATCGACGTCTACCAGTTCCACCACATCGACCGCCGCACTCCCTTCGAGGAGATCTGGCAGGCGATCGACGTGCTGATCCAGCAGGGGAAGATCCTCTACGCCGGGTCGTCGAACTTCCCCGGTTACAAGATCGCCCAGGCCAACGAGCTGGCGAAGGCGCACGGCCGCGTCGGACTCGTCAGCGAGCAGTGCCTCTACAACCTCGCCGAGCGCCGCGCCGAGATGGAGGTCATCCCGGCCGCGCAGGACTACGGCCTCGGCGTCATTCCGTGGTCCCCGCTGCACGGCGGGCTGCTCGGCGGCGTGCTCAAGAAGGAGAGTGAGGGCAAGCGCAGGTCCCAGGGCCGCTCCGCCTCCGCGCTCGAGAACACGAAGGTGCGAGAGCAGGTCCAGCGGTACGAGGACCTGCTCGACAAGCACGGCATCGAGCCCGGCGAGGCGGCGCTCGCCTGGCTGCTCACGCGGCCCGGCATCACGGGCCCGATCGTCGGCCCGCGCACGCAGGAGCAGCTGGACTCGGCGCTGCGCGCGGTCGAGCTGGAGCTGAGCGAGGAGGTGCTGTCCGGCCTGGACGATGTCTTCCCGGGGCCGGGTCCGTCGCCGGAGGCCTTCGCCTGGTAATCGGCCCAGCCGGTACGCGGCGGCCGTCGGTCGACTACTGGCCGACGGCCGCCGCGACAGCCACGACGAAGAACATCAGCACGAGCACACCGGCCATGATCCGGTTACGGGTCTTCGGGTCCACGCCAACGAGGTTAACGCGTCCCCCCGAACGGCCGTCCGGCGACCTTCTCGCAGCGCGGCCGATCAAGCCCCGCCGGCGATTGAGGCGCGGGGTCCGGGGCGGAGCCCCGAGACGTCAAGCCCCTCCGGCGTTGCGGTCCCGGGGCGCTGCCCCGGACCCCGCTGCTCAATCGCCGCAGGGGCTTGATCGGCTCACGCCGCAGCCGCCAGCTCCCGTGGAACGAACTGCACATGACGCTCGCCGCGGCGAAGGTCCACCTTGAGCCGCAGGTTCGCCGCGCGGGCCAGCAGGAGGCCTACCCCGACCGCCGCCACCGCACAGATCACCCCGGCGAGGGCAAAGCTGACCCGCACCCCGTACTGGTCGGCGAGCCAGCCGAAGAGCGGGCCCCCCAGCGGCGTACCACCGGTGAACACCATCATGAACAGCGCCATCACGCGGCCGCGCATCTCCGGGTCCGTGCCCATCTGGACCGTGGAGTTGGCGGTCACGTTCACCGTCAGGCCGAGGATGCCGAGCAGCACGATCAGCGGGGCGAACGCCCAGACGCCCGGCGCCCACGCGGCCGCGACCTCCAGGACACCGAAGCCGATCGCCGCGCCGACCAGGACCCGCAGACGGGTCGAGCGACGCCGGGCCGCGAGCAGCGCGCCGGCCAGCGAGCCGACCGCCATGAGGGTGTTGAACAGGCCGTACTGGCCGACCCCGCCGTGGAACACGTCGTCCGCGTACGCGCTCAGCCAGATCGGGAAGTTGAAGCCGAAGGTGCCGACGAACCCGACGAGCACGATCGGCCAGATCAGCTCGGGGTGCTGCGAGACATAGCGGAGCCCCTCCTTCAGCTGGCCCTTGCCGCGCGGGGAGCGCTTGGTCTCGTGCAGTTCGTGCGTGCGCATGAGCATGAGGCCGGTGAGCGGGGCGAGGAAGGACAGGCCGTTGGCGAGGAACGCCCAGCCGGGGCCGACGGCGGCGGTCAGCGCGGAGGCGACGGCCGGGCCGATGAGGCGGGCGGACTGGAAGTTCGCGGAGTTCAGGGAAACGGCGTTCCGAACCTGATCCGGTCCCACCATCTCGGACACGAACGACTGCCTGGTCGGGTTGTCGACGACCGTGACGAGACCCGTGAAGAAGGCGGCTACGTAGACGTGCCACACCTGGACGTTGCCCGTGAGGGTGAGCGCCGCGAGGAAGAGGCCGGACAGGCTCATCGCTCCCTGCGTGCAGAACAGCAGGTTCCGCTTGGCGAAGCGGTCGGCGATCACGCCGCCGTACAGGCCGAAGAGCAGCATCGGGAGGAACTGCATGGCCGTCGTCACGCCGACGGCGGTGGAGGATCCCGTGAGGGAGAGCACCAGCCAGTCCTGGGTGATGCGGGCCATCCAGGTGCCGGTGTTGGAGACGACTGCCCCCGTCGCGAACAGCCGGTAGTTGCGTACCTTCAGGCTGGCGAACATCGAGGGCTTACGTGGGCGGGCGTTCTGGTTGTGGGCGGCTGGTGCGGGGGCGGAGTCTGCTCCGGATCCCGTACTCAAAGTGCGTTCGCCTCCTCGGCGGTCGTCGTGCGGAGCCGTGTGCCGTGCTCAGAGGTGGGCGAGCTTCTCCAGGACGGGTGCGGCCGCGCGCAGCTTGGCCCACTCGTCCTCGTCGAGCCCCTCGGTGAGGTTGGCCAGCCAGGCGTTCCGCTTGCGGCGGCTCTCCTTGAGCATGGTCTCGGCCTGCTCCGTGGAGGTGACGACCTTCTGCCGGCGGTCCTCGGGGTGGGGTTCGAGGCGGACCAGCTGCTTGGCCTCGAGAAGCGCGACGATCCTGGTCATCGACGGCGGCTGCACATGCTCCTTGCGGGCCAGCTCACCCGGTGTCGCGGAGCCGCATCCGGCGAGGGTGCCGAGCACCGACATCTCGGTGGGACTCAGCGATTCGTCGACCCGCTGGTGCTTGAGTCGACGCGACAGGCGCATCACTGCGGAACGCAGGGAGTTCACGGCGGCGGCATCGTCGCCATGGGAGAGGTCTGGCATGTTCGTTAGCGTAACTCATTACCATGCCTAACGACTACCGGGGGCACAGGGCGTGTCCGTGATCCCCACCACGTCTTCACCCGCGCCAGGAGTGCAGAAAAGTTTCATCACCCATACGAGTGAGCCGGACGCGGAAAGTGACGCAACAGGTCGCGGAGCCCGGCGACCCTGTCCGTATGGGATCGACAGTGCTCAGTCTGCGGATCGACGGTGAGCTGCTCGACCGGCTCAAGGTGCATGCCGCGAAAAGAGGAATGAGCGTCCAGGACTATGTGGTCCGGACGCTCATTCGGGACGACTTCGACGAACGCTTCAAGACTGCCGTCGAGGAGACGGAGCGGTTCTACGGAGACGTGACTACGTAAGGCCGAGTGCCGGCATCAGGTAGTAGAAGACGAACACGCCGGCGACGGCGTACATCGCGGCCGGCACCTCCTTGCCACGGCCCGCGACCACGCGCAGCACGGTGAAGCTGATGAAGCCCATGCCGATGCCGTTCGTGATCGAGTACGTGAACGGCATCATCAGCATCGTGATGAACGCCGGGATGGCGATCGTCCAGTCGTTCCAGTCGATCTCACGGATTCCCCCGGCCAGGATCAGGAAGCCGACCGCGACGAGCGCGGGCGTGGCCGCCTGGGACGGGACCATCGTGACGACCGGCGTGAGGAACAGCGCGACCGCGAACAGCAGGCCGGTGACCACGTTGGCGAGGCCCGTACGGGCGCCCTCGCCGACACCGGCCGTCGACTCCACGAAGCACGTGGTGGCCGAGGAGGACGAGGCGCCACCGGCGGCGACGGCGACACCGTCGATGAACAGGACCTTGTTCATGCCGGGCATCTGACCCTTGTCGTCGGTCAGATGCGCCTCCTCGCTGACGCCCATGATCGTGCCCATCGCGTCGAAGAAGCACGACAGCAGCACGGTGAAGACGAACAGGACGCCGGTCAGGATGCCGACCTTGTGGAATCCGCCGAACAAGCTGACCTGCCCGATGAGCGAGAAGTCCGGGCTGGAGACCGGGTTGCCGGGCCAGGACGGCACGGTCAGGCCCCACGAGGCCGGGTCGATGTCGGCGATGGCGTTGATGATCAGCGCGACGACCGTCATGACGACGATCGAGATCAGGATCGCGCCGGACACCTTGCGCAGAATCAGCGACAGGGTCAGCAGCACACCCAGCACGAACACCAGGACCGGCCAGCCGAGCAGGTGACCGCCGGTGCCGAGCTGCAACGGGACCGTGGTCTGCGCGGCGTCCGGCATGCGCGTCACAAAGCCGGAGTCGACGAGGCCGACCAGCAGGATGAACAGGCCGATGCCGATCGCGATGCCCTTGCGCAGGCCGTACGGCACGGCGTTCATGACCCGCTCCCGCAGGCCGGTGGCGACGAGCAGCATCACGACGAAGCCCGCGAGGACGACCATGCCCATCGCGTCCGGCCAGGACATGCGCGGCGCGAGCTGAAGGGCGACGACCGTGTTCACACCGAGGCCCGCCGCGAGCGCGATCGGCACATTGCCGATGACGCCCATGAGCAGCGTGGTGAACGCGGCGGTCAGCGCGGTCGCGGTGACCAGCTGGCCGTTGTCCAGCTGATGCCCGTACATGTCCTTCGCGCCACCGAGGATGATCGGGTTCAGCACGATGATGTAGGCCATCGCGAAGAACGTGGCGAGGCCGCCACGGATCTCACGCGGGACGGTCGAGCCGCGCTCGGTGATCTTGAAGTAGCGGTCGAAGCCGTTCTTCGGGGCCGGCGGCGGCGAGTCGTTGACATCGACCGGGGCGGTGGCCGAAGTGGACATGGGTGACCTCAGCGGTATTCAGCAGTGAAATGCGGGCGGGGGGCTCGTGATCAAGTCTGGTCGTCGCGTGGTCACCTGCGGGTTTCCCCGAGGTTCCGCTGGTGTTTCATACGAACAGAAGTGGCCAGACTCAGGCTGTTTCAGTATGAACATATGAGGCCGAATTTGCTATCTCCGCGCGTAGACCCTTGCGGTGAGGGGCTTGTACCGGGTTGTCGGTGGGTCCTCGTAAGCTGTGCACATGGCGAAGTGGATCCCGAAGCACGAGGCACCCGAACCCCTTGAGGGGCCCGTGGTCGCCACCATCGTCGGTGGCACGATCCTCTGGTTCGTCCTCTTCCTCGCGCAGCTGCCGTTCTACGGCTGGTTCAAGGACCGCGGGAACACCTGGTGGGTGTGGTGCTGCCTGGCCGGCGCCGGGCTCGGCCTGATCGGGATCTGGTACGTCCGGGGGCGTGACGCGGCGCTCAAGCGGGCCGCCGCCGCGGACTCCGCGGCGGTCACGGACCGTGGGGTTTCCACACCCGAGGGGTAAACCCCCGAAATCGCCCGTACGGTCTTTTTCATGACGCACATCGACGCGGGCGCCGAACTCGACCCGGGCGATCCCGGCGATCCGGGCGACCCGGCACCGATGCCGTCACGGGCGACGGGGCTCACGCGGGCCGAGGTCGCCGAGCGTGTCGCGCGCGGTGAGGTGAACGACGTCCCCGTGCGCAGCTCGCGGTCCGTGACGGAGATCGTGCGCGCCAATGTCTTCACCCGGTTCAACGCGATCATCGGCGTGCTCTGGGTGATCATGCTCAGCGTCGCGCCGATCCAGGACAGCCTCTTCGGCTTCGTGATCCTGGCCAACACCGGCATCGGCATCATCCAGGAGTGGCGGGCGAAGCAGACCCTGGACTCGCTCGCCGTGATCGGCGAGGCCCGGCCCACGGTGCGGCGCGACGGGAACGCCATCGCGGTCCCCACCTCCGAGATCGTGCTCGGCGACCTCATCGAGATCGGGCCCGGCGACAAGATCGTCGTGGACGGGACCTGCGCGGAGGCCGACGGCCTGGAGATCGACGAGTCGCTCCTCACCGGCGAGGCCGACCCGGTCCTCAAGCAGCCCGGCGACGAGGTCATGTCCGGCTCCTTCGTGGTCGCGGGCGGCGGCGCGTTCACCGCGACGAAGGTCGGGCGCGAGGCGTACGCGGCGCAGCTCGCCGAGGAGGCGAGCCGGTTCACGCTCGTCCACTCCGAGCTGCGCAGCGGCATCTCCACGATCCTCAAGTACGTGCAGTGGATGATGATCCCGACCGCGCTCGGCCTGATCATCAGCCAGCTCGTGGTCAAGGACAACGACCTCAAGGACTCGATCGCGCGCACCGTCGGCGGCATCGTGCCGATGGTCCCCGAGGGCCTGGTACTGCTGACATCGGTGGCGTTCGCGATCGGGGTGATCCGGCTCGGCCGCCAGCAGTGCCTGGTGCAGGAGCTGCCCGCGATCGAGGGCCTGGCCCGCGTCGACACGGTCTGCCTCGACAAGACGGGCACCCTCACCGAGGGCGGCATGGACGTCCACGAGCTGCGGCTGCTCGACGACGGTGGCGGTGCCGGCAGCGGTGACGAGGCGTACGTACGGAAGGTGCTCGGCGCCCTCGGCGAGTCCGATCCGCGGCCCAACGCCTCCCTCCAGGCGATCATCGACGCGTACCCGGACAGCGAGGACTGGCGCTGCACCGAGGCACTGCCGTTCTCCTCCGCGCGCAAATACAGCGGCGCCGCCTTCAGCGAGGGCAACGGGACGGACAGCGCGTGGCTGCTCGGCGCGCCGGACGTGCTGCTGCCCGCGAGCGATCCGGCGCTCGCGGCGACCGAGGAGCTCAACCTGCGGGGCCTGCGCGTACTGCTGCTCGCCCGCGCGCCCCAGGGCCTGGAGGGCGCGGGCGTCGTGGAGAGCGCCGAACCGACCGCCCTCGTCGTCCTCGAACAACGCCTGCGCCCCGACGCCGGGGACACGCTCCGCTACTTCGCCGAGCAGGACGTACGGGCCAAGGTCATCTCCGGTGACAACGCGGTGTCGGTGGGGGCCGTCGCCTCCACACTGGGTCTGGCGGGGCAGACCGTCGACGCCCGTACGCTGCCCGAGGACCCGGAGGAGCTGGCCGACGCGCTCGACGACGGCACGGTGTTCGGCCGGGTGACGCCGCAGCAGAAGCGGGACATGGTGGGCGCGCTCCAGGCGCACGGGCACACGGTCGCGATGACCGGCGACGGCGTCAACGACGTACTGGCGCTGAAGGACGCCGACATCGGGGTGTCGATGGGCTCGGGCTCCGAGGCCACCCGCGCGGTCGCCCAGATCGTGCTGCTCAACAACTCGTTCGCGACGCTGCCCTCAGTGGTGGCGGAGGGCCGCCGGGTCATCGGCAACATCACGCGCGTGGCCACCCTCTTCCTGGTGAAGACGGTCTACTCGGTGATCCTCGCGCTGCTCGTGGTCTGCTTCCAGGTCGAATACCCCTTCCTGCCACGGCACTTGACGCTTCTGTCGACGCTGACGATCGGCGTCCCCGCGTTCTTCCTCGCCCTCGCGCCGAACAAGGAGCGGGCCCGGCCGAACTTCGTACGTCGCGTGATGCGGTACGCGATTCCCGGCGGGGCCGTCGCCGGGATCGCCACGTTCGTGATGTATCTGGTCGCCCGGCACTACTACGCGGGCTCGGACGCGCTCGCCGCCGAGACCAGCTCGGCGACGCTGACGCTCTTCCTGATCTCGATGTGGGTGCTCGCGATCGTCGCCCGGCCGTACACGTGGTGGCGGGTGGGGCTTGTCGCGACGATGGGGCTCGGTTTCCTGCTGGTGCTGGTGGTGCCGTGGCTGCAGGAGTTCTTCGCGTTGAGGTTGGTGGGGTCGGTGATGCCGTGGACTGCCGTCGGGGTGGCGGTCGTGGCGGGGGCGGTGCTGGAATTTTTGTGGCGGTGGGTGGGACGCAGGTTTCCGGCATAGGTGTGTCACGGCCTCGGGGCTCTGCCCCGGACCCCGCGCCTCAATCGCCGGCGAGGCTCAATAGGCAACCGCCTGCGGAGCTTGAGAGATCGTTCGCCGCAGGGGCTTGAGTATCAAGCCCCTGCGGCGATTGAGCAGCGGGGTCCGGGGCGGAGCCCCGGGGCCGCGGCGCCGGTGCCGCGCGGCTAGTCGAACCACCGGTCGCGCGCCAGCTCACCCGTGCGGGACGGGTCCTCGATCAGCGCCGCGACCTCGAAGCGCCGGGGCCACTGGCCCGCCGCCCAGGCGAGACCCGCCGCGACGCCCTCAAGCGTCGCCGCGTGCACCACACCGTCGGCCGTCCGGCACCAGTCGACCTCGACGTCGGAGACGTACAGCTCCTCGTGCTCGACGTACGAGGCCGGAGCCGCGGAGCCGAGGAGGACGCGCACCGATTCGGGCACCGCGTGCACATCGCCGCCCTCGACCGCCCCCCTGTCCACCGCCTCGCTCAGGCGCCGCACCTGGAACAGCTCCGCGAGGTTCGCCGCCTTCGACGGGGTGACCGGGAGGAGGGCGCGGCCCTCGGTGAGCGGGATCAGGTCGGGGGCGTCGGCGACGAGGGCGTCACGGGCGTCGACGATCACGACCTCCCCGTCCCGCACGGCGCGCAACTCGTCCGGCAGCGTGACCTGCTCGGGGTCGAGATCGGCCAACCTGCCGTAGAGCGCGTGGAGTTGCGCGGCCTCGACCGGACGATCGGGGTCGGCGAGGCGGTCCAGGAGTTCCGCGGCGCCACCGGGCTCGTCGAGCAGCGCGGCGACGGAGGTGCGGACACCGAGGGCGCGCAGCACCTGCTCGTCGTCGAAGCCGGCGGCGTCCGCGGGCTCGTACAGGCCGATGAGCAGCGGGTCCCCGCCCTCGGCCCGCAGACCGGCGGGCCGGCGCCCACCGAGGACCGGGTTCCCGCGCAGCCACCAGGCCGTGTACGGGCGGACCAGCTCGTGGGTGCCGTCCGGCAGCAGGACGCGGACGGGCTGGGTGAGGGCGTCGCGCAGCGGCGGCTGCGAGAGCAGCGCGAGCGCCTGCGGCCAGCGGTCCTCGTCGACGAGGTCCAGGTCGCGTACGGCGATCAGCTCGGTGGCGACCGGCGGGACGGGGGTGTCGGGCAGCCGGTCGAGGGCGTCCTCGCACCACACGTCGACGGCGTCGAGGAGCCCGGCGTCGTCCGGCTCGGGGAAGTCGCCCTCGCGCGGGTCGAGTTCGTCGGGGTCGAGGACGACGTCGGTGGCGCGGACGAGTGCGAAGGTCGCGAGGACTCCGCAGGCGGCGAGCGGCGCCTGCCCCCAGCGCTCGGCCAGCTCACCGTCCACGAAGGGCAGTTCGTCCTCGTGCAGCACCTCGGCGATCGGGCTGCCGGGGAGCAGAAGCTCGGCGGCCGCGGCGAGTTCACCCTCGTCGTCGGGGAGAGCGAGCGCCCCGAGCCACGGTTCGTCGCCCACGTCGAGGTGGGCGTCGCGTACGAGGGTGAGGACGACGTCGGCCAACTCGTCGGCGTCCAGCGTGGTTTCGTCGTCCCACGCGGACGTCTCGTCGTCGAGTGACGCGGCGACCGCGGCCCGCACCTGCGGGGTGCGCAGGACGGCTCGCGCGGTGGCGGGCAGGGCGCCCAGCTTCTCCAGGAGCGGGTGCGCGGCGTCGGCGTGCGCGACCTTGAGGCCGAGCCGGGCGAGCGCGTCGCCGGGGACCGCGGAGGCCTCCGCGGTGGGGAGCAGCACCTGGCGCGGGCCGATGGCGGTGCGGCCGCCGGCGAGCGGGACGGGCAGCCCGCTGAGCCGGTCCGGGTCGACGCCGGCCAGCGACTCGTACAGCCGCCGCCACCAGCCGGGCTCCTTCTCAAGACCGGCCAGCCGGTCGACCGCCTCGGTCAGCGGGACGCGGGCGACGCCCAACGTCCGCAGTTCCACGCGCCGTTCGAGCCCTGCGGGCAGCAGGCTGGGCAGCACGTCGGCGAGGACCCGCACGGTGTCGGCGCCCGCGCCCTCGACGACCTCGGCGTCGCGGGGCTTGAGGGAGGTCGGGCGGTCGTCCTCCTCAGGGTCTCCCGGTTCGATCGCCGGGGGCAGGAAGGCGGTACGCGGCAGCCGCTCCAGGACGGCGGCGCGCAGGGCCCCGTCCAGCTCGCTCTTGCCGAGCGGACCGGGCACGAGGTCGAGGATGCCGGGGCCCACGGGGCGCCATCCGGCGAGCAGCTCGGCGTACGCGTCGGCGGCGCGCTCGGTGAGGAAGTCGGTGAGCGGCCCGGGGGCGACGTGCCGCCGCGCCGTGTCCAGCGGGAACGAGGCGATGAGCAGGGCCGGCACCCCGAGGGCCTCGTCGCTGGGGGTGGGTGCGTACAGCACGGGTTCGCTGCGCGGCTTCAGCGGCGCCCCCTCGGCGTCGACCGGCACGGCCCAGGTCACGGCCCAGTGCGGCCGCGACTTCTCCTCGACGGGCCGGTCGGCGAGCAGCGCCGCGTCAAGCGGACCGGTACGGGTGAGGGTGCGGTATCGATTCTCAAGCCCCTGCGGCGTTTGAGCAGCGGGGTCCGGGGCGGAGCCCCGAGACCGCAACCCCGTGTCCGTGATCACGACATGGGGCGCGTCCTCCGAACGCCGCAGCGTCCGCTGCCCCGCCTCCGTCGAGATCACGACCTCCGCCAACCCCGGCAGGGCAAGCAGAAGCGTGTCGTCGACCCCGTCGAGCAGCCGCCCGGCAAGCGCCTCCGCCGCGGCATCCCGCAACGGGAGGATGACCACCGTGTCGTACGGGTCGGGGGCGGAGCCCTCCGCCGCGAACGGCAGCCTCAGCAGCGGCACGTGCCCGTCCCGGCGGCGCAGCTCGTCGCCGAGGTCCGGGCTGCGCAGCGCCGTGTCCGACGCGGCGAGCCGCGCGTCCGTCAGGGACCAGCGCACACCCCCGCTCCGGCCGACCACCGCGGGCTCGTCGGAGACGGAGAGCACGGCCGCGAAGCCGACGCCGAACCGGCCCACCGCGCCGCTCGTGTCCTCCCGCTTCGCGGAGGCCCGCAGCGTGGACAGCGATTCGACGCCCGCGGCGTCCAGCGGGGCGCCGGTGTTGGCGGCGGCGAGCACGCCGTCCTTCAGGGTGAGGGCGAGGCGGCCCTCGACACCGGCCCGTGCGGCGGCGTCCGCCGCGTTCTGGGCGAGTTCGACGACGAGGCGGTCGCGGTAGCCGCCGAGTGCGAGGTCCTCCTCGGCGTTGGCGTCCTCCCGGAACCGGGCGGCGCTGCCGGACCATGCCTGGAGCACGGTGTG
Source organism: Streptomyces sp. NPDC002795 (assembly GCF_042888725.1). NCBI lineage: Bacteria > Bacillati > Actinomycetota > Actinomycetes > Kitasatosporales > Streptomycetaceae > Streptomyces > Streptomyces sp. NPDC002795. Next base: position 829,737 of record NZ_JBIAQB010000002.1, read on the forward strand.
GCGCAGCCGTGCGGTGCCGAACGGGTCGACGCCCTCCGGTGCGGGGCTGCTGACGCTCACGGGTGGCTCCTCTGGGCGGGGTGGTCGTGACCGGCCGAACCGTATCGCGCAGAGTTCCCCGTACCGCCGTCAGCATGCGGCGGCGCCGTGGTTGACGCCTCGGGGCTCCGCCCCCGCTGGCTCTCGTCCCAAAGCGGGGCTTGATCGGCTGGCGCAGATTGCCTACGAGTGCCCCAAGTCGTCGTCCCCGTTGCCGGAGGCCACCGCTCCGACCGAGCCCGCGTCCCGTTCCACGCGGAGCGGGAACGTGTCGACGACCGTCTCATCGATCACCGGCGGTGCCGGCCTCGGGGCCTTGGGCATGACGGCCGCCTCGGAGTGGCCACCGCAGCCGTACGACAGGGAGACCACACGCCCGTCCGCCGGGGCGAACTCGTTGGCGCAGACGCCGAAGGCCTGGCCGAGGGAGCCGCCGATCTTCGCGAGGAAGCCGCAGGAGACGCAGGTGGCGGGGGCCGCCTGCGCCATGGGGGTCTTCGCCCCGAAGGACTCCTCCCAGCGGTCGGCCGCGACATGCAGCCCGTACCGGGAGAGCACACGCTCCCGGCGCAGGCCCAGCTCCTCCGCGACCGCGGCGATCGAGCCGCGGGACGGCGCGACCGGGAGCGCCGCCACGGGGCCCTCGGTGATCTCGGCGTCCTCCGCCTCGACGAGCTCCGCCATGTCCTCGGACACGGGAGAGTTCGGCGGCGGCGCGTCCTCGCCGGTGTAGCCGGGCTCCAGGCGCAGATCGTCGGACTCGGTCGGCAGCAGATCGCCGGGGCCGAGGTCGCCGGGGCGGAGCCGCTCGCTCCACGGCACCCATTCGGGGGCGCGGAGGGAGTCGGGTCCTGGCAGCAGCACGACCTCGTCGAGCGTGACGTACTTGGCACGGGAGGCGCGGGCCACGGTGGCGGCCCAGCGCCAGCCCCGGTAGCCGAACTCCTTGCACTCGAAGAGGTGCGTGACGACCCGGTCGCCCTCGACGACCGTTTCGACGTGCTCGCCGACCACCCCTGGCGCGGCGGCCTCCTCGGCCGCTGCCCGGGCGATGTCCACCGCCTCGGCGCACAGGCGGTCCGGGGTGCGGCTTCGCGTTGTCGCTGCGCTCACAGGTATCGCTTCTCTCCTACGCCGTCTCACGAGTGCGCCATCCTGTGTGCGGGAGCGCGGACGGAGCGGACCGGAGGACCGCGTCGACGTCCGCGCCCGACGTTCCGGGCGCGCCTACGCCATCCATTCTGCGGGATGGCCGAGAGGCGCGCGGCCGAGAACAACCGCCGCGGGCGCGCTACGCACGCTACCTCCTCCGACGCCCTGCGCCCACACCGACGTACGAGGCGCACCTGGCCGAAAAGCCGACCAGCGTGTCCATAACGGCACTAGTACGCCCGAACAAGGGGCACCATGGCTGCGTGGCTGCCGGTAGGTCGTCGTTCAAGTCGTCGTCGGGTTCGTCGTCGCGCACGTCGGACGCGCCGAACGCCCTTCGCAAAATCGGCCGCGCCCTGCACCTCCCTTTCACCGGCACCGCACGCGGCATCCGCAAGGCGACGCACGCGCACGGCGCGGGCGAGTCGGGGCTCGGGAAGCTGATCGAGCTGCACGCGCTGAACGGCGCGGGCGATGTCATGATCACGGTCGCCCTCGCCTCGACGGTCTTCTTCTCCGTGCCGACGGACGAGGCGCGCGGCCGGGTCGCCCTGTATCTCGCGATCACGATGGCGCCCTTCACTCTCCTCGCGCCCGTCATCGGGCCGCTGCTCGACCGGCTGCCGCACGGGCGGCGCGCCGCGATGGCCGCGTCGATGCTGGCGCGGGCGCTGCTCGCCCTCGTTCTCGCGGGCGCCGTGGCGGGCGGCGGGCTCCAGCTGTATCCGGCGGCGCTCGGCGTCCTCGTCGCGTCGAAGGCGTACGGGGTGGTGCGCTCTGCGGTCGTGCCGCGCCTCCTGCCACCCCGCTTCTCGCTGGTGAAGGCGAACTCGCGGGTCACCCTCGGCGGGCTGCTCGCCACGGGCGCGGCGGCGCCGGTCGGGGCGGGACTACAGGCGATCGGCCCGCGCTGGCCGCTGTACGGGGCCTTCGTGCTGTACGTCTGCGGGATCTTCCTGTCGTACTCGATGCCGCACAAGGTGGACTCGGCGCGCGGCGAGAGCAAGGCGCTGCTCGCGGCGGACGAGGCGCATCTGCACGGGCCCGCACGGGCCAGGGCGCGCAGGCCGGGTCTGCGGACGGTCGGCCCGGCCGTCACCCACGCCCTCGCCGCGAACGCCACGCTGCGCTGTCTGTCCGGGTTCCTGATCTTCTATCTGGCGTTCCTGCTGCGCGAGCATCCGCTGACCGGGCAGAGCGCGGCCGTCTCGCTCGGGATCGTGGGCGTGTCGGCGGGGGCGGGGAACGCGCTGGGCACGGCGTTCGGGGCGTGGCTGAAGGCGCGGGCCCCCGAGGTCATCATCGTGACGGTGCTCGCGGTGGTGCTCGGCGTGGCCGTGTTGTCCGCCCTCTTCTTCGGCGCGCTCATGACGGCGTGTCTGGCCGCGGTCGCCGGGTTCGCCCAGGCGCTGGCCAAGCTGTCCCTCGACGCGACGATCCAGCGGGACGTCCCGGAGGCGGTCCGCACGTCGGCGTTCGCGCGTTCGGAGACGTTGCTGCAGATGGCGTGGGTCGTGGGCGGCGCGATCGGGATCGCGCTTCCGCTGAACGGGGTGCTCGGGCTGAGTGTCGCGGCGGCCATCGTGGCGGCGGGCTGGCTTTCCACGGTGCGCGGGTTGCTGTCGTCGGCACGCCACGCCGGGACCGGCGGCCGGGCACGCGTGGCGTAGGCCGTGTCTTCGAGGCGCAAACGCGACACCCGCTCCCCCACTCGGAGCGGGAGCGGCGCCGCCAGATAGCCTTCCGCCTATGACCTCCCAGCGTTTTGTTGCGCGCCACCGCCGCGCCGTTGCCGCCGTCGGTGTTGTCGGCGCCGGACTGCTCGTCCTGTCCGCCTGCGACAAGCCGACTCCGCTGGCCACCGTCACGGTGGACCGCAACTCGGTGAACTCCGAGGCCAGCTGCTACAACGACGGCGACCCGCTGAAGCCGACCGAGCTGCAGGGCTGCCTGAAGGACAAGGACGCCGAGTCGATCAAGGTTGACGCGGACGCCACGGTCCGCTTCGGCGTCGACCCGGAGATCGCCGAAAAGGGCTGGACGCTCCTGATGAACGGCCAGCCGCTCACGGACTCCAGCAAGAAGACGTACCGCACGGTTCCCGGCAGCGTCTTCTTCAACCAGCAGTACGGCGCCTCCGGCTCGGCGACCACCGTCACGATCCTGTCGGGCGGCAACTCCAAGGCGTACGGCCTGTGGTCGTTCAAGCTCGAGAAGGACAGCTGACGAATACCGCAGCCCCCGCGCGCGTACTGATCGCCACCGCCGTCCCGGCCGAACGGGACGCGGTGGCGGGCGCGCTGCACGACCACCCCTCGCTCGATGTCGTAGCGGTCGGGGTCGGCCCCGCCGCGGCGGCCGCCGGCACCGCGACCGCGCTCACCAGGGCCGAACTCGCGGGCACCCCGTACACGCTGGTCGTCTCGGCCGGCATCGGCGGCGGCTTCACGGCCGCGCCCGGCGCGGTCCTGGTCGCGGACACGATCACCGTCGCCGACCTGGGCGCCGAGACCGCCGAGGGCTTCGTCCCCGTCACCGACCTCGGTTTCGGCACCGTCACCCACACGCCCCCGGAGTCCCTCGTACGGGACCTCGCGTCGGCCGCCTCCGCGATGGTCGGCACTGTGCTCACCGTCTCCACGGTGACCGGCACCGCCGACCGCGCGGCGCTGCTCGCGCAGCGCCACCCCGGCGCCGTGGCCGAGGCGATGGAGGGCTTCGGGGTCGCGGAGGCCGCCGCCGCGCACGGTGTGCCGGTGGCCGAGATACGCGCCGTCTCCAACGCCGTGGGGCCCCGCGACCGCGACGCCTGGCGGATCGGTGACGCGCTCGCCGCACTGGCCTCCGCCTTCGGGAAGACCGCGCCCGTACTGGAGAGTTGGAAGAACACATGACCGACATCGCAGCGGGGGCCGAGCCCACCCGCATCGCCTTCTCGCCCTGCCCGAACGACACGTTCGTCTTCGACGCCTGGGCCCACGGCCGCGTCCCCGGCGCCCCCGCGCTCGACGTGACCTTCGCCGACATCGACATCACCAACGGCGTCGCCGAACGCCGCGAGGACGCCTACGAGCTCCTCAAGGTGTCGTACGCGGTCCTGCCGTACGTCCTCGACGACTACGCGCTGCTGCCGTGCGGCGGCGCGCTCGGCCGTGGTTGCGGGCCCCTCGTCCTCACCCGCGAGCCGGGCGTGGACCTGTCCGACAAGCGCGTCGCGGTACCGAGCGAGACCTCCACGGCCTATCTGCTGTTCCGGCTGTGGGCCGCGGACGTGGTGCCCGGTGGCGGCGTCGGCGAGATCGTCGTCATGCCGTTCCACGAGATCATGCCCGCCGTGCGCGACGGCAAGATCGACGCCGGACTCGTCATCCACGAGGCCCGCTTCACGTACCAGAACTACGGCCTGCACAAGCTCGCCGACATGGGCGAGCACTGGGAGGCCACGACGGGTCTGCCGATCCCGCTCGGCGCGATCATCGCCCGCCGTGACCTCGGCGCCGACACGCTGCGCTCCTACGCGGACGCCGTGCGCACGTCGGTACGGATGGCCTGGGACGAGCCCGAGGCCAGCCGCCCGTACGTCATGGCGCACGCGCAGGAGATGGACCCGGGCGTCGCCGACCAGCACATCGGCCTGTACGTCAACGAGTTCACGGCCGACCTCGGCGAGGACGGCTACGCGGCGATCCGCGGTCTGCTGACCCGGGCCGCCGCGGAGGGCCTGGTCCCTGCGCTCGCGCCGGACGCGCTGAACTTCCCGTAGCGGCTCAGACGTCCAGCTGGTCCGCCACCGCCCGCAGCAGACCGGCGATCTTCGCGCCCGCGGCCTTGTCGGGGTAGCGGCCGCGCTCCAGCATCGGCGTGATGTTCTCCAGCAGCGTCGTCAAGTCCTGGACGATCGAGGCCAGTTCGTCCGGCTTGCGGCGCTGCGCCGCCGCGATCGAGGGGGTCGGGTCCAGGATGGTGACCGAGAGCGCCTGATCGCCGCGCTGTCCTGCGACCACTCCGAACTCGACCCGCTGGCCGGGCTTGAGGGCGTCCACGCCTGCGGGAAGTACGGAGGAATGCACGAAGACGTCGCCGCCGTCGTCGCGGGAGAGGAAGCCGAAGCCCTTCTCGCTGTTGAACCACTTGACCTTGCCGGTAGGCACGTGAAGTCCTCGTCCTCGTACTAGGTGAAAACGCTGGGATACGGGTCTGGGTAGCAGGACGGCGGGCCGTGGCCCGACCCGCCGTCACCAAGACTATGGGTCTCGGGCCCGGTGACAAGATGTCGCCCGAGTGTTCGCTCGCTGGTCTGTACTCGTCTGTGGTCGGCCCGTGTTCGTCTCTCTGCGCTGGGAACTACCCTGGTCGGGTGCGTGACAAAACCAAAGCCAATTCCGCGGTGGCCGAGACCGGCCCCGGCGACGGCCTCGTGAAAGCCGGCGGCATCGTCTTCATCGTGGGGGCGATCGCCACCCTCGTCACGATGGCGCCGCTGTTCCTCGGCACCGACCCGTTCCCGACGATTTCCTATGCCGTGTGCATGCTGATGGGCGTCGGGTTCGTCATCGCCGCGGCCGGGGTGCTGCGCGGTGTGGCCGCGCAGCGCCGTCAGGCGCGCTCGGCGACGTAACCCGCCAGCCAGGCCGGGAACCCGGTCAGGTCCTCCAGCACCACGTCGGCGCCCGCCGCCCGCAGTTCGGCGGCGTCGCACGGTCCTGTCGTCACGCCCACGGACAGGGCGTCCGCGGTGCGTGCCCCGCGTACGTCGCCGACATGGTCGCCGACGTAGACGCTCGCGCCGTGCTCGCGCAGCGCCTGGCCCTTGCCCTCGGCCCACAGGTCGCCGATGACGGCGTCCGCCTCGATGCCGAGGTGCGCCAGGTGCAGCTTGGCGTTCGGCTCGTACTTCGCGGTGACGACTATCGCCCGGCCGCCCGCCGCGTGCACGGCGGCGATGGTCTCGCGCACCCCCGGCATCGGCAGCGTCGGCTCGATGCCGTATGTGGGATACATCTCACGGTAGCGGTCGGCCATCGCCGGGATCCGCTCCGGCGGGCACCAGTAGGCCAACTCCTCGGTCAGCGGCGGGCCCAGGCGCGAGACGATCAGGTCCGCGTCGATCCGCATGCCGGTCTCCTCGGACAGCGCGACCCAGGTGGCGCGGATGCCGGGCCGGGAGTCGATCAGCGTCATGTCGAGATCGAAGCCGATGGTGGGGCCGGTGGGCGTGGGGTCTTCGTGAGGAGCCATGGGGATCATTCTGCCTCCACGGTGACGGCTTCCCCGAAGCCGATCCCAGGGGCACCATGGGCCCCCATGAACCACACCCGCCTCGCCCTCGGCGCCGCCGTCGCCCTCGCGCTCACCCTCTCCGCCTGCAGCTCGGACGACGGTGAGCGCGCCGCCAAGCCCGCCGCCAAGGCCTCCGGCAGCCATACGGTCTCCACCGCCATGGGCGACGTCTTGGTCAAGAACCTCCCCGGGCGCGTGGTCGTCCTGGGCACCGCAGGGCTCGACTCGGCGATCACGCTCGGCATACGGCCGGTGGGAGCCACCCGGTCCGGCGCCGAGCAGCCCTTCCTCTCGTACCTGCCCACGTCGAAGACCGAGGGCATCACCGAGGTCGGCGAGCGCGGCAGCCCCGACCTCAAGAAGATCGCCGGGCTGAAGCCGGACCTGATCATCGGCGACAAGGCCCACGACGGCCGGCGCTACGAACAGCTCGGCGCCATCGCCCCGACCGTCCTCACCGGGTCCTCCGACGCCGCGTGGAAGCGGAACTTCCTCGTGCACGCCGACGCGCTCGGCGAGAAGGCACGGGCGAAGCAGGTCGCGGCCAAGTACAAGAAGCACGTCTCTGCCGTCACCAAGGCCATCGGCGGGGCGGGCGCGGCGGCGCGCACCGAGGTCAACATCGTCCGGTTCGTCGCGGGCTCCGACATCCGCGTCTCCGGCAGGCGGACCCCCGCGGGCACGATCCTGTCCGACGTGGGCCTCGGCCGCCCCGCGATCACGAACTCGTACGACGTGGGGCCCGAGCAGATCGGCCGGGCGGACGCGGACGCCATCTTCACGTCCACGTACGGGAATCCGGGCCTGGCCAAGGTCGCTGAGGCGACTACGAGCGGCCAGTGGCGCGGCATCAGGGCGGTGCGGGACAGCCGGGTCTACAACGTCGCCGACGAACTGTGGGCACAGGGCGTCGGCTACACGGCGGCCGAGCAGATCCTTTCGGAGCTGGAGTCGGATCTGGCGATGGGATAGGCGGTGGGGGGCGGGGTGCGGGCCTAGAGCCTGGGCGAGCGTGCCCGCCACACCAGGTAGAGCGCCGAGGCGAACGCCGCGCAGCGAAGCACCCACGGCCACGTCTCGTCGAGCGCGCCGCTCAGCCGGCCGTCGGCGATCGGATCGCCCCAACGCCCGTCGCCACGCCCCCACAACCAGACGAGGCCGCCGAGCGCGGCGGTCCCCGGCAGGCCGAACACCGCCCACTTCTTCTGCCCGAGGGTCAGCTGCCGCGACAGGTAGATGACGGCCCAGCCGATCAGCAGCACGAGGACGTTGCCGAGTACTGCGCCGACGGCCAGGGCGAGGGCGGCGACCAGCAGGAAGGGCTGGTTGAAGGAGCGGCCGAAGGAGGCGCGGGGGACGCGGCCTGCCGTGCGGCGGGGCCGGAAGAGGCGGCGGGACCAGGCGGAGCCGGACTCCGCGTCTGCCTCTTCGTCGTCCTCGTCCTCGTACTCTTCGTACTCGTATTCGTCCTCGGCGCCGGCCGGTTCGGGGATCGGGCGTTTACGGAGGTCGGGGCCGCGGCCCGTGCCCGGCGGCTTGAGGATGTCGGGGATCTCGATGCCTCCGACGAACCCCGGCACGTCGTCGACCTCGGTGCCCGGTATGCCACCCCCGGCACGCCACCAGTCGGCCGCCTCGATCGTGCCCAGCTCGTCGGTGCCCGCGAGGTGCACGGGCGCCGGTCCTTCGTCCACGTCCACGTCCACGGGCGGCTCGTCGCGCACCGCCTTGCGGCGTACGCGGGGTGCGCGGGCCTTCGGCACGATCCGGCCGAGTGTGCCCCTGCCCTGCTCGGGCTCGTCGCCCGTGTCCGCGAACTCGTAGCTGCCGTCGCCGTCCTTCGCCCCGGCGACGATCTCGTCCGGTGTCCCGATCCGGCCGATCAGCTTGCGCACGGCGGCGGGGCTTTCGGCGCCACCCGCTGCGCGGCGCCGGTCGATCTCCGTGCGCAGGTCGGCGACGAGGCGCATCCGGGCCGATGACGGCAGTTGCCGCGACTGGGCCAGGTCTCCGACCTTGCTCAGGTAGTCGAAGACGATCTGATCACTCTCGATCCCCACGAAGTCCCCTCCGGGGTGGCGCTGTTGACTTGTCGACGGTATCGCGAATGTCCATGGCCGACCGCCCCCCGGTCACGGGGCTCCGCCCCGGACCCCGCGCCTCAATCGCCGGCGGGGCTTGAGAGATCGGCTCGGCGGGCTATATGGATCAGCCCGGCGCATCTTGATGGAGCAAGCCCGGCGGGGCTTGATAGATCGGCCCGGCGGGGCTTGATAGATCAAGCCGCGGGGGTTGATCTATCAAGCCCCTGCGCCGATTGAGCAGCACCGCAGGGGGTTGGTCTATCGAGCCCCTGCGCCGATTGAGCAGCGCCGCGGGGATTGAACTATCAAGCCCCTGCGCCGATTGAGCAGCACCGCAGGGGGTTGGTCTATCGAGCCCCTGCGCCGATTGAGCAGCGCCGCGGGGATTGAACTATCAAG
>NZ_JBIAQB010000002.1:838787-994607 GCF_042888725.1 Streptomyces sp. NPDC002795
TAGCCCCTGCGCCGATTGAGCAGCGCCGCAGGAGTTGAACCATCAAGCCCCTGCACCGATTGACCAGCGCCGCAGGGATTGAACTATCAGGCCCCTGCGGCGATTGAGCAGCGCCGCAGGGGTTGGTCTATCGAGCCCCTGCGGCGATTGAGCAGCGGGGTCCGGGGCGGAGCCCCGGGGCCGTAACGGCGGTGCCGCGCGGTGGGGCCGATAACGTGGGTGGATGAGCGACGAGCAGACGACCGCCGCAGCACCCCGCTCCCTCGCGGAAGCGCTCCGCGCACGCGACGACGGGTCCCTCGCGGCGCTCCTGCGCGCCCGCCCCGACCTGCTCGGCCCCGTGCCGAACGACATGACGCAGCTCGCCACCCGCGCCGGCACCCGCGCCTCGGTGATCCGCGCGCTCGAACGGCTCGACCGGTACACGCAGCAGGTGGCGCAGGCCCTCGCGGTGGCCCCCGACCCGACGACGTACGCAACGCTGCGGACCCTCCTTCCCGGTGAGGGCTCCGCCGCCGCGCTCCCCCGCGCCGTCGCCACGCTGCGCGGCCAGGCCCTCGCCTGGGGCGGCGACGACCAGCTGCGCCTCGTCCGCACCGCCCGCGAACTGCTCGCGCCCACCCCCCAGCACCCGTCGCCGACCGGCCTCGGCCCGACCGTCGCCGAGGTCACGTCCGGGATGTCGCCGGGGCGTGTGCAGGAGATCGTCGCGGCGGCGGGCCTGCCGTCGACGCACGACCCGGTGTCGGCCGTGGCCGCGCTGACCGGCCTGTTCACCGACCCGACCCGGATGTCGGCGCTGCTCGACGAGGCACCGGCCGAATCCATCGACGTGCTGAACCGGCTGGTCTGGGGCCCGCCGTACGGCCAGGTCACGGCCCAACCGGCGGCGCACCTGCGGTGGTTGCTCGACCGCGGTCTGCTCGTGCCGACGAACCCCGGCACCGTGGTGCTGCCGCGCGAGGTGGCGCTGCATCTGCGCGGCGGCCGCGCCCACCGCGCACTCGAACCGCTCGCGCCTCCCGTACGGGAGAAGGCGGCGCACCGTCCACAGGTTGTGGACGCCGCGGCCGCCGCCGAGGCGTACACGGCGGTGTCGACCGTCGAGGAGCTGCTGAAGGACTGGGACGAGGGCGGGCCCGCCGTGCTCCGCGCGGGCGGCCTCAGCGTCCGCGACCTCAAGCGCACCGCCGTGGCCCTCGACAGCACCGAGCAGACCACCGCGTTCTGGGTCGAACTCGCTTACGCGGCAGGCCTGTTGGCCCCCGACGGCGAGGCCGACGAGCGGTACTCCGCGACCCCCGCGTACGACGAGTGGGTGCTGCTGCCGCCCGCCGAGCGCTGGGAGCGGATCGCGGCGGCGTGGCTGCCCGCGACCCGCACCGCGGGCCTGGTGGGCGGCCGCGACAGCAAGGACAGAACGCTGTCCGCGCTCGGCCCGCACCTGGACCGTTCAGCCGCTCCCGAGGTACGGGGCCGGGTCCTCGCCCTGCTGCTCGACGAGCTGCCCGAGGGCGCCTCCCCCGAACCCGACTCCGTGATCGAGCGCCTCACCTGGGAGCGCCCTTCCCCGGCCGCCCTCGACCTGCGCACCCGCCTCGCCCAGTGGACGCTCGCCGAGGCCGAACTGCTGGGCGTCACCGGCCGCGGCGCCCTCTCGGCGCACGGCAGGGCGCTGCTCCAGGCCCCGGACGACGACCACGCCGCCCCGCACCCCCTCACCCCCGCCGAAGCGGCCCTCACCGCGGCCCGCGCCGCGAAGCTCCTCGCCCCGCTGCTCCCCGAGCCGCTCGACCACGTCCTCCTCCAGGCCGACCTCACGGCGGTCGCGCCCGGCCCCTTGGAGCGCCCGCTCGCGGACGCCCTCTCCGTCATCGCGGACGTCGAGTCAAAGGGCGGCGCCACCGTCTACCGCTTCACGCCGGGCTCGGTGCGCCGCGCGCTCGACTCCGGCCGCACGGCATCCGACCTGCAGACCTTCCTCACCGAGCACTCCCGTACGCCCGTCCCGCAGCCCCTCGCCTACCTCATCGACGACGTCGCCCGCCGCCACGGCCACCTGCGGATCGGCGCGGCCTCCGCGTACGTACGCTGCGACGACGACACCGTGCTCGGCGAGATCCTGGCGGACAGGCGGTCCGCGCCGCTGCGCCTGCGCCGCGTGGCACCGACCGTCCTCGCGGCCCAGGCCGACCCGGGCACGCTCCTCGAAGGCCTGCGCTCCATGGGCTTCGCCCCGGCCGCCGAGACCCCCGAGGGCGACGTCATGATCGCCCGCGCGCACGCCCACCGCACCCCGCCCCGCACCGCGCCCGCCCCGGTCCCCGACGGCCCGCCGCTGCCCGACGACACGCTCATCGACGCGGCGCTGCGGGCGATCCGCGCGGGCGACGCCGCCTCCACCGCCCCCCGCAAGCAGGCCCCCGCCCACCCCGGCAACGGCGAGCTGCCGCGCACCGGATCCGCCGAGACCCTCGCCACGATGCAGGCCGCGGTCCTCACCGGCGAGGCCCTCTGGATCGGCTACGTCAACGCGGAGGGCGCCGCGAGCCAGCGCGTCATCGCCCCCGTCCGCGTCGAGGGCGGCTTCGTCACGGCGTACGACCACACGGCCGACGAGGTCCGCACGTATCCGCTGCACCGGGTGACGGGGGTGGCGGAGCTCTCCGAGCAGTAGTCCCGCAAGTGATCCCAACTCCCTTTCCCACCACAGCTTTCCGTCTAAGGTAAGGGGAACGGTCGGCATGGGTGGCAGCGGTGGGCGGGGAGGGCTGCGATGCGGGTGCGCATCAGTTCCGAGAGCAACGAAACACTGCGTGATCTGTACGTCTGGCTGCGCCAGGACGACGACGTCAGACGGACCGCCGACGTACGCTTCGCACCCGTCCCTCCGGGCAGCGGGACCATGGGCGTCACCGATTACATCAACGTTGTCTGCTCAGCACTGAGTGCGCTGCTGACCGCCTACTCGACCTGGCGCGCCACCCGGCCGAGCGCCCCTCCTGTCCAACTCAACGTGAACGACAGCACGGTGGTGCTCGGCAACCTCTCCCCGCAGGAGCTGCGCCGGATTGCCGAGCGACTGGAGGCGGACGAGGCCGCTGGCACACCCCCCGAGCCCGGATCGTGACCGGGCCGTCCGGCCTCCCCTCGCCAGCGGCGTCACGCGCAGTACTGATCGGCGTCAGCGCATACGAACAGCTTGAGCCGCTGCCGGCCGTCGGCAACAACCTCAGAGACCTGAAGCACGCTCTCGGCGACGCCCGGCTGTGGGGGCTGCCGCGGGAGAACTGCACGGTCCTGCACAACCCGCGCTCCGTGGAACAGGTCCTGGACGCCGTGCACACGGCCGCAGCCAAGGCCGAGGACGCGCTCCTGGTGTACTTCGCGGGGCACGGCATCGTCTCCCCCAAGGGCGACCTATGCCTGGCGCTCCCATCGTCCAGTCACGAGCGTCTCTACAGCGCGGTCCGCTACGACCTGGTTCGCCATGAACTCGTGGACGAGTCCAGAGCCCGGCAGCGCCTGGTCGTCCTGGACTGCTGTTACAGCGGACGGGTACTCGAGGGCTACATGGGCGCGGACCTGGCGGAGCACACAGTCGTGGAGGGCGCGAGCGTCCTGACCGCCTCGTCCGCGACCCAACTGGCGCTCGCCCCATTGGGCGAGAAGCACACGGCCTTCACCGGCGAGTTGCTCCGCGCCCTGAGTGAGGGCGTTCCCCACGGGCCCGACCCGCTGACAACGCACGCCCTGTACCGACACCTGGACCTGGAACTGCGCGCACGGGGCTACCCCTCTCCCCAGTACCGGGCACGCAACGGCGGCGCGGACATCGCTCTGACGCACAACCGCTGGACCCCGCCCCCGGAGCGCGCCCAACCCGAGCCAGCGCGGGAGAGGCATTCCATGCGTGGGTGGGACGAGTGGGCACAGTGGCGATGGGCGCCGTCCGCCCGACGGTGGCGGCCGCCGTTGTGGGAACCTCTGGACCGGCTGCTGCCTCAGAACAGGCGCCTGAGGGTGGGCCTGGCGCTGTGCCTCCCCCTGGTCCTGGTGGCCACTCTGCTGACCGCCTACGGCCCGTTCCTGGGCGGACGGTCCTGTCCTGAGTCCATGGAGACCACATCCGGCGGATGCGTCGGCATCTCGGACGGCTCCTACGCCTTTCCCGGGCTGGAGGACATTTCGCGACGGATTCTGGAGGAGAACAAGCGGGTGTCAGTCGGCGCCACTTCCGCCACAGTTTCCCTCGCGCTCGTCACGCCCATGACCTTCGGCGCCGGCGAGAAGACAAACTCCTCGTCCGAGCCCCAGCTGGCGTCGGCCCGGCGCAAACTCGAGGCCGCGTACCTAGCCCAGCTGCGCGCCAACCGGGGCCCCGGAGACCTTCGGTTCCGCCTGCTCCTCGGCAATCCGGGCCCGTCCGCGACGAGCCTGCCCGCGCTGTTCGAGGACCTCACGAACTTGCCCAAGAGCAGGGAGGCCCTGCGCGCGGTCATCGGATTCGATGCGGGCACCTCTTCCGAGCAGGATGCGGTCCGGGCGCTTCTCGGGCGCGGAATCCCGGTGGTCAGCTCCGACCGCCACCCGCTGTACGAGCCGGTGAACACCATCACGCCGGACGGCTACGCCCGTGTACTGCCCAGCTTCGACGAACAGATGCGGGCCATGAGCAAGGCTCTCAACGGCATCCGCTCCGACCGCTCCGTCATGGTGACGGCGCAGGAGTCGCACGACTTGTACTCGGCGGGACTGCGGAAGACGTTCTCGGCGGCCGTGAAGGGCACACCCTTCCCCGAGCAGTTCTACGCTCCCTCCGCCGCCGACGCGTCGAAGGAGCTGGGGCGCCGTCTCGCGACGATCGCGGACTCCGTGTGCAGGCGCGACGACATCGAAACCGTCTACTTCGCGGGCCGGTCGGCACACCTGCGTACGTTCCTGAACTCCGTGGCCGACAGTGTGGAATGCGTGAGCCGGAAGATCCAGGTCGTCAGCGGGCCGAACGCCGCGGAGCTGGCCACGGATGAGCACCTCGACCGCTCCTCCCTGAACCGGCAGGGCACCATCAACGTGACGTACCCGGCGGGCTTCCACCCCGACTCCTGGCGGGGGCCGTCCGCGCCCGCAACCGGCGGGTCCACGGAGCCGCTGGACGGACTGCTCTCCTTCGCCCGTGAAACCTACGACCGGTCGTACAGCACGGCCGAGCTGGCCGACAGCACCTTGGCCGGCACGTACGACGCGGTGCTCACGGCGATCACAGGCATCGGCTCCGCCGAGGCACCCGCGGGCGGCCGGCCCCGGATCGACGCGGTCACCAGGGCCTGGACCCGCCTGCACGGTGCGTCGAAGGTCACCGGGGTCACCGGCTGGATCTGTCTCGACGCGCACGGCCTCCCGTGGAACAAGGCGGTCCCCGTGGTCCGCCTCGACTTCTCAAAAGGACGGCCGATGCCCCGCCTGACCACGGTGGCCTGGCCCGAGGGAAAGCCGCCCGCCGCGTCCTGTACTGCGCCCGCGCAGCGGTGAGCCGTGCGGAGCTTGAAGTGATGGACGCCCGGGTGTCCACCGAGCTGCGGCGTCCGCTGCGGGCGGGCACGGGTCGTGGTGCTGCGTCACCTCCTGGAGTTCGAAGCCGTCGGGAGGTACGGGAGTTGCTGCACGATCACGGGTACCTACTCAGCACATGACCGGGCGAGCGGTGAGTACCTCTGAGCCGACGCACGGAAACTGATCCAGCGCTACGCGGCGCGCGGCGTGAACGTGACGCGGGAGTCACTCTCGTCGATCGCAAGATTCAGCGAACCTTCCAGCGCCTTAGCCAGGCGCCGCAGGAGCGGAAGCGTGGGTACCGTGTCGCCGCCTTCCGTCCGGGACACCTGCGGCTGCGTCATCCCCGCCCGCTCGGCCAGCTCGGCCTGGGAGAGACCGAGCTCGACGCGGCGGTCGTAGACCGCCTGCCCCAGGTCGCCTGCCAGCCGCGCGTCGACGTACTCCTGGTCGAACTCCACCGCCTCTCCGGCAAGCTGCCGAGCCCGGCGCGTCTTCCACGTGCTGTGATTCATCAGATCTCCCTGCGCCGCTCGTAGGTGTGCTCTGCCCTGCCGTGCTCGTCCTCACAAACCTTCTGCGCATGGTGAGCTCGCTCGACTTCCGCGGCCTCGCGCATCTTCGTCTTCCGGAACACCGTCAACAACACGATCCGCTTCGCCGGAGCGAGCCAGTACGGGATCCGTACAGCCTCGCCGTCCAGTTCGAACCGCAGCTCGCGCAGCTTGCCGCCGAGGTGGCGGGAGTACGGCTCTCCCAGTGTCGTCGGGGCATCAAGCAGACGGTCCGTCTTGTCCTCCACCCGCCGGTACAGCCGGAACGGCAGCAGGTCCAACCAGCCCCTTACTTCGGCTCGATCTCGATCTCCCACTGCCCCGTCATGCAATCAAAGGTATATGCACTCGATTGCATGGGCAAGGCTCTCCCCCCGGCAACGGCGAGCTGCCGCGCACCGGATCCGCCGAGACCCTCGCCACGATGCAGGCCGCGGTCCTCACCGGCGAGGCCCTCTGGATCGGCTACGTCAACGCGGAGGGCGCCGCGAGCCAGCGCGTCATCGCCCCCGTCCGCGTCGAGGGCGGCTTCGTCACGGCGTACGACCACACGGCCGACGAGGTCCGCACGTATCCGCTGCACCGGGTGACGGGGGTGGCGGAGCTCTCCGAGCAGTGACGCCACCCGCCTGCCGGGATGCGGCACACTGGACGTTTGGCCCGTGCGGAAGGAAGTGCGTACGTGAACGGTCCACTCATCGTCCAGAGCGACAAGACCCTGCTCCTTGAGGTCGATCACGAGAAGGCCGACGCCTGCCGCCGGGCCATCGCCTCGTTCGCCGAGCTGGAGCGGGCTCCCGAGCACATCCACACCTACCGGGTGACGCCGCTCGGGCTGTGGAACGCGCGGGCCGCCGGGCACGACGCGGAGCAGGTCGTGGACGCGCTGGTGGAGTTCAGCCGGTACCCCGTGCCGCACGCGCTGCTCGTCGACATCGCCGAGACGATGGACCGCTACGGCCGCCTCACACTGAGCAAGCACCCGGCGCACGGGCTTGTGCTCACGTCCACGGACCGCCCGGTCCTTGAGGAGATCCTCCGCTCGAAGCGGGTCCAGCCGCTGGTCGGCGCCCGCCTCGACGCGGACACCGTCGCCGTGCACCCCTCCGAGCGCGGCCAGATCAAGCAGACGCTGCTGAAGCTGGGCTGGCCGGCCGAGGACCTCGCCGGGTACGTGGACGGCGAGGCGCACGAGATCGCGCTCGACGAGGCGGAGTGGTCCCTGCGCCCGTACCAGAAGCAGGCCGTGGAGAACTTCTGGCACGGCGGGTCCGGTGTCGTCGTCCTCCCCTGCGGCGCGGGCAAGACGCTCGTCGGCGCCGGGGCGATGGCCGAGGCGAAGGCGACCACGCTCATCCTCGTCACGAACACCGTCTCGGCCCGCCAGTGGAAGCACGAGCTGGTGAGGCGGACGTCGCTGACCGAGGAGGAGATCGGCGAGTACAGCGGTACGCGCAAGGAGATCCGCCCGGTCACCATCGCCACGTACCAGGTCCTGACGACGAAGCGGAAGGGTGTGTACCCGCACCTGGAGCTGTTCGACTCCCGCGACTGGGGCCTCGTCGTCTACGACGAGGTGCACCTGCTGCCCGCGCCGGTCTTCAAGTTCACCGCCGACCTTCAGGCGCGGCGGCGTCTCGGTCTGACCGCGACGCTGGTGCGCGAGGACGGGCGCGAGTCGGATGTCTTCTCGCTCATCGGCCCGAAGCGGTTCGACGCTCCGTGGAAGGAGATCGAGGCGCAGGGGTACATCGCGCCCGCGGACTGTGTCGAGGTCCGCGTGAACCTCACGGACTCCGAGCGGCTCGCGTACGCCACCGCGGAGGCCGAGGAGAAGTACCGCTTCTGCGCGACGACCGCGACGAAGCGGAAGGTCACGGAGGCGCTGGTCCGCAAGCACCAGGGCGAGCAGACCCTGGTCATCGGCCAGTACATCGACCAGCTCGACGAGCTGGGCGAGCACTTGGACGCGCCGGTCATCAAGGGCGAGACGACGAACGCGGTGCGCGAGAAGCTCTTCGAGGCGTTCCGGCAGGGCGAGATCAACGTTTTGGTCGTCTCCAAGGTCGCGAACTTCTCCATCGACCTGCCGGAGGCGACGGTCGCGATCCAGGTGTCCGGTACGTTCGGCTCGCGCCAGGAGGAGGCGCAGCGGCTCGGCCGGGTGCTGCGGCCGAAGGCGGACGGGCACGAGGCGCGCTTCTACTCGGTCGTCGCCCGGGACACCATCGACCAGGACTTCGCGGCGCACCGGCAGCGGTTTCTGGCGGAGCAGGGGTATGCCTACCGGATCGTCGACGCGGACGAGCTCCTGGCGGAGAGCTGACCCGTCGTCCTGCCGGGTACCGGTGCCGCGTGAGCATGGCCGTAGGCCCAGAGCATGGTGCAGGCGAGCAGGGCGTACGGGGCGGCCAGTGGCTGTTGCCACCAGGCGAGGTGGAGGTCCAGGTTCCCCTGGTGCGGCAGCAGCCACATGGTGCGGGCCGTGAAGAGGGCTCCGAGCAACCAGGCCGTACGGCGCCGCCCCTCCGCCCACACCACCGCGATCAGCGGCACGCACCACACCCAGTGGTGCGACCAGCTGATGGGTGAGACGAGCAGTGCCGTGAACGCCGTGAGCACCACCCCGTGGGACTCGCTGCGCGCCCGCCGCACCGCCACGTACAGCCCCGCCACCGCGACGAACCCGGCCAGCACGGCCCACAGCAACCCCGGTTCGGCGTCGTGCAGCACCCGCGCGATCAGCCCCTGCAAGGACTGGTTGTCGACGATCCACGCCTTGCCGACCCGCCCCGTCTCGTAGAGCCGCCGCGTCCAGAACTCCCCACTGGCGTACGGCAGTACGAGCGCGCCCACCACGACGGTGCCGACGAACCCGGCCACCGCGTGCGCCACCTCCCGGCGCCGGCCCGCCAGGAACAGGTACACGATGAAGACGGCGGGCGTGAGCTTGATGCCGGTCGCGATGCCGAGCGCGAGGCCC
This sequence comes from Streptomyces sp. NPDC002795, assembly GCF_042888725.1. Taxonomy (NCBI): domain Bacteria; kingdom Bacillati; phylum Actinomycetota; class Actinomycetes; order Kitasatosporales; family Streptomycetaceae; genus Streptomyces; species Streptomyces sp. NPDC002795. The sequence continues at coordinate 847,878 of NZ_JBIAQB010000002.1, forward strand.
TTGCGGGACGCGCCGGGCGGCCGCCCCAGGTCCCACAGGATCAGGCACGCCAGCGCGAGGTTGATCTGCCCGAACAGCACCGTCTGGAAGACCGGTTCGAGCCACAGCGCGAGCGCGGCGACCACGCACACCGCCGCCCACGACACCCGCAGCCCCGCGAACCGGCACGACAGCCGGACCAGGACCACGACCAGCGCGAGGTTGCCGACGAGGAAGACACCCTTGAGCACGGCCACCGGCACCCACGCCGCCGGCACGAACAGCAGCGCCGCGAACGGCGGGTAGGTGGCCGGGAGTTGCCACTCAGTGACAGTGAACCCATACAGATCGCCTCCGCCGGCGAGCACGGCGGCGCCCTCGGCCCGATAGACGAGAACGTCCGCTATGGGAGCGGACTGGAGGCCACAGAGGGCGAGGAACGCGGTCACGGAGACGACGAGAAGGACACGGGCAGTCACGCCACATGACGCTACGTCACCCCCCTGCGCAACCACGCCATTCAAGCGCCTGCGGCGGGTGAGCCGATCAAGCCCCTGCGGCGATTGAGCAGCGGGGTCCGGGGCGGAGCCCCGTGGGTGTGACCCCGCTGCGGCGCAACTCAGAAACCCGCCCGGAACCCCCGTAGCCGCAGGCTGTTCCCCACCACGAACACCGACGAGAACGCCATCGCCGCCCCCGCGATCATCGGATTCAACAACCCCGCCGCGGCCAGCGGAACCGCCGCCACGTTGTACGCGAACGCCCAGAACAGGTTCGACCGAATCGTGCCCAGGGTCCTCCGCGACAAGCGGATCGCGTCGACCGCCGCCCGCAGATCACCCCGTACGAGCGTGAGGTCACCCGCCTCGATCGCCGCATCCGTCCCCGTGCCCATCGCGAGCCCGAGGTCCGCCTGCGCGAGCGCCGCCGCGTCGTTGACGCCGTCGCCGACCATGGCCACCGAACGCCCCTCGCCCTGAAGGCGCTTGACGACGTCGACCTTGTCCTGCGGAAGGACCTCCGCGATGACGTCCGCCGGATCCGTGATGCCGACCTCCGCCGCCACGGAACGGGCCACCGCCTCGTTGTCCCCGGTCAGCAGCACCGGCCGAAGGCCGAGTCCGCGCAGCCGCCGGACGGCCTCCGCACTGGTCTCCTTCACCGCGTCCGCGACCTCCAGAACCGCGCGCGCCTCACCGTCCCAGGCGACCGCGATCGCCGTACGCCCGGCCTCCTCGGCCTCGGCCTTCGCCTGCGCGAGCGCCTCCGGGAGGTGGATCTCCCACTCCTTGAGCAGCTGCTCCCGCCCGACCAGCACCGCGTGCCCGTCCACGACACCTTGGACGCCGAGCCCCGCGACGTTGACGAAGTCCTCGGGTGTCGGCAGCGCGCCGACCTCCTCCGCCGCCCCCGCCGCCACGGCCCGCGCGATCGGGTGCTCTGACGCGTGCTCCAACGCCCCGGCGAGGCGCAGCACTTCGGCCCGCTCCACGCCCTCCGCGGTGTGCGCGCCGAGCAGTGTCATACGTCCGGTGGTGACGGTCCCGGTCTTGTCGAGGACGATCGTGTCGACCTTGCGGGTGGTCTCCAGGACCTCCGGGCCCTTGATGAGGATGCCGAGCTGGGCCCCGCGGCCCGTGCCCACCATCAGCGCGGTCGGCGTCGCGAGGCCGAGGGCGCACGGGCAGGCAATGATCAGTACGGCGACGGCAGCGGTGAACGCGGCCGTCCACCCCTCCCCGTTGCCCAGCCAGAAGCCGAGCGTGGCGACGGCGAGGGCGATGACGACCGGGACGAAGACCGCGGAGATGCGGTCGGCGAGACGCTGCGCGGCGGCCTTGCCGTTCTGCGCGTCCTCCACCAGCCGTGCCATCCGGGCGAGTTGGGTGTCTGCGCCGACCCGGGTGGCCTCGACGACGAGGCGTCCGCCGACGTTCAGCGTGGCCCCGGTGACCGCGTCGCCCGCCGCGACCTCGACCGGCACGGACTCGCCGGTGAGCATGGAGGCGTCCACCGCGGAGGTGCCGTCGACGACGGTGCCGTCCGTGGCGATCTTCTCTCCGGGTCGTACGAGGAAGAGGTCGCCGGTCTTCAGCTCGGCCACGGGGACGGTCTCTTCGCGCTTGCCGTCACGGATGACAGTGACGTCCTTCGCGCCGAGTTCGAGGAGCGCCTTGAGCGCGGCGCCCGCCTTCCGCTTCGAGCGCGCCTCGAAGTAGCGGCCCGCGAGGATGAAGGCAGTCACTCCGGCGGCGGCCTCCAGGTAGATGTTCCCGGCTCCGTCGCTGCGCCCGATCGTCAGCTCGAAGGGGTGCGTCATGCCGGGCTCGCCGGCCGTGCCGAAGAACAGTGCCCACAGGGACCACAGGAACGCGGCCGACGTGCCGACCGAGATCAGCGTGTCCATCGTCGCGGCCCCGTGCCGCGCGTTCGTGAACGCCGCCTTGTGGAAGGGCCAGGCCGCGTACGTGACGACGGGCGCGGTGAGCGTCAGAGACAGCCACTGCCAGTACTCGAACTGGAGGGCGGGGATCATCGCCATGGCGACGACCGGGGCGGCGAGCACGACGGCGGTGATCAGCCGCTGGCGCAGCGGCCGGAGTTCGTCGTCCTCCTCGGGCGCCTTTGCCTCCTGGGCGGGCGGGGCGGGTTCTTGTGCCGTGTAGCCGGTGGCCTCGACGGTGGCGATCAGGTCCGCGACCTCGACGCCGCCGTCGAAGCTGACCTTGGCCTTCTCGGTCGCGTAGTTGACGGTCGCCTCGACGCCGTCCATCCGGTTCAGCTTCTTCTCGATGCGGGCGGCGCACGACGCGCAGGTCATGCCGCCGATGGCGAGTTCCACCTGCGCGGGTGGGGCGACGGTGTGCGCCGACATGATGCCTCCTCGGTGAACGGGTACCCGGGGCGGGTACCCCTCAATGAGATCCATTTATACCCCTAGGGGGTACCAATCGCAAGGTTGGTCCCGGCTTGACTTTATACCCCTCGGGGGTATGTTCATGAGCACGGAGACCTACGGAGACGCCTACAGGGCTCACGGAGACTCAAGGAGTCGTCATGCGTACCGGACTGAAGATCACCGCCTTCGCCGCCGCCGTCGCCGCCACGTTCGGGACCGCTTACGGAGTGGGCAGCGGCGTCTCGCCCGTGACCGCCGAGAAGCAGCCGGCTGCGGAGCACGGCGGGCACGCGGAGCCGGCGGAGGCACCGAAGACGGATGTCGTGCCCGGCGGGCTACAGGTGTCCGAGCGCGGCTACTCGCTCGACCTGGAGAAGGACCGGCTGCCCGGCAAGAGCGGCGAGCTGCGCTTCACCATCCGCAAGGACGCCACCGGCAAGCCCGTGACCTCGTACAAGGAGGAGAACACCAAGGAACTGCACCTGATCGTCGCCTCGCGGGACCTGACCGCGTACCGGCATCTGCATCCCGTGCGCGCCGCCGACGGGACGTGGTCCACACCCGTCTCGCTGCCGAAGGCGGGTGACTACCGCGTCTTCGCGGACTTCACGCCGCAGGGCGAGAAGAAGGGGCTCACGCTCGGCGCGGGCCTGGGGGTCGCCGGGACGTACGCGCCCGAGCCGCTGCCCGAGCACGCGGCGCGGGCGAGCGTGGACGGCGGCTACGAGGTGCGGATCGAGGGGGCGCTGCGGCCGGGCGCCTCGCGCGAGCTGACGCTCGACGTCTACAAGGACGGGCGGCCCGTCACCGATCTGGAGCCCTACCTCGGCGCGTACGGGCACCTGGTCGCGCTGCGCTCCGGCGACCTGGCGTACCTTCACGTTCACCCGCACGACGGCAGGCCGGGGCCGGAGATTTCCTTCACCGCGACCGCGCCGAGCGCGGGGACCTACCGGCTCTTCCTGGACTTCAAGCACGACGGGGAGGTCAGGACGGCTGCGTTCACGGTGCACGCGGCGTAAAGTGAGCCCGATATTGGACTAGACCTGTCTGGGCCCATCGCCGGGGCCCCGGGCAGGTCGATGGGACAGGAGCCTCATGAGCAAGCGTGCAGTCCTGGAGGTGATCGCCCTCGACGCCGAGGACGCGATCGCCGCTCAGGCCGGGGGTGCGGACCGCCTTGAGCTGGTCACCGACATGGCGGCGGACGGACTGACGCCGTCGGTGGACACGTTCACGGCGATCCGCCGCGCGGTCGACATCCGGCTGCGCGTGATGCTGCGGCTCGCGGACGGCTTCGACGCGGGCGACGTGTCGGCGCTCGTACGGGCGGCTCGGGAGATGCGGGCTGCCGGGGCGGACGAGTTCGTGCTCGGGTTCCTGGACGAGCACGGTGGCCCCGACCTCGCGGCCGTCGAACGGATCGTGGCGGAGCTCGACGGCTGCCGGTGGACGTTCCACCGGGCGATCGACCGGGCCGCGGACCGCGATGCGCTCCGCAAGCAGCTCGCCGATCTGCCGGGTCTCGACACGTACCTCACCGCCGGTTCGGCGGACGGGGTGGACGCCGGGCTCGACGTCCTGCTCGCGGAGGCGGCCGCCTCCGGCGAGCCGGGGTACGAGCAGCAGATCCTGGTCGGCGGGGGGCTCCGCCTGGACCATGTGCCGGGGTTGCGGGCGGCGGGGGTCTCGGCCTTCCACATCGGCGGGGCGAGTCGTCCCGAGGGGTGGGGGGCTCCGGTTTCGGCGGAGGCGGTGGGGGTGTGGCGGGCGGCGTTGGACGGTTAGCCCGCCGGTCCCTGGCCCCCCCGTCCTTACGCCACGGGGCTCCGCCCCGGACCCCGCGCCTCAATCGCCGGCGGGGCTTGATATGCCCACCCGCCGCCGGGGCATGCGGGCTGCCGCAACCGCCTTGGGCAATCTGCCGCCTTGGGCGGCAGGGTGGGCAAGGCGGCGCCCCGGTGCCGCGCGGCAGGTGCGGCGGCCCCTGCCACGGTTAGACCAGTTGCCCCGGCAGGGGTGTCGTGTGGGTCACCACGAGGCCGGACACCGCGCGGGTCAGTGTGACGTACAGGCGCCGCAGGCCCGTGCGCTCGTCCGGTTCCCCGTCGACCACGGCGGCCGGTTCGTCCAGGACCACGTAGTCGTATTCGAGACCCTTGGCGAGCGACGCCGGGACCAGCGTCAGCCGCGCCTCGGCCGTCGTCTCCTCGCCCGGGGCGAGATACGCGAGCCCTGCCCCCGCCAGCGCCGCGCCGAGCGCCCCGCACCGCGCGTCCGCCGCGATGAGCCCGACCGAACCCTCGCTGCGCAGCGCCTCGACGCACGCCGCCACCACGTCCCCGGCCCCGGCCACCGGCCGCACCTCGAACGCCCCCGGGTTCTCCCGGACCGACGCCACCGGCGTGAGCCCCGGCGCGATGTCCGGCAGCAGCAGGGACGCGTACGTGATGACATCCGTCGGTACGCGGAAGCCCGCCGTCAGCTCCTCCACCACCGCGTCCGACTTGCCGAGGTGGGACAGCGCCTCGTCCCAGCTCCGCGTCGCCCACGGCGTCGTACCCTGCGCGAGATCCCCGAGGACCGTCACCGAGCCCGTCGTCGCGCGCCGCCCGACCGCCCGGTACTGCATGGGTGACAGGTCCTGCGCCTCGTCGAGCACCACATGGCCCAGCGAGTGCGTCCGCTCGATCAGATCGATCGCCTCGTCGATCAACACCGTGTCCGCGGCAGCCCACTTGGCGCTCTTCACGCTGCGCGCCGGCTTCTCCCAGAGGATCGTCTTCTGCTCGTCGGCGTCGAGCAGCCCCTCCGCGTGCTCGGCCAGGAAGTCACCGTCCGACAGCAGGCGCAGCACCAGCTTCGCCGGATCGACGGCCGGCCAGACCTCCTTGACCACGGCCTTCACCGCGGCGTTGCGCGCCACCGCGTTCTGCACCCGGTCGTCGGGCGCCTCGCCCGCGCGCTCCATCTGGACGAGCACGGCGTGCGCGATCCGCTGCGGCAGCGCCTCCCGCGCCGCCCCGTACCGCATGTCGCGCGCCATCAACTCCCGGACCATCTCCTCCAGTTCGTACGACGGAACCCGCCAGCGGCGCGAGCCCCGCACCACCACGACCCCTTCGCCCGGCAGCGCGATGTGCGAGCGCAGCGCCCGCCGCAGCACCTCGGCCATGCGCGCGTCGCCCTTCACCAGGGCGGCGGCGGGGTCGTCGACGCCCCGCACCTCCACATGCGCGACAAGGTCGTCCACCGTCGCCTGCTTGACCTCCAACTCGCCCAACGCGGGCAGCACTTGCTCGATGTAGTGGAGGAAGGACGCGTTCGGCCCGATGACCAGCGTCCCGGTACGGGCGAGCCGCTCCCGGTGCGCGTACAGCAGATACGCGACACGGTGCAGGCCGACGGCCGTCTTCCCGGTCCCCGGACCGCCCTGTACGCATACGGACCCGGCGAGCCCGGCCCTGACGATCTCGTCCTGCTCCGGCTGAATGGTGGCGACGATGTCGCGCATCGGGCCGACGCGCGGCCGCTCGATCTCCTGCTGGAGCAACTGACTGGCCCGCTCGGCCTCTGACGGGTCGGTGAGGTGCTCGTCCTCGTACGCGGTGAGCTCGCCGGCCGTGTAACCGAAGCGGCGGCGCAGCGCGACGTCCATCGGGTTCTTCTTGGAGGCCCGGTAGAAGGGCTGGGACACGGGCGCACGCCAGTCGATGACCATCGGGTCGCCGTCGGCGTCGTGCACGTGCCGCCGCCCGATGTAGAACTTCTCGCCCTCGGCGCCCTCGGCGACGTCCGCCCCCGGGGCGTGCAGATAGTCGAGGCGACCGAAGAACAGCGGGGTGTGGCTGAGGTCGGCGAGCGCCTTGATCCGCTCGTCGATCTGGTGCTGGAGCACCTCGGCGTTCACCCAGTTCGCGGTGACGTCGCGGATGTCGAGCGCCTCCGCGTCCTCGCGCATCGCGCGCAGCGCGGAGCGGGAGGAGACCAGGTGCGTGCGCTCGCGCTCCAGCGGTGAGGACGGTGCGGACGAGGGCGCGGACGACGGCGGTGACGTGCTCACGGGGTTCTGCCTCCGGATCCAGGTACGTGTATAGAACGTTCCCGGCCGGTTTCCGTCCGGTCGGCGGCGCTCCGGCTGGCCGCCGGTGGGGGCGGGTACAGGGAGGCGGGCAGACGGGCGAGTGTACGGGACGGGTACCTGCCGGTGCCAACGGTTTTCCCCGGCCGCGCCGTCCACCGGCCACGGGGCTCCGCCCCGGACCCCGCTGCTCAATCGCCGCAGGGGCTCGGACGGACGGGGCTAGGGTCGACCCCATGACGTACGACGACCACACGGCCACCCCGGACCTTCGTGAGCGCTGGGCCCGCAGTCTGCGCGCCGCGACCGCGGACAAGGACCTCGACCCGTATCCGTACGCCGACAACCTCCTCGCCCGGTGGTCCGAGCCGCAGCGCAAGTACCACACGGTCGACCACCTCACGGCGGTGCTCGACCACATCGACGTGCTGGAGGAGCACGCGGAGCGTCCCGAGCTCGTCCGGCTCGCGGCCTGGTTCCACGACGCGGTGTACCGGCCCGACCGCTCGGAGAACGAGGAGCGGTCCGCAGCGCTGGCCGAACTCGCCCTGTCGGAAGCCGGGTTGAGCCCCGAGGACATCGCCGAGGTGGCCCGTCTCGTCCGCCTCACCGTCACCCACGACCCGGCCGAAGGCGACACCGACGGCGAGGCGCTCTGCGATGCCGACCTGGCGATCCTGGCCGCGCCGACACCCGCCTACGCCGCGTACACCAAGGCCGTCCGCGCGGAGTACGCCTTCGTGCCGGACGAGGCGTTCCGCGAGGGCCGGGCCGGGGTCCTGCGGCAACTCCTCGACCTGCCACGTCTGTTCCGGACCCCGCACGGCAGGTCCCACTGGGAGTCCGCCGCCCGCGAGAACCTGACGGCCGAACTGGACCTGCTCACACCCTGACCCGCCGGCCCGTCCGGGAATGCCACCCGTCACGCCCCGGTTGGCTCCTTACATGTCCCCACAGCCCAATCCGCCCAGCCCAGGCTCCCCGGTCCCCCGCTCCAACACCCGCATGCCCCTTGCCGTCTACATCCTCGGCCTCAGCGTCTTCGCCCTCGGCACCAGCGAGTTCATGCTCTCGGGCATCCTCCCCGCGGTCGCCGACGACATGGACGTCACGATCCCGCAGGCCGGGCTGCTGATCTCGGCCTTCGCGATCGGCATGGTCGTCGGCGCCCCGCTGCTCGCGGTGGCGACGCTGCGCCTGCCGCGCCGGACCACCCTGATCTCGCTCATCACGGTGTTCGGCCTGGGCCAGATCGCGGGCGCGCTCGCCCCGACCTACGCGATCCTGTTCGCCTCCCGCATCGTCTCGGCCCTCGCCTGCGCCGGCTTCTGGGCGGTCGGCGCGGCCGTCGCCATCGCGATGGTGCCGGTGAACCAGCGGGCCCGCGCCATGGCCGTCATGATCGGCGGCCTGTCCATCGCGAACGTGCTCGGCGTCCCGGCGGGCGCGTTCCTCGGTGAAGGGCTCGGCTGGCGCGCCGCGTTCTGGGCGGTCGGCGCCGCCTCCGCGATAGCCCTCGTCGGCATCGTGACGCTCGTGCCGAAGATCCCGCTGCCCGCCGAACGGCCGCGCCTCAAGCGGGAGTTGAGCATCTACGCCGACCGCCAGGTGTGGCTGTCCATCGCCGTCACCGCGCTCGCCGCGGGCGGCGTCTTCTGCGCGTTCAGCTACCTCTCACCGCTCCTGACGGACGTCGCGGGCCTGCCCGAGAGCTGGGTCCCGGCCGTGCTCGCCCTGTTCGGATTCGGCGCTCTCGCCGGTACGACGCTGGGCGGGCGGATCGCCGACGCGCACCTCTTCGGGGTCCTGCTGACCGGCATCACCGCGTCCACCGTCTTCCTCGCGGCGCTCGCCGTGCTCGGCCACTTCGCGGTCGCGGCGGTGGCCCTGTCGTTCCTGCTCGGCTTCTCCGCCTTCTTCACGGCGCCGGCCCTCAACGCCCGGATGTTCAACGTCGCGGGCGCCGCGCCCACCCTGGCGGGCGCCACCACGACCGCCGCCTTCAACCTCGGCAACACGGGTGGCCCCTGGCTCGGCGGCACGGTCATCGACGCGGATCTCGGCTATCCGGCGACGGCGTGGGCCGGCGGCGCGATGACGGTTATCGCCCTGGCGCTGACCGTGGTGTCGGTGCGGTTGCACCGGCGTACGACTTCTAGGGTCGTCGCAGGTTCCGGCGGTACCGTGCCCGACGTCGCGGGGCTCCGCCCCGAACCCCGCGCCTCAAACGCCGGCGGGGCTTAATATCACCGCCCCTTCCGCCTCCGCAGGCCCGCCTCCGTAAGCCTGCGCACCAGCTCCTTCGAGCCGATCTCGACCGCCCCCGCGCGCACCGCGTCCACGTACCGGTGCGACGGGAGGTCGTAATGGTCGCGCTCGAAGGCGCGCGGCGGGACGCCCAACCGCTCGGCGAACGCGTGGAGTTCGTCGTACGAGACATCGCTGACCAGGTGTGACCACATACGGCCGTGGCCCGGCCAGTCCGGCGGGTCTATGTAGACCGTCACCCCGTCACCGACCCGAGGCCACCGACCGGCGCCACGGTCACGCCCGCCTCCGAGCACACCCAGTGCGGATCCGCGCCCAGCTCCGGCTCGACGTCCAGCGCGTGCGGGGCCTGCGCGCCCGAGCCGGGTCCGCACACCGGGCACAGCGGCCAGCGGCCGTGCCGCTCCAGGATCCCGTCCTGGACGTCCTGGGCGACGAGCCCGGTCACGAACTCCACCCCCTCCGGCCACTGCTCCACCCACCAGCGCCGCGAGACGATCGACTCCTCCACCAGCGAGACGATGTCCGGATCCGCGACGTCGCCCGTCTTCAGGTCCGCGAGCACGAGCGCGCGGGCCGCGTGCAGGGCCTGCTCCAGGGGGCTGATGGTGTCCATGGACCCAATTGTGTGCCATACGGCACGGTCGAAGGACTCTTGACCGGACCCGCCCTCGAAAATATCTTTCATTACGTGAGCAATGACGTGAAGGAAAGTTTCGCCGGGGACGCGCCGCCGGCCCCCGCGGCCCTCGCCGCCAAGGTGCGCACCCTCGCGCCGTCCATGACCCGCTCCATGCAGCGGGTCGCCGAGGCGGTCGCAGCGGACCCGGCGGGCTGCGCCGCCCTGACCGTCACCGGACTCGCCGAGCTCACCGGCACCAGCGAGGCCACGGTGGTGCGCACCGCCCGCATCCTCGGCTACCCCGGCTACCGGGACCTGCGCCTGGCGCTCGCCGGGCTCGCCGCCCAGCAGCAGTCGGGCCGGGCGCCCGCCGTCACCGCGGACATCGCCGTCGACGACCCGCTGACCGACGTCGTCGCCAAGCTCGCCTACGACGAGCAGCAGACCCTCGCCGACACCGCCGCCGCGCTCGACATGACGCAGCTCGGCGCCGCCGTGACCGCCATGGCGGCCGCGGGCCGCGTCGAGATCTACGGCATGGCGGCCTCCGGCCTCGTGGCCCAGGACCTCGCGCAGAAGCTGCTGCGCATCGGGCGGCACGCGTACGCGCACTCCGACCCGCACCTGGCCGTCCACAACGCGGTGACGCTCCGCTCGGGGGACGTGGCGGTGGCGATCACCCACTCCGGCACCACCGGCGACGTGATCGAGCCCCTGCGGGTCGCCTTCGAGCGCGGCGCCACCACGATCGCGATCACCGGGCGGCCCGGCAGCCCGGTCTCCCAGTACGCGGACCACATACTGACCACGTCCATCGCCCGCGAGAGCGAGCTGCGCCCCGCGGCGATGTCCTCCCGCACCAGCCAGCTCCTGGTCGTGGACTGCCTGTTCGTAGGCATCGCCCAACGCACCTACGAAACGGCGGCGCCCGCGCTCTCCGCGTCCTACGAGGCCCTGGCCCACCGCCATCGAGCGACGCAACGCAAGTAGTTCAAGCCCCGCCGGCGATTGAGGCGCGGGGTCCGGGGCAGAGCCCCGCGACCGTAACGCCGCCCCAGCGCAACAGCACCCTCCCTCCCGCACAGAGAGCCGACCCCCTCATGACCGCCACCCCAGACGCCCCCTACGCCGACCTCCGCGCCCAACTGGCCACGCTCACGACGGAGGCGTTCCGTCCGGAACTCGCCGAGATCGACCAGCTCTCCACGCTGGAGATCGCGAAGCTGATGAACGGCGAGGACGCCTCCGTCCCCACCGCCGTCGCCGCCCAGCTCCCCCAGATCGCCGCCGCGATCGACGGCATCGCCGAGCGCATGGCCCGCGGCGGCCGCCTCATCTACGCGGGCGCCGGCACCGCGGGCCGGATGGGCGTCCTCGACGCCTCCGAGTGCCCGCCCACCTTCAACACGTGGGACGGCCAGGTCGTCGGCCTGATCGCGGGCGGCCCTCCCGCCATGGTCAAGGCCGTCGAGGGCGCCGAGGACTCCAAGGAGCTCGCGGCCGCCGACCTGGACGGCATCGACCTCACCGCGAACGACATCGTCGTCGGCATCTCGGCCTCGGGCCGCACCCCGTACGCGATCGGCGCCGTCGAGCACGCCCGCACCCGCTACGGCGCGCTCACCGTCGGCCTGTCCTGCAACGCGGACAGCGCGCTCGCGGGCGCCGCGGACCACGGCATCGAGGTCGTCGTCGGCCCCGAGCTGCTCACCGGCTCCACCCGCCTGAAGGCGGGCACCGCCCAGAAGCTCGTGCTCAACATGCTGTCGACGATCTCCATGATCCGGCTCGGCAAGACGTACGGAAACCTCATGGTCGACGTACGCGCCTCCAACGAGAAGCTGCGGGCCCGCTCCCGCCGCATCGTCTCCCTCGCCACCGGCGCCGACGACGCCGCCATCGAGGCCGCTCTCGCCGCGACCGACGGCGAGGTCAAGAGCGCCATCCTCGTCATCCTCGGTGACGTCGAAGGCCCCACCGCCGACCGCCTCCTCACGGAGTCCGACGGCCACCTGCGCGCCGCGCTCGCGGCCGCCGCCACCCAGTAAGCCCCCAGCCCCCACACCCCAGCACCCACCCGTCCCCGAGCACCACCTGCACAGCAAGGCAAGACGCACCATGGCCGATAACGCCGAGAACAAGAACCGCGCCGTCGCCGCCGCGATCCTCCCGCTCGTCGGCGGCGCAGCGAACGTCACCTCCGTGGTCCACTGCATGACCCGCCTCCGGCTGGGTCTCGCGGACCGTTCGCTCGTCCAGGACGAAGCGCTCAAGGCGCTGCCCGACGTCATGGGCGTCGTCGAGGACGACACGTACCAGATCGTCCTCGGGCCGGGGAAGGTCGCCCGGGTCACGCCCGAGTTCGAGACCCTGGTCGAGGAGGGCAAGGCCGCCGCCCCGGCGCCCGACCCCGCCTCGCCCGGCGCCTCCGCCGACGACCTCGCCGCCCAGGGCGCGGCGATCAGGGCGCAGCAGAAGGCGAAGAACGCCACCCCGTTCAAGCTGTTCCTGCGCAAGATCGCCAACATCTTCGTGCCGCTGATCCCGGCCCTGATCGGCTGCGGCATCATCGCCGGCCTCAACGGCCTGATGGTCAACCTGGGCTGGCTGCCGTCGGTCACCCCGGCGCTCGCCGCGATCGCCTCCGGCTTCATGGCGCTGATCGCCGTGTTCGTCGGCTACAACACCGCCAAGGAGTTCGGCGGTACGCCGATCATCGGCGGCGCCGTCGCGGCGATCATCGTGTACCCGGGGATCGCCGACATCTCGGCGTTCGGCCAGGACCTCTCCCCCGGTCAGGGCGGTGTCCTCGGCGCGCTGGGCGCGGCGGTGCTCGCGGTCTACATCGAGAAGTGGTGCCGCAAGTGGGTGCCCGAGTCGCTCGACGTGCTGGTCACTCCCACCCTCACCATCCTGATCTCCGGCCTGGTCACGATCTTCGGCCTGATGTTCGTGGCGGGCGAGGTGTCCACCGCCATCGGCACGGGCGCCAACTGGCTCCTGGAGAACACCGGCATCTTCGCCGGCGCGGTCCTCGGCGGCCTCTTCCTGCCCCTCGTCATGCTGGGCCTGCACCAGGCACTGATCCCGATCCACACCACGCTCATCGAGCAGCAGGGCTACACGGTCCTCCTCCCGATCCTGGCGATGGCGGGAGCGGGCCAGGTCGGCGCGGCGATCGCCGTCTTCAAGAAGCTCAAGCACAACAAGTCGATCCGCAACACCATCAAGTCGGCGCTCCCCGCGGGCTTCCTGGGCGTCGGCGAGCCCCTGATCTACGGCGTCTCGCTCCCCCTCGGCCGCCCCTTCATCACCGCGTGCGTCGGCGGCGCGGCGGGCGGCGCGTTCATCGGCCTCTTCTCGATGCTCGGCACCCAGGTCGGCTCGACGGCCATCGGCCCGTCCGGCTGGGCCCTGTTCCCGCTCCTCGACGGCAACAAGGGCCTGGGCCTGACCTGCGCGGTCTACCTGGGCGGCCTGCTCGTCGGCTACATCGTCGGCTTCCTGGCGACGTACTACTTCGGCTTCACCGACGAGATGATGGTGGAGTTCAACCAGGACGTCGACGCGGGCGAATCCCCCGAGGCCCGCGCCGAGGAGGGCCCCTCGGCCCCGGTCCTGGAGTCGGACTCCGCGGCCGATGACTCCTGCGAACCGAAGGAACCGGCGAAGGTCTGACCCCGGTCACCACGAAGGGCGGCACCCCACGGCACGGGGCGCCGCCCTTCGCGTACGTACTGCTGCTGCCTAGCCGAGCGGCTCGTAGGAGCCTCGGTGGTACACGCCCGGCTCCAGGGGCACCAGGCCCAGGCCGCTCAGCACCTGCAAGGTCTCCCACTCCTCGTCCGACATGATCACGGTTTTGGAGTCCGGAACCGGATCACGATCGGCGGCGGACGCCACAGGAGCCCCCGCCCCCGCCAGGGCCCCCACCGCGAGAACCGTCGTCATCACACGCATACGCAAGCTGTTCGTCATGCCCGCCCAACGAGCGGCGTCCTCCTCGGGTCACCGGCCCGGTGACGCCGCGGCTCGCCTCCCGTCATATAGTTCGAGCGCCGACATTTCTTTCACAGGCCGCACACATCCTTCGGCCGTTCGACGACCGGAGCACGACCTTCTTGCGCGCCACCGCCCTGCCCCTGATCTCTGTCCTCCTGACCGCCGCCGCCCTGTGCACCGCCTGCTCGGCAGGAACGCGGTCCGACACAGGGAAGAACGGCTCCGCCGAGTCCCCCGCCGATCACGCCGCAACGGTACGAGCCGCGGTCGGGGCCACCCGCTCGACCTCCGCGCACACGGCGCAGCAGGTGGACCTGTCCGCCGGCACCCGGACGTTCCGGATCTCCACGACCGGCGGCTTCGACATGGCCGCCGACCGCGGCGAGCTGACCGTACGAATGCGGGAGCAGCCCGCGATCGAGGTCCGCGAGGTCTTCGCGGGCGACGACGTCCACGTGCGCGGCGCCTCGGCCCTTGACGCAGGCTGGGGCACCGTCCCGCGTGCCAAGGCCACGGCCCACGCCCTGCTGCGCGCGCCGCTCAACGACCCCGAGTACCTCCTCGGTCAGATCGCCGACCTGCGCGAGGTCTCGGACGAGGGCGAGGAGACCGTCGGCGGCGTCCGCGCCACGCACTACCGCGGCACCCTGGACCACACCACGATCACCCGCCGTCTGGCGGCCGACACCCGCAAGAAGACGGACCAGCTCCGCGACTACCTGGGCGAGGACATCCCGGTCTTCGCCGACGTCTGGGTGGATGCCAAGGGCCGCGTCGTCCGCGCCCGTACCGCCCTCGATCTGCCGCAGGCCGGTGCCAAGATGAAGGTCACGCTGAACCTGTCGCGTCTGGGCGCGCCGGTAAAGGTGACCGTGCCCGAGTCGAGCACTCCGGCCGCCGACACCAACGGCACCTTCCTTGGCTGACCTGGCCGCCGTCACCCACTGGTCACCGCTCCACATGCGCCCCGCCCGGCCCTCCCGCATCCTGAGCGCATGGCTGACAGCACCCTTTCGAAGATCTCCTGGACCGAGTTCCGCCCGGACCGACGCCGGCTCGGAGCCGGTGCCGTACTCACCGGCATCGGCACGCTGACCGCGATGGCGGGTGTCGGCGTCCTCGTCTACGAGCTGGCCCGCGCGGGCCGCAGCTGGACCGGCACCTGGGACGTCCCCCCGTCCGAACTGGCCGCCCGCACCCTCCACCAGGCGCAGGCAGCAGCCACGAGCGCCACGCGCGCGGGCCGCGACACCTGGCAGAGCTTCTCCGAGCAGTCCTCGGCCTGACCCGTCCCTTCCGGTCGGCCGAAACCGCGCCCGAGGCTCCCCGCCTCGGGCGCGGCTTCACTCGCGGCCCCGCCCCTCATGCAGGACGGCGACGATCCGCATCGCCGTATCGAAGTTCACGCACCCGAGGTCGACGAGCGGATACCCGACCTCACCTGCGGCCGAGACCGGGTCGACCCTCAGTGACGGCAGCACGATACCCAACGCCCCGGTCTCCGCCCGCAGTTGAGCCACCACGTCCTCGACCACCCGCAACCGCCCCGCGTCCCGCACCGCCATCACGCACTCCTTCACTCCGAGTTTTGCTTTCGCCACACAGAGTGACCGCCCCGGCTCTACGCTGGCCAGGGGCATCGGCCCAACAGACGCCGCTGCTGGACCGGGAGTTGATGCACGTGACCGGACCGAAGGACCTCGACCCGTCATCCCGCCGCGTCATGATCGGCGAAGAGCTGCGCCACGCCCGCGAGAGAGCGAACCTCACTCAGCAGGCCCTGGGTGAGTTGCTGTTCGTCAGCGGTTCCTACGTCGGCCAGATGGAGGCGGGCACGCGACGCATCCTGCCGGACATGGCGGTTCGCCTGGACGAGGAGCTGAATACGGGTGGCTTCTTCGCCCGCAACTGCGAGAAGGCGAACAAGTCCAAGTTCCCCGACCACTTCGCGGAGGCGGCGGAGGCGGAGGCCATAGCGACGGCCATCCGCCAGTACGCCGCGCTGCTCATCCCCGGCCTGCTCCAGGCGCGGGCCTACGCGGAGGCGGTCTTCCGCGCCTACCAGCCCACCGCGCCGGACGAGCGGATCGACGGCCTCGTCGCCGACCGGCTGGCGCGGGCGCGCCTGCTCGAGGACCCAACAACGCCGTTGTTGTGGACGGTCCTCGACGAGGCGGCACTGCGCCGCACGGTCGGCGGACCACAGGTCATGGCGGAGGCGCTGCGCCACGTTGCCGACTTGGCGCAGCGGCATCGCGCGCTCGTGCAGGTCCTGCCGTTCGACGCGGGTGCGCACGCTTCGATGCACGGCCCCGTCAAGCTGATGGAGTTCGAGAACGCCCCGCCGCTCTCGTTCGTCGACGGGCCCGAGACGGGAAGGCTCACCGACGACCCGGCCACGGTCGCCCGCCACACCTTCACGTTCAACCTCCTTCAGGCAGCGGCCCTCTCACCCCGCGACTCCCTGGCCCTGCTCGACTCAGTGGCGCAGGATTACGCCCATGAGGAACCACACCCCTGAGTACGACCTGAACGACGCCGCCGCCTGGAGCTGGCGCAAGTCCAGCTACAGCGGCGGCGACGGCGGCGACTGCCTCGAAGTCGCCGACGCCCACACACCGGTGACGGGAATCGTGCCCGTCCGGGACTCCAAGAACCCGAACGGCCCGAAGCTCGCGCTCCGGGCGGCAGCCTGGTCCGCGTTCATCGCCGACCTGCGCCGCACCCCGTAACCAACGCCCCGAGGCTCAAGCCCCGAGCCACGAGCCCTGCTTTCAAGGATTGGGAGGTGGGTCTCAACCCACCCTCCCTCCCCGCGAGTTGGCGACGCCGACGCGCGTTCGGTAAACCCAGACACTTTCCGGCATCGGCTTGCCACGGAGGGTAATCACGCTCTAGCGTGCCCGATATACGAACGGCCCCCGCCGGTGCGCCAACACCTGCGAGGGCCTGTCCATCAAGATCCCGACCTAGGGAGATCTCGTGGCTGACGCCAACTCTAGTGCTGCCCCCGCCCCGACGCACGCAGCACCGCCCACCCCGCCCCACCCCCAAGGCGAGCCCGGGCTACGGCAAGCGCTCCGCACCGGACCAACTCCCCCGTACGCGCGCCGACTTCGCGGACCTTCCCGCCCGCGAGGCGCACATCGCCGGATACATCGACCGGCTGCCCGACGGTGCGGACATCTCGGTGAAGACGCTCGCCAACCACCTCCCGTACGGCCAGGCGGCGATGCGCACCGCCCTCAACAACCTGCACCGGGCGGGCCACTTGAGGCGCGACCGCGAACACGTACAGGGCTCTGGGAGCGCACGCTGGGTGACGCGCACCTGGTTCTCCCGCACGGCGCGTGGCGACGCGTGGTGGACGGCGTACGTGCGGGGCGACGTACCGGAGACGGGCCGGGACGCCCCGCCCGAAGAACCACCTCCACGCCCCACCCGCAGCCGCGCGCTGCTCCTCCTCACCGCCCTCGGCCGCACGGCGCCCTCGCTGGCCCTGTCCGCCGCCGAGTGCGACCGGCTCGCGCCGGAGGTGGAGCGCTGGTTCGAGCGGGACGCCACCGAGGACACCCTGCTGCACGCCCTGACGGCCGGTCTCCCCACACCTGTGCACAGCCCGGCCGCACTGCTGCTCCGCCGCCTGACCGACAAACTTCCACCGCCGCCCCCACCACCTGCGAACCGCCCGGTCCTGCGCCTTATCGAATGCGCGAACTGCGGCGCTCCCGGCCGCCCAGAAGCCCTGCCGGGCGGCTTCTGCGCCCCATGCAGCGGCACCCGCCCCGCCTCCCCACCCCCAGGCATCCTCACCCCGGAAGCCGTGCGCACCCGCGCCGCGGAGGCCCGCGCGGCGATGCTCCCCCGCTCCGAAAGGGCACGCGTGTAACGGGATCCCCCTCCTGAAGGAGGGGGCTTTGAGCCGTACTGGCTGAAGGCCGCCGTTACCAGCATCAGCCAACACCACATTGGAGGTGAACAAGTTGGCTACGTTCCGCTCACGACAGAAGACCGACCGGGCTGTGCTTCCTCAGCAGCTCGCTCTCGAATTCGAGTCAGCAGACACCCCCCGGATCGGGGACGAAACGGGGCTCGAACGCCGTGAGGCACCGGGTGCGGAACATGTGCGAGAGGAGACCGACAGTGCTTCACCAGGCACTGTCGGCGTCACCCTCCAGCTCTCCGGGGCCGGGGAGAAGCCGCGTGAGCGGCACCCCTGCGTTTTCGTGCTCGACAAGCACCACCGACCGTTGCAGCCCACCACGCCCGCCAGGGCGCGCAAGCTCCTCAAGAAGGGACGGGCAGTTGTCCACCGGCATACACCGTTCGTCATCCGCCTCAAAGACCGCACCACGGCCGAGTCGGAGATCGACGGTGTAGAACTGGGCGTCGATCCCGGCTCTAAGCACACGGGTATCGCCGTGTTCACCGCTTCCGCTGGTGAGCGTCGCGGCCGTTACAGCGTTCAGCTCGGCCATCGTGGCGTAACAATCCGCAAGAAGATGGAGCAGCGTGCCGCCTACCGGCGCGGACGCCGCACCCGAAACCTGCGCTATCGGGCCCCGCGCTTCAACAACCGCGCCCGCCCGGACGGCTGGCTCGCCCCGTCGTTGAAGCACCGGGTCGTCACCACCCTGTCGTGGGCCAGTCGGCTGGCACGGTGGGCCCCCGTACGGGCGGTGCATGTGGAGTGGGTCGCGTTCGACACCCATGCCATCTCCGCCGGGAAGCCGTTGATGGGCGTGGAGTACCAGAGGGGCACCCTCGCGGGGGCGGAGGTGCGCGAATATCTGCTCGCCAAGTTCGGACGGGCCTGTATCTACTGCGGCATCACCGGCGTACCGCTCAACATCGACCACGTCCGCCCCCGCTCGAAGGGCGGGTCGGACCGGGTGTCGAACCTCGTTTTGGCCTGCGTTAAGTGCAACGAGAAGAAGTCGAACCGGCCGGTTGAGGAGTTCGCACCCACGCAGGCTGCCGACATCCTCAAGAGGGCCAAGGCCCCGATGAGGGACGCCGCCGCCGTCAACTCGACTCGCTGGGCTCTATGGCGAGCCCTGGACGCCATGTTCCCCACCCGCACCGCCTCAGGTGGCCGTACAAAGTGGAACCGCACCAGGTGTGGCCTGCCTAAGACCCACACTCTCGACGCCCTCAACGTAGGCAAACTCGACCGCGTCACCGAAACCGTCACCACGGTCCTGGTCGCCGGATGCACCGGACGCGGAACCCACACCCGAACCCGTACGGACAAGCACGGATTCCCCCGCGTGCGCATGCCCAGGCAGAAGCAGTTCTTCGGCTACCAGACCGGAGACCTTGTCCGCGCTGTCGTCCCCACCGGCAAGAAGACTGGTACTCACACCGGCCGGGTCGCTGTCCGCAGCAGTGGCAGCTTCAACATCACCACCGCCCACGGCACCGTCCAGGGCATCCGTTACCAACGCTTCCGTCTGCTCCAGAGAGCAGACGGCTACGCCTACACCACCCAACCCGAAAGCCCGAGTACAGAACGTGGGTAGCGGACAGCGGTCCGCAGGCTTCTTTTCCTTCCCCACCTCAAGGTGGAGGTATCCACGAAGGAGTTCCGATGCCCCCTGGCACCGCCGACCGCCCTCAGATGAGCGTCGAGGACTTCGAGGAACTCAACCGAAGAGCTCCGGAGAACCTGTGCAACAAGCTTGAATTCCTGGACGGACGGCTGCTCGTGAAGCATGGCCCCATCGACGTCGAGGACTTCGAGGAACTGGCCCGCGTCGCCCCCGAGACGGTGACCTTGGACCTGCTCAACGGAAAGTTAGCGGTCAAGCCCATGTCGGACGGCGACCACGGTTCGATCATCATGTGGCTGATCCGCCAGTGCATGATGCAGCGCCCCGAACTGGCCCTTTACCCAGGGCAGGGTCTGCGGATCGACACGTACCGAAAGGGCTGCATCAAACCGGACGGCGCTCTCACCCCCATCGGCTACTTCGCCGGACAGGACGAGTGGGCCTCCCCCGACGGCGTCCTCATGGCTGTCGAAGTCACCTCCAAAGACCGCGACGCCGACCGCCGCGACCGCCAGGAGAAGCCCCGCGCCTACGCGTACGCCGGCATCCCCGTCTACCTCCTCGTCGACCGCGACAACGACACCGTAGTCGTCCACAGTTCCCCGGAGAACGGGGTCTATCAGAGCCGCCGCCCGTACCACTACGGAGCGACGATCCGCATCCCCGCCCCGGTCACCATCACCCTCGAAACAGAGCGGCTCAAGGAGTACGCGTAGCCAGGGCCCGGCCCAACGCCGAAACGCCCGAGGGCGGCACCATCTCGCGAAGAGATGGTGCCGCCCTCGGGTTACGGACGGGCTGAACCGCGAGCGGCTCAGAAGTCCATGTCACCGCCCGGCATGCCGCCACCGGCAGGCGCGGCGCCGGCCTTCTCGGGCTTGTCGGCGATGACGGCCTCGGTCGTGAGGAACAGCGCGGCGATCGACGCGGCGTTCTGCAGGGCAGAGCGCGTGACCTTCGCCGGGTCGATGATGCCCTCGGCGATCATGTCGACGTAGTCACCCGTGGCGGCGTTCAGACCGTGACCGACGGTCAGGTTGCGCACCTTCTCCACGACGACGCCACCCTCGAGACCACCGTTGACGGCGATCTGCTTGAGCGGGGCCTCCAGGGCGAGCTTCACGGCGTTGGCGCCGGTCGCCTCGTCACCCTCGAGCTCCAGCTTCTCGAAGACCGCGGAGGCCTGGAGGAGAGCGACGCCACCACCGGCGACGATGCCCTCTTCGACGGCCGCCTTCGCGTTGCGAACGGCGTCCTCGATGCGGTGCTTGCGCTCCTTGAGCTCGACCTCGGTGGCCGCGCCCGCCTTGATGACGGCCACGCCGCCGGCGAGCTTGGCGAGGCGCTCCTGGAGCTTCTCGCGGTCGTAGTCCGAGTCGCTGTTCTCGATCTCGGCACGGATCTGGTTGACGCGACCCTGGACCTGGTCGCTCTCACCGGAGCCGTCGACGATCGTCGTCTCGTCCTTGGTGATGACGACCTTGCGGGCACGGCCGAGCAGGTCGAGACCGGCGTTCTCCAGCTTGAGGCCGACCTCCTCGGAGATGACGGTGCCGCCCGTGAGGATGGCGATGTCGCCGAGCATGGCCTTGCGGCGGTCACCGAAGCCCGGGGCCTTGACGGCGACGGACTTGAAGGTGCCACGGATCTTGTTGACGACCAGGGTCGACAGGGCCTCGCCCTCGACGTCCTCGGCGATGATCAGCAGCGGCTTGCCGGACTGCATGACCTTCTCGAGCAGCGGAAGGAGGTCCTTCACGTTGCCGATCTTCGAGTTGACGATCAGGATGTACGGGTCCTCGAGCGAGGCCTCCATACGCTCCATGTCGGTGGCAAAGTACGCCGAGATGTAGCCCTTGTCGAAGCGCATACCCTCGGTGAGCTCAAGCTCCAGACCGAAGGTCTGGGACTCCTCGACGGTGATGACGCCTTCCTTGCCGACCTTGTCCATGGCCTCGGCGATGAGCTCGCCGATCTGGGTGTCGGCGGCCGAGATGGAGGCGGTGGAGGCGATCTGCTCCTTGGTCTCCACCTCCTTGGCCTGCTCGAGGAGGGCGGCGGAGACGGCCTCGGTGGCGCGCTCGATGCCGCGCTTGAGGGCCATCGGGTTGGCGCCGGCGGCTACGTTGCGAAGGCCTTCGCGAACGAGCGCCTGGGCCAGGACGGTCGCGGTCGTCGTGCCGTCACCGGCGACGTCGTCCGTCTTCTTCGCGACCTCCTTGACCAGCTCGGCGCCGATCTTCTCGTACGGGTCCTCGAGCTCGATCTCCTTGGCGATGGACACACCATCGTTGGTGATCGTGGGGGCGCCCCACTTCTTCTCGAGGACGACGTTGCGACCCTTGGGGCCCAGGGTCACCTTGACGGCGTCGGCGAGCTGGTTCATGCCGCGCTCGAGGCCGCGCCGTGCCTCCTCGTCGAACGCGATGATCTTGGCCATGTGAAGTGGTCCTCCCGGACGGGGTGGAAATGCAAGCAAACGGACCGTGCTGGTGCCCGCGACGGACGGCCTGCAGGCCGGGCGGTTCCTTGCACCACCCGACCCCCGGACCTCACCGACCCGATCCAAGTTCTGTCACTCTCACTGGGAGAGTGCTAAGCCCAATGATTAGCACTCGACCCCTGCGAGTGCAAGGCTGCACCCGAGAACCCCTGGTGGGCGCGGGCAGCACGAAGGGCCCGCCCCCCGGTCCAACCGGGAGACGAGCCCTCCACGACGTGCGACGTACAAGCGTGCAGTCTGACGCGCGCGTTCAGCCGGCGGCCACGCGGACCATGTCGGCCTGCGGCCCCTTCTGGCCCTGCGAGATCTCGAATTCAACTCGCTGACCCTCTTCGAGGGTGCGGTAGCCGTCCATCTGAATCGCGCTGTAGTGGACGAAAACATCCGCACCACCGTCGACCGCGATGAAGCCGTACCCCTTCTCCGCGTTGAACCACTTGACGGTGCCCTGAGCCATGCCTAACTCCCCTATTACTGGCCCTTGCGCAGGACCGCACTTCGCGGACCCGGGTCAGACCTCACGCCCCACGGGATATGGGGGTGTGCGCCGGAACGCGTCGACCGCGGCTGAATGTATCTGCCCGACTGCCGTCTGCAACAGGTCAATCGGACGAGAATTCTGGGCACGCCAGATCGGGGAAACCGGGCCAACTCACCGGATCCCAGGGCAAGTCGGGCCGCGTAAATGCCGTAAAAGGCCCGAAAGGGCAGAGCACTTTGGCTACTTCTTGTCGGGCCTCGGGCGAGAACTCATATGCGCCCGTCATGCACCGCACAGGGAAAGGCAGCAGCTTCCCCAACTGTACCGCGCTCAACCATGCAGAATTGCCCCCTCCGCTTCTCTTGCGGAGGGGGCAATTCAGGTAACTCCGGGTGGAACTACAAAGGATCAGCCGCCGGCGACGGCCGGAATGATCGAGACGCCGGCGCCGTCCGGCGTCGCCGTCCCGAGGCCCTGCTCGAAGCGGACGTCGTCGTCGTTCACGTAGACGTTCACGAAGCGGCGCAGCTTGCCCTGGTCGTCGAGGACGCGGGCGGCGATGCCGGTGTGGTTCTTCTCGAGGTCGGCGATGACATCGGCCAGGGTGGCGCCCTCGGCGGCCACCTCGGACTTTCCGCCGGTGTAGGTGCGCAGGATGGTGGGGATACGAACGTTGACGCTCATGGCGGTAACTCCTGTTGCTACAAGTGTCGGTCGGACTCAGAGGTCGGCGGCGAGGCCGGCCTCGCGGAACGCGTCCAGGCTCGGCCGGATGGTGGCCGTGGCCTGCGAGGAATCGGCAACCGCGTCCAGCGTCTTGAGCCCGTCACCGGTGTTCAGTACGACGGTGGTGAGCGACGGGTCGATGAGGCCCGCCTCGATGAGCTTCTTCGTGACGCCCAGCGTGACACCGCCCGCCGTCTCGGCGAAGATGCCCTCCGTCTGCGCGAGCAGCTTGATCGCGTCGACGACCTGCTCGTCGTTGACGTCCTCCACGGCGCCGCCGGTGCGGCGCGCGATGTCGAGGACGTACGGGCCGTCGGCCGGGTTGCCGATGGCGAGGGACTTGGCGATCGTCGTCGGCTTCTGCGGGCGGACCACGTCGTGGCCGCCCTTGTAGGCGACGGAGACCGGGGAGCAGCCCTCGGCCTGGGCGCCGAAGAGCTTGTAGGGCTTGTCCTCGACGAGGCCGAGCTTGATCAGCTCCTTCAGGCCCTTGTCGATCTTCGTGAACTGCGAGCCGGACGCGATCGGGATGACCAGCTGGTCCGGGAGCTGCCAGCCGAGCTGCTCGCAGATCTCGTACGCGAGCGTCTTGGAGCCCTCGCCGTAGTACGGGCGGAGGTTGACGTTGACGAAGCCCCAGCCCTCGCCCAGCGGGTCGCCGATGAGCTCGGAGCAGAAGCGGTTCACGTCGTCGTAGTTGCCCTCGATGGCGACGAGGTCACCGCCGTAGACACCGGCCATGACGACCTTGCCCTGCTCCAGGTCGTGCGGGATGAACACGCAGGACCGGAAGCCGGCACGGGCGGCGGCGGCGCCGACGGCGCCGGCCAGGTTGCCGGTGGAGGAGCAGGAGAGCGTGGTGAAGCCGAAGGCGCGGGCGGCCTCGATGGCCTGCGCGACGACGCGGTCCTTGAAGGAGTGCGTCGGGTTTCCGGAGTCGTCCTTGACGAACAACTTGCCCTCGGCGACGCCCAGTTCACGGCCCAGGTTGTCGGCCTTGACGAGCTTGGTCCAGCCGGGGTTCAGGTTCGGCTTCTCGGCGACGTCGGCCGGGACGGGCAGCAGCGGGGCGTAGCGCCAGATGTTGGCGGGACCGGACTCGATCTGCTTGCGGAGCGCCTCGGGGTCACCGACAGGCAGCTCGTACGCGACTTCGAGCGGTCCGAAACACTCGGCGCAGGCGAAGACGGGGCCGAGCGGGACGACGGCGCCGCACTCGCGACAAGAGAGGCCGGAAGCCGGACCGAGATCAACGGTCTTCGCGGTCGTTTCGGTGGCGACAGTCTGTACAGCCATGAGAGGCGAGGCCCTTTCTCCTCATCTTCCTCGCGGCGCATCTCGCCACGAGACGGATTTGGCACCTTCACTAGCCGGGAGCCTCGCGGGCGCACTGCGGTGTGCGGACGAGACCGGCTGGAGGGTTGCCGGGGCTTCAACGGGCCGTATCCCTCTGCCCCTCTGGATGAGCGGTATTCGATTGTGTGGATTCAGTTGTGTACTGCAGGCGACCCCCGACATGCGATGGTCACCGGCCTTGTTCAAGACTGTAACCGAAGGCCCGGGCTCGTGAGACAGGGGTCCGAACCGCGAGATGGATCACATATGGATCCTTAGGGAAGGAACCCAGACCGTGCTGGAAGAGGTCGAGCGCTGGCTGAACAGGCGCTCCTGGTCCGTGACCGAGCACCCCTTGCACCGGCTGGTCGCCGCCAAGCACGCGTCGGGGCAGACGGTGAGTGTCGTGCTGCCCGCGCTGAACGAGGAGGAGACGGTCGGCGAGATCGTCTCCGAGATCCGGCGGACGCTGATGACGGAGGCGGTGCCGCTCGTCGACGAGCTCGTGGTGATCGACTCCGGCTCCACCGACCGCACCTCCGAGGTCGCGGCGGCGGCCGGGGCGCGCGTCGTGCACCGGGACGCGGTCCTGCCGCGGATACCGGTCCGGCCCGGCAAGGGCGAGGTGCTGTGGCGCTCCCTGTTCGTCACGTCCGGTGACATCGTGTGCTTCGTCGACGCCGATCTGCGTGAGTTCTCCGCGGACTTCGTCTCCGGGATCGTCGGCCCGCTGCTCACCGAGCCGGGCGTGGACTTCGTGAAGGCGATGTACGACCGTCCGCTGGCCGGGACCGCCGGGCAGGGCGGCCGGGTGACGGAGCTGATGGCGCGGCCGATACTCAATCTGCACTGGCCCCAACTGGCCGGATTCGTCCAGCCGTTGGGCGGCGAGTACGCGGCCCGGCGCTCGCTGCTCGAACGTCTCCCGTTCCCCGTCGGATACGGCGTGGAGCTCGGCCTGCTCGTGGACGCGCTGCACACCGTGGGCCTCGACGCGCTCGCCCAGGTCGACGTCGGCGTGCGCAAGCACCGGCACCAGGACGGGCAGGCGCTGGGCCGGATGGCGGCGGCGATCTACCGCACCGCCCAGCTCCGTCTCGCGCGCGGGCACCTGATCAGGCCGGTGCTCACACAGTTCGAGCGCGGCGAGGACGGCTTCGAACCGCACACCCACCCGGTGGACACGGAGGAGCGCCCGCCGATGATCGAGATCGGTGAGTACGCGGAGCGCCGCGTGGCGTAAACGCCCCATAATCGTATGTTTGCCTAGATTGCCCTTTATGCTGCTCAGACATCTCAAGGGCAAGGCGGCCTGCGCCGTCACAGCCGCCCTCGCCGCCTGCCTGACGGGCCTGGCACCGGCTCCCGCCTCCGCGGACGTGGTCTCCCCCTTCGCCAAGCGCTACGACGAATCGATCTACGGCGACTTCAAGACCATCGGCAACACGGTCATGGGCTGCCCGACGGACGACGCGAACATGGCCGCGCGCTGCGCCGTCGCCGCGAACGGCGAGGGGAGGGACAACAACAACACCTTTGTCATGCAGCGGATCAACACCGCGGGGACGACGGACGGCTACGGCTCCAGCACCGGCCAGGTCTCCGTCCCGCCCGGCGCCGAGGTCGCCTACGCCCGCCTCTTCTACGGCGGCAACGACGGCACGTTCAAGGGGCCGAGCGGGGCCCAGCTGAAGCGCTGCGACATCTCCGGCGCCGATGTGGACCCCTCGCCCGGCGACCCGCTGGACGCGACCCCCGTGGTCGGCGTGAACGGCGCGGCCCCGGCCAAGGTCTCCCCCGAGAACCTGGTCCAGGACCCCGCCTCCACCAACGGCCCGCACTTCTACACGGGCGAGGCCGACGTGACGAGCCTCTTCAGCGGGGTCACCGGCACGGGCACCCCGGTGCCGGTCTCGGTCGGCGACATCTGGGCGCCCACCGGCAAGGGCTGCGTGGGCGGCTGGTCGATGACGGTCGTCTACAAGTACGACAGCCCGAACGAGACCTACGCGCCGGACCGCCGCAACGTCTACATCTACGGCGGCCACGTCCTGCAGCGCTCCACCTCCCCGGCCACCCGGGTCACCGTGGACGGCTTCTACCGGACCTCGGGCACCCCGCGGGCCAGCGTCACCGCGTACGAGGGCGACTGGAACACGTCGGGCGACAAGTTCACCGTCGGCGGCCAGAACATCACCGAGTCGCACACCGGCAACACCAACAACTTCTTCGTCTCCGAGGACGACGGCGCCCTCGACCCGAGGATGGTCAACAACCTGAGCATCGACGCGAAGGAGTTCGACGTCACGGGCGGCGGCTCCACGCGGGCCGCCGGGGACGAGCCGATCCCGGTCGGCTCGACCTCCACCACGCTCGACTTCTCCACCAAGGGCGACACCTACGTCCCCTCGGCGCTCGCCCTGTCCGTCCCCGTGCCCGACCTGGAGATCACCAAGACGGCGAGCCCTGCGGAGGTGCAGCCCGGCGACACGGTGACGTACACGGTGAAGGCGAAGAACGTCAGCCGACTGCCGTACCCCAACGCCAAGTTCACCGACGACCTCACCGAGAACCTCGACGACGCGACGTACAACAACGACGCGCAGGCGAGCATCGGCGACGTCTCCTACACCGAGCCGAAGGTCGGCTACACCGGTGACATCCCGGCCGGCGAGACGGCGACCGTGACGTACTCCGTGAAGGTCAACGACCCGGTGAGCGGCGACGGGAAGCTCACGAACAGCGTCACCGCCGACACTCCGCGCACCAACTGCGAGGAGGGCTCCACGGACGCGCGGTGCGGCATCTCGCCCACCATCGAGCGGGAGGCGCCGACGCCGACGCCGACGAAGCAGCCGGTCGACCAGCCGTCCGAGACCTCGCCGACCCCACCGGCCCCGTCGACCCCCTCGACGAGCAGCCACAACCCGCAGGCCCGGCCCACCCCGCCCAACCCGCCGAGCGCGGGCGAGATGGCCGAGACCGGCACCGGCTCGAACCTGCCGCTGTACGGCGGGCTCGCCGTCACGCTGTGCGGGCTCGGCGCGCTGGTCCTCGCCGCCGTCCGCGGCCGCAAGCACTGACCTGACCGCAGGTCTTCGTATACGGCCGGGCCCCGGCGGGGCCCGGCCTCACGTTTGAACGTTTCCGGGCCGGGCTAGCGTGCCCGTATGAGTTCCACGACGCATGGTGCTGCTGAGGTTCTCGTCGCGTCCAACCGCGGCCCGGTCTCGTACGCGGTCGACGACACGGGAGGGATCGCGGCGAAGCGCGGCGGGGGCGGTCTGGTGTCGGCGCTGAGCGTCGTCGAGGACAAGCTGTGGGTGTGCTCGGCGCTGAGCGAGGGCGACCGGGAGGCGGTGCGGCGCGGGGTCACCGAGCCGGGTGTGCGGATGCTCGACATCGACGCCGGCGTGCACACGGACGCGTACAACGGGATCGCGAACTCCGTGCTGTGGTTCGTGCACCACATGCTGTACCAGACACCTCTTGAGCCGTCGTTCGGTCCGGAGTTCCGCAGGCAGTGGGCGTCGTACGAGGCGTACAACCGGGCCTTCGCCGAGGCGCTCGCCGAGGAGGCGGCGCCGGGCGCGACGGTGGTCGTGCAGGACTATCACCTGACGTTGGTGCCGGGGATGCTCCGCGAGCTCCGCGGCGACCTGCGCATCGGGCACTTCTCGCACACGCCGTGGGCGCCCGTCGACTACTTCCGGATGCTGCCCGACGACATCGCCGAGCAGGTGCTCAGGGGCATGCTCGGCGCCGACCGCTGTGCGTTCCTGACCCGGCGCTGGGCGGACGCCTTCACCGACTGCTGTACGCATCTCGTCGGCGGCACGTCCGGGACCCGGATCGGGGTGCACGGGCTCGGCGCGGACGCGGACTTCCTGCGCGAGCGGGCCCACCGTGACGACGTGGAGGAGCGGCTCGCGGCGCTGCGCGCGCAGATCGGCGCGGACCGCAAGGTGATCGTGCGGGTGGACAGGACCGAGCTGTCCAAGAACATCGTGCGGGGGCTGCGGGCGTACGAGCTGCTCCTTGAGTCCTCGCCCGAGTGGCGGGAGCGGGTCGTGCACGTCGCGTTCGCCTATCCGTCGCGGCAGGACCTGGCCGTGTACCGGGATTACACGGACGAGGTCCAGCGGGTCGCCGATGCCATCAACTCTCGTTTCGCTACGGAGAGTTGGACGCCGGTCGTACTGCACGTGAAGGACGACTTCGCGCGCTCGCTCGCCGCGTACCGGATCGCCGACGTGGCGCTGGTGAACCCGATCAGGGACGGGATGAACCTGGTCGCCAAGGAGGTGCCGGTCGTCTCCGACGAGGGGTGCGTGCTGGTGCTCTCGCGGGAGGCGGGGGCGTACGAGGAGCTGGCCGAGGACGCGCTGACCGTCAACCCCTATGACGTGAGCGGCACTTCACGGGCCCTCGCGGAGGCGCTCGCCATGCCTCAGGACGAGCGGGCGGAGCGCACGAAGCGGCTCGCCGCGGCGGCGACGGCGCTGCCGCCAGGGGCGTGGTTCCTGGAGCAGCTAGAGGCGCTGCGCCAGGACTGAGAAGAAGGCGGCCAGCTCTGCGGGGCCCTCCACCAACAGATCGGCCCTGTCGGCGAGTTCGGGCACCACCGTGTCCGCGGCCACCAGGAGGCCCGGCACTCCGTCGGAGCGCAGCTTCTCCACCGCCGCGAAGGCCGGGAGGTCGCCGAGGTCGTCGCCCGCGTAGAGGACGGACTCCGCGCCCACCTCCCGTACGTACTCGGTGAGCGCCACGCCCTTGTCGACGCCGGGCGGCCGCAGCTCCAGGACCAGGCGGCCCGGCTCCACGATGAGGCCGTGCCGGGCGGCGAGCTCCGACAGGGGGTCGCGGAGGGTTTCGAAGGCGGCCTGCGGGTCGCGCGCGCGGCGCGTGTGGACCGCGACGGCGCGGCCCTTCTCCTCGATGTACGTGTCGTTCCAGAGGTCGAACCCGGCCAGTACGCCCGGGAGTTCGGCCCTCACGGTGGCCACGCCCGGGTGCGGGGCGGGGGCGCTGACCGTGCCGGTGGCGGCGTCCCAGCGTTCGGCGCCGTAGTGCCCGAGGACGACGAGGTGCTCCAGGCCGGGCACGCCCGCGAAGCCGCCGTGGCGGACCGCGGTGCCCGCCGGGCGGCCCGTGATGACCGCGATCGCGGCGACCTTCGGGGCGAGGGCGGCGAGGGCCGGGACCACGTCGGGGTGGGCGCGGGCGGTGTCGGGGTCCGGGACGATGGGGGCGAGGGTGCCGTCGAAGTCGATGGCGACGACTGCGCTCCGCGGGTGGGCCAGGAGGGCGTCCAGGCCGTCGCGTCCTGCGGTCGTCCGGGGGGCGTACTCATGGCTGACCATACGATTGACGATAGCCGGGGTCGACGCCTCGGGGCTCTGCCCCGGACCCCGCGCCTCAATCGCCGGCGGGGCTTGAAATATCAAGCCCCTGCGGCGATTGAGCAGCGGGGTATGGGGCAGAGCCCCAAGCCCAGCCACGGTGGGGCTAGCGCTCGCCGCGCCGCGCGTCGCGGACCCGCCGCAGGCGGTTCACCGTCACCGGGGCGAACTCCAGGGCCCGAGGGTCGTCGAGGAGCGCGTTGAGGAGCTGGTAGTAGCGGACCGGCGCCAGGTCCAGCTCCTCGCGGATCGCCCGCTCTTTGGCCCCCGGCGAGAGCCACCCACGGCCCTCGAACACAAGCACCGCACGCTCACGGTCACCGAGAGGCTCCATACCGGTCACGCTACTCCGCGGATTCCGCGGCCGCCGCCTCGTTCTGGATCGCGCCGAGGGTGCCCGCCGCGCTGCCCTGCGGCGTGACGGTGGAGCCGATCTGCTTCTTGATCTCGGCGCTGACCTCGGGCCAGGACGTCTTGTTGGCGGGGTAGTACGTGGCGCCCGCGAGTTCGTCGATGAACGGGCGCAGGGCCTTGTCCTTGGCCGAGGACGTCATGGCGTTCGACGCGGAGACCGTGACGGGCGCGACGGTGTACTTGCGGGAGAAGTCGAGGACGTTCTTCTTGTTGTAGGCGTAGTCGAGGAACGCCCCGGTCTCCTTGGGGTGGCCGCCCTGCTTGAACGCCATCATCCAGTCGGTGACGCCCATCGTGGACCTGGGCGTGCCGTCCGGTCCGGGGATCGCCACGTCACCGTAGGAGACGCCCTTCGCCTTGGCCATGTTCATCAGCGTGGGGTGGCCGGACAACATGCCGACCTGGCCCTTGGCGAAGGCCTGGAAGGCGGGCGTGCGGTTGAGCTCGCCGGGGGCGGTCGGGCCGGTGAGGCCCTTGGTGACCAGGTTGTTCTTGAGCCAGGACAGGGCCTCGACGTTCTTCTTGTCGTCGAGGGCGTAGCTGCCGACGTTGTCGGTGTAGCCGCCGCCGTTGCTGAGCATCCAGATCAGCGTCTCGGCCTGCGCCTCTTCGGTGCCGAGCGGCAGCGCGAAGGGGTAGCGCACGCCCTGCGCCTTGAGCGCCTTGGCGGCGGTGACGAGACCGGCCCAGGTCTTCGGCGGCGTGATCCCGGCCTGGGTGAAGAGCTTCTTGTTGTAGAAGAGGCGGCGCGTGGAGGCGGCGAACGGCATGCCGTACTGCGCGCCCTTGATCTCGCCCGCCTGGCTCATCTGGCCGACGAAATCGGCCTGGACCGGCACGGAGAGCAGCTTGTCGACGGAGTACAGCTTGCCCGCCGCCGCGTAGTCGGCGTACGCGCCGATCTGCGCCATGTCGGGCGCGTTGCCCGCGGCGACCATGTCCTTGACCTTCTTGTCGACGACGTCCCAGGAGTGGACGTCGACGTCGACCTTGATGCCCGGGTGCTGCTTCTCGAAGCCGGCGGCGACGTCGTCCCAGTACTCCTGGGAGCTGTTGGCCTCGGAGTCGCCGTAGTCGGCCGCGACCAGCTTCAGCGTGACGTCGTCCGAGTCACCGCTCCCACAGGCCGTGAGCAGCGACGACGCGGCCACCACCCCGAGCGCGGCCGCCACGGTCAGAGCCGTCCTCCCCTTGCGCACGTGCCGCACTCCAACTGTGTCTTCCACGCCACAGGCCTGTCCCATGGTCCCCCGAAGGTCTACACCACATGGCCACCGGAGCGGAAACGAGGGGAGACTGGACTAGACCTCTCGCGGGTGGACGCGCGAGACTGTCCCCCGTGAAACATGTCATCGCCCTGGACGTGGGCGGCACCGGGATGAAGGCCGCCCTGGTCGGGACCGACGGCAACCTGCTGCACCAGGCGCGCCGGGCCACCCGGCGCGAGCGCGGCGCCGACGCGGTCGTGGAGTCGATCCTCGACTTCGCCGCCGAACTGCGCGCGTACGGCGAGCGGCACCTCGGCGAACCCGCGCGGGCCGCCGGGGTCGCGGTGCCCGGCGTCGTGGACGAGACGGACGGCATCGCCCTGTTCGCCGCCAACCTCGGCTGGCGCGACGTCCCCATGCGGGCCCTGCTCAGCGAGCGGCTCGGCGGCATCCCCGTGGCGCTCGGCCACGACGTGCGCACCGGCGGGCTCGGCGAGGGGCGGCTCGGGGCGGGCAAGGACGCCGACCGGTTCCTGTTCATGCCGCTCGGCACCGGGATCGCGGGCGCCATCGGCATCGACGGGCGCATCGAACCCGGCGCGCACGGCTCCGCGGGCGAGATCGGCCATGTGGTCGTACGCCCCGGCGGCGTGGCCTGCGGCTGCGGTCAGCGCGGCTGCCTGGAGCGGTACGCCTCCGCCTCCGCGGTCACCCTGGCCTGGCAGGAGGCGAGCGGCGACGAGAAGGCGACCGCGGCGGACTGCGCGAAGGCCGTCGACGCGGGCGACCCGAGGGCGGCCCAGGTCTGGCGGGACGCGGTGGACGCGCTCGCCGACGGTCTCGTGCTCGCGCTCACTCTGCTGGACCCCCGCACGCTCATCATCGGTGGCGGGCTCGCCGAGGCCGGGGAAACCTTGTTCACACCCCTGCGTGCGGCCGTCGCGGAGCGCGTCACCTTCCAGGCGCTCCCCACGATCGTCCCGGCCGTCCTCGGGGACAGCGCCGGATGCCTGGGCGCGGGACTGCTCGCCTGGGACCTGCTCGCCGTCGACAACACGGAGGTAACCGCCTGATGGCCACAGCAAAGGTGCTCACCGGCGCCAAGGTGGTACTCCCCACCGGGACCGTCACCGACGGCCGCGTCATCGTCGACGGCACGAAGATCGCCGGTGCCGTCCCCGACGGCGCCGAGACCGTCGACCTGACCGGCCACTGGGTGGTGCCCGGCTTCGTCGACATGCACAACCACGGCGGCGGCGGCGCGTCCTTCACCTCCGGAGCGATCGACGAGATCCTCACGGGGGTGCGCACGCACCAGCAGCACGGCACGACCACGGCCGTCGCGTCCTTCGTCACCGGCGACATGGACTTCCTCGTCCAGCGCGCGGGGCTGCTCTCCGAGCTGGCCGAGCACGGCGAGATCGCGGGCATCCACTTCGAGGGCCCCTTCATCTCGCCGTGCCGCAAGGGCGCCCACGACGAGACGCTGCTGCGCGACCCCGACCCGGCCGAGGTCCGCAAGCTGATCGACGCCGCCCGCGGCCAGGCCAGGATGGTCACCCTCGCCACCGAGCGGCCCGGCGGCATCGACTCCGTACGGCTGCTCGCGGAGCACGGCATCATCGCCGCGATCGGCCACACCGACGCGACGTACGAGCAGACGGTGGAGGCCGTCGACGCGG
Source organism: Streptomyces sp. NPDC002795 (assembly GCF_042888725.1). Lineage (NCBI taxonomy): Bacteria > Bacillati > Actinomycetota > Actinomycetes > Kitasatosporales > Streptomycetaceae > Streptomyces > Streptomyces sp. NPDC002795. The sequence goes on from NZ_JBIAQB010000002.1 coordinate 881,032, forward strand.
GCGCCACGGTCGCCACGCACCTGTTCAACGCGATGCCCCCGCTCGGCCACCGCGACCCGGGGCCGATCGCGGCGCTCCTGGAGGACGACCGCGTCACCGTCGAGCTGATCAACGACGGCACGCATCTGCACCCGGCCGCCCTGGAGCTGGCGTTCCATCACAAGGGCGCGGACAAGGTCGCGTTCATCACCGACGCGATGGACGCGGCCGGGTTCGGCGACGGGCGTTACATGCTCGGCCCGCTGGAGGTCGAGGTGAGGGACAGCGTGGCGCGGCTCGTGGAGGGCGGCTCCATCGCGGGCTCGACGCTGACCCTCGACCGGGCGTTCAAGCGCGCCGTGACGATCGACGAACTCCCCGTCGAGGACGTCGTCCGCGCCATCTCCGCCAACCCGGCCAGGCTCCTCGGCCTGTACGACAAGGTGGGCTCGCTGGAGCCCGGCAAGGACGCCGACCTGGTGGTCCTGGACGCGGAGTTCGAGGTCAAGGGCGTACTGCGCAAGGGCGAGTGGCTGGTCAAGCCGTAACCCCCGGCACGTCCAAGGCGGTTGGCCCGCGGTCTGGGCCAACCGCCTTGACTTTGACATGATCAGGCCCCGTTACTGGAAGTACGCAAGGGGGGTGGGGTCCTGTGATCCTCACGGTCACGCTGAACACCGCACTCGACATCACGTACCGGGTGCCGTCCCTGCGCCCGCACGCCACGCACCGCGTCACCGAGGTCACCGAGCGGCCCGGCGGCAAGGGTCTCAACGTGGCGCGGGTGCTGGCCGCGCTCGGTCACGAGGTGGCCGTGACGGGATTCGTGGGAGGTGCGACGGGCCGCACGCTCCAGGGCCAGCTGCTCGACACCCCGGGCGTCGCGGACGCGCTGGTGCCCGTCTCCGGCGCGACCCGCCGCACGATCGCCGTCGTCGACGCGTCGAGCGGCGACACGACGCAGCTCAACGAGCCGGGCCCGACCATCACACCCGCCGAGTGGACGGCCTTCCAGGAGGCGTACGCGGATCTGCTGCGCTCGGCGTCCGCGGTGGCCCTGTGCGGCAGCCTCCCGCCGGGGGTGCCGGTGGGTGCCTACGCGACGCTCGTACGGGCCGCGAGGGCCGCCTCGGTGCCCGTCCTCCTCGACACCAGCGGCGAACCGCTGCGCCGCGGCGTCGCGGCCCGCCCCGACCTGGTGAAGCCGAACGCGGACGAGCTGGCCGAACTCACCGGCTCCCACGAGCCGTTGCAGGCCATGAAGGACACACGCCGCCGCGGCGCCCACGCGGTGGTCGCCTCACTCGGCGCGGACGGGCTGTGCGCCCTGACGGCGGACGGCGAGTGGCGCGCGCCTGCCCCCGGACGCCTGCGCGGCAACCCCACGGGGGCGGGCGACTCGGCGGTGGCGGGCCTGCTCTCCGGCCAGGTCGACCACCTGCCGTGGCCCCAGCGGCTCGCTCGCGCGGTGGCGCTGTCCGCGGCGACGGTGGTGGCACCAGTGGCGGGCGAGTTCGACCGCGGCACGTATGAGGACCTGGTGGGCCGGGTCACGGTCGCGGCCGCCTGACCCATTAAGCCTTTCAAGCCCCGCCGGCGATTGAGGCGCGGGGTCCGGGGCAGAGCCCCGAGGCGTCACGACCGGCGCGGGCGTTGCGGTCCTGGGGCGCTGCCCCAGACCCCGCTGCTCAATCGCCGCAGGGGCTTAAACAGGCTCAGCCCTGGGTGAGCCACATCCGGTCGAAGTTGGCATCGCACTTGTTGCCCTGCTCACAGGAGACCGTAATCGCGTTGGTCCCCTTCGTGAGCTGGACGATGGCCCACGTGTTCGTCCAGCCCTTCTCCCAGTCGCCTTCCTCGGCACCGGCGAAGTTCTGCATGTTCAGCGGGCGGGACTGCTTCTTGCCGTTCACGTCGATCGTGGCGTCGGAGTCCTTGCCGGGCACCCCGTAGTCGACGTGCAGCTTGTACGCGCCGTCCTTCGGAATGTTGTTGACGGTCCAGGTCAGGCTCGCGCCCACCTTGTTGAACCCGGCGACGTACACCCCGCCGTCGCCCTTCGCGCCCTGCACGTCCGACGCGGTGGACGTGCCACCCGCCAGCTTCAGCGTCTTCGCGTCGGTCTTGGGCAGGTCGACCTTCGCGGGGGACGCCGACTTCGAGGCCGACTCGCTCGGCTGCACCGACTCCGAGCCACCGGCGGGCTTGCCGCCTGCCTCGCCCTTGTCGTCGCCCGAGTCGTTACTGAGCATGGCGACGCCGATGCCGATGACGACGGCCGCGACCACGGCGACCGCGCCGATCAGCAGCGCCTTCGTGTTGGGGCCCCGGCCCCGGCCGCCACCGCGCATGGGCGCCGTCGGCGGACCCGGCTGGTTGGGAACGCCGCCGGGCATCGTCTCGGGCGCCTGGTAGTGCGCGTTCGGCTGCTGGTACGCCTGGGTCGGCTGGGTCTGCCCGTACTGGCGCTCGCCGACCGTGCGGATCTGGTTGCCCCGGTAGGAGGACCGCGAGCTCGGGTAGCCGTAGCCGTAGCCACCGCCCTCGGGCGGGGTCGCCCCGGCCGCCTGCCCGTCGGCGTACAGATAGCCGAACGGATCGTCGCCCTCGGGCGTGGTGCTCCCGCTGTCGTTGCCGGGCGCCATCCCAGATCACTCCCTACACGTTGCTTACCTCGGCGAGGGTACCCGCTGCGAGTGACCCCACGGCGTGGCCTTGACCTCACCGGGACCGCGGAACCGCGCCCAATGTAGGGGCTAGCCGGCCCGCCTGTGCTGCTTACTACGCGATCTTTTCTCTACGTACATGCGCTGGTCAGCGGATTGCAGCACTTCCTCGGCCGTCATACCGCAGTGGGCCCAGCCGATGCCGAAACTGGCCCCTACCCGGACCGCCCTGCCATCCACTCGAATCGGCGGAATGATGGCGTTCCGCAACCTGACGGCGAGGTCCTGGGCGTCCTCGCGGCCGAGCCCGTCGGCGAGCACCACGAACTCGTCACCGCCGAGCCGGGCGACCGTGTCCCCGTCCCGTACGACGCTGGTCAGCCGGCGGGCGACCTCGATGAGGACGGCGTCGCCCGCGTTGTGCCCGAACCTGTCGTTGATCGACTTGAAGCCGTCGAGGTCGCAGAAGAGGACGGCGAGGCCCTTCGTGCCGTTGTCGGCGCCGGCGTGCTCGGGAGCGGCGACGTGCACATGGTGGTCGAAGCCGTCGAACCCCTCGTAGAGATTCGACTGGTGCGGGACGGGCGCGCCGAAGTCGAAGCCGACCCCGGCCCCGTCATCGCCCGTGGCGGCGGCGCCGCGGTGGTCGCCGTAGGCCGCGTCGAGGGAGTCGATGGCGCTGGGCCCGGGCTCGTACGGGCGACGGCACAGGCGGGCGGAGAGGCGGGCGCGCAGCTCCGCCGAGTTCGGCAGGCCAGTGAGCGAGTCGTGCGAGGCGCGGTGGGCGAGGTGCAGCTCGCGGCGCTTGCGCTCCTCGATGTCCTCGACGTGGGTGAGCAGGAAGCGCGGCCCGTCGGCGGCGTCGGCCACCACCGAGTTCCGCAGGGACACCCAGACGTACGTGCCGTCGCGGCGGGCGAGCCGCAGCTCCGCGCGGCCGCCCTCGGCGGAGGTGCGCAGCAGGGTGCCGATGTCCTCGGGGTGCACGAGGTCGGAGAACGAGTAGCGGCGCATGGCCGACGCCGGGCGGCCGAGGAGGCGGCACAGCGCGTCGTTGGTGCGCAGGAGCCGGCCGTGCTGGTCGCCGCCCATCTCGGCGATGGCCATGCCGGAGGGGGCGTACTCGAAGGCCTGCCGGAAGCTTTCCTCACTGGCCCGCAGCGCCTGCTGCTCGCGCTCCAGGCGGACCAGGGCGCGCTGCATGTTGGACCTGAGGCGTGCGTTGCTGATCGCGATGGCGGCCTGGAAGGCGTACATCTGCAGGGCCTCGCGGCCCCAGGCGCCGGGGATGCGGCCGCCGCGCGGACGGTCGACGGAGATCACGCCGAGGAGTTCGCCGCCGGAGGAGCTCGTCGACCGCATCGGGGCGAAGAGCCGGTCGGCGGGGTGCCACTCGTCCTCGAAGCGGGGCGGCGGTCCCGCGGTGAACCACTGCGGCACGTCGTCCTCGTCGAGCACCCAGCCCTCGGTGTGCGGTATGAAGCGCAGCTCGCCCCACTGCGTTCCCATGGCGAGGCGGCGGTCCCAGGCGGCGCGGGAGCCCACGCGCCCGGTGATCAGGGCCTCGGCCGCGGAGTTGCCCGCGAAGGCGGCGACGACCAGATCACCGTCGGGACGTACGAGGTTCACGCACGCCAGTTCGTAGCCGAGCCCGTTCACGACTCCGTCCGCGACGGTCTGCAGAGTGTCGGCCAGACTGCGGGCGGTGTTCATGTCCGCCATCACCTCGTGCAGCTGACGCAGGGTCGCAAGACGGACGTACGGCTCCGACTCGGTCTCCATGCTCAGTTCTCCCCGAGACCTCGACAGCACTCCAGAATTCGGATCGGTTCGCTTCGCACGTGCAGCAGCACGTTCATTCGCAGTGTCGACGCCACTGAATCACAGCGAGCTGTGCACCCGGTACACAGGGTCAACAAATTATGGCTCCTGTGACTCAAGTCACAGCAGGAGATGAAGGATTGGGGCACCTCAGCGGGTGGGTTCTGTGCGTTTCCTGAACACGAACCGCGACCGTGGTCCTAGGACCGGCCTCGGCCATCGGCCCGATGCGGGGCGCGTGGGAGCGAAGTTAGCGTTAAAGGCGTGTTGAAGACGTCCCCCGCCACTTCGGTCCCTCCCATCCCCTCCCCCTCGACCCCCTCCGGGCATGCTGAGGGGGTGAGCAACGACGAGTTCCGCGCCGCCCTGTCCCGCCTGGCCGCAGGCGTCGTCCTGCTGACCTCGCACGAGCCGCAGCTCGACCCCGACGGGCCGGCCGGCGAGGACGCGGGCATGACGGCGACGGCCTTCATGTCCGTCTCCCTCGACCCGCCCCTGGTGATGGTGTCGCTGCGCAACAGCTCCCGCATGGACGACCTCCTGGACGAGCAGCCGCTGTGGGCGGTCTCGGTCCTCTCCGAGTCCCAGAGCCACATCGCGGGCCGCTTCGCCATGAAGGGCCGGCTCAGCGACCGCCTCCTGTTCCAGGACATCCCGTACGTACGAGGTGAGCACACGGGTGCGCCGCTGGTGGGTGGGGCGCTGGCGACGCTGGAGTGCCGCACGGAGAACGTGGTCGTGGCGGGGGACCACACGTTGGTCATTGGGCGGGTGCTGTCGGCGTCCCTGCCGAGTGCGGAGGGCGGACCGCTGATGTACTTCCGGGGGCGTTATCGGAGCCTGAGCTAACTCAATCCGCCGACCTATCGATCCCTTGCGGCGGGCATTTCAAGCCCCCGATCTGTCGATCCCTTGCGGCGAGCATTTCAAGCCCCTGACCTGTCGATCCCTTGCGGCGGGCATTTCAAGCCCCTGCGGCGATTGAGCAGCGGGGTCTGGGGCAGCGCCCCAGGACCGCAACACCGGCGCCGTGGTTGACGCCTCGGGGCTCCGCCCCGGACCCCGCGCCTCAATCGCCGACGGGGCTGGAATGGCGGGACCGGGATACCTACCAGTCCCGCCCGGAGCGGCCCCGTTTCGTGTCGGAGCGGGCCTTCTTCTGGCGGAGGCGCCGCTCGTTGACGCCACGCGACACCCGCGTAGGACGCCTCGGCTTCGGCGGCGGCGCGGTCGCCTCCGCCAACAGCGCCGCGAGCCGCACCAGGGCCACCTCCCGGTTGCGCCACTGCGACCTGTGCTCCGAAGCCCGTACGGAGATCACGCCGCCCACGAGCCGCGGAGCGAGCCGCTCCAGAGCCCGCTCCTTCCAGACACGCGGCAGCGCCTCCGTCGACGCGAGGTCGAAGCGCACCTCCGCCGCCGAGTCGGACGTGTTCACATGCTGCCCGCCCGGACCGGACGACCGCGAGAAACGCCAAAGGAGCTCGGCCTCCGGGAGGACGACCGAACCGCGGATGGGATGGGGACCGGACATGCGTCCATGGTCGCGCGTCCGTACGGTCCGCGTCACCCGTATTTACCGGGCCCGCGGGCGCCTCGTGGCGTCCGGGTAAAGAAAGTAAAGAGACCTGGAACCTTCCCCACCCCTCACGACGTTCCTACGGATACGAGTAGCTTCGGCTGCACACGTACAACCATGTACGTCCGTATTTCACGAGGGAAGGACTCCCGAACCATGGCTGTAAGCCTGTCCAAGGGTGGCAACGTCTCGCTCACCAAGGAGGCTCCGGGCCTGACCGCTGTCACCGTGGGCCTCGGCTGGGACGTCCGCACCACCACGGGTACCGACTTCGACCTCGACGCCTCGGCCATCGCGGTCAACCCCGAGGGCAAGGTCTACTCGGACGGTCACTTCGTCTTCTTCAACAACAAGGCGACGCCGGACCAGTCCATCGTCCACACCGGCGACAACCGCTCCGGCGAAGGCGCGGGCGACGACGAGGCGATCAACGTCAACCTGGCGACCCTGCCGGCCGACGTCGACAAGATCGTCTTCCCGGTCTCGATCTACGACGCCGAGAACCGCACGCAGAACTTCGGCCAGGTCCGCAACGCGTACATCCGCATTGTGAACCAGACCGGCGGCACCGAGATCGCGCGCTACGACCTCTCCGAGGACGCCGCGACCGAGACGGCGATGGTCTTCGGCGAGCTGTACCGCAACGGCGCGGAGTGGAAGTTCCGCGCCGTGGGCCAGGGCTACGCCTCGGGCCTGGTCGGCATCGCGCAGGACTTCGGCGTGAACGTCTGACGTTCACCCAGCAGTTGGGGCCGGGCCTCGGCGCGCCGCGTACAGCGGTGTGCCGGGGCCCGTTCCTTTCGGCCACAGCCATCGATTAACGGACAATCACCGGCGGCATTCGGACACGAACCGGCAAAGTTTTGACAGGTCTCTGTCACTGGGCTGATCGCAGGTGCCACTCTCCCTCCGAACCCCCCACGCACCCATCCCCACACGGGTACCTAAGGAGTCCGAGTGAGAATCCGCTCTACCGCTCCCCGCCTCGCCGCTCTCGCCGCGTCCGCCGCCATGGTGGTCGTCGGTGTCACGGCCGGCACCTCGGCCAACGCCGCCACGGATCGTGCGGACGGCGCCACGGCGCTCCCGCTCAGCGCCTCCCAGCGGGCCACCGCCCTCAAGGACGCGCAGGCCGAATCCCCCACAACCGCCAAGAAGTTGAAGCTCGCCGACGGCGAGAAGCTGGTGGCCCGCGACGTCGTCAAGGACGCCGACGGAACCACCCACACCCGCTACGAGCGCACCTTCGACGGGCTGCCCGTCCTCGGCGGCGACCTCGTCGTGCACACCGCCAAGGGTGGCGACCTCAAGGGCACCACCAAGGCGCGCGAGGGCTCCATAACCGTGGCGTCCACGGACGCCGCCACCGGCACCGCCGCCGCGAAGAAGTCCGCGAAATCCGCCGCCGGCGACTCGGTCAAGGGCGCCACCGCCGACTCCGCGCACAAGGTCGTCTGGGCCGCCGACGCGGGCAAGGCACCCACCCTCGCGTACGAGACCGCCGTCAAGGGCACCCAACGCGACGGCACCCCCAGCGAGTTGCACGTCGTCACCGACGCCGACAGCGGCAAGGTGCTCTACAAGTACCAGGCCATCGAGAACGGCACCGGCGCCGGCGAGTACAACGGCACCGTCACCGTCGGCTCCACCGCCGCGTCCGGCGGCTACGACCTGGTCGACGGCGAGCGCGGCGGCCACAAGACGTACGACCTGAAGGGCGGCACGTCCGGCACCGGCACCCTCTTCCACGACGCCGACGACAAATGGGGCGACGGCACCGCCGCCGACCCGCAGACCGCCGCCGTCGACGCCGCCTACGGGGCCGCCGAGACCTGGGACTTCTACCAGGAGTCCCTGAACCGCAGCGGCATCGCCGGGGACGGCAAGGCCGCGTACTCCCGCGTCCACTACGGCAACGCGTACGTCAACGCGTTCTGGGACGACAGCTGCTTCTGCATGACGTACGGCGACGGGATCGACAACAAGAACCCGCTCACCTCGCTCGACGTCGCCGCGCACGAGATGAGCCACGGCCTGACCGCCGCCACGGCGAACCTCAACTACAGCAAGGAGTCCGGCGGCCTCAACGAGGCGACGTCCGACATCCTCGGCACGGCGGTGGAGTTCCACGCCGCCAACTCCGCAGACGCCGGCGACTACCTCATCGGCGAGAAGATCGACATCAACGGCGACGGCACCCCGCTGCGCTACATGGACAAGCCCAGCAAGGACGGCAACTCCGTCGACTCCTGGTCGCGCTCCACGGGCGGCCTCGACGTGCACTACTCGTCCGGCGTCGCCAACCACTTCTTCTACCTGCTCAGCGAGGGCAGCGGGAAGAAGACCATCAACGGGGTGGACTACGACTCGCCCACGTCCGACGGCTCCACCGTCACCGGCATCGGCCGGGACAAGGCCGTGCAGATCTGGTACAAGGCGCTCTCGACGTACATGACGTCCACGACCGACTACGCGGCGGCGCGCGCGGCCACGCTCAAGGCGGCCGCCGACCTGTACGGCGCGAGCGGCGCGGAGTCCACCGCGGTCGCCGCCGCCTGGAAGGCCGTGAACGTCAACTAGCCTTCTCCGGCTTGCCGTTCCCGTACAGCCAGGTCTCCCAGACCCCGGCGAGGGCCTCGCCCTTGCCGGGGTTCTGGCGTTCCACGTAGGACGTGAAGTCCTCCGTGTCGGCGCATCCGTACTTGTGGTCCGTCGGCCAACTCTTCAGCAGGGCGAAGAAGTTGGTGTCGCCGATCGTTCTGCGGATCCGGTGCAGCACCATCGCGCCGCGCTCGTAGACCGGGGTGTCGGAGAGGTGTGCGGCGTTCGGCGGCCGCGCGGGCGGGAAGGACCAGACGCCGTCGCTCGCGGGCCGCTTCATGACCGCCTCGAAGGTCCGCTGCGCCGTGTCCCCGCCGTGGCCCTCGTCCCACAGCCACTGCGCGTACGTCGCGAACCCTTCGTTGAGCCACATGTCGCGCCATGACTTCGGGGTGACCGAGTCGCCGTACCACTGGTGCGCCAGCTCGTGGACGAGCAGGCCGAGATCGGGGGCGCCGGGGAAGACGGGCCGGCTCTGCGTCTCCAGGGCGTACCCCACGTCTCCACCGCGGTCGACGATCGCGCCCGTCGACGAGAACGGGTACGCGCCGAACCTCTTCACCTCCCAGTCGACGACCTCCGGCAGCCGGTCGAGAACCTTCGCGCTCGCCTTCGCCTCGGCCGGGTCGACGGCGGTGTACACGGGAATCCCGGCGGCCGTGCGGCCCCGCTCCGTCTCGAACTCTCCGACGGCGACGGTCGCCAGATAGCTCGCCATCGGCTGCCGCATCCGCCAGTCGTACGCGGTGCGCCGCCCGTCGGGCGACCGCTTCGTGCCGCTCAGCTCGCCGTTGGACACCGCCTGTACGCCGGTGGGGACCGTGATCCGGATGTCGTACGTCGCCTTGTCCGAGGGGTGGTGGTTGCCGGGGAACCAGGCCATGGAGCCGGTCGGTTCGCCGAGGGCGAGAGCGCCGTCGGCGGTGCGCAGCCAGCCCTCGCCCGTGCCGTCCGGGTCGGTGATCGTGACGGGTTCGCCGTCGTAGCGGACGGTGGCGCGGAAGGTGTGCCCCTTGCGGAGCTCGTCGTGCGGCCGCACGGTCACCTCGTGCCCGGCGCGGCTGGCCACGGCCTTCTCTCCGTCGACGGTGACCCTCCGCACCGTCAGACCCTTCAGGTCCAGGTTGAACGCGCTGAGCGCCTGGCGCGCCGTCGCGGTGATCTCGGCGGTGCCGGAGAGGTGGTGCGTGTCCGGGTCGTAGGAGAGGTCGAGGGCGTAGTGGCCGACGTCGTAGCCGCCGTTCCCGAGCTTGGGGAAGTACGGATCGCGCAGGCCCGAGGCGCCGGGCGTGCCGTGGACGCCGCCGTCGCACGCGGTGACGGCGACGGTGGCGAGGACGCTGAGGAGGGCGGCGGGGAGGCGGAGTCGGCGGCGCACGCCGAGATCCTATGACCCCAATGTCCCGGTACGGCCGCCACACTGCCCTCCTGCCGCGGCGCCCGCAGAACCGCTACAGAACCGCGATCCCCAACGGCCGCTCCCCCGCGGCCAGTCGGCGGGTGTCGCCGCTGTCGATGTCGACGACGGTGATGCCGTCCCAGAAGCCGTCGCGGGTGAAGCCACCGGTGACGTACGCGGTCCCGCCGTCCTCGGAGACGGCGACGTCCTCGTGCGGCCCGTCGAGCGGCACGACCTTCTCCTTGCCGCCGGGCGTACGGATGGTGAGCGAGGGCCCCTCGTCCGTGGACGGGTCGATGGGCCCCGTGCCGACCGCGAGAAGCGTCCCGTCGGGGGTGATCGTGACGCCGTGCTGGTGGGTGTTGGCGGTCATCCGCTGGACGGTCGAGCGGCCGGTGTCCGGGTCGACCACGACGAGCTTCTCGCCCTCGAAGGGGAGGAGCAGCTTGCCGTCGGAGGGCCGCACGGCGGCGTAGTGCGGCTTCAGCCACGAGCCGAGACCGCCCTCGGTGCCGTACGGGGCGACCTCGATGCGGCGGGTGTCGCCGCTGCGGGTGTCGAGGACGGTGACGTCGAAGGAGTCGTGATCGGTGGCGTACACCTGCCGCCCGTCGCGCGACACGTCGACGTCGAAGGGCCGCCGGCCGACGGAGGTCGTGTCGGTGACCTTCTTGGTCGTGGTGTCGATGGTCTCCAACGTCCCGTTGCCATCAGGGACGTTGACGCCCACGTACGCGTGCTTGCCGTCGGGCGCGAGGGCGATGCCCATGCCGCCGCCGCGGTACTCGCCGTCGGTGACCGGGCCGAGGTCCCTGGCCTCGCCGGTCTCGTACGGGATGAGGGCCTCGCGCTCACGGCTGTCCGTGTCGACGACGGCGACGCCCTCGGCGGTGGCGACCCAGGCCCGGCCGTCGTCACCGACGACGAGCCCGTACAGGGCGTGGCCGACCTTCACCGAGTCGAAGGCGCCCTTGCCGGGGTCCGGATCGACGAAGGAGACCGTGTCGGAGTCGAAGTCGGCGACGAGGAGGGTGCCGCCGGGGGCCTTCTGTGCTGGCGAACTGGCGTTACTGGGAGGGGAGTTGGTGTCCGCCTGCGGCGTCGCACCGCACCCGGTCGCGAGGACCGCGACGGCGACCGCCCCGAGGACCGCGCGCCTCACCGTACGGCCCGCAACAGGCCGGCGATCTCGGCGAAGCCGCGGCGTTCGGCGTGCTCCAGGGGCGTCATGCCGTCGCCGTCGGGCAGCTCCGGGCTGGCGCCCGCCGTGATGAGCAGCTCGACGATCTCCTGGTGCGCGCGCCCGCCGTCGCCGAGGATCACGGCCTCCAACAGGGCGGTCCAGCCCAGCCGGTTGACGTGGTCGACGTCGATGTCGGTCTCGCGGAGCACGGCACGCACGTAGTCGACGTGACCGCGTTCGGAGGCCGGGATGACGGAGATCCCGCCGAACCGGTTGGTGACCTTCAGGTCGGGCCGGGCGGGCAGCAGGGCGCGCATCATCTCCACGGAGCCGGTGACACCGGTGGCGAGCCACGCGCTGTCGTCCCGGTCGTCCTGGGCGTTCGCGTCGGCACCCGCCGCGACGAGTGCCTCCGCGGCGGCGACGTGATCGTTGAGGGAGGCCAGGAGGAGCGGCGTACGCCGGTGCGCGTCCCGGGCCTCGACGTCGGCACCCGCCGCGAGGGCGGCCCGGACGCCGTCGGCGTCGCCCTGAGCGGCGGCGGCGAGGAGCGTGCGGTTGTTGTTGTTCTCGGTGTGCTGCATGGTGCGGCTCCGTTCGAAATAAGCCCCGCCGGCGATTGAGGCGCGGGGTATGGGGCAGAGCCCCAAGCCCAGCCCCGGCTACCCGGCGAGCGCCCCGGGGCTCCGCCCCGGACCCCGCCGCTCAATCGCCGCGGGGGCTTGATCGGCTCAATCGCCGCAGGGCTTGAATGAACTAGCCGAGCTCGGCGACGCCCGCCTGGGCGAACTTCTCGTCCAGGTCCCCCGAAGGCGCACCGGCAACACCGATACCCGCGATGGGCGCACCGCCGGAGGCAACCGGCGCCCCACCCGCGAGGAACAGCGTGCCGGGAATGTCCTTCAGGTTCGGCGCCTGCTCAAGACGCTTCGTCAGCTCGGACGTCGGCGCGTTCCAGGAGACCGCGGTGTACGCCTTCTTCACGGCGGACTCCGGCGACTGCGGACCCGCACCGTCACCGCGCAGCTCGACGATCGTGTTGCCGTTGCGGTCGACGACGGCGACGGAGACCTTCTGGTTCTCCTTCTTCGCGGCCTTCAGGACGGCCTCGGCGGCGTCGGTGGCGGCGCCCACGGTGAGGTGCTTGGACTCGAAGGTGTTGCCGGCCTTCGCGGCGGCGGGCTTGGCGGCGGCCTGGGTGGCCGGCTCCGAGTCCGCGGCGCTCGCCGAGTACGCGCCGAACCCGCCGAGGGCGATGGCGGCGGCGAGCGTGGTGCCGGTGACGACGCGAGTGCGCTTCGAGATCTTCTTGGCGTGCTGCATGGGGAACTCCTGAGTGGGTGATGCAGAGGAAAAGGAGGAGGTCGACCGGGAGGCCGTTTTGCCGTTCCTGCCGTCCCGCTCTGCCTTCAATCCTGGGTCCGGATCCGGGCCCCGCCCGTCGACGGACCGGCTGGAGGCGGCGCGCCGTGCGGTCGACACCGGGGTCATCCGATCGGTTGACCCCAGGGGCGTACAACCCGGCGAGAATGGGATTGTTTGCCCAGGTCGACGCCGTGAAGGAGGTGCAGGGAACCGTGCCGAGCAGCCGGGTCGCGCAGAACGCCGACGACTACGACACCGACATCCGCCGCCTCACCGCGGTCATGCACGCCTCGTTCTTCCTGCTTCTGGCCGTGGCCCTGGCGCGCTTCCTGCTGCGCCACTCGCACGACGGGCGCACCCCGTGGATCGTCGCGCTCTCCGCGGTCGTGGCGCTGCTGTACGGGGCCGGGCTCGTGCGGGGTCTCGCGGGGCGGGCGACGGTCGGGCAGCGGGTGTGGCTGACGCTGGTCGTCGTGGTGTGGGTGGTGCTCGTGGTGCTCGCGCCGAGCTTCGCGTGGTGCGCCGTGCCGCTCTTCTACACGGGCCTGCGCACACTGCCGACGCGCGCCGCGCTCGTCCTGGTGGGGCTCCTGACGGTGCTCGTCATCCTCGCCCAGCTGCGGCTCGCCGGCCGTCTCGACCCGGACCTGCTGCTCGGCCCGCCGGCCGTCGTGGTGATCGCCACCGCCGTGTTCCTTCAGATGAAACGGCAGGCAGCACGGCAGCGCACGCTCATCGACGACCTGATCCGCACCCGCCGCGAACTGGCCGCTTCCGAACGCCGCGAGGGCACGCTCGCCGAGCGGCAACGGCTGTCCATGGAGATCCACGACACCCTGGCGCAGGGCCTGTCCAGCCAGCAGATGCTGTTGCAGGCGGCGCAGCGGGTGTGGGAGGCCGACCCCGGCAAGGCCCGCGCCCATGTCGGCACGGCCGCGTCGATCGCCGAGCACAACCTCACCGAGGCGCGCCGCTTCGTGCACGATCTGGCCCCCGCCGACCTGGCCAGTGGTCTGGCGGAGGCGCTGCGGGCGGTGGCCGCGCGGGAGTCCGGCGACCGGCTCACCGTCCAGGTCCGCGTCGACGACGACGGGCGCGCGGACCGGCTGCCCGACCGGGTGCAGTCGGCCCTGCTGCGGATCGCGCAGGGCGCGCTGGCCAACGTACGGGAGCACTCCGGGGCCGGTAGCGCCGCGCTCACGCTGACGTTGCTCGACGACCAGGTCGTGCTTGACGTCGCCGATGACGGGTGCGGGTTCGATCCGGCCGCTCTGCCGGCGGCGGCCTCCGGTGTGCGGGGGCACGGGATCCCGGCGATCCGGGCGCGGGTGCGGCAGCTGGGTGGGACGTTGTCGCTCGAATCGGCGCCGGGGGAGGGAGCGGTGGTCTCCGCCGCGATTCCGTTGACGCCTGCGACGGGGTCGACGTCACGGGGCTCCGCCCCGGACCCCGCTGCTCAATCGCCGCAGGGGCTTGATGTGGTCACCCGCCCCCAGGCCCACCGGCGCTTGAACGACGGAACGGAGTCGCCATGACCCAGCCCGTCCGCATCCTCCTCTGCGACGACCACGTCGTCGTTCGTGCCGGGTTGCTCGCGCTGCTCGACAGCACCGCGGACATCGAGGTCGTCGGTGAGGCCGGGACCGGGGAGGAGGCGATCGCGCTCGCCGCGAAGCTGCGGCCCGACGTCGTCCTCATGGACCTCCAGCTGGGCGAGGGCATGGACGGCGTGGAGACGACCCGCCGCCTCACCGCACCCCCGGAAGCCGGGCGGAGCCCCCACGTCCTCGTGCTGACCACGTACGACACCGACGCCGACATCACCCGCGCCATCGAGGCGGGCGCGACGGGCTATCTGCTCAAGGCGGAGCGGCCCGAGGAGCTGTTCGCCGCGATCCACGCGGCCGCCGAGGGCCGCACCGCCCTCTCCGCCCCGGTGGCCAGCCGCGTCATGGCCAATATGCGCAAGCCGCGGCCCACCCTCACCGACCGCGAGCGCGACATCCTCGCCCAGCTGGCGCACGGCCTCGGCAACCGGGAGATCGCCAAGGCCCTGTTCATCAGCGAGGCCACGGTCAAGACCCACCTGGGCCGGATCTACGACAAGCTCGGCGTGGACACCCGGTCCGGCGCCGTCGCGGTGGCGAAGGAGCAGCGGCTGCTCCCGTGAGGACCGGTCCCGCGCCCGTGACACCATCTCTACGTGCTCGACATCGGTTACGCCCTCTCCCGCCGCTTCCCGGACCCGCCGCAGATGGACTACCGGCGCGCGGACGTCCACGCGCTGCGCCACGACCTGTTCTGCGGCGACGTGTACCTGGCCGACACCAAGGCCGACCGGGAGCTGTCCACAGCCTGGGGATGGGTGCCGGTGCTCGACTTCGCGTGGGCGCTGTGCGACATCGTCGAGCAGCTGGACAAGGACCCGCGCGGCAGCCGCTCCGCCACTCCCCAGTACGCCGAGCTGGACTTCACCGAGTCGAGCGACTGCATGATCTTCGAGCGCCGCTTCGGCTGGGTCGACGTGGCGGCCGACTGGATGCCGACCGAGGAGCCTGCGCTGACCTTCTCCCACTCCGCGCTGCGCCGCGAGGCCCGGGACTTCCTGCACGATCTGCTCGCCGACCTCACGGACATGCACGAGGACCTGGCCGACAACCCGGCCCTGTGGGATCTTCAGGCCCGCTTCCCCCGCCTCCCGTAGTCGACCCGTAACCGGGCCCCCGCCCCCTCCTACTCCACCCGCACCCCCAGCTCCGCCGCGAACACCCCGGCCAGATCCATGAGTTGGGCCGGTGAGATCACCGCGCCGCCCAGCCGGTCCACACCCCGCGCGATCCCCAGCTCCGCCGCGCCCCGCAGGTCCACGTCCGTCAGGGTCGCCGCCGAGAAGTCGACGCCCTTCAGCACACAGCCCGCGAACTCCACCCGCTCAAGGCGCGCGCCCCCGAAGTCCGGCTCCACCAGCACACATCCGTCGAACACGACGTCCTTGAGGCGCGCCTTCCGCAGGTTCAGGTAGTCGATCTTCCCGCCCCTGATCACCACCCGCTCCAGCACTGCCCCGTGCAGCTGCACCCCGCCGAGCCGGGCGTCCACCACTTCCACGTCCCGCAGCGTCGCCTCCGCCAGGTTCGTGCCCACGCCCCGCACGTCGCTCAGCACGGAGTCGATGAATCTGGCCCGCGCGAGGCCCGCCTCGTCGAGCGCGCACGCCGCCAGCGCGCAGTCCATGAACCGCGCCCCGACCCCCTCCTGCCCGGCGAAGTCGACGCCACGGAACTCCACCCCGTCGTAGTCCCCGTCGGGTTCGAGGCCGCGCCCCTCCCACGGCTCCAACGGAGGCAGCCGCACCTGCGGCCGCTTCGCCTTCTTCACCTTCGCCGGGCCCTGTCCCGCGGCCCGCCCCGCACCACCACGCCTGTCGCTCATGACCCCATGCTGCCCGGCCCCACTGACAATCCCCGCCCACCCCCAAGTGACCTGCGCAAACGGCGCGATGTCACATCCGCGCCCGCCCCGCACGTCGTATCCGTGAAGGCCGTCCGTACGCCCGGATCACGCAGTCAGGAGCACCCATGCGTCACCCCACCCCCGCCCTCACCGTCATCGGCGGAGGTCTCGCCGGGCTGACCGCCGCGATCACCGCGGCGGAGGCGGGCGCCCGCGTCACCCTGCACGAAGCGCACCACACCCTCGGCGGCCGGGCCCGCACCGCCGAAGGCCCCCACCTCACCCACGAAGGCCCGCACGCCCTCTACAACGGCGGCCCGCACTGGACCTGGCTGCTCCGGCGCGAACTGCTCGGACCGCTCGCCCCGATCCCGCCGCTCGAAGGCGCCCGGCTGCGCTTCCACCGCGACGGCGCGCTGCGCCGCACCCCGCCCGCCGCCCTGCTCCGCCTCCTGCGCCACCGCCCCGAACGCGCCCCAGTGGACGAGGACTTCACCACCTGGGCCACCCGCGTCGCGGGCCCGGACGCCGCCCGCGCCGCCGCCCACTACACGGCCGTCGCCCTGTTCCACCACGACCCCGGATCGTTCTCGGCCCGCTTCGTCCAGGAGCGCCTGCGCCGCACCGCCAAGGTGCCGCCCGAGGCCCACTACCCGGTCGGCGGCTGGTCCTCGGTCATCGACCGGATGGCGTCCCGCGCGTGGAACCTCGGCGTACGCATGGAGACCCTGAGCCGGATCGACACCGTGCCCACCGACACCCCCGTCATCGTCGCCACCTCGCTCGACGCGGCCCGCCGACTCCTCAAGGACCCCTCCCTGACCTGGGACAGCGGCCGTACGACGCTGATCGACCTGGCCGTCAGGACCCGGCGCGGCGACGCCTTCGCGGTGTCGGGCCTCGACTTCCCGGCCTGGATCGAACGGTTCACCGCACAGGACAAGTCCCTCGCCCCGCACGGCGAGAGCCTGATCCAGGGCCAGGTCCCGGTCTCCCCCGACGAGTCCAAGGCGGACGGCTCCGCGCGCGCCGAAGGACTGCTCGACCTCGCGTTCCCCGGCTGGCGCGAGCGCACGACCTGGCGCCGCGACGCCCTCGCCCAGGGGCGCACAGGAGCGCTCGACCGCCCCGGCACGACCTGGCGCGACCGCCCCTCGATCGACCGCGGCGAGGGCGTCTACCTGGCGGGCGACATGGTGGCGGCGCCCGGCGTGCTCTCCGAGGTCTCCTTCACCAGCGCCATCGAGGCGACGACCCTGGCGCTGCGGCGGCCCGCCCTCACCCGCGGCCTTGACCTCAACAGCGCTTGAGGTCGAAGACTGGCGCGCAGGTCATCGCATACCGCCCACCAGGAGCTGTCATGCACGCCATCGGCCTGCACGCCTTCGGCCCCGCCGAGAACCTCACGTACGAGAAGACCGAGGACCCCGAGCCGGGTCCCGGGCAGGTGCGGATCGCGGTCGAGGCCGCGGGCGTGCACCTGCTGGACACCGCCATCCGCACCGGCGTACAGGGTCCGCTGCCCGCCCTCCCCGAGCTGCCCACCGTCCCCGGCCGCGAGGTCGCGGGCACCGTCGAGTCGCTCGGCCGGGACACCGACCCCGCCTGGCTCGGCAAGAAGGTCGTCGCCCACCTCGGCATGGTCCCCGGCGGCTACGCCGAGCTCGCCGTCACGGACGCGGACCGCCTCCACGAACTCCCGGCGACCCTGGACCCGGCGGGCGCCGTCGCCATGATCGGCACGGGCCGCACGGCGCTCGGCATCCTGAACTTCACCACCGTCACCCCCGACACCGTCGCCCTCGTCCCCGCCGCCGCTGGCGGCATCGGCACGCTCCTCGTGCAGTACGTGAAGCACGCGGGCGGCACCGTGATCGGCCTGGCGGGCGGCCCGGCGAAGACAGCCGCGGTCGAAAAGAACGGCGCCGATCTCGCCCTCGACTACAACGACCCCGACTGGCCCGACGCGGCACGCGCGTTCCTCGGCGGCCGGGACGCCACCGTCCTCTTCGACGGAGTCGGCGGCCCGACGACCGCGCGCGCCCTCGACCTCCTGGGCCCCGGCGGGCACCACCTCATCTTCGGCTGGTCCGCCCAGGGCATCGGTTCCGACGAGGGCCCGCACCTCCTCGACGACGCCGAACTCGCCCGCCGCGGCCTCACTCAGGAACAGGTCCTCGGCCCTCCGATGATGCGCAAGGCCGGCGGCGACAACCCCCTGCGCACCCTCGAACTCGCCGCGCTCGACCACGCGGCCCGCGGCGTCCTCACCCCCGCCGTCCACCGCTTCCCGCTCGCCGACGCGGCCGCCGCACACCATGCCCTGGAGACGCGCGGCACGACGGGCAAGGTGGTCCTGGAGCCGTGAGCCGGGCCTATGAGGTGGGGCGCAGCCGCTTCTCGAACCAATGGTGCGCGTACGGCTCGTCGTTGAAGGCCGCGACCTCCTCGAACCCGTACGCGCGATACAGCCCGATGGCCTCGCTCAGCGCCTTGTTGGTGTCCAGGCGCAGCAGTTCGGCGCCGTGCCGGGCGGCCCGCGCCTCCAGCTCCGCCAGGAAGCGGCGGGCGAGACCGAGGCCCCTGACCCGCGGCGCCACCCACATGCGCTTCACCTCGGCCGCGCCTCCCGGCGGAAGCTTGAGACCGGCACAGCCGACGGGCTCCCCGTGCAGTCGCGCCACGACGAACTGCCCATGCGGCGGCCGGAGTTCACCAGCGTCGGGCAGCAGGCTCCGCGCCGGATCGAAGCCCGTGTCGAACCGCTCCTGGAGCTCGGCGAAGTAGCCGCGCAGGCACAGCTCCGCGTCGGGGTGGTCCGGGGCGACCTCGTCCAGCGTGACCGTGCCGGCCGTGAGCAGCCGGTCCACCTCCGCCATGGCGGCGACCAGGCGCCCGCGCTGGGCCGGGCTCAGCGGGGCGAGCAGCGAGCCCGCGGCCTCGTCGCTGCGCCGGTCGAGCACGGCCCACTCGCCGCGCCCCCGCTCCGTGAGCCGCACGGTACGCACCCGCCGGTCCCGCTCCAGCGGCTCCACCACCACGAGCCCGTCCGCCTCCAGGGCGCGCAGCAACCGGCTGACGTACCCAGAGTCGAGCCCGAGCCGCTCCCGCAACTTCCGTACATCGAGCGGCGCTTCGGCCTCGCCGATCTCCCAGAGCAGCCGTGCCTGCCCGTAGGCCCGCTCGGTGCCGTGGAACCGCTCCTGGAGCACGCCGACGCGCTCGCTGACGACGCGATTGAACCGCCGTACCTGCGCGACGTCTCCGACGCCGCCGCCGTCCTCACCCTCACTCTCACGCATTCTCTGACCGTAGTCAGGTAATGCATCCTCGCGCCACCCTAGGAGGCACCCACCGCCTTCAGCGCCTCATCCGTCAGCCGGTACACCGTCCACTCGTCCTGCGGCCGCGCGCCCATCGCCTCGTAGAAATCGATCGACGGGGTGTTCCAGTTCAGCACCGACCACTCCAGGCGCTCGTAGCCCCGCTCCACACAGACCCGCGCCAGCTCCGTGAGCAGCGCCTTGCCGTGGCCACCACCGCGCGCCGATGGGCGTACGTACAGGTCCTCCAGGTAGATGCCGTGCACACCGCGCCACGTAGAGAAATTCAGGAACCACAGCGCGAAACCGACCGGCTCCCCGGTCTCCGCGTCCTCCGCGATGTGCGCGTACGCCGCCGGGCGCTCGCCGAACAGCGCCTCACGCAGTTGCTCCTCGCTCGCCCGCGCCTCGTGCAGCGCCTTCTCGTAGTCGGCGAGCTCGCGGACCATGGCGTGGATGACGGGGACGTCGGCGGAGGTGGCGGTACGAATCATGGCGGCAGACTAATGCGCGCCACTGACAGACAGCCGCCCCGGGCTTCCTAACTCCCCAGAGGCGCGCGCAGCCGGCGCGCGATCTCCAGGTCCACCGCGCCGAGTTCCCGCCCGTCCTCGATGTCCCACAGCGCGTTCTGCAGCACCCGGCCGAGCGTCCACGCCCGCGCCCGCTCCCGGTCGAGCCCGAGGGCCCCGCTCATCGCGTCGAACCGCCACATCGTCTCCTGCGGCTCGTAGCGGTTGTTCAGCGCGGGCCACAGGTCGAACCCGGGGTCGCCCGCCAGCGGCTTCGGGTCGATCGCGAGCCACGGTTCACGCCCGGCCGCGAGGACGTTGTCGAAGTGCAGGTCCCAGTGCAGCAGCCGGTCCCCGGCCTCGTCCGCGACCTCCCGCACCGCGGCCGCGCAGTCGGCGAGCAGCGCGCGCTCGGCGGGGTCCGCCACCCGGCGCAGCGCGTCCGGGGCGTCCGCGAGCATCCGCGCGGCGATGCCGGAGAGCCGCCGCATGCCCTCCGGGGCAGGCCCCGCCGTCAGTCGCGCGAGCAGCTCGGCGATCACCAGAACCGCCGTGCGCGAGTCCTCCACAGCGCTCAACATCCGGGCGGAGTCGAGCCGTTCGAGCAGCATCGTGCCCGTCCCGTCGTCGTACGCGAGCAGCCGCACGGCACCGTCGCCGTCCCACACCCGCAGCGCGACCGGCTCCCCCTCGGTCTCCTCGTCGAGCACCTGGAACTTGAGGGCCGCCGGCCGCCCGCCACCCACCACGGGCACGACGAGCGCGGCCACCCCGTGCATCAGCGGCCCGTCGACCGTCAACTCCCAGCGCTCCAGGAACTCCTCCACGCGCGCGGGCAGCGCCGCGACGAACGCGCGGCCCGCCTCCCCCGCGTACGCGCGCTGCGACTCCACCAGGCCTACGGGAACATCGATCACGCGGCCGACCCTAAAGCCGCGGCCAACGTCAGTCGACGGGAACGCCCGCGTCCTTGAGCACCTTCTCGAAGGCGTCCTCGTCGTACATCGCCTTCTCCGGTGTCACCTTGTCGCCGTCCACGTAGACCGTGGGCGTGCCCTCGATGCCGTCGGCGCGGAACTTCTTCATCGCCGCGTTCACGAAGTCCTGGTACTTCATGTCCTTCACGGCCCCGTCGAACGCGGAGGAGCGCAGCCCGTCGACCGTGTTGGCGATCTTCAGCAGAAAGTCGCTCGTGTACGCGTCCGTGGTCTCGTCGGCGGGCTGGTTCGCGAAGACGGCGGAGTGGTAGACGGGGAACTTCCCGGCCTCGACGGAGGCACGCAGCGCGTTGGCGCCCTTCACCGAGCCGCGGCCGCCCAGATTCTCGTCGAGGAACGAGGCGATGACGTACTCGACCTTCACGTCACCGTCGGCCACAGGGCCTGTCAGCGCCTCGGCGCCGCCCTGCTCGAACTTCTTGCAGTACGGGCAGCGCGGGTCCTCGTACACCTTGACCGTGTGCGGGGCCTTCGCGTCGCCCACGACGATCACGTCGTCGCCGTCCATGCGCGCGTCGAGGCGTGCCAGGTCGTCGGCGTCCTCGGCCGGCTTCACGGAGGGGGTGGCCGGGGCGGACACGGATGCCGAGGTGGTCTCGCCGCCGTCACCGCCGCCACCCTCACCACAGGCCGTCGCCGCCGCCCCGAGCAGGACGACCGCCACCGCCACGGCCCGCAGCCGCCGCCCCGAACCCTTCGCTCCCACGTTCACGATCCGGCTCCCACTCACCGTGCGCTCGTCCAGCGATCGCCCCACAGGCGACATATGCCACGAAACCATCACCTCCCCCCTCCCGCATTCCGTCGCCGCCCAGTAACGTCCCGCGCCATGAGCAATGGCACGATCAACGGCGGCATATCGTTCTGGTACGCGGACGACGGCATCCCCCTCACCCGCGACCCCCTGCCCGGCGACGCGAACACCGACGTCGTCATCGTCGGCGGCGGCTACACGGGCCTGTGGACGGCGTACTACCTGAAGAAGGCCGCCCCCTTCCTGCGGATCACGGTCCTGGAACAGAAGTTCTGCGGCTACGGAGCATCGGGCCGCAACGGCGGCTGGCTCTACAACGGCATCGCGGGCCGCGACCGCTATGCCGAACTCCACGGCCACGACGCCGCGGTCCGCCTCCAGCAGGCCATGAACGAGACCGTCACCGAGGTCATCGACGTGGCCCGCACCGAGTCCATCGACGCGGACATCCACCACGGCGGCGTACTCGAAGTCGCCTACACCCCCGCCCAGTTGGCGCGCCTCAAGTCCTTCCACGAAACAGAACTCACCTACGGTGAGAAGGACCGCACCCTGCACGGCGCCCGCGAGACCGCCGACCGCGTCCGCGTCGCGGGCGCCGTCGGCTCGACCTGGACCCCGCACGGCGCCCGCCTGCACCCGGTGAAGCTCCTCAAGGGCCTGGCAGCGGCGGTCGAAGCCCTCGGCGTCACGATCCACGAGTCGACCCCCGTCACGGAGATCAAGCCCAAGCACGCCATCACGCCCTACGGCACCGTCCGCGCCCCGTACATCCTGCGCTGCACGGAAGGCTTCACCGCCTCCCTCAAGGGCCAGCGCCGCACCTGGCTCCCCATGAACTCCTCCATGATCGCCACGGAGCCGTTGTCGGCGTCGCAATGGGAGTCGATCGGCTGGGAGGGCCGCGAAACCCTCGGCGACATGGCCCACGCCTACATGTACGCCCAGCGCACGGCGGACGACCGCATCGCACTCGGCGGCCGCGGCGTCCCCTACCGCTACGCCTCCCGCACCGACAACGACGGCCGCACCCAGCCCAAGACCATCGAGGCGCTGTACGAGATCCTGACCCGCTTCTTCCCCCAGCTCAGCGGCGTCCGGGTCGACCACGCCTGGTCCGGCGTCCTCGGCGTCCCCCGCGACTGGTGCGCCACCGTCACCCTGGACCGCTCGACGGGCCTCGGCTGGGCCGGCGGCTACGTAGGCTCCGGCGTGGCCACGACGAACCTGGCCGCCCGCACCCTCCGCGACCTCGTCCAACAGGACTCCGGCCAGTCGGGCCCCACCGACCTCACCACCCTCCCCTGGGCCAACCACAAGGTCCGCAAATGGGAGCCGGAACCCTTCCGCTGGCTCGGCGTCCACGGCATGTACGCCACGTACTACGCCGCGGACCGCCGCGAACTGACCACGCACGCGGCGGACTCGTCCCGCCTGGCGAAGTTCGCGGACCGCATCGCCGGCCGCCACTGACCGAACCACACAACAAAAAGCCCAGGTCACACACGGTGACCTGGGCCTTGCCGAGCCCCCTGTCGGATTCGAACCGACGACCTACGCATTACAAGTGCGTTGCTCTGGCCATCTGAGCTAAGGAGGCAGCCCGAGCAGTGTAACCAACCTCGGCCGTGCACCCATCGAAAATTTCCTCGAAGGTCACGTGCTCCCGGGTACTGACAAACCCACTGCCCGCCGCTTAAAGTCCGAGCAGTTCACTCGCGTGGACTACACCAGTGCTACACCGCCGTGGCACCGCCATGGCGGCTCACCTTCTTTACAACGGATCGTCCGGCACGTTCCTGCCGGTGAAGGGGGCTTCACAGCCATGGCTTCTGTCACGTTCGACAAGGCGACCCGTGTGTATCCCGGGTCCACCAAGCCCGCGGTCGACGGCCTGGACATCGAGATCGAGGACGGCGAGTTCCTCGTCCTCGTCGGCCCGTCCGGCTGCGGCAAGTCGACCTCCCTGCGGATGCTCGCGGGTCTCGAGGACGTCAACGGCGGTGCGATCCGCATCGGCGAGCGCGAGGTCACGCACCTGCCACCGAAGGACCGGGACATCGCCATGGTGTTCCAGAACTACGCGCTCTACCCGCACATGTCCGTCGCCGACAACATGGGCTTCGCCCTGAAGATCGCCGGTGTGAACAAGGCGGAGATCCGCACGAAGGTCGAAGAGGCCGCGAAGATCCTCGACCTCACCGAGTACCTGGACCGCAAGCCGAAGGCCCTCTCCGGTGGTCAGCGCCAGCGTGTGGCGATGGGCCGCGCGATCGTGCGTGAGCCGCAGGTGTTCCTCATGGACGAGCCGCTGTCGAACCTCGACGCCAAGCTCCGCGTCAGCACCCGTACGCAGATCGCGTCGCTCCAGCGCCGCCTCGGCATCACCACCGTCTACGTCACCCACGACCAGGTCGAGGCCATGACGATGGGCGACCGTGTGGCGGTCCTCAAGGACGGTCTGCTGCAGCAGGTCGACACCCCGCGCAACATGTACGACCGCCCGGCCAACCTCTTCGTCGCCGGCTTCATCGGCTCCCCGGCCATGAACCTGGTCGAGGTCCCGATCACCGACGGCGGCGTGAAGTTCGGCAACTCGGTCGTCCCGGTCAGCCGCGAGGCGCTGAAGGCCGCCTCCGACAAGGGTGACCGCACGGTCCACGTCGGCGTCCGCCCCGAGCACTTCGACATCGTCGAGACGAACGGCGAGGCCGTGAAGTCCCTCGCCAAGGACGTCTCGGACGCCCCGGCCGGCCTCGCCGTCTCCGTGAACGTGGTCGAGGAGCTCGGCGCCGACGGCTACGTCTACGGCTCCGCCGAGGTCGGCGGCGAGCACAAGGACCTGGTCGTCCGCGTGAACGGCCGCCAGGTTCCCGAGAAGGGCGCCCAGCTGCACGTCGTGCCGCGCGCCGGTGAGAGCCACGTGTTCTCGTCCTCCACGGGCGAGCGCCTCTCCGACTGACGCCGCACAACCGACCACGAGGGCCCCGCACTTCGGTGCGGGGCCCTCGCGCGTTCACTCACCATTGTCGACAAATACCCCGGCAACCCGGGCATTTGGCCCTGCTTCGTCAACACGTATGCAACAAAACCCCTTTGTTCGTCCCTCATCAGAGTGACCAAATGTCGCCAAATCATCACCGAGCGCTACGCTCACTCGCGTGACGCACTCTGCCAACTACACCCAGAAGTCGCGCCGAGCTCGGGGCCGGGGCCCCGCCCGCCGCGCCGCCCGTACGCTCGCCTTCGTCCTGCCGGTGATGCTGGTGCTCTCCGGGACGCTCGCGGTCACCCGAGTCGACTGGTCCGGGAACTCCTCGGATTCGGTTCTCACGGCCTCCTCACAGGACGTCTCCAAGCGCGCCAAGTCGCGCGCGCCCCAGGACGTGCTGCGCGACCGCCTCCTCCTCGAACTCCAGGAGGAGAACCCCGGTGTTGCACTCAGCCACCTTCAGCAGGAGATCGACAGCCGACCCTCGCTCGCCCGGCACTGCATGGCGATCGCGAAGGCCCTCGGTCGCGCCGCCGTGGAGACCTACGGGCCCGCACGCGCGCAGTCGTTCGCCCGCCCCGTCTGTGACACCTCGTTCGCCTCGGGTGTGGCCGGCTTCCGGGCCTGAGCACCGGACCGGCCCCGAGCCGCGAACCGGTCCCGAGCCGCGCTCGACCGCCGAGCCGCTGGCGTCCACGCGGGTCGTGCGCACGTACAGTTCCGGTCATGACGACCGCTGAACCGTCCGCGCACGGCCCGCATCTGTACCCCCACCGCCCCACCCAGGCCGTGATCCTGGCGGGCGGTCAGGGCTCGCGGCTGCGCCCGTACACCGACGACCGTCCCAAGCCGATGGTGGAGATCCCCGGCACGGGCACGCCGATCATCGGCCATCAGCTGAACTGGCTCGCCGAGGAGGGCGTCACCGACGCCGTCGTCTCCTGCGGTCATCTCGCCGAGGTGCTCCAGGAGTGGCTCGACCAGGCGGAGTTGCCGCTGCGGGTCACGACCGTCGTCGAGAAGGAGCCGCTCGGCCGCGGCGGCGGCCTGAAGTTCGCCGCCGCGCATCTGCCCCACCAGGAAAAGCCCTGGTACGCCACGAACGGCGACATCTGGACGCGGTTCTCGCTGCGCGAGATGGCCGACTTCCACCATGAGCGGGAGGCGACCGCGACCCTCGCGCTGGCCCGCCCGCGCATCCCGTGGGGCGCCGTGGAGACGGACGCGTTCGGCCACATCACCGACTTCATCGAGGCGCCGCCGTCCCCGTATCTGATCAACGCGGGCGTGTACGTCTTCTCCGCCGGGTTCGCCTCGCTGCTGCCGGACCTCGGGGACCACGAGCGCGCCACGTTCCCGCGCCTGGCGCGCGGCAAGCGGCTGGCCGGCTTCCAGCTCCCGCAGGGCGCGTACTGGCGGGCGATCGACACGGCGAAGGACCTCACGGAGGCTGCGAAGGAACTTGCCGCACAGGGCCGTTGAGCGACCTGTTCCTTCCCGTACGCCGATGGGCCCCGCACGTGGATCGTGCGGGGCCCATCGGCGTACGGGAAGAAGAGCGCGTCACTCGCCCAGCAGTCCGCCCACCAGGCCCGGCTTCTGGCTGTCCTGGCCGCCGGACGAGGTACCGCCCGAGCTCGGCGAGCCGCCCGTGCTCTCCGGCGGCTGCTGTTGCTGCGGCGCCGACTCCTGGGGCGGGGCCTGGCCCGCGGTGGTGCCCTGGGTCGGCGTCGTCGTGGTGCCGCTCGTGGCGCCCGTGTCCGTGCCCGCGGTCGCGCCGGCGGAGGTGGGAGACCCGGACGGGCTCGCCGTGGTGCCCTGCGTCGGGGCGTTCGATGACGAGGCCGAGGGGCTCCTGGTGTGCTGGCGCTGCGGGGCGCTGCTGCCGGGCTCGGAGGGGAGCGGGGAGCCGGGCACCTCGTTGCGGGGCGCGTCGCCGGGGCCCGGGGCGGTGACCCGGTCGGCGTCGCGGACGGCGCCGCCGAGCACCGAGCCGATGAGCAGCGTGCCACCGATGACGAAGGTCGCGACGACGACGCCGCGGCGCAGGACGTAGCTGCGCAGGTCCCACAGCGCGGCGCGCGGTCCGAGCCGCCGCCAGGCGCCGCCCGCGAGCCGCCCGTCGATGGAGTACACGGGGGCACCGGCGATGATCAGCGGGGACCAGGCCGCGAGGTAGATGATGTCGGGCGCGTCGTACGCGGGGACGGTCTTCCAGCTGACGGTGACGAGCAGCGCCGCGGAGAGCAGCGCGCCGACACTGGCGGCGATCCGCTGCCACAGGCCGAGGACCGTGAGCACGCCGACGATGACCTGGAGGAAGGCGATCACGAGGCCCGCGCCGACCGGGTGCTGGAGCGCCCAGTCGCGGAGCGGTTCGGCGAGGGCCCAGGGGTGCAGCGAGTGCAGCCACTTGACCATCGAGCCGCGCTCTCCGCCGTTGAAGTAGACGGGGTCGCAGAGCTTGCCCATGCCGGCGTAGATGGAGATGAAGCCCAGGAAGACGCGCAGCGGGAGCAGCACGACGCCGAGGTTCATCCGGCGGCCGGGATAGTAGGCGTGCCGGACGGGTCCGTAGCGGCGGGCGGCGGTGCTCTCGTCGGCACCGCCGTCCTGCGAACCGATCCGCACATCGAACTCGTCGTCCTCGTACGGGACTTGCTCGAGCTCGCCGGTCTCTTCGAAGGCGCTGCCGGACTGGCGCATGCGCGGCAGGATCCGCGTGGGCTGGTCCGTCCCGCCCGGCCAGGGGCCGACGGTGGGCGTCTGCTGGGTGGGCTCGCCCGTGGGCGAGTCGCGGTAGAGGCCGAGGTCGTCGGCGAAGTCGCGCTCGTCGACGCGCGGGATGACCTGCGTGGCGGCGCCCTCGTCCGGTTCGCCGGAGCGGCGCGCGCCCTGGAGGAGCCCGCTGGTGTCGAGGCCTCCCCCGTTCATGACGACGGGGCGGCGCCGCCTGGCGCCTGGCGTCCCTGCGGCGGTGATGACGGGAATGCGGGTGGTCGCCGCGTCGGCTCCGGCCACGCCCGTGGCGCTCAAGTGCCGTGAGATGCGCGGGAGTTGCGACTGCTGCGCCGTGGGGAGCTGCACGCGGAAACTCGCGTGGTTGACGATGACCTGCGCCGGATCGCACGGAACCTTCACCATGCTCAGCGCGGGACCTTCGTCGAATCCCGACGTGCGGTCACCCGAGGGTGTGCGGGGCGTTCTGGTGTCCACACTCATCTAACCGAGTGATGTGTGTTTAGGACACTGCCTCCGCCCCACCGAAATGTCCGGGCCCCGTCAAGGATCCAGGGCCTGTCGTGTGGATCAGGCCGGATCAGGGAGCGGGGCCAGGTGCGTGCGATCGCAAGGCGGAGGAGGGAGGCGACGCGGAGCGTCGTCGACCGACGACAACGCCGCGAGCGTGCGTGCCGGGCCCCGCGAGCCCGGCCTGATCCACACGACAGGCCCTAGGGGCCCGGACAGCGGGTGCGGATCAGGCGCGGCGGCGGGCCGCCTCGTACAGCACGACGCCCGCGGCGACGCCGGCGTTCAGCGACTCGGCGCCGCCCGGCATCGGGATCCGGACGCGGTAGTCGCAGGTCTCGCCGACGAGGCGGGACAGGCCCTTGCCCTCGCTGCCGACGACGATGACGACGGGGCCGCCGAGGGCCTTCAGGTCGCCCACGGTGTGCTCGCCGTCGGCGGCGAGGCCGACCACGGCGATGCCCGCCTTCTTGTACTGCTCCAGGGTGCGGGTCAGGTTCGTGGCGCGGGCGACCGGCGTGCGCGCCGCGGTACCGGCGGACGTCTTCCACGCGCCCGCCGTCATCCCGGCCGCGCGCCGCTCGGGCACGACGACGCCGTGGCCGCCGAAGGCGGAGACGGAGCGGACGACGGCGCCGAGGTTGCGCGGGTCGGTGACCCCGTCGAGCGCGACGATCAGCGGGTCCTGGCCCTCGTCGTACGCGGCGGCGGCGAGGTCCTCCGGGAACGCGTACTCGTACGGCGGGACCTGGAGGACGAGGCCCTGGTGGTTGAGCCCGTTCGTCATGCGGTCGAGCTCGGGGCGCGGGGCCTCCATGAGGTGGATCCCGCCGCGCTCACCGGCGACCTGAAGGGCCTCGCGCACCCGCTCGTCGTTGTCGATGAACTGCTGCACGTACAGCGTCGTGGCGGGCACGCCGCCGCGCAGCGCCTCGACGACCGGGTTGCGGCCGACGACCATCTCGGAGGTCGACTTGGAGCGCGGACCGCCGGTGCGGCTGGTCGGGCGGCCCTGGGAGCGCTTGGCCTTCGCGTTGGCGGCACGCTGCTTGGCGTGCCCCTTGCGGGCCTCTGCGGGCGGCGTGGGGCCCTTGCCCTCGAGGCCGCGGCGCCGATTGCCACCGCTGCCTACCTGCGCGCCCTTCTTGCCGGACATGCGGCGGTTGCTGTTGGCGGCCATGACCTACCTGTCTCTTACGTCTACGGGTGTGTGCGTACGTCTATGAAGTGTGCCGCCCGGAACGCCGGGTGGCACATTTGGCTGCTCAGCCGCTGTCAGCCGAGCGTCCAGCGCGGCCCCGAAGGGCTGTCCTCGATGGTCAGACCGGACTGCTTGAGGCGGTCACGGATGGCGTCGGCGGTGGCCCAGTCCTTGCGGGCGCGGGCCGCCTCGCGCTGCTCCAGCAGGAGCCGTACGAGGTGGTCGACGACGCCGTGCAGGTCCTCGCCGCCGGCGTCGCTCGCGGCGGCCCACTGCTCGTCGAGCGGGTCGAGGCCGAGGACGCCGAGCATCGCGCGCACCTCGGCGAGGCGGGCGACGGCGGCTTCCTTGTCGTCGGCGGCGAGGGCGGAGTTCCCCTGCCGCACCGCGGTGTGCACGATGGCGAGCGCCTGCGGGACGCCCAGGTCGTCGTCCATCGCCTCGGCGAAGGCGGGCGGCACCTCGGCCGAGGCCGCGACCGTGCCACCGGCCAGCTCGCTCGCCCGCTGCATGAAGCCCTCGATCCGGGCGAACGCCGACTCGGCCTCGCGCAGCGCGTCCTCGCTGTACTCGATGGTGGAGCGGTAGTGCGGGGTGCCCAGGTAGTAGCGGAGCACGATGGGCCGCCAGTGCTTGACCATCTCGGCGACCAGCACGCTGTTGCCCAGCGACTTCGACATCTTCTCGCCGGACATGGTGACCCACGAGTTGTGCACCCAGTACGTCGCGAAGTCGTCACCGAAGGCCTTGGCCTGCGCGATCTCGTTCTCGTGGTGCGGGAAGATCAGGTCGATCCCGCCCCCGTGGATGTCGAAGGCGGAGCCCAGGTACTTGTGGGCCATCGCCGAGCACTCCAGGTGCCAGCCGGGACGGCCCCGGCCCCACGGCGTCTCCCAGCTGGGCTCGCCGGGCTTGGCGGCCTTCCACATGGCGAAGTCGCGGGGGTCCCGCTTGCCGGTCTCGCCCTCGCCGGAGGGCTGCAGCAGATTGTCGAGCTCCTGGTTGGACAGCTCCAGGTAGCCGGGGAAGGACCTGACGTCGAAGTAGACGTTCCCGTCGGCCTCGTACGCGTGCCCGCGCTCGATGAGCCCGCGCATCATCTCGACCATCTCGGTCACGTGCCCGGTGGCACGCGGCTCGTAGGTCGGGGGCAGGCAACCGAGCGCGGTGTACGCGTCGTTGAACGCCCGCTCGTTCTCGTACCCGATCGACCACCAGGGCCGGTCCTGCTCCCCGGCCTTCTTGATGATCTTGTCGTCGATGTCCGTCACATTGCGCACGAACGTGACGTCGTAGCCGCGGTACGCGAACCAGCGGCGCATGATGTCGAAGTTGAGCCCCGACCGGATGTGCCCGATGTGCGGGGCCGCCTGCACCGTGGCGCCACAGAGGTAGATCGAGACACAGCCCGGGATGAGCGGGGCGAAGTCACGGATCTGCCGGGCGCTGGTGTCGTACAGGCGAATAGTCACCCCTCCAGGGTAGTAGGCCCGGAGGTGTGCCATGGCCTCCGGCGGTTTACCGGGTTGTCGGCCGGGGCCCGCGCCCCTGCGGGCCCCCACGGGGGTGCGGTCGCGGGGCGCTGCCCCGGGCCCCGCGCCTCAATCGCCGGCGGGGCTTGAATTGCTCAGACTCGGCCGACGACCTTGCGTGCCTGTACCCGGACGACCACTCGTTCGGCGTCCTGGCCGGACGTCGGGTTGAACTCCGCGTACTTCTTGCCCGTGTACTTCAGCGACAGCTCGTCGATGAGCTCCTGGCCGCCTTCCGTAGTGACCTCGGCGACGCCGCGGATCTCGGCGTACGCGTACGGGTTGTCGGCCGGCTGCACCAGAACCGTCACGCGCGGGTCGGCGTACAGGTTCTTCGTCTTGCGGCGGTCGACGGTCGTCGAGAACAGGACGTCGTCACCGTCGCGCTTCGCCCATACCGGGGAGACCTGCGGGCTCCCGTCGGGCTGGATCGTGGCGACAGCGATGAAGACCTTGCTGTCGAGCAGTGCCTTGAGCTCGTCGGACAGCTGGGCTGACATGGCCTCACTCCTTCTCGGGGGACGGTCGGCGCGTACCCGATCCTGCTGGAACGCACCCGAGCGGGCCGGTATTTCGGCGCTCTGTTCGCACGGGTGTCACGAAGCGGGCGAGCCCCGCCGCCACCAGCGGCACCACGGCGAGCGCCGACCACAGAACGGGCGCGGGCAGCGTGAGCAGCGCGCCCGTACCGGCGCTTCCGGCCAGCACCGCGAGCCCCGACACGGAGGACAGCGCCCCCGTCGCGAGGCCCAGATGCCGCTCGTCCACCAGGTCGGGGACGAGCCCGCGCGCCGCCGGGACGAGCAGCATCTGGCCGAGCGTGAGCAGCACGACCAGCGCGCACGCGGGCAGCAGGGCGTACGGGGTGCGGCTCGGGAGGTACGAGACCGTGGCCGCGACCGCCGCGAACCCCGCCGCCACGAGCAGCAGTCCCCCGGTCAGCGCGGCCCGCGGCGCGATCCTGGCCGCGGACCAGCGGGTGACAGGCAGCTGGGCGCCGACGACGAGCAGCGAGGACAGCGCGAAGAGGAGACCCACCGCGTCCTGCGAGCCGGTGGCGCGGGTGAGCTCGACGGGCAGCGCGAGATAGAGCTGGTTGTAGGAGATGAGGTAGCCGCTGTAGGCGAGGCAGAGCGCGAGGAAGCGGGGGTTCGCGAAGACGGCGCGCCCGCCCTTGACGCGGCGCGCGCCCGGAGCACGCTCCCGGCGCGGCATCAGGCGCGCGTGCCCCGCGAACACCCCCACGAAGACGAGCGCGCCCGCCAGGCACGCGGCCCGGAACCCGGCGTACAGCAGCGCGGTGCCGAGCAGCGGCCCGAGGAACGCGCCGGCCTGCCCCGCCGCCGAGAAGACGCCGAGCACCTGGGCGCGCGGGACGCCGGTGGCGCGCTCGTGGTGGACGGCCTCCCGGGCCGCCTCCGACTCGACGGCGGGCGAGAACAGCGCGGCGGCGAAGCCGACGAGCACGACCGCGGCGACGACGGTGACCGTGCTGCCCGCGAAGGCGAGCCACACGAACCCGGCGATCCGCAGCAGACACCCGACCAGCACGACCGGCCGCGGCCCGAACCGGTCGGTGAGCGCGCCCCCGACCACGAAGAGCCCCTGCTGACTAAACGTACGCAGCCCGAGCACAAACCCCACCGCCCAGCCCGCGAGCCCGATGGTGTCGGCGAGGTGGGTGGCGAGATAGGGCAGCACGGCATAGAAGCCGATGTTGAAGGCGAGCTGGGTGAGGGTGAGGAGCCGAAGGTACCCCGGCAGTCCCCACAGCACCGTCGTTGCGCCCACGGGGCTCTGCCCCGGACCCCGCGGGCTCTCGTACGAAAGGCGGGCTTGATGGATCCGGCGCAGCCAAATCAAGCCCCTGCGGCGATTGAGCAGCGGGGTCCGGGGCGGAGCCCCACGGCCAGTCACCGTCGCCGCCCGAGGCCACCGGCGGAGGCCAGCACCACAATCGCCCCCACGCCGGCGAGGCCCACCGCGGGGGCGAGGACCGACCACGCCGCCCGCTCCGCATACGGCAGGTTCTCCGTCAACAACCGCCCCCACTCGGGCGTGGGCGGCTGCGTACCGAGCCCGAGAAAACCAAGGGACGCCAGCGCCAGGGTCGTCGGCGCGAGACGCAACAACGCGTGCCGCCCCACCGTCGGCACCACCGCGCTCAACACGTGCCTGCGCAACACCTGCCACCGCCCCGCGCCGGAGGCCACCGCCGACTCGACATACCCGGCCCCCCGCTCCGCCTCGGCGACGGCCGCCGTGTGCGCGGCGAGGGGCGCCCAGCCGACCGCGGCGACGGCGACCGCCGCCCCCGTGACGCCCGCCCCGAAAAGACCGGTGACCAGGAGACCCGCCAGGATCGCGGGCATCGCGTTGGCGACCTCGGTGAGCCCCGCGGTCCACCGCATGAGGCCGAGCCCGACGCCCACCACGAAGCACACGGCGCAGACGGCCGCCGCCACGGCGAGCGTGCGCAGCGCCCCGTGACCGAGCCGGGCGAGGACGTCGCGGCCGAGCGCGTCGGTACCGAAGGGGTGGGCGCCGGAAGGACCCGACAGCCTGGCGGCCAGATCGACCTGGAGCGGATCGCGGGTCAGCCCCCACACGATGACGGCGAGCAGCAGAGCGGCCAGCGCCCCGGCGGCGTACATGCGTCCGCGCCCGCCCCCGGGCACCCGCGCGAGCCCCGGGAGCGCGCCCGCTTCGAGCGCGGGGCCGAGCAGCCGGCGCCGTACGAGCCCGACGAGCACCGCCGCCGCCACGCCCAGCGCGAGCAGCACCAGCAGGCAGCCCTGGAGCAGCGGCAGATCGAGGTCGAGCGCTGCCGCGACGGCCGTACCGCCGAGCCCCGGAATCGCGAAGACCGCCTCCACCGCGGCCGCGGCCCCGGTGAGCCCGACCATCGTGAGCCCCGCCTGCGGCAGCACCGCGGGCAGCGCGCGCCGCGCCACGTGCCGGGCGATCCGCGAGCGCGGCATGCCGTTCGCCCGCGCCGCACGCACCCACGGTTCGGCGAACGCGGCGGGCAGCGCGTCCTGGCCGAGCCGCCCGAGTACGGCGCCCGCCGGGATGCCGAGGGCGAGCGCGGGCAGCACGGCGGAGACGGGCGAGGCCCAGCCCTGTGCCGGGAACCAGCCGAGGTGCACGGCGAACAGCGTCGCGAGGACGGAAGCGAGGAGGAACTCGGGGAGCGCGGCGAGGATCCCCGCGCCCACCTCGTGCGCCGGTTCGGGCCGCGCACGCCGGAGCATCGGCACACACAGCGCCACCGCGAGGACGACGGCGACCACCATCGCGTACGCCATGAAGGACACGGACACCCAGAACGCGGAGCCCACGTCGGAGGCGACATCGGCACCGGTCACCCACGACGCGCCGAGGTCTCCGTGCGCGATCCCCCGTGCCCACTGCCCGAGGAACGTGAACGGGCCCTGGTCCAGGCCGAGTTGACCGCGCACCTCGGCCAGCTGCTTCGGCGTCGTGGGCGCGTCGCCGTACCGCGCGTGCAGCACGGTGAGCGCGGGATCGGTGCGGGTCAGCCAGGGCAGCAGCGCGGTGAGCACGAGCAGCCCGGCGGCGGCGCCGACCCGCCCGGCCAGCACGGACAGGTTCCTGCGGACACGGTTCATCAGGCGCGCGTCTCCAAGCCGACGAACTGTCGCTCATAGGGGTCGAGGACGACCCCGCGCACTCCCGCCCCGACGCCCTGCAAATGCTGTTCGTGGACGATCGGCACGGCCGCGTCGGTACCGAGGATCGCGGCCTCGGCGCGCAGCATGGCCCGGTGCCGCGCCGCCCCTTCGAGCCCGGCGGCCTCGCGCACGACGGAATCGACCCGGGCGTCCCTCAACTGCGAGATGTTGAAACTGCCCTCGCTGGTGAAGTCGGAGGCGAAGTACGAGACCGGGTCGCCGGTGTCGAGCGCGGTGGACCGGGACATCAGGAACGCGTCGTACTCCCCGTCCAGCGCGCCCGACTCAAGGCGCGCGTAGTCCTTCACGACGAGCCGCACCGCGAAGCCGGCCCGCCGCAGCTGCTGCTGGAGCGCGGCGGCGACCTCGGGCAGCTCCGCGCGGTTGGTGTACGTGGCAAGGGTGAGCTCCTGCCCGTGCGGCTTCGCCGCCTTCGCCCGGCCCGTGACGGGGAGCTGCTTCCCGTCGGCCCAGGCGAAACCGGGGCCGAGCAGGCCCGTGCCGCGCGTGGCGTACCCCTCGTACACGCTGCGCGCGAGGGCGCTCGTACCGATGGACTCCCGCACGGCGGCCCGCAGCCCGGCGTCCGCGAGCGGCCCGCTCCGCGTGTTCAGGTACAGGGTCGTGGTGCGCACGGTGGCGACCTCCCGCGCCCGACCGCCGAGAACGAGCGCCTGCGCGGCGGGCACGAACTCGGCGACCTCGATCTGACCCGAACGCAGCGCGTTGGCACGGGCGTTGTTGTCGGCGACGAAGGCCACGTCGAGGCCGCGCGCCGCCGCCTTCCCGCGCCAGTGCCCGTCGAACCGGTCGAGCGTCGCGGACACGGCCCCGTTCACCTCGGTCAGCGCGAAGGGCCCGGTGGCGGTCCCAACGGGATCGACGCCGCCGTCCTTCCCGTACGCGGCCGGGGAGAAGATCGCGAGCGACGGATTCGCGAGCCGCGCAGGCAGCAGCGGATCGGCGGTGCCGGTCGTGATCCGCACGGTCCGCTCCCCCGTGGCGCGCGCGGTGAGCCGTATGTCGCTGAGCACCCGCGGCTGCGTCTTCGCCCGCCCGGCCCGCGTCAGAGCCCCCTCGACGGCATCGGCGGTGACCCGCCCGCCGTCCTGGAACCGGGCGTCGCGCAGCGTGAACTCCCAGGTGGTGGCCGAGGTGCGGTCCCACTTCTCGGCGAGCGCGGGATGGACGACGCCCTCGGTATCCATCCGGGTGAGCCCGTCAACAACGGCGAGCCGACTGAGCAACAACCCGTCATCGCTGTACGGGGACAGTCCCTGGGTCGGCGCGAAGGCGAGGTCGACGGCGATCCGGCCACGCCGCGCGGTCCCGGTGAACGAGCCGCACGCGGACGTCAGCCCGATCCCGGCCGCCGCCAGCAGAAAGCCGCGGCGTCGCATCAGCCGACGGGCGCGTACGCGGGAACCGGCGCGGGCAGCGGCAACTCGAAGTGCACGATGCCCTGACCCCCGCCCGGCAACTCCCGCTCGTCGCACACCTCTTGGCCGATCGAGCGCCAGAAGGGCTCGGCGCCCGGGACGGCGGGATCGGTGTGCAGGTACACGGCTTCGTACCCATCGACCCCGGCCACGAAGTCGACGAGCTCCCGCACGAGATGCCGCGCGAGTCCGTTCCTACGATGCTCGGGGCGTACGTAGATCCGGCACAGCTGCGCGGTGGACCCGGAGGGGAAGCGGTCGGCGACCCACTGCGGGTTGGGCGGGGCGGCGGGCCCACGGTCACGGACGGCGCCGGTCGCGACGATCTCGCCGCTCTCCCGGTGCTCGGCGACGAGCAGGGTGCAGCGCTCGGGGCGCAGATAGTGGGCGGCCGGGTCGACGATGTCGGCGTGCCAGCGCGGCACGTACCCGGAGCGCAGGTCGCGGTACACGGTGTCCAGCATGACGGCACGGGCCTCGTCCACGTCGCCGTCCCCGGCCACGCGGATCACGTATTCACCCATCGCCTGCCTTCACCACGAACGGACCACTGCCCACCCATGCTAACTGCGACCGATTCGCAATAAGGCGCGGGGCTGCCGAGCCCATCAAGCCCCTGCGGCGATTGAGCAGCGGGGTCCGGGGCAGGGCCCCGGGTGTGACCGGCGGATTACACCCGCGCCACCAACGCCGTCGCCACCGCCATCAACCCCTCACCCCGCCCGGGAAACCCCAGCCCATCCGTCGTCGCACCCGACACGGACACCGGCGCACCAACCGCCCCGGACAACACCTTCTGCGCCTCGTCCCGCCGCTTCCCGATCTTGGGCCTCGGCCCGACGACCTGCACGGCCACGTTCCCGATCACGAACCCGGCCTCACGCACGACGCGCGCCGCCTCCGTCAGCAGCGCGACCCCGCTCGCCCCGGCCCACTCGGGCCGCCCCGTACCGAAGTGCTGCCCGAGATCACCGAGACCGGCAGCAGAGAACAACGCGTTGCAGGCCGCGTGCGCCACGACATCCGCATCGGAGTGCCCCGCGAGCCCGGCCCCGGAGTCCTCCCACTTCAGCCCCGCACACCACAGCTCGCGCCCGTCCTCGAACGCATGGATGTCCGTCCCGATACCGACCTGCGGCAGCACGAAGCCCGCGCCTTCAGAACTCATCGTTCGCCCTCCTCCGGGCAAGCACTGCCTCGGCGAGGACGAGGTCGAGCGGCCGCGTCACCTTGAACGCCTCCTCGTGCCCGGGCACGAGCACCACCTGGTGGCCGAGCTGCTCGACCATCCCGGCGTCGTCCGTCACCTCTGCGGTCACGGCCTCGTGCGCGCGCACGAGCGTCTCCCGGTCGAACCCCTGCGGCGTCTGCACGGCCCGCAGCCTGGCCCGCGAGGGCGTCGCGACGACCGGCTCCGGCGATCCGTCGGCGCTCGGCACGACCTCCTTGACCGTGTCCGCGAGCGGCAGCGCGGGAACGACGGCCGGAGCCCCGTCCCGTACGGCCTCGATGACCGAGTCGACCGTGTCGACCGGCACGAGGGGGCGGGCCGCGTCGTGCACGAGCACGATGTCGATGCCGGCAGGCAAGGCCTCGATCCCGAGCCGCACCGACTCCTGCCGGCTCTCCCCACCGGGCACGACGACGAAGTCGGTGCGCTCGGGCAGGGCGTGATCGGCGAGCAAGGACTTCACTTCGGCGGCGCCGTCGGGCGGCGCGACAACCACGACGAGGGACACGGCGCGGGACGCCGCCATCGCTCGGACGGCATGGATCAGCATCGGAGTACCGCTCAGCGCGCGCAGCGCCTTGGGGGCGCCTGGACCGAGGCGCACGCCCCGGCCGGCGGCCGGAATCACGGCCGCAGTGCGTACTGCGCTGCCTGCTGCGTTGTCCAATGGACGCGTTTCGTCAGACATCGGTTCCGTTCAGGTTTGTGCGCTCGGGAGAGGTGGGTATGGCCACAGCGTGCCGGGCGCGACGCCTTGACCGGACCCTTCCGTGACACTGGTCGAGCCAGCTGTCCGGGCCCGGCACACCAATGGGGATCACGCGAAGCGTGTGTGGGTACGAACATGCCGCAGCGCCCGGCGACACCATCAGGGTCATCGGGCACCACGGCATTGTTCTTTACGCGCCAGCAATCGTTACGTGCATGGCCGCTACGTACAGGGCGTCGCGGCAGCGCGTATTCAGGCGGCAGCGCGTATTCAGGACGCGAGAACCTCGTCGAGCAGGGCCTCGGCCTTGTCCTCGTTCGTGTTCTCCGCGAGTGCGAGCTCGCTCACCAGAATCTGGCGAGCCTTGGCGAGCATGCGCTTCTCACCCGCGGACAATCCGCGCTCACGCTCCCGACGCCACAGGTCACGGACTACTTCCGCGACCTTGATGACATCACCGGAGGCGAGCTTCTCCAGGTTTGCCTTGTAACGGCGCGACCAGTTCGTGGGCTCCTCGGCGTACGACGCGCGCAGCACCTCGAAGACCCGGTCGAGCCCGTCCTGACCGACCACATCACGCACGCCGACGAACTCCGCATTGTCCGCTGGCACACGTACCGTCAGGTCGCCCTGGGCGACCTTCAGCACCAAGTAGGTCTTGTCCACGCCTTTGATCTGGCGAGTTTCGATAGCCTCGATCAGCGCGGCCCCGTGATGGGGATAGACCACGGTGTCGCCAACCTTGAACGTCATGTGACAGGTACCCCTTCCGTGGCTATCCAGGGTAACACGGAAACGGCGGGTTCTGAATGGCGTTTTCGCAGGTCAGGGCGTATCTCGGGGCTTGACAACTCCATCAGGAACGTGCTGCGGAGGGGCGACGGAAGGGGGTATTCGCAGGTCGGAGCCGTTCTTCGAGGAAGCCGAAACGGGTACGCTACGGCCGCCACAGCGGGCCCCACAGGGGCCGAAAGTCCCGGTTTGCGTGCTTCGAAGCGATGAACTTTCGCTACTCCGTTCAGGGACCCGTAGGTACGTTCGATACGAATCCAGAATTGATCTTCGCGAATCAGCGCTCCACGTGATCGTTTTTCCGAACCCCCGCGCATTCCTTACCGGATATCCCTCCCGGGACCTGGACAGGCCTTATGTGAATGGTGAACAAGAGGCCTGGGCGGCCCAATGGTGACCGTGGGGAACGTGGGGTGATCGGGGTCCGGGCGCAGGAGCCGAAGACGGCGTCCGGGCCCGAGGGGCGGGTCGGGTGCGGCGGCGTGGGAACGGCTCGGTAACCTAAGGCGCCTGACACACCCT
This sequence comes from Streptomyces sp. NPDC002795, assembly GCF_042888725.1. Lineage (NCBI taxonomy): Bacteria > Bacillati > Actinomycetota > Actinomycetes > Kitasatosporales > Streptomycetaceae > Streptomyces > Streptomyces sp. NPDC002795. The sequence continues at coordinate 920,027 of NZ_JBIAQB010000002.1, forward strand.
TAGGGCGGCTTTACACCCGGCCGCCTTGCCCGCCCACGTTTAAGGAGTTGCCGCCGCCGTGAGCAGCAGCCTTCGACGCGGCGCCCTCGCCGCCGCCGCCATCGCGTTCTCGATCGCCTCGCTCGCTGCGTGCGGCGCCGGCAACAACGCGCAGACACTTGAGGTCAAGCCCGACAACGCAGCGACCTCGGTCGGTGACATCAAGATCCAGAACGCCACCGTCATCACCCAGCCGGACCCGAAGTCCAAGGGCCCGGCCGTCGTCACGGGCACGATCTTCAACAACGGGAGCTCCGCCCAGACGCTCGACGCGATCACCGTCGACGGCGTCGGCAAGACCGCGAAGCTCTCGGACGCCAAGGGCGGCTCGAAGATCACCGTCCCGGCCGGCGGCTCCGTCATCCTCGGCGGCAAGGGCAACGCCTCCGCCGAGCTGCCCAACAGCCGCACCGCCGTCCTCGACGGCAACGCGCAGCCGATCACGTTCTCCCTCAGCAAGGCCGGAGACGTGCAGCTGAAGGCGTTCGTGGTGCCGGCCGACAGCTACTTCCAGAAGTGGGGTCCGAGCGAGGTTCCGGCCGCGCCGGGCGCCTCCGCGAACCCGTCCACGTCGGCCTCCACGTCCACGGTGCCGGGTGCCGAGGCCTCGGCCTCCACGACGGCCCCGGAGTCGGCCACGGCCTCGCACAGCGCCGCTGGTCACTGATCCGGAACCAGACATGGCGGAGGGGCGGAACCCGATGGGTTCCGCCCCTCCGCCATGTCCGCTCCGCGTCGCGGCGGTTTACGGCTCGAACTTGTAACCGAGGCCACGCACCGTAACGAGATACCTCGGCGCCCCCGGATCCGGCTCGATCTTGGCGCGCAGGCGCTTCACGTGGACGTCGAGCGTCTTGGTGTCGCCCACGTAGTCGGCGCCCCAGACCCGGTCGATGAGCTGCATACGGGTCAGGACCCGCCCCGCGTTGCGCAGCAGCATCTCCAGGAGGTCGAACTCCTTGAGCGGGAGGTCGACCTTGCCGCCTCCCACCGTCACGACGTGACGGTCGACGTCCATGCGGACGGGCCCGGCCTCCAGTGCCTGCGGCGCGACCTCCTCCGGCTCCCCGTGGCGGCGCAGGACCGCCCGGATCCGGGCGACCAGCTCACGCGAGGAGAACGGCTTGGTGACGTAGTCATCGGCTCCTATTTCGAGACCGACGACCTTGTCGATCTCGCTGTCCTTGGCGGTCACCATGATGACCGGGACATTGGAACGGCCGCGCAGCTGGCGACAGACCTCGGTGCCGGGCAGGCCGGGAAGCATCAGGTCGAGCAGGACGAGGTCGGCGCCGTTGCGCTCGAACTCGTCGAGACCGTCGGGCCCCGTGGCCGCGATGGCGACCTCGAAACCCTCCTTGCGAAGCATGTAGGACAAGGCGTCGGAGAAGGACTCCTCGTCCTCTACGACAAGCACTCGGGTCACGGAAGGACCTCCGGGGCGGCAGGAGTGGCAGGAATGGATTCGTATGCGGTTGTGTCGTCGGGCCCGTGTGCGTCGTCTTCGTCGCGTACGTCTCCGGGGCCACTGGTGCGGGACGGCTGTGTGGTCTGTGTGGATCGTGAGGTGCGGGTCGCGGCCGCCTCGGGCAGCCGCAGCGTGAAGGTGGAGCCCTGTCCCTCGGAGCTCCACACGGTCACCTCCCCGCCGTGCGAGGCCGCCACGTGCTTGACGATGGCGAGGCCGAGGCCCGTGCCGCCGGTCGCGCGGGAGCGGGCCGGGTCGACGCGGTAGAAGCGCTCGAAGACGCGCTCCTTGTCCTTCTCGGAGATGCCGATGCCCTGGTCGGTGACGGCTATCTCGATGCGGTCGCCGCCGCCCGCCGAGACGCGGCGGGCGGCTATGCCCACGCGCGTACGGGCCGGCGAGTAGTTGACGGCGTTCTCGACGAGGTTGCCGAGGGCGGCCGCGAGCTGCCCCCGGTTGCCCCAGACCCGCAGGTCGGCGGTGCCTCCGGCCGCCATGTTGATCTGCTTCGTGGCGGCGGGCTGGCGGCAGCGGTCGATGGCCTCGGCGACGAGTTCGTCGACGCGCACCGGCTCGGCGTCCTCCAGCGGGTCGTCGTTCTGCACCCTTGAGAGGTCGATGAGTTCCTGTACGAGGCTGGTGAGCCGGGTCGCCTCGTTCTGCATGCGCCCGGCGAACCGCTCCACGGCCTCCGGGTCGTCGGAGGCGTCCATGACGGCCTCGGAGAGCAGGGAGAGCGCGCCGACGGGCGTCTTGAGCTCGTGACTGACATTCGCCACGAAGTCACGCCGTACGGCCTCGATGCGCCGGGCCTCCGTGAGGTCCTCGACGAGCAGCAGCACGAGCCGGGAGCCGAGCGGGGCGACGCGGGCGGACACGGCGAGCGCGTCGCCGCGCCCCGTGCCGCGCCGGGGCAGGTCCAGCTCGACCTGGCGTATCTCCCCGTCCCTGCGTGTGTCGCGGGCCATCTGCAGCATCGGCTCGACCGCGAGCTTCCCGCCGCGTACGAGACCGAGGGCGTACGCCGCCGAGCTGGCCTTGACCACGCTGTCCGCCTCGTCGAGGACGACGGCGGAGGAGCGGAGCACGGAGAGCACGGTGTCGACGCCAGGCGGAAGGACCGGGTCCGTGTGCAGTGAGGTGCGCGTGGGGCGTTTCTGGTCGCGCTCGCTCCAGCGAAACGCCAGCATGGCGATGACACCGGTGCACACTCCGGCGATCGCTGCCGCTGCGGCGACCGCCGCGTTCACGTCCATGTCTTCAGGTTATGCGGCACCGGCCACTCCTCCACAGCCATCCGAGTGGCAGCTCGAACACTCGTCGCCCAGAGTTCACCTTGGGTACGGGGTCGATTCACTTGTGGTGCCGGATTCGGACGCGTACAGGACGGAACGTGGGAGCGTGGGGCCGTCCGGGTTCCATACGTAGCCAGGCACAGAGAGGGAACGCCGTATGCGTGACGCGTACCACGAGGAACTTGACTCGATCGGCGAGGGTCTGGTCGAGATGGCCCGCCTTGTCGGGTCGGCGATCGGGCGCGCCACCACGGCCATGCTCGACGCCGATCTGAAGCTCGCCGAGACCGTGATCGCCGCCGACCAGAAGGTGGACGATCTGCAGCACGAGCTGGAGGCGCGGGCCATAGCCCTGCTGGCACGCCAGCAGCCGGTGGCCACCGACCTCCGGATCGTCGTCACCTCGCTCCGTATGAGCGCGGACCTGGAGCGCAGTGGCGACCTGGCGCAGCACGTGGCGAAGCTGGCCCGCCTCCGCTTCCCGGAGCGCGCGGTCCCGCACGACCTGCACGCCACGATCCTGGAGATGGGCCAGCTCGCGCAGCGCCTGATGGCGAAGGCGGCGGAGGTCATCATCACCAAGGACGTCGACCTGGCGATGCAGCTCGAACAGGACGACGACGAGATGGACCAGCTGCATCGCACGCTCTTCCAGCACCTGATGGACGAGAAGTGGAAGCACGGCATCGAGACGGCGGTCGACGTGACGCTGCTCGGCCGCTACTACGAGCGCTTCGCGGACCACGCGGTGTCGGTGGCGAAGCGGGTCGTCTACCTGGTGACGGGCGAGCACGCGGACGAGGTGCAGACGCAGCCCCAGCCGGTCGAGAGCGCCTGACGGCACACGTCGCACGAGGAGGGCCCCGCGCAGCTGATCGCGCGGGGCCCTCCCGTGTACTGGTCCCTACTGGTCCCTACTGATCCCTGTCGGTCAGCAGGAGCCCCCGCACTGGCACGGCGCGCCCGACTGGCAGCCGCAGCCGCAGCCCGAGCCGCATCCACAGGCTCCGAGCAGCACCAACTTCGGTACGGTGCTGCCCACTTCGACCGGCACTTCGGGGGTCGGGTTCGGCTTCGGGGAGTCGGCGGCCATGGTGTTCCCTCCTCGACGGGGCTCCACGATGGAACCCTTCCCCCATTGCATGCCCACCGGGACGGGCGCATCAACGGCGCACGCGCGCGCGTCAGTTGCCGCGCACGCTGCCACCACCCCCCGAGCGCCCGACACTCAACCGCATCCGGCACTCGTCGTCCGCCGCCACCCGCACCGGCATCCCCCAGTGCACACTCAACCGCCGCCCCACCTCGACGAGTCGGCGGCGGTCCTGCGGGCTGTACGCGGGATACGTCGTCGTCCCGTGGTCGGCGAGCTGGTTGCCCAGGTCGCTGAACAGGATGTTCCGATAGCGCCGCTCCTCTTCGTCGGTGAGCGGGGCGGGGCCGTCGTCGCCGGGGAGCACGCGCACGTTGTAGAGGTCACGGGTCGTCATGGCGGGGAGGGTACCGCGTCAAAAAAAGCCCCTGGGGCGTGCCGTGTTCGGCACGCCCCAGGGGCGAAGGCGGAGAGGGAGGCTCTTACTTCTTCTTGCCCTGGTTCTTGACCGCCTCGATGGCCGCCTTCGCCGCGTCGGGGTCCAGGTACGTGCCGCCCGGCTTGACCGGCTTGAAGTCCGCGTCCAGCTCGTAGGCGAGCGGGATGCCGGTCGGGATGTTCAGGCCCGCGATGTCCGCGTCGGAGATGCCGTCGAGGTGCTTGACCAGGGCGCGCAGCGAGTTGCCGTGGGCCGCGACCAGGACCGTCCTGCCGGTCAGTAGGTCGGGGACGATGCCGTCGAACCAGTACGGGAGCATGCGGACGACGACGTCCTTGAGGCACTCCGTCTGCGGGCGCAGCTCGGGCGGGAGCGTCGCGTAGCGCGGGTCGTCGAACTGGGAGTACTCCACGTCGCGGTCGAGCGCCGGCGGCGGGGTGTCGTACGAGCGGCGCCAGAGCATGAACTGCTCCTCGCCGAACTCGGCGAGGGTCTGCGCCTTGTCCTTGCCCTGGAGGGCGCCGTAGTGGCGCTCGTTCAGGCGCCAGCTGCGGTGGACGGGGATCCAGTGGCGGTCCGCGGACTCCAGCGCGAGCTGGGCCGTGCGGATCGCGCGCTTCTGGAGCGACGTGTGGACCACGTCGGGGAGCAGGCCGGCGTCCTTGAGCAGCTCACCGCCGCGGACCGCCTCCTTCTCGCCCTTCTCGTTCAGGTTGACGTCCACCCATCCGGTGAACAGGTTCTTCGCGTTCCACTCGCTCTCGCCGTGACGGAGGAGGATCAGCTTGTACGGTGCGTCGGCCATGGGGCCGAGCCTAATCGACCCGTCCGGCGCCTGCCGATTGACGGTCCCCGTCAATTGAGTGGCCCCTACCAATACCCGGCAAGTAAGTTATGTAAACCTTCTGCACTGCTTACATCGGCCCCGGGGGATGCACCCATGTCAGTCGCCTCGCTCAGACGTGCCGTCACGGAGTCCGTCTCCGGGCTGCCGCGCGAATTCTGGTGGCTGTGGACCAGCACTCTGATCAACCGGCTCGGCAACTTCGTCTTCACCTTCCTCGCCCTGTACCTGACCGCTTCGCGTGGGTTCTCGGCCGCGTACGCCGGTCTGGTCGCCTCGCTGATCGGGCTCGGCGGGGTCATCGCGTCCATGCTCGGCGGGGTGCTCGCCGACCGGCTCGGGCGGCGGCCGACTCTGCTCGGCGCGCAGCTCGCCACCTCGGCGACGGTCGCCGCGCTCGCCTTCGTGCGCGACCCCGTGTGGATCGCGGTCACCGGCTTCGCGCTCGGCCTGGCGTCGAACGCCTCGCGGCCCGCGATCCAGGCGATGATGGCCGACATCGTGCCGCCCGAGGACCGGGTGCGGGCGTTCTCGCTCAACTACTGGGCGATCAACCTGGGGTTCGCGATCTCGTCCGTGTACGCGGGGTTCCTCGTCTCGCAGAGCTACACGCTGGGCTTCCTCGCCGAGGCGGTGATGACGCTGGCCTGCGCCTGCGTCGTCTTCGTGAAGGTGAAGGAGTCGCGGCCGACGCGCACGGTGGTGCCCGGCGCGCCGTCGAGCCCGGTGGTCACCATGGGGACCGTGCTGCGCGACGGCCGCTTCATGCTGATGGTGGGGCTGTCGTTCCTGGTCGCCGTCGTGTTCACGCAGAGTTCGGTGGGCCTGCCGATCGTCATGGGCGAGAACGGGCTGAGCAGTTCGGATGTCGGGCTCGTCGCCGCCGTCAACGGTGTGGTGATCGTCGCGTTGCAGATTCCACTGACCCGGTTCATCGAACGGCGTGATCCCGGGCGCCTGTTGACCGTCTCCTCGCTTCTCATCGGGTACGGCTTCGCGCTCACCGCCCTCGCCGGATCCCTCGCCGCGTACGCGCTCACGGTCGTGGTGTGGACGCTCGGCGAGATGATCAACGCGCCTACGCAGTCGGGGCTCGTGGCCCGGCTCTCACCCGCCGAGGGCCGCGGTCGCTACCAGGGCGTCTACACCATGTCGTGGTCGGCGGCGGCCCTCGTCGCCCCGCTCGCGGGCGGCTGGGTGATCGACTCGGCGGGCGCCGGATGGCTGTGGGCGGGGTGCGCGGCGCTCGGCACGGTGACGGCGGTCGGGTACTGGGTGCTGATGCGGGGACTGTCGGACGAGGAGCCCTCAAGGCCCGTTGTCGCGGCGCCCGTGGAGGCGGAGAACAGCCCGGCGTGACGGGGCAGTTCGGTGGGTACGGGACCGTACATGGCCGAACCCCCAAGGACCTCCTCCAGAACTGACGAACCGCCCAGAACGCTGGTGGGCGGCGTCGAGGTCGACGTCCCCAACAGCATCCCGGCGATCCGCGCCGCGCTGGACGTGACGCGCCGCGTCGAGTTCGACAAGGCGATCAACGCGGCGGGGGTCGGCGAGATCCACGCCGTCATGCGGCACTGGATGCTGGAGGCGGTACCGGACCCGGAGGCCGACGCGATCCTGGCCCGGCTCGCCCGCGACGAGGCGGAGAGGCGGGGCCCGGCTTGAGCCGCCGACGCAGGCGCGGCGCCTGCCGCGTCGCCTTCGCACCGCCCGCCGACGACACGCTCGCCAAGATGGCGAACCCGGACGCCTTCCGCGACGAAATGGCCCGCACCCTCTCCCACGACCCCTACGGCCACGGCTCCACCACGGTCTCCGGAGAACGCGACCGCCGCGAGGCGACGGTCGGCGGGGCGATAGTCCTCTACTACGTATCCGGGTCGGTGCTGACCGTGACGGTGGTGCGGATGGTGGCGCTCAACTAAGGCACAGAAGGGGCTACTTGGCGGGGCGCTGGGTCAGATGCGTGAACGCGTCCAGGTTGCGCGTCGACTCGCCGCGCGCCACCCGCCACTCGTACTCCTTGCGGATCGCGCTCGCGAAGCCCAGTTCGAGGAGGGTGTTGAAGGAGCCGTCCGCCGCCTCAAGGACCGAGCCGAGGAGGCGGTCCAGTTCGTCGGGGGTGACGGCGGCGAGCGGGAGCTTTCCGGTGAGGTAGACGTCGCCGAGCTGGTCGACCGCGTAACTGACGCCGTACAGGCGCAGATTCCGCTCCAGGAGCCAGCGGTGCACCCCGGCCTCGTTCTCGTCGGGGTGGCGGATCACGAAGGCGTTGAGCGAGAGGCTGTGCCGGCCCACACGCAGGGACAGCGTCGTCGAGAGCTTGCGGGTGCCGGGGAGCTTCACGACGTACGAGCCCGGCTCCGGGCTCTCCCACTCCAGCTCGGCGTCCTTCAGCGTGGACTCGATGACGTCGTGTGCCGGTCGCTGGTCAGCCATGGTGCGAGGGTACGTGACGGCGCCTCGCCTGCATCGCCGCCGTGTAGACGTCCGCCGTGGCGGAGGCCGCCGTGTCCCAGCCGAAGGAGAGGGCGTGGCGGGCCGCGGCGTCGCCCATGGTGCCGACCAGGTCGGGGTGGTCGGCGAATTCGCGCAGCACGCGCGCGTAGCGGGCAGGTTCGTGGCCGTCGACAAGGAAGCCGGTCTTTTCGTCGCGCACGGCTACGGGGAGGCCGCCCACGGACGCCGCGATCACCGGCGTACCGGCGGCCTGGGCCTCTATGGCGACGAGTCCGAAGGACTCGTTGTAGGAGGGCATGACGAGTACGGAGGCGGCTCGGAACCAGTCCGCCAGCGCCTCCTGGCCGACCGGTGGCTGGAAGCGGACCACGTCCGCGATGCCGAGCCGCGCGGCGAGCTTCTGGAGCGCCGCGGGCTTGGCGAGGCCGCTGCCGCTGGGGCCGCCGACCACGGGGACGACGATGCGGGAGCGGAGCTCCGGGCGCTCGTCCAGGAGGACCGCGACGGCCTTCAGGAGGATGTCCGGCGCCTTGAGGGGCTGGATGCGGCCCGCGAAGAGCGGGACGAGCGCGTCCTGCGGCAGGCCGAGGCGGGCGCGGGCGGCGGCCCTGCCGTCGGCGGGGCGGAAGCGGTCCAGGTTCACGCCGGGGTGCACGACCGCGACGTTCCCGGGGTCCGCCTCGTAGTGGCGGACCAGCTCGTCGGCCTCCTCCGCCGTGTTCGCGATGAGGCGGTCGGCGGCGCGCACGATCTGGGTCTCGCCGATGACGCGGGCGGCCGGCTCGGGGGTGTCGCCCTCGGCGAGCGCCGCGTTCTTGACCTTGGCCATGGTGTGCATGGCGTGCACGAGGGGCGCGCCCCAGCGCTCCGCGGCCAGCCAGCCGACCTGCCCGGACAGCCAGTAGTGCGAGTGGACCAGGTCGTAATAGCCGGGGCGGTGGCCCGCCCACGCCTGCATGACTCCGTGTGTGAAGGCACAGAGCTGGGCGGGCAGCTCCTCCTTGGCGAGGCCTTCGTAGGGGCCCGCGTCCACGTGCCGTACGAGGACGCCCGGCGCGAGCTCGACCTCCGGCGGCAGGCCTCCGGCGGTGGCGCGGGTGAAGATCTCGACCTCGATGTTGATCGCCGCGAGCCGCTTGGCGAGCTCCACTATGTAGACGTTCATGCCGCCCGCGTCGCCCGTACCGGGCTGATGGAGGGGCGAGGTGTGCACGCTGAGCATCGCGATGCGGCGGGGGCGCCGCTGCGCACCGGGGAACCGCAGCAGGGCGGGAGCAGCCCCGGAGCGGCGGAACCTGGTCACGTACTGGCTCACGTGGCGGGCCCTCCTTGGTGGGCTACTGCGGGCACGACGACCGGAGGGCACAGGCCCTCTCCAAGGGGGGCAACGCCGGATTCGGCTGCTCCATTTCCACTTTGCCGAATCATTACCCTACGGGTCTCAACCAAAGCCGCGTCCGGCGCAGCGCATACCCTCTTACCCATGAGCCCGCGCCCCTCCTCCCGCCCCGTGGGGACTGTGACGCGAGGCACCACCAACCCCAATCGGCTGCGCCGCATGGACCGCTGGATCGCGGCCGTGCACGGTGCCGCGCTGCGCCGTGCCGACGACCCGGTGGCGGTCGACCTCGGCTACGGGGCGGCGCCCTGGACCGCGGTGGAACTGCTGACCCGGCTGCGCGGGGCGGCGCCGCACGCGCGCGTGGTCGGCATCGAGATCGAACCTGCGCGGGTCGCCGCCGCGAAGCCCTACGAGCGGGACGGTCTTGAATTCCGGCACGGCGGCTTCGAGCTGCCCCTGGAGAGCGCGCCCCTCCTGATCCGCGCCGCGAACGTGCTGCGCCAGTACGACGAGGAGCAGGTCGCCGCGGTGTGGGAGCGGCTGTGCGCGCGGCTCGCGCCGGACGGCCTCCTCGTGGAGGGCACCTGCGACGAGATCGGGCGCCGGCACGTGTGGGTGGCGCTCGGCCCCGAAGGCCCGCGGACCGTGACGTTCGCGACCCGGCTCGGCTCCCTGGACACCCCGTCCGACCTGGCCGAACGACTCCCCAAGGCGCTGATTCACCGCAATGTCCCCGGCGAGCCTGTGCACGCCTTCCTGCGCGACTTCGACCGGGCGTGGGCGTCGGCCGCGCCCTACGCCTCGTACGGCGCGCGGCAGCGCTGGATCCGGGCGGTGCGGGAGCTCTCGGCGGACTGGCCGGTGGTGGACGGGCCGGGGCGCTGGCGGCAGGGTGAAGTGACCGTGACGTGGGGGGCGTTGGCGCCGCGGCGGGTTTCGGCGGGCGGCTGAGACGCGGCGGGATCCGAGGGAACGATCTCGGCACTTCGTTCGTCGAACGGTGCGGGGCAGTTGCCATACCGCGTCGGGGTCTGTCGGATTCGAGGCGCGCATGGCACCATCCCCGGAGCATTCGACTTACTGACGGTCCATCAGGTTTGTGTCGGCTGTGGGGGCGGAGCAGATGAGCAAGCGGAGCACGACGACGGTGGCGGCCCTGGCGCTCGTGTGCGCCGTGACCGTACCGACGCCGACGGGACTGGCGTACGCGAAGCCGTCCCCCTCTCCATCGCCGTCAAGTTCGCCCGGCGTCAAGGACCTTGAGTCGATCCGCAAGAAGATCGACAAGCTGTACCACGAGGCCTCGGTCGCCACCGACGCGTACAACGCGGCGGAGGAGAAGGCCGCCGACCAGTCCGACCAGATCGTGAAGCTGGCCCGGAAGATCGCCGCGGGCCAGCAGGAGCTCGACAGCCTCAAGGGCCGGGCAGGCGCGGCGGCCCGCGAGCAGTACCGCACCGGCGGGATCTCCCAGGAGACCCAGTTCATGCTCGCCGGCGACCCGGGCCGCTTCCTCGACAACGCGGGGCGGGCCTACCAGGGGCAGAAGGCCACGCGGAATTTGATGTCACGCCTCGTCCGGACGCAGGACGCCCTGGAGGGGTACGCGGACGCCGCCTCCGCCAAGTGGAAGGCGCTGGACGAGGGGCGCGAGAAGAAGGCCGCCGCGAAGCAGCGGATCGAGAAGCAGATCAAGGCGGCGCAGAAGATCGAGGACAAGCTCGCCAAGAAGGAGCGCGAGCAGCTGCGGCAGCTGGAGGAGGCGGCCGAGCAGAAGGCACAGACGGAATGGCTCTCCTCGGGCGTCCTGAAGGAGATCGACTCCAAGGCCTCGGCGGCCGGCAAGAAGGCCGTGCGCTATGCCTCCGAGCAGTTGGGCAAGCCGTACGTGTGGGGCGCCGAGGGCCCGAAGTCGTTCGACTGCTCGGGGCTGACCTCGCAGGCGTGGGCCTCGGCGAAGCAGCCGATACCGCGCACGTCGCAGGAGCAGTGGAAGCAGCTGAAGCGCATCGACATCAAGGACATGCGCCCCGGCGACCTGATCATTTACCACGACGACGCCAGCCATGTCGGGATGTACATAGGCAAGGGGGCGATCATCCACGCGCCGCGTCCTGGGCGGGATGTGACGGTCGCGGGCGCGGGCTCCATGGCGATGCTCGGGGTGGTCAGGCCCGACGCGTGAGGGCCGGGTGACCGGATGACTGAGGGTCGGACGACCGGATGCCGGACATGGGTCCAGATGGGTGACGTGCCCCACGTGACGCACAGCACCCGCGGCGCTGCGGTTCCGGCGCCCCGGCGTGACGTTCGTCATTCCCGACCCGCCCGACCAGGGACGGAACCCACTCAATTCCGGTGCGGGGAGCGGCATATGACGCCGGCCCTTTGCCACTCACCATTCCGTTCGAGCGTCGGCTACCGCTAAGGTCCCGGTCGGTGGGCCGAGGACCTTCGCCCCACCGTGCCCTCGGGGGGAGGGAAGGAAACCGAAGCGATGCCCGTACCCGTACCGCGGCAGAGAGCCATCCCGGCCGTGGAAAGTGGTCAGGCTCTGGACGCGCACACCACGACCGACACGCACGACCGGCAGGACGAACGTCAGGACGAGCGGCCGACCACCGACCGCCCTGACGCCAACGACATACAGAACGCCGAGCGCCGCCAGGAGCCGACGACCGACGACAGCGCTCACGAGCCGGCACGCGCCGACCGTGACGCCACCGGTCTGACGATCCTGGTCATAGAGGACGACCCGGCGGGCTCCCTCAGCATCCCCGAGGTGCCCGACGCCGCGGGCAAGCCGATCCGCGTGCGCACCGCGCGCAACCTCACCGAGGCCGAGCGGCTGCTCACCGACGACGTCAGCTGCGTCCTGCTGGACCTCGCGCTGCCCGGCGCGAAGCCGGACAGGGCGGAGCCGGAGCACCACGACGAGCTGCGGACCCTGCGGCACCTGCTGCGCCTGGCCCCGCGCCGGGCCGTGCTCGCCCTGACCACGTCGGGCGACGCCGAGCGCGGCGCGGAGGCGGTCCGCGTGGGCGCACAGGACTACCTGTTCCGCGACGAGCTGGACTCCCGGCTGCTCGGCCGGGCCATCCGTTACGCGGTCGAGCGCAAGCGCGCCGACATCGCGCAGCAGGGGCTCACCGAGTCCCGGATCCGCGCGCAGGAGAACGCCCGCCTGGAGCGCGGCCTGCTGCCGAAGCCGCTGCTCGACGGTTCGACGCTGCGCTTCGCCTCCCGCTACCGTCCGGGCCGCTCACGCGCGCTGCTCGGCGGCGACTTCTACGACACGGTGCGCACGCCCGACGGCACGGTCCACGCGATGATCGGCGACGTCTGCGGGCACGGCCCCGACGAGGCGGCGCTCGGCGTCGAACTGCGCATCGCCTGGCGGGCATTGACATTCGCGGGACTGTGCGGCGACGAGCTGCTGTCCACGCTCCAGCAGGTCCTGGAGCACGAGCGCCCGGACGACGAGATCTTCGCGACGCTGTGCACGGTCGACATCTCGCCGGACGGCCGCCGTGCCGGCCTGTGCCTGGCGGGCCACCCGGCGCCCCTGATAGCGACGCCCGGACGCCCCGCGGTCCTGCTCCCGTACGAGAACAACGGCCCGGCCCTCGGGCTGCTGCCGAAGGCCCGATGGCCGCGCATGCAGGTCGAGTTGGGTCCCTCGTGGAGCCTGATGCTCTACACGGACGGCCTGATCGAGGGCCGGATCGGCCAGGGCAGGCAGCGGCTCGGCCAAGAGGGGATGGTGGAGATGATCCGCCGCCAGCGGGCGCAGGGCCTGACCGGCGAGGGGCTGCTGGAGGCCGCGATGAACGAGGTGCGCGATCTCAACGGGGGCGATCTGACGGACGACGTGGCGGTCCTGCTGCTCGACCGGTGAACCCGGCCGACCCGTGCTTCAGCGGCCGCCGTTGTACGGACCGTACGGCCCGTCGCTGCTGGAGCCACGACCCTTGCCGCCCCCGCCGCCACCGCTGATCTGCTTGACGGCGGGCCGCACGTCCACCATGTACACGATGGTCGCGATGAGCCCGATGATCGGCAGGAACGACATGATGCCGAAGATCCAGTTCACGATGAACGCGAGCCCGAGGATGATCAGCCAGAACGGCTTGGTCTTCTTGTCGGCCGCGCGGTAGGCGTCCTCGCGCCGGATGGCGGCGTCGACGAGCGCGAAGCCACTGAAGACGATCAACGCCAGATTCAGCAGCGACAAGAAACTGTTGAAACCCTGCATCAGCACAACGCCACCACCCGAATCGACTGCCGTCCGGTCACCGTACCCGTACAACGGGCCGGGCACGCGGCACGTGCCCGACCCGTCGACGTACGCCCTACTTGGCGGGCGGCGTGGAAGAGGAGCCCGGCTTCTTCTCGGGAGCGGTCTTCTTCGCCGTCGCCTTCTTGGCGGGAGCGGTCTTCTTCGCGGGAGCGGGAGCAGGCGCGGCCGCGGACGCCTCCTTGGCCTCCGGCTTCGGCTCGGCGGCCGGCTCGGGGTCGGGCTCGACCGCCTCGGCGAGCTCGACGATCTCCTCGGCGGCCTCGCCGCGCCACACCTTCACGGCCTCCTCGCCGTGCTCGGCGACCTTCTCGTACGTCTCACGCGCCTTGACGGCGGCCTCGGCCGCGTAGCCGACGCCGCGCAGCGCGAACTCCTGGGCGCTCTCGCCGAACTTCTTCAGGTCGGTGTCGAGCCCCGCGACCAGCTCGTTCACCTTCGCGGTGAGGGTGGCCTGCGCCTCCTTGGCGCGGGTGGTCGCCTTCTCCTGCACATCCTTGGGGTCGGTCTGCCGCACGGAGTCGAAGCGGGCGGGCGCCTCGCTCCGCAGCTGCTCGACGATCCCCGGCACCTTCTTGGCCTGCTGGTACGCCAGCTCGGCGGTGCCGGCGGCGAAGTAGAGCGGGGTCGGGTCGGTGAGGGTCTTGCGCAGGTCGTCCTTGATGGCCATGGCGTGGTCCTCCCGGATCACATCAACTGCTGCTTGAGGGCTCGGCATCGCTGTCGCCGGCTCCGTCGTCGGTTCCGTCGCCGTTCTCGTGCCGGAAGGCGTCGTAGATCTGCAACAGCACCTGCTTCTGACGCTCGTTGAGCGAAGGGTCGGCGAGGATGACGGCGCGCGTCTCCACCTCGGTCCGCTCCCGCTCGGCATCGAGAATGCCGGCGTGCACGTACAACGTCTCCGCGGAGATCCGCAGCGCCTTGGCGACCTGCTGCAGAACTTCCGCGCTCGGCTTGCGCAGCCCGCGCTCGATCTGACTCAGGTACGGGTTGGACACTCCGGCGGCGTCGGCGAGCTGACGGAGCGACAACTGCGCGTTGCGACGCTGCTCGCGCAGGTATTCGCCGAGGCTTCCGACGTTGAGCGATGCCATGCCCCGATGGTGCCGCACCCGCGCTAACTTTTGCAAGCGCCTGCTTGCAAAAGTGTTCCAGCCGACAGCGGGGACACCGGGCCCCTCACCCGTACAGCCCGCCGATCCCCTCCCCCAGCTGCCGGAACCCCAGCTCGGCGGTGCGCAGGGCCGCGGCCTCCAGCTCGTCGGCGGACTCGCCGGCCACGATCCGCCGTACGTTCTCCTCGGCGAGGATCCGCTGCGCGGCCACGATCTGCCCCGCGGCGATCCGGGCCCGCACCTCGGGTCCCCCGAGCGCCTGGGCGAGTGCCCGCTCGGACCGCTCCTGATACCCGTACAGCCGCGCCACGAGTTGCGGAGTCCCGTACAGCAGCCGCTGGTACGCGAGCACCGCCGGGTGATCGCACAGCCCGGTCACCGGATCCCGCCGCCGCAGCCCCTCCATAAAGTGCCGCCGCAACGCGCCGAGCGGCGCCTCCCCCTCACCGCGCCCCGCGACGACCCGCGCCGCCTCGTCCTCGTGATCCGCGAACCGGTGCAGCACCAGGTCCTCTTTGGCCGCGAAGTACCGGAACAGCGTCGGCTTCGACACCTCGGCGGCGGCCGCGATCTCGGCGACGGACACGTTGTCGTACCCCTTCTCCATGAAGAGGCGGACGGCGGTCTCGGAGAGGGTCTGCCGGGTGCGCTGCTTCTTGAGTTCGCGGAGGCCGAGGGGCGGATCGGGAGTGCGCATGACCGCGAGCGTACGGGCCCGGGATCAGGCCCAGGACCCGTCGCCGGGACCGGGCACGGTCAGCGGGGTGGCCACGCTCCAGAGTTGTTCGAAGTACGCGTTCCGGGCGTCCACCAGTTGCCGGGCGTGGGCACCGTCGCCGCTGCGCCAGAGTGTCAGCTTCGACTCGTACCCGAGCAGGTCGAGGAGGCTCCCCTCCCGCGCCCTCTCGGCGTTCCCGACACCTCCGAACTTGAACCGGTCGTAGACTCCCTCGCACACCTGATCCGAATTCACCAGATAGAGCTTCAAAAAGGGCGACATGTGCAGGGCACGGAACTCGATCGTGACCGTGCTGCCCCGTACGTCCTGCGCGACCCGGATCAGCTCTCGCTGGTTGCGCGCCACGCGGCTCGCCAGCTGGGCGCGAAAGCCCGGCGAATCCTGCGCCTTGCCTTCGTGCACCTGCCCAGGCAGTTGGATCGGCTTGTCGAAGTCCGGTACGAGCACCTGAACGGTGATCCGGCGCCGCAGGTCCTGCGGCAGCGTGTCCAGCAGGGGTCTCAGCTTCTCCACGAAGACCTCACCGGTGAACGCCAGGGCGGACAGCGTGGCCTCCCGCTGCGTCAGCGCCTCTCGGAAGATCCCGGAGAGTTCGTCCACCGCCACCGGCCGGCCGAACTCCCGCTGCGTTCGCGCTTGCAGGTCCCGCACCTCGGCACGTAGCTCCCGGGTCAGCTCCAGCTGCGCGGAGTTCGCCGAGGCCAGTCGCAGCACCTGTGCGTACAGCAGATATCCGATGAGGCTGAGCAGCGCTCCGCCGAGATACACCTTGCCTTCGAGCGCGTCGCCGATCGGCTTGACGAACTGGGCCACGAGACCGAACAGGAAGACCCCCAGGAGCAGCACCCGCGCCCCGACGGCCTCGACCCGCTCCCACCGCTCCGCCACACCGCTGCGTACCGCCGCCCCCGCCCCAGCCACCGAGCCCCCCTGACCCCACGTGAGTTCGAGCCGAACCCCCGTAGGATGCCCGGTCGATCACATTTCAGGAAGTGGCAGTCCGCGCGCGTCACTCACGTCCGAGACCCACCACCGCAAAGCGTCCTCGATCTCCGGGTCCTGTGGCAACTTCCGTAACATCAATGGTTCTTGAGCGACCGTCAGCGCATGACGGACGCGCGACCCGGCGGCGTCGACATCGATCCGCCCGTCACGCAGGTCGAGCGCCGCGCGCATCACATCGGGGTAGATCGACTGGGCGTGTTCAAAGTCCCGGTACACCCACAGATCGCGCTCGTAGCCGGTGACGAGTTCCTCCTGGCCACGCTCCGTCATCGTGGAAGCCCAGATGTCGGCCATCGTGGACTGCTGCGCGGCGTCGTACCCCATCCGCACCATGTGCGTGGCCAACTCGTGCAACGGGTCGCCGTACAGGGCCAGTTCCCAGTCGATCACCGAGATCTCGCCGTCTTCGGTGAGTACGACATTGGCCTGATGGACGTCGGTGTGCAGAAGCCGGAACGGCCGCCGGGCGAGCCGCTCGCGCTGGCCCTTGAAGTCCTTCATGGCGGTGTCGGGGACCAGCAGCGCGTCGAAGAGCGGGCCGAACAGCTCTTGATGCGGACCGGCCCGTACGTCGGTGTCCACGAAGTCGACGAGCCAGTCCAGGAAGCCGTCGCTGTCCCCGTCGGCCGGCCAGCCGGTGGGACGGGCCGGGAGGGCGTCCGCGGGCACGTCCCCCAAGTCCGCGAAGAAATGGGCGAACTTGACCATCATCTCCTTCTCGCCCGGGAGTACAGCCAACTCCGGCAGAGAGTTCAGTGCCCATCCCTCCACGAACTCGTGGACCGAACCGGAGCCCCGCCGTCGCAGGAACCTCGGTACACCGTCCAAATGCTCCGCGACGACGTCGAGGACCTGGGCCTCCGACCAGATGCGCGGCACGACCTTCACCGCTTCCCTGGGCACCCTGAACTTGACCCGCCCCGACCGGAGGACCCCGAGAAGCAAGGCAGCGCCGAGAGGCAGGATGTAATTCACATTGTGCTGGCCGTGCACCACGTCACGGGCGACGCAGCGGGCGAACCGCGTCAGCAGTGCCCCAGTTCGTTTCGGGGGCAGAGGGAGGAGCATGGTGCCACAGAGTAGCCCTCGCTCGGTGAGGTCCGGGACCATTCATCCGAGGCCATTCAGGTGTTCTCCTACCGCCTCGCCACATGCTCCCAGAGCCCGTCGAACATCGCCTGTTCCCCTTTTACAAAGGCCGACTGGTCCGGCCCGTTCGAGCGCTCGAAGATGAACATCCCGGTCTCGAAGCCCTCCACGTCCACGAGTTCCACCGTGTCCGCGCCCTCGTAGTCGTCGATCTCCCGCTCGACCCGCCCCGGAACGTAGTGCCCGACCAGCACCTCCTGCCGGTTCAGGAGATACACCTTCCGGGTCGGTGTGCCGGAGACGAAGCGGTACTCGAAGCGAACATCGATGCCGTTGTCGCGCAGCCTATTGAAGGCGCCGGCCAGCACCATGCGCTGTGAGTCCCACTGGACGCTGTTGCGGTGCCTGACCGCCTTGTCGAGCTTCTCGTCGTGGCCCCAGCCCCCCGCGGGCGCCGGGTAGTCGACGTTCTCGTCCAGCCTCGGTACCACCATCCGCACCCGCACCGACTCCGGCCGCAACACCCCTTCGTACACCTTCCGCAGCGGCTCACCGAGGGCTGTCACCAGCGTCTCCCCGGTCAGGCTCGCCACGTCCACGTAGACGTGCGGCGCCTCGAACGCTGCCACCAGGCGTGGTCCCAGGATGCTTCTGGCCGTCTGTGCGCCGGGGGGCGACTGGCGCTCGGGGCGGGACACCGTGGGTGGGCTGCCCTTGCCCAGGTTGGTCAGGAAGCCGTCTTTGCCCAGCAGCTGCAGGGCGTTGCGGACCGTGCCCCGTTCCACGCCGAACTCCCGGGCGAGCGCGGCCTGCGTCGGGAGGCGTTCGCCGGGCCTGAGGTCGCCGCCGAGGATCCGCTTGCGCAGGGCGTCGGCGATGTCTTCGGCGGTGGGTCTGGGGGCGTTGTCCGTATTCGCGTTCGCCACGACGATCTCCCCTCACCCCCCGACCAAGTCCGTACAACTCTACGGCAGTTGGCTGCCAACTCCACCCGGCTTGCAGCAGTCGGCGAGGGATGCGCAGGTCAGCCGTTGCCCCGCAGAATGTCGATGATCGGCTCCAGGGTCGAGGTCACCTGCCGCGCTCCCGCCTCCCGCAGTTCGCGCTCCTTGCCGGCGTGACGCGCGTAGCCCAGGAACGCGACGCCCGCCTCACGCGCCGCCAGCAGGTCCGTCGCGGCGTCGCCGATCATCAGCGTGGCCCCGGGCGCCGCCCCCATCGCCGACATGGCACGCTGGAGGCAGTACGGGTCGGGCTTGAGGCGGGAAAGGTCCTTGGTGCGGCCGTAGATGTGCGGTTCGAAGCAGCCGGACAGGCCGCGGCCCGCGATGTAGCGGCGGGCCGCTTCGGCGGAGTTGTTGGTGGTGATGGCGAGGTGGACGCCCGCCGCGGTCCAGGTGCGGATCAGCGGGTCCACGTATTCCGTGGGCCAGGCCGTACCGACGGCGCGCAGCTCCTGCTCGGTGAGCCGGCTCTCCATCTCCAGGACCAGGTCGCTGTCCGGCCGCGCCCGGCCGAGGCGGCGCAGGGCGGCGTGCGGATCCACGTCGGCCCGTTCCTCCTCCGTCAGTACGTCGCCGAGCCCCTGCGCGTCCAGCCAGTCCACCTGCTGCCGCGCGATCCCCGCCGCGGGGCGGCCCGCGAACAGTCGGCAGATCGGCCCGTCGAAGTCGAAGAGGACATGGCGGGCGCCCGTGATCAGCTCGGCGAGGGTGCCCGACTCACGTACGTCACCCTGTTCGCCCTGTTCGGTCGTTTCCCGACTCGGTTCGGTCTCTTCTGCCACCGGAACAGTCTGCTTCGTCGTCTCTGAAGTCACTAGGAGAGTGTCAGGTCGGAGGTGATGGTTTCCCAGAGGGCGTCGAACCACTTCTGCGACTCCTCCACGAACGTCCGGTCGCGGTGGCCCGCCCGCTCCTCGAAGGAGAAGAGCAGGGACTGCGTGCCGGTGGCCGAGAACATCTCCAGCTTGGTGTCGTTGTCGATCTCCTCCTCGCGCCGCGTGACCATGTAGTACGAGAGCAGGGCCTCGGACTGGTTCAGCAGGTAGAGCTTGACCGGCGGGGTGAAGGGGAGGGCGCGGAAGGTCACCCGCACGTCGATGTCGTGCGAGGAGCGCAGGGAACGCAGGTTGTGGCGCAGCACCTGGCCCTGCGCGTTGCGCTGCGCCAGCCAGCGGTTGTGTACCGCGACGCCCTCGTCGTGGTCGGTCCCGTCGCTGCCGTCGGGGACCGGCACCGGGAAGGCGAGGTTGATGTCGCGGCCGGGCAGCAGGATGCGTACGTCGAGGGATTCGGGGCGGATGCGGCCCTCGTGGATGTGGCGCAGCGGCTCGCCGAGGGCCAGCATCAGGGTCTCCGAGGTCAGGCAGACCGCGTCGATCCGGACGTGGGAGGCGCGGAAGGCCTCCACCAGGCGGGGGGCCAGGGCGACCATGGAGGGCTGCGGCTCGTCGCGGGCGGCGGTGCCCGGGGCGATGCGCGGCGGGCTGCCCTTGCTGCGCTTGCTCAGCAGACCGTCCGTCTCCAGGAGTTGCAGGGCCTGACGGACCGTGCCGCGCTCGACGCCGAACTCATCGGCGAGCGTGGCCTGCGTGGGCAGTTGGTCGCCCGGCCTCAGGGCGCCCTCCCTGATCCGCTCGCGGAGCTGGTCGGCGATCTCCTGGGCCGTGAGCCTTCTCCTGCCGTTCAGTGTCGCGTCTGCCATGTCCGCCACGCCCTGCTCCCCTGGGTCCCTGGTCCCGACCAAACGACACAACTCACCGTGATTTGGCGAGAGTTGTCGCCCTCCCGTTTATATACCACGACCAAGTGGGGACAACTCCAGTGCAGTTGGTCGCCAACTTGGAAGAAGGTGGCCGATGGTGGCAACGAAGGAGACCAAGTAAGGCCCCTCAGCGAAGCAACGCCGAAGCAGGAGGAACCACCATGACCGTTCTGAGCCTCCTCTCCGCGGTGGTCGTGATCACCTTCGAACAGCTCGCACAGTGGCACTACGGCCCGGCAGGACTCGCGGGCCTGCTCCTGCTCGCCATCGGCGCCAAGGCCAGGAACGCCACTTGCAGTTCACTGGGCGGCGTCCTGCTCGCGCTCACGGTGGCCGGCCCCGCGCTGCACTGACCGGCCCCGCCGTCACGAGCTCAGCGTCAGGTCCTGGCTGATCGTGTTCCACAGGCCGTTGAACCACAGGTGCGACTGCTCCACGAACGTCGTGTCGCGAAGCCCCGCCCCGTGTTCGAACGCGAAGAGCATCTGCCGCACGCCCTGCGCGTCGTACACGTCCACCCGCTCATGGTCGATCTGCGCGTCGCGCCTGGCCAGCGTGTAGTACGCGAACAGCGCCTCGCTGCTGTTGAGCAGGTAGAGCTTGACCGGGGGCGTGAACGGCAGCGCGCGGAACTCCACCGTGACGTCCATGCTGTGCGTGGCCCGCAGAGCCAGCAGATTGTGGCGCAGCACCTGCCCCTGCGCGTTGCGCTGCGCCAGCCAGTCGCGCCGCAGCCTGCCGCCCATCGCCGCCTCCGCCTCCACCTCCGCCCGCGACACGGGCTCGGCGGCGGCCGGCGGCGCGGGCGCGGGGAACGCGAGGTCGATGTCCCGGCTCGGCAGCAGCACCCGGACCCGGACACTGGCCGGTTTCTTACGCCCCTCGTGGATGAGGCGCAGCGGCTCGCCCATCGCGAGTGTCAGCGAGACCGCCGTCAGGCACAGGGCGTCGATCTCCACGTCGGCCTGCTCGAAGGCCTCGGCGATGCGCGGCGCGAGCGTCACCATGGTCGGCTGCGGCGGCACCTCGGGGCCGTGCAGCGCGGGCCGCGGGTGCTGCGCGACCGTGGCCGGACTGCCCTTCGAGGCGTTCACCAACAGGTTCTCGGACTGCAGAATGCGCAGCGCCTGACGTACGGCGGAGCGCTCCACACCGAATTCGCCCGCCAACTGCGCCTGTGTAGGCATCCGTTGGCCGGGGCTCAGGCGCCCGGACGTGATCCGGTCGCGCAGCGCGTCGGCCACTTCGCGGTACGTGTGTCGCGCCCGCTGTGACCTGGGCCGTCCGTTGACGGCGGCATGCTCCCCACTCACAACCAAACCCTACAACTTCCCGCCATCTTTGGGGAGTTGACGTGAAGGTGGTTATGAGTCGCCCTTCAACGGAGATAACTAACCTTGAGTTGGTGACCAACTTCCCGTACATGGTCGGGGGACCTGAAGTTGGTCACCACGAGGACCACAGGTCCTGAAGGAGGTAGGACAATGCCGCTCTTCGCCATCGTCGTCGCCGCGCTCGCTATCGGTTTCGAGCAGCTCATCCAGTGGAAGTACGGCCCGATGGGCATCATCGCCTTCATCGCACTCTCCGTCGGCCTCAAGGCCAAGAACACCGTGCTCAGCGGCATCGGGGCCGTCATCCTCGTGATGCTGCTCGCCCAGAGCGGCTGACCGGGCTCCCTTCCGGAGGGGAGCCGGGAGCCCGGTCGGTCAGAACGTCGTACGTGAACGGGTCGTGGCTCAGAACACGTCGGGGCACCACGGCCGCCGCGAGGTCCGCAGCAGGGCCCCGAGCCCGGCGGCCGCACCCTCCTCGTGCTCCACGATCCGCCCCAGGGCAGCGAGCCGCACCGCGGACTCGTCGCCCAGCCACAACGCCCCCAACTCACGTACGTCGACCGTGAGTTGAGGGGAGGCGGCGCCCGGCGAACAGACCGCCCCGCCGGGCGTCGCCGTCAACGTGAACCGCCCGCCCGCGAGCCCCGCGGGGTCCAGCACCTCGAACGCGATCTCCCCACTGGCCTCGTACGAGCGCGCCTCCATGGCCCGTACGACGTCCAGGATCCGCACCCACAGGAAGTCCGCCTGCGTCACGATGCGGGCGGCGCGCGGGTCGGGCAGCAGATGAGGCAGCAGGTCGTCCGGGGCGCGCAGCCCGGAACGCACCGTGGTGATCCAGTCGACGGAGCAGACATACGTCCACAGGGCGCGCTCGGCGGCCGGAGTGACGGCGATCAACTCCCGTACCCGCGCCGCGTTCAGCGGCTGCTTGGCATCGCCCCAGCGGTCGTCGGCCTCGTAGCCGAGCAGACCCTCCACCTCACCGCGCGCGTTGCGGTACACCGCGTAGAACGGCTCCGCCCACGGGTCCTCCGGGGTCGGCCACAGGCCGGTGTTGTACTGCCACCACTGCTCGTCCCGCGACACCACACCGGCGACGCTGGCGCGCAGCCGCTCGTGCAGCTCCGGGCCGACCTTGCGCACCTCCTCCGGGTCCGCCAGGTCCACGCGGCCGCCGTCGTCCGGGCCCGACCAGCGCGGGTCGAGTCCGGCCCGCGGCACGTCGACCTCCCACACGGTGGCGGTGGCCGCGGGACCGAAGCCGAACCGGCCGTAGATCGGGTACTCCGCCGCGATCAGCGTCGCCGCGACGTCGCCGCGCTCCTTCGCCTCGGCGAGGTCGGCCGCCATCATGCGGCTGAGCAGCCCGCGGCGACGGTGTGTGGGGCTGACCGTGACGTTGGTGATCGCGTCCGTGGGGACGGTGGCGCCGCCCGGCACGGTGAGCTCCTGCGCGAACGAGCGGAAGGTGGCGACCTGCCGGGTACCTCCGCCTCCGGCGGGGGCGAAGGCGGCGCGGGTGCGGGTGAGGTCGAAGTGCGCGCGGCGCTTGGCGACCGTCTGCGGCGAGACGGTCGGCGGGCGGAGGAATCCGGTGTTGAGGGCGCGGGACCAGTCGGACAGCTCGTCCTCGGTGACGGCCCGTACGGTTGGCGCTTCGCTGGCATCGGGGGTGGCGGCACGGCTGCTCATACGCTCACGCTAGGCCGGGCGGACGCACGTGTCGCCCGGATTTCCCCCACGCCGCGGGGCTCCGCCCCGGACCCCGCGCCTCAATCGCCGGCGGGGCTTGAGATGCCCAGTCCCCCGCCCCCCGGACCCCGCGCCTCAAACGCCGGCGGGGCTCTATTTGCCCTTTAGGTGCGCAGCAGGTCGTCCACCTGGGCCTCGCCTGCGCGGTAGCGGCGGGCGATTTCTGAGCTGCAGTCGTCCGCCGTGCGCTGCAGCTGGTGGCGGCGGCGCGAGACCTGCTGCTCGTAGCGGACGAGGCGGCCCATCGCCGCGAGCAGCTCGTCGTCCGTGCGGGCGGCCAGGTCGGAGAGCTCGACCTCGGCGAGCATCTCCTGGGCGAGGCGCCGGGACTCCTCGCTGTGCGGGATACCGACCGTGACGTGCCGGGCGGAGGAGCGCTGCCGCGTCGGCTGGTCCCGCAGGATCTCGGAGAGCCGGTCCACGACCGGCGACTCGGGGTCCTTCCGCCGGCCCGATTCGGCCCGCAGGATGTCGATCCGGCCCTGGAGCAGGCGTCGTACGTAGCTCAGGTCCGCCTCGTTCTGCTGGGAGTCGCGGCGCAGCGTGCGCAGCTCCGGCAGGCGCAGGGACGACAGGTCCGGGGCGGGCACGGCGGGCAGCTCCGGGCTGTCGGTCCGCTGCGCCGGCGGGCGGGTCAGCGGAGCCATCCGTTCCCTGTGCGTCAGCGATACGGGCTGCCCGGGCAGCCCCGTACTCGTTGTGTGGCTCATGGCATGGGTATCCATGGTGCTTACCGTCCCCTCGACCGGACCGCGCCGCACGCCACCGACGCACCGCGTGTCAGCATGGTGCCACTCCCAGTGCCCACTTCGGGCACGAGTGCCCCAGATCCGCCCCGGATGGGGGGTTGGGAAGCATCCTCAAACCCCTTGTGGGGCACGAAAATCGGCGCACGGCATGATGGGCCGTATGCGAGCAGTGGTACAGCGGGTGGACGGCGCGAGCGTCGTCGTGGACGACGAGACGGTCGGCGAGATCAAGGGCGAGGGCCTGTGCGTCCTGGTCGGGGTCACGCACGAGGACACCAAGGAGAAAGCGGCCCAACTGGCCCGCAAACTCTGGTCGGTGCGGATGCTGGCC
Organism: Streptomyces sp. NPDC002795; assembly: GCF_042888725.1. NCBI lineage: Bacteria > Bacillati > Actinomycetota > Actinomycetes > Kitasatosporales > Streptomycetaceae > Streptomyces > Streptomyces sp. NPDC002795. The sequence goes on from NZ_JBIAQB010000002.1 coordinate 944,193, forward strand.
GACGAGAAGTCGTGCAGCGACATCGACGCGCCGCTCCTCGTGATCAGCCAGTTCACGCTCTACGGAGACGCCCGCAAGGGCCGCCGCCCCACCTGGAACGCCGCCGCGCCAGGACCCGTCGCCGAGCCGCTGGTCGACGAGGTCGTGGCGCAGCTGCGGGCGCTCGGCGCGACCGTGGCGACGGGCCGGTTCGGGGCCAAGATGCGGGTGGGCCTGACGAACGACGGCCCGTTCACCGTGCTGCTGGAGATGTGACTCCCCCACCGGGTTTACGGCTCCACGACGAGTTCCTGCGCCGCGGCCGTGGTCTCCACGAGAAGCGCCGCGTCGGCCGACACGTTCCGCTTGATGACCGCGAGCGCGATCGGGCCCAGCTCGTGGTGGCGTACGGCCGTCGTCACGACACCGATCTTGCGGCCCTCCGGGCCGTCCGCGGCGAGCCGCACCTCGGCGCCGTGCGGCGGCAGGTGCACCTCGCTGCCGTCCAGGTGCAGGAAGACGAGCCGCCGCGGCGGCTTGCCCAGGTTCTGCACGCGGGCGACGGTCTCCTGCCCCCGGTAGCAGCCCTTCTGCAGATGCACGGCCGAGCCGATCCAGCCCAGCTCGTGCGGGATGGTGCGGTGGTCCGTCTCGAAGCCGAAGCGCGGCCGGTGCTGCTCGACGCGCAGCGCCTCGTAGGCCAGCAGTCCGACTGCCGGGCCGTTCTCGCTCGCGTACGACTCCAGGTCGGCGCGCGGCAGGAACAGATCGCGGCCGTGCGGCGTCTCGCGCACGGCCACGCCGTCCGGCACCGGCGCGATCGAACCGGCCGGCAGATGCACCACCGCGAACTCGTCCGTCCGGTCGGCGGTCTCGACCCGGTAGAAGAACTTCATGGACTCCAGGTACGCGAGGAGGGACTCCTGCGTGCCCGGTTCGACGTGCGCCCACGTCGTCGTGCCGTCGTCGACGAGGTACAGGGCGTGCTCGATGTGTCCGTTGGCGGAGAGGATCAGCGCCTCGGTGGCCCGGCCCGGCTCCAGCTGCTCCACGTGCTGGGTGATCAGCAGGTGCAGCCAGCTCAGCCGGTCCGCACCGGTGACCGTGATCACCCCGCGGTGCGACAGGTCGACGACGCCCGAACCGTCGGCGAGGGAACGCTGTTCTCGGAACAGGTCGCCGTAGTGCGCGGCGACGCCTTCGTCCACGCCCTCGGCGGGGACGGCGCCGGGCAGGGCCAGCAGGGGGCTGCTCGTTGAATGTCGCTGCATGTTCACACACACTACGACGAGTGGGCGGACGCGCTTATTCCTGCGTCCGGCCCTTGTCCGCGGCGCAGTTCTTGCAGCGCCCGAAGATCGCGAAGTGCTTGAGGTCGGTGTCGAAGCCGAACTCCTCGCGCAGCTTGGCGGTGAACTCCGCCGCCACGTCCACATCCGCCTCGATCACGTTCGTACAGTCGCGACACACCATGTGGATGTGGTGGTGCCGGTCGGCGAGGTGGTACGTGGGCGAGCCGTGCCCGAGATGGGCGTGCGAGACGAGCCCGAGCTCCTCCAGGAGCTCAAGGGTCCGGTAGACCGTCGAAATGTTGACCCCCGACGCCGTCTTGCGCACTTCGCACAAGATGTCGTCGGGGGTCGCGTGCTCCAGGGCGTCCACGGCTTCCAGGACAAGCTGGCGCTGCGGCGTCAGCCGGTAGCCGCGCTGCCGCAGATCGCTCTTCCAGTCGATGCCTTCGGTGCTCACCACACCGACGAGTCTAGAACGACTTGGAGAAAGCGATTCGGCCTGCTTCAAGAAGGCGATGCGGCCTACTTGAAAAACGCAATACCGTCGTCCGGCATGTCCGGGAGGTTGCGCGCCATGTCGGCGACGTCCTCCGGGGAGACGACCTTCTTGAGCTGGGCCGACATGTAGGGGCGCAGCGGGATCTCGGGGGTCTGCTTCTCGCCGACCCACATCAGGTCGCTCTTCACGTAGCCGTAGAGGCGCTTGCCGCCGCTGTACGGGCCGGAGGCGGCGGTGCGGGCGACCGCGTCGGTGGCCAGGTCGATCTGCGGCTTCTGGTCGGCGAGCTCGCCGTACCAGACCTCGACGACGCCGTCGTCGCGGACCATGACGACCTCGACCTTGCGGTCCTTGCCGATCCGCCAGAAGCCGGACTCGGACTCGAGGGGCTTCACCTTGTTGCCCTCGGAGTCCAGGACCCAGGTGTGCGAGCGGTACTCCAGGAAGTCCCGCCCGTCGTGGGTGAAGGAGACCTCCTGCCCGAAGTTGGCCTTCTCGGCACCCGGGAAGTCGGTGACGCCGGCGCCCGCCCAGTCGCCCAGGAGGAACGCGAGGGGGACGAGGTCGGGGTGCAGGTCGGACGGGATCTGGATCATGAGCGGTTCAGACGTCTCTCAGTGGGGGGTCAGCGCTGGCCCTGGTACAGCTTCTTCACGGTCAGCCCCGCGAAGGCGACGACGCCGACGCAGACCAGGACGAGAAGGGTGGAGAAGAAGGCCTCAAGCACGGGATTGCTCCTCGGTGAGCGGAACGTATGCGGATAACAGAGCCGGTCCCCACTGTAGTCGTCCGGGCACGGGCGCTCTCGGCGAGGTCGGTCACAGCGGGTGTCGCCGGAATGCCGGCAGGGTGCCGGCGGGGTGCTCACTGGTGGCGCTTCTTGCCGTCCAGTTCGTCCCACCACTCGTCGGACTTCGGGTCGCCCGAGGGATCGTCCCACCAGTGGTCGTCGGGCCCGCGCCGGTTGGCGACGACGGCGGCGACCGGCGGGATGACCATGGCGACGACGCACATGGCGACGGCGGCCGGCACGGACCAGAGCCGCACGACGCCCCAGGCCAGCACGAACAGGCCGATGCAGACGCCCATCATGACGAAGTAAGCGTGCTTGCGCCGCGCGAACATACCTTCAGCGTAAGCCCGCGGGGACGGCCCGGCTCGGGTTCACGCATGCCGAAGGACCGCACCCCGGCCCCATGGCGTCCAACCCAGGCGGGATGCGGCCCTTCAGCCGTCGTGTGTGACCGCTCAGACGGCGATCGCGACCTCCGCGAGCCCGCCGGTCTGGGCGACGACCGTACGGTCGGCCTGGCCGCCGGGGACCAGGGCGCGCAGGGTCCACGTGCCCTCGGCCGCGTAGAAGCGGAACTGGCCCGTGGCCGAGGTGGGGACCTCGGCGGTGAACTCGCCGGTCGAGTCCAGCAGGCGCACGTAACCGGTGACGGGCTCGCCGTCCTTGGTCACCTGGCCCTGGATGGTGGTCTCACCGGGCTTGATCGTCGAGGCGTCGGGGCCGCCGGCCTTCGCTCCGCACATGTTGCTCTCCTAGGAAGTCAGGAAGGGAAGTAAAGGTCGCTGGGTTACTTGTTGGCGCCGAGCTCGATCGGCACGCCGACGAGGGAGCCGTACTCGGTCCACGAGCCGTCGTAGTTCTTGACGTTCGGAACGCCGAGCAGCTCGTGCAGCACGAACCAGGTGAGCGCGGAGCGCTCACCGATGCGGCAGTACGCGACGGTGTCCTTGGCCAGGTCGACCTGCTCGTCCTCGTAGAGGGCCTTGAGCTCGGCGTCCGACTTGAACGTGCCGTCGTCGTTGGCGTTCTTCGACCACGGGATGTTGCGCGCGGACGGGACGTGGCCCGGACGCTGCGACTGCTCCTGCGGGAGGTGGGCCGGGGCGAGCAGCTTGCCGGAGAACTCGTCGGGCGAGCGGACGTCGACCAGGTTCTGCTTGCCGATCGCGTTCACGGCGTCGTCGCGGAAGGCGCGGATCGACGTGTCCTGCGGCTTGGCCTTGTACTGCGTGGCCGGACGGTTCGGGACCTGCGCGCCGTCGACCAGGTCGCGGGAGTCGAGCTCCCACTTCTTGCGGCCGCCGTCGAGGAGCTTGACGTCCTGGTGGCCGTAGAGCTTGAAGTACCAGTACGCGTAGGAGGCGAACCAGTTGTTGTTGCCGCCGTAGAGGACGACGGTCGTGTCGTTGCCGATGCCCTTCTTCGACAGCAGCTCCTCGAAGCCGGCCTGGTCGATGAAGTCACGGCGGACCGGGTCCTGGAGGTCCTTGGTCCAGTCGATCCGGATCGCGTTCTTGATGTGGTTCTTGTCGTACGCGGACGTGTCTTCGTCCACCTCGACGAGCGCCACGTTGTCGTTGTCGAGGTTGGCCTCGACCCAGTCGGCGTCTACCAGGACGTCGCTGCGGCTCATGTTGAATCCTCCGGGGCAGTTGCGGGGGTATGCGAAAGGGGTGTGCGTAGCTGCACGGGGACCCCGAGTCGAGTGCCTCAAGGGGTCCGGGAGAAGCGGGAGTTGATCCGCCCCCAAGCTCTCGGATTCGCTCGAGCAGGGGGTGCCCCCGCGCTCAGACGGCGCGACAGAGCATGGCGGCGACGCGGCACAGGTCTACTGCCCGCCGCTTCGTGAGATCCGCCTGTCGCTTCATGGGTCCGATCGTAAGGACGTACCGGCGGCCGTGTCACCGGCGTGTCGGATGATGAGACGAGATCGTCCGGGATATGAGAACGATCGCGCCCCGGGGCGGCATCCGCCCCGCCGCCGCACCGCCTGGCACCCCCCGACATCTACTCTGCGGACGCCGTTGTCTCGCAGTTCGGACCGACGGTGTCCGCGGGCCGTTTCGGGATCCCTCCCGGCCTACCCGACCAGGTCGAGGCCCGAACCCTTCACCGTGATCTCGATGCCCTGATCGACGGCCTGCACCCGGTCGAGCTCGATGCCCGCGGGCAGGTCGTCGAGCGCCTGCTGGAAGTCGGTGACGCCCCGGATCGGGCCCTCCGCCAGCTCGAACGCGCTGACGTCCGGCAGGCTGTCGGCGCGCGCGGAGAGCTTGCCGCCGCTGACGTCGACCGTGCTGCGCACCGTGGGCCGCACCGTGCCGAGCGGGGTCTTGATCGCGACCGTGACCTTCACCTTGTGGTCGCCGCCGTACGCGAGCCCGTCGATCCACGCGGAGACGCCGGGGGCGACCTCGGCCGGACCCTGCTTCTTCACGGCCTTGAGGAGCTCGGTGTAGTCGATACGGGCGGTGCCGGTGGCCGAGTCGGCGGTGGCCGAGCTGTAGCTGCTGTCGAACTTCACGCCGTGCATCTCGGCCTTGAGGTCGGCGATGCGGATGCCGTCGCCCTTGCCGCTCTTCGCGTCGAAGTCCTGGATGCCGAGCTCGACGTCGTCCAGGGTGCCGCCGGCGACCTGGGTCAGGAACGGGAAGCCGTTGATCGACACGTCGGGGGTCTGCCCGAGCCCCTCGCTCGTACGGATCTTGTCGGCGGCCTTGCCCTCGGCGAAGTGGACCGCGACGCGGTCGGCCGCCACAAAGAGGCCGCCGACGACGACGACAAATATCAGCAGTATTCGCAGTGCGCGCATGGCGGGGAGGGTACGCGAACGGCGGGCCGATCAAGCCCCTCCGGCGATTGAGCAGCGGGGTACGGGGCAGAGCCCCGAGACCGCAACGCCGGACGACCGCAGAGGCTCAATGGCCCTAGCCGAGGGCGCGGCCCAGCAGCCACACCGCGGGCGCCGCCGCGGCCAGTGGCAGCGCCACTCCTGCCGTCATGTGGACGAAGCGGGACGGGAAGTCGTACGACGCGACGCGATGGCCGATGACGGCGCAGGCACCCGCGCCGAGGCCGAGGAGGGCGCCGCCGGTACCGAAGTCGGTGATGGCGCCGGCCGCGATGCCCGCACCGGTGGCCGCGAGCAGCGACACGACGACGGACGCGATGGTCGGCATCGGCAGCGCGCGGGCCACGATCGCGACCGCCACGGCCACCCCGCCGACCGTCACCGCGTCGGGCTCGGCCGCCAGGTGCCCGGCCGCCACGACCGCGAGCGCGGAGGAGGCGACCGTCGCCATCAGGCCGTACATCCGCTCGTCCGGGTCGGCGTGCGAACGCAGTTGGAGGACCAGGGTGAGCAGCACCCACACGCCGAGCGTGCCGAGGATCGCGGCGGGCCCGTTGTCCCGGCCGGCCACGAGCAGCGCGATGTCCGCGACGACGCCGCCCATGAAGGCGAGCGCGATGCCCTGCCGCGCGGGCCACATCCCGTTGAGCCGGAACCAGCCCGCGGCCGTGACCGCCTGCAGCACCAGCAGCGGGACGAGCAGCGCGTACGAGCCGATGGCGGCGCCGCCCGCGAGCAGCAGCCCGAGCACGGCGGTGATCGCGGCGGGCTGGAGACCGGGCTCGATGATGGGAGAGCGGGCTGCGTTGAGCCCCGCCGGCGATTGAGGCGCCGGGTCCGGGGCGGAGCCCCGTGAGCCCCACCCCTCCGACGCCGAGGGCGCGGCCTCGTACGACCACTGCTGCTGCGGCACCGCCGACGGCTGCGGCTGCGGCTGCCCGTACGGGTCGTAATGCGGGTCGTACTGCGAGTCGTACTGGTACGGGTACTGCTGGTTGTTGCTCATCGGGGTGTCATCCTCCTGCGAACGGCGGGAGCACCTCGACCGTGCCGCCCTCGGCAAGCCGTACCGTCTCATGGCCACGGGTCCCGACCGGATCCCCGTCGACCAGGAACGAGGAGCGCTGGAGGACCCGGACGAGATCGCCGGGGTGCCGCGTGCGCACCGCTTCCAGCGCCACGGCCAGCGTCTCGGCCTCGTACGGCTCCTCGGCGACGCCGGCGGCGGCCTTGGCCGCGGCCCAGAAGCGGATCGTGCCCTGCGCCATTCCCGACTCCTCTCGGTCCAGCTCTCGGTCCCGCTCTACGTACGGCGTCCTATTGTGCGGCAAGCGTCTGCGCGACCCACGCCCCGATCCGCTCGATCAGCTCGTCGCTCGCCGCGTTCTCGGCGTGGCCCATCCCCGGTTCGAGCCACAGCTCCGCGCCTCCGTCGGCCGCCGCGCCGAGCAGCATCCGGGGGTGGTCGACGGGAAAGTACGGGTCGCGGTCGCCGTGCACCACGAGCAGCGGCGTCGGCGCGAGCAGCGGGACCGATTCGACAGGGGAGAGCGGCACCGGGTCCCAGTCGTACGGGTGGATCCGCGTGCGCAGCCCGAAGCGGCTGACCAGGCGCCCGGCGGGCCGGGTCACCGCCCAGTGCACCCTCCGCATCGGCGCCGTGCCGCGGTAGAACCACCGCGCGGGGGCGCTCACCGCGACGACCGCGTCAACGTGCGCTTCCGTGCGCCCCCTGTGCAGCGCGGCCTGTCGCAGCACTACGGAGCCGCCCATGGAGAAGCCGACCGTCGCCACGCGCGCGTGGCCGAGCGAGCGCGCCCATTCGACCACCGCCGCGAGATCGAGCACCTCCTTGTCGCCGACCGTGGACCGCCCGCCGGAGCGCCCGTGTCCCCGGAACGAGAACGTGACCACGGCCGCACGCTGCGCGAACACCGCCGCCGCGCGGCGCACATGGGGCCGCTCCAGATCGCCGGTGAAGCCGTGCGCGAGCACGACCGCCGGGCCTTCGGTGCCGCTGGGGCCGGGCTCGTAGGAGGCCTCGATGGCGACTCCGTCGCGTGTCCGGAGCATCACGCGCCGTCTCCGTTCCGTGATCGGCCACACAGAAGATCCACGCTCGTCACCTGCCGGACCCCAACTCATGTGGGCTATTCTGCTGGGAAGAGGACTCGGGCAATGCAGCCCCCGGGTCCTTTTGTGCTTTCAGGGGCGTTGTATACGACGCCCCGAAAACACTCGCATAACAGCAGGTCAAAGCCCCGGGGCGCGGGGCCTCCTGCCAGTACGAAGCAGTGCCGCAAACGTCCTCGTAGGGACCCGAGGAGGAACCAGACGTTATGGGCGAGCGAACCGTGCACGAACGTATGACGACCCAGGCAGGTGGGCGGCGATGAGTTCTCTGCTGCTCCTTACGAATGCCCTTCAGCCGTCGACGGAGGTGCTTCCCGCTCTCGGCCTGCTCCTGCACAACGTGCGAGTGGCTCCGGCGGAGGGCCCCGCACTCGTCGACACCCCCGGTGCCGATGTCATCCTCATCGACGGCCGCCGGGACCTCCCGCAAGTCCGCAGCCTCTGTCAGCTGCTCCGCTCCACGGGGCCCGGCTGTCCGCTGGTGCTCGTCGTGACGGAGGGCGGCCTCGCCGCCGTCACCGCGGACTGGGGCATCGACGACGTGCTCCTGGACACCGCGGGACCCGCGGAGGTCGAGGCACGCCTCCGGCTCGCCATGGGCCGGCAGCAGATCGTCACCGACGACTCCCCCATGGAGATCCGCAACGGTGATCTGTCGGTGGACGAGGCGACGTACAGCGCGAAGCTCAAGGGCCGGGTCCTCGACCTGACCTTCAAGGAGTTCGAGCTCCTGAAGTACCTGGCGCAGCACCCCGGCCGCGTGTTCACGCGCGCGCAGTTGCTCCAGGAGGTCTGGGGCTACGACTACTTCGGCGGCACCCGGACCGTGGACGTGCACGTGCGAAGGCTGCGCGCCAAGCTCGGGCCCGAGCACGAGTCGCTGATCGGCACCGTGCGCAACGTGGGCTACCGCTTCGTCACCCCGGAGAAGCCGGAGAGGAAGGCGGAGAAGAACGCCGAGGCGCGGGCCGAGAAGCGGGCGGAGCAGGAGGCCGAGCAGCGGGCCGCGGCCGCGGGCAAGGCGGACAAGGCGGGAAACACGGAAACCAGGGAAAACATGGACAAGGTTCCGTCCCCCCTGGACGGAGTGGGCCGCCCGGCCCCCGTGCGCCGGTAACGGTGCTGCTCACGCCCTGCCCAGAGGGTGGTCCATCCGCGTAGACTCCGCGCGTGGCCAAGGTGACTCGGGACGATGTGGCGCGGCTGGCGGGTACCTCGACCGCCGTCGTGTCCTACGTGATCAACAACGGACCCCGGCCGGTCGCCCCGGCCACGCGCGAGCGGGTGCTCGCCGCGATCAAGGAGCTGGGGTACCGGCCCGACCGGGTCGCCCAGGCCATGGCCTCGCGGCGTACCGACCTCATAGGCATGATCGTGCCGGACGCGCGCCAGCCGTTCTTCGCGGAGATGACGCACGCCGTCGAACAGGCGGCGTCCGAGCGCGGAAAAATGGTCCTGGTCGGCAACTCGGACTACACGCCCGACCGTGAGGTCCACTATGTGCGCGCCTTCCTCGGCATGCGGGTCTCCGGGCTGATCCTCGTCTCGCACGGTTTCAACGACCTCGCGGGGAACGAGATCGAGGCCTGGGACGCCCGCGTCGTGCTGCTGCACGAGCGGCCCGAGGCGATCGACGACGTCGCGGTCGTGACCGACGACGTGGGCGGCGCCCAGCTCGCCACCCGCCACCTCCTGGAGCACGGCCACGACTACGTCGCCTGCCTGGGCGGCACCGCGGACACCCCCTCCGTCGGCGACCCGGTCTCCGACCACGTCGAGGGCTGGCGGCGCGCCATGAAGGAGGCGGGGCGGTCCATCGACGGCCGGCTCTTCGAGGCGCCGTACAACCGGTACGACGCCTACAAGGTGGCGCTCGGGCTGCTGGCCGGGCCCGACCGGCCGCCCGCGATCTTTTGCTCCACGGACGACCAGGCCATCGGTGTACTGCGGGCCGCGCGCGAGCTGCGCATCGACGTGCCGGGCGAGCTGGCCGTGGCCGGGTTCGACGACGTGAAGGAGGCGGGGCTCACCGATCCGCCGCTGACCACCGTCGCATCGGACCGTCCCGCGATGGCGCGGGCCGCCGTGGACCTCGTGCTTGACGACTCGCTGCGGGTGGCCGGGTCGCGGCGCGAGCGGCTGAAGCTGTTCCCCTCGCGGCTGGTGCTCCGGCAGTCCTGCGGCTGCGCGTAGCCGCTCCGCGGGCCACCGGGGTTATGGGGCGGGGCCCATGGCCGGGGCCCACCTTTATTTCGGGCAAACGGGGTTCTGTTGGGACTCTCAGGGCTCACTCAGGCAGCTCTCATGAACGCGCCACAGGCTTGGTGCCATGACCGAGACCTACCGCCGAAGCGGCGATGACTCCCAGCCCTGTCCTCACCCTCCGCAGCCCCCGTACCTGCCGGACGCGGCGCTCCCGGACCCGAAGAAGAAGCGGCTGCGCGGACCGGCCGGGCTGATCGCGGCGGTGGCGGTCGCGGCGGCGGCCGTCGGTGGCGGCACCGCGTACGCCTTCCAGGAGTTCACCGGTTCCGCCACGGCCTCGTCCTCCACCAGCACCACGGTGGTGCCCAGCAGCAAGAAGGGCACCGTGTCCGGTGTCGCGGAGGCGGTCAGCCCCTCGATAGTCGAGGTCAACGCGACGCTCGGCTCCGGTTCCTCGACCGGCTCCGGCGTGATCATCACCGGCGACGGCGAGATCGTCACCAACAACCACGTCGTGTCCGGCGCCTCCTCCGTCAAGGTCTCGACGAGCGACGGCAAGACGTACACGGCGGAGGTCGTCGGCACCGACGCGAAGAAGGACCTCGCGCTCATCAAGCTGAAGAACGCCTCCGGCCTCAAGGCAGCGACGCTCGGCGACTCCGAGGGCGTCAAGGTCGGCGACGACGTCGTCGCGATCGGCTCCCCCGAGGGCCTGACCGGCACCGTGACCAGCGGCATCGTCTCCGCGCTCGCCCGTGACGTCACCGTCTCCACCGACGAGGACCAGCAGCAGCAACAGCAGGGAAGCGGTGGCAGCGGCGAGTGGCCGTTCGAGTTCGGCGGCCAGGAGTTCAACGGAGACACCGGCTCGTCCAAGACGACGTACAAGGCGATCCAGACCGACGCGTCCCTCAACCCCGGCAACTCCGGCGGCGCCCTCATCGACATGAACGGCAACATCATCGGCATCAACTCGGCGATGTACTCCAGCAGTTCGCAGTCCTCCACGTCCTCGTCGGGCAACGGCAGCGTGGGCCTCGGCTTCGCCATCCCGATCAACACGGTCAAGGCGGACCTGGACACGCTGCGAGCGGGCGGCACCAGCACCTGACGCCACACCCCGGGTGGCCGTGCGAGGCTGAGAAGCGCCGGCCACCCACCCGTACCCACCGACAGGAAACGCTGACCATGAGCCCCGCCGAAGGCGAACCGCACCGCATCCTCATCGTCGACGACGAGCCCGCGGTACTGGAGGCGCTCCAGCGTTCCCTCGCCTTCGAGGGCTACGACACCGAGGTCGCGGTCGACGGCGCCGACGCCCTGGAGAAGGTCGCCTCGTACCGCCCCGACCTGGTCGTCCTCGACATCCAGATGCCCCGCATGGACGGCCTGACCGCCGCCCGCCGGATGCGCGCCACCGGCTCCACCACCCCGATCCTCATGCTCACCGCCCGCGACACCGTCGGCGACCGGGTCACAGGACTCGACGCGGGCGCCGACGACTACCTGGTCAAGCCGTTCGAGCTCGACGAACTGTTCGCCCGGGTGCGGGCCCTGCTGCGCCGCAGCTCGTACGCGTCGGCGGCCGAAGGCGACGCGGCCGACTCCGACGCCCTCTCCTTCGCCGACCTGCGCATGGACCTGACGACCCGCGAGGTCACACGCGGCGGACGCGCGGTCGAGCTGACCCGCACCGAGTACACGCTCCTGGAGATGTTCCTGGCCCACCCGCGCCAGGTCCTCACCCGCGAGCAGATCCTCAAGGCGGTCTGGGGCTTCGACTTCGAGCCGTCCTCCAACTCCCTGGACGTCTACGTGATGTACCTGCGGCGCAAGACCGAGGCGGGCGGCGAACCGCGCCTCGTGCACACCGTGCGGGGCGTGGGGTACGTGCTGCGGTCCGGCGGAGCGGCCGAGTGAGCAAGCCCGTCCGGCGGCTGCGGACGCTGCCGCTGCGGTCCCGGATCGCGCTCCTCGTGGCCGTGGCGGTGGCAGCGGCGGTCGCCGCGGTGGCGCTGACGTGCTGGTTCATCACGGAGAAGCAGCTCTACGCGCAGCTGGACAACGACCTGGTGCAGCAGGCCCACTCGGTCAAGCAGGAGCAGATGGACTACGTCCTCGCGGGCTGCCGGTCCGGCAACTCCTCCAACCAGCACGACTTCCCGGGCCCCACGATCCAGATCATCGAGTCCGACGGCACCGCGTGCACCTCGCAGGGCGACCCCAGGATTCCCGTACAGGCCGCGGACCTGGCCGTCGCGGCGGGCACCTCCGACCACTCGGTGCACACCACGGACGACGTGAAGGGCCGGGCGATGCGAGTGCTCACCGTCCCGATCAGCACCCAGAGCGACGCCCGGATCCCCGGCATCGCCGCGACCGTCGCCACCCCGCTCGACGAGATCACGAATCCGCTGACCACTCTCGCCTGGGTCCTCCTCCTCGTCGGCGGCGTCGGCGTCCTCGGCTCCACGGCCGCCGGCCTGTGGATCGCCCGCACCGCGCTGCGCCCCGTCGACCAGCTCACCGAGACCGTCGAGCACGTGGCCAGGACCGAGGACCTCACGGTCCGGATCCCGGTCGAGGGCGACGACGAGATCGCGCGGCTCTCGGAGTCCTTCAACTCGATGACCGCCTCGCTCGCCTCCTCCCGCGAGCTCCAGCAGCAGCTCATCGCCGACGCGGGTCATGAGCTGCGGACGCCGCTGACCTCGATGCGTACCAACATCGAGCTGCTCACCCGCAGCGAGGCGACGGGCCGCGCCATCCCGCCCGACGACCGCAAGGCCCTGCTCGCGTCGGTGAAGGCCCAGATGACGGAGCTGGCCGCGCTCATCGGCGACCTTCAGGAACTGTCGCGTACGGGACTGACCGGGGCCGAAGGTCCGTTGAAGGTGGTCTCGCTGCACGACACCGTGCGCAGCGCCATCGAGCGCGCCCGGCTGCGCGGCCCCGAGCTGACCTTCGACGCGGAGCTGGCCCCCTGGTACGTACGGTCCGAGCCGGCGGCGCTTGAGCGGGCGGTCGTGAACCTGCTGGACAACGCCGTGAAGTTCAGCCCGGAGAGGGGCCGCGTCGAGGTACGCCTGATGCGCGGCACGCTCACCGTGCGGGACCACGGACCGGGCATCACGGACGATGAACTCCCGCACGTCTTCGACCGGTTCTGGCGCTCGCCGACCGCGCGCGCCCTGCCGGGTTCGGGCCTCGGCCTGTCGATCGTGGCGCGCACGGTCGAGGCCAGCGGCGGCCACATCGCGCTCTCGGCGGCGGACGGCGGCGGAACGATCGCCACGCTGGTCCTGCCGGGCGCTCCGACACCGCCGCCGGAGATCCCCTAGGGACGGTCCCTGCCGGTCACTTGCCGACGGAGAGCCCGCCGCCGGAGAGATCCACCCGGATGCCCTCCTTCTCCACGGTCACGTCCTGAAGCCGCACGTATCCGTCGTCGCCCGGCAGCTTCGGCAGATGGAAGGCGAGGGAGAGGCGGTCGGCGAGCTCGGGCCGGGTGAGGCGGGTGAGGCCGTCGAGCAGCGCCGGGTCGAGGCCGAACTTCTTCAGAAGCGCGGGGTGGGCGAGCGCGATGTCGATCAGGTTCGTGCCCATCAGCTGCTTCACGAAGCGCGGCGTCCCGGTCAGCTCGCGCAGCTTCGCGTCGCTGTTCAGCGCCTGCCGCACCGCGCTGTCCGGCACCCCGAGACGCTTGACCACGGCAGGGACGGCGAGCAGCTGCCGCGCCTTGTCGGCCTGCTTGGTGAGTTTGTCCACGGACGCGCGCGTGAGGTGCAGTCCCTCGGAGGAGCGGGTGCCGGGGCGGTAGGTGGCGAGGTCGCCGACGGCCAGGCTCATGTTGTCGATGTCGGTGGAGATCCCGGACGCGCCGAGCCGCTGGATGTTCGCGTCCGCCCGCACCTTCACGTCGTGCCCGGCGACGGGCAGGGTGCCGCGCGCGAGGACCTTGTTCTTCCCGTGCCCGCTGAACGTGACCTGGGACGCGCCCAGTTCCCTGTTCATGTCGGCGAAGCTGAGCAGCACCTCGCCGTGCATCGCGTCGGCGTAGGCGCCGCTGATGTCGGTGCCCGAGCCGTTGATGCGTACGTTGTGCGCGGTCGCGGAGACCTTGGCGAGGGTGACGCGGTCGGCGGCGACGTCGGGGACGGTCACCTTCAGTTCGCCGATGCGGCGGTCGGCGAGCTGGGTGAGGAACGGGAAGCCGCTGATCTCCACCTCGGGGGCGGCGTTCAACTTCATTTGCTTCTTGATCTGTTGCGCCGCCTCGTTCTCGGCGTAGAGCACCGCCCAGCGGTCGCCCATCGCCAGAAAACCGCACAGGACGAGAATCGCGATCAGGCCCTTCAGCGCGAAGGAGAGCCCGCCGAAGCGGCTTCGGCGCCTGCGCCGGCCGGCTCGCCTGTGGTCGGGCGGAACCAAATCCTCCGCCCCGCCATCAAACCAATCGTCAAACGCTGTGTGGTCGTCGGTTATGTGGTCGTCGGCCATGCGGTGGGGGGTGCGCATCGGCCGATTCCATCACCACTCCCACCCATTACACAAACATCCTTCACAAGAGTGGGGTGGCCCACTGTTCAACCGTAGACCACCCCAATGCAAGCTCTGTTTCAGCTATTTGACGATCGTGATGCGGTCCGCCTTCGGCGGCGCGATCGGGTCCGAGGCCGAGGAGTTGGCGGTCAGGTAGTCATTGAGCGCCTTCAGGTCATCGCTCCCGACCAGCGGGTTCTTGCCCGCTCCGAGCGCCGCGAAGCCGTCGCCGCCGCCCGCGAGGAAGGAGTTCATCGCGACGCGGTAGGTGGCGGCCGGGTCGACGGCCGCCCCGTTCAGCCTGATCGAGTCGGCGACGACCCGGTCGGCCCCCGACTTGGTCATGTCGAGCGTGTACGTAAGTCCCGCCGAGGGCTGAAGGATCTTCGGCGAGGCCGTGTTCGCCCCGCTGACCTGCTGCTTGAGCGCGGTGACGAGCTGCTCACCGGTCAGGTCGACCAGATTGACGGTGTTGCTGAACGGCTGCACAGCGAAGCCCTCGCCGTACGTCACCACACCGTCGCCCTCGCCGCCGCTCGCCTTGAACACCAGGTCGGAGCGGATCCCGCCCGGATTCATCAGGGCCAGGACCGCCTTGGGGTCGAGGGACTTGGCGTGCGCCAGCTGGGCGTCCGCGATGAGATCGCCGAGCGGGGACTCGGGCGAGGCGGCACCCCGGCCGGGCAGGTCCGCGGAGATGTAGCCGACGGGCCGGCTCGCGATCGGCGCGGCCAGCTTGTTCCACTGCCCGATCAGCGCCGTCATGTCGGCGGCCTTCTCCTGCGTGCGCGTGACGACATGGTTGGCCGAGGAGGGCGACTTCACCGACGTACGCACGACATCCTTGGTGGCGCGGTCGTACGTCAGCGTCGTGTCCGTGTAGAGCTTCCCGTACGAGGACGCCGACGTGACCATGCGCGGCTTGCCCGCCGGGTCCGGGATCGTGCACGCGTACGCGTTGTGGGTGTGGCCGGTGACCAGGGCGTCGACCTTGGACGTGACGCCCTTGGCGATGTCGACGATCGGCCCCGAGACGCCGCTGCCCGCGCCGCCCGTGTCGCAGTCGTAGTTGTACGAGGCCGAGGCCGGGGCGCCGCCCTCGTGGACCAGCGCGACGATCGACTTCACGCCCTGCTTGTCGAGGATCTTCGCGTACTTGTCGACCGTCTCGATCTCGTCGTGGAACTTCAGTCCCTTGACGCCGTCGGCCGACACGATGTCCGGGGTGCCTTCGAGGGTGACGCCGATGAAGCCGACCTTCACGCCCTTGTGCTTCCACACCCAGTAGGGGGCGAGGACCGGTTTGCCGGTCTTCTCGTCGGTGACGTTCGCGGCCAGGTAGGGGTAGTCGGCGCCTTCGAAGGTGCGACCGTCCTCGTAACAGCCGTCCTTCGGATGACAGCCGCCGTTCCGCAGCCGCGCCAACTCCGCCGGGCCTTCGTCGAATTCATGGTTGCCGACCGACGTCACGTCCAGGTCCAGCTTGTTCATGGCCTCGACGGTCGGCTCGTCGTGGAACAGTCCGGACAGCAGCGGGCTCGCGCCGACCAGGTCGCCCGCGGCGGCCGTGACGCTGTACGGGTGACCCTGGCGGGCCTTGCGCAGGGAGCTCGCCAAGTACTCGACCCCACCCGCGTCGATCTTCTTCGTGGTGCCGTCGGCCTGGTCCTCGGTGACCTGGCCGGAAGAACCGGCCGGCGGCTCCAGGTTCCCGTGAAAGTCATTGAAGGACAGCAGCTGTACGTCCTGGTACCGGCCACCCGCCGCGCCCTTCTGCGGCGCCGCGCCGGCGGGGAGCGCGGCCATCAGGGCGCCCGCGACGGCGAGGGTGGCGGCGCCCGCGAGCGCCGCACGCAGGCGCCGCCGGGGTCTCTTGGTCTGTCCGTACATGTGGTACCCCCTGGGGTGCGGTGCGACGACCGTTGACGTGGAGGCAGCCTAGAGTCAACGCGCGTAGCGCGACAGGGGGTTGGGCGATGCGCCAATCAAGCCTGCCTTTCGTACGAGAGCCCGCGGGGTCCGGGGCGGAGCCCCGAGGCGTCAACCCCGGTACCGCGCAACAGCCCCCGCCCCGGCCGGAGCCCAGCCGTACCCTCGTAGCCATGACCACCGACCCCACCCCCGCCAGCGCCGGCGACCCCGCCCTCCCGGGCCGCCGGATCGACACCCTGACCGCCCTGTCCGCCGGGCAGTCCGCCGCCGTGCTCGACCTGCTCACCGAGGCCGCCCGCACGGACGGCCAGCAAGCCGTGTCCGAGCAGGGCCGGCTACAGCTGCGGAGAGGGGAGCGGGAGGGAGTGCGGCACCTGCTGCTCAGCGTCGGCGACGAGCTGGTCGGCTACGCGCAGCTGGAGGACACCGACCCCGTAGAGGCCCCGGCCGCCGAGCTGGTCGTGCACCCGGCGTACCGGGGGCACGGGCACGGGCGGGCGCTCGGCAGCGCGCTGCTCGCCGCCTCCGGGAAGCGGCTGCGGGTGTGGGCGCACGGCGGGCACAGCGCGGCGCGCCATCTCGCGCAGGTGCTCGGACTGACGCTGTTCCGTGAACTGCGGCAGATGCGGCGGCCGTTGGAGAACCTGGAGCTCGCGGAGCCGGTGCTGCCCGAGGGCGTCAGGATCCGTACGTTCGTGCCCGGCCAGGACGACAAGGCGTGGCTCGCGGTGAACGCGGCGGCGTTCGCCCACCACCCCGAGCAGGGCTCCCTCACCCAGCGCGACCTGGACGACCGCAAGGCCGAGCCGTGGTTCGACCCGGCGGGCTTCTTCCTGGCGTTCCGCGGCGACGAGCTGGTCGGATTCCACTGGACGAAGGTGCACGCGCAGGAGCGCCTCGGCGAGGTGTACGTCGTCGGGGTGGCGCCCGCGGGCCAGGGCGGCGGCCTCGGCAAGGCGCTGACGGCGACGGGCCTGCGGCACCTGGCGGCTGCCGGACTTCCGACCGCGATGCTCTACGTCGACGCCGACAACAAGGCGGCGGTGAGCGTGTACGAGCGGCTCGGTTTCACGACGTACGAGACGGACCTGATGTACCGAACCGAGTCCTGACCTGGGGTTTTCCAGAATATTCGAGGTAGAGGGGGCGGCGTCACTTGACGCCGCCCCCTCTCTTGCATCACCCTTTCACTACTTGATTAGTGAAAGGGGGTACGCCGTGGCACAGGAACCGGTCATCGAATTCCGCATCGACCGCCACACGGGCGTCGCCACCTACCTCCAGATCGTCCACCAGACCGAGCACGCACTGCGGCTCGGAATGCTCGAGCCGGGGGACAAGCTGCCCACGGCCCGCGAGGTCGTAGCGGCGACAGCGATCAATCCGAACACCGTGCTGAAGGCATACCGCGAGCTGGAGCGCTCCGGACTCGTCGAGGCCCGGCGAGGGCTCGGCACGTTCGTCCGCGCGACGCTCGGCTCCGGCTCCGCCGACTCACCGCTGAGAGCGGAGCTCGACGACTGGACGGGCAGGGCGAAGGAGGCGGGCCTCGACCGCGAGGACGTCGAAGCCCTGTTCGGCAGCGCCCTGGAGGCGCACTTCGGCACCAATCCCAAGGGGACTTCATGAGCACGGCCATCGAGGCGAACGGCCTCGTCAAGCGCTACGGACGGCGCGCTGCGGCGGCCCTGGACGACTGCTCGTTCCGGCTGCCCGCGGGCCGGATCAGCGCACTCGTCGGGCCGAACGGAGCGGGCAAGTCGACACTGCTGACCATCGCGGCCGGCCTGTCGCGTCCCACCGCGGGGAGCATCGCCGTGCTCGGCGCCGCCCCCGGTGTGCACCGCTCGAAGGTCTCCTACCTCGCCCAGAGCAAGCCCCTGTACCCCCAGCTGTCCGTCGCGGACACCCTTCAGGTGGGCGCCGCGCTCAACCCGGAGCGCTGGGACGCCGCGTACGCGTCGAAGATCGTCGAACAGGGCGAGCTCGACCCGAAGGCGAAGATCCGCTCGCTCTCCGGCGGCCAGCGCACCCGCGTCGCGCTCGCCCTGGCCCTCGGCAAGCGCCCCGAGCTGATGCTGCTCGACGAGCCGATGGCCGACCTCGACCCGCTGGCGCGGCACGAGATGATGGGCACGCTGATGGCGGACGCGGCCGAGCACGGCACGACCGTCCTGATGTCCTCGCACATCGTGACCGAACTGGCCGACGCCTGCGACCACCTGCTGCTGCTCGGCGGCGGCCGGATCCGGCTCGGCGGCGGCATCGACGATCTGATCGGCGCACACAGCCTGGTCACGGGACGCGGCGACCTCGCTCCGCACACGGTGGTCGAGTCCCGCGCCTCCGGCCGCGGCGTCACCGCCCTGATCCGCAGGGACGGGCCGGTCGGCGAGGGCTGGCAGGTCCAGGAGCCCTCCCTGGAGGAGCTGCTCCTGTCCCACCTCCGCTCCCCCGACGCCCCGCCCATGCTCACGCCGGGCACCACGGCGGGCCCGCGCCGGACGGCGGTGACCGCGTGAGCGCCCCGGCCCTCGACAAGCCCTCCGCCGTGCGCCGCACGAAGCCCGGACCCGACGGCCTGGTGTGGACGGTCCTGCGGCTGCACCGCAGGGCGATGTGGGTGTGGGTCGGCTACGTGGTGGTCAGCCTCGGCCTGCTCCTGTGGCTGTGGGGCCCCGGCTCCTCGGAGTCCCAGGCGGCGTTCGACAAGCTGGGCTACAGCGGAGCACAGGACAACGCGTGGCAGGGCGCGATCTCCGCCTTCCTGCCGTTCATCGGCAACAGCTTCGACGCCCTCTTCTACGACCCCCTGACCCTGGCCCGGATCGCCGCGTGCGTCATCGCCGTCTTCGCGGCGGGCCCGCTGATCGCCCGCGAACTGGAGCAGGGCACCGCCCAGTTGGCGTGGACCCAGTCCGTCTCCCCTGCCCGCTGGCTGGCCGCGAAGCTGGCCGTACCCGCGCTGCTCGTCACCGTCGGCACGACGCTCGTCGTGATCCTCCACCGACTGGTGTGGGACGGCCGGAACCATCTGCTCGTCGCCGGCATCGGCCCGCGCGACTTCGCCTTCTCCGTGGGTCCCGCGACGGTGGCGAACGCCCTGTTCGGCCTGGCCGTCGGGGTGCTGGCCGCGCTGGTACTGCGGCGCACGCTGCCGGCCGCCGCCCTGGCCGGGATCGTGACGTACCTGGTGGGCGCGTTCCGCGCCAACTCCTGGCCGCTCCAAGGCAGTTACCAGCAGCCGGAGCTCCCCGTGCACAGCAAGGCGATCACGTCGACGGGGGCGGAGATCCGCGACCCCGGCTGCATGACGCAGCACTGCCTCGACCGGCACGACATCACCGGATTCACCCGCCACTACCTCCCCTCCCCCGACTTCTGGCCGCGTCAGCTCGCCGAGACCGGCGTCCTGCTCGGGCTCGCCGCGCTGGCCGTCGTCGCCGCGTTCCTCGTGCTGCGCCGGTTCCAGCCGGAGCCGCCCGTCGCCCCGCTCACCAAGGAGGGCGCCGCATGAGCGCCACCACGATTCCCCTGGGCCTGCCCCGGACGGTCCTGCGACTGCACCGCGTCGCCGCCTGGCTGTGGATCGCCTTCGTCGCCGTCACGGGCGCCCTGCTGCTGTGGCTGTGGGGCCCCGGCACGGCCGGGCTCGACATCACGGGACACTGCAACCCGGCCACCGCGAACGGCTGCACCGCGAAGGGCGCGACCGCGGACGCGTACCACTACGTCCTCACTCTCACGGACACCCTGGTCACGCTGGTGCCGGTGGCGGCCTCGGTGTTCGCCGGCGGCCTGCTCATCGGGCGCGAACTGGGCAGCGGTACAGCCCAGTTGGCGTGGACGCAGTCCGTGTCCCCGGTGCGCTGGCTGGCCGCGAAGCTGGCGCTGCCCGCGGCCTTCCTCGTCGTCGGCACCACGATCCTGATGCTGCTGCGCCGCCTCGTCGCTTCCGAGGCCCCGGGGCTCTCGGACCACCGCTGGTACGGGTCGACGCAGCTCTACAACGTCCTCGGCCCGACGACCGTGGCGCTGCCGCTGCTCGGCCTGGCCATCGGCGCGATGGTGGCGCTCCTGACGCGCCGCACGCTGCCTGCGGCGGGCTACTCCCTGATCGCCACGGCCGTGGTGGTCGGCGCGCTCGACGCGGTCCGCGACCGGCTGTGGCCCACGGTGACGGTGACCGGGGACGTGAACGAGAGCTACCAGTACTTCGCCGGGTCCCTGGTCTCCGAGGGCGCGGTGACCGCCTCCGGGGCCCGTGTCTCCGACCCCCTGTGCGTGGACGACCGCGCGTGCCTCACGGCGCACAACGTCACGGGCTTCTACCGCGAGGGCCACCCGCCGTCCCACTTCTGGCCCCTCCAGCTCGTCGAGACCACCCTGGTCCTCGCCCTCACCGCCGCCGCCACCGCCACCGCCTTCTGGCTGCTGCGCCGCCGCGCCCGCTGACCCCGAGCGGGGGCCCCGGCCCCGGATTCCCGGGCCCCGCCCCCGCGGGCCGCCCGCCCATAGCCCGTACGTCATGTCGCCGTAACCGTCGATTCAGACGGCCTTGCGACGCTCACGGAATGCAGCCCCCCGCCCCCGAACCCGCCGAGCCCGCCCGCCGCGGCAGCCTCACGCTGGCGCCCGCGTACTCCGACGCGGTCGGCGCGCCCCGGACGGCGTCCGCGCGGAAGAATGGGGCCATGAGCCAGCCGAACGCCGCACAGGACCAGACGGACCACGCCGACACGGCTCCGGCCCCGGCGGCCGCGCAGCCCCAGCCGTCCGTGGGGTCGCTCGCCGCGCACCGGCCACACCCCGTGGCGGGCGGCGAGTACGACCTGGCCGCCGCGAAGCTCGCCGGCATCGTCGCCGATATCGACGCCGACCCGGACGACTACGAGGAGGACTACGCGAACCAGGAGGGCGCGGAGCTCCCGCAGGGCCGCTTCCTGGACCGCGAGCGCAGCTGGCTCGCGTTCAACGAGCGGGTCCTGGAGCTGGCCGAGGACCCGAACACCCCCCTCCTGGAACGGGCCAACTTCCTGGCGATCTTCGCCTCGAACCTGGACGAGTTCTTCATGGTCCGGGTGGCGGGCCTGAAGCGCCGCATCGCGACCGGCGTCGCCACCCGTTCGGCCTCCGGCCTGCAGCCCCGCGAGGTCCTGGAGCTGATCTGGAACCGCTCCCGCGAGCTCATGGCCCGGCACGCCGCCTGCTACCAGGACGAGATCGCCCCGTCCCTCGCCGACGAGGGCGTCCACGTCGTGCGCTGGAACGAGCTCACGGAGAAGGAGCAGGCCCGGCTCTACACGCTGTTCATGCAGCAGATCTTCCCGGTGCTCACCCCGCTGGCCGTCGACCCCGCGCACCCCTTCCCGTACATCTCGGGGCTCTCCCTCAACCTCGCCGTCGTCGTCTCGAACCCCGTGTCCGGCCACCGCCACTTCGCCCGGGTAAAGGTTCCTCCCCTGCTCGCCCGCTTCCTGGAGGCCTCGCCCCAGCGCTACGTCCCCATCGAGGACGTCATCGCCGCGCCCCGGCACCTGGGCGAGCTGTTCCCCGGCATGAAGGTCGAGGAACACCACATGTTCCGCCTGACCCGCAACGAGGACCTCGAAGTGGAGGAGGACGACGCAGAGAACCTGCTCCAGGCCCTGGAGAAGGAGCTGATGCGGCGCCGCTTCGGACCGCCGGTGCGCCTTGAGGTCGAGGAGACCATCGACCCGGAGATACTCAGCCTCCTCGTGAAGGAGCTGAAGATCAGCGAGGCCGAGGTGTACCCGCTGCCGGGCCCCCTCGACCTCACAGGACTCTTCTCCATCGCGGGCATCGACCGCCCCGAGCTGAAGTACCCCAAGTTCGTGGCGGGCACCCACCGCGACCTCGCCGAGGTGGAATCGGCCTCGGCCCCCGACGTCTTCGCCGCGCTGCGCAGCCACGACGTGCTGCTCCACCACCCCTACGACTCGTTCTCCACCTCCGTACAGGCCTTCCTGGAGCAGGCCGCGGCGGACCCGGACGTGCTCGCCATCAAGCAGACGCTGTACCGGACCTCGGGCGACTCACCGATCGTGGACGCGCTGATAGAGGCCGCGGAGGCCGGCAAGCAGGTGCTCGTCCTGGTCGAGATCAAGGCCCGCTTCGACGAGCAGGCCAACATCAAGTGGGCCCGCAAGCTGGAGGAGTCCGGCTGCCATGTCGTCTACGGTCTCGTCGGCCTGAAGACGCACTGCAAGCTGTCGCTCGTCGTACGCCAGGAGGGCGACCAGCTGGTCAGGTACAGCCACGTCGGCACCGGCAACTACCACCCCAAGACGGCCCGACTGTACGAGGACCTGGGCCTGCTGACGGCCGATCAGGAAGTCGGGGCCGACCTCTCCGACCTCTTCAACCGGCTGTCCGGCTACTCGCGCCGCGAGACCTACCGCCGTCTCCTCGTCGCCCCCAAGTCCCTTCGTACGGGCCTGATCACGCGGATCGAGAAGGAGGTCCAGCACCACCGTGCGGGCCGCCCCGCCCACGTCCGCGTCAAGGTCAACTCGATGGTCGACGAGGCCGTCGTCGACGCGCTGTACCGGGCCTCGCAGGCGGGTGTCCCCGTCGACATCTGGGTGCGCGGCATCTGCGCCGTCCGCCCCGGCGTCGCGGGCCTGTCCGAGAACATCCGGGTCCGCTCGATCCTCGGCCGCTTCCTGGAGCACTCCCGCGTCTTCGCCTTCGGCAACGGCGGCGAACCGGAGGTCTGGATCGGCAGCGCCGACATGATGCACCGCAACCTCGACCGCCGCATCGAGGCCCTGGTCCGCGTGGAGGACCCGGCCCATCGCGCGGCGCTCAGCCGACTGCTCGAAACGGGGATGTCCGACACCACCGCCTCCTGGCACCTGGGCCCGGACGGCAACTGGACCCGGCACGCGCTGGACGCGGACGGGCTGCCCCTGCGCAACGTACAGGAGATGCTCATAGACGCCCGGAGGCGCCGGCGTGGCACAGCGACACCTTGAGTCCAGCGAGCCGCTGAGCGGGAGCGAAGTCGATGCCCTGGGGTGCTATCTCCGCTCCCAGGCAACCGAGTTCCTGCGCTCGCTGCGGCAGCACCGTGAGAGCGGCGCGGCAGGCGACACGGCGGACGCGGCGCGCGCGTTGCGGCGGGCCGCGCGGCGTATCAGCGGCACGTTGCACACGTTCCGGCCGCTCCTCGACACGGACTGGTCGGACGCGTTGCGGCCCGAACTGGCGTGGTTGTCGGGGACGTTGGCCCGCGAACACGCGTATGCGTCCCGCTTGGACCGGTTGACCTCGGCCCTGCACGCCTTGTCGACGCCGCCCGCTCCCACGCCACGGGGCTCCGCCCCGGACCCCGCTGGCTCTCGTCCAAGTGCGGGGCTTGATAGTGCCCCAGCCTTGGGCAATCTGCCGCCTGGGGCGGCAGGGTGGGCAAGGCGGCCCCCGGCGCCGCGCGCCGACACATCGGCCCCGACCCCGACTCCCGCCCCGGAGCCGCGGGAGACCCTCACCCTCGGCGCCGCAAAGGCATCCGCCCTGCTGGAGCGCCAGCTCACGCTCGCCCGCACAAGGGCCCACAGCACCGCCCTCCAGGCCCTCGGCTCCGCCCGCTTCCACGCGGTCGCGGACAACGTCGCCGTGCTGGCCAGCGACGTCCCGCTCGCCACCGCCGACACCGCGCTGGAGAAGCTCGCCGCGGAGGCCGAATCCCGCCTCACCGAGGCCGCCACCACCCTCCACCACACCAGCCACCCCTACAACGCGGACGCCGACGCCTCCTGGCACCACGTACGCCTCCTGCTGCGCCTGCACCGCTACGCGCGCGAAGTGGTGCGGGGCGCCCCCATGGACGTACGACTCCTCGAAGCGGCCGACGCCCTGAACGCCCACAGGGACGCCGCCGAGGCCGCCGCCGCGGCGGCCCACGCGGCCCGTACCCCTCGCATCGCGCCCACGACCGCGTACGCCCTCGGCGTGCTCCACGCCGACCAGCGTCACGAGGTCGCGGCCGCCAGGATCGCGTTCGGACAGGCATGGCAACGACAAAGGGTGGGCACCCCATGACCGTGCATCAGGACGACCCCCGCACCGTCCTCGCGGCAGGCTGCGTCCTGTGGCGCCGCCAGGCGACCCCCGGGACAACTCCCCACAGTGGTCAGGGAGTTGAGATCTGCCTGGTCCACCGGCCCAAGTACGGCGACTGGTCGCACCCCAAGGGAAAGCTCAAGCGCGGCGAGGACGCCCTCGCCGGCGCCCTGCGCGAGGTACGCGAGGAAACCGGCCACGACTGCGAACCCGGCCCCGCGCTCCCCACGGCCCGCTACCTCGCGAACGGCCGCCCCAAGCAGGTCAGCTACTGGGCCGCGGAAGCGACCACCGGCACATTCACACCGAACCGCGAAGTCGACCGCATCGTCTGGCTCACACCGCCCGAGGCCCGCGCCCGCCTCACCCAGCCCAGGGACCGCCCCCTCGTCGACGCCCTGCTCGACGCCCTCCACACCACCTGACGGTCACACCCTGTATCCGTACCGTGACCTAACCACGCCGCCCGCTTAGGTTCACCCTGCGTTCACTCACGCCCATCGGCCGCTTCACCTGATCTGCCTAATTTCAGCCTTACACGGTGAGTCCCCGGCCCCCGGGAACGATCCGCGGCTCGACTGAAACCAACCGCAGACCGCATGCCGCCACAGAGACAGAGAAGGCCGGCGGCTCCTGGAAGGAACACCGAAAGTGAAGCTTCAGCGCAAGAACCGGCTCCGCGCCCTCTCCTTCGGCGCTCTCGCCGTCTCCGGCGCCCTGGCCCTCACGGCGTGCGGCTCCGACGACACCAGCACGGGCACCTCCGCTCCCGGGTCCGCCAAGGCGGGCAACATCAAGTGCGACGACGCCAAGGGCCAGCTCCTCGGCATCGGCTCGTCCGCCCAGGCCAACGCCATAGACGCCTGGCGCCAGGCCTACGCGCAGGCCTGCTCCGACGTGCAGCTCAACTACAAGCCCGACGGTTCCGGCGCCGGCGTCACCGCCTTCAACCAGGGCCAGGTCGCCTTCGCCGGCTCCGACTCGGCGCTCAAGCCCGAGGAGATCGCCGCCTCGAAGAAGGTCTGCAAGGGCGGCCAGGGCATCGACCTGCCGATGGTCGGCGGCCCGATCGCCGTCGCGTTCAACGTCCAGGGCGTCGACAACCTGACGCTGGACGCCAAGACGCTGGCCCAGATCTTCGACTCGAAGATCACCAAGTGGAACGACGCGGCGATCAAGAAGCTGAACCCGGACGCCAAGCTGCCGTCCACCAAGATCCAGGCGTTCCACCGCTCCGACGAGTCCGGCACCACGGACAACTTCACCAAGTACCTCAAGTCCGCCGCCCCGGCCGACTGGAAGTACGAGGGCGGCAAGGCCTGGCAGGCCAAGGGCGGCCAGTCCGCGCAGGGCTCCTCCGGCCTCGCCCAGCAGGTCAAGCAGACCGACGGCGCCATCACGTACGTCGAGCTGTCCTACGCCAAGGACGGCGTGAAGACCGTCGACATCGACACCCGCGCCGGCGAGCCCGTCAAGGCCACCACGGAGAACGCCTCGAAGGCGATCGCCGACGCCAAGGTCGTGGGCACCGGCAAGGACCTCGCCCTCGAACTGAACTACGCGACCAAGGCCGCGGGCGCCTACCCGATCACCCTGGTCACGTACGAGATCGTCTGCGACAAGGGCAACAAGGCGGAGACCCTGGCCGCCACCAAGTCCTTCCTGAACTACACCTCGTCCGACGAGGGCCAGGCGGTCCTCGCCGACCTGGGCTACGCCCCGATCCCCACCGAGATCAACAAGAAGGTCCGCGAGACCGTCGCGAGCATCAGCTGACTCAAGGCGTGCGGGCCACCCACCGGTTGAACCCGGGTGGCCCGCACCGTCCGGTGCACCGCCGCCAGAAGCCCCGTAGCTCTCAACTCCCCCACCGGGGACGGGACTTCGCAGACCGGAGAACCCCATGGACATAACCACGCAATCACCGGCGCCACCACCGGCGCCCACCGATCGCCCCTCACCTTCCGAGCAGAAGCGCGCCGCCCGCGGTGCCACCCGCCCCGGAGACCGGGTCTTCCTCGGCCTCTCGCGCGGCTCGGGCATCCTTCTCCTGGTGATCATGGCCGCGATCGCGGTCTTCCTGAGCTACCGCGCCTCGCTGGTCCTCTCGAAGAACGAGGGCAACTTCCTCACCACCTTCGAGTGGAACGCGACCGCGAGCCCGCCGGTCTTCGGCATCGCCGTCCTCGTCTTCGGCACGGTCGTCACCTCGATCATCGCCATGGTGATCGCCGTGCCCGTCGCCGTCGGCATCGCGCTCTTCCTGACGCACTACGCGCCGAAGAAGCTGAGCGGCATCATCGCCTACGTCATCGACCTGCTGGCCGCCGTGCCGTCCATCGTCTACGGCCTGTGGGGCGCGCTCTTCCTCGTGCCGCACATGACCGGCGTGTTCCACTGGCTCGACGACTACTTCGGCTGGACCGGCATCTTCCAGTACCAGGGCGGCGCCCCGCGCACCCTGCTCACCGTCGGCATCCTGCTGGCGATCATGATCCTGCCGATCATCACCAACGTCTCCCGTGAGGTCTTCCGGCAGGCGCCCCAGATGCACCAGGAAGCGGCGCTCGCGCTCGGCGCGACCCGCTGGGAGGTCATCCGGATGTCGGTGATCCCCTTCGGCCGCTCCGGCGTCATCTCCGCCTCGATGCTGGGCCTCGGCCGCGCGCTCGGCGAGACGATGGCCGTCGCCACGGTGCTCTCCCCCGACTTCCTGATCCACACCAGCCTGCTCGACCCGGGCGGCGGCACCTTCGCGCAGAACATCGCCGCGAAGTTCTCCGAGGCCAACGACCAGGGCCGCGACGCCCTCATCGCCTCGGGCCTCGTCCTGTTCGTCATCACGCTCCTCGTGAACGGCGCGGCCCGCCTGATCATCGCCCGCCGCAAGGAGTACTCGGGGGCCAACGCATGAGCAACGCAACCGTTCCCGCCAAGACGCCGGGCACGCCGGACGCCCCGAAGCCGCCGAGCACGCTGAGCGCCGCGCGCCTGCCCCGCTGGGCCCCCTGGGCCATCGCCGTCGGCTCGATCGCCGCGGGCTGCGCCATCGGCCTCGGCGCCGGACTCTCCAGTCGCATCCAGTGGGGCCTGCTCGCGGCCCTCCTGTTCGTCCTCGTCTCGTACGCCCTCGCCGCCAAGGTCGAGGGCGGCCGCCAGGCCAAGGACCGCCTCGCGACCAGCATCGTCTGGGTCGCCTTCATCCTCGCCGTGGTCCCCCTCGCGTCCCTCGTCTACGAGACGATCGCGCGCGGCATCAAGGTCCTCGACCCGTACTTCCTGAGCCACTCGATGGGCTTCGTCACCTCGTACCAGGAGGGCGGCGGTATCTACCACGCCATCCTCGGCACGCTGGAACAGGTCGGCATCGCCACCGTGATCTCGGTGCCGATCGGCATCCTCACGGCGATCTACCTGGTCGAGTACGGGCGCGGGAAGCTCGCGAAGGCGGTGACGTTCTTCGTCGACGTGATGACGGGCATCCCGTCGATCGTCGCGGGCCTGTTCATCCTGTCCTTCTGGATCCTGATCCTCGGCT
This sequence comes from Streptomyces sp. NPDC002795, assembly GCF_042888725.1. Taxonomy (NCBI): domain Bacteria; kingdom Bacillati; phylum Actinomycetota; class Actinomycetes; order Kitasatosporales; family Streptomycetaceae; genus Streptomyces; species Streptomyces sp. NPDC002795. The sequence continues at coordinate 972,042 of NZ_JBIAQB010000002.1, forward strand.
TCGGCTTCTCCGGCTTCGCCGGCTCGATGGCCCTGGCCATCCTGATGATCCCGGTCGTGGTCCGCTCCACCGAGGAGATGCTCAAGCTCGTCCCGAACGAGCTGCGCGAGGCCTCCCTGGCCCTCGGCATCCCGAAGTGGCGCACGATCCTCAAGGTCGTCCTGCCGACGTCGATCGGCGGCATCACGACCGGCGTCATGCTGGCCGTCGCCCGCATCGCAGGCGAGACGGCCCCCGTGCTGCTCCTCGTCTTCGGCAACCCGCTGATCAACGGCAACCCGTTCGAAGGCCCGCAGGCCTCGCTGCCGCTGTACATCTACCAGCAGTACGCGAGCAGCGGCGGCAGCCAGGCGGCGTACGACCGTGCCTGGGCGGCGGCCCTGGTGCTCATCGCCTTCATCATGATCCTCAACCTCGCGGCCCGCGGCGTAGCCCGCTGGAAGGCCCCGAAGGCCGGCCGCTGACGCGGCAACCCCAACTCAGCGACGTACCGGAAGTAGAGAACCCATCATGGCCAAGCGAATCGACGTAAGCGGACTCACCGCCTACTACAGCGCCCACAAGGCGATCGAAGACATCTCGATGACCGTCGAGCCCCGTTCCGTGACGGCCTTCATCGGCCCGTCCGGCTGCGGCAAGTCGACGTTCCTGCGCACCCTCAACCGGATGCACGAGGTCACCCCCGGCGGCCGCGTCGAGGGCAAGGTGCTCCTGGACGACGAGGACCTGTACGGGTCCCACATCGACCCGGTCGCCGTGCGCCGCACCGTCGGCATGGTGTTCCAGCGCCCCAACCCCTTCCCCACGATGTCGATCTTCGACAACGTGGCGGCGGGTCTGAAGCTCAACGGCAAGTACAAGAAGTCGGAGCTCTCCGAGGTCGTCGAGAAGTCCCTGAAGGGCGCCAACCTCTGGAACGAGGTCAAGGACCGCCTGAACAAGCCCGGCTCGGGTCTGTCCGGCGGTCAGCAGCAGCGCCTGTGCATCGCCCGCGCGATCGCGGTCGAGCCGGACGTCCTCCTCATGGACGAGCCCTGCTCGGCGCTCGACCCGATCTCCACGCTCGCGATCGAGGACCTGATCGGCGAGCTGAAGGAGCAGTTCACGATCGTCATCGTGACGCACAACATGCAGCAGGCGGCCCGTGTCTCGGACCGCACCGCCTTCTTCAACCTCGCGGCGGTCGGCCAGCCCGGCAAGCTCGTCGAGATCGACGAGACGGAACGCATCTTCTCCAACCCGTCCGTCCAGGCCACCGAGGACTACATCTCGGGCCGCTTCGGCTGACATCCGATCTCCTCGTGGCGCTGCATGGCGGTGCCGCCACGAGGACCAGAAAAGGCCCGCCCCGAAAGGGGCGGGCCTTTTCACACGATCAAGCCCCTGCGGCGTTTGAGCAGCGGGGCCCGGGGCGGAGCCCCGCGACCTCAGCCACGGCGCGGGCCACGACTTACCCGAAGGCCAGCCAAACAACCCCGTACGCCGCCGCAGCGACAAGCGCTGCCGCCGGCATCGTGATGAACCACCCCAGGATGATGTTCTTGGCGACACCCCACCGCACCGCGTTCACACGCTTCGTGGCGCCCACACCCATGATCGCCGAGGTGATCACATGCGTCGTGGAGATCGGCGCGTGGAACAGGAACGCCGAACCGAACATGATCGACGCACCCGTGGTCTCGGCCGCGAAGCCCTGCGGCGGGTCCAGCTCGATGATCTTGCGCCCGAGCGTGCGCATGATCCGCCAGCCACCCGCGTACGTACCGAGCGACAGCATCACCGCACACACGATCTTGACCCAGACCGGAATCGGGTCCTCGAAGGACTCGTGGCCGCCGATGACGAGCGCCATGACCACGATGCCCATCGTCTTCTGCGCGTCCTGGAGACCGTGCCCGAGCGCCATGCCGGCGGCGGAGACGGTCTGCGCGATACGGAAGCCGCGCTTGGCCTTGTGCGGGTTGGAGCGCCGGAAGAGCCACATGATGAGGGTCATCACCAGGTAGCCGACGACGAGCCCGATCACGGGCGAGGTGAACATCGGGATGACGATCTTCTCCCACACCCCGGCCCAGTAGACCGTGGTCCCGCCCGCGAGGGCGGCACCCACCATTCCACCGAACAGGGCGTGCGAGGAGGACGAGGGAAGCCCGAAGTACCAGGTGATGAGGTTCCAGACGATCGCGCCCGCGAGCGCGGCGAAGAGGATCCCCATCCCCTTGTCGCCCACCGGGGTCGCGATGATCCCCTCACTCACCGTCTTGGCGACGCCGCTGCCGAGGAAGGCACCGGCGAGGTTCATCACCGCGGCCATGGCGAGCGCCGCACGGGGCGTCAGCGCACGCGTGGATACGGAAGTGGCGATGGCGTTGGCGGAGTCGTGGAATCCGTTCGTGTACGTGAATCCCAGGGCGACGCCGATCGTCACGATCAGAGCAAAGGTGTCCATGAGCCGGTCAGGACTCCTTCACGGCGATGGTCTCCACCGTGTTGGCCACGTGCTCGAAGGCGTCGGCCGCCTCTTCCAGCACATCGACGATCTGCTTCAGCTTCAGGACTTCCATGGCGTCGTACTTGCCGTTGAAGAGCTGGGCGAGCAGCTTGCGGTGGATCTGGTCGGCCTGGTTCTCCAGCCGGTTGACCTCGATCCAGTACTCGGTCAGGTTGTCCATGGTGCGCAGATTCGGCATGGCCTCCGCGGTGAGCTCGGCGGCTCGGCTGAGGACCTCGATCTGCTGCTCCACACCCTTCGGAAGCTCCTCGACCTGGTACAGGACGACCAGGTCGACGGCCTCCTCCATGAAGTCCATGATGTCGTCGAGGGACGACGCGAGGTTGTAGATGTCCTCGCGGTCGAACGGCGTGATGAACGAGGAGTTGAGCTGGTGGAAGATCGCGTGGGTGGCGTCGTCACCGGCGTGTTCGGCTGCCCGCATCCGCTCCGCGATCTCGGCCCGGGCGGAGGAATCCGCCCCGAGCAGTTCCATCAGGAGCCTCGAGCCCGTGACGATGTTGTCCGCGGACGCGGCGAACATGTCGTAGAAGCTCGTCTCCCTGGGGGTCAGACGAAAGCGCACGTGGGGTCCTCGGGATGCTTTGGATTCGGTCAGGCTGATGCTAGGCGCATCATCCGGCCACGGCTAACCGGCGTTCCAACAGTGTCGCCCATCGGGCACAGTGATCAGCACTGGGCCCGGCCGAGACGGGACGAACCGGCAGGATCCTTGGGAAATCCGGTATCATATACCCGCAGGGGGTATAGCGACCACGGGAGGACGGACGCGATGACGACTGACGCGACGCAGACGGAACAGCAGACTGTGCCGGACGAGGCCGAGATCGTGACCGACCACGACCGCGGCATCCACGGGTACCACCATCAGAAGGAAGAGCACCTCAAGCGGCTGCGCCGGATCGAGGGCCAGATCCGCGGCCTGCAGCGGATGGTGGACGAGGACGTCTACTGCATCGACATACTCACGCAGGTGTCGGCCTCCACGAAGGGGCTTCAGTCCTTCGCGCTCCAGCTCCTGGAGGAGCATCTGCGGCACTGCGTCGCCGACGCCGCGCTCAAGGGCGGGACCGAGATCGACGAGAAGGTCGAAGAGGCCACCAAGGCGATCGCCCGCCTGCTGCGCACCTGAGCACCCGCGGCACTCGTGGTCGTACGAAAGGTGGGGGCGCCGGATCCGGCGCCCCCACCTTTCGTACTTCCCGGTTCAGTACCGGTCGCCTTCAGGACCGCCGGGCAACGCCTCGGCGACCCGCAGCACCTCGTCGATCCGGTCCACGCCGAGCCGCCCCTCGGAGACGGCGGACGCCGCGATGATCAACTCACCGCACAGCTCGATCTCGGCGAGGGCGACGTGGTCCTGAACCGCCGTACCACCCACGGGAGCCACGTCCATCACCTCTTCCTGCCGCGTGACCAACAGCCGATGGCCGCGATGGCCGACTTCCTAGAGTAGGGACCGGCTTACGCCCCGCGCATGGCACGGAAGAACCATTTCCGGCCCCCGACAGGCCTACGGACGACCGACGAAACGGGCGACTGTTCGGACGGGCGGGACCCGGGCAGGGCCTACTGCCCGAGCTCGGCGACCTTCCCCGCGAAGATGTCCCCCTTGGCCGGAAGCCGCACCTTCACCGGCTTCCCGAATCCCCGGTACAGGGTCGTCGACGTCACGGCCACGTCCTTCTCCGGCTGCCCGTTGGCGAAGCTGAACCGGTGCACGACCTTGCGGACGAGCCCCTCTTCGTCGACGTAGACGTCGAACGGCACCCGCCCCTTGCGGAACCCTTTTGCCGCCGCCACGAGCGCCCCCTTCCGCCCCAGGGAAGCGGCCTTCGCGGCGGCGCTCAGCTCCACGTCCCCTTTGTAGTGCCGGGTACGCACGCCCGCGATGTCGGCCTCGCCCCGCTCCGTCACATTCCGTGCGCCGCGCAGCAGTTCGGCCGCCGTGAGCGGATCGGTGGCGCCGCCGGTGACGAGGTTTCCGTCCGTCAGCATCGTGATGTCGACGCGCACCCATTTGTCCGCGGGGACACCGGCGCCCCGGTTCTTCATGTAAAGGGCGTCTGGCGCGAGCAGTTCGGTGATCGGCTGGTGTTCCTCGTCGCCCGCCGCGTCCTGCGGAAGCCGCACCCGCAGCTTGCCGAGGCCCTTGCGGTAGTCGTAGACGCCCTCGCCGTGGATGGTGACGCGGGTCCCGCCGCTGGCCATCTCCATCGACGTACGCGCCTGTGAACTGCCCTCGCGGACCAGCCGCTCGGCCGCCCCGCGCACGGTCTGTGTCGGATCCGCGTTCCGCTCCGCGTCCTCGGCGCCGGCGCCGCAGCCGCCGACGCCCACGACCACCGACGCCACCGCGACAGCCGCCACCGCCACCCGTGCCGAAGCGGCCGCGCTCCCGTGCTGCTGCACCACCATCGCTGGTCCGACCCCCATGCCTGTCCGTGCGTGTGCGGCCACCGCTGTCGTCGGGTTAACGACGAGTAGGGTCGACCGTCACGCGAACGGGGGGTTTACATGGAGTCGCTACCGTGGCCGCGTGGCACAACAGCAGCATTCGCATACGACCACCGTCGTGGAACAGGGACGTTTCTGCCTGGCCCGCTGCAGCTGCGGCTGGCGAGGCCCTGCCAGAAGGGCGCGGAGCAAGGCCCGTTCGGACGCGGAGGACCATCTCGACTCGGCGGGCACGGCCGCCTGACGGAACCCACGGCCCCCTGACGACGTCTCGTATCTCGGGAAGCGAACAGGTGGCCGAGGGAGACAACCGCATGGAACGCCGCACGTTCATCACGGCATCGGCCGCGGCACTCACGGCCGGCGGCGCGGTGAGCGCCTGCTCCGGATCGGGCGCCGGCTCCGGTTCGGGCTCCACGGGCGGGCACTCCGCGTCCTCGTCCTCCGCCTCCTCCGCCCCGGTCCGCTCCACCAGCGCGAGCGCGTCGAGCACCGTGCGGGCCGCGGCGAACCTCGCCGGACTCGCCAAGGATCTCGACGGCTCCCTCATACGCCCCGGAGAGTCCTCCTGGGCCGCGGCCCGCCAGCTCTACAACACCCGCTTCGACGCACTGAAACCGCGCGCCGTCGCGTACGCCGCGGGGCCCGACGACATCCGCACCACCCTCGCGTACGCCCGCGCGCACAAGGTCCCGCTCTCCATACGCAACGGCGGCCACTCGTACGCGGGTTGGTCCTCCGGCGACGGCCACCTGATACTCGACGTCTCCCGGATGAAGTCCGTCCGCGCTTCGGGCGGCGAGGCGGTGGTCGGCGCGGGCGCGAAGCTCATCGACGTCTACCGGGCGCTGGCCGCCAAGGGCGTCACGATCCCGGCGGGCTCCTGCCCCACGGTCGGCGTCTCGGGCCTCACCCTCGGCGGCGGCCACGGCGTCGTGTCGCGCGCCTACGGCCTCACCTGCGACAGCCTGACGCAGGCCACGGTCATCACGGCCGACGGCAAGGAGCTGACCGCGAACGCGACATCGGAGAAGGACCTCTTCTGGGCGCTACGAGGCGCGGGCAACGGCCAGTTCGGTGTGGTGACGGAACTCCGCTTCAAGACCCACCCGGCGCCGCAGGGCGTCTCCGCCTACATGAGCTGGCCCTGGTCGAAGGCGGCGACGGTGCTCAAGGCCTGGCAGAAGTGGGGCCCCGACCAGGCCGACGAGATCTGGTCCTCGCTGCACATCGCGGGCGCGCCCGGCGGCAACCCGACGGTCTCGGTCGCGGCGTTCTCCCTCGGCACGTACACCGAGCTGCAGAACGCGGTCGACCGCCTCGCCGACGGCCCCGGCGGCCCCGGCCCTGCCACCTCGGTCTCCCTCAAGCGCCGCTCGTACGAGGAGTCGATGGAGGTGTACGCGGGCTGCTCGGCCTTCGCGGAGGACGCCCAGTGCCACCTCCCCGGCGCGACGCCCGGCCGCGACACGGCGGGCGCGCTCCAGCGCGAGACGTACGCGGCCGCCTCCGACTTCTTCGACCACGACCTCTCGGACGCGGGCGCGCGCACGCTCCTGAAGCAGCTGGAGAACGTGACGTCCGGGGCGGGCTCCGTGGCGCTCACGGCGCTCGGCGGCGCGATCAACCGCGTGGACCCGACAGCGACGGCGTTCGTGCACCGCCGCGCGCGGATGCTCGCGCAGTACATCGTGTCGTGGCAGCCGAACGGGTCCGGCTCCGCCGCGCGCGACTGGCTTTCCTCGGCCCACAAGTCGATGCGGCCGTACGCCTCCGGGGCGGCGTACCAGAACTACGCGGACCCGACGCTGAAGAACTGGAAGCAGGCGTATTACGGGCCTGCGGCGGCGCGGCTGACCAAGGTGAAGCGCCGTTACGACCCGTCGGGCTTCTTCACCTTCCCGCAGGCGCTGTAACCCGCAAGCCTTGTAAGCGGTGCGCCTACGCCGCCAGGTCCCGCTCCTCCGCCGGCTCCGCCGAATCGCTGGGCTCGGGGAGTTCCACCGCGGACGCCACCGCGCCGGGGGCCCACACGAGTCGCGAAACCCACCCGGACGTCCGCCCGATGGCCCGCGTCAGCGGAGTGAGCAGCGCCGAGGCGAGCGGCGAGAGCAGCAGGGCCACGGCCGTGCCGAGCGCGAACCCGCCGACGACGTCCGTCGGGTAGTGCACGCCCATGAAGACCCGGCAGAACCCTTCGAGCACCGCGAGCCCTATGGCGGCGAGCCCGAGCTTGCGGTGGGCGATGAAGAGCCCCGCCCCGATGGCCATCGCGAGCGTGGCGTGATCGCTGACGAACGAGAAGTCGGTCTTCCCCTTGATCAGGACCTCGAGCCCGTCGTGGTCCACGAAGGGCCGCGGCCGCTCGACGAAGGACCGGATCGGCACGTTCACGAGGACGGCGACACCGGCGGCGAGCGGCGCCCACACCACGGCGGCCACGGAGGACGCGGCCTCGTCGAGCGACCCGCGCTTGCGCGCACCCCACCAGCACCACAGCACGACGAGCACGAGCGCGATCAGGATCCCGTACTCCCCGACGAACTCCATCGTCCGGTCGAACCAGTGCGGAGCGTCATCGGCCAGGCCGTTGATGTCGTAGAGCAGCGTGACGTCGGGGTTGGATCCGCTTGTCGCGGGCGCTTCGAGCGCCCCGGGTCCAGCCATAGCAGCCATAGTTCAGCGGCCCCTTCGTCTTCAGCCACCCCCGTGGTTGTTTTCGATTCAGGTAGAGGAACGCACGATCCCACCCTCTACGTTCCACAATCCATCGAACGATCACCCAGACGTTATCGAAGAGAGACACAAACCCGCAGCTCAGGGCCATGACCTAACAGAGAGTTCCAGCCAACCCACAGCCCGCAGCGCCGGACTCAGACCTCCGGCGACGCGCTCGGCAGCGCCTTCGCACCGTCCTCCGTCACGCGGGTCGCGCCGAAGTAGTCAGGGGTGTCGATGGGGTCGAAGCGGATGACGGCACCGGTGCGCGGCGCGTTGATCATGTAGCCGCCTCCCACGTAAAGGCCCACGTGGCGGATGGCCCGGCTGTTCTGCAGGTCGTCGGAGAAGAACACGAGGTCCCCGGGAAGCAGCTCTTCCCGCTTCGGATGCGGACCGGCGTTGTACTGGTCGTTGGCCACGCGCGGCAGCTCGATGTCCACCGACTCGTACGCGGCCTTGGTCAGCCCCGAGCAATCAAATCGGCCATCTTGGTCCGCCGTGCCGTTGCCGCCCCACAAGTAAGGGGTGCCGAGCTTCTTCTGCGCGTAGTAGATGGCGGCCGCGGCCTGCTGCGAGGGCTGCACGCGCCCGACCGGCTTCGCGAAGGACTTCTCCAGGGTCGTGATGACCTTCACGTAGTTCTGCGTCTCGCGGTACGGCGGCACTCCCCCGTACTTGATGACCGCGTAGGAGCCCGCGTTGTAGGCGGCGAGCATGTTCTTCGTCTTGTCGCCGGGAGCGTCCTTCACGTACGAGGCGAGCTTGCAGTCGTACGAAGCGGCGGACGGGATCGCGTCGTTGGGGTCCCAGATGTCGCGGTCCCCGTCCCCGTCCCCGTCGACCCCGTGCGCTGCCCAGGTCCCGCCGATGAACTGCGCGATGCCGTACGCCTTGGCCGGCGACGTCGCCTTCGGGTTGAAGCCGCTCTCCTGGTAGAGCTGCGCTGCCAGCAGCGCCGGATTGATGGCGGGACAGAGATTGCCCCACTTCTGTACGAGTGGCTGATACGCGGCGGGCACGGCCCCCTTCGCGAGCCCCACGGCCCCCTGGCCGGCCCCACTGCTCAGGCTCCCCGCCGCCATGTACGTCCCGAAGACGAGCAGCGCCACGAACGCCGTCCCCCCGGCGACGGCCGAGCCCGCGAGCATCCACGCCTTACGCACCGTCAACCGCCCTTCGCCACGGGGGAGTCCGGGCACGACCCACGGCCGGACACACGAGCGCTCAGTTTACGGGCGGGCACGCCACCCTGTCGGCGACTGTGCCGAACTATCCGCGACCAGCCTTCATTGCCCGGCGTGACCAGGCATGATACACAGAGTAACCGTACGTTCCTTCGCATCCGGAACCGTCCCTCCGGGCGGTCCCTCAGCCATGGGACCGTAGGAACTCGGCCAAGGAATGGCGCCAAGTGTGCAGGCACGGGAGCCAATCTGGGCAAGAATGGGTCTGACCTCTGCGCTGCGTCAGAGGCGACAGAACTACCCACATGGGGCGGTGAGTTACACATGCTGCTGGCAGCCGAAAAGGGCGACATCTCCACCATCATCGGCGGGATCGCCCCGGACTGGGGCCCGTTCGGGACCCTGGGCAACGAGGCGCGCGTGATGATCGAGGTGGTGATGGCGGTCGCCATCCTGCTCTGCCTCGGCATCGCCATCTGGGGCGCGGCCAAGCAACGGATCGGGGCGACCGCCCTGCGCGACACCTTCAGCGCCGAACAGGGCAAGGGCCTGATCATCGCGGGCCTGACCGGGGTGTTCATCATCGGCTCACTAGGCACGCTGTTCACCATCGTGTACGGCATGGCCGTCTAGCTCCCGGCTGAGGTTGCGTCTCCCTGATGTCGAGTCACCACACCGCGCCCGCGCGGAAACCAGCACGGCTACCGTCATATGCGGTGGTTCGGCGAAAGGTTGAGGGGGCGTGCGCGCAATGAGTCCTGACGGTCCACAGGACGACGAGCTCTACGGGGGCTCTGGGCAGACCCGGACGCGGCTCCCGGAGAGCCCCGGCGCCGCCCGCAGACCGGGGCGGTCACCGTCCCGGTCGCTGGTGACCGTGGTCGGCGTGGTGGTGCTGCTCATCGCGGCGATCGCGTTCGCGAACCGCGGCGGTGACGCCTCTGGCGGTTCCGGTTCCGAATCCGCCGGCAAGCCGGCGGCGGCCCCCACGGCTCCCTCCGGGACGAAACCGGTGGCCTCCGGCTTCGGGCATGACGAACAGGGGGCGCAGTCGGCTGCCGCCAATTATGCGGTTCAGCTCGGTTCGGCCGACATGTTCGACAAGGCGAAACGAGACGGCATCGTCGACGACGTCTATACGCCGTCGGCCGCCGACGCCCGGAGGGGCGACCTCGACAAGGTGTACTCCAGCGAGGGCTTCCTGACAGGCATCGGCCTCAACAAGGACGGCTCCGCACCGAAGGGGAGCACGTTCGTCTCCCGGACCATTCCGGTCGGCACCAAGATGACTGCCTACAAGGGCGACACGGCGACCGTGTCGATCTGGTACTCGTCGCTGTTCGGCCTCGCCGGCGAAGGCACGCAGAACCCGGTGTCCGAGAGCTGGTACACGAACAGCTACAAGCTGCGCTGGGTGGACGGTGACTGGAAGGTGGAGGACTTCTCGCAGAAGGACGGCCCCGTCCCAGTCGGCCGCGACCAGCGCGCCTCCACGGCCGACGACATGGCGAAGGCCGTGGAAGAGTACGGAGGGTTCAGCTATGCCCGCTAACCGGCGACGCCGCGCCCTCTCCCTCACCGCCGTGTTCACCGGCGTGCAGGCCACGGCGGTCCTCCTGGCCACCCGGGCCTGGGCCGCCCCGGACCCCGACCCCGACCCGTCCGAAGATCCCTGCGACCTCATCCGCGGCGCCGCGAGGAAGTACTGCGAACGCGGCAACGAAGCCACCGGCGGCAGCACCGGAGGTGGTGGTGGCGGGGGGACGCCCGACGTCTCCAACCCCCTCGACCCCCTCTCCAGCCTCGCCAAGGGCTGCGCCGAAGCCGCCTCCTGGACCGTGGATCAGCTGAGCGACGCCGTGCAGAAGACGGCCGACGTCGACTTCACCAACCAGAAGTTCTTGCAGCAGTACGCCGTGGTGTTCGCCGCGTCGACGATCCTCACGCTCGTGCTGTGGCTGCTCGCCGTGGCCAAGCGCGCCGTACGCGGCGTACCGCTGATGACCGCGATCACGGAAGCCGTGGGCTTCCTCTGGCTCACCGTGCTCGCGTCGGCCTTCACCCCGCTGATCCTCTATACGGTCGTGTCCGCGGCCGACGGAGTCAGCGACGTACTGGCGAAGGCGACGGGTAATCAGACGGACGCGTTCTTCGGGACGTTCTCCGAGGCGCTGAAGCAGGGCGACGACATCGGCGGCGGGCCGATCATGCTGATCGTCGTGTCACTCGTGTCGATCGTCGCGGCGGGCGTGCTCTACCTGGAGCTGTATCTGCGCGCGGTCCTGCTCTACGTAGGCGCGCTGCTCGGCGTCGTGGTCTACGCGGGGCTCGTCGACAAGAACCTGTGGGGCCACGTCCGCCGCTGGGTCGGCGTCATGATCGCGGTCATCCTCGTGAAGCCGGTCATCGTGATCGTGCTGGGCCTCGCGGGCGCGCTGTCCGGCGGCGACAAGGGCTCCGGCTCCCTCGCCGCGGTCGTCTCGGGCCTCGCCATCGTGCTGCTCGCCATCTTCGCGAGCGGCATGATCTACCGCTTCGTGCCCGGCTTCGGCGACGAGATGGCCAACGTAAGGAAGAACCGGCTCATGCAGGGCGCCGAGGGCAAGGCCGCCGCCGTGATGAGTTCCCCCGCGGCGCTCGTCTCGCAGGGCATCAAGACCCACAGCAGCCGCCAGGACGGCGGGGGTTCAGGAGGCGGTGGCGGAGCATCCCAGGCCCGTCCCGCCAACCCCGCGTCCGGCGGTGTGGCCGCGCACAGTTCACGCCCGGCCACTTCAGGGGGAGGCGGCGGAACTGTCCCCTCCGCCGCATCCCCGCCCCGTACGAACCCGACGAAGACCCCGCACGCGAGCAACGACCGCGGGGGCGGCAGCGGTAACACCGGCAAGAACGGCAACTGGCAAGGAGGTGCAGGGCGTTGACGACCCAGTCCCATGTGTCCCCTCCGGTCACGCCCCGCCGCACATATCTGATCGGCCGCGCCCGGCCGAACGCGATTGTCGGCAAGAATCGTGAGTCCGGCGAGATCGCGATGATCGTCGTGGGCGCGTTCCTCGGCATGATGTGCGGACTGCTCGTCCCCGTGCTGTCGCTGCGCATCGTGCTGCTCACCGGCTTCCCGATGCTCGCGCTGGCCGCGGTCTACGTCCCGTACAAGAACCGCACGTTCTACAAATGGTTTGAGATCAACCGCAGTTACAAGCGTTCCCTCCGGCGCGGCACCGCCTACCGCTCGCGCCCCATGGAGGCCGGCACCCGGCTCGACGGGCGCGAGGTCGAGGTCGGCCCGCCCCCCGGCATCGGCAGGCTCACGTGGCTGGCCGCGCCGTTCGGGCCCGACGAGATCGCGGTGCTGCTGCACGCCGACCGGCGCACCGTCACCGCCGCCATCGAGATCGAGGGCCCCGGCGTCGGGCTGCGTGACTCGGAGGACCAGGAGGCGCTCGTCGACCGGTTCGGGACGCTGCTCAAGCACGTCGCCAACGGGGACGGGTTCGTGAGCCGGCTCCAGATGCTGGCCCGCACCCTCCCCGCCGACCCCGACGCGCACAACAAGGACGTCGCCGTGCGCGGCGACGACCGCTCGCTGGGCTGGCTGCAGAAGTCGTACGACCAGTTGCAGTCCATGGTGTCGACGAGCAGCGAGCAGCACCGCGCGTACCTCGTGGCCTGCATGCACTTCAACCGCGACCTGGCCGCCGAGGCCAACGCGATGGCCCGCGCCACCCGCCCGAAGGGCGGCAAGAAGGTCGACAGGGACGCCGGGCTCGCCGTCGTCATGGCGCGCGAACTGACCGATATCTGCTCGCGGTTGCAGGAGGCGGACATCCGCGTGCGGCAGCCGCTCGGGCAGGGCCGGCTCGCCTCCCTGATCCACTCCATGTACGACCCCGACCACCCCATCGACCACATCCAGGCCATGTCGAAGCGCAACGCCTGGCCGGCCGAGCTCGACGCCATGGAGCCGACGTTCTTGCAGGCCAAGACGCGGGAGTCGACGACCCGCGCGCCCTGGTGCCACGCCACGGCGTGGGTCAAGGAGTGGCCGATGACGCCGGTGGGCGTGAACTTCCTGGCACCTCTCCTGGTCCACACCCCGGACGTCATCCGGACCGTCGCCGTCACCATGGACCTCGAACCCACCGAGGTCGCCATCGAGCGGATGCTGACCGAGAAGACCAACGACGAGGCGGACGCCTCCCGCGCCGCCAAGATGAACCGGACCGTCGACCCCCGCGACATCGCCGCCCACGGCCGCCTCGACCAGCGCGGCGAGGACCTGGCGAGCGGGGCGGCGGGCGTCAACCTCGTCGGCTACATCACGGTCTCCTCCCGCAATCCGGACGCGCTCGCCCGCGACAAGCGCACCATCCGCGCCTCGGCCGGCAAGTCGTATCTGAAGCTGGAGTGGTGCGACCGCGAGCACCACCGGGCGTTCGTGAACACCCTGCCGTTCGCCACCGGCATCCGACGGTGATCCCGATGCTCCTGACGTACGCGTTCCTGATGTACGCCGACACGGCCGGAAGGTAGGCGCTGCACTATGCGGGATCCGCTGTCCGCTCTCACCGAAGCCTTCACCGCGTTCCTGTTCGGGAAGGTGGAGACGACCCGGCTTCCGGTGCGTACGTCGACGGGGCAGGCGCAGGCCGTCTATCTGCCGACGGCAGCGCCCGGCCTCGGCGACTCCGGCGTGATCATCGGCCGCGAGGTGTACTCCGGCAAGGGCTACATCTACGACCCCTTCCAGCTCTACGGTCAGCAGCTCCCGGCCCCCCACTGGCTGGTCCTCGGCGAGTCCGGCAACGGCAAGTCGGCGCTGGAGAAGACGTACGTGCTGCGGCAGTTGAGGTTCAAGGACCGCCAGGTCGTCGTCCTCGACGCGCAGGGCGAGGACGGCGTCGGCGAATGGAACCTCATCGCCGAAGAGCTGGGCATAACTCCCATCAGGCTCGACCCGACGGCCGCCCTGGACATGGGGATCCGGCTGAACCCGCTGGACCCGGCGATCACCACGACGGGCCAGCTGGCGCTGCTGCGCACCATCATCGAGGTGGCGCTCGGCCACGGCCTCGACGAGCGCTCCGGCTTCGCGCTGAAGGTCGCGCACGCGTACGTGAACGAGACGATCGTCGAGCGGCAGCCCGTCCTGACCGACATCGTCGAGCAGCTCCGCCACCCGGAACCGGAGTCGGCGGAGGCCATGAACGTGGCGCTCGACGACGTCCGGGCCTGGGGCCTCGACGTGGCGCTCGTCATCGACCGGCTCGTCGACGGCGACCTGCGCGGCATGTTCGACGGCCCGACGACGGTCGGCATCGACCTCGACGCGCCCCTGATCGTCTTCGACCTGTCGCACATCGACCGGAACTCGATCGCGATGCCAATCCTGATGGCGATCGTCGGCGTGTGGCTGGAGCACACCTGGATCCGCCCCGACCGGAAGAAGCGCATCTTCCTGGTCGAGGAGGCCTGGCACATCATCAACAGCCCCTTCGTGGCCCAACTCTTCCAGCGGCTGCTGAAGTTCGGCCGCCGTCTCGGCCTGTCCTTCGTGGCGGTCGTCCACCACCTGAGCGACGTGGTCGACGGCGCGGCCGCCAAGGAAGCGGCGGCGATCCTGAAAATGGCGTCCACGAGGACGATCTACGCCCAGAAGGCGGACGAGGCGAGAGCCACGGGCCGGGTGCTCGGACTGCCCCGCTGGGCCGTCGAGATCATCCCCACGCTCTCCCCAGGCATCGCCGTCTGGGACGTCAACGGCAACGTGCAGGTGGTCAAACACCTGGTCACGGAGACCGAACGCCCACTGGTCTTCACCGACCGCGCCATGACCGAGACCTCCGCCGAGCAGATCATGGACGAGGCCATGCACGCGGCCGAGATCGAGGCGGAGGAGCGGGCGGCCGCGTTCGTGGAGCAGCGTCTGGGCGGCTCCGAGTCCACGGTGGCGTGAACGGTGGGTGTGACAGGTATGCGGGACGAGCGGGGTTACCGGGACGACCGGGAAAGGCGTGGCCGGGGCGGTGTGCCCGACGGGCTGCTCATCGGTGGCCTCGCGTTTCTGCTGGGCATGACCGTGCTGGTGTGGACGGCGACGGGCCTGGCGGGCCTCTTCACGAAGGGCGCGTGGCCGTCGGGCGTGACGTTCGGCCATACGCCGCTCGCCCTGCGCTCGTTGATCACGCGCCCGCACGACATCCCCGGCGCCTGGCCGAGCACCCCCGCCACGGAACTGTCCGGCTACGGCCTCGTCTGGGGCCTGGTCATCGGCCAGCTGATGATCCTGGTCGTCCTGACGGTCTTCGTGGCGGGAACGTTCACCCGGTGGCGCGCACTCCGTAAGCAGCGGGGCGACTCGCCGGACCTGGTTGTTCCGACCCGGGACCCGAAGCCCACGCCACGGGGCTCCGCCCCGGACCCCACGCCTCAATCGCCGGCGGGGCTTGAAAAAACAGCCCCTCTTGCCGCCGAGCAGCCATATCAAGCCCCTGCGCCTCAACCGCCGACGGGGCTCGAGAAAACAGCCCCTCCCGCCACGGAGCAGCCGCATCAAGCCCCGCTCTTGGACGAGAGCCAGCGGGGTCCGGGGCAGAGCCCCGAGACCGCAACCCCGGCTCCCGCCACCACACCCGTTCCAGCCCAACGCGGACCCCTCCACCTCGGCCCCCCGGCCGCCCGCCACCCCCTCGCCATAGAGGCGATCCAGGACGCCGAGGGCCCCGCCCTCGTGGTCACGTCATCACCGGAGGTGTGGTCGCAGACCAAGGACGCCCGCGCCAAGCTCGGCCCGGTCCTCCTCTACGACCCCACCCACCTTTGCGACACCCCGGCCCGCATGCACTGGAACCCGGCCTCCGGCTGCACCGACAAGGAAACCGCCGCGGCCCGCGCCGCCGCCCTGCTCGCCCCGATAAGGCCCACGGCCAAACTGGACTCGGCGCTCGCCGAGGCCGCGGACACCCTGCTGCGCAGCTATCTGCACGCGGCGGCCGTCGACGGCAAACCGTTTCGCCACGTCCACCGCTGGGCCCAGGGCACGCAGGTCCAGGAGGCCGTACGCATCCTCCGTACGAACCCGAAGGCGGCCGCGGGCACCGCGGGCGAACTCGAAGCGGCACTCACCTCGCACCCCGAGCGCCGCGACATGGCACAGGAGTTGACCGCTCGCGCCCTGTCCGCACTGTTCTCGGTGCACATCCGTGAGGCCTGCACGCCCAACCGAACGGATGCGCTCACTCTGGATTCCTTTGTGAACGAAGGGGGCACGCTTTATGTGGTCGGTGAACCCATCGAGGACCCGAAGGGGCAGCCCGGTGCGATGCCCCTGCTCACGGCCCTCGCCTCGAGCGTGGTCGAGCACGGCCGCCGCGTGGCCGCACGGTCACCTGCCGGCCGGCTCGACCCACCAATGACGCTCGTCCTCGACGACGTCGCGGCGGTGGCTCCGCTTCCCCAACTGCCGGAGCTGCTGGCCAGCGGAGCGGACCGGGGTCTGGTCACCCTGGCCCTGCTCCGGTCCAGAGAGCAGGGCCGCACACGCTGGCCGGACGCGGAACTCCCGCTGAGCTAGGGCCTGCCGTTTCGATCAGGGCCTAACGGGCGTACAGCTTCAGGAACACCGCGAGCCCGCTGCGCACCCGGGCGTCGACCTCGTCGGCGGACATCGGCACCACCCCGAAGAACGTATCCACCGTCACGGACCCGGGGATCAGCAGCAGAAAGTGCCGCGCGGCCTCCGCCGAGTTGTCCTCGTCGACCGCCAGGTGCCCCTGCTCGCCGAGCCGGAGCAACGCCGTGCGCACCGCTCCCGCCGTCCCCCGGGGACCGATCCGCTGCCACTCCTCGATGACGTCGGCGGGCAGATGCGAGCCCTCCGAGATGATGTGCCGTACGAGCAGCATGTGCGGCTCGTGGTCACCACGCCGCCCCATCCACTCCCGGGCGAGCGCGAGCAGATCCGCCTCCACGTCCGTGACTTTGCCCAAGTGCCGTTCGATGAGCACGACATGAGCGTCCGTCACTTTCACCGCACTGTCGATGAGGACCTCACGGAAGAGGTTCTCCTTGCCACCGAAGTGGTTGTAGAGCGTGCGCGTGGAGACCCCCGCCTCGGCGGCGATCTCGTCGATGCCCGCGCGCGCGTACCCCTCGCGGCCAAAAACCGTCCGCGCCCCGCGCAGCAGCGCCTGCCGCTTCTCGACCGTGCCCTTGCGCGGGGTACGCCCCGACTCCTGTGCCATGCCGCTCCGCCCTCCGCCGTCCCCGTCCAGACTAGGCACAGAGACCTAGGTACAACGACGGTTGTACTGCTTACAACTGCAGTTGTACTTTAACGACTCCCACGCCCACCGAGTCGACCTGATCACCCCAACGGATCGCCCCAACCACGGAGGACCGCGCCATGACCACCACCGCAACCACCACCCCGCTCCGAGTCGGCGTCATCGTCGGGTCCACCCGAGACGGCCGCCTCGCCCCCACCGTCAGCACCTGGTTCACGGCCCAGGCCGAACGCCACGCCCCCGAGTCCCATTACGACGTCATCGACCTGACCGACCTTGACCTCCCCGAGACGCAGCCCGGCTGGGGCCACGAACCGACCTCAATCCAGGTCGAGTTGGCGGCCCGCGTGGACGCCGCCGACGCCTACGTGGTGATCACCCCCGAGTACAACCACAGCTTCCCGGCCCACCTGAAGCACTTCATCGACCTGCACCGCGACGAGTGGAAGGCCAAGCCCGTCGGCTTCGTCTCGTACGGCGGCGTGGGCGGCGGCCTCCGTGCCGTGGAGCAACTCCGTCTCGTCTTCGCCGAGTTGCACTGCGCGACGATCCGCGACGGCGTCAGCTTCCACATGGCCCACGGCGGCCTCTTCGCCGAGGAAGGGCCGGCCCACGACGAGCAGGGCGCGGCCGGCGCCGCCAAGGTCATGCTCGACCAGCTGACCTGGTGGGCCCGCGCCCTGCGCACTGCCAGGCAGGAACACCCGTACGGCTAAGGCAGCCAAGGCCTCGTGAGCTCCATCTCGCGGTCCACCTTGGAGGGGTCGCCCGGATTCGGGACGGCCCCTCCCGTGCGGACGAAGCCGAACTTCCGGTAGAACCCCTCGGCCCGCCGGTTGTCCTCATGGACGTACAACCGCACCCGCGTCACACCTTCGAGCCCGAAGGCCCACTCCACAGCGGCGGAGAACAGGGCCCCCGCCAGCCCGCTCCCTCGCGCCTCCGGCCGTACGAAGACCGCGACGAGCTGCACCTGCCGCCGCTCGACGGGCCGCCCGAAGAAGTCCAGGGCACCCGCCTCCTCCACGAGCACCACCACGTTGCCGTCCCAGCGCCCGCCCTCGGCGCTCTCCGCCACGAACTGCAAGGCCGTCGCCCCGTGCGCGGCCCGCTCGACCCGCCCCCGCCAGAACTCGTCCGGCTGCGCCGCCGCGTCCTCGTACGTCTCCAGAAACGCGAGCGGCGCCGCCGGATCCCGCAGCGCCGCGAGCCGCAGCTCCTTCGCGGCGCGCCACTCATCGGCTCGCACGGGTCTGATCACGTAGTCCATGCGTCCGCACCCTAAGGTGCCGTAGTACCCCGGTACTACCGCATTCCCGCAGCTCGATGCCCCGGTCCGACGCCCGCGGGGCCCCGCCCACGGCACCGTACTCACATGACGATCCGAGCGCACGGCCTCACAAAACGCTACGGCGGCAAGACCGGCAAGACAGTCGTCGAGGACCTCACCTTCACGGTCGAGCCCGGCACGGTCACCGGCTTCCTCGGCCCCAACGGCGCAGGCAAGTCCACGACCATGCGCATGCTGCTCGGCCTGGACACCCCGACCGCAGGACGCGCCACGATCGGCGGCCGCGCCTACGCCGACCACCCGGCCCCACTCACCGAGGTCGGCGCGCTCCTGGAGGCGAAGGCCGTCCACCCGGGCCGCACCGCCTTCCACCACCTCACGACGCTCGCCCTCACCCACGGCATCCCGCGCACCCGCGTCGAGCACGTCCTCGACCTCGCGGGCCTCACCGAGGTGGCCGACAAGCGGGTCAAGGGCTTCTCCCTCGGCATGGGCCAGCGCCTCGGCATCGCGGCGGCGCTCCTCGGCGACCCCGCCACGATCATCCTCGACGAGCCGGTCAACGGCCTCGACCCCGAGGGCGTCCTGTGGATCCGCACCCTCCTCAAGTCCCTCGCCCAGCAGGGCCGCACGGTCCTGGTCTCCTCCCACCTCATGTCCGAGATGGCACTGACCGCCGAGCACCTGGTCGTGATCGGCCGCGGCCGCCTCCTCGCGGACACGACGGTCACCGACCTCGTACGCGAATCAGGCGCGGCCTACGTGAAGGTCGTGACGCCAGAGGCGGACCGCCTGCACGCCCTCCTGACCTGCGCCGACATCGACATCGACCGCCGCCCGGACGGCGAGGCACCCGACACCCTCCACGTGCGCGGCCTCGACGCCCCCGGCATCGGCAGGCTCGCCGCCGCGAACGGCCTCCCCCTCTTCGAACTCACCCCGCGGACCGCCTCGTTGGAGCAGGCCTTCATGGACCTCACCCACGACTCCGTCGAATACCAGGCGGCCACGAAGACCTCGGCAGGAGTAGCAGCATGACCACGACCACGCCGACCGCACCTCTTTCGGCCACGCCCTACGCCGTGACCCCCACCCGCGTCCTGCACGCCGAATGGCACAAGCTCCGTACGCTGCGCGGCACTTGGTGGACGCTGGGGCTGTCCGTCGTACTCGTCGTCTCCGTCGGCCTGATGATGGGTTCCACGTACGACGGCGACGACGCGAACATCGACACGGTCGTCTTCACGCTCTTCGGCAGCCAGATGTCCCAGATCTGCGTCGCCGTCCTCGGCATCCTGATCACCGCGGGCGAGTACTCGACGGGCCTGGTCCGCGCCACGATGGCGGCGGTCCCGCGCCGGCTGCCGGTCCTGTGGGCCAAGGCCGGCGTCTTCACGGCCCTCGCCTTCACGGTCACCTTCGCCACGAACCTCGTCACGTTCCTGCTCGCCCAGATCTGGCTCTCCGACAGCGACAAGGCCCTCTCCCTCATGGACTCCGGCGTCCTGCGCGCCCTCGCGGGCAACGCCGCCGGGATCACGCTGCTCAGCCTCATCGCTCTCGGCCTCGGCGCGCTGTGCCGCTCCGTACCGGCCGCGATCGGCGCGTTCGTCGGCGGCGTCGTGATCCTGCCCGAGGTGCTCCAGATGATCAGCAACGACGCCGTCCAGAGCGCCGTGAAGTACCTTCCGTCCAAGTCGGCGGAGTCCCTCGGCTCGATCCTTCCGGTGGCCGGCCACAACGCCCCCGGCACCGGACTGCTCTCCCTCGCCGTGTGGGCCGCCGTCGTCCTCACCGCTGCCGGGCTGCTTCTCAAGCGCCGCGACGTGTGACCAGGATGTCCACGTGACACCGACACAGCCCCGTACGAGCCAGTTCCTGCACCGCACCACACAGCGGGTGCGCGCCTACGACCGGCGCCACCCGCTGTCGTGGGATCTGCTCTTCACGGGCTTCTGCGTCTTCGCCGCCGTCATCGACTACGCGGGCGACGGCTGGAAGAACATCGCCCACAACACCGACGTCCCGAGCTGGCTCGTCCTCACCTTGAGCCTCGCCCTGACGGTGCCGCTGCTGTGGCGCCGCACCCACCCGATGGCCGCGCTGACGGTGACGGTGGCGGCGGGCACGGTGAACAGCGCCACGGGCGCCGTCCTTCAAGCGGCCCTGCTCCAGCTCTTCATCGTCTTCAATGTGGCGCTGCGCTCCCGCATCCGCACCCTGGTGCTGTCCTGCGCGATGACGATGATCCCGGTCGTGGTCGCCGTCGTCCGCTTCCCGAAGGGGAGTTGGGACCAGCAGGTCGTCCCGCAGTTCTGGGCACTGGCCATGGTCGCCGCGTTCGGCCTCGCCATCCGCAGCCGCCAGGACTACACGAACTCCCTCGTGGAACGGGCCCGCCGACTGGAGGTCGAACGCGACCAGCAGGCCCAGCTGTCGGCCGCCGCCGAACGCGCCCGCATCGCCCGCGAGATGCACGACATCATCGGCCACAACCTCTCCGTCATCACCGGCCTCGCCGACGGCGGCTCCTACGCGGCCGCCCGCAACCCGGAACGCGCGGGCCAGGCCCTTACCGCCATCGCCACCACCAGCCGCAACGCCCTCACGGAACTCCGCCGCCTCCTGGACGTCCTGGGCGAGGAATCCCCGTCGCCTGCGGCCGAGTTGACCCCGGCGCCCGCGCTCGACGACCTCGACTCCCTGATCAAAGGCGTACGTTCGGCAGGACTCCCCGTGCTCAGGAAGGTCGAGGGCGAACCGGCGCCGCTGCCCGCGGGACTGGAGCTCACGGTGTACCGCGTGGTCCAGGAAGCCCTCACCAACACGCTGAAGCACGGCGGCCCGTCGGCCACCTCCGAACTCCTCGTCTCGTACGCGCCCGACGCGGTGACCGTGACCATCACGGACACGGGCCGCGGCGCCCGCACCGACAGCCACGGGACCGATCGCGAGACCGGTCACGGAACCGGTCGCGGCATCGCCGGTATGAGAGAGCGAACGGCCCTTTACCGAGGCACACTTGAGGCCGGACCACGACCGGCCGGCGGCTGGCGGGTACGCCTGCGCATCCCGATCCCCGAAGGGCCCACTCCGTGACGACCGTCCTCATCGTCGACGACCAGCCCATGCAGCGCTTCGGCTTCCGCATGCTCCTGGAGAGCCAGGACGACCTACGGGTCGCGGGCGAGGCCGGCACGGGCACGGAGGCGGTCCGTCTCGCGGCCGAACTCTCCCCCGACGTCGTCCTGATGGACATCCGCATGCCCGGCATGGACGGCATCGAGGCCACGCGCCGCATCATCGCGAGCACGGCGGGGACCGGCCCGACGGACGGCCCGCGCATCCTCATCCTCACGACATTCGACATGGACGAGTACGCGTACGCGGGCCTGCGCGCGGGCGCCTCCGGCTTCCTCATCAAGGACGCTCTCCCGGAGGAACTCCTCGCCGGGATCCGAGCGGTGGCGGCCGGCGACGCGATCGTCGCCCCCAGCCTCACCCGCCGCCTCCTCGACGCGTACGTCCACCATCTCCCGGCCGCCGCGGGAACTCCCCCGGCCGCCGATCCGCGCATCGCCTCCCTGACGGACCGCGAACGCGAGATCCTCACGGTCATCGCCCAGGGCTGGAGCAACGTCGAGGTCGCCGAACGCCTGCACCTCGCGGAATCGACGGTGAAGACGCATGTCTCCCGCATCCTGGCGAAAACCGGGGCGCGGGACAGAGTCCAGGCGGTGATCGTGGCGTACGACGCGAAACTCGTGGAGCCCGCTTGAGAACTGTCTTAAACGCAGAAAAGCCCCGTGCCATTGGCACGGGGCTTTTCTATAAAATTAGTTCGGCGGCGTCCTACTCTCCCACAGGGTCCCCCCTGCAGTACCATCGGCGCTATGAGGCTTAGCTTCCGGGTTCGGAATGTAACCGGGCGTTTCCCTCATGCTATGACCACCGAAACACTATGAAACTGTCAACCGGAGCCGTGGCACATGGCTACGACGGTTGTTCGTGGTTTCAGAACCAACACAGTGGACGCGAGCAACTGAGGACAAGCCCTCGGCCTATTAGTACCAGTCACCTCCACACCTTGCGGTGCTTCCAGATCTGGCCTATCAA
>NZ_JBIAQB010000003.1:0-847588 GCF_042888725.1 Streptomyces sp. NPDC002795
GAACCCGGAAGCTAAGCCTCATAGCGCCGATGGTACTGCAGGGGGGACCCTGTGGGAGAGTAGGACGCCGCCGAACTAATTTTATAGAAAAGCCCGGGCCGGGTTACGGTCCGGGCTTTTCTGTGTTTGGGGGCGTTGCCGTCTACCGCGGTACGACGCCCCCGTAGCTCAGGCCTCCCGACACTGAGGGTAAAGTCAGGGGGCATCGTTGGTTCGTTCCCCACAGGAGGCCCCCGGGTGGAGGTCCAGGAGACCCGTGTTCAGACGGACAGGGTCCTCACCATCCCGAACATCCTCAGCATGGCGCGTCTCGTCGGCGTGCCCCTCTTCCTGTGGCTCATCCTGCGCCCTGAGTTCGGGGGCCCCAAGAGTGACGGCTGGGCGCTGCTCGTGCTGGCTCTCAGCGGCGTCAGCGACTATCTCGACGGGAAGCTGGCGCGGCGCTGGAATCAGATCAGCAGCCTTGGTCGGCTGCTCGACCCGGCCGCTGACCGACTCTACATTTTGTCCACGTTGGTGGGTTTGACCTGGCGTGACATTCTGCCCATTTGGTTGACCTCCGTACTATTGGCGCGTGAACTGCTTCTTCTGGTGATGGTGGGGATCCTCAGGCGTCACGGCTATCCGCCGCCCCAGGTGAACTTCCTGGGGAAGGCAGCGACCTTCAACCTGATGTACGCGTTCCCCTTGCTGCTTCTCAGTGACGGAACGGGCTGGATCCACGAACTCGCTGCTATTTTCGGATGGGCGTTCGCCGGATGGGGTACGACGCTGTACTGGTGGGCAGGGATCCTCTACGTGGTTCAAGTCCGCCGGCTTGTCCGGGCGGACGCCAAGGCCGATTGAACTCGCCATTGCATGTTGGCAGAGGCCAGATGGCCCGCCGTGACAAGTGCGGGCCATTCCGGGCGGGTGAAGTCGGCTAGACCGTCGTCTCTTCAAGGAGGACGCTTCCGACATGAAGGCCGTCGTGATGGCCGGAGGCGAAGGCACACGCCTTCGCCCCATGACCTCGAGTATGCCCAAGCCGCTCCTGCCGGTGGCCAACCGGCCGATCATGGAGCATGTGCTCAGGCTGCTCAAGCGGCATGGGCTCAGCGAGACCGTGGTCACCGTGCAGTTCTTGGCTTCACTCGTCAGGAACTACTTCGGTGACGGTGAAGAGCTGGGAATGGAGCTCACCTATGCCAACGAGGAGAAGCCACTCGGCACTGCCGGCAGCGTGAAGAACGCTGAGGAAGCGCTGAAGGACGACGCTTTCCTTGTCATCTCCGGTGATGCCCTCACCGATTTCGACCTCACCGAACTCATCGAATTCCACAAGGCGAAGGGTGCGCTCGTCACCGTCTGTCTGACGCGTGTGCCCAATCCCCTGGAATTCGGAATCACCATCGTCGACGAGGAAGGGAAGGTCGAGCGCTTCCTCGAGAAGCCGACCTGGGGGCAGGTCTTCTCGGACACGGTGAATACGGGCATCTACGTGATGGAGCCCGAAGTCTTCGACTACGTCGAGGCCGATGTCCCGGTGGACTGGTCCGGAGATGTCTTCCCGCAGCTGATGAAGGAAGGCAAGCCCATCTACGGCTACGTGGCCGAGGGCTACTGGGAGGACGTCGGTACACACGAGAGCTATGTGAAGGCCCAGGCCGATGTCCTCGAAAGAAAGGTCGACGTCGAGCTCGACGGGTTCGAGATCTCTCCCGGTGTGTGGGTGGCCGAAGGCGCGGAGGTGCACCCTGACGCTGTGCTGCGTGGGCCGCTCTACATCGGCGACTACGCCAAGATCGAAGCGGATGTGGAGATCCGGGAGCACACGGTCATCGGTTCGAACGTCGTCGTGAAGAGCGGCGCCTTCCTGCACAAGGCCGTCGTGCACGACAACGTCTACATCGGGCGGCACTGCAATCTGCGGGGCTGCGTGGTCGGCAAGAACACCGACATCATGCGGGCCGCGCGGATCGAGGACGGCGCCGTCATCGGTGATGAGTGCCTCGTCGGTGAGGAATCGATCGTCCAGGGCAATGTGCGGGTCTATCCGTTCAAGACCGTCGAGGCCGGTGCCTTCGTCAATACGTCGGTCATCTGGGAGTCGCGCGGGCAGGCCCATCTGTTCGGGGCGCGGGGCGTCTCAGGGA
This sequence comes from Streptomyces sp. NPDC002795, assembly GCF_042888725.1. Classification (NCBI taxonomy): domain Bacteria; kingdom Bacillati; phylum Actinomycetota; class Actinomycetes; order Kitasatosporales; family Streptomycetaceae; genus Streptomyces; species Streptomyces sp. NPDC002795. Next base: position 2,136 of record NZ_JBIAQB010000003.1, read on the forward strand.
TCCTGAACGTCGAGATCACGCCCGAGCTGGCCGTGCGGCTCGCGGGGGCGTACGCGACGACGCTCAAGAAGGGATCGACCGTCACGACCGCGCGTGACCACTCCCGCGGTGCGCGTGCGCTCAAGCGGGCCGTCATCTCAGCGTTGCAGACCAGCGCCATGGATGTACGGGACCTGGAGAACGTGCCGCTGCCGGTGGCGCGGCAGCAGACGGCGCGGGGCAGCGCCGGCGGGATCATGATCCGTACGACGCCAGGGGTTCCGGACTCCGTCGACATCATGTTCTTCGACGAGCGCGGAGCGGATCTTTCGCAGGGCAGCCAGCGCAAGCTGGACCGGGTGTACGCGCGGCAGGAGTACCGCAGGGCGTTCCCCGGGGAGATCGGCGATCTGCACTTCCCGTCGAGTGTCTTCGACTCGTACACCGGGTCCCTGCTGCGGAATGTCGACACGACGGGGGTCGCGGAGGCCGGGCTGAAGGTGGTCGTCGACGCGTCGAACGGGAGCGCCGGGCTCGTGCTGCCCAGCCTTCTCGGACGGCTCGGTGTCGACTCCCTGACGATCAATCCCGGGCTCGACGAGTCGCGGCCCACGGAGACGGCGGACGCTCGCCGGTCCGGGCTCGTACGGCTGGGGGAGATCGTGGCGTCGGCGCGGGCCGCGTTCGGGGTGCGGTTCGATCCGGTCGGCGAGCGGCTTTCGCTGGTCGATGAGAAGGGGCGGATCGTCGAGGACGACCGGGCGTTGCTCGTGATGCTCGATCTTGTCGCCGCGGAGCGCAGGAGCGGGCGGGTGGCGCTGCCCGTGACCACGACTCGTATCGCCGAGCAGGTCGCCGCGTATCACGGGACGCAGGTCGAGTGGACGACCACGTCGCCCGACGACCTGACGCGCGTGGGGCGTGAGGACGGGACGATCTTCGGTGGGGACGGGCGGGCCGGATTCATCGTGCCCGAGTTCAGCAGCGTCTTCGACGGGGCCGCGGCTTTCGTGCGGCTCATCGGGCTCGTCGCCCGTACGCAGTTGACCCTCAGCCAGATCGGCGCGCGGATTCCGCGGGCGCATGTGCTGAAGCGGGATCTGGCGACGCCTTGGGCCGTCAAGGGCCTCGTCATGCGTCGCGTCGTGGAGGAGGCGGGCGAGCGGTCCGTGGACACGACCGACGGAGTGCGGGTCGTGGAGGCCGACGGGCGTTGGGTGATGGTGCTGCCCGACCCGGCCGAAGCGGTCACCCATCTGTGGGCCGAAGGACCGGACGACGCTTCGGCCCAGCAACTGCTCGACGAATGGTCGGCGGTCGTGGACAGCGCCGGGCGCTGACCCGGATCCCTGCTGCTCGACGCCTCTTTCGGGCGTCGGGCAGCAGGGCAGTGGGGTCGTTGGGTGGCAGTGGCCACGACGTGGGACGATGTGCGGCATGCCGCAGCAGCCCCCCAAACGGAGCACCCCAGAGCGCCCCTCGCGCCCCGATGCCTCCATGTCGCTGCTGAACAACGTCATGGATCACAGCCTGGACGACGGGTACGCGGAGGCCACCGCGCGCAAAGAGGCGCTGGGGCAGAGCGGTTTGCCGAAGACGTTGCGGGCGAAGCTGGGTCTTGCGGCGGGACTTGTGCTCGCCGCGCTCGTGGTGACGGTGGGTGCGGCGCAGGCCCGGGTCGCCGCGCCGGTGGTGGCCAAGGAGCGCGAGGAGCTCATCGACCGCATCGACCAGGAGACCGAGTCCGCCGACAAGCTGGAGGGGCAGGTCGACTCGCTGCGCGGGCGCGTGGGGGAGATGCAGCGCGAGGCGTTGAAGAAGCACGGTGGCGAGCAGGGGGAGTTGGCCGGAGTGCTCTCCGGCGCCGTCCCCGTGCACGGACCCGGTGTGAAGCTCGTGGTCGACGACGCCAAGTCGGCCACCACGGGCGACGGGAGCGGTCCGCGCGAGAGCAACGGCTTCTCCGACACCGGCCGCGTACGCGACCGGGACATGCAGCGCGTCATGAACGGCCTCTGGCAGTCCGGCGCCGAGGCCATCAGCATCAATGGTCAGCGCCTCACCTCGCTGTCCGCGATCAGGGCCGCGGGTGACGCGATACTGGTCGACAACAAGCCGCTGGTGCCGCCGTACACGGTGCTCGCGGTGGGGGACGGGCAACGGCTGAGCACCCGGTTCCAGAACAGCCCCGACGGTCTCTACCTGCATGCGCTGCAGGAGAACTTCGGGGTCAGGACCAGCATTTCGGTTCAGGACGACATCGAGCTTCCTGCCGCCCCCAGCGTGATCGTACGTACAGCACAGCCGAGAGCAGAGCAGAAGGGCACATCGTGATCGCCGTACTGGGCCTCGTCGTGGGAGTCGTGGTCGGTCTTTTCGTCCGGCCCGAGGTTCCGGCGGTCGTCGAGCCTTACCTTCCCATCGCCGTCGTCGCGGCGCTGGACGCGGTGTTCGGGGCGCTGCGCGCCATGTTGGACGGGATCTTCGACGACAAGGTGTTCGTCGTCTCGTTCCTGTCAAACGTCGTCGTGGCCGCGCTGATCGTCTTCCTGGGCGACAAGTTGGGCGTCGGCGCGCAGCTGTCGACCGGTGTCGTCGTGGTGCTCGGCATCCGCATCTTCTCCAACGCGGCCGCGATCCGGCGGCATGTGTTCCGGGCGTGAGGCCGATGAGTCAGAACGAGAACGAAGAGAACGCAGAGAACCGCGAGAACGCGCGGAACGGGCAACCGGACGGCGAGGCCGACCAGTTGCGCAAAGAACTGCCCAAGGAGCTGCCCCCGGAGGCCCCTACGGAGAGCCGAGCGGCTGAACCCGAGGTGCCCGAACCGGAGCCGGCCGACACGGATGTCCGCCCGGAGGCCGGTCCGGACTCGGTCGAGCCCGAACTGACCGGGCGGCAGCGGCTCGTGAAGGGTCTGTGGCCGCCGCGCGCGTCGCGTGCCCAGCTCATCATGGCTGTGCTGCTGTTCGTCCTAGGGCTCGGGCTCGCCATTCAGGTGCGGTCCACCAGCGACAACAGCGCCCTGCGCGGTGCGCGTCAGGAAGATCTCGTTCGCATTCTCGATGAACTGGATGATCGAACTCAGCGTCTTGAGGATGAGAAGCAAGGTCTCGTGGACCAGCGCACCGAGCTGGAGAACAGTTCGGACCAGGCCAACGAGGCCCGCAAGCAGACGGCCGAGAAGCAGAAGCAGCTCGGCATTCTGGCGGGCACGACGGCCGCGCAGGGTCCCGGGATCACCATGACCGTCACCGACACGAAGGGGGCCGTGGAGGCGGACATGCTGCTCGACGCGGTCCAGGAGCTGCGAGCCGCCGGCGCGGAGGCGATCCAGGTGAACGATGTCCGCGTCGTGGCCAACACGTATCTGACGGACGGCAGTGGCGGGAAGGGGATCAGCGTGGACGGGCACGAGATCAGCCGCCCCTACCGGTTCAAGGTCATCGGCAAGCCGCAGGACCTGGAGCCGGCCCTGAACATCCCCGGGGGTGTGGTGCAGACGCTGGAGAAGGAGCAGGCCACGGTGGCCGTGAGCCGCTCGAACAAGATCGTTGTGGATGCCTTGCGATCGGCGCAACGGCCTGATTACGCTCGGTCGTCCTCGGAGTGAAGCCGGGGGTGCATGGTGGATACCGTGCGAGGGCATGAGGTTGCGGGGGGTCGCCGCAGCAAGGGTGGTGCGCGTGGTGGAAACTGTTTGGCGGATACGGACGTTGTGAGGGTGTCCGTGTCATTGATGTACGCGATGTACGCCGATGTGTGCAGTCAGGGTTCGTCCTGCCCCACGGGCGGGTCTGTTTCGGTCAAGGGGAATCGCCCGTGAAGTTGTTTGCGAAGTTGTTCGGCAAGAGTGCGCGTGAGGACGCCCGTCATCGCGCGCCGCGGCAAGGAGACACGCCGGAGACGCAGGTGGGTGAGCGCCCGCTGTTCCGGGACCAGGTCGCCGGAGACAATTCGGGCGGACAGGGCGCGTCGTCTGTTGACCCTGCCGGTTCCGGCCGCATAGGTTTCGGAGAACCGTCAACCTCAAGTACGGGTGGAGGGTTTTCCCCCGACCCGTACGCGTCCCACGCCCCCGCGGGGCAGCCGCGGCAGGAGGATCCGTCCATGTCGGCCCTGGTGTGTACGAGGTGCGGAAACCAGAACGGGGAGAACAGCCGGTTCTGCTCCAACTGCGGTGCGCCGCTGCGCAGCGGCGCGACGCCGGAGGGGCCGTCCGAGACGACGTCCACGATCTCCATCTCCGGCCTCGAGTCCTACGACCCGGAGGCCACGGGGCAGACGCAGCTTCCGGCCCTCTCGCCCGAGGCGCAGGCGGCGGTCGACGCGCTGCCGCTGGGCTCGGCGCTCCTGGTGGTGCGGCGCGGTCCGAACTCGGGAAGCCGCTTCCTCCTGGACGGCGAGCTGACCACCGCGGGGCGGCATCCGCAGAGTGACATCTTCCTGGACGACGTGACCGTGTCGCGCCGTCACGTGGAATTCCGTCGCCTGCAGGACGGCTCGTTCACCGTCGCCGACGTCGGCAGCCTCAACGGCACGTATGTGAACCGTGAGCGCATCGACTCGGTGACGATGAACAACGGGGACGAGGTGCAGATCGGCAAGTACCGGCTGGTGTTCTACGCGAGCCAGCGCGGTATCTGAACCGTCCGCGACCCTTCAGGAAGGTCCATGCTGCACACGACGAGTGGCGGTGCCCCAGGGGGTACCGCCACCACGGACAGTCGGCTGACGAGCATCGGCACCGTACTGAACGTGCTCCGAGAAGAGTTTCCCGAAGTCACCATCTCCAAAATCAGGTTTCTGGAGTCCGAAGGTCTCGTCGAGCCCCGGCGCACGCCGTCGGGCTACCGGAAGTTCAGCCCGGACGACGTGGAGCGGCTCGCCCATGTCCTGCGCATGCAGCGGGACCACTACCTGCCGCTGAAGGTCATCAAGGAGCAGCTCGACGCCCTGGAGCCCGGTGAGACGCTCACCGTGCCCTCGCCGGGACGCCCCGGCGACGCGGAGGACGGCATCGACGTGCCGACGGCCGCGCGGATCGGCCGGGACGAATTGCTGGCCGCCGTCGGCGTCGAGGAGCACGAGCTCGACGAATGGGAGTCGTACGGGCTCCTCACGCCCCTGCCTGACGGTGGCTACGACGCCTCCGCCGTGTCGGTCGCCGAGCTCATCGGCGAGCTGGCCCGGTTCGGGATCGGGCCGCGGCACCTGCGGGTGATGCGGGCGGCCGCGGACCGTGAGGCCGGCCTGGTGGACCAGGTGGTGGCCCCGTTGAAGGTGCACCGCAACCCGCAGACCCGGGCGCATGCCGAGGCCCGTGCCAAGGAGCTGGCCGGACTCACGGTGAAGCTGCACTCGGCACTTGTGCAGACCGCTCTTGGGGTGCGTCTGCCCTGATCGTGGGCGCGGGTGAGCACCGATGGCCCGGTCCTCGGTGGATCCCCGACTACCCAAACCGACCGGGCACGTCCTAGGGTTGCTGTGTGAACGAGCTCGACGTCGTAGGTGTCCGGGTCGAAATGCCCTCCAACCAGCCGATCGTGCTCCTGCGTGAAGTGGGAGGCGACCGGTACCTCCCCATCTGGATCGGACCGGGGGAGGCGACCGCGATCGCCTTCGCCCAGCAGGGCATGGCGCCCGCGCGTCCGCTGACGCACGACCTTTTCAAGGATGTCCTTGAGGCGGTCGGCCAGGAGCTCACGGAAGTGCGCATCACGGACCTGCGCGAAGGCGTCTTCTACGCGGAGCTGGTGTTCGCGAGCGGGGTCGAGGTCAGTGCCCGCCCGTCGGACGCCATAGCCCTGGCGCTGCGCACCGGTACGCCGATCTTCGGCAGTGACGGGGTCCTGGATGACGCGGGGATCGCGATCCCCGACGAGCAGGAGGACGAGGTGGAGAAGTTCCGCGAGTTCCTCGACCAGATCTCTCCCGAGGACTTCGGCACCAACAGTCAGTGACCGCCCGGCCGACGGCCGGGCCCCGGCCGTCGAGCGGCGGCGCCCTCGGGACATTCGGCTAGCCTTTCCCGGCGGTGGGTCACGGGAAACCACTCTTAGGGTGATTATCACTCGGCGTGCCTAGTGTGGCGTTCGTTGACGCACCCCCTGTGACTGCCTACCGTCGACAAGGCAGGTCAATGAGGAGGTCGGCGTGAGAAGCAGCGGCGACGGTACGGCGACGGGCGGTCCGTACCTGTTTCACGGCAGCGCGGCCGATCACACTCCGCAGCGCCCGCAGGCCGTGCCTGCGGTGGCGGGGGAGAGCGGCTCGGCCGCTTCCGAGCAGCTGGGATACCGGGGGCCGACGGCATGTGCGGCGGCCGGCATCACCTACCGGCAGCTCGACTACTGGGCCAGGACCGGCCTTGTCGAACCCAGTGTGCGCTCCGCGTACGGATCGGGGACGCAGCGGCTCTACAGCTTCCGGGACGTCGTCGTCCTCAAGGTCGTCAAGCGGTTCCTGGACACGGGCGTCTCGTTGCAGAACATCCGGACGGCCGTGCAGCATCTGCGCGAGAGCGGCTTCCGGGACCTGGAGCGGATGACGCTCATGAGCGACGGCGCGACCGTGTACGAGTGCACGTCGCCGGACGAGGTGCACGATCTGCTCCAGGGCGGCCAGGGGGTCTTCGGGATCGCCGTGGGCGTGGTCTGGCGGGACGTGGAGGCCGCGCTCTCGCAGTTGCACGGTGAGCGCGTGGACACCGGCGAGACGATCGTGCCGCCGAACCCCACGGACGAGCTCGCGAGGCGGCGCGGCAAGGCCGTGTGAGGTCCGTACGGCCGCGTTGTCAGTGGCGTAGGGCAGCATCGGTGATGTGAGAACCGCGCCCACGATCCTGCATCTCGACATGGATGCCTTCTACGCCTCTGCGGAGCAGGCGGCGAAGCCGAGCCTGCGCGGGAAAGCGGTCGTCGTGGGCGGGCTCGGTCCGCGCGGTGTCGTGGCCACGGCGTCGTACGAGGCGCGGAAGTTCGGGGTGCACTCGGCGATGCCGATGGGGCAGGCGCGCAGGCTCGCCCCGCATGCCGCCTATCTGGTGCCGCGCTTCCGGCTCTACCGGGAGATCAGCGAGCAGGTGATGGGGCTCCTCGGCGCCCTGTCGCCGCTCGTGGAGCCGTTGAGCCTGGACGAGGCGTTCGTCGATCTGGAGGCCGGTGAGGCGGCCTGGGACGCCGCTTCGGCGGAGGCCGTGGGGTGGCGGCTGCGGGCCGACATCCGGCGCGTGACCGGTCTGACCGGGTCCGTGGGGCTCGCCGCGTCCAAGATGCTCGCGAAGATCGGCTCGGAGGAGGCGAAGCCGGACGGGCTCGTGCTCATACGCCCCGGTACCGAGCGCGCGCTGCTCGGGCCGCGGTCCGTGCGGATCCTGCCCGGCGTAGGGCCCGCGACGGCGGATCATCTGCGGCGGGCCGGGATTCAGACCGTGGAGGAGATCGCGGGGGCCGGCGAGGACGAGCTGGTGCGCCTCCTCGGGAAGGCGCACGGGAGCCATCTGTACGAGATGGCGCTGGCTCGTGACGAGCGGCCCGTCGTCGCCGAGCGGGATTCCAAGTCCGTATCGGTGGAGGACACGTACGACGTGGACATCCATGACCGGGTGCGGGTCCGGATGGAGGTGCGCAGGCTCGCCGGCCGGTGCGTGGAGCGGCTGAGAGCGGCCGAGCGCTCGGGGCGGACCGTGGTGCTCAAGGTGCGGCGGTACGACTTCTCGACGCTGACGCGCTCCGAGACGCTGCGGGGGCCGACGGACGATCCTGGGGTGGTGCGGGAGGCCGCGGCGCGGTTGCTGGAGAGCGTGGACACGACCGGTGGCGTGCGGTTGCTGGGGGTCGGTGTCAGCGGGCTCGCCGACTTCACGCAGGAGGACCTGTTCGCGCAGTTCGCGGCAGCCGAGGAAGCTGCCGCGGAGGAGGCCGCCGCCGAGGAGCTGGAGGGGGGCCCGGGGTCGGTCGAGTCCGTGGAGGCGGCCGAGCCCGAGCCGATACCCGTGGAGCGGAAGTGGCTGGCCGGACACGATGTGCGGCATGCCGAGTTCGGGCACGGGTGGGTGCAGGGGAGCGGGCTCGGGCGGGTGACCGTGCGGTTCGAGACGCCGTACGCGGACGTGCCGGGGCGGGTGCGGACGTTCCGGGTCGATGACCCGGAGCTGGAGCCGGCGGACCCGCTGCCGCTTGTCGAAGGAGCCGAAGAGGCTCAGGTCGGGTCGTCCTCCGAACCGGCGACCTTGCCGAACGTGACGTCGGTCGACTGAGGAGCCGTGATGTCCAGACCGTAGTGGTGGTAGAGCTGGAGTTCCTGCTCCGGGGAGAGATGGCGGCCCACGCCGAAGTCGGGGGCGTCCTTGATCAGGGAGCGTTCGAAGGGCACGTGCAGCGTGCCGTCCGTGAAGTCGCTGGGCTCGAGCGGGACGAAGGCATCGCGGCTGAACAGGCCGGTTCGTATCGCGGCCCACTGCGGCACGCCCGTGGCGTCGTCCAGGTAGACCTCGTCGATGGTGCCGACCTTGGCCCCGTTGCGGTCGAACGCCTTGCGGCCGATCAGATTGCGCGGATCGACGTCGGTCTGCACGGGCCCTCCAACTGATCGCGATGATCGCAACTGGTCTGTCATCACTACGAAAGAGCACATTACGGAAGGCGGCCACTCGGGGGCTCTGGGCAAGTAGCCGCTGGTAGGCTGGCAGACGGCTGCTGACCCCGTGCGGGAGAGTCCTCCGACAGTCGTCGGAAGGCGCCGAAGGAGCAAATCCTCCCCGGAATCTCTCAGGCCCACGTACCGCACGGACGAGGTCACTCTGGAAAGCAGAGCGGGGTGCACGGTGTCCGCTCTCACCGACGGTGCAAGCCGGTGCGTTCCGTGTTTTCGCGGGGTGGGCCGGTGAAGCTCTCAGGTTGTGATGACAGAGGGGGAGGCCGTCCGGGTACCCGCGCCGTGGTGCCCCTCGTAGGTCGCAATGACCAGGAGGCCTCCGCAATGACAGCCAACCGTATTCCGCTCTCCCAGCTGGAGCGAGGAATCCCCTTCGAGCAGCGCCACATCGGCCCCGATGACGCCGCTCAGGCCAAGATGCTCGCGCAGGTCGGCTACGGCTCGCTGGACGAGCTGACCGCGGCCGCGGTGCCCGATGTGATCAAGAGTGCCGAGGCGCTCGACCTTCCGGCCGCCCGCAGCGAGGCCGAGGTGCTCGCCGAGCTGAAGTCGCTCGCCGAGCGCAACCAGGTGCTCGGCTCGATGATCGGCCTCGGCTACTACGGGACGTTCACGCCGCCCGTCATCCTGCGCAACGTGATGGAGAACCCGTCCTGGTACACGGCGTACACGCCCTACCAGCCGGAGATCTCGCAGGGCCGCCTCGAGGCGCTGCTCAACTTCCAGACCATGGTCGCCGAGCTGACCGGCCTGCCCACCTCGGGCTCCTCGCTGCTCGACGAGGGCACGGCCGCCGCCGAGGCGATGGCCCTGTCGCGCCGCGTCGGCAAGGTCAAGAACGGCGTGTACGTCGTCGACGCCGACGCCCTGCCGCAGACCATCGCCGTCATCGAGACGCGTGCCGAGCCGACCGGCGTCGAGATCGTCGTCGCGGACCTGAGCGAGGGCATCCCCGCCGAGGTCGCCGAGCGCGGCGTCGTGGGTGTCCTCGTGCAGTACCCCGGCGCCTCGGGCGTCGTGCGGGACATCAAGCCCGTGATCGACCAGGCGCACGAGCTGGGCGCCGTGGTGACCGTTGCCGCTGATCTTCTTGCTCTTACGTTGCTGACCTCGCCCGGTGACCTCGGCGCGGACATCGCCATCGGGACGACGCAGCGCTTCGGCGTGCCGATGGGATTCGGTGGTCCGCACGCCGGATACATGGCCGTGCGCGAGAGGTTCGCGCGCTCGCTGCCGGGCCGCCTGGTCGGTGTCTCCGTCGACGCCGACGGGAACAAGGCGTACCGGCTCGCCCTGCAGACCCGTGAGCAGCACATCCGTCGCGAGAAGGCGACCAGCAACATCTGTACCGCGCAGGTGCTGCTCGCCGTCATGGCCGGCATGTACGCCGTGTACCACGGGCCCGAGGGCCTCAAGTCGATCGCGCGGCGCACCCACCGCTATGCCACCCTGCTCGCCGCGGGGCTCACCGCGGGCGGCGTCGAGGTCGTGCACGGCGCGTACTTCGACACCCTCACCGTGCGCGTGCCGGGCAAGGCCGCCGAGATCGTCTCCGCGGCGCGCGAGGGCGGCGTCAACCTGCGCCTCGTGGATGCCGATCACGTCTCGCTCGCCTGTGACGAGACCACCACGCGGGCCCAACTGGGCGCCGTGTGGAGCGCGTTCGGGGTAGACGCGGACGTCGAGGCCCTGGACGCCGAGGCGGCGGACACGCTGCCGGGCGGGCTGCTGCGCGAGGACGACTACCTGACGCACCCCGTCTTCCACCAGTACCGCTCCGAGACGGCGATGCTGCGCTACCTGCGGTCGCTCGCCGACCGCGACTACGCGCTGGACCGCGGCATGATCCCGCTGGGCTCCTGCACGATGAAGCTCAACGCGACGACGGAGATGGAGCCGGTCACCTGGCCCGAGTTCGGCCAGTTGCACCCCTTCGCGCCCGCCGAGCAGGCGCAGGGCTACCTGACGCTCATCCGTGAGCTGGAGGAGCGGCTCGCCGAGGTCACCGGCTACGACAAGGTGTCGCTGCAGCCGAACGCCGGCTCGCAGGGCGAGCTCGCCGGCCTGCTCGCCGTCCGCGGCTACCACCGCGCGAACGGCGACGAGCAGCGCACCGTCTGCCTCATCCCGTCCTCCGCGCACGGCACGAACGCCGCGAGCGCCGTGATGGCCGGTATGAAGGTCGTCGTCGTCAAGACCGCCGACGACGGCGAGGTCGACATCGCGGACCTGCGCGCCAAGATCGAGCAGTACGCCGAGCAGCTCTCCGTCCTCATGATCACGTATCCGTCGACGCACGGTGTGTTCGAGGAGCACGTCGCCGACATCTGCGCCGCCGTGCACGACGCGGGCGGTCAGGTCTACGTCGACGGCGCCAACCTCAACGCCCTGGTGGGCCTCGCCAAGCCGGGCCGCTTCGGTGGCGACGTCTCGCACCTGAACCTGCACAAGACGTTCTGCATCCCGCACGGCGGCGGCGGTCCGGGCGTCGGCCCGGTGGGTGTGCGCGAGCACCTCGCGCCGTACCTGCCGAACCACCCGCTGCAGCCGGCCGCGGGCCCCGAGACGGGCGTCGGCCCGATCTCCGCGGCGCCGTGGGGCTCCGCCGGGATCCTGCCGATCTCCTGGGCGTACGTGCGGCTCATGGGCGGCGAGGGGCTGAAGCGGGCGACACAGGTGGCCGTGCTCTCCGCGAACTACATCGCCAAGCGCCTCGAGCCGCACTTCCCGGTGCTCTACAACGGTCCGGGCGGGCTCGTCGCGCACGAGTGCATCATCGACCTGCGGCCACTCAGCAAGGCGACGGGCGTGAGCATCGACGACGTCGCCAAGCGGCTCATCGACTACGGGTTCCACGCGCCGACCATGTCGTTCCCGGTCGCCGGGACGTTCATGATCGAGCCCACCGAGAGCGAGGACATCGGGGAACTCGACCGGTTCTGCGACGCGATGATCGCGATTCGCGGCGAGATCGAGCGGGTCGCCACCGGCGAGTGGGCGGCCGACGACAACCCGCTGCGGAACGCTCCGCACACGGCCGGGATGCTCGGCGGCGAGTGGGAGCACGCGTACAGCCGGGAAGAAGGTGTCTTCCCGGCCGGGGTGGTCGCTTCGGAGAAGTACTGGCCGCCGGTGCGGCGTATCGACCAGGCGTTCGGCGACCGGAACCTGGTGTGTTCCTGCCCGCCGCTCGACGCCTACGAGGGCTGATCCACTCGGGACTGCGCGGCCGTCGGTCGCGCAGTCCTGCTCAGCGGATCCCTACGCCGCCGTCACCACCGTGCTCAGCGGGCGGTGCGGGGCGATGATCCTGCCACTGGGCAGCAGCTCGCCGGTGTCCTCGAAGAGCAGGACCCCGTTGCAGAGGAGGCTCCACCCCTGCTCGGGGTGGTGAGCCACAGGGAGCGCGGCTTCCCTGTCCTCGGATTCCGCTGTCGGGCAGGCTGGCTGGTGCTGGCACATGGATGGGATCTTTCGCTGCGAAGTGATCTCGATGACGTGGGCTGTGCTTGCTGGACGGGCGGTGCCGGTGGTGCCGGCGGTGCCCGTCGTGCTGCGGCTTGAAGGCTTGTTCATGGCCGCCCCCCGATTTCGTGAGTTCTGGAACCCAGTGTTGCCCTGTGGGCGTCAATCCGCAGGGATTTCCTTGCAGCGGTCCTTATGGGTGTCAGACGCATCACCCGTGCGGACGGTTCAGTCCAACTCGACTCTCCCTTCGGGTGGTTAGGAGTGGTCGGTACGGGCTAGTCCGCTCGGGCAGGGCGGTGCCCCGCGACCGGACGGCGGACGGTCTCGGGGCACAGGCACGTGCGACAGGGGCCGTCGGCGGGCCCCGGCCGGTCAGGCGAGCAGGCCGGCGGTGGCCGGGGTCGGTGTCAGGCGGTGCGTGAGGACCGGCAGGAGCTCGGCCACCCGGTGCGGGCGGTGCGGGGCGATGCCGGGCGGGGCCGGGGCCAGTGGGACGAGGATGTCGTCGGCCGCCGGTTGGCCGCTCGCCGGGTCGGCGGCGCGCTCACCGTGCAGCCACAGCGTGAGCATGTAGAGCTCGGGCACCGACAGCAGCCGAGGCTGATAGGAGCCGGGCAGTGATTCTGCCTGGCGCAGGGCCCGTTCGGTGGACCTGATGTAGGGGCCCTCGAAGAAGTGCGAGAAGGCCCAGCCGTCCGGAGTCAGCATGGTGTCGGCCGCGGCCACCGCGCGCTCCCCGCAGCGGATCAGGAAGCGCCAGCCGGTCAGGCGGGCCCTGGATGGCCCGGTGATCTCGGTGATGTGGTCCAACACATGGAGAGGCAGCGGGAGTTCGGGAGTCGCGGGCCCCTGTGCGGCGCGCAGGGACGGGGTGCGTGCCTCGCGGACGGCGGTGGGGGAACCGAGGGCCGTGAGGACGCTGCGCAGGGCGGGCGGGGGAGCCGGTGGGACGTGCAGCGGCATGGTGGGTCGCCTCTCATTCGACAGGCATGTGATGCGAGGGCGGTGCGGACGAGCGGACGGCGCTGTCTGCTGCGGGTGCACTGGGGTACACGGGCCAGAGGGGGCGGGGGTCCGGTCCGAATCCGGGCCGCGGGCGCCAACTCTCTGTCTCGCCAGCGGAGTTTATACGATGCGTGTTCACGGAGTGTTTCCGCTAGCATGCCGCCCGGATTTCGCAAGATGCTATTCGGGCGCGGTTCCCATGGGGTTTTGTGGCTATCCTCCCCATTTTCGGCGGGGTCGTCGTGCGTGGCCTCGGTGTCTTTCGGCCGAGCGGTCGGCGTGTTCTTGTCGGCGTTTTTCACCAGGGTCGCACGCGACGGAATCTGCGCGCGGCCGCATGCCTGAGGAATGTGCCCGCGGGTAACCGCCTTGAGCGTACTGCTCCGTGGAAGCGCGCGGGGCGTTATGGATCACATAGCCGGGGCATCATCCACCGTGACACGCGGCCGGAGCGGAGCATCAACGGGTCGCCCGTGCGAGGAGGGACGCTTCCATGGGGGAGAAGGTCGTTGCGGGGACGGTCGGTCTGGCCGATCCGCGGCGCTATCGGGAGAAGCTCAAGGAGTGCCTGGAGGGGTTCGGGCGACTGCTGGACGAGAAGCGCTTCGACCGTCCGCAGAATCTCATGGGGCTGGAGATCGAGCTGAATCTCGCCGGGCCCGACGGGCTGCCGAGAATGATGAATGCGGAAGTTCTGGAGCGCATCGCGAGCCGCGATTTCCAGACCGAACTCGCGATGTTCAATCTCGAAGTGAACATTGCCCCGCACCGGCTCGGCGGCCGCGTTCTCGACCAGCTCGCAGAGGAACTGCGTACGGGGCTCGGATATGCGCACCGCAAGGCGAACGAGGTCGACGCGGGCATCGTGATGATCGGCATTCTGCCGACGCTGAGCGCGGACGACCTGGTCTCGGCGAACCTGTCGGACGTCGACCGCTACACCCTGCTCAACGACCGGATCGTGGCCGCGCGCGGCGAGGACTTCGCGCTAGACATCGCCGGCGTGGAGCGGCTGACCTGCACGTCCTCCTCGATAGCGCCCGAAGCCGCGTGCACGTCCGTGCAGTTGCACCTCCAGGTGACGCCGGGGCGGTTCGCCGATGTGTGGAACGCGGCGCAGGCGGTGGCCGCCGTGCAGATCGCGCTCGGCGCCAACTCGCCCTTTCTGTTCGGCCGCGAGCTGTGGCAGGAGTCGCGGCCACCGCTGTTCCAGCAGTCCACCGACACCCGGCCGCCGGAGCTCGCGGCGCAGGGCGTGCGGCCGCGCACCTGGTTCGGGGAGCGCTGGATCGGTTCCGCGTACGACCTCTTCGAGGAGAACCTGAAGTATTTCCCGCCGCTGCTGCCGATCCTCGACGACGAGCAGCCGCTCGACGTCATCGCCAAGGGCGACACCCCGAGCCTCGCCGAACTCGTCCTCCACAACGGCACGGTGTACCGCTGGAACCGCCCCGTGTACGGCATCGCGGACGGCGTGCCGCACCTGCGTGTCGAGAACCGGGTGCTGCCCGCGGGGCCCACCGTCACGGACGTCATCGCCAACACCGCGTTCTACTACGGCGTCGTACGCGCCCTCGCCGAGGAGTCCCGGCCGGTGTGGTCGCGGCTCCCGTTCGCCGCGGCCGCCCGCAACTTCGACACCGCCTGCCGGTACGGCATCGACGCGCGCCTGGAGTGGCCGCGCAAGGGCCGGTTCGGCGGTACGGAGCGGGTGCCGGCCGTGCACCTCGTACGGGACGAGCTGTTGCCGCTCGCGGCGGCCGGGCTCGACGCGTGGGGCGTGGAACCGGCCGACCGGGACCTGTACCTGGGAGTGATCGAGGAGCGGTGCCGGCGGCGGATGAACGGTGCGGCGTGGCAGTCGGCGACGTACCACCGGGCGCTGGAGAGCGGGTTGGCCAGGGAGGCGGCGCTCGCGGCGACCACGCGGCGGTACTGCGAGCTGATGCACCGGGGCGAGCCGGTGCACAGCTGGCCGGTCGGGCTGCCGGAGCCGACCGTTCCGCTGGGCTGAATGTGCCTGGCGGACCGGGTCAGTTGCCCTTGGCGCCCGCCTCGATGATGGCCTTCAGGATGACCTGCTGGATGTCCGCCGGGTCGCTGACCTGGTGGCCCGAGCCGCCCGTCGCCTCGGCGACCTGCTCGACCTCCCGCTTGTCGGTGTCGGGCCCCACGGCGATGACGATCAGCGGGACGGGGTGGTCGGGGTCGGTGAGGTCGCCGAGCTTCTTGATGAGGCTCTCGCGGGAGATGGACCCCTCATCCTCGTTGACGCCGTCCGTGACCACCACGACGGCGTTGAACCTGCCGCTCTTGTACGAGGACGTGGCCTCCTTGTAGGCCGCGAGCGTGGTGTCGTACAGGCCCGTCGCCCCGCCGGGCACCGGCTGGAGCGCGGTGAACGCGGCCGCCAGGCGGTCGCGCCGGGTGCCGGAACCGACGTGGTCGCCGAGGCGTTCGGTGGGCACGAGCTTCTTGTAGTCGCGGTCGCCGTCGAGGAACGTGGCGAACTCCCACAGGCCGATCTCGTCCTCCGGCGTGAACGTGGAGAGGGCCGCCAGCATCGACGCCTTCGTCACCTCCATGCGGGACTCGCCGCGGCTGGGCACGATGTTCCCCATGGAGGCCGACGCGTCCACGACCGTCGTGATGCGGGCGCTCTGCACCGTGATCGTCCACATGCCGAGGGTCTCCTCGACCTGCTCCTCGGTGGGCGCCTTGGCCGCCGCGCGCGCGTACGGCTGCGGGGAGCGGCCGCCGGCCCGTGAGGCCACCGTCGCGGGGGACCGGCCGCCGTCCGTGCGGAAGCCGTGCCTCTCCAGGATCGAGCGGCCCTCGGGCGCGCCGAGCAGCGTGATGAAGCGGCCGGCCGCCCGGCTCTCGTCGGTGCTCAGCCTGTCCTCACCGACCAGCGAGTACGGGTAGTCGAGGGCGGGCGAGCCGTCCTTCGGGTAGAAGAGGTCGACCGAACCCGCCTCGCCCGCCTCTCTGTTGTGCGCGTACGCGGCCTGCTCGGACAGGATCAGCGCCTCGTTGCGCCGCGGGTTGCCCTGCTCGGTCCCGGAGTTGTCGCGCGGCACCGTGTCCATGAGCTGCGCGTCGCTGTCGGACGTGCGCTGCGAGAGGCTCTTGGCCATGGAGGCGGCCTGTGTGCCGTCCCCCTTCTTGGAGGTGGCCGCCAGCTTGGTGAGCGCGAGCAGTCCGCTGGCGCTGCGGGCGGGGTCGGCGGCGCCCAGGCGCAGCTTGTCGTCCTGCATGGCGGCGCCCGTCAACTGGGCCCACGTGTACGTCTTTCGCGGCCAGCCGAAGGACTTCGCGGCTGCGGGCACCATGCCCACGCCGATCGGTGAAGAGGCGACGTTGCCGGCCGGCGTGACCTCGGCGTCGCCGGTGCCCGTGATGACGCGCTGCACCCACACGTCCGAGTCCGGCACCCAGACCTGGAAGTCCGCCGCGCCCTTGCCCGCGCGCAGGGTGTCGGCGACCTTGTACGCGTCGCGCGCGGTCACGGCGACGTCGAGGCAGTTGCCGTCGGAGGTGAGCTTCTCGCGGCGGGCGTGCTCCGCGGCCTCGCGCAGCGCCGTGGCCACGTCGGGCGAGGCGACCACGTCGAGATGGACCTCGTCCTCGCAGCCGCCGCCGAGGCCGATCAGCTCGGGGCGGACCACCGCGGCCGTGCCCGCCGCGACGACCAGGACGAGCGCCGTCGCGATGGCCACGGTGCGCCCGCGCGAGCGGGGACGGGGTGCGGCGGCGGCCGTCCCGTACTCGTCGGGCATGCTGCTGTGACGTCCCATGGCGGTGGAACCCCTCCCTGAGCCACAAAGGCAGTTGCGGTATAAGCGGTGGAGCAGTGGAGGGGGCGGTGCGCCGAATTGCGTCGCCTCGGCCCCCTCGGCCTGTCGCACGCGATCTTCGTACTCGCATTCGAGACCCTAGCGGGGCGCTGTGACGGATGCGGCGGGATTACTCAACTGGAGGCAGGTGTGCAGGTGGAGGCGGAGCCGATGCCCGGTTCTTCTCCCGAAGGGCGGCTCTCACGGCGCTTTTTGCGGGACGAGACGCTGCTCGTTCTGGGGCTTTCGTTGGGTGCGAGCGGTGTGTCCGCGCTCATCAGTTTCGTCGGCTCTGTCACGAAACCCGGCGGCCTCAAGGACCAGGCGGCGACCCTGAACGCCTCGGCGGCGCCCGGCCGTCCATGGCTCGACCTCGCCTGGCAGCTGTTCGGCATCGCGAGCGCCCTCGTGCCGGTCGTCCTCGTCGCGCACCTCCTGCTCAGGGAGGGCGAGGGGATGCGCACGATCGGCTTCGACCGGAAGCGTCCGTGGTTCGACACGGGCCGGGGCGCCGCGCTCGCGGCCGTCATCGGCAGCACGGGCATCGCCTTCTACCTCGCCGCACGCGGCCTCGGCTTCAACCTCACCGTGGTGCCGGAGGCGCTGCCCGACGTGTGGTGGAAGTACCCGGTGCTGATCCTCTCGGCGGTGCAGAACGCCGTACTGGAAGAGGTCATCGTCGTCGGGTATCTGCTGCGCAGGCTCGGGCAGTTGGGGTGGACGCCGGGGGCGGCACTGGTCGCGTCGTCCGTGCTGCGCGGCTCGTACCACCTGTACCAGGGCATCGGCGGGTTCTTCGGGAACCTCGCGATGGGTGTCGTCTTCGCCTTCCTGTACCGGCGGTGGGGGCGGGTCGGGCCACTGGTGGTGGCCCATTCCCTGTTGGACATCGGGGCGTTCGTCGGATACGCGGTGCTGGCGGGCAAGGTGGGCTGGCTGCCGACCGCGTAACCCGGGTCACGCGTGCAGCTCGCCCTCGATGGTCGTGACCGCGCGGCCGGTCAGGAGCGTGCGCTCACCGCGCAGGGCGACGCGTACGAGACCGCTGCGGGCGGAGGCCTGCAGTCCGGTCAGCTCCTCGCGGCCCAGACGCGCCGCCCAGAACGGCGCGAGCGCTGTGTGCGCGCTCCCGGTCACGGGATCCTCGTCGACACCGACGCCCGGGAAGAAGCAGCGAGACACGAAGTCGTAGCCCCGGGAGGGGTCCTCGGCCCGGGCGGTGGCGATGATGCCGCGCCGGGAGAGGCCCACGAGGCCCTTGAGGTCGGGATCGAGCGCCCGCACGGTCTTCTCGTCGGCCAGCTCCACCACCAGGTCGCCGACGGACGCGCCCGTGTCGTGGACGGAGAGCGGCCCGGCGCCCAGGGCCTCGACGAGCCCCGCAGGAACGGGCTCCTCGGTGAGCGGCGCCGTCGGAAAGTCGAGGGTCAGCGAACCGTCCTCGCCGGGTGTCGCCACGAGCACGCCGCTGCGCGTCGCGAACCGCACGGGACCGCGCGTCACCCCGGTGGAGTGCAGTACGTGGGCGGTGGCCAGGGTCGCGTGCCCGCACATGTCGACCTCGGTGGCGGGTGTGAACCAGCGCAGTGCCCAGTCGGCGTCCCCGCCCTCGGGTAGCGGGTGCGCGAAGGCGGTCTCGGCGTGATTGACCTCAAGGGCGACGTTCTGCAGCCAGGCGTCGTCCGGGAAGGCGTCCAGGAGCAGGACGCCGGCGGGGTTGCCGGCGAAGGGCCGGTCGGTGAAGGCGTCGACGATACGAATACGCATGCCACAGACGGTAATTGCCCCCACTGACAACCGGCCAAGGCCAATCCGACGCGGGCGGCCTGTTTTCTGGAAGCACTCGGGGGCTTGCCATCCGAACAGTCCCGACATATCGTTGAGACATCGCGATCGGTTGATGATCGCGGTCAACGAAACCCGCGATCAGTTGTGAAAGGACTGATTCCCATGCGACACCACGGACACGAACACGGACATGGAAACTTCGGCCCCGGCCAGCACGGCAGGGGCGGATTCGAGCCCGGCGGCTTCGAGGGCCGGCGTGCGGCGTTCGGGCCCTTCGGGCCCGGCTTCGGCGGCCCCGGCGGTCCCGGCCCCTGGGGGCGCGGCGGCCGCGGAGGCGGGCCGCGCGGACGGGCGCGGCGCGGTGACGTGCGCGCCTCGATCCTGGCCCTGCTGCAGGACCGCCCGATGCACGGCTACGAGATGATCCAGGAGATCGCCGAGCGCAGCGGCGGCGCGTGGAAGCCGAGCCCCGGCTCGGTCTACCCGACGCTGCAGCTGCTCGAGGACGAGGGCCTGATCGTCAGCGCGAGCGAGGGCGGCAAGAAGCTCTTCTCGCTCACCGACGACGGGCGTACCGCCGCCGAAGAGGGGCCCGACGCCCCTTGGGAGGAGGCCGGTCGCGGCGTCGACTGGGAGGCCATGAACGAGATCCGGGCGGCCGGCTTCGGCATGATGGAGGCGTTCGGCCAGGTCTGGAAGACCGGCGACAAGGAGCAGCGCGAGAAGGCGATCGCCGTCATCAATGAAGCGCGCAAGAAGCTGTACCTGATCCTCGCCGACGAGGACTGAGTCCCGTGCGGGCCCAGGCAGGCCACAGAGCACGGAAGAGGCGTCCCGTACGACAGGTGCGGGGCGCCTCTTCGCGTACGTACGTACGTAGTACGTACGTAGACGTAGGTGGTGTGTACGAAGGGTCAGGTCACGAGCCCGTTCAGCTTGCGCAGTGACTCGTCGAGCGCGGCTGTCGCGGAGTCCTTGAGCTTGCCCGCCATCAGCGAGACCGCCGCCCCGGTGAACTCGCCCCTGATGCGGGCCGTGGTCGCGTCGCCGTCCGGCGCGAGCGAGTAGTGCATGAACAGGTTCACGCCCATGGGGCCCTTGCCCCTGATGGCGAAGGTGCGGGTGGTCTCGAGCTCCTCGATGGTCCAGGTGACCTCGGCGGGGAAGCCCATCAGCTTCATGTTCTCCTCGAACTGTCCGCCCACTTCCAGCGAGGCGGGCCCGCCCTTCGGGAAGTCGGTGTGGGTGGCGTTCCACTTCGCGTACGAAGAGAAGTCGGTGAGCTGTGCCCAGACCTTCTCCGCGGGTGCTTCCATGCGTGCTTCCGCGCTGACTTCGGCCATGTGGCCACCCCTTTGAGTCGAGAGCCGTGACGGGCTTCGATATCGCGTCGTCGCGGAAAGTAGCCGCCTGGCCTCGAACATTCAATACTGATGAACCGTCAGTTCTGTGGTGGGGCGTTCCGGACCCCTCGGGGACGAGTGGCTCGATCTCATCCGTAAGGAGGAGATGTTCTTGATCAGTGCCCAACTTGTGTCGGACATGAGAATGCTCCTCGCCGTGGATGTTCCGAAGCGTTCACGCTGATGGGGTGGGGAGTGTGCATAGCTCAACCCCGTCCGATGCCGGAGCGATCGGCCCCACCAGCGACGAACCCGTAGACGCCCAGCTCAGCGACGAGCTCGCGGCGGTCGTCGCGGGCGCCCGGCGGCGCGCGGTCCGGGACGGGGACCGGCAGATCGACACCGCGCACCTGCTGCACTCCCTCCTCGAGTCGGATCCCGACGTGCGTGCCGCGTTCCCGGAGGGCCCGCAGGTGGCGCGGCTGCTCGGCTACCTCGTGCAGCGCAGCATCGGGTACGGGCTGCGCTGGCAGGGCTCGGTGGAGGACTCCGGCGCCGTTCCCCTCGTACGCTCCGCCCCCGGCTGGTCGCCCGTCGCGGCCGCCGCGATGGAGGCGGGCGTGCAGCGGGCCGCGTCGCGCGGTGACGAGCGGGCGCGCGGCGTCGACGTGCTGGCCGCGCTCGCGGCGGATGTGGAATGCCGCGCGGTCGAGGTGCTCGGCCGGGCGGGTGTCGATGTGGAGCGGCTGCGGCAGCGGCTCAACTGAAACCGCGCGCGAGACCCTGCGGTTCGACCGGGTCGCGTGCGCGCCGCCGATGGCTCTGCGGCCCGACCGGCCCCCGCGCAAGGCGCCCATGAGGTCGGCGTCCATCCCGTGAGACAGGGGTCAACGGGGATGACGGTCCTGACGCGCCCTGTCATGATGTGCCGGTGCGCGAGTCAATGGGTTCTTCGGGGAAGCAGGCAACCCGCGGGCGCGGCATGGGACTGGGCCTCGCCCTCCTCTCCGCGCTCGCGTTCGGCGGTTCCGGGGTGGCGGCCAAACCGCTGATCGAGGTGGGGCTCGACCCGCTCCACGTGGTGTGGCTGCGCGTCGCGGGCGGCGCCCTGGTCATGCTGCCGGTCGCCTGGCGGCATCGCGCGCTCGTGCTGCGCAGGCCTGCGCTGCTCGCCGGGTTCGGGCTGCTCGCGGTCGCGGGCGTGCAGGCCTGCTACTTCGCCGCGATCTCCCGCATCCCCGTCGGTGTCGCCCTGCTCATCGAGTACTTGGCGCCCGCGCTCGTACTCGGCTGGGTCCGCTTCGTGCAGCGCAAGCCCGTGACGCGCGCCGCCGCGCTCGGCGTCGTGATCGCCGTGGCCGGGCTCGCCTGTGTCGTCGAGGTGTGGTCGGGGCTCGGCTTCGACGCGCTCGGCCTGCTGCTCGCCCTCGGCGCGGCCTGCTGCCAGGTCGGCTACTTCGTGCTGTCCGACCACGGCGGCGACGCGGCCGAGTCCGGGGCCGAAGTACCTGACCCGTTCGGTGTGATCGCGTACGGGCTGCTCATCGGGGCCGTGCTGCTCACGGTCGTCGCCCGCCCCTGGGGCATGGACTGGTCGGTGCTCGCGGGCAGCGCGTCCATGGACGATGCGGCCGTGCCCGCGTGGCTGCTCCTGTGCTGGATCGTGCTGCTCGCCACGGTCGTCGCGTACCTCACCGGCGTGGTGTCGGTGCGCCTCCTGTCGCCGCAGGTGGCCGGGGTCGTGGCCTGCCTGGAGGCGGTCGTCGCGACCGTCCTCGCCTGGGTGATGCTCGGGGAGCACCTGTCGGGGCCGCAGTTGTTCGGCGGGGCGATGGTCCTGGTCGGGGCGCTCATCGCACAGTCGTCGAAGACGGTGGCCGCGCCGCAGGAACCGTCCGACGCCGCGCAGGAAAACGTGTTGTCGCGTGCCGGCGGGGCTCCTTAGGGTGCGGAGCATGCATGCACGCGCACTCGTCCTGCCGCCCCCGGCCGTCTGAGGGCTGCCCGGCTGTCGTGGCCGGGCCCGGTCGACCGGGGATCTCGCCACTGTGGGTCGCCACCTGAGGGGTGCCGGCCGGAGCTGTGCTGCCTGTAGTGATCCCTGGCGCCGTGCTTGGCCCTGCCGCGGGCGGCGCTTCCCGGAGGGGTACGGCCGTCCGCTCACGACGGTCCGTGTTCCTGCCCCCGGTGTGTCCGGAGGGCCGCTCTCCGTGGAGTGTCACGTGTCGTATGTCGCCAAGGCGGGCGCGGTCGCGCCTGCTGGTTCTGCTTCGGGCTCAGCTTCGGGGGCCTTGCGCCAACTGCCGGTCGCACGCGGCCTGGTGTATCTCGTCGTCGCCGGTGTCGCCTGGGGCACCGCGGGCGCCGCCGCCTCGTTGGTGTTCCGGGCCAGTGACCTGGGGCCCGGTGCCCTGTCGTTCTGGCGCTGTGCCGGCGGGCTCCTGCTGCTCGTCGCCGTGCGGGCGCTGCGGCGTACGCCCGCCCCGGTGTCGTACGAGACGAGGGGCCGCAAGGCCGTCCGGCTCGGCGTGCTGGGTCTCGCGCTCGCCGTGTTCCAGACCGCCTACTTCGCCGCGGTGCAGGCGACCGGGCTCGCCGTGGGCACGGTGGTCGCGCTCGGTGCGGGGCCCGTGCTCATCGCGGTCGGCGCGCGCGTGCTGCTCGGGGAGCGGCTCGGCGTGGGCGGGCTGCTGTCCGTGGCCGGGGCGCTCGGCGGGCTCGCTGTCCTCGTCCTCGGCGGGGGCGACGCGACGGTGCGCCCGCTCGGGGTGGTGTGGGCGCTGCTGTCCGCGGCCGGGTACGCCGTGATGACCCTGCTCACCCGGTGGTTCGGCCGGCACGGCGGGGCAGAGGGCGGGCTGGGCACGACCGTGGGCACGTTCGCGGTCGCCTCGCTCGCGCTGCTGCCGCTCGGCGCGGTCGAGGGGCTTGTGCCGCACACCGGCCACCACCTCGCCATGCTCGGCCTGTTGGTGTACATCGCCTCGGTGCCGACCGCGCTCGCGTACGCCCTGTACTTCGCGGGCGCGGCGGTGGTGCGCTCCGCCACGGTCTCCGTGATCACGCTGCTCGAACCGGTCGGCGCCGCCGTCATCGCGGTCACGCTGCTCGGCGAGGACCTGACCACGGCGACCGTCGCGGGCACCGCCCTGATGCTGGCGGCGGTGACGGGCCTCGCCGCGGCGGAGGCCCGGTCGACGCGCTGAACTCCCAGGGCCTGCCTCTTACGCGGGCTGGTGACGTTACGCGGGCTGGTGACGCCGTCGTCGCTGCGTGGCGAGGGCGGCGGCGTCACGCGGGTCGCCCCGTCCGGCGAGGCCCGCCGCGATCTTGTCCTGGACCTCGGCGGGCTTGTGCTCCGCGTACTTGAACTTGGCCCGTACGTCGGTCACTTCGAGCAGCAGGCCCCGGATGCCCGGCAGCATCCGGCCGTACGGGGCCTCGCCCGCGGCCACCGGCACCGAGAGGCCGGGCGGCTGGAAGTGGCCCACCTGCCGGTTCAGGAGCTCCGCCTTCTCCTCCGGGTCGTCCACCACGCGCGCGGTGCAGCGCAGTTGGACGGCGGCGTAGAAGCTGGTCGGCGTGCCGTGCTCCGGGGGCACGTCGGGCGGCGCCTGCCAGGGGCCCGGCACGAACGCGTAGTCGTCGACGACGCTCAGCAGTACCTGCGGGTTGGCGTCGAGCGCGGACCACAGGGGGTTGGGGCGGGCGAGGTGGGCGACCACCTCGCCGAACTCGCCCGGACCCTGAGGGTCGTACGCGAAGTGCATGGGTTGCACGAAAGGGGGTTCGCCGTCGAGGCCGTTGACGGCGAGCTGGCCGAAGTCGTGGGCGGCGAGCCACTGCTGCCACTCGGCTGTGTCGCGCGCCGCGTCCCAGGGGTGGATCAGCATCACAGCCCCTTGAGGTACGAGGGAACGTCGATGCCGTCGGCGAGGTCGTCCGAAGGAAGCAGCTCACCGTAGCCGCGCTGTACGGGGACCACGCCCGCCCAGTGCGGCAGGTCCATGTCCTCGGGCTCGTCGTTCGGACCGCCCGCGCGGACCTTCGCCGAGACCTCGGAGAGGTCGATGCGGAGCACGGCCGTCGCGGCGAGCTCCTTGGCGTTCGCGGCCCGCGAGTCGGCGGCGCGGCCCGCCACCACGTGGTCGACGATCGCGTCCAGGGCGAGCCGCTTCTCCTCGGCGTCCGTGACCTGGTGCGCCGTGCCGTGCACCACCACGGAGCGGTAGTTGATGGAGTGGTGGAAGGCGGAGCGGGCGAGTACCAGGCCGTCGACGTGCGTCACCGTCAGGCAGACCGGCAGGCCGGGGTCCTGCTGCCCCGCCATGCGCAGCGGGCGCGAGCCGGTGGAGCCGTGTACGTAGAGCCGCTCGCCCACGCGCGCGTACAGCGTGGGCAGTACGACGGGGGCGTCGTCGCGGACGAAGCCGAGATGGCAGAGGTAGGTCTCGTCGAGTATCGAGTGCACCAGGGCGTGGTCGTACGCCGCGCGCTCCTTGGCGCGGGTCGGGGTCGTGCGTTCCGTGGGCGCGTAGGAGGCGGCTGACTGTTCCTGGGCGACGCTCATGTTGCGAACTCCATTGCACTAGTACATAATGCTGTTTGTGCTAGGAGAGTATCGGATCAGTGGGCGTCGCGCAGCAGAGATCTGCGCAAGCGTCGAGCGTGCGGTGATCGCCGGGGATCTTGAGCCGGGTCAACTGCTTCCGCCCATGCGGGAGTTGGCTGAACAGCTCGGGGTGAATCCGAATACGGTCGCGGCCGCGTACCGGTCGCTGCGTGAGCGCGGGGTCATCGAGACGGCCGGGAGGCGCGGCAGCCGGGTGCGTCCAAAACCGGTCATCACCGCGCGCGAGGCCATCCGCGTGGACGTGCCGGAGGGAGTGCGGAACGTGTCGGACGGCAATCCCGACACGGCGCTGCTGCCCTCGCTGGTAGAGGCGTTCACGGCGGCCGCGGGCGTCGCCGACAAGGAGCCGGTGCTGTACGGGGACGACTCCCTGGAGCCGGGGTTGGTGCGCCGCGCGCGGGCCGACCTCGATGCGGACGGGGTGCCGGGCGGGCCCGTCACTGTGACATCCGGTTCGCTCGACGCCATCGAGCGGGTGCTCGCCGGGCACCTCAAGCAGGGGGACGCGGTCGCCGTGGAGGACCCCGGCTGGGGCAGCATGCTCGACCTCGTGCCCGCGCTGGGGCTGCGGACGGTGCCGGTCGGGGTGGACGACGAGGGGCCGCTGCCGGATGACGTGGAGCGGGCGCTGAGTGCGGGGGCGCGGGCGATCGTGGTGACGGACCGGGCGCAGAATCCGACCGGCGCGGCAGTGGGTTCGGGGCGGGCGAAGGCGCTGCGCGCGATCCTGGGCGGGCACCCGGAGGTCCTGCTCATCGAGGACGACCACGGCCACGGCATCGTCGATCTGCCGCTGCATCCGCTCGCCGGGGCCACGCGGCAGTGGGCGTTCGTACGTTCCGTGGCCAAGGCCTACGGGCCGGACCTGCGGCTCGCCGTGCTCACCGGGGACGGCGGCACGGTCGACCGGGTGCTGGGGCGGCAGCGGCTCGGGCCGGGCTGGGTCAGCCGCATCACGCAGCGGGCCGTGACCGGGTTGTGGGAGGCCGGGGCGGTGGACGCGGTGGCCGTCGCGGCCTCGTACGGGGAGCGGCGTGACGCGCTGGTCGCTGCGCTGGCTGAGCGGGGGGTTGTCGCGCACGGGCGCAGCGGGATGAACGTGTGGGTGCCGGTGGCGGACGAGACCGGGGCGGTGGCGCGGTTGCTGCATGCCGGGTGGGCGGTGGCGCCGGGGGCGAGGTTCCGGATGGAGGCGGGGCCGGGGGTGCGGATCACGGTGTCCCGGTTGGAGGTGGGGGAGATCGGGGTGGTGGCGGACGCGGTGGTGGCGGCGGTGGGGTCGGGGCCGCGGAGGCATTACGCGTGAGGTGCGTTGCGGCGGGCCGCGGGTTCGGCGTCACCTTCGGCCCAGGGGGTGCGGCGTCGGGGCTTGGCCCCGAGTTCCTGTTGCGCGGCACCGGGGCGCCGCCTTGCCCACCCTGCCGCCCAAGGCGGCAGATTGCCCAAGGCGGGTGGGGTGTCGTCCGAGGCGGGTGGGGTGTCGCCCAAGGCGAGTGGAGTGCCGCCCGAGTCGGGCGGGGTGTCGCCCAAGGCGGGTCGGGCGTCGCCCGAGTCGGGCAGGGTGTCGCCCAAGGCGGGTCGGGTGTCGCCCAAGGCGAGTGGAGTGCCGCCCGAGTCGGGCGGGATGTCGCCCAAGGCGAGTGGAATGCCGCCCGAGTCGGGCGGGGTGTCGCCCAAGGCGGGGTGGGCGTCGCCCGAGGCGGGTGGGGCGTCGTCCAAGGTGGCAGATTGGTCAACGCGGCGAGGGCTAGGACCCGCCCCGGCGTCGCGACTGCGTGAGGGCCGCGCCCGCCAGGACGATGGCCGCGCCGATCGGGGTCGACCAGCTCAGGGATTCGCCGAGGACCGCGACGCCTGCCGCCGTTGCGATGACCGGGACGAAGTACGTGACCATCTGCGCGGTCGTCGGGCCGACCTCGGCCACCAGGCCGTACTGGATGAGGAACGCCACCCCCGTGCCGAGCGCGCCCAGCGCGGCGATCGCGAGCAGCGGGACCGTTGAGAAGTGGGCCGGCCAGGACGTGAACAGCGGGGTGACGAGGGCGAGTTGGACGGTGGCGAGGAAGAGCTGCGCCCCGATCATCGACACGTTCGACTCGCCCGTGTTCGCGAGCGTGCGGCGGACGTAGATCCAGCCGATCGGGTAGGAGAGCGAGGCGAGCAGCGCCATCGTCGTGCCCGCCACGTCCAGGCCGTGGAAGCCCTGCCACACGCCGAGGACGGTCAGGACGCCGAGGAAACCGATGCCGAGGCCCGCGACCCGGCGCCGCGTCGGCCGGTCCTCGGAGAGCGCGACCAGCGAGAGCGCCATGCCCCACAGTGGCGACGTCGCGTTGCAGATCCCGGCGAGCGTCGAAGGGATCGTCTCCTCGGCGAACGCGAAGAGCGAGAACGGCAGCGCGTTGAGGAAGAACGCCGCGACGGTCAGGTGCCCCCAGGTGCGGGCCCCGCGGGGCAGCCGCTGACGCTTCACGATCATGGCGACGACCAGGACCGCCGCACCGAACAGCAGACGCCCGAGCGTGACCTGGAGCGGGGCGAAGCCCTCCGTTCCCACCTTGATGAGCAGAAAGCTGAAGCCCCAGATGAGGGCGAGCACGCCGAAGCGGACGCGCCAGTCGAGGGCGGGCCGCGGGGCGGCGACGGCGGGCGTGGCCGCGGTGGTTCGGGGAGGGGTCGTCGTGCTCATAGGGTCCAGATTGGCTCCCTACATCTTCGTAGCACAAGCGAGATTATTTTCCGGGTACCAATTAGCATCGCTTACATGTTGAATCTGGAGCGCCTGCGGGTCCTGGATGCCCTGGCCCGGCACGGGTCGGTGAGCGGCGCGGCCGAGGGGCTGCACGTCACCACGTCCGCCGTCTCGCAGCAGATGACCAAGCTGGAGCGCGAGGCGGGGCAGCAGCTGCTCGCCAAGCGCGGGCGCGGCGTGCGCCTCACCGACGCGGGCCGGCTGCTCGCGGAGCACGCGGCACGCATCCTCTCGCAGGTCGAGCTGGCCCAGTCCGACCTGGAGGCGCAGCGCGGGCAGGTCGTGGGGGAGCTGCGGCTGTCCGCGTTCCCGACGGCCGCCCGCGGACTGTTCCCCGGCGCGCTCGCCGCGCTGCGTGCCGAGCATCCGCAACTGCGCGTACGGTCCCAGGAGTTGGAGCCCGAGGCCGCGGTGGCCGAGGTGATCCGCGGGGATCTCGATCTCGCCGTCGTGCTGGACTGGTACAACAAGCCGATGCCCATGCCGGAAGGCCTGGTCAAGGCGAGCATCCTCGACGATCCGGCGGATGTCGCGATGCCGGTCGGCCATCCGCTGGCCGGGCGCGAAGTGGTCGGCCTGGAGGACTTCGCGGACGACGAGTGGATCACCTGGGGGCAGGGTGAGTTCTGCCACGAGTGGCTGATGTTCACGCTGCGCGCCAAGGGCGTCGAGCCGCAGGTCGCCCATCGCGCCGCCGAGACACACACCCAACTCGGGCTGGTGGCGGCCGGGTTGGGCGTGTGCGTCGCGCCGCTGCTCGGCCGCGACCCGATGCCCGAGGGTGTGGTGACAGTGCCGGTGCGGCAGAAGGTGCGGCGCCATGTCTACGTCGTGTGGCGCGCGGACGCGGATCGGCGGCCCTCGATCCGCGCCGCGGTGCGGGCACTCCAGAAGGTGGGGGCGGATCTCGGGCAGCTGGCCGATGGGTGACGTCAGCGTCGGCCGGGATCGGCCAGCTTCCGGAAGTCCCACGAGGCGAACTTGTCCGGAGTGAGTCGCGCCCACGCGTGCCGGCCGTCGTAGACCATCTCGGTCATCCCGAAGTTCTTGTGCGCGAACAGCCGCTCGATGGCGTCGAGTTCGGGGAACGGCTCGCCGGTGCGCGGGGTCTCCCCGACGAACTCCATGCGACCGGACAGCTCGACGCCGCGCAGCTCCCCGTACTCCTCGCCGGCGTCGACCACCACCGACACCCGGCCGTCGGCCCGCAGATCGGCCCAGCGGCGGCTGCGGGACAGCGAGTAGATCCACAGTGATGTGCCGTCCCAGGCGAACCAGAGCGGGCTGACGTGCGGCGTGCCGTCCGCGTCCACCGTGGCGACGCGGCAGGTGCGCTGTTCGGCGAGGAACGCGTCGCGCTCCTCGGGCGACATCATGATCTTCCGGCCGCGGCGCTGGGTGGCGGTGGTCATAGGGGCTCCCTTGTCCGGCATCCGACGTATATCGGGCGTGCTTCCGACCTGTCTGACGTGGTATCAGGAACGCAGCATGCGACCTCTTCCCTGTGCACGCAATGGTGGCTACCCTCCAGCAGCCCGGAAAGCAGCCGGAGTTCCGACAGGCAGGGGGCGGTCGTGCCGTCGCACGAGAAGCACCAGAAACGCGAGCAGCGCGAGAAGCGCGAGAAGCTGGCCGAGCTGCTCGCCCCGGCGAGCACGGTGCTGCTGACCGTCGAGTGCCAGCAGGGCGTCGTCGGCGCCGACAGCGCGCTCCCCGAACTCGCCGAGGAGGCGCGGACGTCGGGCGCCCTCGACAACGTGGCGCGGCTGGTGGCGGCAGCCCACGAGAGTGGGGTCCAGGTCCTGCACGCCGTCGCGGAGCGGCGCCCGGACGGCCGCGGGGCCAGCCGCAACGCCCGCCTCTTCCGTGCCACCGAGCGCCTCCCCGTGAAGCAGCTCTCGGGCACCGACGCCGTCCGCGTCGCCCCGCCCGTCGAGGTCGCGGACGAGGACATCGTCGTACGCCGCCTGCACGGGCTCTCCCCGATCGCCGGCACCGACGTGGATCCGCTGCTGCGCAACCTCGGCTGCCGCACGCTCGTCGTCACCGGTGTCTCCGCCAACGTAGCCATCCCGAACGCTGTGTTCGACGCCGTGAACCTCGGCTACACGGTGGTCGTGCCCCGGGACGCCATCGCGGGGGTGCCCGCCGGCTACACCCCCGCGATGATCGACAACACGCTCGCCCTGATAGCCACCGTGACGGCGACGCCGGACGTGCTCGACGCGTGGAAGCGTACGTAGGGCGTACGCAGAGCCTACGTAGGCGGCGCTACGCGAGCTCGATCGAGTCGCCGCTGACCTTCAGCGGCTTCTCCTCCAGGGGCTGCGTGGCCGGCGGATGCGTCACGCTGCCGTCCTTGATGGAGAACTTGCTGCCGTGGCACGGGCAGTCGATGGTGCCGCCGGCCACCTTGCTCACCTTGCATCCCTGGTGCGTACAGATGTTGGTGAACGCCTTGAACTCGCCCGACGCGGGCTGAGTCACCACCACCCCGGCGTCCGCGAGGATCTTTCCACCGCCCTCCGGGATGTCCGAGGTCTTGGCGATCTCCTTGCCTTTCTTCTTCTCGCCGCCGCCCGATGACGCGTTGCCCGCGGGCTGCGACGTGTCCTCGTCCGAGCTGCCGCACGCGCTCAGCGCCGCGGCGATCCCCGCGGCGCCGACCGCCGTGACGACGACGCGGCGCGACGGGACATGGCTCGTGGGGGCGGGCTCCTGCGAAGCGGTCATGAGGTGAAGGTCCCTTCATCGGTGGGTCGGGTCGAGGGGACGTGCTGGATCCCGTGGGGGTTTCCCTGAGGTACGTACGGTGATCCCTGGACGTTCAACGTCATCCTGATGCCATAACCGGGGCGCGTGCTCCCCGAAGTCACCGCGACCCGCCATGTCACCCCATTGAGGGTCACCAGAGGCAGCGGGATGCACCTCTCAGCCCTCAGCCGCAGGGCAGTCGGGTGAGCTGAGGCGCGGGACGAACGGATGACCGGTAGGCATGGATATGCACGTTCCGTCACATCGATGCACCCCCACTCAACGCATCACCTCACCGCGTCACCTCACCGCCTCACCGAAGGAGCTCACCCATGTCCCGGAACCGGATCGCCCTCGCCGCGACCGCCGCCTCGGCCTGCGCGGCCCTGCTGTTCGTCGCCCAGCCGGCCACGGCCTCTGCCGCGCCACAGGCCGCCGCACCGCAGGCCGCAGGGCCGTACGGATGTGTGCCGCAGGGGCAGACGGGCCTGTACCTGTCGAAGGAGGGCGAGGCGACGCTCACGTACTCCACGGAGTTCGTCTCCGCCCTGCGGAAGCAGAACGTCCGGACCGAGGCCGTCGCGCCCAACTCCCTCAAGAGCGACGGCAGGTCGATGCTGATCCCGATCGGGGAGAAGTACGACAACATCGAACTTCCCAGCGGCCGGGTCTGCTACCCCGGCGGCATGAAGTGGACGAACCCCGCCACCGACGCCACGTACGAGGTCGACGACTTCTGGATCAAGTTCGAGGCCGTCGGCAACAGCAAGGTCTTCACGACACCGAACATCAATGGCACCCCGCGCGCGGGTGGAGAACTGAACCTCGCGAACTTCACCGTGGCACAGGCCCTCACGACCGGTCAGTTCGTGCCGCACAACGGCGGCATCGGCCCGAAGCGCGTCACCTTCACGATCGACGCCGAGTTCGCGCGGGACCTCAACCGCACCCTGGGCACCGACCTGAAGGCCGGTGACCCCTGGGCGACCCTGGACATCGCGTGGAAGGGCGTTCCGAGCCGCGCGCTGCCGTCGTTCAACACCCCGGAACTGGCCGGCCTGGGACGCATCTCGGAGGCGCTCGGCGCGGCGCAGAGCCTGCCGAACCCGTTCGGCGCGTTCGGCCAGCAGTAAGCCACTGCCGTGCCGTGCCGTGACATGCGATGAACTGAAATGTCACGGCACGGAGCAGGCTGCGGTCAGTACGGGAAGAGGCTCCGGACCAGCAGGCCGAGTCCGACGGCCAGGACCACCAGCGCCGTCAGGACCGTTCCGTACGGGGCGAAGCGACGCAGCGCGGGCAGCCGGCGTTCGCCGATGACGGCGAGCCGGTTGCCGCCTCCCGCGAGCAGCAGGCCCGCCGCCGTGAGGGTCAGGGCCATGCCGACCCCGTAGCCGAAGACCAGCAGCACGCCGAACGACGTTCTGCTCAGGGCGACCGCTCCCAGCAGCACGACGAGCGCCGAGGGGCTGGGCACGAGGCCTCCCGCCAGGCCCACGCCGAGCAGCGCGGCGAAGCCCGTGCGGCCTCGTTCTTCAGCGTGCTCGTGCCCATGCCCATGCCCATCGTGGCTGTGGCTGTGGCTGTGGCTGTGCCCGTGACTGTGGTGGTGCAGGCCGGTGGGGCGGTGGCCGGTGTGGAGGGCCCGTACGGCGGTCACCGCCAGCCAGGTGCCGATGAGCGCGATCACGGCGCCGCTGATCGCGCCGAGGCCGCCCAGGAGTTGTTCGCCGAGGAAGCCACCGGAGACGGTCAGGACGAGGCCCACCGCGAGGACGCCCGCCGTGTGGGTCGCGGTCACCGTCGCGCCGACGGCGAGGGCCGCCCGGACTCCGCCCTCGCGTCGGGCGAGACAGGCGGCGACCGCCAGCTTGGCGTGGCCGGGGAGGGCCGCGTGGCCCGCGCCGAGCAGGAGGGTGAGGAGGACGGCGAGGAGGCCGACGGGGAGGGTGAGATCGCGGCCCGTGGTGAGGGCGGTGAGCCGGTTCTCCAGGGCGGGGAAGAGGACGGCCTCACGGACGAGCGCGGGGGCGGCCGCAGAGTGTTGCGCGCCCTGGTCCGCGCCGGGTGCCGCGACTCCCGCGGTGGCGGGTTCGCTGTGCAGCCGGGCTTCCACGGTGTCGAGCGGGTCCGTGGCCGCGGTCGCCGGGTAGTCGCGCAGGCCGCCGCTGGTGCTGGTGGCGGGTACGGAGGAGTCGGTGAGCCGCACCCCGGAGCCGGCGGCGGTGATCTCCTTCCAGCCGGTGCGGGCCGCGTCGGCCGCCGAGGTGAAGGTCAGGTCCGCGGGGCCGCTCAGGTCGGCGTCGGCGCTCAGCGTGCAGGTCAGCCGGGCGATGGGCAGTCCGGCCGCGCCTTTGCCGAAGGTGAGGGCGGACTCGGTCGCCTTCCAGGTGAGCGCCTGCCCGTCGAGTGCGGCCCGGGTGGCGCGGGCCAGTCCGGCGCAGCGGTCCGCGGCGCGGGCGGCCGCCTCCGCCTTCGAGATCCGGCCGTCGCGGTCGGTGTCGGCCGTGTCGTGGTCCTGTGCGGTGGGAATCTCCGCGGTGTCGACGACGGCCGTGTCGATGAGTCGACCGGTGGTCAGGTGCAGCCCGTCGTAGTGGTTGACGCTGAAATTGCCCAGTGGGTGGGCGTGTGCGGCCGGGGCCGCGCAGAGGGCCAGCAGCAGAGCTGCGGGCAGGGCCTTCGCGGCGGCGACGGCCGGGCGTGAACGGTTCATCGACTGCTCTCAACTGCCGGGCGGTACCGCTCTCGTCGCGGGGTGCTCACCGCGCGAGCAGAGCGGCCGCCCGGGGTGCGTGGTGGGCGGAGAAGTGGGGGTTGCGGTCGAGTGCCGCGCGCAGGTGGGTGGCGGCGTCGGGGTTGTCCAGGGCCGCTTCGATCGCCCCTCTGTGGTACTGGAACAGCGGGTTGTCCCAGCCGGTCCTGGCGGCTTCGCGCGCGTGGGTGAGGGCTTTCCGGTCCTGTCCCGCACGGTGCAGGGCCCAGCCGAGCGCGTCGTCGACGATGACGCTGCGGGACTGTTCCGCCTCGTGGCTCAGCAGTTTCACGGCGACGGCGGGGTCCGCGTGGTCGGCCGCGTACAGGGCGAGGTGCGGGTCGACGGGGCCGCCTGCCGCCTGTGCCATGCGCAGCTGCGCGTCGAGCGCGGCCCGCGCGGCGGCGATCCCCGGATCGCGCTTCCCCTCGCCCTTCGACTCGGCGGCGGCGAGCCGCAGTTCGAGGGATTCGACGAGGAACTGCGGTACGGGTGTGCGCTCCACGAGCCGGTCGTAGAGCTTGAGGGCTTCCTCGGTGCGGCCCTGTGCGGCCCGGACGCGGGCGAGTCCGGACGTGGCGTACGGATGGTCGGGGACGAGGCCGAGCGCGCGCCGGAAGTGGCCCTCCGCCCGCGGGATGTCACCGGAGGACCAGGCGAGTTCGCCGCTGCGGGATTCCGCGAAGGCGCTCTCGTCGGGGGTGGACGCGCTCTCCAGAGCGCGGTCCAGGGCGATGGCCGCGTCGCGTTCCCTGCCGTGCGTCTCCAGGTCGTAGGCGGCTCTGCTGTACGCGGCGGAGCCGGGTGCCAGATCGAGGAGGCGCTGGACGGCGGTGCGGGCGGCCGGGTAGTGGCCGAGCTGGATCTCGGCGTCGGCGAGGACCGCGTATCCGTCGGGACGGTCGGGGGCCATGCGGGTGCTGCGCAGGCCCTGGGTGCGGCCTTCTGTGAAGTCGTGCTTGGCGTTGGCGAGTTGACCGAGTCCGATCACGGCCGCGTAGTTCTCTTCGGGGCGGAGATCGAGGGAGCGGTGCAGGGCCTTGCCCGCGGCTTCGAGGCGGCCGGCGTCCAGGGTGGTGCGGGCCGCTTCGATCTGGGCGGTACCGAGCCGGGACCAGCTCGTCGGGTCGTCGGGGTGGCGTTCCGTGGCGTCGCGGGCGGCGCGCACCGCGCCGGCGGCGGGGAGGTCCCCGCCGCCGGACGCGGCTGCTCCGGCGCGCGGTGCGCCGCCGGGCGTGCTGTCGTCGGGCCCCAGTGCGAGGAGCCCGGCGACGCACGCGGCGACGGCGACCGCGGCGCCGGCCGCGCTGAGGAGTCGTCTCACAGGAGCGCGTGGGGGACGTTGAGGTACGGGAACGTGCCCTGGGCGTCGGCCGGCTGGAGCTTGACGACGGGCTTGGGCAGCAGCCCTTCCGCGGAGCGGCCGCCGGGCTCGCCTTCGAGCATCCGGATGAGCGGCGGGTCGATGACGTCGTTCAGGCGACGGCCGTTGGGGAAGCCCTGCTTGTCGCCTTCGATGACGCCGTACTTGTTCGGGGCGGCCGTGACCGGGGTGGTGAGGTTGAGCCGCAGCTCCTCCGCGAGGGCGATGCGCGAGGGGTCGGCGTCGGCGTTCATGGTGTGGGTGTTGAGGTCGAAGCCGAACTTGGAGCCGTTGTCCTTGCCGATGCCCTTGAGGAAGAGGGCCTGGATGTCCTTGCGCGGGGTGGCGGGCGCCTTGAATCCCTGCGCGGCCTCGATGCGGCGGGGCGGTGCGGGGTCGAGCGTGGCGGCCAGGTAGTCCTTCTCGTACTGGTCGTCCTTGGGCTCGCGCCGCTGGAAGCGGTCCTCCGGGCCACCGGGCTTGGAGAGCCCGATGGTGGTGCCGTAGATGCTGAAGGCGGTGTGCGGGTTTCCGTTGCGGGAGACCTGCCGGTAGGTGGGGGCCTGCTTCTCCAGGCTCCGGCCGAGGTCGGCGCCGGCGCGGGAGACGGACGACCAGACGCCGACGACCGGGTTGCGCTGCGGGTCACCCTTGAGGGCGACCTCGTCCTTGGGCACCTGGATGACGAGGCTGTTGACGTTCATCGCCGACAGCGGCTGGGCGTCGGGCAGCCAGCCGGGCACGGGCCCCGCCGTGCCGGCGGTGAAGAGGCCGAAGACCTGGGTGTCGGCCTTGAAGGCCTCCGCCGACTGGGCGGCCACGGTGCGGCCGCCACCGGGCAGTTCGCGGGTGGCCTCCGCGCGCAGACCGGCGTAGTCGGGCATCAGGGACCGACCGACGTGGGTGGGGGCCGCGATGCCGTCGACGAGCTTCTCCGTCCCGGCCCTGTCGCCCGTACGGACGCGCTCCAGGGTGTACTTCTGGCGGACGCCGAGCGACCGGTCCTCCAGCGAACGCACGGGCAGCGGGCCGACCTTGGGGCCCATGCCGAAGGGGCGCCGGTCGTCGTTGCTGAAGGTCCACCGGTACGTGGTGTCGGGCGCGCCGTCGCCGTCGGCGTCGGTGTGGATCTCGTAGCGGGCGCCGGTCGCGAAGGGGTAGTCGGCCAGCGCGTTGCCCGGGTTGCCGGGGAGCTGGAAGGGGCGCACGTTCGCGATGAGCGTGACCATGTCGGTGTTTTCGGGGCTGGTGAAGGCGTAGACGTCGGTGATGTCGGCGGGCGAGTCCGTGATGGACGAGGGCGCGTCGATGTGGCCGCCGGCCTGGCTGCTGCCGGTGAAGGGGCCGGACAGGGAGGCGAGGCTCAGCCCGGTGAGCGTGGCGGCGAGCAGGGCGAGCCGTCGTCGGGAGGGTCTGCTGACGGTTCGGCCGACGGGTCGGCTGATGGGTCGTTGCACGGGGCGCTCCAGAGCGTGCGGAGAGTGGGACCCCCAGACTTGTGGCCTGGATGATCTTGAATCCACCTCAGAGCGCGAAGTCCCCCCAGTCGCGTGATCGTTTTCAGGTGGGTGGCGTAAGCAGCCCGCCGCCGCCTTCCATTCCGCCGCAAATCTATGCATGACTTGCCATACCCAAACGAACCGTTCCGGGTGGCCTCCTGCGCGCCTTCCGCGCACCCCTCCGCATGCCGTACTTCCAGGGAGATCGGGAAACCCCTGGTGAGCGCGCATGCGGTGGTACGCGGCGGTACGTGACGGGGCTGCGGGCGCTCGGCCCGCAACCATCATCCAGAGACAAGGGACCCTCCATGCGTATGCACCGAATCCGCCGCTCCGCCGCCGTCGCCATCGCCGCGGCCCTGGCCCTCCCGCTCGGCCTCGCCTCCGCCTCTGCCGCCCCGGCGGACGCCCCTCGGGCCACGGCTGTGCAGGCCGACCCGTTCCCCGGCGCGTACATCTCCCCGTGGGGTGACGCGGACGTCGCCATCAGCGACGAGACGCTGGACTGGCTGGACCGCGAGGGCTTCACGCTCGACGCCATCAGCCCGTTCACGATGGACGCGGACAAGCGCGGCTTCAGCATGCCGATCGGCTCGACCGCCGGTGACGGCCTCGACTCGAAGGGCCGCATCTTCTACCCGGGCGGCCTGAAGCTCCACCACGCCTCGTCGGGCAAGACGTTCACCCTCAAGCCGACCTACATCCGTGTGATGCCGACGCCCGGCTACTCCGCCGGCGTCGAGGTCGACGGGAAGGTCATCAAGGACGAGGTCATGCTCGGCGAGACCACGGCCACGGAGGCCCTCGCGGGCGCCCGCCCGAGCCCGACCGGCTTCCGCCTGGAGAAGGTGCCGTTCCGCGTCACGCAGGAGCTCTCCGACCTCTTCACCGAGCAGACCGGGCGCCCCGGCCCCCGCGTCGGCAGCCTCTTCGGCACGCTGACGCCGCACTTCGACTACATCCCCACCAACTCCCAGTCCCCGATCGGGTTCCCCAGCTTCTGAACCGACCGACTCTCCCCGGGGAGTTGACACGGATGACGGGCCCGGCGGCAGCGGTCGCCGGGCCCGTCATCCGTGGCGCATCGCGGCGATACGGGAGGTCCCGGCGCGGCATGGGAACCTTGGAAGATGATGAAGACGGCCGCAGTCACCCGCTACGCAGCTCCGTTGAGGGAGGGAGGATCGCTCCCGGGGCTCGTCGAGGCGGACGATCTCGCCACGTACGTCATGAAGTTCACCGGCGCGGGGCAGGGCCGCAAGACGCTCGTCGCGGAGGTCATCTGCGGCCGGTTGGCGCGCGCGCTCGGGTTTCGCGTGCCGGGGCTCGTCACGCTCGACCTGGACCCGGTGATCGGACTCGGCGAGCCCGACCAGGAGGTGCAGGAGCTGCTCAAGAGGAGCGGCGGCACCAACCTCGGCATGCGGTTCCTGCCGCGGGCGCTCGGCTTCGACCCCCTCGCGTACGTCGTCGATCCCGTGGAGGCGGGCCGGATCGTCTGGTTCGACGCGCTGATCAACAACGTCGACCGGTCCTGGCGCAACCCCAACATGCTGGTCCAGGGCGGCGAGCTGTGGCTCATCGATCACGGCGCCAGCATGATCTGGCACCACAACTGGCGCGGCGCGCACTCCTGGGCCGACAAGCCGTACGACGCGAGCGACCACGCCCTCGCCCGCTTCGGGCCCGAGGTCTCCGCGGCCGCGGCCGCGCTCGCGCCGCTCGTCACCGAGGAGCTGATCGCCGAGGCCGCCGCCGACGTCCCCGACGTGTGGCTCGCGGACGAGCCAGGATTCGACACCCCGGACGCGGTACGGCGCGCCTACGTAGAGACGCTACGCGCGCGTGCCGCCACGATTCACGAACGCGTCACGCTGCCCGCCGGTGACGCCCGGCCCGCCGGAACTCCCGGCTGGGTGACCGAAGGAGCGACCCGATGAACACGCGCGAACGCCATGTCTTCGAGTACGCCCTGCTGCGCGTCGTGCCGAGCATCGAGCGCGGGGAGCAGATCAACGCCGGTGTCGTCGTGTACTGCCGCGCCAAGTCCTTCGTCACGGCCCACACCCACCTGGACGAGAAGCGGCTGCTCGCCCTCGACCCCGAGGCGGACGTGACGGGCGTGCGCGCCGTGCTGCACGCCGTCGAGCGGCACTGCCGCGGGGGAGGCGACGCGGGCCAGGCGGCCGAGGACGACGCCGGGCGGCGCTACCGCTGGCTCGTCGCACCGCGCTCGACCGTGGTACAGCCTGGCCCCGTGCACACCGGCCTGACCGCCGATCCGGCCGCCGAGGCGGAGCGCCTGCTCGACCTGCTGGTGCGCTGAACGTGCGGGTCGAGGTCGGCTAGTGATCAGCGGCACCAGGTAGGCACGTTGACACCGGGTGCCAGGGCTTCTAGCGTCGCACGCACAGGGTACTAAGCGGTTGCTCACCCGCACCGGGCGGAGCGGCCGCACCTCTAGGGCGAGGAGACCGAAGAGCATGTCCACCACTGAGCAGCGTGTAGCGATCGTCACGGGAGCCGCGCGCGGCATCGGCGCCGCCACCGCGATCCGTCTGGCCGAAGAGGGCCGCGCCGTCGCCGTGATCGACCTCGACGAGGCCGCCTGCAAGGACACCGTCGAGGCGATCACCGCCGCCGGTGGCAAGGCCCTTGCCGTCGGCTGCGACGTCTCCGACGAGGCGCAGGTCGAGGCCGCGATCGCGCGCATCGCCGAGGAGCTCGGCGCCCCCACGATCCTCGTGAACAACGCGGGCGTGCTGCGCGACAACCTGCTGTTCAAGATGAGCGCCAACGACTGGGACACGGTCATGAACGTGCACCTGCGCGGCGCGTTCCTGATGTCGAAGTACGTCCAGAAGCACATGGTGGACGCCAAGTTCGGCCGCATCGTGAACCTGTCGTCGTCCTCGGCGCTCGGCAACCGCGGCCAGGTCAACTACTCGGCCGCCAAGGCCGGTCTGCAGGGCTTCACGAAGACCCTCGCCAAGGAGCTCGGCAAGTTCGGCGTCACCGCCAACTCCGTCGCCCCGGGCTTCATCGTCACCGAGATGACCAAGGCCACCGCCGAGCGCGTCGGCATGGGCTTCGAGGACTTCCAGGCCGCCGCCGCGACCCAGATCCCGGTGCAGCGCGTGGGCCGCCCGGAGGACATCGCCAACGCCATCGCCTTCTTCACCGGTGAGGCGGCCGGCTTCGTCTCGGGCCAGGTCATGTACGTGGCCGGCGGCCCGCTCAACTGAGGCCGGGGGATACGGACATGACCACTTCTGAACTTCCGGAGCTCTCCGGCAAGGTCGCGCTCATCACGGGCGCGAGCCGCGGCATCGGCTACGGCATCGCCGAGGCCCTGATCGCGCGCGGTGACCGCGTCTGCATCACCGGACGCGGCGAGGACGCCCTCAAGGAGGCCGTCGAGCAGCTCGGCTCCGACCGCGCGATCTACGTAGCGGGCAAGGCGCACGACGAGGCGCACCAGGCCGCCGCCGTCGAGCGCACCATGGAGGCGTTCGGCCGCGTCGACTTCCTCGTCAACAACGCCGGTACGAACCCGGTGTTCGGCCCGATCGCCGACCTCGACCTGAACGTGGCGCGCAAGGTCTTCGAGACCAACGTCGTCTCCGCGCTCGGCTTCGCGCAGCAGACGTGGAAGGCGTGGCAGAAGGAGAACGGCGGCGCGATCGTCAACATCACGTCCGTGGCGGGCGTCTCCGCCTCGCCGTTCATCGGCGCGTACGGCATCAGCAAGGCCGCCATGGTCAACCTGACGCTTCAGCTGGCGCACGAGTTCGCGCCGCAGGTGCGGGTCAACTCGATCGCCCCGGCGGTCGTGAAGACGAAGTTCGCGACCGCCCTGTACGAGGGCCGGGAGGCCGAGGTCGCGGCCACGTACCCGATGGGCCGGCTCGGTGTGCCGGAGGACATCGGGGGCGCCGCCGCGTTCCTCACCTCCGAGCAGTCCGGCTGGATCACCGGGCAGAACCTCGTCGTGGACGGCGGCAAGTTCCTCAACGCCGGCGTCGAATAGACCCTCGGGGCCGACCGGCCCCGAGGTGAGATTCCGGGCGTTGCACGACAACGTTCCACAAAGGGTCCCGCTCGTGAAGTGCCCCGCCGTTTCCAGCAGTTGAACCGGCGGGGCGCTGCGATATTGTCTGCCGACCTGGCATGGCTGATCGAGGAGCGAGCGCGTGTTCAACCGGTTCCCTGCCCCTCGCGCGTGGGCGGCATTCGCGTCGATGACCCTGCTCACCGGGTGCGGGCTGATGAATTCGGGCGAGGATTCCGATGAGCGGCCCATCGCCGTGGGCACCACCAGTGTGCCGAGCACGCTGGACCCCGCGACGTCCTGGGACGGCTCGTGGGAGCTGTTCCGCAACGTCTACCAGACCCTGGTGTCGTTGCCGTCGGGCGCCGCCGAACCGCAGGCGGACGCGGCCGAGTGCCGGTTCGAGGACTCCGCCAACCGCGTCTACCACTGCGAGCTGCGGGAGGACATGAAGTTCTCTAACGGGAACACGCTCGACGCGAAGGCCGTGAAGTACTCCATCGACCGGGTCCGCGAGATCGGCGGGGGCGGCGGGCCCGCGGGACTGCTGGGCAGCCTCGACCGCGTGGAGACGCAGGGTGATCGAGGCGTAACGTTCCGCCTCACGAAGCCGGACGCCACCTTCCCGTTCGTGCTCTCCACTCCCGCCATGTCGATCGTCGACCCCTCCGCGTATCCGGCCAAGTCCGCGCGTACGGATGGCAAGGTGACCGGTTCGGGTCCTTACGCGCTCAGGTCGTACGCCGACGGCAGCAAGGCCGAACTCGTGCGCAACGACAACTACCAGGGCTTCGCGGACCGCAAGAACTCCGCGGTGACGATCCGCTACTTCAAGACGTCGTCCGCCATGGTCGGCGCCCTGAAGGCGAAGAAGATCGACGCGACCTTCCGTGGTCTCGCCGCCGACGACGTCGTGAGGCTCCAGGACAAGCAGGGCGTCAACGGCCTGGAACTCGTCGAGGGCGCGGGCATGGAGATCAGCTATCTGGTGTTCAACCCCAAGGACCCGTGGGCGGGCAAGCGCGCGGTGCGCCGGGCCGTGGCCCAGATCGTCGACCGCGGGGCGATCGCGGACAAGGTGTACGCGAACACCGTGGAACCGCTGTACTCGATGGTCCCCAGGGGCCTGGCGGGCCACACCACCGACTACTTCGACGAGTTCAACGACCCGAGCGCCGCGAAGGCGGCCGAGATCCTCTCCAAGGCGGGTGTCAACGGCCCCGTCCCGCTCACGCTCTGGTACACCTCCGACCGTTACGGCTCCGCCACCGCGCCCGAGTTCGCCGAGATCAAGCGGCAGCTGGAGGCGTCGAAACTCTTCGATGTCACGCTCAAGAGCCGTCCCTGGAAGTCGTTCGAGCAGGGTTACAAGAAGGGTGAGTATCCGGTGTTCGGGCGTGGCTGGTTCCCCGACTTCCCCGACGCGGACAACTTCGTCGCGCCCTTCGTGGGCGAGAAGAACGCCCTGAGCACGCCGTACGTCTCGCCCGAGATAACCGACAAGCTGCTTCCGCAGTCCCGCAAGCAGAGTGACCGGGGCGTCGTGGCGCGGCAGTTCGAGCGGGCCCAGCACATCATGGTGCGGGACGCGCGGCTGCTGCCGCTGTGGCAGGGCAAGCAGTACATCGCGGCGAGCGAGGAGATCTCGGGCGGCGAGCGGGCCCTCGACCCGTCGACGATCATGATGATGTGGGAGCTGCACCGCAAGACGAGCTGGTGAACCGGGCGCGGGCGTCGGTTGTCAGTGGGCGCCGGTAGGTTTCTGGGTGTAGATGCGGCCGCGTCCCCGGCACGGTGGGGCGCGGGCGTGCAGGTGCCCGTACCCCGGAGGTTGTTGACGTGACCGACACCGCGATGCTGCCCGAGTCCTGGCGCGGCGTCCTCGGCGAAGAACTGCAGAAGCCCTACTTCAAGGAGCTCACCGAGTTCGTCGAGGAGGAGCGCGCGAAGGGCCCCGTCTACCCGCCGCGCGAGCAGGTCTTCGCCGCGCTCGACGCGACGCCCTACGACAAGGTGAAGGTGCTCGTCCTCGGCCAGGACCCGTACCACGGCGAGGGGCAGGGGCACGGCCTGTGCTTCTCGGTGCGGCCCGGCGTGAAGACGCCGCCCTCGCTGCGCAACATCTACAAGGAGATGCAGGCCGAGCTCGGCACCCCGATCCCGGACAACGGGTATCTGATGCCGTGGGCCGAGCAGGGCGTACTGCTGCTCAACGCGGTGCTCACGGTCCGGGCGAGCGAGGCCAACTCGCACAAGGGCAAGGGCTGGGAGAAGTTCACGGACGCGGTGATCCGCGCCGTCGTCCAGCGGCCCGATCCGGCGGTCTTCGTGCTGTGGGGGAACTACGCGCAGAAGAAGCTGCCGCTCATCGACACCGAGCGGCACGCGGTGGTGAAGGGCGCGCACCCCTCGCCGCTGTCGGCGCGGAAGTTCTTCGGCTCGCAGCCGTTCACGCAGATCAACGAGGCGATCGCCGCGCAGGGCCACACACCGATCGACTGGACCGTCCCGGACCTGGGCTGAGCGCGGGTCCGGCTCGCGGGGAGTCGTGCCTGAGCTGGATTGTCAGTGCCGCCCGTTAGCGTCGTCGGACCGGACATCGTGGTCGGGCGCGCCGGGCGGCCGAGCTTGGAGGAGACAGACAGTGGCACAGCAGCGTGAACAGGCGTCGGACGACGCTATGATGAGCCGCATCGGGCAGGCGGTCATGCTGCACCACGGTGGCGACCGTGAGGAGGCGCAGGGGCGCTTCCTCGGCCTGTGGGCGGAGATCGGGGAGGACGGCGACCCGCTGCACCGCTGCACGCTCGCGCACTACATGGCCGACACCCAGGACGACCCCTCGGACGAGCTGGCCTGGGACCTGCGCGCGCTGTCCGCCGCCGACTCCCTCACTCAGGAGCGGCTCGCCGAGCACGAGTCGTCCCTGGCGCTGCGGGCGTTCTATCCGTCCCTGCATCTCAACCTGGCGGCGGACTACGTCAAGTTGGACCGCCCCGGGGCGGCCCGCAGCCATCTGACGCGGGCCCGCGCTGCGGCGGGCGCGCTGGGGGACGACGGTTACGGGGACGGGGTGCGCAACGCTCTCACCCGGCTGGAGGAGCGGGTGGCCACGATGGGGGCGGGGCCGATGGAGCCGAGAGCGGGGCAGGGGCGCGAGGGCGGGGAACCGCTGGGGCCGCCGCGGACGGGGTCGTAGGCGGGGGAGGTTCTGGGTTCCCGCGGCACGGGGTGCGGGGGTGCGTGGGCGAGGGCGTGCCGCTGACGTCGCGGGGCTCCGCCCCCAGTCCCGCCCCGACCCCGCCGGCTCTCGCCCTAGAGCGGGCTGGTCGTGTCGAGCATTCCGTGCAGCAGCTCGCCGTAGCCCTCGCGCAGTTCCGCGAGCGTGGGGACCGTCGTGTGGAACGAGCCGGCCACGCACGAGAACATGATCCCCTCCGTCCACGCGATCAGGGACAGCGTGTGCCGCTCGGGGGCCCCCGAACCCGCCGCCCGGAGCAGCGTGATGAGCGGTTCGCGGAACTGGCGGCCCGCCTCGTCGAAGAACGCGCGCAGCTCGGGCCTGCGGGTCGCCTCCAGGGCCAATTCGTAGCGGCAGACCAGTAGTTGGGGGTGGCGGTCGAGGTAGCGGTGCAGGGCGAGTGCCATGCCGTCGACCAGGGCGGCGGGGCCGCCCGCGGGGTCCGGCAGTTCGTCGACCGAGAGCACCCGCCCCTCGCGCACCGCGAGCCGCCGCACCGCCGCTTCCAGGAGGGCGAGCCGGGTGCGCGCGTGGTTCGACGTCGAGCCCTGGGGCAGCCCCGCGGCCTCGTCGACGGCACGGTGGGTCAGCCCGCGCATGCCGCGCTCCGCGAGCAGTGTCAGGGCGGCGTCGGCGATCCGGTCTGCCCGGGAGAGCGGGGCGGCGGCTTCGGGGCGCGGGGTGTCGGGCCGGTTCATGGGAGCAATCTACCGCGATCACTACAGCTGTAGTACCGTCGAAGCACGGGTCCACTACAGGTGTAGTGGCCGGATCGGAACTCCATTCTGGGAGGCGTCATGTCCCGACAGCCCCGTGCCGTCGTCGTCGGAGGCGGAATCGGCGGGCTCACCGCCGCTCTCGCGCTCCATCTGCGCGGCTGGCAGGTCACCGTCCTGGAGCGGGCGACCGAGCTGAAGCCCGTGGGCGCGGGGATCTCCCTGGCGCCCAACTCCCAGCGCGCCCTCGGCGTCGTAGGACTCGGCGACGAGATCCGCGCCCTGGAAGCGTGGGACGGCGACGGCGGGCTGCTCACGCCGAAGGGCCGCTGGCTCTCGCGGGCCGACCCGCAGCTCGCGGCCGAGCGCTTCGGCGGCTCCATCGTGCTGCTGCACCGCGCGACCCTGATCGACAAGCTGGCGGGCCGACTGCCCGCCGACGCCGTACGCACCGCGTCCGAGGCGCGGCTCGCCGACCCCGGCGACCCGGACGACCCGGCACGCCCCGCGCGCGTCACCACCCCCGAGGGCGACCTGGAGGCGGAACTCGTGGTCGGCGCCGACGGCATCAACTCCGCCGTGCGCGGCGCGCTCTTCCCCGGGCACCCCGGCACCGAGTACACCGGCTTCACCACCTGGCGCGTGCTCGTGCCGCCGCTCGGCCGCCCCTTCACACAGGCCGAGACCTGGGGCCCCGGCCGCATCTGGGGCACCCACCCCTTCGCCGACGGCACCGTCTACTCGTACGCGGCGGCCATGGCCCCGGCCGGACAGCGGGCGCCGGGCGGCGACGAGAAGGCGGAACTCCGGCGCCTGTACGGCAGTTGGCACGACCCGATCCCCGCGATCCTCGACGCCGTCGAGCCCGGCCAGGTGCTGCGCCACGACGTCCACCAGATCGCCGAGCCGCTGCCCGCCTACCACCTCGGCCGCGTCGCCCTGCTCGGCGACGCCGCGCACGCCATGGCACCGACCCTCGGCCAGGGCGGCAACCAGGCCATCGAGGACGCGATCGTCCTCGCCCACCACGCCGCGCCCGACGCCCCGCTCGACCTGGCCGGATACACCGCCGCACGGCTGCCCCGTACGAC
Organism: Streptomyces sp. NPDC002795; assembly: GCF_042888725.1. Lineage (NCBI taxonomy): Bacteria > Bacillati > Actinomycetota > Actinomycetes > Kitasatosporales > Streptomycetaceae > Streptomyces > Streptomyces sp. NPDC002795. The sequence goes on from NZ_JBIAQB010000003.1 coordinate 47,068, forward strand.
GGCGACCGCGCGCAAGGCGATGACCGTCAGCCGCGTCAACCTCACCGCGAACCGCCCCCTGATCGCCCTGCGCAACACGGCGATCCGCGCCGTCGGGATGCTCGGCCCGGCCTTCCTGCTGCGCGGCATGGACGGCATCGCGGACTGGCGCCCGCCCCAGCGCGAGCCGTACACCGCCCCGTATGCTGCCCCAACGCAGCAGCGGGCCGGCACGGCCCCGTCATCGCAGGACAGGAGCACACAGACGTGAAAGTCGGCGTCATCGGACTCGGCGACATCGCCAAGAAGGCGTACCTGCCGGTGCTCGGCGCGCAACCCGCGCTCGAACTGCACCTGCAGACGCGGACGCCCGCGACCCTGACCGAGGTCGCGGACCAGCTCCGCGTGCCCGCCTCGCAGCGCCACGCCGACCTCGACTCGCTCCTCGCGCAGGGCCTCGACGCGGCCTTCGTGCACGCGCCCACCACCGCGCACCCGGAGATCGTCACGCGGCTCCTGGAGGCGGGCGTCGCGACGTACGTCGACAAGCCGCTCGCCTACGAACTCGCCGAGTCCGAGCGGCTCGTACGGCTCGCAGAGGACCGCGGCGTGAGCCTGACCGTCGGCTTCAACCGCCGCTACGCGCCCGGGTACGCGCAGTGCGTCGAGCACCCGCGCGAGCTGATCCTGATGCAGAAGAACCGCGTCGGGCTCCCCGAGGAGCCGCGCGCGATGATCCTCGACGACTTCATCCACGTCGTCGACACACTGCGCTTCCTCGCGCCGGGCCCGGTCGAGGACGTGACCGTGCGCGCCCGCGTCGAGGGCGGCCTCCTTGAGCACGTGGTGCTCCAGCTCGCGGGCGACGGATTCACCGCGCTCGGCGTCATGAACCGGCTGAGCGGCTCCACCGAGGAGATCCTGGAGGTGTCGGGGCAGGACTCCAAGCGGCAGGTGCTGAACCTCTCCGATGTCGTCGACCACAAGGGGCAGCCCTCGGTTCGGCGGCGCGGGGACTGGGTGCCGGTCGCTCGCCAGCGGGGGATCGAGCAGGCGGTTCTCGCGTTCCTCGACGCGGGGCGGGCGGGCAAGGTGCTGAGTGCGTGGGACGCGCTGGCCACGCATGAGCTGTGCGAGCAGGTCGTACGTGAGGTGCTGCGGCGGGTGTGACTCAGCGCGCGTCGAACGTGCCGTTCAGGCCGCGACGGTGTTGCGGACTCGGGGCTCCGCCCCGGACCCCGCTGCTCAAACGCCGCAGGGGCTTGATAGCCGCCAGGGCCACCAGGACCGTGGCCGCCCCGTGCACCGGCCACGCGCCGAGGCGTACGTACAGTGTGGTGCCCCGTGCGGTCGGCATGTCGTAGACGCGGGCCGTGCTCGCCGACGTCCCCAGCCAGGCACCGGCGCGCGCCCCGTCCGGGCCGTACACCGCGGAGACCCCGGTCAGCGTCGCGTGCACCATCGGGCGGCCCGTCTCCGCGGCCCGCAGCGCGGCGAGCGAGGCGTGCTGCTCGGGCGCCCAACTGTGCTGGAACGTCGACGTCGAGGACTGCGCGAGCAGCACCTGTGCCCCGTCCCGCGTCAGCTGCCGCGTCATGTCGGGGAACGCCGACTCGAAGCAGACCAGCGGCCCGACACGCAGGACCCGCTCACCGTGGCGCACGTCCATCACGACCTGCCGCGTGCCGCGCATCCGGTCCTCGCCCGCCGCCTTGCCGACCGAGGTCGCCCAGCCGAGGAGCGAGCGCGCGGGCACGTACTCCCCGAAGGGGACGAGCCGCATCTTGTCGTAGTGGTCGCCGGTGAGGCCGGTCCTGCCGACCAGCACCGAACTCTTGTATATGCCCTGGCCCGAGCCGTCGGCGGCGCGACGCCGTGCGTCGACGTTGACGAGGATCTCCGCGTCCACCTCGCGAGAGAGCGCGGCGAGCCGACGGACCAGGTCGGGGCGGCGCGGCAGGTCGTAGCCGACGCTGCTCTCGCCCCAGACCACGAGGTCCACGTCCCGGTCCGCCAGCTGACGGGTCAGCCGCACCTCCCGGTCGAAGCGGGCCTTGATGCTGCCGAGGCCGTCGACCACGCCCGGCTGCACCACCGCGATCCGCGCCCGCCCGTCGGTCTCTGCCCGCGGCGCCCACGCCCACGCGACCCCGGTGACCGTGACCGTCGCGACCAGCCCCGCCACCGCGGGAGCGCGGGCGCCGTGCGCGACGACGAGGAGCGTCACAGCGGTGTTCACGGCCACCACGAGCAGGCTGAGCAGCCAGACACCGCCCACCGACGCGAGCCGCAGCGCGGGCGTCACCTGCCACTGGCTGGAGCCGAGCAGACCCCACGGGCCGCCAAGGCCCTCCCAGGAACGGACCAGTTCGACCATCAGCCATCCCGAAGGGATGGCGAGGAGCGCGGTCGCCGCCCGACCCCGCGTCGGACGGCCGTGCAGGAGGCGGCGCAGCAGCCGGCCCCACGGCGCCCACAGCGCGCCGAGCAGCGCCGCGAGGACGAGCGTGAACACATGCAGGCTCGGCAACAGCCAGTGGTGCACCGCGAGCATGAAACCGAGCCCGCCGAGCCAGCCATCGAGCGCCGCCCGGCGCGGTGTCGCGGCCGAGCGCGCGAGCAGCATCCACGGCACGAGGGCGACGTAGGCGAACCACCACAGGGAGGGCGCCGGGAACGCGAGCGCGGGCAGGGCGCCCGCGCCGACCGCCGCGGCGCCCCGCCACCACCGCGACGTGTCGATCCGCTGCCGCCACCCCTCCATGCGCCGCGCCTCCCGACCCGTACTCGTACGACCATCGCTTCGCGCCTACAGTCTGCGCTCCGGCGACGATCAACGACAGTGGGCGCCGGGCCGGACGGGGGAGTGGATCAGCTGCCCGAGGCGGCCCGCTGGGGGACGCGGCGCCACTTCTCGTAGACCGTCACCCGGTGCAGCCGCCAGCCGCTGAGCGTACGGACGAGGTCGAAGGAGTACCGGCCGCCGCAGATGAAGTCGGGAGCCGTCGAGTCGCCCTCGCCCGCGAAACGCATCGGATTGACGTAGTCGGCCCGGACGCGGCCCGTGTCGCCGATGTCGCGGTCGACGGTGTCGAAGCGCACCCGCCGGTTCACGATCAGGTGCTGCCGCATCGGGAACAGCTCCATCGTCGTCGACAGCCACTGCGCGATCTCCTCGGCGCTGCCCTCCACCCCTCCCGCCTCGCGGTAGTCGGCACGGCCCTCCGGTTCGAACAGGGCGCGGTACGCCACCCAGTCGCCGTCGTCCACCGCCGCGGCGTAGTCCGTCACCAACTCGTCGACGGCGAGGCGGTCGAGGACGGTCGAGAGTTCCACACGCTGCGTCATCGGCTCAGTCTCGGGCCCCCGGTGCACAGAACCAAGAGGCGCGCGCGGGCCGAGGTGAAAACTCCTGGGGACGGCGCCGCGTGCGCTGTTACCGTCGCGCCATGTCAGCTGATCCGAACACGCAACTCCAGGCCGGGACACCGGGACCCGTCACGGCGGACGATGTCGCGCGGGCCGTCGAGCTCGCGGTCGCCGCGCTGGGTGCCGCGCCCGACGCCGACTGGAACGCTCCGGCGGGCTCGCTCGAGTGGACGTGCTGGGAGACCGGCGAACACCTCGTCGACGACCTCTTCTTCTACGCCGCGCAGATCGGCTCGCTGCGCCCCCTGGCGGACGACTACGTGCGCTGGGGCTACAGCAGGCGCCGGCCCGAGGGGCCGGTCAACACGATCACCGTCGACCTCGACGCGGGCCCGGCCGCCATGCTCGGGGCCCTGGAGGCGGGCGGCGGCCTCCTCGCCGCTGTGGTGCGCGCGACCCCGCCGACCGCCCGCGGGTACCACGTCTTCGGCGCCTCCGACCCCGAGGGCTTCGCCGCGATGGGGGTCGTCGAGACGCTGGTGCACGCGCACGACCTGGCGCTCGGGCTCGGCATCGCGTTCGAGGCACCGGCCGACCTGTGCGCGCGCACGCTGCACCGCCTCTTCCCCGACGTCCCCGGGGACACCGAGCCGTGGGCGACGCTGCTGTGGGCCACGGGGCGGGGCGACCTCAAGGGCAGGGAGCAGCGCGGGAAGTGGCGCTGGTACGGTGCGCCCGGCGCGACATGATCTTCGTCCGCGTGGCCAGAACCCGGTCCACGGGGACGTACTTCTCACCAGGAGGCCCCCTTGAACCGCCCCATCACACTGGTCACCGGCGGCAGCCGGGGCATCGGCGCCGCCACGTCCGTGCGTCTCGCGCGTGAGGGCCACGATGTCGCGCTGTCCTTCGTGAGCGACAAGGACGCCGCCGAGCGCACCGCCGAGGCCGTGCGCGCGGAAGGCGCCCGCTGCGCCGTCGTGCGGGCCGACACCTCCCAAGAGGCCGATGTCGAGCGGATGTTTGATGAGGCGCGCGCCCAACTCGGCCCGCTCACGGGGCTGGTGAACAACGCGGGCGTCACCGCGCCGGTCGGCCCGTTCGCCGAGGCGCGCACCGAGGACTTCCGCCGTGTCCTCGACGTCAACGTCCTGGGCGTCCTGCTGTGCTGCCGCCGCGCCGCCCACGACATGACGCAGGCGGGCGCGGGCGCCATCGTGAACGTGTCCTCCGGGGCCGCCACCATCGGCAGCCCCGGCCAGTACGTGCACTACGCCGCGTCCAAGGCGGCCGTGGACACGATCACCCTCGGCCTCGCCAAGGAGCTCGGCCCGGTCGGCGTGCGGGTCAACGGCGTCGCGCCCGGCATCGTCGACACCGAGATCCACGCCACCAGCGGCACACCCGACATCGCGCGCGAAGCGGCTCCCGGCATCCCGCTACGGCGCCCCGGCACGGCCGAGGAGATCGCGGGGGCGATCGCCTGGCTGCTGTCACCGGATGCTTCGTACGCGACGGGGACGGTGCTGCGGGTGGCCGGCGGCCGCTGAGCGGAACGTGGCCGGGGGAGCGGGTTCAGGCCGCTTTCACGACCTCCGCGCGCACCGCGGCCGCCCACTCCGTGACCAGCAGCACGTATTCGGCGCGCTGCTCCCCGGTGAGCCGGCCTCCCGTGCGCAGCCACAATCCGCGGATCTGCTCGTTGACTTCCTCGGCAGACCGCACGGGACCAGAAGTGGTGGGCGGCATGGGCCAAGGCTACGTGCGGGCCGCCCGATTGGGAACCCTGAGCGAACGGTACTGAGCATCAAGTGACCGATGCTGTAAAGGAGTTGGCGCAGCGCCTGGTCACGCGCCGACCGGCGTCGGCAGCGCCGTCGTGCCGAGCAGCGTCAGACGGTCCGCGTCCGGGGTGCCGGGCTCGGCCGTGTAGAGCATGACGCGCAGATCGTCACCCGCGACCGTGAGGATGTCGCAGTCCAGCGTCAGCGGACCGACGTCCGGGTGGTCGACCGTCTTGCGCGCGGCGGCGTGCCGGCCGACCGCGCCCGAGTCCCACAACTCGGCGAAGCGCGGGCTGCGCGTGCGGAGTTCGTCGACGAGCGTGTGCAGTCGCGGGTCCAGCGGGTAGCGGCTCGCGGTCGTGCGCAGGTCCGAGACCAGGGCCGTCTCCATGGCCTGCCGCTCGTCGGGGGTCTGGCGGACCCGGCTCGTCGGCCCGAGGAACGTCCACCACACGCCGTTGCGCCCGTGGCCTCCCCACTCCGGGCGCTCGCCGAGCAGCGCCGTGTACAGCGGGTTCGCGAGCAGGAGCGTCCACCCCGCGTCGAACACGGCGGCCGGCGTCCCGGACAGCCGGTCGAGCAGTCGGCGCACGCCCGGGGTGAGCCGCGCCGGCACCGTCTCCCGCCCCGGCGGCGCGAGCCCCGCGAGCCGGAAGAGGTGCTCACGCTCGGTGTCCGTCAGCCGCAGCGCGCGGGCCAGCGCCTCCACGACCTGGTCGGAGGGGTGGGTGGCGCGGCCCTGTTCGAGCCGGGTGACGTAGTCCGCCGAGATCCCCGCGAGCAGCGCCAGCTCCTCGCGGCGCAGCCCCGCGGCCCGCCGGGGTCCCACGGCGGCGATCCCCGCCTCCTGCGGCGGGACCCGGTCCCGCCAGCGCCGCACCGTGTCCCCGAAGTCACCCAGCTCCACATGTGCCATGCCACCACTGTGCCCCGTCCGGCCCGGATCTTCCTGGTATCAGCGGTCCCAGGAAGACGGGACGGCTGGTCGCGGGGCCGCCCCCGGCGCAGCCTGGACGCATGACCACCACACTGATCACCGGGGCCAACAAGGGCCTCGGCCGTGAAACCGCCCGCCGTCTCGTCGAAGCGGGCCACACCGTCCACATCGGCGCCCGCGACCCCGAGCGCGGCCGTCGCACCGCCGAGGAGCTCGGCGCGGCACGTCGTCATCGACATCACCGACGACGCCTCCGTCGCGGCCGCCGCCAAGACGATCGAGGCCGAGGGCGGCCCTAGGGCCTGTCTTCAAACTCCCGCCTGCCCGGCGACGCCTGGCACGCACGCTCGCCGCGTTGCCGAAAAGCCCGAGTAGCTCCGCTACTAGGACTTCCCGGCGCCTTGCGATCGCACGCACCAGACGCCGCCGCGCCGCCCTCCGGGCGACGACGGGAGTTTGAAGACAGGCCCTAGACGTACTGATCAACAACGCCGGCATCGAAGGCCGCACCGACGGCAACGGCATCGTGCTCCCGGCCGACGAGACCGTCGACACCCTGCGTCCGCTGTTCGAGACGAACGTCTTCGGCACCGTCCGCGTCACCCACGCGTTCCTGCCCCTGTTGCGCCGCTCCGCCGCCCCCGTCATCGTCAACGTCAGCAGCGGCCTGGCCTCGCTGGCCGGCGCCACCGACGCGGGGAACCCGGCGGCCGGCTACCCCGGCGTCGCCTACCCGGCCTCCAAGACGGCCGTGAACATGCTGACCGTGCAGTACGCGAAGGCGTTCCCGCAGATCCGGATCAACGCCGTCGAACCCGGTTTCACCAGGACCGACCTGAACGGAAACACGGGCGTCCAGACCGTCGAGCAGGGCGCGGAGATCATCGTCCGGATGGCGCGGGTCGGCGCGGACGGGCCGACGGGAACGTACGTCTCCGCGGAGGGGCCGCTGCCCTGGTGAGGACAGCGCCTACGGCCGCAGCGCGATCTTCCCGTGCGTGTGCCGCCGCTCCAACTCGCGGAAGGCGTCCCGTACTTGCTCCAGCGGATAGGTACGGGCGATCGGCACCTCCAGCTCGCCGCGCGCGGCGAGCCGGGCCAGTTCGCCGAGGACGACCGCGCTGGCCGCGGCGCCCTCCCCGTAGGTGCGGGCGCCGACCCTGCCCGCGACCGCCCAGTCGCGGATGGTGTTGATCCGCTCGGGCCGCACCCCCAACTCCATGGCCAGCTCGACGTATCCGGTGCCGAACGTGTCGATGAACGCGTCGACGCCCCGGCCGCCCGCGGCCTCCAGGATCCGCTCCCGCACCCCGTCCCCGTACGCGACCGGGAGCACGCCCTTCTCCTGCAGCCAGCCGTGGTTCGGCTCGCTCGCGAGGCCGATGACGGTGACGCCGTGGCGCCGCGCGAGCTGGACGGCGAACGATCCGACGCCGCCCGCCGCGCCGGACACCACGACCGTGTCGCCGGGCCGGAGGTCCACGGCCCACACGCACGCGTAGGCGGTCGCCCCGGCGACGTACAGGGATCCGGCGACGTCCCAGGAGAGCCCGGCGGGACGGTGCACGAGGTTCACGTCGTCGACGGCGACGTACTCGGCGTGGCTGGCCCGCCGGTGCGTGAACCCGACGACCTCGTCGCCGACCCCGAAGTCCCGTACGTGCGAACCGACGTCGACGACGACCCCGGCCAGATCGCTGCCCTGCCCCGAGGGGAACGTGGCGGGCCACCGTTCGTGCAGGGACCCCGTCCGGATGCTCACCTCACCGGGCTGGATCCCGGCCGCCCGCACCTCGACGAGCACCTGATCGGCCGCCGGTACGGGCCGGGGCACGTCCTCGACCCGCAGCACATCGATCCCGCCGTACTCGTGAAACCGCGCCGCTCTCATCCCGCCCCCACCTGTCCGATTGTGTTCCTCAGCCTGCCGACTCCGCCGCGTGCGGGCTCAGCACACCCATGCTCACCAGGATGAACAGGGCGACGCCGAGGATGATCCGGTAGTACACGAACGGCATGAAGCTGCGCGTCGAGATGAACTTCATCAGCCAGGCGATCACCGCGTAGCCGACACCGAAGGCGATCAGTGTGGCGAAGACCGTGGGGCCCCAGGAGACATGGCCGCCCTCGCTCGCGTCCTTCAGCTCGAAGACGCCGGAGGCCAGCACCGCCGGGATCGCGAGGAGGAAGGAGTAGCGGGCCGCGGACTCACGGGTGTAGCCGAGGAAGAGGCCGCCGCTGATCGTGGCGCCGGAACGGGAGACGCCCGGGATCAGGGCCAGCGCCTGGCAGAGACCGTAGATCAGGCCGTCCTTGACGGACAGGTCCTTGAGTTCCTTGCGGGTGTGGGCGACGCGGTGCCGGCCGCCCGTCTCGTCGCGCGCCGCCAAGCGGTCGGCGATGCCGAGGACCACGCCCATCACGATCAGCGTCGTCGCGGTGAGCCGCAGATCGCGGAACGGGCCCTCGATCTGGTCCTTGAACGTCACGCCGAGCACCCCGATGGGGATCGAGCCGACGATCACCAGCCAGCCCATCTGCGCGTCGTGGTCGCCCCGCATCGTCTTGTCGGTGAGGGACCTGCACCACGCCGAGATGATCCGTGCGATGTCCTTGCGGAAGTAGATGACGACCGCGGTCTCGGTGCCGAGCTGGGTGATCGCGGTGAAGGCGGCGCCGGGGTCGTGCCACCCCGCGAACGCGGCCGTGAGGCGCAGATGGGCGCTCGACGAGATCGGCAGGAACTCCGTGAGCCCCTGGACGAGCCCGAGGATGAATGATTCGAACCAGGACATGAGGTGGGTACGCGATCCAGGTGCTCGGCGGAACCGGCCGCGAACGCAGGCCAGACAGGGCGGCGCGAACTCCCGTCACACCGGGCCCGGGGGTCGCGTGGGGCAGAGTAGCGTTCGAAAGTGACGGGAGCACCACAGGGGAGTGAGCGCGGCCTTTACAGGCCCGGCCGCTACGCACCTGTCCGCTGTGCCCGAAGGAGCGCGTCACCGGTCGGCGTACGGAAGTAGAGCACCGAGCGGCCCGCCCTGCGTCGCTGTACGAGGCCGGCCCCGTGCAGCACCTTCAGGTGGCGGCCCACCGAGCCGAGGCTCTGACCGGTGAGGGCCACCAACTGGCTTGTCGTCAGCGGCTGTTCGAGGAGGACGAGGGTCTGCGCGCGGGCCGTGCCGAGGAGCGCCGCGAGTCCGCCAGGCGGCGCCGCCCTGTCCGCGTCCGCGAGGGCGCCCGCGCACGGGTAGACCACGGCGTACCGGTCGACCGGGTCCCGGTCCGGCCACGACACCCAGCCCTGCTTCGGTGTCACCGGCACGAACAGGAGCTGGGCGCCGGCGATGTCCCGCGGCGGGTGGTCGTGGGCGTTGATCCGCAGCCGGCCCTCGCCGAGCCAGCCCATCGTGGGCCGCATCCCGCCGAAGGCGGCCGCCCAGCCGCCCCGCGTCAACTCCCTTGTCCGGGCGAGGACATCGGCCTGCATGATCCGGCGGCGGCGCGGCCACTGAGGCAGCACCGTCTCCCGCCACACCCACGCGAGCAGCTCCGCCGCGCGTTCCGCCAGGTCGTCCGCGTGAGCGAGCGCGCCGGGCAGCGGGCCCGGCGAGGAGACCGCGAGGTCGGCGCGGACGGCCGCCGGAGGCGTGGCACGGATCCGCGCGAGGCCGTCCGCCAGATCGTCCTCGCGGACGCCGTCCGGCGTGGGCGTCATGAAGTCGGCGATCCACCGCGCCCCGAACGCGGCGTCCAGCAGCAGCGCGGTCATCGGTTCGGCGGCGAGCCGGGCGCGGTAGGCGGGCAGATGGGTATCCAGCCAGCGCCGTTCGCCGGGGTGCGCGGCAACGGGGTTCGCCAGCTTCTTCAGGCTCGCGGTCGCCTCGGCGAGCCGCGACACAACGAACCGGCTGCCCGCGAGGGTGTCCGCGTCGACCTGCCAGATCCCCACGGCTACCACCCCTTCCCGTATCGCCGCGATGTCGCCGGCCCGCGAGCGGCCGGCACCCGCCGGGGCATCGCTCGGCACGCCGTTGTCCCGCGAGTCGCCGCCCGCACCCGTACGTGCTCACCGCACCTCGCTCGGCACGCCGTCGTCCGGCGAGGCGCCGCCCGCTTCCGTACGCGCCTGCCGGGGCATCGCTCGGCACGCCATCGTCCCGCGAGTCGCCGCCCGCACCCGTACGTGCTCACCGCACCTCGCTCGGCACGCCGTTGTCCCGCGAGGCGCCGCCCGCACCCGTACGCGCCCGCCGGGGCCTCGCTCGGCACGCCATCGTCCCGCGAGTCGCCGCCCGCACCCGTCCGTCGTTTCGCGAGTGCGCGAAACATTAACGTTCGTCGTCCCGCGCCCCGCAGCCTCCCCCCATGGACACCTACCGGGACCTGTTCCGCACGCCCGAGTACCCCTCGCTCTTCGCCACCGCCTCGCTGCAGACCGCCGGGCGGACGGTCGGCGGGATCGCTCTCGGCTCGCTCGTCTACGCCTCGACCGGATCGCCGCTGCTGTCCGCGCTCGCCATGTTCGGGCCCTCGCTCGCCCAGGTCGTGGGCGCGCTCACGCTGCTCTCGGCGGCGGACCGGGTGCCGCCCCGCGCGGCCCTCACAGGGCTCGCGCTCTTCCTCGGGCTCGCCACGGCGGCGCAGGCGACGCCCGGTCTTCCGACGGCGGCGGCCCTCGCGCTCGTCCTCGTCCAGGGCGTGCCGTCGGCGCTCGGCGGCGGGGTCCGCTACGGCATGCTCACCGACATCCTCGCCCGCGACGGCTATCTGCTCGGCCGCTCCGTCCTCAACATGAGCACGGGCGTCTGCCAGATCCTCGGGTACACGCTGGGCGGGCTGCTGGTCGCCGTACTGTCGGCGCGCGGCACGCTCCTCGTCGGCGCGGGTCTCTACGGGCTCGCCGCGGTGGCCGCGCGCTGCGGACTGTCCCGGCACCCGGCGCGCGCAGCCGGCCGCCCGTCCGCGCGCGAGACGATGCGCGGCAACGCCGCCCTGTGGTCCTCGGTGCCGCGCCGGTACGTCTATCTCGCGCTGTGGCTGCCCAACGGGCTGATCGTCGGCTGCGAGGCGCTGTTCGTCCCGTACGACACCGGGCACGCGGGCGTGCTGCTCGCGAGCGCCGCGCTGGGGATGCTCGCCGGGGACATCCTCACCGGACGCTTCCTGCCGCCCCGGTGGCGCGCCCGGCTCGCCGCACCGCTGCGGCTGCTGCTCGCCGTCCCGTACCTGGTGTTCGCCCTGCGGCCCGCCCTGCCGTTCGCCGTGGCGGCGGTCGCCCTCGCCTCGGTCGGATTCTCGGCGAGCCTGCTGTTGCAGGAGCGGCTGATGGCGCTGACCCCGGAGAGCCTGAGCGGGCACGCCCTCGGGCTGCACACCGCGGGCATGCTGACCATGCAGGGAGTGGGCGCCGTGCTCGCGGGCGCGCTGGCCGAGGCGACCTCGCCCGCCACCGCGATGACGGCGCTCGCCGTGGCCTCCGTCGCGGTGACGCTGTGCCTCGGCAGGGGACTCAAGGGGGAGCCGGTCAGTCCGACTGCTCCGGTCGGTCCGACGGCTGCTTCCGCAGCTGATGACGCTTGCACCACGCCACCACCGCGCCCGCGCACCCCGTGACGACGATGAAGCCCATCGCGATCAGGAAGATGGGGGACGTCGGCGTCGAGGCGCGGGCGCCCGCCACCACGTACGCCGCCGTGTTCGGGATCGAGCCGAGCGCCGTGGCGAGGAGGAACGGGACGATGCTCATCTTCGAGATCGACGCGCAGTAGTTCGCCGCCCAGAACGGGACACCGGGGAAGAGCCGCGCCGCGAGCATCGACCGGAAGGCGTGCTCGCTGAGTTGCCCGTCCGCCGCCTTCAGCCAGCGCCCGCGCACCAGCGGCCGCAGCGCGTCCTGGCCGAGCAGCCGGCCGAGCAGGAACGCGAGCCCGGCGCCGAGCACCGTCCCGCCGATCGCCCCGAGCAGCCCCAGCTGGGAGCCGAACAGGGCGCCCGCCGCCAGGTTGAGCAGCGGTCTGGGCACGAAGGCGACCGTGCACACCCCGTACGCCACCGCGAACAGGACGACCGCCGCCGCCCCGTTCACCTGCGGCGGCCAGCCCTGCGTGATCAGCTGCTGCGGCTCGAAGAGCAGCACGCACGTCGCACCCGCGGCCAGCAGCAGCACCAGCAGGGAAAGCCGCGACCAGGGCGAGAGCAGCGCCTGCCCGCAGCGGGCGGCGAACCCGGCGGGACGGGCGGGGACGGTCTCGAACATCCGGGGAGACTAACCGACCCCCACATAAGATCGCCGTAGGTTGTGTCTCACTTTCCCGGTTCTTGCCCTACTTGCGAGGAGCGTCACATGACCGTCGCCGCGCCCCCGCCGAGCGTTCTCGCCGACACCCTGCTCGCCCGGCTCCCCGAGGTGTACGGCGCCGCGGCCGACCCCGAGCGGGCCGTGCGGATGCGCGCGTACATGAAGGACGTGGCCCCCTTCCTCGGCCTCACGTCCCCCGTGCGCCGGGAGCTGACCAAGGCCGTGCTCGACGGCACACCCCGCCCGGACGAGACCGATCTCACCGCCGTCGCGCCGCGCTGCTGGGCGCTGCCCGAGCGCGAGTACGCCTACTTCGCGATCGACTACCTGCGCCGCCATGTGCGCCGCCTCACGTCCGGCTTCCTGCCCGTCGCGCGCGAGCTGATCACGACCGTGCCGTGGTGGGACACGGTCGACCACCTGGCGGCGCACATCGTCGGCGGCCTCGTCGCGGCCGACCCGAAGCTGCGCGCCGACATGGACGCGTGGATCGAGGACGACGACCTCTGGATCGCCAGGACCGCGCTGCTCCATCAGCTCCGCCACAAGGACGCCACCGACGCGGACCGGCTCTTCGCGTACTGCCTGCGGCAGTCCGGACACCCGGACTTCTTCATCCGCAAAGCGATCGGCTGGGCCCTGCGCGAGTACGCCAAGACCGACCCCGACGCCGTACGGTCCTTCGTCGCCGCCCACCGGGACACCCTGGCCCCGCTCTCGGTGCGCGAGGCCCTGAAGAACGTGGGCGGGTAACTCCCGCTCCAGGCGCGGAAAATCGTTCGACGCGGGGCGCCGCGTCGGAGAAGATCTGGCACATGTTCCGGCACGCCTTCCACGCAGCTCCGTCCGCAGTCGCGGACGCGGCTCTGGCTGCCGCTTTCCTGACTGCCGCCGCAGCTGACGGCGCGCGAAGCTGACCCTCTCCGGACAGTCCGGCGGACCCCGCAGGGGGAGGGTCGGTCCGGTTCAGGGGTCCCCGCCTCCCGCTTGGAGGCCAGCGCTTCTCTGAAGTTCCCGAAGGGACCTCATCGCCATGCCCAAGACGGCATACGTGCGCACCAAGCCGCACCTCAACATCGGCACCATGGGCCACGTCGACCACGGCAAGACCACCCTCACCGCCGCCATCACCAAGGTCCTCGCCGAGCGCGGCGCCGGCACGTTCGTACCGTTCGACCGGATCGACAAGGCGCCCGAAGAGGCGCAGCGCGGCATCACCATCAACATCGCGCACGTCGAGTACGAGACCGACACCCGGCACTACGCGCACGTGGACATGCCGGGCCACGCCGACTACGTGAAGAACATGGTCACGGGCGCCGCCCAGCTCGACGGGGCGATCCTCGTCGTCTCCGCGCTCGACGGGATCATGCCGCAGACCGCCGAGCACGTACTCCTCGCCCGGCAGGTGGGCGTCGACCACATCGTCGTGGCGATCAACAAGGCGGACGCGGGTGACGAGGAGCTCACCGACCTGGTCGAGCTCGAAGTGCGCGAGCTGCTGTCCGCGCACGGGTACGGCGGCGACTCCGTGCCCGTCGTGCGGGTCTCCGGACTCAAGGCCCTTGAGGGGGACCCGCGGTGGACGGCGTCGATCGAGGCGCTGCTCGACGCGGTGGACACGTACGTTCCGATGCCGGAGCGGTACGTGGACGCGCCGTTCCTGCTGTCCGTCGAGAACGTGATGACCATCAGCGGGCGCGGCACGGTGGTGACCGGCGCGGTCGAGCGCGGTCGTGTGCGGGTCGGTGACCGTGTGCGGGTCTACGGGGCCGAGTCCCTCAAGGAAGGGGAGACCGTCGTCACCGGCGTCGAGACCTTCGGCAAGCCGATGGAGGAGGCGCAGGCGGGGGACAACGTGGCGCTGCTGCTCCGCGGTGTGCCGCGCGACGCGGTGCGGCGCGGGCACATCGTCGCGGAGCCGGGCACGGTGAGGCCCGCGCGCCGCTTCACCGCGCAGGTGTACGTCCTGTCGGCGGCGGAGGGCGGACGTTCCACGCCCGTCGCCACCGGGTACCGGCCGCAGTTCTACCTGCGTACGGCGGATGTCGTCGGGGACGTCGACCTCGGTGACGTGGCCGTGGCGCGGCCCGGCGACACCGTCGCGATGACGGTCGAGCTGGGGCGGGACGTACCGCTGGAAGCGGGGCTTGGGTTCGCGATCCGTGAAGGTGGGCGGACCGTGGGGGCGGGGACGGTGACGGGGGTGTTGTGAGGGTGCGGGGTCCGGGGCGGGGCCGAAGGAGGGGGGGGGGGGGGCCGCCCCCCCCCCCGCCCCCCCCCCCGGGGGGGGGGGGGGGGGGGGGGGGGGGGGGCCGGGGCCCCCCCCCCCCCCCCCCGCTGCTCAATCGCCGCAGAGGCTTTAAAGGGCGCGGCACAATATGCACGTGAACGCATCCTCGCCCGAACCTGAACCCGGCCCCGAGCCGATACCCGTCACCCGCGACGTCGACCACGGCACCGCCAAGCTGCTGCCCGACGTCGACCGGCGGCGGGCCTGGCTGCTCACGGTGGACGGGGCGCCCCAGTCGTACGTCGACCTGGACGAGCCCGCCCACCTGGAGTTCGAGTACGCGCGCCGGCTCGGCCACGTCCTCGACTGCCTCGGCGACGAGGGCGCGCCGCTCGACGTGCTGCACCTGGGCGGCGGCGCCCTGACCCTGCCCCGGTACGTCGCCGCCACCCGGCCCGGCTCGCGGCAGGACGTCGTCGAGGCGGACCGGGGACTGCTCGCGCTGGTCGCCGAACATCTGCCGGTGCCGGACGACGCGGGCGTCGTGGTGCACGGCGGCGACGCGCGGGCCTGGCTGGAGGCGGCGCCCGACGCCTGCGTGGACGTGCTGGTGGGGGACGTGTTCGGCGGCTCCCGGGTGCCCGCGCACCTGACGACTCTGGCGTACGCGCGTCAGGCGGCGCGGGTGCTGCGGCCCGGCGGGACGTACGCGGCGAACCTCGCGGACGGGGCGCCCTTCGCGTTCCTGCGGCCCCAACTGGCCACGTTCGCCGCCGTGTTCCCGAATGTCGCGCTGGTCGCCGAACCGGCGGTGCTGCGGGGGAGGCGGTTCGGCAACGCCGTGCTGCTCGCCTCGCGCGAGGAGCTGGAGGTGGCGGAGCTGGCCCGGCGCACCGCCCGCGACGCGTTCCCCGCGCGGGTGGAGCACGGCGCCGCGCTGCGCCGCTTCGTCGGCGAAGCGAAGCCGGTGGCGGACGCGGACGCGGTGCCCTCGCCGGAGCCGCCGGGTGGTTCGTTCAGCGTGGGGTGACCTCGGCCTGGGGTGACGCGGCGCCCTCGGCGACCTTGGCTCCGTCCGGCTCGCGCCGCCGCAGGTGCCGTACGTCCGGCACGAACAGCACCGCGGACGTCGCCACGACCACGAGCGCCGAGCACCCCCACAGCGAGGCGTTGCGCCCGAAGACCGTCTCCGCGGGGCCCGCGAGCGCGGTGGCCAGCGGCACCATCGCCACCGAGCCGAACCAGTCGTAGGCCGAGACGCGGGACAGTTTCTCCTCGGGTATCTCCTGGTGCAGCGCGGTGATCCAGGAGACGCCGAAGATCTCGATGGTGACGCCGCTGACGAACATCACGGCGATCAGCCAGCCGAGCGGCACCGGGACGGCCAGCGCCGCCGAGGGCAGGGCGAGGGAGAAGACGGAGAGCGTCGCCGCGAACAGCAGCCGCCGCGGCTTCCACCGCATCATCAGCAGTCCGCCGAGGATCGTGCCCACGCCGAACGCGCCGAGCGCGATGCCCCACGGCCCCGCCCCGCCCAGTTCGTCGCGCGCCACCAGCGGCCCGAACACCGACTCGGCCGCGCCCACCACCGCGACCACGACCGCGAACTGGGCGACGATCGTCCACAGCCACGGCCGGCCGATGACCTCCCGCCACCCGTCCCGCATGTCGGCGAGCAGCCCGCCGCCGGGCTCGCGCGGCGCGATGTGCCGTACGTCGAGGAACATCCGCAGTGCGCCCGCGACCAGGAACGCCACCGCGTCCACGGCGAGCACCCAGCCGGGTCCGAACGCCGCGACCATCGCACCGCCGAGCGCGGCGCCGCCCACCCCCGCCCCGGACATCCCCATCCGGAACAGGGCGAAGGCGCGGCTGGCCTGCTCGCCGGAGACGGAGGCCATCAGCATGCCCTCGGCCGCCGGGTTGAAGAACGCCTGGCCCATGCCGCCGAGCGCGCTGAGCGCCATCATCTGCCACAGCTTCGGATCGCCCTGGAGGACGAGCAGCGCGAACGCGCCCTGGGAGAGGAAGTTGAGGGCGTTGGCCGCGACCATCACGTGGTGCCGCGGCAGCCGGTCGGCGACCGCGCCGCCGACGAGCAGGAAGACGACCAGGAACAGCGTGCGGGCCGCGGCCACCAGGCCGACGTCGCCGCCGTCGCCGCCCGCGTCGAGCACGGCGAACGCCGAGGCGATCAGCGCGCCGTGCGCCCCCAGGGTCGTGACGACCGCCGAGACGGAGAGCAGCGTGTAGTTCCGTCCGGCCCACGCGGGGCGCAGGCGTGGACGCTTCGGGTCGGGGGCGGCGGCAGAGGTCACGGAGGGACTATCGCCGCCGTGCCGCTGAATCGACAAACCGTTTCCCCGGACACCGGGTGATTGGTCGAGTGATGCCTGATATATCCCGGTTGTTCGCGCGGGAGGGGTGGGGATGGTCAAGCTTGCTACCCGTGGGTAACATTCGGCCATGAGCACAGATCAGATGTCCATCGGCGAGATGCTCGCCGCCACGGTGCCGATGGCCCGCACCCTGAACCTCCAGTTCCACGAGACCACGCCCGAGAGGGCGGTCGTCGCGCTGCCCGACCAGGCCGACTACCACAATCACGTCGGCGGACCGCACGCCGGAGCGATGTTCACGCTCGGCGAGTCCGCGAGCGGAGCCATCGTGCTCGCCGCCTTCGGCGACCAGCTCTCGCGCGCCGTGCCGCTCGCCGTGAGCGCCGACATCGCGTACAAGAAGCTGGCGATGGGCCCGGTCACCGCCACCGCGACACTCGGCCGCCCGGCCGCCGACGTGATCGCCGAACTCGACGCGGGCGAGCGCCCCGAGTTCCCGGTGAGCATCGAGATCACGCGCGAGGACGGCGCCGTGACCGGCGAGATGACGGTGACCTGGACGCTGCGCCCCAACAGCTGAGCGGGTTCCGTACGACGAGGGAGGCGCCGTCCGACGGGGCGGTGCCTCCCTCGTTTCTTGTTCGACTCGTTTCTTGTTCAACTCATTGACACGAGTCACCGGCGGTCATAGTTTCCGCTTCGGTTTCGCGGAAGAGGGGGAAGTGACATGAGGCGCGGTCGCATACGCGTGGTGCTCGCGGCTGTGGTGGCGGCGACCGCCGCGGCCCTGGTACCGGCACACTCCACCGAACGGCCCGAAGGCGCCCTGGTGCACACCGCGTCCGGCTGGGTGCGCGGTCAGCACACGGACGAGGGGCGGCAGTTCCTCGGCATCCCGTACGCCGCGCAGCCCGTCGGCGAACTGCGCTGGCGGGAGCCGCGACCGGTGCGGTCCTGGCACGGCGTGCGCGACGCCACCGACTTCTCCAACAGATGCGTACAGACGTCGAGTTGGGACCCCGGATACGAGGACCCGACCTACACGGAGGACTGCCTCGACCTGAACGTGTACGTGCCGGACGGATCGGCGGGGCGGCCCGTCATGGTGTGGCTGCACGGCGGCGGGCTCACCGCGGGCGCGGGCGCCGACATCGTCCCCGACACCTTCGCCCGCCGCACCGGCACGGTCGTCGTCACCGTCAACTACCGCCTGGGGGCGATGGGGTTCCTCGCAGCGGCGGGCCTCGACAAGCAGGCGTCCGACGGGGTCTCGGGCAATTTCGGCCTCCAGGATCAGCAGCAGGCACTGCGCTGGGTGCGCGCCAACATCGGCCGCTTCGGCGGTGACCGGGACCGCGTGACGATCGCCGGCGAGTCCGCGGGCGGCCGCTCGGTGTGCACCCAGCTCGCGTCGCCGGGCGGACGCGGCCTGTTCCGGGCCGGGATCATCGAGTCCGGGGCGTACGGGGACTGCGCGGCCCGCGAACACGCGGCGGCCGTCGCCGAGGGGGCCAGGTTCGCGGAGAAGGCCGGATGCGGCGCCGCGGCCGACACGGTGGCGTGCCTGCGCGGCAGGTCCGCCAAGGAGATCCTGGACGCGCAGGCCGGATTCGACTGGGCGCCGGTGACCGGCGGCGACTTCCTTCCCGAACAGCCGGCCGCCGCGATCGCCGCGGGCCGCTCGGCACCCGTACCCGTCCTCAACGGCGCCAACAAGGACGAAGGACGCCTCTTCGCGTACGGCGCGTACGACGGCCAGGGCACACCGCTCACGGCCGAGGCCTACCCGAAGGCGCTCACGGACACGTTCGGGAAGGCGACGGGGGAGAAGGCCCTGCGCGCGTACCCCCTCTCCGAGCACGCGTCGCCCACCCACGCGTACGCCGCCGCCCAGGGCGACCAGCTCATGGCGTGCCCGGCGCTCCGGCTCGACCGGCGGCTCGCGAAGAGCGGGACGCCCGTCTACGCGTACGAGTTCGCGGACCGCACCTCGCCTCCGTTCGCGTCGATCAGGGAGGCGGGCAAGAAGTTCGACTTCGGGGCCACGCACGTCAATGAGGTGCAGTACCTCTTCAAGCACTTCGGGCTCGACTCCCCGCTCAACACGGAGCAGCGGGCGCTCGCCGACCGGATGGTGCGGTACTGGGGCTCCTTCATCAGAGGCGGCGCCCCGCGGGCCGACGGTGCTCCGGCCATGCCCGACCAGCGGCGGACACCCGGCCGCGTGTTGTCCCTGAAGACGTCCGGTGTGGGCGGGATCACCCTCTCCACGGATGTTCATCGCGAGCATCACTGCACCTTGTGGGACGCGGCGGCGTCATAGGGAGCAGGTAGGCTGCCCGGCGTGCGCGTACCGGAGGGGAGCGCGCGCCGGGCACATTTTGATCTTGGTGGGTACGGGAGGCGACGTCGATGCACGTCCAGGCATGGCTCGACACGATTCCGGCGGTCGCCGTGTACGCCCTGGTGGCCGGGGTGATCGGCGTCGAGAGCCTCGGCATCCCGCTGCCCGGCGAGATCGTGCTCATCTCCGCGGCCCTGCTCTCCTCGCAGCACGGTGACGTCAACCCGTTCGTCCTCGGGGCCTGCGCCAGCGCGGGCGCCGTCGTCGGTGACTCCATCGGGTACGCCATCGGCCGCAAGGGCGGGCGCCCGCTGCTCGCCAAGATGGGACGCAAGTTCCCCAAGCACTTCGGTCCCGGACACGTGGGCGCCGCCGAGCGGTCCTTCGAGAAGTGGGGCATGTGGGCGGTCTTCTTCGGCCGCTTCATCGCCCTGCTCCGCATCTTCGCGGGTCCGCTCGCGGGCGTCCTGCACATGCCGTACTGGAAGTTCCTCATCGCGAACGTCCTGGGCGGCATCGTCTGGGCCGGCGGCACGACCGCCGTCATCTACTACGTCGGCGTGGTCGCGGAGGACTGGCTCAAGAGGTTCTCGTACGTGGGCCTCGCGGTGGCGGTGCTGATCGGCCTCGGCTCGATGCTGATCGTGAAGCGGCGGGCGGCGAAGATGGTGGCGGATCACGAGGCGGCGGAGGCGGAGCCGCAGTCCGTGTGAATCCAAGCCCCGCGACCGCGCCCCCGTCGCCGGGTGAACCTACGCGTGCACCCCCCGATGCACCTTCGCCAGTTCCACATAGTGCGTCCCGTTGAGCGTCACCATCTCCCGCTCCTCCGCGGAAAGCTCCCTGCGGACCTTCGCCGGGACGCCCGCGACCAGTGACCCGGGCGGGACCACCATCCCCTGCGGCACCAGCGCCTGCGCCGCGACCAGCGAACCCGCCCCGATCACCGCGCCGTTGAGCACGGTCGCGCCCATCCCGATGAGGCAGTCGTCCTCCACGGTGCAGCCGTGCAGCACCGCGTTGTGCCCCACGGACACCCGCTCGCCGATCGTCGCCGGGAAGCCGAGGTCGACGTGCACCGTGCAGTTGTCCTGGATGTTGCTGTCGGCGCCGAGCGTGATCGGTTCGACCTCGGACCGCAGCACCGCGCCGTACCAGACGCTCGCGCCCGCGTGCAGCGTGACGTCGCCGATCACCACGGACGTCGGGGCGACGAACGCCTCCGGATCCACCTTCGGTTCCTTGTCGCCGATGCCGGTGACGAGTGCCTCGTGGGACATGAGGTCTGTGCTCCCTACGTGTCGTACGTGTCATGCGGTGTGTGTCATGCATGCGTCGCGCCAAGGGAAAGGTACCCGTGGGGCGAAGATCACAGGTCGGCGAGGTGGGGGTGGAAGATACGCGTGGGTAACGTGACGCCGTGCCGAAGAAGCGGAACGACAAGGGTGGGCCAGGACACCGGCTCGTACAGGCCGGATGGCGCTGGGTGCAGCGCAAGGGCGCGGTCACCGCGCGGCAGCCCGGCGGGCACCGGTTCGGCGCGATCGGGCACGGCACGAAGCTCGCGTTCCCCCAGGGCACGCTGTTCGGCGAGCCGTGGATCCGGCTCGGCGCGCACTGCATCATCGGGGAGCAAGTGACCCTGACCGCGGGCCTGATGCCGGATCTGGACCTCGGCCCCGACCCGATCCTGACCCTCGGCGACGGCGTCGTGATCGGCCGCGGCAGCCATGTCATCGCCGATACGACGGTGCGCATCGGCAGCGACGTCTACATGGGCCCGTACGTCTACATCACGTCCACGAACCATTCGTACGACGACCCGCACGAGCCCATCGGCAAGCAGTGGCCCCGGATGGAGCCGGTCGAGATCGGCCCCGGCTGCTGGATCGGCACCGGCGCCGTGATCCTGCCCGGCGCCCGTATCGGCCGCAACGTGGTGGTCGCGGCCGGGGCGGTGGTGCGCGGCGACGTACCCGACCACGCGGTGGTCGCCGGTGCGCCCGCACGCGTCGTACGGAGCTGGGACGCGGAGTCCGGCTGGCAGCCGCCGCTCAGGACACCGGCGCCGCGGGGGATCCCCGAGGGGGTCACGCCGGACCAGCTGGTCGCTCTGTCCGAACTCGACGACGACGCCTGGGACACTGAACCCCGGACCAGATAGATGTAGCGAGCAACCAGGGAAGCCGTGGACACGAGCGAGACGAGCGACGACACAACGAGCGCTGACGGCACGGAGGTTGAGGCCAAGCCGCGCGGCTGGCGCCGCTGGGCCATGGACACCCGGCCCCTGCGCATCCCCGCCTACCGCCGCCTGTGGTCCTCGACCATCGTCACGGCCGTCGGCAGCCAGCTCACCGCGGTCGCCGTTCCCAAGCAGATCTTCGACATCACCGGCTCGTCGGCCTGGGTCGGCGCCGCGAGCATGGCGGGGCTCGTACCGCTCGTGGTGTTCGCGCTGTGGGGCGGCGCGATCGCCGACCACATGGACCGGCGCAAGCTGCTTCTGATCACCAACAGCGGCATCGCCGTCACCTCGGTCCTGTTCTGGGTGCAGGCGATATGCGGGCTCGACTCGGTGGCCGTACTGATGGTGCTGCTCGCGGTGCAGCAGGCGTTCTGGGGCCTCAACGCGCCGGCCCGCAACGCGTCCATCGCGCGGCTCGTGCCGGAGAGCCAACTGGCCGCGGCCAACGCGCTCGGCTCGACGGTGATGCAGACCGGCCAGGTCGTCGGACCGCTCCTCGCGGGTGTGCTCATCCCGGTGATCGGGCTGCCGGAGCTGTACCTGATCGACGCCGTCGCCCTGTGCGTCACCGTGTGGGCGGTGTACCAGCTGCCGTCGCTGCCGCCGCTCGTCGCGGCCGCGAAGAAGCGGGCGGGTGTGCGGGAGATCGTCGACGGCTTCCGTTACATGTCCACGCACAAGGTGCTGCTGCTGTCCTTCCTCGCGGACATCATCGCGATGGTGTTCGGCATGCCGCGCGCGCTGTTCCCGCAGCTCGCCGCGGAGACCTACGCGCCGTACGGGGAAGGGCTCGCGCTGGGGCTGCTGTTCGCGGCGATTCCGATCGGGGCGGTGCTCGGGGGGCTGTTCTCCGGGACGTTCTCGCGGGCGAAGCGGCACGGGTGGATGGTGATCGGGGCGATCGTGGCGTGGGGCCTGGCGATCACCGGGTTCGGCCTGAGCGGCAGCCTGTGGCTCGCGGTCGTGTTCCTCGCGGTGGCCGGGATCGCGGACATGGTGTCCATGGTGTTCCGCGGGGCGATCCTCTTGTCGGCCGCGACGGACGAGATGCGGGGCCGTATGCAGGGCGTGTTCACGGTGGTCGTGGCGGGTGGCCCCCGCCTGGCGGATGTCCTCCACGGCTCGGCGGGGTCAGCCTTCGGCGCGCGGCCGGCGGTGGCCGGGGGAGGCCTCCTGGTGGTGCTGGCGATGCTGGTCCTCGCGGTGGCGGCACCGGCGCTGCGGCGCTATCGCCTCTGACCGGCGGGGTTCTGGGGTGCGGGTCCTGGGGCGCGGGTCCTGTGCGCGCGGCGCCGGGGGCCGCCTTGCCCACCCTGCCGCCCAAGGCGGTGGCGGCACCGGGCCCATCAAGCCCCTGCGGCGATTGAGCAGCGGGGTCCGGGGCGGAGCCCCGTGAGCGCAACCACATCCGCCGCCGACACGTCACCCCGCCGCCAACAACACCGTCCCGACCAGAGCCAACCCCGCCCCCGCCGCCTGCACCCCCCGCAGCCGCTCACTGAGCACACCCCGCGCCGCCAGCGCCGTCACAATCGGATACAAGGACGCCAGCACCGCCGCCACGGTAACCGGCCCCTCCTGAGCGGCCAGCGCGTACGTTCCGTTGGCCGCCACATCCGCGAGCCCCACGAACGCGAGCGCCGCAAGCGACGTACGGACGAGCCGCCACCCGCCCTCCTCCGGCAGCACCCGCCCACCCCGCTTCGCGGACACGTACAACGCGCTCCCGCCCGCCACGACATTCGTCACCCGCTGCACGAACAGCGCGAGGAAGAGCCCGGTCAGCGTCGTCGACGCCTCCGCGATCAGCGCCATCACCGCGCCGAACCCGAACGCCGCCAGCAGCGTGAGCAGCACCGCCTGCCGCTGCACCGGCGCGCCCCTGAACTGCGGACCACCGGCCAGGACCACGCCCACGACGGCGACCAGGATCCCCGCGAACTGCAGCACCCCCGGCCGCTCCCCGAGCACGAGCCCCACGCCGACCGGCACGGCGACCCCGATCGAGCCGAGCGGCGAGACGACGCCCATCGGCCCGAGGGCGAGCGCCTTGTAGAAGGCGAGCATGGCGACGGGCCCGACCAGGCCCGCGGCGACGGCGAACCACAACTGCGGTCCCGCCGTCGAGAAGGCACCCGTGGCGACGACGATCACGCCGAGCACGACCACGGCCATCGTCTGCGAGACGACCACTACGGTGAGCGCGGGGATCCGTCGCGTCAGCAGCCCGCCGCCGAAGTCGGCCAGGCCCCACATGAGGCTCGTGGTCAGGGCGAAGAGTGCTGTCATGCCGTACCTCGCAGTACAGTTCGCTGGACGCTGTGGTGCACCACACCGTAGTTCAATGAACTGAACGCTGTCATCCAAAATATTGACCTCTTGGCCCCTCTGGTCTCTCTGGTCCCAATCCTGGACGGAACGTGGCGGATCTCGATCTCCTGAACCAGGCGCTCGCGCGCAACGTCAAGCACTGGCGGTCCGAGCGCGGCTTCACCCTCGACGCGCTCGCCGCCCGGGCGGCCGTCAGCCGCGGCATGCTCATCCAGATCGAGCAGGCCCGCACGAACCCGAGCATCGGCACCGTCGTCAAGATCGGCGACGCGCTCGGCGTCAGCATCACCACGCTGCTCGACTACGAACAGGGCCCCAACGTCCGCATCGTGACCGAGGACCAGGCGGTGCGCCTGTGGCACACGGAAGCCGGCAGCTACAACCGGCTGCTCGCCGGAACCGAGTCCGAGGGCCCCCTGGAGATGTGGGACTGGCGGCTCGTGCCCGGCGACGGCAGCGACTCCGACCCGCACCCGCAGGGCACCATCGAGCTGGTCCATGTCACGGCCGGCGAGCTGACCCTCGTCGTGGACGGCGCCCCGCACGAGGTGCCCGCGGGAGCGAGCGTCTCGTTCGAGGCGAGCACAGCGCACTCCTACCGCAACGACGGGACCGAGGACGTCGAGATGATCATGGCCGTATCGGTGCCTTTCGTACGCTGAGACACCCGGTCGGCGCCCGCACGGCGGCTGTTAGCGTGCCGCCATGCGCGCACCCATCGGCACCTTCGACCATGTACTCGCCGCCCCCGAGGCCCTCGACCTGCTCACCCGGCCCGTGGCCGACGCCGTCCGCGACTGGCGCGGCACCGTGCCCGCGCGGGACCTGATCCACGTCGACACCGACCCCGAGTGGGCCGACACGGCGACGTTCGTCGAGCACTACGGCCCCGAACTGCTCGACGCCTCCGCGAACTGCGTCGTCGTCGCGGGCAAGCGCGGCGGCGAGACCACGCTCGCGGCCTGCGTCGTCCTGTCCGCGACGAAGCTCGACGTCAACGGGGCCGTGCGCCGCCAACTCGGCGCCCGCAAGGCCTCGTTCGCCCCGATGGACATCGCGACCGGCGAGTCCGGCATGGAGTACGGCGGCATCACCCCGATCGGCCTGCCCGCCGGCTGGCCGGTCCTCGTGGACGCGGCCGTCGTCGACCTCCCGCACGTCCTCATCGGCAGCGGCACGCGCCGCGGCAAGCTGATCGTGCCGGGCAAGGCGCTCTCCGAACTCCCGGGCGCCGTCGTGGTGGAGGGTCTCGGCGTCACGGTCTGACGCGCCGCCTCACCCCCGCCGCGCGGGCGCCGTGCTTTCCCGCACGCGGTCTGACGCGCCGCCTCACCCCCGTCGGGCGGCCGGCCGCCCCGTACTCTCCCGCACCACCAGCCGCGTCGGCACCAGCGTCGTCCCGTGCTCCGTCCCGCTCTCCCGCACCTGGCGCAGCGCGCTCTGTACGCAGCGGCGGCCGACCTCCGCGAAGTCCTGGTGGACCGTGGTGAGCGGCGGCTGATACGAGCCCGAGTCGGGGATGTCGTCGAAGCCGATCACCGAGACGTCATCGGGGACCTTGCGGCCGCGCTCCTCAAGGGCCCGCAGCAGGCCGAGCGCCATCTGGTCGTTCGCCGCGAACACCGCGGTGCAGTCGGCCTGTTCGGCGAGGCGCAGGCCCGCGCGGTAGCCGGACTCGGCCGACCAGTCGCCCCGTACCAGCGGCGGGACGGCGCGGCCAGCGGCCTCAAGTGCCGTACGCCAGGCGTCCGTTCGGCGCTGGGCGGCGTACGACTCGGACGGCCCCGCCAAGTGCCAGACCGTGCGGTGGCCCAGTTCGAGCAGGTGGCGCACCGCGTCGCGGGTGCCGCCCGCCTGGTCCGTGTCCACCACCGCGTAACGGTCGCCGGCGTCGGAGTCGGCGACCACGACCTTCACGTGCGGCGGCAGCGACAGGCGCGCCGAGTCGAGCAGATGGACCTCCATGATGACGATGACCGCGTCCACCGCCAGCTCGCCGAGGCGGGAGAACGCGCCGCGCACCTCGTCCTGCGTGGGCACCGCTACCGGGAGCAGTGTGACCGCGTAGCCCTCCTGCGCGGCCGAGGTGGCGATCGCCTCCAGCGTGCGCATGTTGCCCGTCGTGGACAGCGTGAAGGTGATGACGCCGATGGTGCGGAAGTCGCCCCGCTTCAGCGCCCGCGCCGCACTGTTGGGGCGGTAGCCGAGCTCCTTCATCGCGGCGCGGACCCGGTCCCGCGTCTCCTCGTTGACGCCGGGGAAGCCGTTCGAGACGCGGGAGACGGTCTGGGACGAGACGCCCGCGACCCGGGCGACATCGGCCATCGACGCGTTCTGCGTACGGCGCCTGCCGCGCCGCGGGGCGCTCTCGCTGCTCTCCTTGGTTGTCACCGTGTCACCGTGTCCCTCACCGACTCTTGACCGTCGTCCTCGGGGCAGTGTAGACATGCCGCCACCGAATGTTTACGCAAACATAACAGTTGTCGGGACCCCCGCGCTCAGCGATGTTTACGCAAACATGGGCCCGTGACGCATGGACGAGTGAGGGGCGCGAGATGACCACGCTGCAACCGCCGGTCGCCCTGAGGCGGCGCCGCTCATGGACGGGATGGGGGTTCATCGGCCCCTTCGTACTCGTCTTCGCCCTGGTCTTCCTGGCGCCGCTCGCCTACTCGGTCTACCTGAGCCTGTTCCGTACGCAACTCATCGGTGGCACCACCTTCGTGGGCCTCGACAACTACCAACAGGCCCTCCAGGACGGCCAGTTCTGGGAGGGAGTCGCTCGCGTCGGCCTGTTCCTGCTGATCCAGGTGCCGGTCATGCTGGGCATCGCCCTGCTCGTCGCCCTGGCGATCGACAGCGGCCGCCTCTACGGCAAGGACTTCTTCCGGATCACCGTCTTCCTGCCCTACGCGGTGCCCGCCGTCGTCGCGACCCTCATGTGGGGCTTCATGTACGGCACGCGCTACGGCCTCGTCGGTGACCTGGGCGACGCGTTCGGCACGAAGATGCCCGACCCGCTCTCCGCCGACCTGGTCCTCGCCTCCCTCGGCAACATCGTGACCTGGGAGTTCGTCGGCTACAACATGCTGATCTTCTTCGCCGCGCTGCGCGTCGTACCGCACTCCCTGTACGAGGCGGCCGAGATCGACGGCGCCGGACAGTGGCGCGTCATCACCGCCATCAAGCTCCCCGCGATCCGCGGCGCCCTCGTCATCGCCACGATCTTCTCGATCATCGGCAGCTTCCAGCTCTTCAACGAGCCGGCCATCCTCCAGAAGCTCGCGCCGAACGCGATCACCACCGACTACACCCCGAACTACTACACGTACTCGCTGTCCTTCGCGGGCCAGCAGCAGAACTACTCGGCGACCGTCGCCATCGTCATGGGCGTGATCACGATGATCGTCGCCTACGTCGTCCAGCTGCGCGGCATGCGCAAGGGAGTGTGAGCCGCGATGACCACCACCACCTCCGTGCCCTCCTCCACGGCGCCGATCAAGTCCACGGCCCCGCGCCTGCGCACCGTACGGCGACGCCCCGTCGGGCGGCCCCGGCGCAGCGTCCTGCTGACCGTGCTCACCGGCGTCGTCCTCGTCTACAGCCTGCTGCCGCTGGTGTGGCTCCTGATCAGCGCCACCAAGTCCCAGCAGGGCCTGGCCCGTTCGTTCGGCCTCTGGTTCGACGCGGACTTCGACCTCTGGCACAACATCGCCACGACCTTCACGTACCAGGACGGCGTCTTCGGCCGCTGGCTCCTCAACACCTTCCTGTACGTGGCGGTCGGTGCAGGCGGGGCCACCTTCCTCGCGGTCCTCGGCGGGTACGCGCTCGCCAAGTTCGCCTTCCCGGGCAAGCGCGCCGTGTTCGCCGTCGTCATCGGGGCGGTCGCGGTACCCGGTACGGCGCTCGCCGTGCCGACGTTCCTGATGTTCAGCAAGATGGGGCTCACCGACACCCCGTGGGCCGTCATCATCCCGTCGCTGATCTCGCCCTTCGGCCTGTATCTCATGTGGGTGTTCGCCACCGAGGCGATCCCCGCCGAGCTGATGGAGGCCGCCCGCATCGACGGCGCGAGCGAGCTGCGCACCTTCTTCCAGGTCGCCCTTCCGCTGCTCGCGCCCGGCACCGTCACCGTCCTGCTCTTCACCACGGTCGCGACCTGGAACAACTACTTCCTGCCGCTGATCATGCTGAAGGACCCCGACTGGTACCCGCTCACGCTCGGCCTCGACTCCTGGAACAAGCAGTCGCAGACGGCCGGCGGCGAGGCGATCCCCCATCTCGTGCTCACCGGCTCGCTGCTCACCATCGTGCCGCTGATCGCCGCCTTCCTGCTGCTCCAGAAGTACTGGCAGTCGGGTCTCTCCGCCGGAAGCGTCAAGGAGTAGGCGCGGCGCCGGAGTCCGTACCTGGCACACCGTCCGTAGGACCACAAAGAAGTGGAAGCCATCGCCATGTCCCAGCACTCCCGCCGCGTCCTGCGCGGCATAGGTCTCCTCTGTGCCCTCGCCCTCGGGGCCACCGCCTGCGGCGGCTCCGAGGACGGCGGCTCCGGTGACAAGAAGGTCGGTTCGGCCGACCTCGAGTCCGCCCTGAAGAAGGGCGGCACCGTCACGGTGTGGGCGTGGGAGCCCACCCTGAAGCAGGTCGCCGCCGACTTCGAGAAGAAGTACCCGAAGGTCGACATCAAGCTGGTCAACGCGGGCACCAACAACGACCAGTACAAGGCCCTGTCGAACGCGATCTCGGCGAAGAAGGGCGTCCCGGACGTCGCGCAGATCGAGTACTACGCCCTCGGCCAGTACGCCCTGACGAAGCAGATCACCGACCTCAAGGCCTACGGCGCCGAGAAGCTGGCGGACTCGTACTCGCCGGGGCCGTGGAACTCGGTGAAGTCCGGCGACGGCGTCTACGGCCTGCCCATGGACTCGGGGCCGATGGCGCTCTTCTACAACAAGAAGGTCTTCGACAAGCACAAGATCGCCGTCCCGACGACGTGGGACGAGTACGTCGAGGCCGCCCGCAAGCTGCACAAGGCCGACCCGAAGGCGTACATCACCAGCGACGTCGGCGACGCGGGCCTGACCACCAGCCTGCTGTGGCAGGCCGGTTCGCATCCGTACAAGGTCGACGGCACCAAGGTCGGCATCGACTTCACCGACGCGGGCGCGAAGAAGTACACCGACACCTGGCAGAAGCTGATCGACGACAAGCTCGTCTCGCCCGTCACCGGCTGGACCGACGACTGGTACAAGGGCCTCGGCGACGGCACCATCGCCACGCTGCCCACCGGCGCCTGGATGCCCGCCAACTTCGCCTCCGGCGTGAAGGGCGCCTCCGGCGACTGGCGCGTCGCCCCCATGCCGCAGTGGGAAAAGGGCGCGACCGCCAGCTCCGAGAACGGCGGCAGCTCGCTCGCGCTGCCCGAACTCGGCAAGAACAAGGAACTCGCCTACGCCTTCGTCGAGTACGCCAACTCCGGTGCCGGCGTGCAGACCCGCATCAAGAACGGCGCGTTCCCCGCGACGACGAAGGACCTGAACTCGTCCTCGTTCCAGAACACCGAGTTCCCGTACTTCGGCGGCCAGAAGGCCAACAAGATCTTCGCCGAGTCCGCGAAGAGCGTGCCCACCGACTGGAAGTACCTCCCGTTCCAGGTGTACGCCAACTCGATCTTCAACGACACCGTCGGCAAGGCGTACGTCTCCCCGACCAAGCTCACCGCCGGGCTGAAGTCCTGGCAGGACGCGTCCGTCAAGTACGGCACCGACCAGGGCTTCACCGTCGACAAGTAGAGCCCTCAGGCGAACCGCCTCAACTCCGCACTCCTGGAAGGACGTTCATGGTCGCCCCCCTCACCCCCCGTTTCCCGTACGCGAAGGGCTCGGACGGCGCACGGCGCCTCGGCTACGGCGCCGACTACAACCCCGAGCAGTGGTCACGGGAGGTGTGGGCGGACGACATCCGACTGATGCGCGAGGCCGGGGTGAACGTCGTCTCCCTCGCCATCTTCTCCTGGGCGAGGATCCAGCCCACCGCCGACACCTGGGACTTCGGCTGGCTCGACGAGATCATGGACCTGCTGCACGCGGGCGGCATCGGCGTCGACCTGGCGACCGCCACCGCGTCCCCGCCGCCATGGCTGACCGCCGCGCACCCCGAGATCCTGCCGGTGACCGCGAGCGGCGAGACGCTGTGGCCTGGCGCCCGGCAGCACTGGCGGCCCACCTCGCCCGTCTTCCGTGAGCATGCCCTGCGCCTCGTCCGCAGGCTCGCGTCCCGCTACGCCGACCACCCCGCCCTGGTGGCCTGGCACGTCAACAACGAGCTGGGCTGCCACAACGTCTACGACTACTCCGACGACGCGGCCCGCGCGTTCCGCCTCTGGCTGCGCCGCCGCTACACCACGCTCGACGCCCTCAACGACGCCTGGGGGACAGCCTTCTGGTCGCAGCGCTACAGCGACTGGGAGCAGCTCCTGCCGCCGCGGCTCGCCGCCTCGCACCCCAATCCGACGCAGCAGCTCGACTTCAAGCGGTTCTCCTCCGACGCGCTCAAGGACCATCTGCTGGCCGAGCGCGACATCCTGCGCGAGCTCTCCCCGGAGACCCCCGTCACCACCAACTTCATGGTGATGCCCGGCACCAAGGGCATGGACTACGCGGACTGGGCGGGCGAGGTGGACTTCGTCGCCAACGACCACTACGTCATCCCCGGCCCGCAGGCCCGCGACGAGCTCTCCTTCTCCGCCAACCTCACCAGCGGCATCGCAGGACACCGTCCCTGGTTCCTGATGGAGCACTCCACCAGCGCCGTGAACTGGCAGCCCGTCAACCTGCCGAAGAAACCGGGGGAGTTGGCCCGCGACTCACTGCTGCACGTCGCGCACGGCGCCGACGCCGTCTGCTTCTTCCAGTGGCGGCAGTCGGCGGCGGGCGCCGAGAAGTACCACTCGGCGATGCTCCCGCACGCCGGCGCCGACAGTGAACTCTTCCACTCCGTCGTCGAGTTGGGCGGCACGCTCGATGCGCTCGCCCCGATCGCGGGCAGCGGGCGCGAACCCGCGCGCGTGGCGATCCTCTTCGACTGGGACTCGTGGTGGGCCAGCGAGCAGGACTCCCACCCGAGCTCCCGCCTCGACTACCACCGCGAGGCCCTCGACTGGTACTCGGCGCTGCTGAGGCTCGGCATCCGCGCCGACGTGGTGCCCGCGCACCACGCCGACCTGTCCGCGTACGACGTCGTGATCGCGTCCGTGCTGCACGTGGTGCCGCAGTCGCTCGGCAAGGAGCTCACCCGCTACGTAGAGGGCGGTGGCCACCTCGTCACCACGTACTTCTCCGCGATCGTCGACGAGAACGACCATGTGTGGCTCGGCGGCTACCCGGGCGCGCTGCGTGACGTCCTCGGCATCCGTATCGAGGAGTTCGGGCCGCTGCTCGACGGTGACAGGGTCGACCTGGACAACGGCACCACCGGCAGCCTGTGGACCGACCGGATCTCCGTCACCGGCACGGACGTCGAGGTCCTCGCCGGCTACCGCACCGGTACGTACGCGTCCCGCCCGGCCGTCACCCGGCGCGGCACCGGCCGCGGCTCCGCCTCGTACGTCTCCACCCGTCTCGGTGTCGACGGGCTCACCGTGCTGCTGCCGGAGCTGCTCGCGCCCGCCGGGGTGGGCAGTGAACTCCCGGAGCAGGCACGGGGGTTGGTCGAGGAGATGGTGCGGCGCGACGCCGAGCACCGCTATGTCTTCCTGGTCAACCGGGGCGACGAGCGGGTGGCGCTACCGGGTCTCACCGGGGAGGTCCTCGTCGGACCGGCGGGTCAGGACCTTGTTCTGGCACCTCGTCAGGTTGCCGTCCTGCGGCAACCCGTGGCCACCACCCCCTAGTTGCTGCACCGTTCGGCACCACCGACACCCCCACTCACACCACGACGTAGGGAGCTCACGTTGGCGCGCTTGACCCGCAGACGGTTCATCGGCATCGCCGCGGCCACGGCCGCGGCCGCGGGAACCCAGATCTCGGCCGCTCGGTTCGTCGCAGCGGCCACCGCGGCGACGGTCACGGTCACCCCCGACCCCTCGTACCAGCAGGACAGGTTCGAGGGGTGGGGCACCAGCCTGGTCTGGTTCGCGAACGCCACCGGGCACTACCCGGACGAGATCCGCGAGAGGATCGCCGACCTCGTCTTCGGACGGGACGGCCTCGCCCTGAACATCGCCCGCTACAACATCGGCGGTGGCAACGCCCCCGACGTCCCCGACTACCTGAGGGCGGGCGGCGCCGTCGAAGGCTGGTGGAAGGCGCCCGAGGGCACCACCCGCACGGACACCGACTGGTGGGACCCCGGCGACGAGGACCACTGGAACGAGGACGCCGACGCACCCCAGCGCTGGTGGGTGGACCGGATCAAGAAGGACATCACCCACTGGGAGACGTTCTCCAACTCCCCGCCGTACTTCATGACGGTCAGCGGCTACGTCTCCGGCGGCTTCGACGCGTCGAAGGACCAGCTGAAGGAGGCGTCCGTCGGCGACTTCGCCACCTACCTGGCCGGGGCGACGCGCCGCCTGGAGAAGGCGCACGGCATCAAGGTGAAGACCGTCGACCCGTGCAACGAGCCCAACACCAGTTACTGGGGTACGAAGTTGGGCGCCGACGGCAATCCGACCGGCGGCCGCCAGGAGGGCTGTCACATCGGTCCCGGGCTCCAGCAGAAGCTCGTGCCCGCGCTCGACGCCGCGCTGAAGAAGGCACGGACGACAGCCGCCGTCTCGGCGATGGACGAGACCAACCCGACGACCTTCGTCACGAACTGGACCAGCTATCCGGCCGACGTGAAGCGGGACGTCGTCCAGATGAACGTCCACACGTACGGCACCGGCGGCCGCACCTCCGTCCGCGACCTCGCCAAGGCCGAGGACAAACCGCTGTGGATGAGCGAGGTCGAGGGCGACTGGGGTGACGGACAGTCCTTCACCGACATGCGGCCCGGCCTCGGGCTCGCCCAGCACATCGTCGACGATCTGCGGGAACTGGAGCCCAGCGCCTGGGTGTTCTGGCAGCCCGTCGAGGACTGGGACAACATGAAGCCCGGCGGCGAGTCCGCGAAGGGCGGCAACTGGGGCGAGGTCCAGGTCTCCTTCAGCGCGGGACCCGACGACACCCTGGAGACCTGCCCGGTCCACACGAACACGAAGTTCGACACCGCCCGGAACTTCACCCACTACATACGGCCGGGCGACCACCTCATCAAGGTCGACGACACGAGCAGTACGGCGGCCGTCACCCGTGGCGGCAGCGGCGCCACCGTCGTGCACGTCAACAGCACCGCGAGTGCCCGCACGGTGAAGCTCGACCTGTCCCGGTTCGCGACCGTACGCCGAGGTGCGACCGTCACCCCGGTCGTGACCAGCACGGACGGCAAGCTGGCCGAACAGGCGCCGGTCACGGTCACCGGGCGAACGGCGAGCTTCACGGTGCCCGCGCAGTCGGTGACCACCTTCCTGGTCAAGGGTGTCTCCGGGGTGGCGAGGGACGCCGCCGAGCTGCGCCGGGGGCGCACCTACGAGCTGACGGGTGTGCAGAGCGGCAAGGCCCTCACCGTCGCCGACGGCGGTGGCACGCTCGTCATCAGGTCCACGTCGGGCGCGGCCGGCCAGCGGTGGCGGCTCGCGCGGATCAGCGGCGACGGTCCCGCGAGCCGCAGGCGGCACGTGTTCACCAGCGCCGCCGACGGCAAGCGGCTCGCCGCCCGCGACGGTGTGCTGGTCGTCGAACCCGACACGGATGAGCGGGACGCGGCCGCCCAGTGGCTCCTGTCAACGACGGGTGACGGCACGTACACCCTCGTCAACGCGGGCACGGGCCGCCTCGTCGAGGTCGGCGGGCAGGCCACGGACGAGGGCGCGCCGGTCGGGACGTGGCAGCCCAACTCCGGCGCCAACCAGAGGTGGAGGGTCACCGATGTGACGTCCTGACCGGCTCAGACGTGGTGTGCCCTGCGTTCCCGCAGCAGCAGCCACGCCAGGAACAGCCCGCCCCCCACACCTGTCACCACGCCCACCGGCATCAGCGCCGAACCGGTCACCCGCTGCGTCAGCAGGTCGGCCGCTGTCACCAGGAGGGCGCCCATCCACGCGGCGGGCAGCACGTTCGGTCCCGCCGCGCGGGTGACGCGGCGGGCCAGCTGGGGGGAGGCCATGGCGAGGAAGGGGATCGGGCCCGCCGCGGCGACGGCCATCGCGGTCAGGCCCGTGCCCGCGCACAGCAGGATCAGACGGCTGCGCTCCGGCGGCACACCGAGGGCGCCCGCCGTGTCGTCGCCCATCTCCAGCATCGTCAGGCGGCGTCCGAACACCATGACCACGGGGACGCAGACGATCAGTCCGAGCGCGGCCGTCCTGGCCTCGGTCCAGCCGCGGTCGTTGAGCGAGCCGATCGTCCAGCTCGCCGCCTGTGCCGCCTTGCCGATGTCGGCGCGGATATAGAGGAAGCTGGTCGCCGCCCCGAGCACGGCGGAGACCCCGATGCCGACGAGCACGAGCCGGTAGCCGTGCACGCCCCGGCGCCAGGCCAGCAGATAGACGGCGGCGGCCGTGGCGAAGCCGCCGACGAGCGCGCCGAGCGCGGTCTGCGCGGCGCCCGCGTCGAGGAAGATGATCGCGACGAGCGCCCCCGCCGACGCACCGTTGCCGAACCCGATGATGTCCGGACTGCCCAGCGGATTACGGGTGAGCGACTGGAAGACGGCGCCCGCCATGCCCGTCCCGAAGCCGACGAGAACCGCCACGACGGCGCGCGGCAGCCGCAGGTCGAGCACGATGAACTCGGCGCCGGGCGGCCCGCTGCCCGCGAACGTCCGCAGCACCTCCATGGGCGACAGCTCGTACGTGCCCGTGCCGACGGAGAGCACCACCAGGCACGCCGTGACCACGATCAGCGCCAGGCAGACGAGCACCGTACGCGGGTCGAAGCGGACCGACAGCCGTCCCGCCCGCAGCCTTCCCCGGCCCAACTCGGCCTTGAGCACGCGGGGTTGGTCCTTCACGGCGGTCACAGCTGGGCCACCTTCCGCTGACGTACGAGGTGGACGAAGATCAGCCCGCCGATGAACGACGTGACGATGTCCGCCTGGATCTCCGACGGCGCCACCACGACCCGGCCGATGACATCGGCCACGAGCAGCAGGCTGGGCGCGAACAGCGCGCAGTAGGGCAGCATCCAGCGCGGATCGGGTCCTGTGAACGCGCGGACCGCGTGCGGGATCATCAGGCCGACGAAGCCGATCGGCCCGCACACGGCGGTGGCGCTGCCGCACAGCAGCGTGATGGCCACGATTGACAGGACCCGGGTGCGCCGCACCGAGGTGCCGAGCGCGCGGGCGTGGTCCTCGCCCAGCGAGAGGGCGCCGAGCGGCCGGGCGAGCGCGAACGCGAGGAGCGTGCCCGCGATCAGCAACGGCAGGGCGCCGAGCAGGAGTTCGGGGTCGCGCTTCTCCAGGGTGCCGACGGACCAGAAGCGCATCGAGTCGAGCGTGCTCAGGTCCCACTGCTGCAACCCGTTGACGTAGCCGAACAGGGCCGCGTTGACGGCCGTGCCGGCGAGCGCGAGGCGCACCGGCGTCGCCGACCGGGTGCCGCCCAGGGCGTTGACGACGATGGCGGCGACGGCGGCGCCGAGCAGCGCGAACCACAGATATCCGGTGAACGACGTGATGCCGAACACGCTGATCGCGGTGACGACGGCGGCCGACGAACCCGCGTTCACCCCGAGGAGCCCGGGGTCGGCGAGCGGGTTGCGGGTCAGTACCTGCATCACGCCGCCCGCGAGCCCGAGCGCCGCGCCCACGGCGATGCCGATGAGCGTGCGCGGCAACCGCAGTTCACGAACGATGTTGTCGTCGGCGGAGCCGGACGGCGAGAAGAGCCCGCTCCAGACCTGCCCGAGCGCGAGGTGTTCGGTGCCCACCGCGAGGGAGAGGGCGGCCGCCGCGACGAGCAGCGCCAGGCCTGTCAGGAGTCCGGCGGTGCGGGGTGGGCGGGTGCGCGGCCCGGTGGCCGGGAGTTGTGGTGTTCCGCCGGGGCGGAGTCGTATTCCTGCGGGCATGTGCTTAGCTTAGGCTAACCTAAGTTCATCTGCTAACAATTACGTCGACAGAAGAGCTTCCGGAGGTTCCGGAGGAAGAGGAGACATGAGCGTCCAGTCCGTTGCCGCCCTGCCGGACCACCGGCCGGACCGCGTCACCGGCGCCCGCGTCGCGCGCCTTGAGGAGCGCATCGCCGCGGCCGACGACGCTCAACGCGCACACATCGCCGAGGAGTTCTGGCGGGAGGCCGCCGCCCGCGGCACGCCGCTCGTCGAGGAGCTCGACGGTGAACCCGACCACCGGGCGGTCACCTTTCTGTGGCGCGGCCACCGCGCCACCCGGCAGGTGCTGCTCATGGTGAGCCACCTTGGCGACCGCGCCCACCTCGCGGGCTCCCTCATGGAACAGGTCGCCGGCACCGACATCTGGCACTTCGGTCTGAGGCTGCGCGCCGACCACCGCGCCTCGTATCGGATCGCCGCCGACATCTCGGCCAAGGAACCGCCCGAGGACCCGGAGGTGTTGCAGGCGCGGCTGCGCTCCCTCGCGGCGCACGCGGCGCACGATCCGCTCAACTCTCGCCGCCTGCCTACCCGTTGGGGAGCGGGCGACAGCTCCGTCTTCGCCCTGCCCGAGGCCCCCGCCCCGGCGTGGACCGAACGGCGAGGCACCGTGCCCGCCGGGCGCGTCGAACGGCACCGGGTCGGCGCCGCGGCACTGAGCGGCGAACGCGATGCGAGCAGCGAACGCGACGTATGGGTATATATGCCCACTGGTTCCCGCGGTGACGCGGAACGGCTGCCCGTCCTCGTGCTCTGCGACGGCGACATGTGGTTCGGCCGCCTGGGCCTGCACCACACCCTCGACGCCCTCATCGCCGACGGCCTGCTGCCGCCGCTGGCCGTCCTCGCGCCGGACGCCGTCGACCGGGAAACCCGCCACCGTGAACTCGGCGCACGGGACGCCTTCGTGGAGTTCCTCGCGGACGAACTGCTGCCGTGGGCGGCGGGCCGCTGGCCCCTCGCCACGGACCCGGCGCGCACCGTCGTCGCCGGACAGAGCCTCGGCGGCCTGGCCGCCCTGCACGCGGGACGGCTGCGACCGGACCGTTTCGGCCATGTCGTCGCCCAGTCGCCCTCGCTGTGGTGGCGGCCGAGCCTGCCGCCGGGCGTCGTACAGAAACACATCTTCGGCGTGCCGTGGATCGTCGCCCAGTACGCGGAGGCCGACCCCGCGCCGATCACCGTCCACCTCGACGCGGGCCTGCACGAGGGCACGATGGTCGACCACTGCCGCACGCTCTACGACACGCTGCACTCGGCCCGCTACCAGGTCACCCGCAACGAGTTCAACGGCGGCCACGACTACGCCTGTTGGCACGTCGCCCTCGTCGACGCCCTGATCCGTCTCCTGGGTGCCACCCCCGCCTGACGCGGCCCCTCGGACCTCCCCCCACTCTCACCCACCACCTCTCCCAGCTCATTGCCCTAAGGAGCCCTACGCACATGTCCTCCCAGAGAATCCGCCGAGCCGCCCTCATACCGGCCGCCGCCGTCACGGGCGCCCTGCTGCTGAGCGCCTGCGGCAGCGACGGCGGAGACGACGCCGGCGGCGCCGAGAAGGCCGGGTCCGCGTCGAAGACGCGGCAGCTCACCGACGCCCAGGGCCGCGAGGTCAAGGTGCCGAGCGACCCGAAGAAGGTCGTCGCGCTCAGCGAACCCACCCTCGACGCCGCGCTCGCCCTCGGCGTCGAGCCGGTCGGCACCACCGCCGGCCGCGGCCAGCAGGGCGTGTCCTCGTACCTCGCCGACAAGGCCGCGAAGTCGCAGGTCGTCGCCTCCGTCGCCGAGGCCGACATGGAGAAGCTCGCCGCGCTCCAGCCCGAACTGATCCTCCTCGACGAGACGACCGGCGCGAAGAAGACCGTCGACAAGCTCCAGGAGATCGCGCCGACCGTCGTCACCGCGAAGCTCAACGAGGACTGGAAGACGGCGTTCACCGACACCGCGGACGCCCTCAACAAGAAGTCCGACGCCGAGAAGTGGCTCGCCGACTTCGACACGCAGGTCACCGACACGAAGAAGAAGCTCGGCGACAACGCCGGCGAATCCGTCTCCGTCATCCGCTGGCAGGACGGCGCGCCCTCCGTCGTCGGCAAGGGCGAGGGGCACGTCGGCTCGACGCTCAAGGCGCTCGGCATGGACCGGCCGAAGGACCAGCAGGGCGCGAGCACCGGGCACAGCGAGCCGGTCTCCCCGGAGAAGCTCGCGACCATCGACGGCGACTGGATGTTCCTCGGCGCCCTCGGCAGCAAGGACGACAGCCAGAAGGCCTACGCCGAGGCTCGGAAGGTCACCAACTTCGGCAAGCTGAAGGCCGAGAAGGACGCCCACATCGTCGTCATCGACGGCTCTGCCTGGAACAGCGCGGGCGGACCGCTCGCCGCGCAGACCGTCCTCGACGACATCAAGGGGGCGCTCGACAAGTGACCCCGACCACGGTCAAGGACCTGGCCGGCCGGCTCGCCCTCGTCACGGGGGCGGGCCGGGGGATCGGCGAGGCAGTCGTCGCCGCGCTCGCCGGCCGCGGCGCCCGCGTGCTCGCCACCGACCTGGACGCGGACGCCGTGGCCAAGGTGGCGGCGCCGTACGCCGAAGGACAGGTCGTCGCCCGCCCCCTCGATGTCACCGACGCGGCGGCCGTCGAGGCGCTCGTCGCCGATGCCGAGGACACCCTCGGCCCCCTCGGCATCGCCGTCAACGTCGCCGGGATCCTGCGCGGTTCACCCGTCGTGGACCTCACCGACGAGGACTGGGCCGCCTGCTTCGCCGTCAACACCAACGGCGCCATGCACGTCTCCCGCGCCGCCGCCCGCCGGATGACACGGCGCGGCGCCGGCAGCATCGTCACCGTCGCCTCCAACGCGGCCGGCATCCCCCGCCACGGCATGGCGGCGTACGCCGCGTCGAAGGCGGCCACCACGATGTTCACCAAATGCCTCGGCCTGGAGGTCGCCGCACACGGCGTGCGCTGCAACAACGTCTGCCCCGGCTCGACCCTCACCGACATGCAGCGCGCCATGTGGGATGCGGCCCCCGGCGGCGACGCGCAGGCCGGTGCCCGCTCCGTCATCGAGGGCGACCTCGCCGCCCACCGCACCGGCATCCCCCTCGGCCGCATCGCCGATCCCGGCGACATCGCGGAGGCGGTCGCGTTCCTCGCGGGTGACCGGGCCCGGCACATCACGATGCAGGACCTGTACGTCGACGGCGGGGCGACCCTTCGCGGGTGACCGGGAGCCGTTCCCACGTCGCGGGGCTCCGCCCCGGACCCCGCTGCTCAATCGCCGCAGGGGCTTGATGGTGCCCCTGTTCTTGAAGGCCCCCACCCTTGGAGATACTCATGACCACGGTCGTCAGCCCCAGTGTGCCCGAGCTCGTCTCGCCCGGGTCCGCCACCGCGCTGCTCGACGAGTACGCGCCCGTCACCGACCGCTTTCTCGCCACCCCGCACCGCACCCTCCTCGGGCGTGGTGTCATCGCCGAACTCCCGCACAGAGACGGCCCGTTGAGTCCGCGTGTGCGTGCGCTGCTCGATTCCCGGCGCAGTGCCGGTGACCCGAACCCTGTCGTGATGGGCGCCCTGCCCTTCGCCCCCGACGCGGCTCCCGCCCTCGCCGTACCGGAGACCGTGCGGTGGGCGCCGCCGCTGCGCGAGGATCCGCTCATCGCGCTGCCCGTGCCGCACACCGGCACCCAGTGGTCCGTGCGCGAGGTCCCGGAGTCCGGTGTGTACGGAGCCGCCGTCGCCGCGGCCGTCGAGCGCATGAAGGCCGGTGAGTTCGACAAGGTCGTCCTCGCCCGCACCCTCGAACTGACCGCCCCCGAGGCCCCGGACCTCCCCGCGATGCTGCGCCGCCTCGCCCGCCGCGACCCGGCCGGCTACACCTTCGCGGTGCCCAGCGCCCCCGGCCGTACGCTCATCGGCGCGAGCCCCGAACTCCTCGTGTCCCGCGCCGGATCCACCCTCACCGCCAACCCCCTCGCGGGCTCCGCCCCGCGCTCCGCCGACCTCGCCGAGGACGTGCGCCGCGCCGCCGCGCTCCTCGAATCGGCCAAGGACCTGCACGAGCACGCCGTCGTGGTGGACGCGGTGCGCGCGGCCCTCGCCCCGTTCTGCCGGACCATCGACGTCCCGGCCCGCCCCACCCTCGTACGGACCGCCGCCATGTGGCACCTCTCCACCACCGTGACCGGCGAACTCTCCGCCCCCGGACACACCACCGCGCTCGACCTCGCCGCCGCCCTGCACCCCACCCCCGCCGTGTGCGGCACACCGACCGGCCTCGCGCGCCAAGTCATCGCCGAATCGGAGCCGTTCGACCGCGGCGCCTACACCGGCATGGTCGGCTGGCAGAACGCGGACGGCGACGGCGAGTGGGTCGTCACCATCCGCTGCGCCGAGGCCGAGGGCAGGCTGCTGCGCCTGTTCGCCGGCGCGGGGGTCGTCGCCGAGTCCTCGCCCGAGGCCGAGACCGCCGAGACAGGCGCGAAGTTCCGCACCTTCCTGAACGCCGTAGGAGCTGCCCTGTGAGCACCAGCCCTCTCACCCCCGGTGTGGACGCGCCGACCTGGCCCGACGAGTACGCCGAGCGCTACCGCGCCGCCGGGTACTGGCGCGGCGAGACCTTCGGCGGCGTGCTGCGCGAACGCGCCGCCTCCCACCCCGACCGGATCGCCCTCGTGGACCCGGCCCCGCCCAGACGCACCTGGACCTACCGCCAACTCGACGACCAGGCGGACCGGTTGGCCGCCGGCTTCGTGGCGCGCGGCATACGCAAGGGCGACCGCGTCGTCGTCCAGCTGCCGAACGTCGGCGAGTTCGTCGAGGTCGTCTTCGCCCTGTTCCGCATCGGCGCGCTCCCCGTGTACGCGCTGCCCGCGCACCGCGAGAGCGAGATCACGTACTTCTGCTCCTTCACCGAGGCCGTCGCCTACGTGATCCCCGACCGGCACGCGGGCTTCGACCACCGGGCGCTCGCGAGCAAGGTCCGGGACCGGGCTCCGAGCCTGAAGCACGTGTTCGTGGTCGGGGACGACCCCGCAGAGCACACCGCACTGACCGAAGTCCCGGTCGAACCAGTGGAGTTGGACGGTCCCGAGCCGCACGAGCTCGCCTTCCTCCAGTTGTCCGGCGGCACCACCGGGCGGCCCAAGCTCATCCCGCGCACCCACGACGACTACATGTACTCGCTGTGGGGCTCCAACGAGATCTGCGGCGTCGAGGCCGACACCCGCTTCCTCGTCGTCCTGCCCGCCGCCCACAACTTCCCGATGAGCAGCCCGGGTTGGCTCGGCGTGCTGTACGCGGGCGGCACCGTCGTGCTCGCGCCCGCGACCGACCCGGACACCGCGTTCCCGCTCGTCGCGAGCGAGCGGATCACCATGACCGGGCTCGTCCCGCCGCTCGCCCTCGTCTGGACCGACTCCGCGGCCGGCACCGCCCACGACCTGTCGACCCTGGAACTCGTCCTCGTCGGCGGCGCCAAATACAGCGAACAAGCCGCACGCCGCCTCGAACCCGCCCTCGGCTGCCGCCTGATGCAGGTCTTCGGCATGGCGGAAGGACTCGTCAACTACACACGCCTGGACGACGATCCGGAGACGATCGTCGCCACACAGGGGCTGCCCATCTCCCCGGACGACGAGGTGCGCGTCGTCGACGACGCCGACAGGGACGTCCCCGACGGCGGCTTCGGGCATCTGCTCACCCGCGGCCCGTACACCATCCGCGGCTACTGGCGCGCCCCCGAGCACAACGCCCGCTCCTTCACGGCTGGGGGCTTCTACCGCACCGGCGACATCGTGCGCCGCACCCCGACCGGGCACCTCGTCGTCGAGGGCCGGGCCAAGGACCAGATCAACCGGGGCGGCGAGAAGATCGCCCCCGAGGAGATCGAGAACATCCTCCTCGCCCACCCCGCCGTGCACGACGTCTCCGTCGTCGGCGTCCCCGACGAGTACCTCGGCGAACGCTCCCTCGCCTACGTCATCCTGCGCGCGGGCGCCGAACCCCTGAGGTCCGTCGCCGTCAAACGCTTCGTACGGGAGCGGGGCGTGGCCGCGTACAAGGTGCCCGACCTCGTCGAATTCGTCGACGCCTTCCCGCAGACCGGCATCGGCAAGACAGCCAAGAAGCACCAGCGGTCCGCCGCCGAGCAGCACTGAGAGGTTTCCCCCACCATGGCCCTGCCCGCCATCGCCGCCTACCCGCTCCCGACCCCCGAAGAGCTCCCCGCGAACCGCGTTCCCTGGACCGTCGACCCGGCCCGCGCCGTGCTGCTCGTGCACGACCTCCAGCACCACTTCCTCGCCAAGTACCCGCAAGCCGAACAGCCGTTGACCGGCATGCTCGACAACACCGCCCGGCTGCTCAAGGAGAGCCGCGGCCTCGGCGTCCCCGTGTACTACTCCGCCCAGCGCGGCGGCCAGACCCCCGAGGAACGCGGGCTCCAGCTCGACTTCTGGGGCCCCGGCGTCGCCGACGACCCCGCCGCCCTCGCCATGCCGGAGACCGTGGCACCCGAGGACGGCGACACGGTCCTCACCAAGTGGAAGTACAGCGCGTTCGTCCGCACCGAACTGGAAGAGCTGATGCGGAAGTCGGGCCGCGACCAGCTGGTGATCGTCGGCGTGTACGCGCACATCGGCGTGCTGGTCAGCGCCGCCGACGCGTGGATGCGGGACATCCAGGCGTTCGTCGTCGCCGACGCCGTCGCCGACTTCACCCGCGAGGACCACGACATGGCGCTGCGCTGGGCCGCGGGCCGCTGCGCCGTCGTCACCACCACCGAAAAGCTCATCGAGGAGGTACGGGCCGCATGACCACCCTCACCGTTCAGCAGATCCGCGAGGACGTCGCCGACTGCCTGGGCGAGGACGACCCCGCCGAGATACCCCTCGACGAGAACCTCGTCGACTACGGGCTCGACTCCGTACGCGTCATGACCCTCCTTGAGCGCTGGCGCAGGGACCACGGCGCCGACGCCTCGTTCGTCGACCTCGCCGAACAGCCGGCCATCGAGGCCTGGGCGAAGATCCTGGGGGTGGCCGCCTCATGACCGCAACTGTCAGCGAGCACACCGAGGCCCGAGACCTCGTGCTGCCGCTCACCTCCGCCCAGTCCGGCATGTGGTTCGCCCAGGCGCTCGACCCGCTCAGCCCCGCGCAGAACACCGCCGAGTACCTGGAGATCGACGGCGAACTCGACCCGGACCTCTTCGCCGAGGCACTGCGCCGCGTCGTCACCGAGGCCGACGCCCTGCGCGTCCGCGTCGAGGACACCCCCGACGGACCCCGCCAACGGGTGTGCGGCAGCGTCGAGTTGCCGCTGACCGTTCGCGAGGACCTGAGCGAGGACGAGGCCCTGGCCTGGATGCGCGCCGACCTCGCCGAACCCTGCGACCTCGCCGAGGGGCCGCTGTTCGGACACGCCCTGTTCCGCGTGGGGGAGCGGCGCTGGCTCTGGTACCAGCGCATCCACCACCTCGTCATCGACGGCTTCGGCTACTCCCTCCTCGTCGGCCGGACCGCCACGATCTACACGGCACTCGTGCGCGGCGACGACCCCGGCCCCCGCGCCTTCGAGACTCTCGCCGACCTGCTGGCCGTCGACGCCGAGTACCGTGCCTGCGACGCCTTCGCCGCCGACCGCGCGCACTGGGGCGAGGCCTTCGCCGACCGCCCGGAGGCGCCCCGGCTCGCGGGCCGCGGCGCGCTCCCGTCCCGCACCTTCCACCGCCGTACGGCACGGATCGCACCGGAGACGACCGAGCGGCTCAAGGAACTCGCCGCGAGCACCCGCGCCACCTGGCCCGACGTCCTCATCGCCGCGCAGGCCCTCTACACCTCCCGCGCCACCGGCCGCTCCGACGTCGTCCTCGGCCTCCCGATGATGGGCCGCATGGGTTCGGTCGCGCTGCGCGTGCCCGGCATGGTCATGAACGTGCTGCCGCTGCGCCTGAGCGTCACCCCGGACGCCACTTTCGCGCAACTCGTACGCCAAGTGGTCCTCGGCGTACGGGAAGTGCGCCGCCACCAGCGCTACCGCTACGAGGACATCCGCCGCGACCTCGGCCTGCTCGGCGAGAGCCGCGGCCTCGTCGGACCGCTCGTCAACGTCATGCCGTTCGACTACGGCGCCGAGTTCGCGGGCGCCCCGGCCCGCGCCCACAACCTGTCGGCAGGACCCGTCGACGACCTCACGGTCAACATCTACGACCGCGCCGACGGCCGCGGCCTGCGCATCGACCACGACGGCAACCCGGCACTCTACGAGGCCGAGGACCTCGCCGCGCACCAGACCCGGTTCCTCGACCTCCTCGGCCGCCTCGCCGAGACCGACCCGCAGGCCCCGCTCGCCACGCACACCATCGCAACACCGGCCGAACTCGCCCTCGTACTCGACGAGTTCAACCGCACCGAACGGGACCTGCCGCCCACCACCCTCATCGGCCCCATCGAGGCACAGGCCGCCCGCACCCCCGACGCGACCGCGCTCGTGTACGACAGCAAGGTCCTCACGTACGCCCAACTCAACGCGCACGCCAACCAGTTGGCGCGCCACCTGCAAGCGCTGGGAGCCGCACCCGGCCGACTCGTCGCGGTCTCCGTCCCGCGCTCGGCCGAACTGATCGTGACGCTCCTCGCCGTCCTCAAGTCCGGCGCCGCGTATCTGCCGCTCGACCCGGAGTACCCCGAGCAACGCCTCACGTACATGCTCCAGGACGCCGATCCCGTCTGCGCCGTCACCGACGTCACGGACCGGCTCCCGGGCGACGCGGGCACACCGCTCGTCGTCCTCGAAGGGCTCGACCTCTCCGCCCACGCCACCGTCGACCCGGGCCGCGCGCTCACCCCCGCCCACCCCGCGTACGTCATCTACACCTCGGGATCGACCGGCCGGCCCAAGGGCGTCGTCGTCCCGCACTCCGC
This sequence comes from Streptomyces sp. NPDC002795, assembly GCF_042888725.1. NCBI lineage: Bacteria > Bacillati > Actinomycetota > Actinomycetes > Kitasatosporales > Streptomycetaceae > Streptomyces > Streptomyces sp. NPDC002795. Next base: position 92,022 of record NZ_JBIAQB010000003.1, read on the forward strand.
GATCGACAACCGGCTGCGCTGGATGCAGCACGAGTACGGCATCGGGGCCGCCGACGTCGTCCTCCAGAAGACACCGTCCTCCTTCGACGTGTCGGTGTGGGAGTTCTTCTGGCCGCTGCGCGAAGGCGCGACGCTCGTCGTCGCCGAGCCGGGCGGCCACAAGGACCCGGCGTATCTGGCCCGGATCATCCGCCAACAGGCCGTCACGACCTGCCACTTCGTGCCGTCGATGCTCCAGGTGTTCCTCGCGGAACCGGCCGCCGCCTCGTGCGCGGGCGCCCTGCGCCGCGTCTTCTGCAGCGGCGAGGCGCTGCCCCGGGAGACGGCGAACGCCTTCGCGCGCACGCTCCCCGGCGTGGCCCTGCACAACCTGTACGGCCCGACGGAAGCCGCCGTCGACGTCACGTACCACGCGTGCGCGCCGTCCGGTGCGGGACCCGTACCCATCGGCCGGCCGGTGTGGAACACCCGCCTCTACGTCCTCGACCCGGCCGGACAGCCGTGCCCGCCCGGCGTGACCGGCGAACTGTACCTGGCGGGAAGGCAGTTGGCGGACGGCTACCTGAATCGTCCCGAGCTGACCGACGAGCGCTTCGTGCCGGACCCCTTCACGCCGTACAAGGGCCTGCGCATGTACCGCACCGGCGACCTCGCGCGCTGGACCGAACACGGCGAGGTCGAGTACCTCGGCCGCACCGACCACCAGATCAAGCTGCGCGGCCAGCGCATCGAACTCGGCGAGATCGAGGCCGAGTTGGCGGCGCTGGAAGGCGTGGACGGTTCCTGCGCACTCGTCCTGGACGACCGCCTCGTCGGATACGTGACAGGGGCATCGCTCGACCCCGCGGAGCTGCGCGCCGGGCTCTCCCGCACCTTGCCCGAGCACATGGTGCCGTCCGCGATCGTCCCGCTCGACGCGTTCCCGCTGAGCCCCAACGGCAAGCTGGACCGCCGCGAACTCCCGGCACCCGTGTTCACGGGTAGCGGCGCCCGACGTGCGTCGACCCCGCGCGAGGAGACGCTCACCCGCCTCTTCGCCGAGGTGCTCGACGCCGAAGGGGCGGGCCCCGACGACGCGTTCTTCGACCTGGGCGGCACCTCGCTGCTCGCGGTACGCCTGGTCAACCGGGTCCGCGAGGAACTCGGAGCGGAGCTGACCATCGGCTCCCTCTTCGAATCCCCCACACCGGCCGCGCTCGCGGCACGTATCGACGACGCGTCACCCGTGTCCACGGACGCTCTCGGTGTCGTACTGCCGCTGCGCCGCGAAGGCACCCGCCCGCCGCTCTTCGCGATCCACCCGGCGGGCGGCATCTCCTGGTGCTACGCGGGCCTGACCGCACGCCTCGACCGCGACCAGCCGGTGCACGGACTCCAGGCACGCGGCCTCACCTCGGACGATGCACTGCCGGGCACCCTGTGGGAGCAGGCGGCGGACTACGTGAACGAGATCCGCCTCATCCGCCCGCACGGCCCGTACCGGCTCATCGGCTGGTCGGTCGGCGGCATCCTCGCGCACACCGTCGCCGTGCTGCTCCAGGAGGCGGGCGAGCAGGTCGAACTCCTCGCCCTGCTCGACGCGTTCCCCGCCGAGCAGTGGCGCGAACGCCCCGCTCCGGAGGAGGGCGACGCGCTCACCGCCGTCCTGCGGATGGCCGGCTTCGAGCGCACCGACGAGGCCGACCGCGAGGACGTCCTGGCCACCCTGCGCAAGGCGGGCAGCCCCCTCGCCGGCCTCAAGGACAGCACGCTCTCCCGGATCGTCGACATCGTCCCCAACCACGCCCGCATGATGCGCGCCCACGACCACCGCCGCTACGAGGGCGACGTCCTGTTCTTCACGGCCGCCGCCCCGCGCCCCGAGAACTGGCTGACCCGCGATGCCTGGCGCCCGCACATCACGGGCGAGATCACCAACCACGACCTGCCGTGCACCCACCCGGAGCTGCTCAAGGAGGAGCACGTGGAGCAGATCGCGGCGGCGCTCGCACACCGCCTGAAGGAACTGGGGGACTGACTCCGGAGCGGGCGCGACTCCGTGATCCGGCGCGTACCGTGCCCAGGTGACCGACACCGAACGTGAACGTCTGCGCGCCACCTTCGCCCAGGACGCCGAACGCTACGACCGCGCCCGCCCCGGCTACCCGCCCCGCATGTTCGACGACCTCGCCGACCTCGCCGGGGCGGGGCCAGGGTGCCGCGTCCTTGAGATCGGAGCCGGTACGGGCAAGGCGACCGTGCCGCTGGCGGAGCGCGGCTGCCGGATCGTCGCCGTCGAACTCGGCGCGGAGCTGGCGGCCGTGGCCCGCGCCGACCTGGCGCCGTACCCCGACGTGACGGTCGACGTGGCGCCCTTCGAGGAGTGGCCGCTGCCGCCCGAACCCTTCGACCTCGTCCTCGCCGCGACCTCCTTCCACTGGATCGACCCCGCCGTACGCATCACCAAGAGCGCGGACGCGCTGCGCCCCGGCGGCACGCTCGCGACCGTCTCGACCCACCATGTCGCGGGCGGCACCGAGGACTTCTTCGCCGAGGCCCAGGACTGCTACCTGCGCTTCGACCCGACGACCCCGCCGGGCCTGCGCCTCACCCCGGCCGCCGACATCCCGTACGACAGCCAGGAGGCGCCGAACCGCAACGTCGAACAGGGCAACGCGGCGCTCCCCGGCGCCGACCGCTTCGAACCGCCCGTCTTTCGCCGCTACGAACGCGAACTCACCTACCGCACCGCGGACTACCTGGACCTCCTCGGCACGTACTCGGGCACCCTCGCCCTCGCCCCGGCCGCCCGCGCCGGCCTGCTCGACTGCATCGGCACGCTCATCGACTCGCGCTACGGCGGCCGGATCACGAAGCGCTACCTGACGGAACTCCGCCTCGCCGTCCGCCGGTAGCGGTGCTGGAGCTGCCGCCGTGACGAGAAGCGCGGCCGGCCCCGCAGCTGGGAACACATGTCGCACGCATTGCAGGGTCTTGAATCCTCTCCCAGCCGAAGCAGGGAGATTCCTGGCTCACGCTGCCTGGCCAGGCGGCGCCTGGCCAGGTCTTCTACGATCGACGCCAGCCGGGGTGAGACCAGCCCGGATGAGCATGACGCGGGCGGAGTTCTTGTCCCGTGGGGACTCGGTTTCGCACGCGGTGCAGGTGTAGGTGCGCATCCCCAGCGGCAGTGCATGCTTGGCTCTCGTCATGCAGTGCGCGCAGTCCATCGTGGTGTACGCGGGGTGGACCAGGTGTACGGCCCTCTCGTGCTTGCGGCCCATCTCGATCAGGGCCTTCTTCGTGGCGCCGATGGCGGCGTCCGCGGCCTTCTTGGCCATGGTGGTCTTGGCGAGGAACTTCGGGCGGAAGTCCTCCACGGCGAGCGCGTCATGGTCGCGGACCACGGACTTCGCCCATTTGCGGCCGGTGTCCTGGCGCTGCCGGGTGACCTTCTTGTACGCCTTTGCCCGCAGCTTCTTGGCCGCCTGGTAGCCCTTGGAGGCGGGTTTGCCCTTGGCCGGTTTGCGGCGGGCCATCATCCGGTCGTAGCGGCCCAGTTTGGCCTGGGCGTTCTTTCCGTATTCGGGGTGCGGGAGGTCGTGGGCGTCGCTGGTGGTGGTCGCGGTCTCCTTCACGCCCCAGTCGATGCCGATAACCGCCCCGGTCTCGGATAGCGGCTGTACCGCGGTGGGGACGACGAAGCTGGCGTACCAGTGGCCCAGGCTGTCCTGATAGACCCGCACGCTGGAGGGCGCGTGCGGCAGTTCGCGCGACCACACCGGGCGCAGCACAATGTTGCCCGCGAGGTGCAGGAGTCCGTCCTTGAGGCGGAATCCTCGGGTGGTGTAGTTCAGGCTCGGCAGCGCTTCGCGCTTCTTCTTGAAGCGAGGCACCCCCGCGCGCTGTACGGCCGGGAGGCCGGCCAGGATGTCCTTCTGCGTCTTGGTCCTGGAGCGGCCGAAGTCCCGGATGGTCTGCTGCTGGGGCACGCAGGATCCCTCGCGCAGCCACTGGGTCGCCCTGCGTGCCTCGGTCAGCATCCGGTCCAGTTGCGCGGGGCCACAGGTCTGCTTCTCGGCCCCGTCGGGCCGGGCCTTGTTGCTCTGGTGGGTCTGCTTCGATTTGGCGACGCACTCGTTCCAGATCCAGCGGCAGCGGTCCCACTCCGCGTTCAGAGCGGTGCGGGCACTCGACGACACTCGGAGCCGGTAGGTGAACCGGGCGTGCCCGGCCGCCCCGGTCTCCTGACCCTGGTCAGGGCCCGTCGCTGTCGTCATGACAGGAGACCGTAGGCGCCCTTGACGTACACCCGTGCCCATTGCGTATAGGTGTCCACTTCACGAGGGACACGCACGTACGGATGTTCGCTTATCCGGGGCTTCGCCCCGGTGGCGATACCGGGCTCCGCGCCCGGAAATACGGGTGCTGCGACGCTCCGCGTCACGGAGGCGGGAGTCGATTCCTCCCCGGCGTGAACGCCGGAGCATCCTCGACAGAGTCCGGTGAAGGGGTCCCTCCACGACGTCCACCGTGCCCGCCGCAGCCACCGCGCCGACAGCCCCCGAAGTCACCGTCCAGAAGGTCGGCGGCCGGATCGGCGCCGTGCTCTCCGGGGTCCGCCTCGGAGGAGACCTGGACGAGGTCACCGTGGCCGCGGTCAGGGCCGCCATCGTGGAACACAAGGTCGTCTTCTTCCGCGACCAGGACCACCTCGACGCCGGGAGCCACGAGGCGTTCGCCCGCCTCCTCGGCACCCCGGTCACCCACCCCACCGTCCCGTCCGTCGACGGCCGCTACGCGCTCGGCATCGACAACGAGCACGGCGGGCGCGCCAACCAGTGGCACACCGACGTCACGTTCGTGCCCGCGTACCCCGCCTTCTCCATCCTGCGCGCCGAGGTCGTCCCGCCGTACGGCGGCAACACCCTGTGGTCCAACACCGCGGCCGCGTACGCCGAACTCCCGGAATCCCTGCGGGCGTTGCTGCGCGGCGTGCACACCGACGACTACGACTCCGCGGCCGCCCGCCCGGAGGCCCCCAGAGACCGGCGAACGCACCCTGATCCTCGGCAACTTCCTACAGAAGCTCACCGGCTTCAACGCCCGCGACTCACGCGCGCTGATCGGCATCCTCCAGTCGCACGTCGAGCGACCGGAGAACACCGTCCGCTGGCAGTGGCGTGCGGGCGACGTCGCCATCTGGGACAACCGGGCCACCCAGCACTACGGCGTGGACGACTCCGACGCCCACACCCGCACCCTGCGCCGCGTCACCATCGACGGCGACGTACCGGTCGGCGTGGACGGCCGCCGCTCGACGCTGCTGCTGCCGGAGGCGGTCCCGGAGCCCGAGTACGGCATCGCCTCCGGCGCTTCCACGGACGGGGCGTTCGCGCAGACGTGAGGCTCCCGCGGTGGCCGGGTCAGCCGAGCCGGGGGATCTCGATGGCGGGGCACTTGTCCATGACCATCGAGATCCCGGCGGCCCGGGTCCGCTCGTACGCCGCCTCGTCGACGACACCGAGCTGGAACCAGACCGCCTTGGCGCCGATCGCGGCGGCCTCGTCGGCGACCGGGCCCGCGAGGTCGCTGTTGACGAAGACATCGACGACGTCGACGGGGAAGGGGATGTCCGCGAGCGAGGCGTAGCCCTGCTCGCCGTGCACGGTCTCCGCCTTCGGGTGCACCGGCACGATCCGCTTGCCGAAACGCTGGAGGACGTCGGCGACCCCGTACGCGGCGCGGGCCTGGTTCGAGGAGAGGCCGACCACCGCCCACGTGTCACCGGTCTCGGTGAGGATCTTGCGGACCGTGTCGTGATCGCCGTACATGGGACCTCCTTGGGGCGGGACTGATATCCGTACGGATAACTCCCCGGACGGCGCGGGGATTCCGGCCGGCTCAGCCCACGTGCCCGCGCGGGCGGCGCTCCGGGTCCGGTTCCGAGCCGCGGAGCACTTCGCGGGTGACCGGGCCCTCGGTCCAGTGGAAGCAGACGTGCGGGACGCCGGGGCCGCGCACCCGCAGCCGCCGCACCCCGTGCTTCTCGTCGCCGTGGACGAGCAGGCCCTCCGTGAAGTCGGAGGAGTCCTGGACGAAGACCTCCAGGAACAGCACCCGGCCGTCGTCCGGCATGGGCGTGTCCGCGCGCCGGCAGTGCTCCTTGTCCCGGTACTCCGAGGATCGCCGCGGTGAAGATGATGGCGATCTTGATCGCGTCGGGACGTTCCACGATGATCGTGACCAGGGTGTACGCGAAGACCGCCGTGATCGCGCCGAAGCCGACCGTCGCCCGGCGTCGGGCGAGTGTCCACCACATCGTCACCTGCGCATACGCTGGTCCGATGCAGGACGAGTACCGCACGGTGGCCCGCGAGGGTGTGCACGAGACAGAGATCAACCGCTCCCGGTTCCTGTGCGCGCTCGCGCCCGCCGCGACCGAGGAGGAGGCCCAGGCCTTCGTCGCGCGCGTCCGCAAGGAACACCCGACGGCCAACCACAACTGCTACGCGTACGTCATCGGGGCCGACGCCTCCGTACAGAAGGCGAGCGACGACGGCGAACCGGGCGGCACGGCGGGCGTCCCGATGCTGCAGATGCTCACGCGCCGCGACATGCGCTACGTCGTCGCCGTGGTCACCCGCTACTTCGGCGGCGTGAAGCTGGGCGCCGGCGGCCTCATCCGCGCCTACGGAGGCGCGGTGGGCGAGGCCCTCGACACACTCGGCACGGTGACGCGCCGCCGCTTCCGCCTCGCCACGGTGACGGTCGACCACGCGCGCGCGGGCAAGATGGAGAACGACCTGCGGTCCACGGGCTGCGAGGTCCGGGATGTGCGGTACGGGGAGGCCGTCACGATCGAGATCGGCCTGCCGGAGTCGGACATCGACCGCTTCCGCGGCTGGCTGGCGGACGCGACGGCGGGCACGGCGGCCTTCGAGCTGGGCGGGGAGGCGTACGGGTGACCAGATCAAGCCCCTGCGGCGTTTGAGCAGCGGGGTCCGGGGCGGAGCCCCGAGTCGTGAGAAACGGCTCCCGCAACAGGTCACCCGGGCGTAACCCCCCGCCATGTCAGACCCACCCGTTAGCCTCGTGCACCATGAGGCTCCTGCACACATCCGACTGGCACCTGGGCCGCTCGTTCCACCGCGTGAACATGCTCGACGCCCAGGCCGCGTTCATCGCCCACCTCGTCGACACCGCCCGTGAGCGGAGCGTCGACGCCGTAGTGGTGTCGGGTGACGTGTACGACCGCGCGGTCCCGCCCCTCGCGGCCGTGGAGCTGTACGACGACGCGCTGCACCGCCTCGCCGAGCTCGGCGTGCCCACCGTGATGATCTCCGGGAACCACGACTCGGCGCGCCGCCTCGGCGTCGGCGCGGGCCTCATCGGCCGGGCGGGCATCCACCTGCGCACCCAGCCGTCCCGCTGCGCGGAGCCGATCGTGCTGCCGGACGCGCACGGCGACGTCGCGTTCTACGGACTTCCCTACCTCGAACCGGCTCTGGTGAAGGACGAGTTCGGGGTGGCGAAAGCCGGGCACGAGCAGGTGCTCGCCGCCGCCATGGAGCGGGTTCGGGCCGACCTCGCGGCGCGCCCGGCGGGCACCAGGTCCGTCGTCCTCGCGCACGCCTTCGTGACCGGGGGCGCGCCCAGTGACAGCGAGCGGGACATCACGGTGGGCGGCGTCTCGGCGGTCCCGTCCGGTGTCTTCGACGGGGCGGACTACGTGGCGCTCGGGCACCTGCACGGCAGCCAGGTCATCAGTGACCGGGTCCGCTACTCGGGCTCCCCGCTGCCGTACTCGTTCTCGGAGGCCGACCACCGCAAGAGCATGTGGCTGATCGACCTCGACGCCGGGGGAGCGGTCACCGCCGAGCGCCTCGACTGCCCGGTGCCGCGCCCGCTGGCCCGCCTGCGCGGCGACCTCGAAGACCTCCTCGACGACCCGGACCTCGCCCGCCACGAGGAGTCGTGGGTGGAGGCGACGCTCACGGACGCGATCCGGCCGGACGACCCGATGGCCCGCCTCACCGACCGCTTCCCGCACACCCTCAGCCTGCTCTTCGACCCGCACCGCACGGACGACGAGGAGCCGGACGCCAGCTACGCCGAGCGCCTCAAGGGACGCGACGACCACGAGATCGCGGAGGACTTCGTGACCCACGTCCGGGGTGCGGGGCCCGACGAGAGCGAGCGGCTGGTGCTGCGGGCCGCGTTCGACGCGGTGCGCGCGGACGATGTGGTGCGCGAGGTGGCCAGGTGAGGCTGCACACACTCACGATCACGGCGTTCGGCCCCTTCGGTGCCACGCAGAAGGTCGACTTCGACGACTTGTCGGCGGCGGGGCTCTTCCTCCTCCACGGCCCGACCGGCGCGGGCAAGACCTCCGTCCTCGACGCGGTCTGCTACGCGCTGTACGGGTCCGTGCCCGGCGCCCGGCAGGGCGGCAGCGGCCAGGGGCAGAACCTGCGCAGCGACCACGCGGAGGCGGGCGTGCGCACCGAGGTCACCCTCGACCTGACGGTGGCGGGACGCCGCCTGGAGATCACCCGGCAGCCGCCGTTCGCCCGCCCCAAGAAGCGCGGCACCGGCTTCACGACGGAGAAGGCGCAGAGCTGGCTGCGCGAGTACGACGCCGTGGCGGCGAAGTGGAAGGACCTCAGCCGCTCCCACCAGGAGATCGGCGAGGAGATCACGCAGCTGCTCGGCATGAGCAAGGACCAGTTCTGCCAGGTGGTCCTCCTCCCGCAGGGCGACTTCGCGCGCTTCCTGCGGGCCGACGCCGAGGCCCGCGGCAAGCTGCTCGGCCGCCTCTTCGACACGCACCGGTTCGCCGCCGTGGAGCAGCGGCTCGCCGAGGACCGCAAGGCCGCGCAGAAGCAAGTGGCCGCCGGTGACTCGGAGTTGCTGGCCGACGCCCACCGTATGCAGCAGGCGGCGGGGGACGTCGTGGAGCTGGACCCCGTCGACGCGACGCCGGGCGACCCCGGCATCGCCGACTCCGTGCTGACGTGGGCGGCCACGGCCCGCTCGACCGCGCGCGAACACTTCACACACACCCATCTCGCCCTGGACGCGGCCGAGTCGGCGCGGATCGCGGCGCAGCACGACCTGTCCGACGTGACGGAGACCCACCGCCTGCAACTCCGCTTCGCGCAGGCCCGCGAGCGGGCGGCGTCCCTGGAGGAGCGGGTCGGGGAGTACCGCGCCCTCCAGGACCGGATGGACCGCGCGCGCAAGGCGGCGACGGTGGAGCCTGCGCTGGCCCTCCGGGACGAGTCGGAGGCGGCGCACCGGGAGGCGTTGACGCAGGACCAGCGGGCCCGGCGGGAGCTGCGGGCGGCGTGGCCGGGCGTCGGCGGCGGCTTCGGCTCCGCGCTCGGCGTCGGGGGTGGGCAGCCGTACGCGGCCGATGCCGATGCCGGCACTGGCTCCGATGCCGATGCCGATACCGGCACTGGCTCCGATGCCGATACCGGCACCGACACAGGCACCGACCCCGACCCCGACGCCGACCTCGACATCCCGACCTCCCCCGAGGCCCTCACCGAAGCCGCCCGGCGTGTCGCTCAAGAGCTCGGGGGGCTCGACGCGGCGCGGCGGGCCGAGCGGCGCCTCGCCGAGCTCACGCGAGAGCGCACCGACCTCGACCGTGAGGAGCGCGCCGACACCGACCTGCTCGCCGACACCGAAGGCTGGCTCGACGGCTGGGACGCCCGGCGCGCCGACCTCCAGGCCCGGGTCGACGAGGCCCAAGAGGCTGCGACCCGCGCCGAACACCTCGCGGGACAACTCGAACCGGCCCGCAAGCAGGCCCGCGCCGCCGTCGAGCGCGACCGGCTCGCCGAGCGCGTGGACGGCGCCGGGGCCGACGCGCTGCGCGCCCGCGAGCAGGCGGCGAGCGCGCACGAGCACTGGCTCGGCCTGAAGGAGCAGCGGCTGCGCGACGTCGCCGCCGAACTCGCCGAGGCCCTCGTCGACGGCGAACCCTGCACCGTGTGCGGCGCCGACGAACACCCCGCGCCCATGCGCAAGTCCGAGGGACACGTCGACCGGGCCGCCGAAGAGGCCGCGCTCGCCGCCTACCGCGCCGCCGACGAGCGCCGCACTCGTACCGAGCGTGCCCTCGGCGACGTACGGGAGGAACTGGCGGCGGCGAAGGCCGCGGCAGGGGAGGCCCCCGCCGAGCAACTCGCCGATGCCGCCCGCGAATTGGCGGAGCGACACGCCGAGACGCACGCTCTCGCGTCCACCGCGCACCCCGCCCGCGAGGCCCTCGCCCACGCCGACAGTGAGCGCGACCGCCGCCTCGCCGCCCGCCAGGAGGTCGCGCAGCGGACCGCGGCCCGTACGTCGCTGCGTGACGCGCTGGACCGTGAACAGGCGGGCCTGGAGCGGGAGTTGGCGCAGGCGCGGGGCGTGGCCGAGAGCGTCGAGGCGCGCGCGGCGCAACTGGAGAACCAGGGGACGCTGCTCACCGAGGCGGCCGACGCGGCCCGCGCCGTCGAGGACACGGCGCGCCGCCGCAAGGAAGCCGACGCGCGACTCGCCGACGCGGCGTTCCGGGCCGGGTTCGACACGCCGGAGGCCGCGGCCGCCGCACTGCTCGACGACGCCCAGCACCGCGAGCTCCAACACCGCCTGGACGCCCGGCAGTCGGAGGAAGCGGCCGTACGCGCGATGCTCGCCGAGGAGGACACCGCCGAGGCCGCCCGCGGTCCGGAGGCCGACGTCGCGGCGGCCCGGGCCGCCGCGCAGGCCGCCGACGCGCGCGTACGCACGGCCGGATCCGCGCGCGACGCGGCCCAGCGGCGCTGCGCCGACCTCGACCGGCTCTCCCGCCGCGCCGCCGCCGAGGCCCGCCGCCTCGGCCCGCTGCGCGAGACGTACGACCGGGTGGCCCGCCTCGCCTCCCTCGCGGCCGGCACCGCCGCCGACAACGAGCGCAAGATGCGCCTGGAGTCGTACGTCCTGGCCGCCCGCCTGGAACAAGTGGCGGCGGCGGCGACCGCACGGCTGCGCCGTATGTCCTCGGGCCGCTACACCTTGGTGCACTCCGACTCCCTCGCGGGACGCGGCCGTTCGGGCCTCGGCCTGCACGTCGTGGACGCGTGGACGGGCCGCGAGCGCGACACGGCGACGCTCTCCGGCGGCGAGACCTTCTTCGCCTCGCTCGCTCTGGCGCTCGGCCTCGCGGACGTCGTCACGGACGAGGCGGGCGGCGTCCGCCTCGACACGCTCTTCATCGACGAGGGCTTCGGCAGCCTCGACGACCAGACCCTCGACGAGGTCCTCGACGTCCTCGACTCCCTGCGCGAGCGCGACCGCAGCGTCGGCATCGTGAGCCACGTCGGCGACCTGCGGCGCCGCGTGCACGCGCAGTTGGAGGTCGTGAAGGGGCGGGACGGCTCGGTGGTGCGACAGCGAGGGGTCCAACAGGCCTGACCCACAAGCCTGGCCCACATGCCTGACCCACAAGGGGTTCAGCGGGCCTATTCGGCGCGCTTGCGGACCGCCGCCATCCGCCGGACCATCAGCGCCCGATGCGCCCCCGATTCGATCACCAGGAGCCGGTAGACGCGACCGAGCGGACCGGGGAACGACGCGTACGTACGGGCGCGCACCAGGGTGCCGCCGGGCCGCTCGGTAAGGTCGAAGGTCAGCTCGTAGCGCGAGTACAGATGCCGCCCTACCAGACGGACCGAGCGTCCGGGCACCGCCTCCACCACCGCGAAGCCCGGCAGCGTCGAGCCCTCGGCGAGCGGCTCCCCGCCGGACCGCAGCGGCTTCGCGCCGATGAAGCGTGCGTACACCTCGAAGAGCCGACCGCTGCTCCCGCCGAACTCCGAGGCCAGGACCGGCCACACCCGCTCGGTGGGCGCGTCGACCATGATCCGGTGCTCGTCGACGAACGGCGGGCGGGCTGTCTCCATGAGGCCAGGATAGGCGCGTAATTCACAGGAGGCGGGAGGGCGTTGTCAGGCATGATCCATGGCATGCCGAAACTGCCCCACCCCACCCCCACCGAACTCCGCCGCGACCCCCTCCCGCTGCGCGGCCGCACCGCGCTGGTCACCGGTGCCAGCCGACGCGGCGGCATCGGGTTCGCCGTGGCCCGCCGGCTCGCCGCGTACGGGGCGAGCGTGTATCTGCACCACCACGTGGCGCACGACGAGGCGATGCCGTGGGGAGCCGACCGGCCCGCCGACGTGGCCGACGCCGTGCGGGACGTACGCGGCGAGCCGGATGCCGTCGTGGCGCACGGCCCGGCGGACCTCACCGCACCCGACGCCCCCGCGCGCCTGGTCCGGGACGCCGCCGAAGCGCTCGGCGGACGGCTCGACATCGTCGTCGCCAACCACGCGCTCAGTGGCAGCGACGGCACGCTCGACACCATCGACGCCGCCATGCTGGACGCCCACTGGGCCGTCGACGCCCGCTCCGTGGTGCTGCTCGTCCAGGCCTACGCCCGGCACCGGGCCGCCACGGCCGCGGCGGAGACCGGCGGTCGCGTCGTCATGATGACCTCCGGTCAGGACATCGCCGACGGCATGCCGGAGGAGATCGCGTACGCCCTGCAAAAGGGCGCGCTCGCGTCGATCACGCGCTCGCTCGCCACCACCCTCGCCCCGCAGTTCGTGACCGTGAACACCGTCAACCCTGGCCCCGTGGACACGGATTACCTCGATGGCGAGACGTACGAATCCATCGCCGAACTGTTCCCCGCCAAGCGGTGGGGGATGCCCGACGACCCGGCGCGGCTCATCGCGTGGCTGGCCACGGACGAGGCCGCGTGGATCACCGGCCAGGTCATCGACTCGGAGGGCGGCTTCCGCCGCACCTCCTGAGCGTCACAACTTGGACAGCTCGTCCACCAGGTCGTCGAGCCCCAGCGACCCCTGCGACAGCGCCGCCATGTGCCACGCCTTCGCGTCGAAGGAGTCGCCGTGCGCGGCCCGCGCGCCCGCCCGGCCGAGCAGCCACGCCCGCTCGCCCAGCTTGTAGCCGATCGCCTGGCCCGGGATCGACAGATACCGGGTCAGCTCGCTCTCCACGAAGTCCGCGGGCCGGCTGCTGTGCGCGCCGAAGAACTCCTGCGCGAGCTCGGGCGTCCAGCGCTCGCCGGGGTGGAACGGCGAGTCCGCCGGGATCTCCAGCTCCAGGTGCATGCCGATGTCGACGATGACGCGGCAGGCCCGCATCATCTGCGCGTCCAGATAGCCGATCCGGGTCTCCGCGTCCGTGAGGAAACCCAGCTCGTCCATCAGCCGCTCCGCGTACAGCGCCCAGCCCTCCGCGTTCGCCGAGACGATGCCGAGCGTCGCCTGGTAGCGGGACAGGTCACCGGCTACATGTGCCCACTGCGCGAGTTGCAGATGATGACCGGGAACGCCCTCGTGGTACCACGTCGACACCAAGTCGTAGACAGGGAACCGGGTCTGACCCATCGTCGGCAGCCACGTCCGGCCCGGCCGCGAGAAGTCCTCCGACGGCGGCGTGTAGTAGGGGGCGGCGGCGCTGCCGGCCGGCGCGATGCGGGACTCCACCTGCCGTACCCGGTCGGCGAGTTCGAAGTGCGTGCCGTCGAGCGCGCCGATGGCCTCGTCCATCAGCTTCTGCAGCCACTCCCGCACCTCGTCGACGCCCTCGATGTGCCGTCCGTGCTCGTCGAGGTGTGCGAGCGCCACCCACGGCGTCGCGGCGCCGGGCAGGATCTTCTCGGCCTCCGTACGCATCTCGGCGAGCAGCCGGTGGAACTCGCTCCAGCCGTACGCGTACGCCTCGTCCAGGTCGAGGTCCGTGCCGTTGTAGTAGCGCGACCAACGCGCGTAGCGCTCGCGGCCCACCACGTTCGGCGCGCCCTCGACGGCGGGCGCGTACACGTCCCGCATCCAGTCGCGCAGTTCGACGGTCGCGGCGTCCGCGGTGCGTGCCGCCTCCGTCAGCTCGGCGCGCAGTGCGTCCGGCCCGGCGGCCGCGAACTCCTCGAACCAGCCCTGCCACTCGCCGAGTTGGCCGATGAACGTCTCCGTCGGCCGCGGCGCCGCGTGCAGCTTCCGGTCCAGGCCGAGCGCGAGCGTCTCCCGGTATCCGGCGAACGCCGCGGGCACCGCGCGCAGCCGCTCGGCGATCGCCGCCCAGTCCTCGTCCGTGTCGGTCGGGGTGACCGTGAACACCTCGCGCGCGTTGTGGATCGGCGAGCCCAGGTTGGAGACCTCGCGCAGGTGCTCGTCCGCCTCGTGCACCGCGAGCGCGGCGGTCAGGCGCTCGCGCAGCAGCCGGGCGCAGCGCCGCTCGACGTCACTGTCGGCGCCGGGCGCGCGCTCCGCCTCGTCGAGGCTCGCGAGGGTCTCCCGCGCGAGGTCCGCGACGGCGGCGAGACCGGCGGGGGTCAGGTCGGGCAGCCTGCTGTGGGCCTCCCGGACCCCGAGGAAGGTGCCCTCCACGGGGTCGAGGGCGACCATCGCGTCGACATAGGCGTCGGCGACCTGCCGGGGCAGTCGGGCAGTAGGGGGCTGAGAGCTCGCGGTGTGTGGCATGCGACACATCCTCGTACGAGTCAGGGGGCCACGTCACCATGATTCGCCGCGGGCGGAAGCAGCGGCCCGCACTCCCACTGCTGGAAGATCAACCGGGTCTCGACGCGCGCCACCTCCGGGCGGGACGTGAACGAGTCGAGCACGAGCCGCTGCAGGTCCGCCATGTCGTGGACGGCGACGTGCACCAAGTAGTCGTCGGGGCCGGTCAGATGGAACACGGTGCGCGCCTCGGGCAGCGCGCGGACGCGCTCCACGAAAGGGCCGACGAGCTCCCTGCGATGCGGGCGCACCTGCACCGAAAGCAGCGCCTCCAGGCCGCGGCCCAGCTTGGCCGGGTCCAGCCGCAGCACATGCCCGAGGATCACGCCGGAGCGCCGCAGCCTGTTCACCCGGTCCAGACACGTGGAGGGCGCGACGCCGACCTGCGCCGCCAGATCCCGGTACGTGGTGCGGGCGTCGTTCTGCAGCAGCCGCAGTATGTCCAGGTCGACCGGATCGAGTACGACGGAGGCGGCCATCCGCCGAACGTAGCACGGGAGTTGAACCACGGCGCCCGCCCGTTGTTCAGGATGCCGACCATGGATACGCACTGGGACATGAGCGGTGCCCGCACCCGGGCCTTCGCCACCGAAGCCGTGCACGCGGGCCGCGACGACCTCGCCGCTCTCGGCCTGCACGCCGCGCCCCTCGACCTGTCCACCACCTACCCGTCCGCCGACACCCGCGCCGAGGCCGCCCGCATCGACGCGTTCGCCGCCGACGGCGCCCTCGACGACGGGCCGCCCGTCTACGGCCGCCTCGGCAACCCGACCGTCGCCCGCTTCGAGACCGCCCTCGCCCGCCTCGAAGGCACGGACAGCGCGGTCGCGTTCGCGAGCGGCATGGCGGCGCTGACGGCCGTGCTCCTCGTACGTCTCGCGGCGGGCCCGCGCCATGTCGTCGCGGTCCGCCCGCTGTACGGGTGCAGCGACCACCTGCTGACGGCGGGCACGCTCGGATCGGAAGTGACGTGGGTCGACCCCGCGGGGATCGCCGACGCGATACGGCCCGACACCGGCCTCGTCCTGGTGGAGTCGCCCGCCAACCCGACGCTCGCGGAGGTCGATCTCGCGGCCGTCGCGCACGCCTGCGGCTCGGTGCCGCTGCTCGTCGACAACACGTTCGCGACGCCCGTGCTGCAACGGCCCGCGGAGCGCGGAGCGCGGCTCGTCCTGCACAGCGCCACGAAGTACATCGGCGGACACGGGGACGTCCTCGGTGGCGTCGTGGCCTGCGACGAGGCCTTCGCGCGTGAGCTGCGCAAAGTGCGGTTCGCGACCGGAGGGGTGCTGCATCCGCTCGCCGGATATCTGCTGCTGCGCGGGCTGTCGACCCTGCCGGTACGCGTGCGTGCCGCCTCGGCGACGGCCGCGGAGCTCGTCCGGCGGCTCGCCGGGGACCCGCGCGTCACCCGCGTCCACTACCCGCGGATCGGCGGCGCCATGGTCGCCTTCGAGGTGGCGGGCGACCCGCACGCGGTGACCGCCGGGGTCGAACTGATCACCCCGGCGGTCAGCCTCGGCAGCGTCGACTCGCTGATCCAGCACCCCGCCTCGATCAGCCACCGCGTGGTCGCCGCCGACGACCGCAGGGCGGCGGGCGTCGGCGACCGGCTGCTGCGGCTCTCGGTCGGCCTGGAGGACGTCGAGGACCTGTGGGCGGATCTGGACGGGGCGCTGGGTGCCGGTGCCGGGGCCGCCCACCCGGTCAGCCGGGCTGCTCGGCCCGCTCGTACTCCTGCTCCTGCTCGTGCGCGTACGGAAGCAGGGACGCCACCGGTGCCGCATCGAGCCGGGCGGTGATCACCAGCGTGCCCTCCTCGATCTGGTAGTCGAGGGGCAGGCCGAGGCCGCGCATCACCGCGACCATGCCCGTGTTGGCCGACTGCGTCACCGCGTACACGCTGGCGCAGCCCGCCTCGACCGCCATCGAGACCAGCCGGCCGAGGAGTTCGGCGCCGATGCCGCGACGCTGCCAGTCGTCCTCCACGAGCAGCGCGACCTCGGTCTCGTCGCCGTCCCACAGCAGGTGCCCGAGGGCGACGATCCGGCCCGAAGCGGTCTGCGCGGCGAGAGTGCGGCCGTAGCGCGGGCTGAGCAGGTGGCTCAGATAGCGGTCCGCGTCGGCGACGGGCCCGTGGTAGCGGCGGCCCAGCGTGGCCTGCGAGCAGCGCTCGTGCATCGCCTTCGACAGGGCCAGGTCGCCGCTGTCGGCGCGCCGCACGGTGATGTCGTTGCCTTCGGGGAGCGTCAGGACGTCCTCGGCGCCCGGCACCCGCGGACCGAGCCGGGTGTCCAGCTCCACGAGGGCGCGGGCGCGCGCGAACTCGGTGGGCGTGAACGGCAGATACGGCCGCTCGACCGCGATGACCCCGCCCTCCGGGGTGCGAAGGCGCAGCACGGTGTCGTCGAGGACGCCCTCGACGGGCGCGCCGCCGGCCGCGGCTGCCGCCTTCGCGGGCAGCGACCTGATCGTGCAGCGGCCCAGCAACTGACGCAGGGCGAGCGGGAGTTCGGCGGCGTCGAGCGCCGTGCGGGTGGCGAGGCCGAGGATGCGGGTGGGGGCGTCCACCAGGTCGTGGGCGTCCGCCCGCTCGGCCCAGGTGTCGGCGCCGCCCGCGCCCTCGACGAGCCCGGCCAGCTCGCCCGAGGTCAACTCCTCGGGCACGCGCAGCAGGAACTCGTCCACGGTGCCCGCGGCCAGCGGATGCGTCTGCAGGCTCAGGATGTCGACCCGCCGGTGGGCGAGCACCGTGCACAGCGCGGCGAGCGACCCCGGCTCGTCCCGCACGGTCGTGCGCATCCGCCACAGCGTGCTGTTCGCCGGGTCGAGCGGCCCGGCCGCGGCCTCCGGGGAGGAGGGCGGCCGGGCGCCGGTATCCGCGGTGGGTGGCGCGTGCTCCTTGCGTTCTGACCGGAGCATGCGGAACCCGGCGGCGGCGATGGCGAGCAGCGTCGCGGCGCAGCAGAGGACAACAGTGACAACTTGCGTCTCGTTACTCATGCGTCCACTGTGCAGGACCGGTGTTGCGTGATCACAAACGCTTTGTGACCGATGGGTTAAGCGTGCTTATGTCGGTTTTTGGCCACAGGGTCGCGGCGGGATCACTGCCCGGGATCACTGCCCCACCCGTCCCGGCTGCAACGTCTGCGAGAACAGCACGTCGCCGCCCTCCTGCCGCAGCCGTACGGTGAGTTCCCCGCTGCCGCCGTCGATCTCGACCTCCCCGAAGTACGGCGGGGTCTCGGCCGGGGAGGTGTTGTTCCGGTCCGGCGCCTTGATGAAGACCTGCCGCGGGCCGAACGTCCCGTCCAGCTTCAGCGCCTTGAACCCGCCCGCGGCGAGCGGCCCCGACACGAACTCCCAGAACGGCTCGAAGTCCTTGTACGCGGCGTTCGACGGCTCGTAGTGCTGCGCGGACGTGTAGTGCACGTCGGTCGTCAGCCACAGGGTGCCCGTGATCCGCTCGTGCTTGATGTGCCGCAGCAGCTCGGCGACCTGGAGCTCACGCCCGAGCGGCGCGCCGGGGTCGCCCTGCGCCACGGCCTCGAAGTTCGTGCTGCCGTCCGGGACGACGAGACCCAACGGCATGTCGGAGGCGATGACCTTCCACACGGCCCGCGAGCGCGACAACTCCCGCTTCAGCCACGCGAGCTGCTCGGCGCCGAGAATCCCGGTCGTGTCGTCGGCCTGCCGCCCCGGCGAGTTCGCGTTGCGATACGTACGCATGTCGAGCACGAACACGTCGAGCAGCGGCCCCTGCCTCAGCACCCGGTACACGCGACCGTCGGCGTCGCCCGGCGGAAGCGTGGAGATCGGGAAGTACTCGCTGAACGCGCGCAGCGAGCGGGCCGCCAGCACGTCGACGTTCTTCTCCGTGTAGCGCTCGTCGCTGAGGATCTGGCCGGGGTACCAGTTGTTGCGCACCTCGTGGTCGTCCCACTGCGTGATCGTGGGGATCTGGGAGTTGAAGCGGCGCAGGTTCTCGTCGAGCAGGTTGTACCGGAACGCGCCACGGAACTCGTTCAGCGTCTCCGCGACCTTGGACTTCTCCTCGGTGGTCACATTGCGCCATACCCGCCCGTCCGGCAGTGTCACGCTCGGCAGGATCGGGCCGTCGGCGTAGATGTTGTCGCCGCTGCACAGGAAGAAGTCCGGGTCGAGGGCGCGCATGTCCTCGTACACGCGGTAGCCGCCACGGTCCGGGTTGATGCCCCAGCCCTGCCCGGCGATGTCCCCGGACCACAGGAACCGCACCCCGTCCCGGCGCGACACGGACGCGGTGCGGAAGGTGCCCTCGACCGGTTCGCCGGTGCGCCGCGGGTCGTCCGGGTCGGCGAGCCGCACGCGGTAGTGGATCCGCTCGCCGGGCGGAAGGCCGCGCAGCCGGGTCGTCCCGGTGAAGTCGGTGCCGGGTCCGATCAGCGGCCCCCGCCATCTGGTGACGTTCTTGAACGTGTCGGTGGCCGAGGTCTCCACGACCATCCGCGCGGGCCGGTCGGAGCGCACCCACACGAGTCCCGAGTGCGCGCCCACGTCCCCCGCCTGGACGCCCCAGCCGGCTTTCGGGCGTCCGGAGAGCGCGAACGCGGGTGCGGCGGCCCCGCCGACCGCCGGAAGGGCCAGCGCGGCGGATGTGGCGAGCGCGCCGCGCAGCACTCCGCGTCGGCCGGGCTGGGGAGTTTGCGGACGGTCTGACATGGACGCCTCCAGTGACGGTCTCGACGACAGCACGGTGCCATGGCCTGCGCGCGGCGCCGTGCTGCCACTCCTACTGGCGTGCCACGGCGCACACGCGAACCCCAAGTCATCTTCTCGGCCGTGAACGGCCGAGCTCGAGTGCTCAGCGGTTCGCGCCTCGTCGCGCTCCTTGGCTACCGCTGGCGGCGGCATCGAGGTCGCATCCGCCCTTTCGGGCGCGGGACCGATGACAGGGCCCCACACCGGGACGGCCCCGGTGACACCCGCCTGTTCGACGCCCGCACAACAACCGTGTCCCCGGACAAGCCGGTTCGTGCCTTACGGAGCTCGCAGACTGGCTTCGCCAGCCTAGCGATCGCTTCCACACCCCGCGCCACTTTCCTCTGGATGCGATCTTTCCCGGGCGTGAACAACTGCCCCCACCATCAAGGGAACCTGGCGCGCGGAGCGGCCTGTGCCAGAAGGCGTACCCCTTCGGTGATCCGGGCCGGGGGCAGGTGCGCGTAGCCGATCACCAGGGACACGCCGACGCCCGCGTCCCCTCCGTAGTGGTCCAGGGCGCGGACGGACACCCCGGCGGACGCGCAGCGGTCCAGGAGCTCCTGGTGCGGTCCGTAGCGCTCGGGGAGCGTGGCGATGGCGTGGAGCCCCGCCGCGATGCCGGAGACCTCGGTGCCGGGCAGGTGTGCGTGCAGCGCCGTCACCAGGGCGTCGCGGCGCTCCTTGTAGGCGCGTTGGCAGCGGCGCAGGTGGCGGTCGTAATCGCCGCGCTCGACGAAACGGGCGAGCACCGCCTGGTCGAGGGCCGGGTTGCCGAGGTCCATGTAGCGCTTGCGCGCGACGACGTCGTCGGTCAGCGCGTCCGGCACGATCAGCCAGCCGAGCCGCAGCCCCGGCGCCAGCGACTTGCTCACCGATCCGGTGTACGCGACGTGCTCCGGGTCGAGCCCTTGCAGCGCGCCCACGGGGGCCCGGTCGTAGCGGAAGTCCCCGTCGTAGTCGTCCTCCACGACCAGGCCGCCCAACCGCCGCGCCCAGAAGAGGAGTTGTGCCCTGCGGCGCGGTGAGTACGCGATGCCCGACGGGAAGTGGTGCGACGGGGTGGTGATCGCCGTGCGGACCCCGGACTCCCGCAGCGGCCCCATGGCGAGCCCCTCGTCGTCCATCGGGAGGCGCACCGCCCGCGACCCCACGGTCGCGAACAGGTCCTCGTACTGCGGGCTGCCGGGGTTCTCCACGCCGATGTGGTGCTGCCCGCGCGCGCGGAGCACGATGCCGAGCAGCGTCACCGCCTGCGTCACCCCGGAACACACGGTGATCCGCTCCGGGTCCGCCACCACGCCGCGCCGCCGGGTGAGCAGCTCGGCGAGGGCCGTGCGCAGGCGGGGCAGGCCGCGCGGGTCCGGGTAGCCGAGGGTGTGGTGCGGCAGGTCGGCGAGGACCGCGCGCTGTGCCGCCGACCACGCCGCACGCGGGAACAGCGACAGGTCGGGGGTGCCCGCCACGAAGTCGGCCCGCACACCGGTCGGCCGGCGTGGCGCCAGATCGCTCGCGCCCGGCGCGGCCGCCCGCGCCGCCTCACCCACCCACGTCCCGGCGCCCCGCCCTGCGCGCAGGTACCCCTCGGCCGTCAACTGCTCGTACGCCTCCGTGACCAGGCCCCGCGACACCCCGAGGTCCCGGGCCAGATCCCGGCTCGACGGCAGCCGGGTGCCGGGAGCGAGTCGCCCCGAACGCACCGCGTCCCGCAGCGCGGACTGGAGGGCACGGCCACGCGCGCGTGCCGGGGCGGACGAGGCGGGCAGTAGCAACTCCCAGGCGGGCGAGGGGGATTCACGCCCCTCGGGGATGGCCGGCTGTGTCATACCGGGAGCCTACGGTGGCCTCCCGGTGTCCGTGATTGGTCCCCGATACAGCTGCGCGAATGGACCTCGTGGCGGACCACCCGTGATTCTTAACGTCACGTCCATGAACGCCACTTCCCTTCGCGGCTCCCTGCTCGCCACGTTCGCCTGCGTCCTGGTGGGCGGCTCGTTCACCGCCAACAGCGTCCTGGGCCACTACCCGTACGCCGGCGGCCAGTTCCTCCGCTACGCCGTCGCGTGCCTGCTGCTCCTGCCGCTGGTCGGGAGGGGTGGCCTGCGCCCGCTGCGGCTGCTCACGCCGCGCCAGTGGGCCCGGCTCGCGCTGCTCGCCGCCGTCGGCATGGTGGGCTTCAACCTCGCGGTCCTCGCCGCGGAACGCTCCGCCGAACCCGCGGTACCCGGCGTCTTCGTAGGATGCGCGCCCGTGGTGGTCGCCGTCCTGGTGCCCCTGGTGAGAGGCGTGCGGCCGAGCCGGGCAGTCCTGTACGGGGCGTTGCTCGTGGCGGCCGGGGCCTTCACCGTCCAGGGGTGGGGGCGTACGGACGTCGCCGGGATCGCCTTCTCGGTATGCGCGCTCGTGGGCGAGGTCGGCTTCGCCGTGCTCGCCGTGCCGGTGCTGCGCCCGCTGGGCCCCCGGCTGCTGTCCTGCGCGGTGTGCGGGATCGCCGCTCTGGAGTCCGCCGTCGCCGGGATCGTCGTGGACGGCGGCGGCTGGCTGCGCAGGCCGGACGGCGCCGAGTTCGCGGCCCTGGCGTGGCAGGCCGTGGTCGTCACGGTGGTCGGCTTCGTGTGCTGGTACATGGGTATGCAGCGGATCGGCGCCGAGCGGGCCACGCTGTTCTCCGGGCTCATCCCCGTCGCGGCGGCCTGCACCGCGCCGCTGGTCGGCTCGGGTACGTACGGCATCGCCCAGGGCGCGGGCAGCGCGCTCGTCGCCGCCGGGGTCGCCCTGGGTTCCGGTGTGTTCGCGCGGCGCTCAGCGGCTCCCGTCGAGGATCACCCGCGCGACCAGCGCCGGGTCGTCGTTCATCGGGACGTGTCCGCAGCCGGGGAGCTTGATCAGGCGGGCCCGCGGGATGACGTGCTTGGCGCGGATGCCCTGGCGGCGCACGAGGATGCGGTCGCTGGTGCCCCATGCGATGGTGACCGGCAGCTCCTGGACGTCGTCCTGGAAGAGCACCGAACGACCGGCGTCCAGCGTCTCCCGGAACCCGGTGGCCTCCCGCAGGGCCAGCGTCTCCGCGACGACCGCCTCGGGTGAACGGCGGCCGGGCCGCGCGTAGATGGTGCTGGTGAGCGCCGCGCGCCCCGCCGCGGAGCGGGAGAGCCGCTCGATCACCGGCACCGGCATGGCCCGCGCGCCCGCCCGCATCGCGAGCAGCGTCCCGAAGGCGTAGCGCCGCTCGGCCCCGGTCCAGAACCCGGCGGGGGAGAGCGCCGTGACGGACCGTACGAGCTTCTCCCGGCCGAGGTCGAGGGCGAGCAGCCCGCCCAGCGAGTTCCCCGCCACATGCGGCCGCTCGACCCCGAGATGGCGGCAGAACGCGTCGAGGACGGGGACCACGCCGGCCAGGTCGTACGCGAGTCCGTCCGGCAGCGCGGGCGACTTCCCGAACCCCGGAAGATCCACCGCGATCACGTCCCGCTCCGCCGCGAGGATCGGCAGCACCGGCTGCCAGGCCTCCCAGTGGTGCCCTATCCCGTGCAGCAGAAGCAGCGGCTCACCGCTGCCCGTGCGCTCGTACGCGAGGCGCACGGTGCGGGACCCGCCGGCGCTCTCGATATTGAAGGACGCCTCTGTCGACATGTCGCTCACTCCCTGTCCCCGCCACGCCGCGACGGTTCCTTAGACACCTTGTCAGCAACAATTACCGCTCAGTAGCGCGCAGTTCAAGCCGCGTAGCCGAAGTAGTACGGCGCCCGCTGGACAGCGCCCGAGGTGTCCTATGGGATGGGTGGGTGGCCACCGACACAGAGATCGATGACTTCGAAGAGCACCGCCCCGTCCTCATGGGCGTCGCCTACCGCATGCTGGGCCGGGTCGCCGACGCGGAGGACGTGGTGCAGGACGCCTGGCTGCGCTGGTCCCGCGCGGACCGCGCCGACGTCCGCGAACCGCGCGCCTACCTGGTGCGCGTCACCACCCGCCTCGCCATCGACCGGCTGCGGCAGGTCCAGTCGCGCCGCGAGTCCTACGTAGGCCCCTGGCTGCCCGAGCCGCTCGTCACCGACTTCGGGCCCACGGTGCCCGACACCGCCGAGCGCGCCGTCCTCGCCGACTCCGTGTCGCTCGCGGTACTCGTCGTCCTGGAGTCCCTCTCGCCGCTAGAGCGCGCGGTGTTCGTGCTGCGGGAAGCCTTCGGCCTGACCTACGCGGAGATCGCCGGCACGCTGGAGCGCGGCGAGGCCGCCGTGCGACAACTCGCCGCACGCGCGCGTAAGCACGTGGACGAGCGCAGGCCCCGCTTCGACGTCGACCCCGTCCAGCAGCGCGACCTCACCGAGCGCTTCCTGGCCGCCGCGACCGAGGGCGACCTCGACGGGCTGATGGCCATGCTCGCCCCGGACGCCCGGCTCGTGGGCGACAGCGGAGGCAAGGCCAGGGCGCCGCTGCGGGTCATCGAGACCGCCGACAAGGTGGGGCGGTTCGTCCAGGGCGCCGTACGGCAGGGAGGCTCCGGCGACTTCGAGCTGCGGCTCGTGGAGTTCAACGGCACCCTCGGCGTGCTCGTCACCGGAGACGGAAAGCCGGACTCCGTCCTCCAACTCGGCCTGCACGAAGGCCGGATCCAGCAGATCTACATCGTGCGCAACCCGGACAAGCTCGGTTCGCTCGCGTAGACGCGCGCCGGACACCCGGCCCAGGCCCGCTCCCGTCGCACATGCGGGGGCGGGTCTTCCGCGTTCCCCCACGTGAGAACCCGACGACGATTGGTATTGACCAAGTTCCGAGAACGGTCCTACTCTCGCAGAGATAAGGCAGGAACCTTTAATAAACAAGGGCGATAAAAAGCTGCCAGGGCACGGCTGTTGCGGAGGACAGGGTGGGGACCACGCAGTTGGAAGCGGCTCCGGAGCCGAAATACTGGCACCTGAAGACCGTGCTCACCGATGCGCTCGACTCCGAGTTCACGGTGGGCGAGATCCTGCCGAACGAGCGTGACCTCGCGGCCCGCTTCGGCGTCGCCCGCGCCACACTCCGCCAGGCTCTGGAGCAGCTGGAGCTGGAAGGCCGGCTGCAGCGCCGTCGCGGCGTCGGCACCACGGTCGCGCCGCCCCGCATGGGCGTCGCCGTCGCGTCGAACGACCGGGACTGGCCCGGTGGCAGCGCAGACGCGTGGCAGGCCGTCGACTCCGCCGTCGAGGTCCCGCCGAGCGCCGTCGCCGCCGCCCTGGAGACCGCGCCGGACACCGAGGTGCACGTCCTGCGCCGCACGCGCGTCTCGCACGGCCAGCCGGTCGCTGCCGAGCTGCTGTACGTCCCCGCCGGCTCCGCCCCCGACCTGACGGCCATCGACGCCGCGTCGGGCGCCGCACGCGCGCGTGCGGTCGTGCGGGAGTTGCAGCGCCTTGGCCTGGACGGGGAGGACCGCGCGGTCGAGCTGGGCTCGGCCCGCGCCGACGACGCGAAGGAACTCGACCGGCTGCCCGGCGCCCCGGTCCTCGTCGTCACGACCCGCTACTTCAGCCGCGGCACGACCGCGGCCGTCTCGGTGGCGACCTACCGCGCGGACACCTGCCGGCTCACCTTCGGTGACACGGCGGGCGTCGAGATCCACCACGCTCCGCAGACGCGGGCGTCCTGACCCCCGGGTGACCGCCGCTCGGCGTCCGGGCGAGCGGTGACGGGTTCTTCTGGGGGCGCGGGGAACTGCGCACCGGGCTCCGGGTGAGCGGCGACGGTCGGTCGACCGGGAGCTCGCAGGGGCGCGAGGGACCGCGCACCGGGCCACGGGTGGCCGCAAACCCGGTCGTCGGCGGAGCTGCTGTCACCGGCGGGCCGTGACCGTGCCCTCCGTAGCGAAGAGTTCCTCTTCCACGTGGTCGAGCGCGAGCCGCAATGCTCCCGTGGCCACCGCCGCCTCGCCCAGCGTCGACAGCGCCACCCGCGGCGGCCGCAGACAGTACCGCTCCAGCTCTCGCCGCAGCGGTTCGAGTACGCCGTCGAGCCCCGCGGCCCAGCCGCCCACCACGACCAGTTCCGGATCGAGCGCGAGCACCAGCGCCGCCACGTCGTGCACCAGCCGCTGAAGGAACCGCTCGACCGCGGCGGACGCCCGGTCGTCGCCCTCGCGCGCCAGCGTGAACACGTGCGCCACGGCGAGCTCGTCCAGCGGGTGCAGCGGCTCGTCCGTGGTGGACAGCAGCGCCTCGGGCCGCACCTCGCGGCCCAGCAGGTGCAGCGCGCCGATCTCCCCGGCGGCGCCCCCGAAACCACGGTGCAGGCGGCCGCCGATCAGGGCGCCGGCCCCGGGGCTGAGCCCGGCGAGGACGAACACCATGTCGTCGGTGTCCGACCCGGCGCCCTTCCAGTGCTCGGCCACGGCCGCCGCGTTCGCGTCGTTCTCCACGAGGACCGGGCACTTGAAGGAGCGTTGCAGCCGCTCGCCGAGCGGAAGCCCGGTCCAGCCCGGCAGCGCGGTGCTGAGCCGCACCGTCCCGTCCGCCTGCACGATCCCGGGGCTGCCGACACCGACCGCCCACAGCGAGCCACGGGCCACGCCCGCGCGGCGCAGCAGATCGGCGACGGTGCCGCGCAGCCTTTCGAGCCGCTCGTCCGCCGGAGCGGCCTCGTCGACCTCCTTGGACGCCGAACCGAGCACCCTGCCGTCGAGCGCCGAGAGCACCGCGGCCACCCGATGCGGGCCGATCTCCAGGCCGAGCAGATGCCCGGCCTCGGCCCGGAAGCGGAACTTGCGCGCGGGCCGGCCCTGCCGCCGCGCGCCCGGCTCCTCGACCGTGGTCTCCACGACGAGCCCGGCCACGATGAGCCCCTCGACGACGCCCTCCACAGTGGGCCGCGACAGGCCGGTGACGTGGGTGACCTCGGTGAGCGTCGCGAAATCGGTGGAACGCAGTGCGTGCAGCACCACCGCGGAATTGATCCGCCTGAGCAGAGAGGGATCCCCGCCGGTCAGCCGCCCCACCGTCGTCCTCCCCGCCGTCGCGCGTGTTCGCCGGATGGTACCCGCAGCCGCGGAAAGCGGCGAGAGTCGGGTGCACCTCTGTGACGTACGTTGTTCGGCCGCGCGCAGCCGAATCGGTGCAGGTCGGGTCTCACGTCGGCGCCACGAACCCCGATTCGTACGCCGCGATCACCGCCTGCGTGCGGTCCCGCGCGCCCAGTTTCGTCAGCACCGCGCTGACGTGGGACTTGACCGTCTCGGTGCCGACGACCAGGTCCGCGGCGATCTCCGCGTTCGACAGACCGCGCGCCATGAGCCGCAGGACCTGTCCCTCGCGCTCGGTCAGCGCCGCGCGCTCCAGTGCCGCGCGGGCCGCCGAACTCCCGTACTCCGCCGCCAACTTGCGGACCGCCGCGGGGAACAGGAGCGACTCGCCCGCCGCGACGAGACGAACCGCGTGCACGATCTCCTCGGGGCGCGCCCGCTTCAGCAGGAAGCCGTCGGCGCCCGCGCGCAGCGCCCCGTACACGTACTCGTCGTTCTCGAACGTGGTGATCACGAGGATCTTCGGCGGCCGCTCCGCGCCGCGCAGCACCGCGCGCGTGGCCTCGATCCCGTCGAGCAGCGGCATCCGGACGTCCATGGCGACGACGTCGGGTCGCAGCTCGCGGACCAGGGGGACGACCGCCGCGCCGTCCGCGGCCTCGCCCACCACCGTGATGTCCGGCTGCGCTTCGAGCACGGCGCGCAGGCCCGCGCGGACCAGAGGTTCATCGTCGACAAGAAGCACGGTGAGCGGCACGCCGTCAGCCTAGATCACTCCACCGGCAGTTCGACGTGAACCTGCCACTCGTCGCCGAGCGGGCCCGTCCTGGCGTGGCCGCCGAGCAGCGCCGCGCGCTCCCGTACACCGCGCAGCCCGCTGCCCGTACCGCCGTGCCCGGAGCCGCGTCCGGGCGGCAGGGGATTGCGTACCTCCAGGACGAGGTGCTTGTCCGCGACATGGAGGGTCACGGTGACCGGCACGGTTCCGCAGTGCCGCAGCACGTTCGTGAGCGCCTCCTGGAGGATGCGGTAGCCCTCGCGGGACACCGGCCCCGGCACCGTCTCCAGCGGGCCGGTCACCGTCACCTCCACCTTCGCCCCCGAAGCCCGCGCCGAGTCGAGCAGCCGGTCCGCCTCCTGGAGCGTGGGGCGGCTGCCCACCGGCTGCTCCGCCTCGCGCAGCACCAGGAGCACCCGCTCAAGGTCCTCCAGGGCGGCCCGGCCGGTCTCCTCGATGGCGCCCAGGGCCCGGTCCGTGAACGCCGGATCGCCCGCAGCGCGCGCCGCGCCCGCCTGCACCACGGCGACCGTCAGCGCGTGGCCGATGGAGTCGTGCAGCTCACGGGCGATGCGATTGCGCTCCAGCAACTGCTCGGTGCGCTCCTCCAGCGCGGCAAGCCAATCCGCCCCCGACGGCCCGAGGAGCACCTGCGCCGTGCGAGCCGTCAGCCACCCCGCGCCCGCCGCCACGTACACAAGGAAGAGCAGGACGAAGGGGATCGCCGCCACGCACAACCAGGCCGCTTCCGGCACTGGCAGCGCCGACAGCTCGTCGACTCGCTCGCCCATGGCCGCGCCCGTCAACTCCATGGCCAGCGCGGCGACTTGACCCGAGAACAGGGCGACCGAGAGCCCCAGGAACAGCCGGAACACCAGCCAGGCCGATGTCCTGCCGCGGTCCTGCCACGAGGCCGAGGGCGCGACCGAGATCTCACGCTCCGCGCCGGTGCCGGCCACGCGCGCGTGCTTCCCGGGAAACAGCATCATCCGCGCCTGCAGCCCCTCCGAACGCCGCATCACCGGAATCGCGCCGAGCGCCAGGAGCAGCGGCACGGGGATCACATAGATGAGCACCCAGGCACCCACGGAGGGGGCGGAGAGCCCCGGGTAGACCATCGCGAACACGAAGGCGAGCACCGACGAGCAGAGCAGATGCAGCCAGCGGGTGTACGTGACCGCGCGCGCGAGCGGTCTCAGGAAGCGGGGCATACCGTCATCGTGCCAGTCGCCCCGCGCCCGACGGCTCCCCCGCACGGGGGAGGCGAACTCCACCGGTGGGGGAGGCCAGGGGGCCCTGGCGCGGACGATTCTGTGGGCATGACCAGTATCGACGTCAAGGACCTCAGCAAGGAGTACGGGACGACGCGCGCCGTGGACGGGCTGACCTTCCAGGTCGAGCCCGGCCGCGTCACCGGCTTCCTCGGCCCGAACGGCGCCGGCAAGTCCACCACGATGCGCCTCGCCCTCGGCCTCGACCGCCCCACCTCCGGGACCGCGCTCATCGGAGGCCGCCCCTACGCCACGTACGACGAACCGCTGCGCGTGGTGGGCGCCCTGCTCGATCCGCAGGCGGCGCACGGCTCCCGCACCGCGCGGGACCATCTGCGGGCGCTCGCGGCCAGTAACCGGATCCCGACGCGACGCGTCGACGAGGTGCTGGAGCAGGCCGGCATCGCCGCCGTGGCGAAGAAGCGCGTCAAGACGTTCTCGCTCGGCATGCGGCAGCGGCTCGGCATCGCGGCGGCGCTCCTCGGCGAACCCGAAGTGGTGCTGCTCGACGAGCCGTCCAACGGCCTCGACCCCGAAGGCATCATCTGGATCCGGGAGTTGATGCGCGACCTCGCCCGCGCGGGACGCACGGTGCTGGTCTCCAGCCACCTCATGAACGAGACCGCGACCTTCGCCGACCACCTCGTCGTCCTCGGCCGCGGCCGGCTCCTCGCCGACACCCCGATGCCGGAGTTCATCGCCGCGCACAGCGCACGCCGCGTACGGGTGCGCTCCACGGACCCCGCACGCCTGAGAGCCGCGCTCGTGCGCGCCGGACACACGGTGTCTCTCGCCGACGACGGCCGCTGCGACGTGGAGGGCGTCACCGCCGCCGACGTGGGCGCGCTGGCCGCCGCCGAGGGCGTCCCCGTCCTCGAACTCGCCGACGAACAGGCATCGTTGGAGCAGGCCTACCTCTCCCTGACCGCGAACGACACCGAGTTCGCCGCCGCGCCCCTCCAGGAGGCCTGACCCATGACCGCCACGTCCACCACCGCCGTACTGCACTCCGAGTGGATCAAAGTCAGATCGCTGCGCGGCAGCTTCGGCTCGCTGCTCGCCGTCTTCATCGCGACCCTCGCCGTCACGGCCCTCGTGTTCCCGACGGTCGGCCAGGCCGAGGCCGACAACGGCGAGGACCTGCTCTTCGGCGCCTTCTACGCCCTCAACTTCGGGCAGATCGCGGTGCTCGCCTTCGGCGCCACAGCCGTCTCCTCGGAATACCTGAACAACGCGCTGCGCGTCTCCCTCGCCGCCGTGCCGAACCGGAACCTCTTCTACGCCGCGAAGATGGCGGTCATCGGCGGCTGCGGGCTCGTCGTCGGCCTGCTCACCGTCTTCGCCACGTTCCTCGTCGGCCAGGCGTTCATGGGCCCGTACACGCTCGACCTCGGTGACCCGGGTGCGCTGCGGGCCTGCCTCGGCGGCGGGGTGTACCTCGCGCTGATGGCGCTGCTCGCGGCGGGGCTCACGGCCGTGCTGCGCAGCGCGGTGGCCGTGCTGAGCATCCTGGTGCCGTTCCTGCTGATCGTGTCCTTCGTCGTCGGGGACATCGCGGGTTCGGTCGCCGACCTCCTGCCCGACCGCGCCGGCCAGCAGATCCTCCACCAGCACACGGAGGGCCTCCTCGGCCCGTGGTCCGGGCTCGGCGTGACCGCGCTGTGGGCGGCGGTCGCGGTGCTCGCCGGATGGTGGGCGGTGCGGCGCAGGGACGCGTAGAGCGGCGGGCCCGTCGCGCGCACCGTCGAACTCCCGTGCCAAGATGGGATCTTGAGCAGAGCCCGGCAACGTACGAGGGAGACCGCATGAGTGACGCCGACGGGACGAGGCCGGAGGGACGGATCTCCAGCCACATCGCGCACAACGCGCGCGTGTGGAACTACTGGCTGGGCGGCAAGGACCACTACGAGGTCGACGAGGAGGTCGGCGACATGGTGACGTCCATGTACCCGAGCATCGGCGAGGTCGCCCGCGCCGACCGCGCGTTCCTCGGCCGCGCCGTCACCTTCCTCGCCGGCGAGGCGGGCATCCGCCAGTTCCTCGACATCGGCACGGGCCTGCCGACCGTCGAGAACACGCACGAGGTCGCCCAGCGGATCGCGCCGGACGCGCGCGTCGTCTATGTGGACAACGACCCGATCGTCCTCACCCACGCCCGCGCGCTGCTCACCAGCTCCGCCGAGGGCCGGACGAACTACGTGGACGCGGACGCCCGTGACCCGAGGGCGATCATCGACGCGGCGTCCGAGACCCTCGACTTCGAGCAGCCCGTCGCGGTCATGCTGCTCGGCATCCTCAACTTCGTGCTCGACACGGAGGAGGCCGCGTCCATCGTGCGCGAGCTCGTCGACGCGATCCCCTCCGGCAGCTACGTGGTGCTCACCCACCCCACCCTCGAACTCGGCGGCGAGGGCAACGAGGAGGCCATGAAGTTCTGGAACGAGAACGCGAAGCCGCCGATCACCGCCCGCACCGGCGCCGAGGTGGCGGCGTTCCTCGACGGCCTGGACCTCGTGGAACCCGGCCTCGTCTCGTGCGCGCGCTGGCGCGACGAGGAGGGCACGCAGGTCGCCCAGTTCGGCGCGGTGGCCCGCAAGCCGTGATCACCGGGTAGCGGCGGCCTCGCGGAGGCGTGCGTACTCCTCCGCCATGGTCGCCGCCGTCCAATGGGCGTTCAGACCACTGGGGTTGGGCAGCGCCCACACCTGGGCGCCGCCGATCGTCCGCTCCTGCGGGCCGATCTTCGCCCGGGGCTCACCGAAGGCGGACCGGTACGCGGTCACACCCACCACGGCGAGCCACCGCGGCCGCAGCTCGCCGACCTTCTCGGCGAGCACCCGACCGCCCTCCCGATACTCCTGCGCGCTCAGCTCGTCCGCCCGCGCGGTGGCGCGCGCGACGACGTTCGTGATCCCGAGCCCGTACGACAGGAGCTCCTGCTGCTCGGACGGCTTCAGCTGCCGGGGCGTGAAACCGGACAGGTGGAGGACCGGCCAGAAGCGGTTGCCGGGGCGGGCGAAGTGGTGGCCGGTCACCGCCGTCATCAGGCCCGGATTGATCCCGCAGAACAGAACCCGAAGGCCGCTCGCGACGACGTCCGGTACGAGACGGTCACGAGCGGCCTCCAGGTTCGCCTGCGTAGGGCGCGAGGTCAGAGGATCGCCCCCGGCGTGTAACCGGCGGCCTGAGGGTGCTGCTTCGCGATCTCCTCGACGCGGGCCACGATCTGCGCGACCTGACCGGCGGCGGCGCCCGTGAAGGACAGCTTGTCCGCCATCAGCTCGTCGAGCTGCGCACGGTCCAGCGGGATCCGGGAGTCGGCGGCCAGCTTGTCGAGCAGCTCGTTGCGCTCGGCGCCCTGCTCGCGCATCGCGAGGGCCGAGGCCACCGCGTTCTCCTTGATGGCCTCGTGGGCCTCCTCGCGGCCGACGCCCGCGCGCACCGAGGCCATGAGCACCTTCGTGGTGGCGAGGAACGGAAGGTAGCGGTCCAGCTCACGGGCGACGACGGCCGGGAAGGCGCCGAACTCGTCGAGCACCGTCAGGAACGTCTCCAGCAGACCGTCGAGCGCGAAGAACGCGTCCGGCAGCGCCACGCGGCGCACCACCGAGCACGACACGTCGCCCTCGTTCCACTGGTCGCCCGCCAGCTCGCCGGTCATCGACGCGTAGCCGCGCAGGATCACCATGAGGCCGTTGACACGCTCGCAGGAGCGGGTGTTCATCTTGTGCGGCATCGCGGAGGAGCCGACCTGGCCCGGCTTGAAGCCCTCGGTGACCAGCTCGTGCCCGGCCATCAGCCGGATCGTCTTGGCGGTGGACGAGGGTGCCGCGGCCAGCTGCACCAGCGACGTCACGACCTCGTAGTCGAGCGAGCGCGGGTAGACCTGGCCGACGGAGGTGAATGCCTGCGAGAAGCCCAGGTGCTGAGCGATCCGGTGCTCCAGATCGGCCAGCTTGTCGGCGTCGCCGCCCAGCAGGTCGAGCATGTCCTGGGCCGTGCCGACCGGGCCCTTGATGCCGCGCAGCGGGTAGCGGTTCAGCAGCTCCTCGACCCGGCCGTACGCGACGAGCAGCTCGTCGGTGGCGGTCGCGAAGCGCTTGCCGAGGGTGGTGGCCTGCGCCGCGACGTTGTGCGAGCGGCCGGCCATGACCAGCTCGGCGTACTCGCCGGACAGCTTGCCGAGGCGGGAGAGAACGGCGACGGCACGGTCGCGGACCAGCTCCAGCGAGAGCCGGACCTGCAGCTGCTCGACGTTCTCCGTCAGGTCCCGGGACGTCATGCCCTTGTGGACCTGCTCGTGCCCGGCGAGCGCGTTGAACTCCTCGATACGGGCCTTCACGTCGTGCCGCGTGACCTTCTCGCGCTCGGCGATGGAGGCCAGGTCGACCTGGTCGAGCACACGCTCGTAGTCGGCGATGGCGGCATCCGGGACGTCGATCCCGAGATCCTTCTGGGCCTTCAGCACGGCGAGCCAGAGCTGTCGCTCCAGCTTCACCTTCTCCTCGGGGGACCAGAGGGTGGCGAGCTCGACGGAGGCATAGCGGCCGGCGAGAACATTCGGGATACGGGGCTTTGCAGGCGCAGTCACGTGACCTGAGTTTACCGGGCGTCCCTACAGGCTCCGAACCGTCGTCCGAATGTAGGAACGTACAGGCCCTAGGAAGCCGAGCGGTCCCGCGACTCCTCCGCGTACGGGCTCAGCTCCGACCGCTTCGGTGCCCTGCCGTCGCCCGACGACCTTCCCGTCAGGCGGCGGCCGATCCACGGCACGAGGTGCTGCTTGGCGAAGCGGGCGTCGGTCAGTCGGCGTGTCACCCAGTTCGGCGGGAGCGTGGACGGCAGTGCGGCGCGCCAGTCGGATTCCGCGTCGTAGCCGAGGCCCTGCCAGACCGCCTCGGCGACCCGGCGGTGGCCCTCCGCCGTGAGGTGCAGCCGGTCGACGTCCCACAGGCGCTGGTCGCCGAGGACCGGCGCGCCGTACAGGTCGACGACGAGGGCGCCGTGCTTCGCCGCCAGGTCGTCGATGCAGGTGAACAGCTCCTCCATGCGTGGCCGGAAGCGCTCCATCACCGGGCCGTCGCGGCCGGGGCTGCGCATCAGGACGAGCTGCTCGCAGGACGGGGCAAGCGTCTCCACGGCCCGCGTGAGCAGATCGCGGACGCGGACCATGTCGCACTTGGGGCGCAGGGTGTCGTTGAGGCCGCCGACCAGGGTCACGACATCCGCCTTCATCGCGGCGGCGACGTCGATCTGCTCGTCGACGATCTGGCCGATGAGCTTGCCGCGCACGGCGAGGTTCGCGTAGCGGAAGTCCGGGGTGCGCGCGGCCATCCGGGCGGCGAGGAGGTCGGCCCATCCTCGGTAGGAACCGTCCGGCAGCAGGTCCGACATGCCTTCGGTGAAGGAGTCGCCGACCGCGACGAGGCTGGTGTGGTGGGGGTTCGTGTGCATGGCTGTGTCGATGGTATCCCGAGGCAACGAAGTGCTGGGTGCCGTGGGTCTGTGCAGCGGCGCCCCGCGGCGGTATGCCGGGAGCGGACACGGTGAACGGGGGAGCGGATCATGTGGAGCATCGGTTTCTGGAAGGCCACCGCCGAGCGGGCGATCCGGACGTTCGCGCAGGCGCTCGCGGCGGTGCTGGTCGCGGGCGCGACCAACCTGCTGGACGTCGACTGGGCCGCGGCCCTCGGCACGGCGGGGCTCGCCGCACTGCTCGCGGTCCTCACGGCCGTCGGCACCGCGGGCATCGGGCCGCACGGGCCGGGCGTGCTGGAAACGCCGATGTCGGATCCCGCGACGCCGCGCCCTCAGCCCACGACGCCCACGACGGACCCGCCCGCCACGCACACCTGATCGCCCTCGAAGCGGTCCCGTAGCCTGCGGTCGTGGGAGACCACCACGAGCGTGCCCGCGTAGCCGGCCAGCGCCTCGTCCAGGTCCTCCGCGAGCGCGGGGGAGACGTGGTTCGTCGGCTCGTCCAGGAGCAGCAGATCGGCGGGGCGGGTGACCAGGCGGGCCAGATCGAGCCGACGGCGCTGGCCGACGGAGAGGTTCCGCACCGGCACGGCCAGGTCCTCCTCACGGAACAGGCCGAGCGCCAGCAGGGCCTGCGCGTGCTCATCGGGCAGCCCGCCGAGCCCGGCCGCGAACGCGTCGAGGAGCGGCTGCGCGGCGCCGTCGTGCGCGACCTCCTGCGTCAAGTGGCCGATGCGCGGCGGGAGTTGGATCGTTCCGCGATCCGGTGCGAGGCGCCCGGCGAGGAGTGCGAGCAGCGTCGACTTGCCCGCACCGTTCGGCCCGGTCACCAGCGTGCGCGAGCCCGGCTCCAGCACCAGCCGGTCGACCGCGAGCCGCCCCTCGACGACGACATCGGTCACCTCCACGGGGTGGAGGAAGGGGTGGTCACCGCCTTCCGGACCCTCACCCACCCGGAACCGCAACGGCTCCGGCGGTTTCGGGACCGGATCGGCGCGCAGCCTGCGCAGGCGCTCGCGCGCGTTGCGGACGACGCCGGACACCTGGCCCTCCACGGACCGCTGGTGCTTGGAGAACTTGGCGAACGTGCTGCTGTCCCGCATCCGCCAGCCCCCGGAGAGGCGCGCCGACGTGTCCTCGGCGATTCCCTCCTGCCGGTCCACCTCGTCGGACCACGCCCGGTAGCGCTCCTCCCAGCGGCGCCGCACGGTGGTCCGCTGTTCCAGGTAGCCGTCCCAGCCGTTGCCGTAGCGGGCGACGGACTGCCGGTCGCCGTCGACCTCCAGGATCGCGCCGGCCACCCGGTCGAGGAAGACGCGGTCGTGGGTGACGGCGACGACGGTGCCGCGGTGTGCCCGCAGCCGCTCCTCCAGCCAGCTCAGCGCCTGGTCGTCGAGGTGGTTCGTCGGCTCGTCCAGGAGCAGCAGCTCGGGCCGCGGGGCGAGGACGCAGGCGAGACCGAGCCGCGCCGCCTCGCCGCCCGACAAGGAGCCGAGCGTGCGCGTGCGCGCCAAATGCGGGACGCCGAGCCCGTGCAGGGCCGCCTCAAGACGGGCGTGCGCGCGGTAGCCGTCGCGCGCCTCGAAGGCCGCCACCAGATCGGCGTACGCCGTCAGCGCGCCGGGCCCGGCCGAACCGAGGGACGCCTCCGCCTCGGTGATCCGCCGCTCCAGGTCGCGCAGCTCGGCGAGCGCCGCGTCGACGGCGTCCTGCACCGTGGCCCCGGGCGGCAGCGGCTGCGTCTGGGCGAGGTAGCCGGTGCCGCCGTCGGCGCCGACCACGACGGAGCCCTCCGCGGCGGCCAGCTCGCCCGCGAGCAGCCGCAGCAGCGTCGACTTGCCGGAACCGTTCTCGCCGATGACGCACGCCTTCTCGCCGGGCCGCACCGACAGCGAGATCCGGTCGAGGACCGGCCGGTCCGGGTATCCGTACGACACGTCCTTCAGGACGAGCTGGCTCATGCCTCCCCTTTCCCCGCCCTATGGATTTCCCGGCCATGCGGAACGGCCCTACGAAGGGCTCACACCGGCTGGCCGAACAGCTCCCGCAGCACGTCCTCCATCGTCACCAGACCGGCGAGCCGGCCGTCCGCGCCGAGCACCGCCGCGACGTGCGTACGGCTGCCGCGCATCGCGGTCAGCACGTCGTCCAGCGGAGTCGTCTCCCGCACGCGCGCGATGGACCGCATGTCCGGCACCCGGAACGGCAGATCGCGCGGCATCGCGTCCAGCGCGTCCTTCACGTGCAGATAGCCGACGATCCGCCGGCCCTCGTCCACCACGGGGAAGCGCGAGAAACCGGACTCGGCGGAGAGCCGCTCCAGCTCCTCGGGCGTGACGCCCACGCGCGCGTAGACGACCCGTTCGATCGGCAGCACGACGTCCTTGATGGGCCGCCGGCCGAGTTCCAGCGCGTCGTGCAGGCGCTCCTGCGCGCGGTCGTCGATCAGGCCCGCGTCGGAGGCGTCCTTGACCATGCGGGCCAGCTCGTCGTCCGAGAACGTCGCCGTGACCTCGTCCTTCGCCTCCACGCGGAGCAGCTTGAGCAGCCCGTTCGCGAAGGCGTTGATCGCGAAGATCACCGGTCGCAGGGCGCGCGCGACGGCGACCAGGGGCGGACCGAGCAGCAGCGCCGAGCGCACCGGCTCGGCGAGCGCGATGTTCTTCGGCACCATCTCGCCGAGCAGCATGTGCAGATACGTCGCCACGGCCAGCGCGATCACGAACGAGATCGGGTGGACCAGGCCGTGCGGTACGCCGACCGCGTCGAACGCGGGCTCCAGCAGATGCGCGATGGCCGGCTCCGCCACGATGCCGAGCACCAGCGTGCACAGCGTGATGCCGAGCTGCGCCGCGGCGAGCAGCGCCGACACGTGCTGCAGGCCCCACATGACGCTGCGCGCGCGCCGGTCGCCCTCCTCGGCGTACGGCTCGATCTGGCTGCGGCGCACCGAGATCATCGCGAACTCGCCGCCCACGAAGAAGGCGTTGACGAAGAGAGTCGCCAGGCCGATGAGCAATTGGATCGCGGTCATCGGGCCGCCCCCTTCTCCTTCTCCTGAGAGGCCTTGTCGGCCTTGGCGGACCTGGTCGCCGACCTGGCCTTCGCGGACGCCCGGCCGGTCTTCGACTCGTCCGCCGCCCTGCGTTCCTCGGTGTCCAGGACCAGCGGCGCGTGCAGCAGTACGCGGGCCGCGCGATGCCCGTGCGCGTCCACGACGTCGAGCCGCCACCCGGTGACCTCGACGCTGTCGCCGATGGCCGGGATCCGGCCCAGCTCCGTCGCGACGAGCCCGGCCAGCGTCTCGTACGGCCCGTCGGGCGCACGCAGTCCGACCCGCGCGAGCTGGTCGGTGCGGGCGGCGCCGTCGGCCGAGTAGAGCGTGCGGCCCTCCGGGTCGGTGCCCGCGGCCGCGATGTCGGAGGTCTCGTGCGGGTCGTGCTCGTCGCGGACCTCGCCGACGACTTCCTCGACGATGTCCTCCAGGGTGGCGACACCGGCCGTGCCGCCGTACTCGTCGATGACCACGGCCATCGTCCGCTTTCCGGAGAGCCGGTCGAGCAGCCGGTCCACGGTCAGCGTCTCCGGTACGAGCAGCGGCTCGCGCAGCAGGTCGGTGACGCCCTTGCGGGAGCGCTGCTCGTCGGGCACGGCGAGGACGTCCTTGATGTGCACGACACCGACGACCGAGTCGAGGCTGCCGCGGTAGACGGGGAAGCGGGACAGGCCGGTGGCCCGCGTCGCGTTCGCCACGTCCTCGCAGGTGGCCTGCAGGTCGAGGGCCATGACCTGGACGCGCGGCGTCATCACGTTCTCCGCGGTCAGGTCGGCGAGGTTCAGGGTGCGCACGAACAGCTCGGCGGTGTCCGCCTCCAGGGCGCCCTCCTTCGCCGAGTGCCGGGCGAGCGCCATCAGCTCCTGCGGGCCGCGCGCGGAGGCCAGCTCCTCGGTCGGTTCGATGCCGAAGCGGCGCACGAGCCGGTTCGCGGTGTTGTTGAGGTGCGTGATGAACGGGCGGAACGCCGCGCTGAACCAGCGCTGCGGCGTCGCCACCTTCTTCGCCACGGCCAGCGGCTCGGAGATCGCCCAGTTCTTCGGCACCAGCTCGCCGACGACCATGAGGAACACGGTCGACAGCGCGGTGCCCAGCACGAGGGCGACCGAGCTGGAGGCCCCCTCGGACAGGCCGAGGGACTCCAGCGGCCCCGACAGGAGCTTGGAGATGGACGGTTCGGCGAGCATGCCGACGACCAGGTTGGTGACGGTGATGCCGAGCTGGGCGCCGGACAGCTGGAACGTGAGGTTCCGTACGGCCCGCAGGGCGCCGGCCGCGCCGCGCTCACCGCGCTCGACGGCCTCTTCGAGGTCAGCGCGCTCGACGGTCGTCAGCGAGAACTCCGCGGCCACGAACGCGCCGCAGGCCAGCGACAGCAGGACCGCGACGACGAGCAGCAGTACTTCGGTCATCGGTACGTCACCTCCGTCCCATGGTCGGCCAGGGCCGGGACGGATGCGCGCTCGTGGGGGCCGCGCGGGGAGACGGACCGGGGACTAGGGGGCTCGCCCATGGCCGGACGCTCACACCTTTCGCAAGAGTCGAGTCGTAGGAGTTCGAGTTGTAAGAGTTCGAGTCGTAAGAGTTCGAGTGACTCATTCATGGTAAAGGACCGGCAAAACGGATTTCCCCGCTGCGGGATCGTCAGTCAGTGAGCAGCTTGCCCCAGCGGGACCACCGGGGATCGGGTGCGTACCCCGCCGCCCGCCACGCGTGCTGCGCCCTCTCGTTCCGGTCAAGGACCATCGCGTCCCCCCGGCGCCCGCCGAGCGCGACGAACCGCTCCTCCGCCGCCGCGAGCAGCGCGGACCCGATGCCCTGACGCCGCGCCCGCGGGTGCACGGCGAGCCGGTAGAGATGGCAGCGCCAGCCGTCGAACCCGGCGATGACCGTGCCCACGAGCTCCCCGTCGCGCTCGGCGAGCAGCAGGGCCTCGGGGTCCCGCTCGACCAGGCGCCCGACGCCCGCGCGGTCGTCGCTGATGCTGGTGCCCTCCGCGGCCTCCTTCCAGAACGCGAGCGCGGCGTCGAGATCGGCGGGTCCTGCGGCACGTACACGGAGATCGCTCATGGTCCGATCCCACCACCGCGGATCGCAGGACGCCGCGGATTTCACATGCCGGACGATCAGCGGCCCCGCAGCTCCTCGATCACCGG
The DNA here is from genome assembly GCF_042888725.1 of Streptomyces sp. NPDC002795. Taxonomy (NCBI): domain Bacteria; kingdom Bacillati; phylum Actinomycetota; class Actinomycetes; order Kitasatosporales; family Streptomycetaceae; genus Streptomyces; species Streptomyces sp. NPDC002795. The sequence goes on from NZ_JBIAQB010000003.1 coordinate 131,061, forward strand.
CGCGAGCGCCTCCATGGACGGCTCCAGGACGGTGATGTACGAGAACCCGAACCGCTCGCGCCGCGCCAGCAGCTGCTCCGTGATCTCCTCGACGGTGCCGACGAGCAGCAGCGGTGAGTCGAGGACCTGCTCCTGCGTGAGCCGCGGCAGATGTTCGAGGAGGGGCTGGACGGCGGCGGGCCTGTCGTCCGTCACCGCCACCAGCTGCACGAGTAGGTTGAGTTCGGCGCTCTCCGGGCGGTCGGCGGCGAACTTCCGGTACCTGGCGACCCGCTCCTCCAGCTCGTCACCGGTCAGTGGTTCGAGCCCGCCCGCGTTCCCGGCGGGCGCCCGGGCCCCGGTGAACGCGGCGATGTCGGCGTGCCCGGCGGTGATCCGCAGCATCCGGTCGCCGTTCGCGCCGATCAGGAGAGGGGGCCGGGGGCCCTGGTCGGGCGCGGAGAGCAGCCGGTCGAGCTCTGCGATGGTGTGTCGCAGATGGTCGACGCGGCTGCCGGGTGTACCCCACTCCAGACCGGCCTGCTCGAACTCCTCACGTACGTAGCCGGTGCCGAGGCCGAGTTCGAGGCGGCCGCCGGTGAGTGCGACGGTGGTGGTGACCTCGCGGGCGAGCAGCACCGGGTTCCAGAACGCGCAGTTGAGGACGAACGTCCCCACCCGCGGCCGGCTCGTCGCGTCGGCCGCCGCCACGAGCGAGGGGAACGGCGACGGGGCGCCCAGGTGGTCGGGCACGAGGATCACGTCGTAGCCGAGCTCCTCGGCCCGCCTGCACTTGGCGCGCCACGCGTCGTCCGGCGCGGGCGTGACCAGGTTGACGCCGAAGCGGAACGGGCGCGTCGTCCCCGAACCTTCCGTACTCATGGGGTCTCCTGAACTCTCCTTGAAACATGGACAGTTACCGCGAGTCGACCCTACGCCCGGCCCGCTACTCGTGCGCGATCGCCGCCAGCACGTTCAGCCGCGAGGCCCGCAGCGCCGGCAGCAGCGCCGCCGCGAGGCCCACGACCACCGAGCCGACCACCACCGCGACGATCGTCGACCACGGGATCGCCAGCGCCTTCATGCCCTCCAGCGCGAGCACCCGCTGCGCGACCACGCCCCATATGAGCCCGAGCGCGAGCCCGAGCACCGCCCCGAACACGGCGATCACCACCGACTCCAGGCGGATCATGAGCCGCAACTGACGCCGCGCGAGCCCGATCGCCCGCAGCAGCCCTATCTCCCGCGTCCGTTCCACGACCGACAGGGCAAGCGTGTTGACCACGCCGAGGACCGCGATGACGATCGCCAGGCCGAGCAGCGCGTACACCAGATACAGGAGCACCGCGATCTGCCCGTGGATCAGTTCCTTGTAGTCGGCGAGGTCGCGCACCTGTACCTGCGGATAGGGGTCGAGCGTCTTCTCCAGGCGCTCGCGCAGCACATCGGGCGAAGTGCCGGAGGAGGCGTTCACGTACACCGCCGAGTCCTGGCCGCCCGGCGCGTGCTTCTCCAGCGTGGGCAGGCCCATCGCGAAGCCTCCGGACATGCCGAAGTCGTTGGCCTGCTGGTCGGTCAGGGCGCCCACCGTCAGCTCGGTGCGCTTCCCGCCGGGGAACTCCACGGGCAGCACGCTGCCGATCCGTGCCCCGTGTTCGTCGGCGAACTCCTTCTGCAGCAGCAGATGTTGAGGTGCCAGGCCCGCGGCGCTGGTGCCCCGCTCGTACGTGACGTGCGCGACGTCGTCGACCCGCCGGTCCCACCCGGCAGCCGTCGTCTTCACCCGCTTCCCGTCCGGCATGCGCACCGCGAGCGCGCTGAACCGCTGGCGCACGACCAGACCCACGCCGTCCGTCGCCCGTATCTTCCGGGTGACCTCCTGCGGGAACGGCATGAAGTTCGCGTTCTGCACCGTGAAGTCGGCGCCGAGCGTGTCGTCGATCTGCTCGTCGAAGGACCTGCTCATGGAGGCGGACGCCACCGACATCCCCGCCACCAGGGCGAGCCCCACCATCAGGGCGGCGGCCGTCGCACCCGTCCTGCGCGGATTGCGCAGCGCGTTGCGCTGGCTCATCCGGCCGATCGAGCCGAACACCCTGGGGAACGAGCCGCCGAGGACCCGGATCACGGGACGTACGAGAAGGGGCCCCGCGACGACCGTCGCGAGCAGCGTGAGGACGATGCCGAGGCCGAGCAGCGAGGCCGCCGACCCGGTCTCGTCCGCCGCCCAGCAGCCGATCAGCGCCGCGGCTCCGGCCGCGCCGATCACCGAGCCCACCAGTGCCCGGACCTTCAACGGCCGCCCCACACCCGCGATCTCGGCGTCGGCGAGCGCGGCCATCGGGGAGACGCGGGACGCGCGCCGCGACGGCAGATACGCGGCCACGAACGTGACCCCGACGCCGACCGCGAACGACACGACAGGCGTGCCCCAGCCCACCACCATCTCCGTGGACTTGAGGTTCATCCCGAAGGCGCCCATCAGCTTGATGAGCCCGACGGCGAGCCCCACCCCGAGCGCGAGCCCGGTCGCCGAACCGACGAGCCCGAGCAGCACCGCCTCCGTCAGCACGGAGCGCCGCACCTGCCGGCGGTCCGCGCCGAGTGCCCGCAGCAGCCCCAACTCCCGCGTCCGCTGGGCGATCAGCATCGAGAACGTGTTGACGATGAGGAACACGCCGACCAGGACGGCGATCCCGGCGAAGCCGAGCATCACGTACTTGATGACGTCGAGGAACCCGCCCAGGTCCTCGGCGGCCGACTTCGCGTCCTCGTCGGCCGTCTTCACGTCGTAGGCCCCGCCCAGCTCCTGGCCGATCCGCCGCTTGAGCGTCGCGTCGGCGACGCCCGGCGCCGCGTCCACCGCGATGCTCGTCGCCCGGCCGGTGCCGCCGAGCAGCCTGCGCTGCGCGGTGCCGGTGTCCAGGAAGACGAGGGCCGCGCCCGGGTTCGTCGTACGGAACGTGGCGATGCCCACGACCTCGACCTTGAACGAGCCGGGCTCGGCGAGGACGGTGAGCGTGTCCCCGACGCGTACGTGCTTCTTGTCGGCGGTGTCCGCGTCGAGCAGTGCCTGACCGGCGCCGCGCGGCGCGTGCCCCGACGTCAGGCGCACCGGACTGCGGTCCGTGGGCTCCCAGTTGGTGGCGATCGTGGGCGCGCCGGTGGTCGGCCCCACCGACTTGTTGTGCCGGTCGACGACGGTGATGTTCTCGACCCCGGCGTCGATGTGCGTGGCGGCCACGCCGTCGACCCGGTCGATCCGCCCCGCCAGCGAAGCGGGCACCGTACGCACCGTGCCCGACGGCACCGACTCGTCGAGATCGTCCTCCTCGGGGCCCACCCGTACGTCCGCCGACGTCGAAGCGAAGAGCCGGTCGAAGGTGCGCGACACGGTGTCAGAGAAGATCAGGCTGCCCGCGACGAACGCCACCGACAGGACGACGGCGAGCGCGGACAGGACAAGGCGCCCCTTGTGCGCCAGGAAGCTCCGTAACGTCGCCTTCAACATGGCTACGCCCGGGGGCTCGGGTGCTCGGGGACGGGTCCGCGCACGCTGTCGAACCGCTTAAGGCGCTCCAGGACGGCCTCGGCGGTCGGCTCCCGCATCTCGTCCACGAGGCGGCCGTCACCGAGGAAGAGCACCAGGTCCGCGTGGGCGGCGGCGCCCGGGTCGTGGGTCACCATGACCACGGTCTGGCCCAGTTCGTCGACCGACTGGCGCAGGAATCCGAGCACTTCGAGCCCGGCCCGCGAGTCCAGGTTCCCCGTCGGCTCGTCCGCGAAGATCAGCTCGGGGCGCGCGGCGAGCGCCCGCGCGCACGCGACGCGCTGCTGCTGCCCGCCGGACAGCTGAGCGGGACGGTGCTTCAGCCGGTCCCGCAGGCCGAGCGTGTCGATGACCTGCGCGAGCCACTCGGGGTCCGGGGACTTGCCCGCGATGTCCATCGGCAGCGTGATGTTCTCCGCCGCGTTCAGCGTCGGGATCAGGTTGAAGGACTGGAACATGAAGCCCACCCGGTCACGCCTCAGCCGCGTCAGTTCGCGCTCCTTCAGGCCCGTGATCTCCGTTTCCCCGAGCCACACCTGTCCCGCCGAGACCGTGTCGAGGCCGGCCAGGCAGTGCATCAGCGTGGACTTGCCCGAGCCCGAAGGGCCCATCACGGCCGTGAACCGGCCGCGCGCGATGTCCACGTCCACCGCGTCGAGAGCGAGCACCTGCGTCTCGCCGGAGCCGTACGCCTTCGTCAGGCCCCGGGCCCGCGCGGCGACGGCGGCATCCTTGACCACACCCGTTCCCCCCACCCCAACTCCCTTACTCCGTAAGCCAGTTGTGCATCGGGCTCCGAGGCTCGATATCGGGTCCGAGGATAGTCTGTCGCACTGACAACGGGCCTCTGCCGGTGGTGGGTGCTGGTGCCGGGGTGGCCCCGCCGGCCGTGCTGACGCACTTCTGACACCTGCTCTACGGGGAGGTGGGGGCGGTCCGTCGCGGCGGGGGCGGAATTCTTCCGGGGCTCGTCAGGCCTCGGGGCAGGCGTGGCCGGCGGCGGGTTCCGCCGATCAAGCCCCGCTTCCGGACGAGAGCCGGCGGGGTCCGCGGCGGAGCCCCGTGGCGTGGGCGGAAGCGCAGGCAGCGACACCGTCACTCCCGGCGCCGTCACTCCCAGCACCGAAACGGAGGGCAGCGCCACCACCGGCGGAGCAAGCGTCGGCAGCGCCACCGTCGGCAACCACCGCGCAGGTGCCTCCCCGGTGGAACGCGGACGCTCCGGACTCGGACCGGTGCGGGCGGGCGACAGGACGGCCGGGTGCGGAGCACCCCGCGTCTGGCGGGCGCGGGGGAGCGCGGAGGCGGGACGCGGCGCGCCCACGGGCCGCACCTCGCCCGTGGGCGCCCCCGCCGCCCGCGGCCCGGCCGGTGGCCGAGGGGCGGTGTGCTCGGCGGCGTACGGCAGAACGAACCCCGCCGCCACCAGGCCCCCCGTCGCCGAGGACACCGCGACGACCTGCGCCGGACCGCTCGCGAGCAGCTTCCCGCGGCCCCACAGGAGCGCGGCGAGCCCCAGCGTCCCCGCCAAGGTGGTGCGCAAGGTGCGCCGGGCCCGCGCGAGCAGCGATTCGACGGTCCGGTAGCCGAGCCGCATCCGCAGGGCGACCTCGCCCACGTCGAGGCCCTCGGACTTCAGCCGCAGTGCCTCGGCCTGCCGCTCGGGCAGCTGGGCGCTGCGGGCCGCCAGCCAGCGCGCCTCGTCCCGGTCGCACACGGCCTCGTCGACGGGGACGGGGCCCGGCACCGTCAGCGTCGGGCTGCGGTGCACCTCGGCCTCCCGCGTGACCTGCCGGTGCCGGTCGACGCACAGCCGCATCGTCACCGTCGTGAGCCAGCCGCTGAGCCGCTCGTCGTCCAGGCCGGGACGCTCCGCCGCGCGCAGCATCGCCTCGTGCACCGCGTCCTCGGCGTCCTCCGGGGTCATGGATCTGTGCCGGGCGACTCTGAGCAGGTCCTCGCGGTGGCTCCAGACGCGCAGCCAGCGCTCGGGGTACGTGTCACGGCCCGCGGCCGCGGTGGCATTCGGTGTGTCCGGTATGTCCATCGGCATGAGGGCCCCTTCGCGCTCATCCGCAGGTCCTGTCCCGTCCGGCCCGCGAGAGTACAGCCGGAGATCAAAGGTGTGGAGAGGCACAGACGATCGATCGTCCGCGCCTTGCCGGTGCTAGCACAACGGCGCTAGCGTGGAGGTATGGCCAAGACGCAGCTGAACGTCAGGGTGGAAGAGGGCACCGCCCGCGCCGCCCGCGAGCGCGCGCTCGCCCAAGGGGTGAGCGTGAACCGGTACATCGAGGAGCTGGTGCGGCGCGACGCGGGCGAGCAGGGGCGGACGTTCGTCGACGCCGCCGCCGACTTCATGAAGCAGTACGAGTCGGTGTTCGCCGAGGAGTTCGGCGCGGACACCGAAGGTCGGCGCCGCCCCGTTGAGTGAGCCGTCGAATGAACCGCTGAACGAACCGCCGCATCTCACCATCGATCTCGCCTGGCTGCTCATGGTCGCGGAGCAGAAGACCCCCGGCGATCCGCAGGTCACCGACTGGGGCGCGCTTGTGGGCGCCGTCGCCCGCCACCGGGCCGCGATATTCGATGTGCCGGTCTACGACTCGCCGCACGCGCGCGCCGCGTCGCTTCTCCAACTCCTCATCCATGTACCGGCGTTGGAGCGCTCGAACGCCATGTACGCGACAGCCGTCGCCTACGCGTACCTCGTCGCCAGCGGTCTGAAGATCGTCACGTCGCCCGAGCAGATCCGCGATCTGGCGCGCCTGGTGAAGACGGGCACGGCGACGATCGACGACATCGAGAAGGAACTCCGCACCTGGTGCCTGTGAGGCTACGACCGGTCGTCGGTGCGGCCGGGGCGCCGGGCCGTGCCCAGGACGCAGTACGACGTCGGCAGCCGGGGCCCCTGCCCCGGCATGGCCAGCACCCGGTGCGCGCCGAGCTCGAAGCCGGCCGCGCGCAGCGAGCCGAGGGCGTCCCGCCGCAGGTGACAGCCGCCGACACAGAGCGGCCATACCGTCAGGTCGAGGGCGCCCTGCACGAGGCGCATGCCGCGCCCCGGAGCCCGCACGTGTTCGAAGAACCGCACCTCGCCGCCCGGCCGCAGCACGCGCCGCACCTCGCCGAGGGCGCGTTCCACGTTCCGCACGCTGCACAGCACGGTGCTGAGCACCACCGCGTCGTACGCCTCGCTCTTCACGGGCAGCGCCTCCGCGGCGCCCGGCACCACGTCGACCGGCACATCGACGCGCTGCGCCGCGTCGACGGCGATCCGGCGCAGGGTGCGCTCGGGTTCGATGGCGACGACCTCGGAGACGGTGGACGGGTAATGCGCGAAACCGATGCCGGTCCCGGCGCCGATCTCCAGTACGCGTCCGGAGAGCCCGGCGACGAGTTCTTTGCGTACGGGGGCCATGAGGGGTTCCACGCGTTCGATGGCCTGCGCGTAGTACCGGGCGAACACGGGATGATGCACGGCGTCCCCGCGCGCCCTCGCCCTGCCGGCGAACACTGCCTGTGCCTTGCCCACGATGGCGCCTCCTCAGGGTCCGCCCCCCCACCTACCTACTTGCCCGCGCATACGGGTGCGGACCCCCAACACGGGGACGTCCGTCCTTAAGAGTCCGTCCTTAAGACACGTGCCGCGCGAACGACTCCCCGTCCCACGATCCGCCCAGGGACGGCGCCAGCCACCCCTCGGCCCGGCTCCGGAACACCTCCGGTGACATCGCCCCGGCGCCCGCCGGCACCGCGCCCAGCAGCTTCGCCCCCCCACCTACCTACTTGCCCGCGCATACGGGTGCGGACCCCCAACACGGGGACGTCCGTCCTTAAGAGTCCGTCCTTAAGACACGTGCCGCGCGAACGACTCCCCGTCCCACGATCCGCCCAAGGGCGGCGCCAGCCACCCCTCGGCCCGGCTCCGGAACACCTCCGGTGACATCGCCCCGGCCCCCGCCGGCACCGCGCCCAGCAGCTTCGCCCCCCACCTACCTACTTGCCCGCGCATACGGGTGCGGACCCCCACACGGGGGACCCCGTCCTTAAGGGGCCGTTCTTAAGACACGTGCCGCGCGAACGACTCCCCGTCCCACGATCCGCCCAAGGACGGCGCCAGCCACCCCCCGGCCCGGCTCCGGAACACCTCCGGTGACATCGCCCCGGCCCCCTCGGGCACCGCGCCCAGCAGCTTCGCCCCCGCCGCCACCGGCAGGTCCGCCACATTGCAGCGCTCTGCGAGGCCCGGGTCGCGGGGCCAGCTGCCGATGACGACGCCCGCCTGACGGAGGCCGCGCGACCGCAGGGCCTCACCCGTCAACTGCACGGAGTTCAACGTCCCGAGCCCCGCCGCCGCGACCACAAGGACCGGCGCCCCGAGCAACCCCGCCACATCCGCCAGCGTCGCCCCTTCTTCGTCGAAGCGCACGAGCAGGCCGCCCGCCCCCTCCACCAGCATGAGGTCGTGCGACGCCGCCAACTTCTCGACGGCGTCCACGACTTGCCGCGGTCGCACGGGCGCGAGCCCGCACCGCGCCGCCGCCGTCCCGGGCGCGAGCGGCTCCGGATACCGCGCCAGCTCGACCCCCGTCACCGCGTCCCCCGCGAGCCGCACCACCTCGGCCACGTCCCCCGGCTCCCCGGGCGCGACGCCCGTCTGCGCCGGTTTGAGCACGGCCACCGAGCGCCCGGACCGCGCCGCGACGGCCGCCAGCGCGGCCGTCGTCACGGTCTTGCCCACCTCGGTCCCGGTCCCGGTCACCACCAGCACACCCACCTCGGCACTCACCGTTCCCCTCGCGAGGCGGCAGCGACCGCGCACACCGCACGACCGATCCGCGCCACGTCCTCGTCGCTCGTGACGTACGGCGGCATCGTGTAGACGAGGTCCCGGAACGGCCGCAGCCACACACCCTCCGCGACCGCCGCCCGCGTCGCCGCGGCCATGTCCACCTCGTGGTCGAGCTGGACGACGCCGATGGCACCGAGGACGCGTACGTCTCGAACGCCCGGAAGCCCCACGGCTTCTGACAGGGCGTCACGCAATCCCGTCTCGATCCTCTTCACCTCGCCGCGCCAGTCCTGCTCCAGCAGCAGATCGATCGACGCGCACGCGATGGCCGACGCCAACGGGTTGCCCATGAACGTCGGCCCGTGCGCGAGCACCGGTACCTCGCCCCGCGAGATTCCCTCGGCGACCCGCGCCGTGCACAAGGTCGCCGCCATCGTCAGATAGCCACCGGTCAGCGCCTTCCCGACACACATCACATCGGGCGACACCCCAGCGTGCCCGGCCGCGAACAGCTCCCCGGTCCGCCCGAACCCCGTGGCGATCTCGTCGAACACCAGCAGCACATCGTGCGCGTCGCACGCCTCCCGCAGCACCCGCAGATACGCGGGGGAGTGGAAGCGCATCCCGCCCGCGCCCTGCACCACCGGCTCCACGATCACGGCCGCCACCTCGTGCGCGTGCCGTTCGATCGCCTCCCGCAGCTGCTCCGCGTACGACTCGTCGTACGCGTCGAAGCCGCTCGGCGGCTCGTCGACGAAGATCTGCTCCTGCAACACCCCCGCCCACAGTCCGTGCATCCCGCCCTCCGGGTCGCACACGGACATCGGCTGCCAGGTGTCACCGTGGTAACCGCCGCGCCACGTCAGCATGCGCCGCTTCTCGGGACGGCCGAGCGAGCGCCAGTACTGGAGGCACATCTTCAGGGCGACCTCGACCGACACGGATCCCGAGTCGGCGAGGAAGACGTGTTCCAGGCCCTCCGGTGACATGTCGACCAGGCGTTCCACGAGCCGTACCGCCGGCTCGTGTGTCAGGCCGCCGAACATCACATGGCTCATCCGCTCCAACTGGCCGCGCGCCGCCTCGTCGAGCACCGGGTGGCCGTAGCCGTGGATCGCCGACCACCACGACGACATCCCGTCCACCAACTCGCCGTGCCCCGCGACCCGCAGCCGCACCCCGGCCGCCGACTCGACGACCAGGGGCCGCTGCGTGCCGGGCATCGGACCGTACGGGTGCCAGACGTGGCGCCGGTCCAGGTCGAGCAGTTCGTCCAGGTTCAGTTCAGGCATTGGGCGCCAGATCCGTCCCCGCGCCCCGGCGACGTACGGCGACACCGGCCCGGTGCTCCGGCAGCGTGACCCGGTCCGTGCCCTCCACCTCGAACCCGGCGTCCGCGATCATGTCCAGGTCGGTCTTCCCGGCCTGGCCCTCGCTCGTCAAGTAGTCACCCAGGAAAATGGAGTTGGCGATGTGCAGCGCGAGCGGCTGCATCGACCGCAGGTGCACCTCGCGGCCACCCGCGATCCGCACCTCCACGTCCGGGCACACGAACCGCACCATGGCCAGGATCCGCAGACACCGCTGCGGCGTCAGGTTCCACTCCTTGGCCAGCGGTGTCCCCTCGAACGGGATCAGGAAGTTCACCGGCACCGAGTCGGGGTCGAGTTCGCGCAGCCCGTAGACGACATCGACCAGGTCCCCGTCGCTCTCGCCCATGCCCGCGATGAGTCCCGAGCAGGCGGAGAGACCCGCCCCGTGCGCCTTCTTCACGGTCTCGACGCGGTCCGCGTACGTGTGCGTCGTGGTGATGTCGCCGTACGTCGCCTCGGAGGTGTTGAGGTTGTGGTTGTACGCGTCCGCCCCCGCGCCGCGCAGCCGCTCCGCCTGCCCCTCGCCGAGCAGACCGAGACAGGCGCACACCTCCACGCCCTCGTTCCCGGACTTGATCGCGTCGATGGTGCGCGCGACCCGGTCCACGTCCTTGTCCGTCGGTCCGCGCCCGCTCGCCACCAGACACACCCGCTTGGCGCCGCCCGCGACCCCGGCGGCCGCCGCCTTCGAGGCCTCGTCGGGCTTCAGCCACGTGTACTTGAGGATCTCCGCCTTCGAACCGAGGCGCTGCGAGCAGTACGAGCAGTCCTCCGGGCACAGGCCCGACTTGAGGTTCACCAGATAGTTGAGTTTCACCCGCCGCCCGAACCATTGGCGGCGCACCTTGCCGGCCGCGGCCACCACGTCGAGCAGTTCGTCGTCCGACGTCGCGAGTACCGCGAGCGCCTCTTCACGGCTCGGCAGTTCGCGCCGAAGCCCCTTGTCCACCAGCGTGTTCAGCAGGTCCATGGGCCCTGATCCTTACCTATCCCGTGGTCCCGGGGAAAGGAGAGTCCCTACAAAGGACGGCGTACGTCGTGTGGGTATTGCCACATCCTGCCCGAGTGGCGCGGCCGCTAGTGTCTGTGCATTACCTACAAATCAGAGGGGCTCATGGCCACGGCTCACACGTCCGCGTTCGACTGGATCGGCGCACAGCGGCGCGCCCGCGAGGCCGCGGGACTCGTCCGCACCCTGCGCCCGCGCCCCGCGGACAGCCCGGTGCTCGACCTCGCGAGCAATGACTACTTGGGCCTCGCCCGGCATCCCGAGGTCGTCGAGGGCGCGGCCGCGGCGGCGCGCCGGTGGGGCGGCGGGGCCACCGGCTCCCGTCTGGTGACGGGCAGTACCGAGCTGCACGCCCAACTGGAGCGGGAACTGGCGGAGTTCTGCGGTTTCGAGGCGGCCCTCGTGTTCTCCTCCGGGTACGCGGCGAACCTCGCGGCCGTCACCGCGCTCGCCCCGCACGGCTCACTGATCGTGTCCGACGCGGGCAACCACGCCTCGCTGATCGACGGATGCCGGCTCGCCCGCGGCGCCACCCAGGTGGCCCCGCACGCGGACCCGGAAGCCGTCCGCAAGGCACTCGGCACGCATGAGGGGCCTGCCGTCGTCGTCACCGACTCGGTCTTCTCGGTGGACGGCGACCGGGCCCCGATCGCCGAACTGGCGCAAGCGGCACGGGAGTTCGGTGCGGGACTTATCATCGACGACGCGCACGGGCTCGGTGTCGTGGGCTCCGGCGGGCGCGGCGTTCCGTACGCGGAGGGGCTGGGGGGCGCGGCCGACACCGTCGTCAGTATCACCCTCTCCAAGTCCCTCGGCAGTCAGGGCGGCGCGGTGCTCGGCCCGGCCCATGTCATCGACCATCTCGTCAACGCGGCCCGCACCTTCATCTTCGACACGGGCCTCGCCCCGGCCGCGTGCGGCTCGGCCCTCGCGGCGCTGCGACTCTTGCGCCGCGAGCCCGAGCGGGCGGCGCGCGCACGGGACGTAGCGATGTCCCTGCATCAACTCCTGGTGAGCCAGGGCCTGTTGGCCGTACGTCCCGACGCTGCGGTCGTCTCCGTACGTGCCCCCTCGCCCGACGCGGCGGTGCGCTGGGCGGCGGACTGCCGCGACGCCGGGCTCTCGGTGGGGTGCTTCCGGCCGCCCTCCGTGCCCGACGGCATCGCGCGGCTGCGGCTGACCGCCCGCGCCGACCTCACGGAGACCGAGGTCGCCGAGGCCGTCCGGGTGATCAGCCGCACCGCTCCCAACGGAGCGGCTACCGCAGGGAGTTGACGAACGCCCGCCACGGCGCGGACGAGAACAGGAGCGCGGGCCCCGTCGTGCGCTTGGAGTCACGGACGGCCAGCAGTCCGGCCGTCGCGCTCGTCCTCAACGGGGCTGTCTCCACGCAGTTGTTGGCGCCCGTACTGCGGCTGCTGCGCCGCCATCGGACGCCGCTCAGCGACGTACTACAGGCAATGGCCATGATGCCTCCTCACGCGGTGCCGGCGCACGACGAGGTGTCGGCGTCCTCGCTTACCCGGCAATCTCTGCGATGAATTCCAGCGAATCCTCGGGTGACCTGGCATGGAGCAGAAGAGCTTCGAAGGCGTCCGTGTACGCCTTGAGGTCTTCTTTCCGTTCGAGGTAGAGGCTACTCGTCAAATGGTCGAGAACAACCACATCCAGATCAGATGTGTTCGGAAAAGAGAACACAACGAAAGGTCCCGTCAAGCCGATATGGCCTCCCGCCGAGAACGGAAGCACCTGGATCCGGACATGGGGCATCGCTGCCGCTTCGGCCAGATGCGCCAACTGCCGCCGCAGCACCCCGTTCCCGCCCACCTCCCTGCGCAGCACCGCCTCGTCGAGCACCGCGGTCAGCCGCAGCGGCGGCTCGGCGCGCAGCACGTCCTGGCGCGCGAGCCGCACCTCCACCAGCGCGTTGATGTGCCGGTCCGCCGCCCCGTTCAACACCGAACGTGTCACCGCGTGCGCGTACTCGGGTGTCTGCAGCAGCCCCGGTACGACGCTCGTCTCCAGGGTCCTGATGCGGCACGCCTGGGACTCCAGGCTGATGAAGTCGCGGTACGCGGGCGGCAGCAAACCCCGGTACGCGTGCCACCAGTGATGCCCGCCCGCGTCCTCCCCGCCGGCCAACGCGACCACCAGTTCGCGGATGCGGGGATCGCGGGCCTCGAAGGCGTCGAGCAGCCGCAGCACGTCCGAGGGCTTCACACCGCTGCGCCCTGTCTCGATCCTGCTCACCTTCGACTGGTGCCAGCCGACGAGCCGGGCCGCCTCCCCGCTCGTGAGGCCGGCCTGGACGCGCAGCGTCCGCAGTTCGGCACCGAGCTTGCGACGGCGTACCGCGGGACCGTATTTCATGGAGGACTCCTCGGGCTCCCCGCGCCACCCGGCCGGACTCCCTCCCGGCCCGCACGGGGCGCGTGTCTGAGCCGACGGTAGAGGCGGAGCGTACGTCGGCCCAAATGCACTCCACCGTCGCAGAGTTCACCGCATCGAGCGACAGATATATGCATATCTTGGGGGATCGGCACCACAGTGGCACGTCCAAGTGGCAATCTGGCGCGAAGCAGTTGCCGGGGGCCGAGCGCGAGCGATCCGCGAGGCCGGACGAGCCACCTCGGCGGGAAAGGGACACGTCGCCATGGCAGATCACCAGGAAGCATCCGTCACTCTGCCGAGCGATCCCGCCTCGGTCTCGGCCGCCCGCAGGTATGTCGCCACCGTCCTCGCGGAGTGGGGCATGGCGCCGGGGAGCGAAGCGGCGGACACCGTCCGCCTGATCGTGTCCGAGCTCGCGACGAACGCGGTGCAGCACACGCTCGGACAGTCACCCACGTTCACCGTCGACATGGAGCTGGAGCGCGACGAGCAGCTGCGCATCGGTGTCACCGACAGCCACCCGCGCTACCCCAAGCGGCTGCCGGCCGCGGTCCAGCAGGACAACGGCCGGGGGATGGTCATCATCCGCTGCCTCACCGCGGAGTGCGGCGGCACGCTGACCGTCCGGCCGACGCCCGAGGGCGGCAAGACGGTGTTGATCACGCTGCCCTGGGTGGCCCCGGTCAGTCGTCCCGCTTGAGGACCGCCCGCCGCAGCAGCCACGGCAGCAGTCCCCACAGGCCCGTACAGACGCAGAACGCCCCGACGCCCGCCGCGATCCCACCGCCCCTGCCGACCGTCACATCGACCACGAGCAGCACGGACCCGCTCAGCGCCAGCACCAGCGTGGCCATCCCGTACGCGGCGAGCCGCGAGGACACCCGTACGATCAGCGGCTTCGCGCCCAGCTGGAACAGCGTCCGGTGCACCGCGGCCGGCGCCGTGAACAGCGCGGCCGCGATGACCGTGAGGAGCAACGTCGTGATGTACGTGGCCCGTTGGACCGTGTCGAGCGAAGGAAAGCGCGGCGTGAACGCCAGGGTCAACAAGAACGCGAACAGGAACTGCACACCGGTCTGGATGACCCGGAGCTCCTGAAGGAGTTCTCCGAAGTTCCGATCGGCGCGCTCAAACGGCGTCTCGTTGCGCTCGTCCATCCCCTACAAGTATCCGCTCGGGACACCCTCAAGCGCGAGTGTGGCGGCTCACCGAACCCGGCCGTACATCACGCTGTTCGTCCAGATCCGCTCCAGTCGCACCACGGAACCGGTCTTCGGGGAGTGCCAGATGCGGCCCTTACCGGCGTAGATGCCGACGTGGTAGATGCTCCGGCCGGAGCGGAAGAACACCAGGTCACCGCGGGTGCGATGGGACCTGGAGATGTGCTTGGTCCTGTTGTACTGCTGGGCGGCGGTGCGCGGCAGCTTCTTGCCCGCCCGCTTGAACGAGTAGAGCGTGAGGCCCGAGCAGTCGAACCGGTGCGGTCCTGCGGCGCCCCACTTGTACGGTGCACCCTTCTTGGACGCGGCGACTTTCAGTGCCTTGACGGATGCCGTGGCCGCCGATGCCTCGGAAGCGGCGCCTGGGGCCATGAGCCCCGCGCCGGCGACGGCGAGGGAGAGGGCGGAAGCGGTACCCGCCCGGGTCAGCAGCGACGGAACACGATTCAGCGCAGTCATGCGCAACCCTTCGTCAGCCGCCTGTGAAGGATGACCTGTCGGGTTCGGGTGGCGAAGTTGCCCGGCCGCGTGCTGCGGCTTCACCCCAAGGACCGTCCGGCGCGGCCTCTGGCGAGGCGCGGCGGTGGCCCGTCGTGCTCGGGTCCTCCACTCCTGCCGATGCACTCCTGTCGACCTGGCATCCGCACGGCGGCAGGACTCGGCGTCCGTGCGGACCGCCCCGCCGCGGTGGCGGGGGCTTGTCGTCGCAACGGATCTTTGCTCACGGCGAAGGCGAAAACCGAGGTGAACCGGCGGTAAGTGAGGTTCGTCACGCTTGACCCGTTCGGGTGGACGATGGGGCGTTCGCCCTTGCCCGCCGAGACCCGACGAGCCCCGCACCAGTGACGGAACACCGGATTCCGGCAGCCGCCTACGGCTCGTACGCAACTTTGCCGGGCACATTGGCGGACCGGAGGCTAGGCCGTCCGGGGTACCCCGTACGGGTCGTTTGGGTCGGGGCGTGGCGGTTCGGGATGTCGGGTGAACGGTCCACGACGTCAACTGACCGGTTCTGACGGCAAAGTGACCCGCTTGGTGCGCCGCTCCCCGTCCAGGACGCGCAGTGCCCGCGCCAGCGTGCTCGCGTGCACCCGGCTCTCGCCCCTCTGGTGCATCAGGTTCAGCGCGTCCCGCAGCTCCGTCGCCCGGCTCACCAGCGCCTGCGCCGCGCGCAGCCCGCTGTAGGTGTCGTCGCCCCGGGCCGGGTTGATCCGCGCGATGAGGTCGACGACCTCCAGATAGCGGTCCACGAGCTCGCACTCGGCTCGGGTCATCGCGGGCAGCGGCGGAAGTTCGGGCGGATACATCGGCCGATCACCTCGCGCCGGGGGAGCGCAGCGTGGCGGTCCGGTTCTCCACGACGTGGTCCACCAGGCCGTACTCAAGGGCCTGCTGGGCCGTCAGCACGGTGTCCCGCTCGATGTCCGCGCCGACCTGTTCCTTGGAGCGCCCACTGTGCCGGGCGAGCAGCCCTTCCAGCTGATCGCGCATGCGCGTGAGCTCGCTCGCGTAGATCTCCAAGTCGCTCGGCTGACCCTGGGCCGGCTCGGGCAGCGAGGGCTGGTCGATCACCACGCGCGCGCCGGGCAGCGTCATCCGCTTCCCCGGCGCCCCCGCCGCGAGCAGCACCGCGGCCACGGAAGAGCACTGCCCCAGGCAGGTCGTCGCCACGTCGCAGCCGACGAACTGCATCGTGTCGTAGAGCGCGGTCATCGCGCTGAACGAGCCGCCCGGGGAGTTGATGTAGAGGGAGATGTCCTGGTCGGGCGCCAGGTACTCGAGGTGCATGAACTGCGCCATCACATCGTTCGCCGAGATGTCGTCGATCGGCGTCCCGAGGAAGACGATGCGCTCTTCCAGGAGCTTCGAATACGGGTCGAGGGTGCGGCTCCCCGAGCTGGTGCGCTCGGTGAACTCGGGCAGGACGTAGCGGCCGGACGGACGGTGCATGGTGCCTCCTCTGGAGATACCCGTTTCTCTAAAAATGTACAGGACGTACATGACGTACGATGTGAGCATGGCCTACGAGATTCCGGTGACGCAAGCCAGGGCTGAGCTCGCCGACCTGATCAATCGCGTCGTGTACGGCAGCGAGCGGGTGGTCGTCACCCGGCACGGCAAGCCGCTCGTCGCCCTGGTCTCGGCCGCCGACCTGGAGCGACTCGAGGCGATGGGGGAGCCCGCGGGGGATGTCGCGGATGTACCGTCGATCACGTCTGTGTCACGGATTGGCACCCTGGCGTCCGCTCCGGGCGAACAGCAAAAGTTCGGTATTGCCGCCGAGCACCGCGGCCCCGAGGTGAGGTAGCGCGACCGGCGTTCAGCAATAAGACGGTCAAGCGACGGTTAACGCCGTTGAAACTCCGCTGAATTAGCCTTCAATCCCAGGTCACCGGCCGCTTCTTGCGGCATGGGTCCACACGGATGCACACCTTTGTTGTGTGTTACATCTAGACCCGTCGCGGTGGCCGCGGCAGCCGGGCCCGCACGGTCCGGCATGAAGGACTGTGAGGTGGATTCGTGCAACTGACCCCGCACGAGCAGGAGAGACTGCTCATCCATGTGGCATCCGACGTCGCCGAGAAGCGTCGGGCCCGGGGTCTTAAACTGAATCATCCCGAGGCGGTCGCGCTGATCACCTCGCACATTCTCGAAGGCGCCCGGGACGGGCGCACCGTCGCCGAACTCATGGCATCCGGCCGCAAGTTGCTCACCCGCGACGACGTCATGGACGGCATCCCCGAGATGATCCACGACGTGCAGGTCGAGGCGACGTTCCCGGACGGCACGAAGCTCGTCACCGTTCACGAGCCGATCGTCTGACGGGGGAGCGGCAGTCATGATTCCCGGAGAAATACTCTTCGCCGACGAGCCGGTCGCATACAACGAGGGCCGCGACGTCATACGTATGACGGTGCTCAACGCCGCCGACCGGCCCATCCAAGTGGGCTCCCACTACCACTTCTTCGAGGCCAACCCCGGCCTCGACTTCGACCGCGCCGCCGCCCGCGGCGAGCGGCTGAACATCGCCGCGGGCACCGCCGTACGCTTCGAGCCCGGCATCCCCGTCGACGTCGAACTCGTAGCTCTCGCAGGCGATCGCATCGTCACCGGCCTGCGCGGCGAGACCGGAGGTGCCCTCGATGCCTGAGTTGTCCCGTGCCGCCTACGCCGATCTGTTCGGCCCCACCACAGGCGACCGCATCCGGCTCGCCGACACCGATCTGCTCGTCGAGATCGAGGAGGACCGTTCCGGCGGCCCCGGCCTCTCCGGTGACGAGTCCGTCTTCGGCGGCGGCAAGGTCATCCGCGAGTCCATGGGCCAGTCGCGCGCCACCCGCGCCGACGGCACCCCGGACACGGTCATCACCGGCGCCGTGATCATCGACCACTGGGGCATCGTCAAGGCCGACATCGGCATCCGCGACGGCCGCGTCACGGCGATCGGCAAGTCCGGCAACCCGGACACCATGTACGGCGTCCACCCCGACCTCGTCCTCGGCCCGGACACCGAGATCATCGCGGGCAACGGCAAGATCGTCACCGCCGGTGGCATCGACACCCACATCCACTTCATCTCGCCGACCCAGTTCGACGAGGCCCTCGCCTCGGGCGTCACCACACTGGTCGGCGGCGGCACGGGCCCCGCGGAGGGCTCCAAGGCGACCACCATCACCCCCGGCTCCTGGCACCTCGCCCGGATGTTCGCGGCGATGGAGAGCAGCCCGGTCAACATCGGCTTCCTGGGCAAGGGCAACACCATGTCGAAGGAGTCCATGCGCGCCCAGCTGCGCGGCGGCGCCATCGGCTTCAAGATCCACGAGGACTGGGGCGCGACCCCGGCCGTGATCGACGCCTGCCTCGACATCTGTGAGGAGTCCGGCGTCCAACTCGCCATCCACTCCGACACGTTGAACGAGGCAGGCTTCGTCCAGGACACCTTCGACGCGGTCGCGGGGCGAACACTTCACGCGTTCCACGTCGAGGGCGCGGGCGGCGGGCACGCGCCCGACATGATCACCGCGGTGTCGCTGCCCAACATGCTGCCGTCGTCCACCAACCCGACGCGGCCGCACACCGTCAACACCGTCGAGGAACACCTCGACATGCTGATGGTCTGCCACCACCTCAACCCCGCGGTGCCCGAGGACCTGGCCTTCGCCGAGTCCCGCATCAGGCCCACCACGATCGCGGCCGAGGACATCCTGCACGACCTCGGCGCCATCTCGATCATGTCCTCGGACTCGCAGGCCATGGGCCGCGTCGGCGAGGTCATCATGCGGACCTGGCAGACCGCGCACGTGATGAAGCGCCGCCGCGGCTTCCTCCCGGGCGACACCCGCGCCGACAACGCGCGCGCCCGCCGCTACGTCGCCAAGTACACGATCAACGCGGCCGTTTCGCAGGGCATCGACCACGAGGTCGGCTCCGTGGAGCCCGGCAAGCTCGCCGACCTGGTGCTCTGGGACCCGAAGTTCTTCGGCGTGAAGCCGCAGCTCGTCGTCAAGGGCGGACAGATCGCGTACGCGCAGATGGGCGACGCCAACGGGTCCATCCCCACACCGCAGCCGGTCCTGCCGCGCCCGATGTACGGCGCGTACGGCAAGGCGCCCCAGGCCAACTCGGTCAACTTCACCAGCGAGTGGGCCATCGAGGACGGACTGCCGGAGCGGCTCGGGCTCGGGCGGTCGTTCGTGCCGATCCACTCCACCCGCGGTCGCGGCAAGGCGGACATGGTCAACAACGACGCCCTGCCGCGCGTCGAGGTCGCCGCCGACTCGTTCGCCGTGACCATCGACGGCGAACTCGTCGAGCCCGCCCCCGCCGCCGAACTGCCGCTCGCGCAGCGGTACTTCCTGTTCTGATGCGGGTTCACACGCGTTCGGTGCGTACGTCATGACGCGCGCCGCGCTGCTCGTCCTGGCCGACGGCCGCTTCCCCGCCGGAGGGCATGCCCACTCCGGCGGGGCGGAGGCCGCCGTCAAGGCGGGACGCATCACCGACGCGGCGACCCTGGAGACGTTCTGCCGGGGCCGCCTGCACACCAGCGGCGCCGTGACCGCCGCCCTCGCCGCGGCGGCCGCGCTCGGCATCGACCCCGCCGTGCTCGACGAGGCCGCCGACGCGCGGGCGCCGTCAGTGGCGCTGCGGGTCGTCGCGCGCAAGCTCGGGCGGCAGATGATGCGGGCCGCCCGCGCCACCTGGCCGCATCCCGAACTCGATGCCCTGGCGCGGCAGTTCCCCAAGGGTGCGCACCAGCCCGTCGTGCTCGGGCTCGCCGCGCGGGCCGCCGGGCTCGGGGCGGAGGACGCCGCGTACTGCTCCGCGTACGAAGGGGTGGGTGGGGCCGCGACCGCCGTGGTGCGGTTGCTGAGCCTCGACCCGTTCGACGCGACCGGGGTTCTCGCGCGGCTCGCGCCGGAGGTCGACCGGGTGGTGGCCGATGCGGTGGAGGCGGCCGGGCGGGCGGTCGAGCTCGGTGTCGATGCGCTGCCCGCCGGGTCGGCGCCGCTGCTGGAGATCGGCGCGGAGGCGCATGCGGCTTGGCCCGTGCGGTTGTTCGCGTCCTAGGTGGGGTTGGCCCGCCGCACCCCGGGGGCTTCGCCCCCGGACCCCCTTGTCCTCAATCGCCGGACGGGCTGGTGGTGACGCCAGTCGGACTTCGGCTGGTGGTAGCGCCAGTCGACCACGGCTGGTGGTGACGCCAGTCGTCGCGGCGAATTCTCTCTTTGGAGTTGTGATCTTTATGCACCTCGGACACCACCACGACGAAGCCTCCGCCGTTTCCGCCGACGCCCGTCGGCCCGACGGCACCCGGCGGGCGCTGCGGATCGGGCTCGGTGGGCCCGTCGGTTCGGGCAAGACCGCCACCGTCGCCGCGCTCTGCCGCGCGCTGCGCGAGGAGCTCTCGCTCGCCGTCGTCACGAACGACATCTACACGCGCGAGGACGCCGCCTTCCTGCTGCGCGAGGCCGTGCTGCCGCCCGAGCGGATCACCGCCGTGGAGACGGGCGCCTGCCCGCACACCGCGATCCGCGACGACATCTCCGCGAACCTGGAGGCCGTCGAGGACCTGGAGGACGAGGTCGGCCCGCTCGACCTGATCCTCATCGAGTCCGGCGGCGACAACCTCACCGCCACCTTCTCCAAGGGGCTCATCGACGCGCAGATCTTCGTGATCGACGTCGCGGGCGGCGACGACATCCCGCGCAAGGGCGGCCCCGGCGTCACCACCGCCGACCTGCTCGTCATCAACAAGACCGACCTCGCCCCGTACGTCGGCTCCGACCTGGCGCGGATGGAGGCCGACGCCAAGGAGGCGCGGGCCGAACTCCCCGTCGTGCTGCAGTCCCTGCGCTCCGAGGTCGGCGTCGGGGACGTCGCGGCCTGGGCGCGGGAGCGGCTCGCCGCGTGGACCGCGTGAGCGCGGGGGTCAGGTCCACCGCCCGGATCGCCGCGCGCGGCGACGGGCGGGGCGGGACCGCGCTGCCCGTCCTGGAGGGCGAGGGCTCGTTCGCGCTGCGCCGCACGCGCGGCGCGAGCGCCGGCGAGGCCCGCGTCATGCTCGTCGGTGCCATGAGCGGCCCGCTCGGCGGCGACCACCTCACCGTGGAGGCGCGCGCCGACGAGGGCGCCCATCTGCACGTGGGCTCCATCGCCGCGACCATCGCCCTGCCGGGACAGGCCAAGGACGAGGCCCACTACGACGTACGCCTCGACGTCGCCGACGGGGCCCGCCTCGACTGGCTGCCCGAGCAGCTGATCTCGGCGGGCGGGAGCGATCTGCGGGTGAACACGCGCGCCGAACTGGCGCCGGGCGCACGGCTGGTGCTCCGCGAGGAGCAGGTGCTCGGGCGCGTGGCGGAGGAGCCGGGCCGGCTCACCAGCCGGCTCAGCGTGTACCGGGCCGGGCGTCCGCTGCTCGACCAGGAACTGGCCTGCGGTCCGGGCGCGCCGGGCGGCTGGGACGGTCCCGCCGTCCTCGCCGGCCACCGGGCCCTCGGTCAACTGGTCGTCGTACGCCCGGAGTTCGAGACGGACAGGCCGTCCGCCGCCCTTCTCGACGATGCCGGAACGGCCGCGCTCACCCCCCTCGCGGGCCCCGCCGTGCTGGTCACGGCGGTCGCGCCGGACGCCCTGCGGCTGCGCCGGACGCTCGACGAGGCGCTGGACCGACTGGCCTGAACCGCTCACCGGGCGAGTTATACCGTTTATCGGATTGGTAAAGAACACCCGATGTCTCTGTCGCCGGAGGCACCGCACGCGTCAGGATCCGCGTACCGATCAGCAACACGATCGACGTACGGATCGAATCGATGTGCGGGAGGCCTCACTTGAGACGGACCAGACAGACAGCGCGCGGCAGCCGGAAGGCGGTGATCGGCTCCGCGAGCGCGTTCGCAGCGGCGGCGCTCATAGCGGGCGCGGTCGCCGCACCCAGCGCCCAGGCCGACGCGCCCAAGTCCGGCAGCAGCACCGCCGACCGCCAGGCGCGCGGCGCGGCCCTCGCCGCCGCCAAGGCCGCGAAGGCCGGCGTCGACTGGAAGGACTGCCCCGCGGACTGGGGCCTCGCCAAGCCCATCCAGTGCGGCTGGGTCAGCGTGCCGCTCGACTACACGAAGCCGCACGGCAAGCAGATCAAGCTCGCCGTCGACCGCATCGGCAACACCGGCACCAAGGGCGAGCGCCAGGGCTCCCTCGTCTACAACCCGGGTGGCCCCGGCGGCTCCGGCATGCGCTTCCCGACGCGCGTGACCACCAAGAACCCGATCTACGCGAAGATGGCGAAGGCCTACGACTTCGTCGGCTTCGACCCGCGCGGCGTCGGCCACTCCGCGCCGATCTCCTGCGTCGACCCGCAGGAGTACGTCAAGGCGCCCAAGGCCGACCCGGTGCCCGACAGCGAGGCGGACAAGCTGGCCCAGCGCAAGCTGGCCAAGGAGTACGCGGACGGCTGCTACGACAAGAGCGGCGAGATGCTGCCGCACATGACGACGCCGAACACCGCGCGCGACCTCGACGTCATCCGTGCCGCCCTCGGCGACAAGAAGCTCAACTACCTCGGCGTCTCCTACGGCACCTACCTGGGCGCCGTCTACGGCACGCTCTTCCCGGGCCACGTCCGCCGCATGATCGTCGACAGCGTCGTCAACCCGGCGAAGAGCAACATCTGGTACCAGGCGAACCTGAACCAGGACATCGCCTTCGAGGGCCGCTGGAAGGACTGGCAGGACTGGGTCGCCAAGAACGACGCCACCTTCCACCTCGGTGACACCCGCGCCAAGGTCCAGCAGCAGTGGGAGACCCTGCGCGCCGCCGCGAAGAAGAGCCCGATCGGCGGGGTCCTCGGCCCGGCCGAGCTGATCGCCTTCTTCCAGAGCGCGCCGTACTACGACTCCTCATGGGTGCCGGTCGCCCAGACGTGGAGCAAGTACGTCGCCGGTGACACCCAGGCCCTGGTCGACGCCGCCGCCCCCGACATGTCGGACACCGCGGGCAACGCCTCCGCGGAGAACGGCAACGCCGTCTACACGGCCGTCGAGTGCGCCGACGCCAAGTGGCCCACCAGCTGGTCCAAGTGGGACAAGGACAACACCGAGCTCCACAAGAAGTACCCGTTCATGACGTGGTCCAACGCGTGGATGAACCTGCCCTGCGCCACCTGGAAGACCAAGCAGCAGACGCCGCTGGACGTGAAGACCGGCAAGGGCCTCCCGCCGGTCCTCATCGTGCAGTCCACGCGTGACGCCGCCACCCCGTACGAGGGCGCCGTCGAGCTGCACAAGCGGTTCAAGGGCTCCCGCCTGATCACCGAGAAGGACGCGGGCTCGCACGGTGTCACCGGTCTGACCAACCCCTGCGTCAACGACCGGGTCGACACGTACCTGCTCTCCGGCAGGACCGACGGCAAGGACGTGACGTGCGCGCCGCACGCCACACCCAAGCCGTAACGATTCCCTAGGTCTACGCGGAGGTCTACGCGGCCCGGGACGCCAGCCAGGCGTCCTCGGCCGCGTAGTCGAAGAGTCCGGTCGTGTACGACGCGACCATCTTCGGGAATCCGCTCTCCCAGTCCTGCTCCCGCAGCCGCGCGGTCAGCCACTCGACCGTCTCCGGGAGCGCGTCGGCGTACGTCGTCACCGGCTTGTACCCGAGCTCCCGCTCGGCGGCCGACATGTCGAGGATCAGGGGCCGCGGCACCGACCAGGGGCTGTCGCCGACGTTCGGCGCCGGGGGAGGACCGTCGACCAGCACCGTCCTGGTCGCCACGCCCATCAGCTCGTCGATCATCGCGCCGATCCCGGCGACCGAGGGATGGCCGGGGTCCGCCGCGTTCAGTACCCGGGACCCGGGCCGCGCCGCCGAGAGCCGCACCAGCTCCGCCACGTTCCGTACGCTCGCCGGATGGAAGCGGCTCTCGCCGTTGTACGCGAGAACGCGGGTGCGGCGACCGTCGAGGTTCCGCTTGACGAAGTAGAGCTCCCGGGGAGTGCGGCAGTACGGGCCGTACACGGCGGACGGCCGCAGCACGGTCGTCGGCAGCCGGTCACCGAGCGCCAGCAGATCCTGCTCGATCCGCACCTTGCTCGCCCTTGATCCATCCCCGGGCGCCGCCGTCCGCAAGGTCTCCGGGATCGGCACGGGATAGTGCGGCCAGCCGTCCGGCTCCCCCTGCGTGTGGAAGCCGCGCCCCCGCTCGTCCTCGTACACCGCCGCGCTGGACGCCACGACCGCCGAACCGATCCGGCCGGCGAGCCCCGCGAGCTGCTGTCCGTGGGCCGCCGTGAAGGCGACCAGGTCCACGACGAGGTCGACCCCGTCCCCGACGAGCGCCGCCACGGAGTCCGCGTCCTCCCGGTCGAGCCGCACCGCCCGCACCTCGGCCGGCCATCCCGCGTCCCGCCCGCCACCGCGCGAGGCCGCCGTCACCTCCCAGCCGTCCTGCGCGAGCGCCCGCACAGTAGGCCGCCCGATCTGCCCCGCCGCACCGATCACCAATGCCGTCTTCATGACCGGACCGTACGTCGGCGGGGCCCGCCCGGACCCCGGAATCTGCTCAGCGCAGAGAGCGGAACCCGGGGAGGTCAGCTCAGCGGCAGCCGCGGGAACTTCCGGGCCTTCTCCTCCTCGGCCTCCGCCTTCACGAGGGCCGCGTACTTGTCGACGTACTCCTGTCCGGACAGCTCCAGGATCGCGTACATGATCTCGTCGGTGACCGCGCGCAGGATCGCCTTCTCGCCGTCCATCCCGACGTAGCGCGAGAAGTCGAGCGGCTTGCCGAACCGGATCGTCACCCGGTGCATCTTCGGGATCTTCTGGCCGGGCGGCTGCGCCTCGAACGTGCCGATCATCGCGCACGGGACCACCGGCGCCCGCGCCTTGAGCGCCATCGCGGCGACACCGACCTTGCCCTTGTACAGGCGCCCGTCGTGCGAGCGCGTGCCCTCCGGATAGATACCGAGCAGCTCCTCACGGCGCAGCACCCCGAGGCCCTCGCGGATCGCCGCCTTCCCGGCCTCCTTGCCCGAGCGGTCGACCGGGATCTGGCCCGCGCTGCGGAAGAACGCGGCGGTGAACCGGCCCTTGAGGCCTGGCCCGGTGAAGTACTCGGCCTTCGCCAGGAACGTGATCCGCCTCTTGATGATCGCGGGCATCAGGAAGTGATCGGCGAACGACAGATGATTGCCCGCGACGATCGCGGCGCCGGATTCCGGAATGTGCTCCAGGCCCTCGATCCGGGGCCGGAAGACCAGCCGCAGCAGCGGCCCGAGGATCACGTACTTGAGCAGCCGGTAGAACATCCCGATCGCCTTCCCCCACGAACCACTTGGACCACTTGGACCACTAGGGCCGCTTGTACTGCCGCTTGTACCGCCGTGTGTTCGCGCACAGTAACCAATCGGCAGCGCCGACGCGAGAGCCCGTTCGGGCCCTGTCCGGGGCCCGAACGGCGCGTCCGCTTGGCGGCGGCGGCCCCGGCGGGTGCTCTGTTCCCACCCTGACGTCCCACCCCGACGTCCCAGCACCGGAGGTATTCCGAATGCGTTCCGTCCACGTAGCCGCAGCCGCGTTCCTGGCCCTGGCCGCGGCCGCCCCGGCCGCCCACGCCGCGACCGACCGGCCCGAGCAGCCGAGCCACCTGTTCCTGACGGTCTCCGGCGCCGAGGACACCTGGGTCCACGGCGTCCGCCTGAACTGCACGCCCCACCCCTCGGGCCACCACCCGTACGCCGCCGAGGCCTGCGAGGCCCTCGACGCGGCGGACGGCGACCTGGACGCGCTGCTGGTCGAGCAGCGGATCTGCACGCAGGAGTACGCGCCGGTCACGGTGTTGGCCACCGGCACGTACCGCGGCGAGCCCGTCGACTGGCGCAAGACCTTCGGCAACGCCTGCGCGATGGACGCGTCGACGGGCCACGTCTTCCGCTTCTGACCTCGCGGGCGCCGGCCGTCAGCTGCTGCGGGAGGCCACCATCGCCACCGTGAGCAGGCCGAGCACCACCCAGCCGAACCACAGCCACCCGTTGCTACCGAGCGCCACCGTGTAGGCGGTCACGGCCACCAGGCCGCCCACGGTGAACGCACCCATCGTTTTCGTGGAACCGGGCATCACACACCCTCCTCCCAGCAGCCGGACAAAGTCCGAACCGCGACCAGGAGGCCATATTCACCCGTAACGGGGTAGTGGCGCTACTGCCACGCGCGGGATGGCGCTACTGTCCACGCGCGTTGAGCGAGGCCAGGTAGGCGTTGTACGCCGCCAGCTCCTTGTCGCCGTCCCGGTCCGCGGCCCGGTCCTTGCGGCGCGCCTGCCGGTCGTCCGACTTCTTCCACTGGAAGAGCAGGGCCAGCAGCACCAGGACCGAGGGCACCTCGCTGAACGCCCAGGCGATGCCGCCCGCGGCCGTCTGGTCGGCGAGCGGATCGATGCCCAGCGAGGCCGGCGGGTTCTCGAACGTGCCGACCATCGTCGTCGACGCCATCATCAGCGCGATCCCGAAGAAGGCATGGAACGGCATGCCCGCGAACAGCTCCAGCATCCGCATCACATAGCCGGGCCGGTTCGGCCCCGGGTCCACGCCCATGATCGGCCAGAAGAACACCAGGCCGACGGCGAGGAAGTGCACCATCATCCCGAGGTGGCCGACCTTGGACCCCATGAGGAAGTCGAACAGCGGCGTGAAGTAGAGCGCGTACAGGCTCGCGATGAACAGCGGGATCGTGAAGGCCGCGTGCGTGATGATCCGCATGTAGCGGCTGTGCAGCAGGGCGAGGAGCAGCTCGCGCGGCCCCTTGCTCCCGCGCTTCGCGGACACCGGCAGCGCCCGCAGCGCGAGCGTGATCGGGGCGCCCATCAGGAGCAGGATCGGCGACAGCATGCTGATGACCATGTGCTGCACCATGTGCACGCTGAACATGACCATGCCGTAGTCGTTGAGCTTCGTGCACATCACCAGACCGATGGTGAGCACGCCCGCGACGTACGCGATCGTCCGGGACACCGGCCACGCGTCGCCGCGCCGCATCAGGCGCACCACACCCCACCCGTACAGGGCGAGCGCCAGCAGGCACCCGACGAGGAAGAAGGGGTCGGCCGACCATTCAAGGCCACGCCCCAGCGTGAACGGCGGCAGATCCATGTTCATGCCGTGCCCGCTGTGATCCATCCGCCGGCTCCTGTTGCTCGTTTCGTACGGATTGTGCGCACCCAGACTAGAACTGCCCCCGGCCGGTACTTCGGCCGGGGGCAGTTCTGTGCGGTTCGGGGTGGGTGTGGATCAGAGCACGCACTCGGCTTCGGCGTACCGCTCGTCCGGCACCGTCTTCAGCGTCTCCACGGCCTCGGCCAGCGGCACCATCACGATGTCGGTACCACGCAGCGCGGTCATCTTGCCGAACTCGCCGCGGTGCACGGCCTCCACGGCATGCCAGCCGAACCGCGTCGCGAGCACGCGGTCGTACGCGGTGGGGGTGCCGCCGCGCTGCACATGGCCGAGGATCACGGGGCGCGCCTCCTTGCCGAGGCGCTCCTCCAGCTCGATGGAGAGCTGCCGCGCGATCCCCGCGAACCGCTCGTGGCCGTAGACGTCCTTGCCGCCCTCGTCGTACTCCATCGACCCGACCCGGGGCTTGGCGCCCTCGGCGACGACGACGATGGCGAACTTCTTGCCGGCCTCGAACCGCTCGCCGACCTTCTTGGTCAGCTCGTCGATGTCGAAGGGCCGCTCCGGCACGACGACGGCGTGCGCGCCCGCGGCCATGCCGGAGTGCAGCGCGATCCAGCCGGTGTGCCGGCCCATGACCTCGACGATCAGCACGCGCTGGTGCGATTCGGCGGTGGTCTTGAGGCGGTCGAGTGCCTCGGTGGCGACGCCGACGGCCGTGTCGAAGCCGAAGGTCACGTCGGTGACGGCGATGTCGTTGTCGATCGTCTTCGGTACGCCGACGATCGGGAGGCCGCTGTCCGAGAGGAGGCGGGCCGCCTTCAGGGTGCCCTCGCCGCCGATCGGGATGATCGCGTCCAGGCCCAGGTCCGCGACGTGACCCCTGGCCCGCTCGACGCCGTCGCGCAGATGCGCGGGCTGTACGCGGGAGGAGCCGAGGATGGTGCCGCCGCGGGCGAGGATGCCGCCCACCGCGTCGAGGTCCAGCTTGCGATAGTCGCACTCGAGCAGGCCCTTCCACCCGTCGTGGAAGCCGATGACCTCGTCGCCGTGATCGACGACGGCACGGTGCACGACCGAGCGGATCACGGCGTTCAGGCCGGGGCAGTCGCCCCCGGAGGTGAGGACACCAATACGCATAAGCCCGGATTACCTTTGCAACGTGGGCCGATGGCCGGACCACGCCGTCCGGCTGGACCCCCGTACCTTATCGGCGTCCGGGGGGCCGTCCGCACGGGGCGTCCGACTGGTGGACCGGCCTGCTCACATGGGCGCGAGGGTGCCCTAAAGGGCCCTTTGCGGGGCCCTTTCGAGAGGTCAGGCGGGCTGCGTCGTGGCCGCCGCGATGCGCTCGCCGCGGAGCTCCTCGTACCAGTGGTCGTTCACCGGCGGCAGCGCGTTCACGTCCAGCGCCAGCTTGATCAGCAGGTCGGCGATCTGCGGATTGCGCGCGAGCACGGGCCCGTGCATGTACGTGCCGAAAACGGTGTCGTTGAAGGCGCCTTCGGTGCCGTCCCCCGTGCCGTTGCCCTTGCCGATCCGGGTGCGGGCGAAGGCTCGCGCCGTGGGGCCGAGGTGCGTGACGCCCTGGTGGTTCTCGAAGCCGGTCAGCTCCGGGAGGCCCAACTCCGGGTCGATGTCACCCAGTACGTCACCGACACAGCGCTCGCCCTCGCCGCGCGTCGAGACGACGTCGAGCAGGCCGAGACCGGGCTCGCGCTCACCGAGGTCGTTCACGAACTCGTGGCCGAGGATCTGGTAGCCGGCGCACACGGAGAAGACGATCGCGCCGTTGGCCACCGCGCGCTGCAGTCCGCCGTCGCGGCGCAGCCGCTCCGCGGCGAGGCGCTGCGGACGGTCCTCGCCGCCGCCGATGAGGTAGATGTCGCCGGAGGTCGGCACCGCCTGGTCGCTGCGCACGTCGTAGCGCTCGACCTGGAGGCGGCGCTGCTGGGCGCGGCGCTCCACCACCAGGGCGTTGCCCTGGTCGCCGTAGGTGCTCAGGAGGTCGGGGTAGACCCACACGAGACGCAGGCTGTTGTCACTCATGCTCATGATCCTTCGCTGGTCCTCGTGGCGGCGGGCTCAGTTGCCCACACGGCGGCGGACGTCCTGGAACGCGGTGTAGTTGGCGATCAGCTCGATCCGCCCCTGGGGCGACATCTGCACCGCCTCGTCGAGCGAGTCGCAGACCCGGAAGTCCAGGCCGGCGACCTCGAGGCGGACCGCGAGGTCGAGCCGGCGGTCGCCGATCACGCAGATCGGGTGCCCGGCCAGGCGCGTGTAGTCGACGTCCCACAGCCAGGAGGTGTCGGTGCCGTCGGCCCCCCGCGCGTTCACCGAGAGGATCACCGGCGTCGGCGGCGGGTCGATCAGAGTGAACGTTTCGAGCCAGCCCGCCGGGTTCTTGGCGAGCAGCAGCCGCAGCTCGCGCTCCTGGAACTGCACGACGTCGTAGCGCCCCGCCACCGCCTGCACCTGGTACATGCGCTCCAGGGCGACCTGCGGGGGCACCCCGAAGCAGGCGGCCACGGCCGCGGACGTCGCCGCGTTCGCCTTGTTGGCGCGGCCCGGCAGCTGGAGGTTGATCGGCCAGGCGGAGCCGTGCGGGTCGATGACGTGGTCGCCCTGGAGCGCCCAGCTCGCGATCGGGCGGCGGAAGCCGCATTCGCCGCAGAACCAGTCGTCACCGGGGCGCTGCATCACGCCGCCGCACGCCGGGCAGGACCAGGCGTCGTCCTTCCATTCCTGACCCGCGGCGACCCACACCACGTTCGGCGAGGAGGAGGCGGCCCAGACGATCAGCGGGTCGTCCGCGTTCGCGATCACGACGGCCTTCGAACCGGACAGGCCCTCGCGCCACTTCTCGGCGAGCATGCGGGTCTCACCGGCGCGGTCCAGCTGGTCGCGCGAGAGGTTGAGCAGCGCGATCGCCTTCGGTTCGGTGTCGCGGGCGACACCGGCCAGGTACTTCTCGTCGACCTCGATCACGCCGTACTTGGCCTCGCCGCCGCCGGCCAGCGCGGAGGTGATGCCCGCGGGCATGTTTGCCCCCAGCGCGTTCGAGACGACGGGGCCGCTGGCGCGCAGGGCCTCCGCGAGCAGTCTGGTGGTCGTCGTCTTGCCGTTCGTGGCCGAGACGAGCACCACGTCCAGGTGCTGGGCGACCCGCGCGAGCAGCTCGGGGTCGAGCCGCAGCGCGACCTTGCCACCGATCACTGATCCGCTGCCGCGGCCCGCCGCCCGCGACACCGCGGCCGCGGCCCGGCCGGCCGTCACGGCCAGCTTGGCGCGCGGAGTCATCGGCTCCGAGTTGCCTGCCATCTTCCTGGGTCCTCCTTGCGTACGGCGCCGCGCCTGCCCCCGGCATCGTTAATGGGCTCAGCCTATCGAGATCCTCTGACAAGCCCGAACAGCGGCACCACCAGCGCTTCGTGGTGCGCACAGGACCGTACCCTTACCGGCATGCGACACGGCTCGATCCCGGGCGCCTCAGGGCGCGTACGACCCCTGACCCTGCTCGGTGAAACCGTGCTGCACCAATCCTGCGCGCAGGTCACGGACTTCGGCCCGGCTCTCGCGCGCCTGGTCGAGGACATGTTCGCCACGATGTACGCGGCGCAAGGTGTGGGTCTCGCCGCGAACCAGGTCGGCGAGGGAATGCGGGTCTTCGTCTTCGACTGTGAGGATGACGACGATGTGCGCCACGTCGGCCACGTCGTCAACCCGCGCCTGGTCGAGGCCGACGGTGAGGTGATCCGCGGCCCCGAGGGCTGCCTGTCGCTCCCCGGCCTGGAGGCGGGCACGCCCCGCTTCGACCACGCGCGCGTGGAGGGGTTCGACGTCGACGGCGCACCTGTGGTGATCCACGGCACGGGCTGGTTCGCCCGTTGCCTCCAGCACGAGTGCGACCACCTGGAGGGGCGTACGTACACGGAGCGGGTCACCGGGTGGCGGCGCAGGAAGGTGCTGCGCCAGGCGGCGAAGGCGTCGTGGGCGTCGGGTTCCGTGCCATCCTGAGGCGTCAGAAGCCGGGGCCGCCCACCTTGTCGCCCGCCGCGGCGAGCCGCCCCCACAGCAGGTCGGCGAGGCCGCGCACCAACTCGGCGCGCTCGCACGGACGGTCACCGAGCCACCAGTCGCCCGCGGCGTGCATCATGCCGACGATCCCGTGTCCCCACACGCGCGCGAGCTGCTGGCTGCCGGGGCCGAGGTCCACGCGCTCCTCGATGACCTCGGCCAGCTCCTCGCCCATGCGGCGCAGCACAGGCGCCGAGTGCTGTCCGACGTCGAACCCTGATTCGGCGGGGGAGCCCTCCGACGGATGCATCAGGAAGCGGTAGACCTGGGGGCGGGCCTCGATCGCGGCGAGGTAGGTGTCGAGCGTCGCCTCGACGCGCTCACGCCGCTCCGCGGGCGCGTCCAGCGCGGCCCGCAGCGAGGCGAGCAGCGCGTCCGTGTGGCGAATGGCGAGCGCGGCGTAGAGGCCGCCCTTGTCGCCGAAGTGCCGGTACAGGATCGGCTTGGTGATCCCGGCCTCCGCCGCGATCGCGTTCATCGAGGCGCCGGGGCCGTCCCGGAGCACCACGCGGTCCGCGGCCTCCAGCAGCTCGCGCCGCCGACGCTCGGCGGCGGACTGCTGGTCCGCGCGCTGATCGGTCCGCTGTGTGGTCTCCATGAGCACTCCCCGCCCCCTGCGATTGCCTGATGCTCGCGAAAGGTAACACCCGACGGCCATCCGGTATCGAACGCGTACTCGGAGGTTGACAGGTGCTACTCGTCAGTAACAGACTCGGGTTACCTTAAGTAACACAGTATTGCGTGCGCCCTGGAGGGGTTATGGCCGAGTTCACCATGGATCTCAACGACGAGCAGAAGGAAGTGCGTGACTGGCTGCACGGCTTCGCCGCCGACGTGATCCGCCCCGCGGCCGCCGAATGGGACGAGCGCGAGGAGACCCCTTGGCCGGTCATCCAGGAAGCGGCCAAGCTCGGAATCTACTCCCTGGACTTCTACGCGCAGCAGTTCTTCGACCCTTCGGGCCTCGGCATCCCGATGGCCATGGAGGAGCTGTTCTGGGGCGACGCGGGCATCGGCCTGTCCATCGTCGGCACGGGCCTCGCCGCGGTGGGCGTCCTCGCCAACGGCACCGAGGAGCAGATCGGCACCTGGATCCCGCAGATGTACGGCGACGTGAACGACGTGAAGGTGGCCGCCTTCTGCTCGTCCGAGCCCGACGCGGGATCCGACGTCGCCGCCATGCGCACGCGTGCCGTCTACGACGAGGCCAAGGACGAGTGGGTCCTCAACGGCACCAAGACGTGGGCGACGAACGGCGGCATCGCCAACGTCCACGTAGTGGTCGCTTCCGTGGACGCGGAGCTCGGCTCCAAGGGGCACGCCTCCTTCATCGTGCCGCCGAACACCCCCGGCCTGTCCCAGGGCCAGAAGTTCAAGAAGCACGGCATCCGCGCCTCGCACACCGCCGAGGTCGTCCTGGAGAACGTCCGGGTGCCCGGCTCCTGCCTGCTCGGCGGCAAGGACAAGCTCGACGAGCGCCTCGCCCGCTCCCGCGAGAAGGCCAAGAAGGGCGGCGAGCGCGTGAAGAACGCCGCGATGGCCACCTTCGAGGCCTCGCGTCCCGCCGTCGGCGCCATGGCGGTCGGCACGGCCCGCGCCGCCTACGAGGAGGCCCTGGAGTACGCGAAGACGCGCGAGCAGTTCGGCCGCCCGATCATCGACAACCAGGGCGTGGCCTTCCAGCTCGCCGACATGCGCACCCAGATCGACGCCGCGCGCCTCCTGGTGTGGCGTGCCTCCTGGATGGCGTCCACGGGCAAGAAGTTCGAGAACGCCGAAGGCTCCATGTCCAAGCTGTTCGCGAGCGAGACCGCCAAGAAGGTCAGCGCCCAGGCGGTCCAGATCCTCGGCGGCAATGGCTTCACGCGCGAGTACCCCGTGGAGCGCATGCACCGCGACGCCGCGATCTACACGATCTTCGAGGGTACGAGTGAGATCCAGCGCCTGGTCATCGCCCGCACCCTCTCGGGCATGCCGATCCGCTAGCGGGTCCCTACCCGTCCTCGTCGGCGGAGCCGAGCGCGCCAGCTAGGGCCCTTCTGACGGATCTTGCTGGCAGGGGGGACCCCCTCGGCGTTGTCGTCGGTTGCCAACGCTCCGCGTTGACGCCCTCCTCTGCCTTGCAGCTGCACGCACCAGGCCCCGCTTGTCGGCACCGGCCCGTGAACGCCGTCCGTATCCAGCCCGATCCGTCAGAAGGGCCCTAGCGCCGAGGCGGGGTCGGACGCCGCGGGACCGGCCGGGGCCCAGCGGCCGCGCTGCTTGCGGTACGGCCACCAGCGCCCGTCCCGGCCGAGCCGCAACTGGGCCTGCCCGTCGGCGGTGCTCCAGCGGCCGCGAGCGGCCTTGAGCACGGGGCGCTCGTCGTCGTCCCAGGCCGCGTCGAGCGCGGCACGCGCGCGTGCCAGGACTTCCCCGTCCGGGGCCCACTCCTCGTCCAGTACGTCGAGCGCGGCGGCGCCCCCGTACTCCCAGGCGTGCACGGCGAGCGTCAGGCCCTCCCGGCCGCGGCCGTCGACCTCGGCGAGCCGTGCCCGGATGTGCTGTTCGGGCGACGCGGCGGCCAGACGTACGGCGTCCTGCGGCACGGTCAACTCCGGCGGGGCAGGGCGCTGTTCGTGCCCGGGGGACAACGCCTCCGTCAGCAGCCTGTGCGCCTCGGCCGCCGCCCGCGCGCCGAGGAAGCCGAGCGCGGCGACGTCCGTGCCCGCGGGCGGCGGCGTCTCCGTGTCGAGCGACGGCGGCAGGCCCGGTTCTTCGGGCAGCGGCGGCGGACCCGGCAGCGGCGGCAGCACGATCGCCGACGCGTACGCCTCGGCCGCGTCCACGCCCTCGGCCTCGGCCTCTCGGCCCTCGCGCGGCGCTTGCGGTTCGGTGCGCGCGGTGCTGCGCACCTGAAGCTCGTCGAGCAGCGCGCGCTCGCCGCGCCCGCGCAACAGGAGCAGCACGAACGGATCCTGGTCCAGCAGGCGGGCGAGCTGATAGCTCAGCGCCGCCGTGTGCGCGCAGTGGTCCCAGGCGTCGCAGTCGCAGCGCGGCTCCAAGTCGCCGATCCCCGGCAGGAGTTCCACACCTGAGGCCGACGCGTCCTCCACCAGATGCGGCGGCATGTCGCGGTCCAGGAGCGCCGCGATGTGCCCGGCCCGCTCGGCCGCCATCGTCAGGAAGGCGTCCCACTCGTCCTCGTTCAGGCACTGCAGCAGCACGTCTGAGCGGTGGGTGGCGCCGCCGCGGTCCTCCACCACCGCGGTGATGCGCCCCGGCAGGACCGACACCGCGCCCACCGCTCCCGCGCGCGCGAGTCGGCGCCCCGCCTTCAGCTGCGCGGTGTCGAGCGCGGTGTCCTCCAGAGCCTTCAACCAGGCCTGTCCCCACCAGGTCCGGGCAAAGGCCCGCCCCTGCGCGGGCGGCAGCGCCGCGAACGTGCGCATGTCGTCTTCGCTGTGGCTCATCGGGTGCCCCCTCGCAACTCGACCAGATCCGCCAGTTCCGCGTCGGTGAGTTCGGTCAGCGCCGCCTCACCGGAGCCGAGCACCGCGTCCGCCAACTCCTGCTTACGCAGGAGCATCTCCGCGATGCGGTCCTCGATCGTGCCCTCGGCGATCAGCCGGTGCACCTGCACCGGCCTGGTCTGCCCGATGCGGTACGCGCGGTCGGTGGCCTGCGCCTCCACGGCCGGGTTCCACCAGCGGTCGTAGTGCACGACGTGCTCCGCGCGCGTGAGGTTGAGTCCCGTGCCCGCGGCCTTCAACGAGAGCAGGAAGACGGGTACTTCGCCCCGCTGGAAGCGCTCCACCATCGCCTCGCGCTCCGCGACCGGGGTGCCTCCGTGGAGGAACATCACCGGGACGCCACGCGCCGCCAGATGCCGTTCCACGAGGCGGGCCATCTGCACGTACTGCGTGAAGACGAGCACACCGGCGTCCTCGGACAGGATCGTGTCCAGGAGCTCGTCGAGGAGTTCCAGCTTTCCGGAGCGGCCGGTGATGCGCGGCCTGTCCTCCTTGAGGTACTGCGCCGGGTGGTTGCAGATCTGCTTGAGACCGGTGAGGAGCTTGACGATCAGACCGCGCCGCTCGAATCCGGCCGCCCCGGAGATCTCCGCGAGCGTCTCCCGCACCACGGCCTCGTAGAGGCCCGCCTGTTCGGCGGTGAGGGACACCGCGCGATCCGTCTCGGTCTTGGGCGGCAGTTCCGGCGCGATGCCGGGGTCCGACTTGCGCCGACGCAACAAGAAGGGCCCGACGAGCTTGGCCAGACGCTCCGCGGCCGCCGGGTCCTTGCCGCCCTCGATCGCCTGGGCGTAGCGCGTGCGGAAGGCGCCGAGGCGGCCCAGGAGGCCGGGCGTCGTCCAGTCGAGCAGGGCCCACAGCTCGGAGAGGTTGTTCTCGACCGGGGTGCCGGTGAGCGCCACGCGCGCGCGTGCGCCGATGGTGCGCAGCTCCTTGGCCGTCGCCGAGTAGGGGTTCTTCACGTGCTGGGCCTCGTCGGCGACGAGCATTCCCCAGGCCGCGGTGCCGAGTTGGGCGGCGTCGAGGCGCATCGTGCCGTAGGTGGTGAGCACGAACTCGCCGTCGGCGAGGTTCTCCAGGGAGCGCCGCCCGCCGTGGAAGCGGCGTACGGGGGTGCCGGGCGCGAACTTCTCGATCTCGCGCTGCCAGTTGCCCATCAGGGACGTCGGGCAGACCACGAGCGTGGGTCCCGCGCTCTCCGGGGAACTCTGGCGGTGCAGGTGCAGCGCGATCAGTGTGATCGTCTTGCCCAGGCCCATGTCGTCGGCGAGGCAGGCGCCGAGGCCCAGCGATGTCATGTGGGCGAGCCAGTTGAGCCCGCGCAGCTGGTAGTCGCGCAAGTCGGCTTCGAGCGCGGCCGGTTGGCCGACCGGCGTCATGCCCTCGGGGTCGGCGAGGCGGTCCCGCAGGGCCGTGAGCCAGCCCGTCGGCCGCACGTCGACCCGGCGGCCCTCGACCTCCGTCGAGCCCGTGAGGACGGCGCTCAGCGCGTCGACAGGGGTGACCTTGCGGTCCTGGTGGGAGCGCGCGCGGCGGGCCTCCACGGGGTCGATCAGCACCCACTGGTCCCGCAGCCGTACGACGGGACGGTTCGCCTCGGCGAGCACGTCCAGCTCCGCGCGGCTCAACTCCTGGTCGCCGAGGGCGAAGCGCCAGTCGAACGTCAGCAGGGCGTCGGCGGACAGGAAGGACGGTCCGTCGGAGGACAGTCCGTCAGGGTCCCCGCCCTCGGCCGGGCCGATCACGGCACGGGCCGTCAGCTTGCGGGCCAGCTCCTTGGGCCAGTGCACCTCGACACCGGCCGCGGACAGCGCCCGCGCGCCCTCACCGAGCAGCTCCGTGACCTCCTCGTCGGCCAGTTCCACGGCGTCCGGCACGGTTGCGGAGAGCAGCGGCGCGAGCGGAGTCCACGCGCGCGTGGCGCGGCGCAGCGCCAACAACGCGTCCATACGGGCGCGGTCGCCGAAGGCCCGCCCCGCGGCGCCGGATGCGGCCCACACCTGTGCCGCATCCGCGACCAGGGTGGGATCGCTGACGCTGTGCAGTTGAAGCACCGCGCGGAACGGGACGCGGGCCTCGTCGTCCGCGAGCTGTTCGAGCTGATCGAGTCCAGGGACCTCCACGCGCAGCGAGATCCGCACGCCCGCGTCGAGCCCCGCCGCGACATCCGCCGCCCAGGGGCGCAGCTCGGGCACCCGCTGCGGCTCCCGCGCCGCGAACGCGGGTCCACCGGCGGCGTGCGCGGCGGCAGGGGAGCGCGGCAGGGCGTCGGCCACCGCGTCCAGGAACGCGCGCAGCAGCCGCTCAGGGGCGTGCAGGCGCGGCGGTTCGGTCCCGTCCAGGGGCACGGCGTGCGCCTCGGGCGGCATCGCGGCAGCCAGCTCCCTGACCCGGTCGAGGTCGTCGGCGCCCAGTGGGCCGGCGCGCCACGCGTCGTGGCCTTCGGCGCTCACCCCCGGCAACAGCAGGCCACGGGCGACGAGTTGGAGCGCCAGGAAGCCGGCCGCGCCCCAGAACGTCACCGTCGGGTCGGCGTCCGCGGTGCTACGCGCGCGGGTGAGCACCGGCAGCGCGGCGCGCACGGGCAGGGTGACGGCCGGTACGCTCACCGGCTCCACGGCGTCCTCGCCGGGCAGCGCGAGGCGCAGCTCGGTGCGGGTGCCCGCGTCCGGCAGCGGCGGTTCGCCGCCTTCGGGTCGCCAGAAGGACACGGTCGACGTGCGGGCCGGGTCGGCGGGGTGGAACACGGCGCCGCAGCGCGCGAGTTCGGTGGTCTCGGACGGGGTGGGCGGAGCGGTGTGGGTGTGCTCGGAGATGGCGACGTCCTCGTATTCATCAAACTTGACTACTCACCCTGGAGGCGCCGAGGGTACACCTCTGGATCAGCCGGACGCGCCTCCATGTGTCGTGATCTGAATCACTCGACCCTTAAGGGTGGGGCTTACCCCCCTCTTGAGGTGGGGTCAACCCAGGCGGTACTCGGGTGGTGGCGCCATGGCCGATCAAGGCCCGTGATCCATAGGTTCCTAGTGGTCGGGCGACGCGTAGCCCGCCGCGTCGACCTCACCCACCACAGACCGGAGACCGCCATGCCCTCGGCCGTCGGAACCCTGCCGGAACCCGCCACCAGGCCGGCCTCCCCCGAAGGGGGAAGCGAGTTCACGCCACTGCTGCGCGCCATCAAGGGGCAGGGGCTGCTGGAGCGGCGCACCGGCTGGTACGTGCGCACCATCCTGGTCAACGCCCTCTGCCTCGGCGCCGTCGTCACGGGCATGGCCCTCCTCGGCGGCTCGTGGTGGGTGCTCGCCCTCGCGCCGGTCCTCGCGGCGCTGTGTGCGCGCACCGCCTTCATCGGGCACGACGCGGGCCACGCCCAGATCACCGGGAACCGGTCGGTGAGCCGGCTGATCGGCCTCGTCCACGGCAATCTGCTGCTCGGCATGAGCTACTCCTGGTGGAACGACAAGCACAACCGGCACCACGCCAACCCGAACCACATCGAGAAGGACCCCGACGTCGCCGCCGACGTACTCGTCTTCACCAGCAAGCAGGCCGCCACGCGCGCGGGGTTCCGCGGCTGGCTCACCCGCCACCAGGCCTGGCTCTTCTTCCCGCTCACCCTGCTCGAGGGCCTCGCCCTGAAGATCTCCGGATTCCAGGACCTGCGCCGCCAGAGCGGCCGCGAACGCCTCGTGGAGGGCGCGTTCCTGGTCGCGCACGTGGCCGGCTACGTCACCCTGCTCCTCACCACCATGCCGCTCGGCCACGCGCTCGCCTTCGCGGCCATCCACCAGGCCCTGTTCGGGCTGCACCTGGGCATGGCGTTCGCCCCCAACCACAAGGGCATGGAGATGCCGGACCCGGACGGCGACAAGTGGGGCCACCTGCGCCGCCAGGTCCTCACCTCGCGCAACATCAAGGGCGGCCTGCTGACCGACTGGTTCCTCGGCGGCCTCAACTACCAGATCGAGCACCACCTGTTCCCGAGCATGCCCCGCCCCCACCTGCGCCTCGCCCAGCCCCTGGTGAAGGACCACTGCCGCGGGCTCGGCATCCCCTTCGTGGAGACAGGGCTCGTCGACTCCTACCGCCAGGCGCTGCGCCACATGTATGAAGTGGGAGAGCCGCTGCGGGTCGACATCTGACGGCATCCCGGCCGGGTGCGGGGGCACGGAATCAGGGATGTCTCAGGGTCGGTCTACGGAACTGCGGGCGACATGGGCCCGTTTCTCACAGCAGAGGCGGGTCCGCTCCACTCAGGCGAGGGCGGGCCGCCCCGAAGGAGGCCACACACATGTCGAAGAACGCGAAGATCGCCGCGGGAGGTGTGGCGGCCGGCATCATCCTGCTGATCTGGCTGCCCTGGTGGGCGGCCCTGCTCATCGTGCTGGGTGCGCCCGCCGCCGCGTACCTGATGCTCGACCCCTCGCAGCGGCGCAGGCTGCGCCGCGTCTCGCGCAAGGAGCTGGGGCGCTGAGGGGACATCGCGACGGTCGGAGCCGCGCGGGGCGCGAACGCCCCGTGCGGCTTCGGCGGTTCACGTAGGGCGTACGGCCATCTTGTCGAGTGCTTCGAGCAGGCTCGGCAGTTCCCGGCCGCGGCCGACCGGCAGCACTTCGCCCGGCTCGTCGTCGAGGAGTACGAAGGCGATGTCGTCGGTTCGCGCGACCATCGACCAGCCCGGCCCGTCGGCGCGCAGCGTCCGGGCGTCGCCGGAGGCGAACGCGGAGCGCACGCGGCCCAGGGGCGGCGGCGCGTCCACGTACCCGCGCGCCTCCGAGAGGACCCGCCGGATGCCCGTTGGCGTTCCGCTCGGCCCGTCCTCCGCGGCGTCGCCCTCCTGAGGCGCCTCGGCGTCCTCCTCCGCGGCGAACTGGGAGTCGTCGAGCTGTTCCCGCCACACGGCCCACTGAAGCGCTATCTCGTCGGCTCCCAGGCGCCGTTGGGCCGGGCCCCACGTCTCCGTGTCGGGCGGCGTCAGCGGCGCCGTGTCGGCGTACTCGGGGTCGGGCTCGGGATCGTGCGGCGCCGGGACGCCGGGGGCCGCCACGGCGAGCGCGAGCGGCCAGCCCGGCAGCGCGGCGACCATGCTGTTCTCGTCGGGCGAGAGCTCGTACTCCATGCCGCAGTCCCACGACGCGATGGCGACGGCGACCAGCGACACATCGTCGACCACGACGGTCCAGCGGGCACCCTCTCCGTCCTGGCCGAGCACCAGGCCGTATCCCTCGGCCAGCGGCTCAAGCCCCAGCGCCGCGCAGGCCTCCGGGTAGTCGTCGCCGAGCACGCTCGGGAACTTCGCAGGTGTCAGCAACACCGCCGTCAGTACGTACAGCGCGTCGTCCCCTTCGACCGCTGCTTCGTCCACTCCGGCCACGCCAGCCTCCCCTGAACTTCGTTCCACCGGCGAGACCTTAGCCAGTGCCCGATGGCGTCGTACAGGGGGGTCCATGGTCGATGACCAGGAAAATCAGCGGCAGTTCAGCTCCTGTAGCCCCGCCGTGAACATAATGTCGACGTGATGTGCTCATGATGTGCGCCCGGGGCGTGTGTGCGGTCAACCGGCGGGCAGTCCAAGAAGGGCGCGGGCGACAGTCCGTGGCGGCTCGTCGCGCTCGCGCGCGAGGGCGACGACGGCCCTGCAGGCGAGCTCGTTGACCCCGAAGGCCAGCGCGCTCGGCTCGACCCAGGTAGCCGCCTCGTCAGCACGCTCCTGATCGTCCTCGACACCCGCCACTACGTAGGCGGCAGCCGCCTCGAAGAGATTGTGCGCACGCTCTTTCCTGCTCGGCGTGCCGCCGTCCTCGCGCCACGTCCTCCAGGCCTTGCGGACTCGATCGATCATGGACGCCACCGTCCCCCTGCCCGTAACCGCCAACGTGTGTCGCGCAGTTGCGGCCATGGTGGCAGACCCGGCCGCGGAGCGGATCCCACGCGGCGCGGCTCAGTTCTCCTCCCGCACCGCGAGGGCCAGGAAGCGCTCGTCCTCGTCGGCGTACGAGGTCATGCGCCAGCCGGCGGCGGCGAGCAGCGGGCGCAGGTTGGGCTCGGCGCGCAGGTCGTCCGGCGTGAGCGTGCGGCCGTGGCGTGCGGCGAGGGCGGCCCGGCCGATGGGGTGGAACAGCGCGAGCAGCCCGCCGGGGCGCACTACGCGCGCCAACTCGCGCAGATTCCCGGACGGTTGCGGCAAGTGCGAGATGAGTCCGGCCCCGAACACCGCGTCCAGCACGCCCGTACGCAGCGGAAGCCGGGCCACGTCCGTGAGCAGCAACCGCCCTTCGGCGTCCCTGCCCGCCCGTACAGCCCGCTCCAGCATGGCCGCTGTCAGGTCGGCGCCCAGGACCACCCCGGAAGGCCCCACGGCCGCGCGCAGCGGCGACAGCGCCCGCCCCGTGCCACAGCCGGCGTCGAGCACACGGCTACCGGGGCGCAGCCCCAACGCGGTCACGGCGGACGCGTAGGCCGGGCCGTCGTCGGGGAAACGGGTGTCCCAGTCGGCGGCCCTGGCCGTGAAGAACTCCTGCACACGCGTGGCGTCATCGCTCATGCGCTCCATGATTGCGCAGCGCAGTGACAGCGGCGCCCAGGCGCGTCCTGTGACACGAGTGGGGGACACGGGGTCGAAAGGTCCCCTTCTCCGTCGAAGACATCGCATGCACGTGCGGTGCGCATGTTCGACTCTCCGGCGACCGTTCCGAACCGTATCTCCTCCGTATTCCAAAACCTTTCGAACTGCGCCCCTGCTGTACGCCCCCAGCGGCATACCGTCCCTGACCCATGGGACACCTGGACCACGCCGCCTTCGGTTGGCTTACCCCCGTGCTGTCGTACGCGATGGCCTGCATCGGCGCCGCGCTCGGACTGCGCTGCACCGTGCGCGCCCTGAACACCACCGGAAGCGCACGGCGCAACTGGCTGCTCACCGCGGCCTCCGCCCTCGGCACCGGCATCTGGACCATGCACTTCGTGGCGATGCTGGGGTTCACCGTCACCGGCACCGAGATCCGGTACAACGTTCCGCTGACCATCCTCAGCCTCGTCGTCGCGGTGACCGTCGTCGGTGTCGGCGTCTTCGCCGTCGGCCATCAGCGCGAGCGCGGGCGCGCGCTGGCCCTGGGCGGACTCACCACGGGCATCGGCGTGGCCAGCATGCACTACCTGGGAATGGCCGCCCTGCGCCTGCACGGGCAGGTCAGTTATGACCTGTTGCTGGTCGTCCTCTCCGTGGTGATCGCCGTCGTCGCGGCGACCGCCGCGCTGTGGGCCGGCCTCAACATCAAGTCGCCGGGCGCCGTCGCGGTCGCCTCCCTCGTCATGGGCGGCGCGGTGAGCAGCATGCACTACACCGGGATGATGGCGGTGAGCGTGCGGGTGGCCCCCTCCACGGCGGAACTCGCCGGGGCCACGGCGATGCAGTTCATCTTCCCGCTGGCCGTGGGGCTCGGTTCCTACCTCTTCCTGACCTCGGCGTTCGTCGCACTGTCCCCGACCGCGGACGAACGGGAGGCCTCCACGTCGGCGCAGCGCCCGCTGGAGCACCAGACCCCCTGACCGCACCGCCACCGGCCCGGCACCAGGAGCGCGAAGGTGCCCCGACCCCGATCGAGGAGGCCATGCGCCCGCCCCGCAGAACCCCCAGCTCCGGCCCTGTGCACGAGAGTTCGGCCCCCGCGCGCGGACGGCGTGCGCACGCCGGGCTCCCTGCCGACGAACGCGCCCCGGTGGAGCCGGAGCCCCGCAGGGCGCCCCCCGTGCGCGGGGGAGCCATGAATCTGCGTCCGCGTACGGTCCGCGCGAAAATCATCTGCCTCCTGATGGTGCCCGTCGTCTCGCTGCTCGCCCTGTGGGCCTTCGCCACCGTGAGCACCGCCCAGGACGTCGCACGGCTGCGGCAGTTGCAGCGGGTCGACGAGACGGTGCGCACGCCCGTGGGCGCGGCCGTGGCCGCCTTGCAGGCCGAACGCACCGCGGCCGTCTCCTACGCCACCGAGCCCACCGCCGCCCGCGGCGACAACCTCACAAGGCGCGCCGCACTCACCGACCGCGCCGTCTCCGCCCTGCGCATCGGCAAGGACGGCACCGTCGCCGACGGAGCCGACCTCCCGCGCGCGGTGGCCGGCCGACTGGAGTCGTTCGTCGGCAACGTCGAGCACCTACGAAGTGTGCGCAAGGCCGTACAGGAGCGACGCACCGGCTGGGACGACACATACGGGCAGTACACGAGGACCGTCGACAGCGCCTTCGCGGTCAGCGGCTCGCTCACCGGCATCCAGGACTCCGAACTCGGCTCCGACGCGCGCGTGCTCCTGGAGTTCGGCCGCTCCGGCGAGATGCTCGCCCGCGAGAACACGGTGCTCATCGGTGCGCGCCTGGCCGGCTCCCTGGACGGCGAGCGGCTGCGGCTGTTCACCGGGGCGGTGGAGACCCGCGGGAACCTGATGGGCACGGCCGCGAGCGACCTGCGCGGGCCCGAACGAGCCGCCTGGAAGCGCCTGGCCGCAAGCCGCGCCTA
Organism: Streptomyces sp. NPDC002795; assembly: GCF_042888725.1. NCBI lineage: Bacteria > Bacillati > Actinomycetota > Actinomycetes > Kitasatosporales > Streptomycetaceae > Streptomyces > Streptomyces sp. NPDC002795. The sequence continues at coordinate 174,147 of NZ_JBIAQB010000003.1, forward strand.
CAGCGACGTGCGTGCCGTCGAGGACCGCACCCTCATCGCGGAACCGGGCGGGAAGGCGCTCGCCGCCGCGTCCGCCGGCTCCTGGAACACGGCGTACGCGACCGTGCAGGACCGATTGCGCACCATCGAGACGGACGCCGCACGCGGCGCCGCGGTCCGCGCCGACCCGCTCACCCGCGGACTGCTCACCCCGGCGGGAGCAGCCGTCCTGCTCGGACTCGTCGCCGTGGCTGCCTCGCTGGTGATCTCCGTGCGCATCGGCCGCGGCCTCGTCGTCGAACTGGTCAGCCTGCGCAACACCGCGTTGGAGATCGCCCGCCGCAAACTGCCCGACACCATGCGCAGGTTGCGGGCCGGAGAGGAGATCGACGTGGCGGCCGAAGCACCCCAGGGCCCGCCCGCGGAGGACGAGACGGGCCAGGTGTCCGAGGCGCTCACCACCGTGCACCGCGCGGCCCTGTACGCCGCCGTGGAGCGCGCCGAACTCGCCAGCGGCATCTCCGGGGTCTTCGTCAACCTCGCCCGCCGCAGCCAGGTCCTCGTCCACCGCCAACTCGGCCTCCTGGACAGCATGGAGCGCCGCGCCGACGACCCGAGCGAACTCGGTGACCTGTTCCGGCTCGACCACCTCACGACACGGATGCGCCGCCACGCGGAGAGCCTGATCATCCTGTCCGGAGCCGCGCCGGGCCGCGCCTGGCGCCAGCCCGTCCCGCTGACGAACGTCGTGCGGGCCGCGGTCTCCGAGATCGAGGACTACGCGCGCGTGGAGGTGCGCCATCTCTCCGCCGCCCAGGTGTCCGGCGCGGCCGTCGCGGACCTCACCCACCTGGTGGCCGAACTCGTCGAGAACGCCGCCCAGTTCTCACCCCCGCACACGAAGGTGCGCATCAGCGGCGAGCCCGTCGGCAACGGGTACGCGATCGAGATCGAGGACCGCGGCCTCGGCATGGGCAAGGAGAGCCTCGCCGAGGCCAACCAGCGCATCGGACACTCGGAAGCCCTCGACCTGTTCGACAGTGACCAGCTCGGCCTCTTCGTGGTCAGCAGGCTCGCCAAACGCCACGACATCAAGGTGCACCTGCGTACGTCCCCGTACGGGGGCACCACCGCCGTCGTCCTGCTGCCCACTCCCATGCTGCACAAGGACCGCGAGGTCGGGCCGAGTGCCCGTGACGCACACCAACTGTCCCAGGAAGAGCGCCGCTACGCGCGCGTGCCCGAGCCCGAAGCAGCGCCGATGAACGACAGCAACCCCGTGCCGGCGCCGGCGCCCCGCCCGGCGCTCGCCTCCTCGTCGGAGACCGAGAGCCCCCGGCACCCGCCGGGTGTCACCGCGCTGCGCCTGCGCACGTCGCCGGAGCCCGCGCTCCCCGAACAGCCCGATCACCCCGAGCATCCCGATGACGACACGGCCCCACCCCCCGACGGCCTTCCACGCCGCGTACGCCAGGCCAGCCTCGCGCCCCAACTGCGCGAGCGGCCGGCCGAACCGACGCCCCCCGCGCGCGTACCCGCACCGGACGAGCGCACCCCCGAACAGGTCCGGTCCCGGATGGCCTCCTTCCGGGACGGCTGGGCCAGAGGCGGTGGCCGCCCGCCCGGCCCCGACACCCATGAAGGAGATCCCGCATGATCAAGGAACCGAGCATTACGGGGACGGCCCACGGTTCCGGCGAACTCGACTGGCTCCTCGACGACTTGGTGCTTCGAGTGCCCGGACTGCGGCATGCCGTGATCCTCTCCAACGACGGGCTTGCCGTCGGCTCCTCCAGCGGCCTGCGCCGGGAGGACGCCGAACATCTCTCGGCCGTCGCCTCCGGCTTCAACAGCCTCGCCAAGGGAACGGGGCGGCATTTCGGCACGGGAGGGGTGCGGCAGACCATGGTCGAGATGGATGAAGGTTTCCTCTTCGTAGCGGCCGCAGGCGACGGTTCCTGCCTCGCTGTCCTGAGCACCGGAACCGCCGATATCGGGCTCGTCGCCTACGAGATGGCGCGCCTGGTCAAGAGGGTCGGCGAACACCTCTACACGGCCCCGAGAGCCGCCGGGCAGCCGCCCACCGCGGGCTGACGGGCACGGTCGGCGACATGAACGACAACGACCCCGGCAGCCAGTGGTTCGACCAAGACGCCGGGCCCCTGGTCCGCCCCTACGCGATGACCGGTGGACGGACCGCGCCCGGGCCCCAGGGGGCGCACTTCGACCTGATCGCCCTGGTGTCGCTCGACACCGCGGCGCCGGGTCCCCACGACGACACCGCCCTCGGTCCCGAGCACCGGTCGATCATCGAACTGTGCCGCACGGAGACCCAGACGGTCGCTGAACTGGCCGCAGGGACCGACGTACCCCTGGGCGTGGTCCGTGTGCTCCTCGGCGACCTGCTCGAACTGACCTGCGTGAAGGTCACCAGGCCGGTGCCGCCCGCACAGCTACCTGACGAGAAGATCCTGAGAGAAGTCATCGATGGGCTCAGAGCACTCTGACATCACGGCCGAAGGACCCACGCCCGCCCTCGCGCTGAAGATACTGGTCGCGGGCGGTTTCGGGGTGGGCAAGACCACCCTGGTCGGCTCGGTCAGCGAGATCAGGCCGCTGCGCACCGAGGAACGCCTGAGCGAAGCGGGCCAGCACGTGGACGACACCGGGGCGGTCGAACGCAAGACGACCACGACCGTCGCCATGGACTTCGGCCGCATCACCATCAGGTCCGGTCTTTCGCTCTACCTGTTCGGCACGCCGGGCCAGGACCGCTTCTGGTTCCTGTGGGACGAGCTCTCGCAGGGCGCGCTCGGCGCCGTGGTCCTCGCGGACACCCGGCGGCTGGAGGACTGCTTCCCCGCCGTCGACTACTTCGAGCACCGGCACATTCCGTTCGTCGTGGCGGTGAACTGCTTCGCGGACAGCAAGGCCTTCGGGGCGCACCAAGTGGCCCGTGCCCTGGACCTCGACCGCGGAACCCCCGTGGTGCTGTGCGACGCGCGCGACCGTGACTCGGGGAAGGAGGTGCTGATCAGACTGGTCGAGTACGCCGGGCGCATGCACTCCGCCCGGCTGCTCGACTCCGTGGGCTGACGCCAGGGCCCTTCAGCCGGCCATGTCGCCCAGCGCCACGACCTTCTCCACCCGTACGCGGACGACGAGTTCACCCGGCACCGCGTTGCGCCGGCCGAACTCCTCGGCGCGGTCCGCGCCCATGTACCGGCCGCCGATCCTGGTGGCCGAATCCAGCAGCTCGTCCGGGTCGTCGCTGAGCTCGGCGCGGCCCTGGATCGACACGAACGCGAACGGGGGCCGCTCGTCGTCGATGCACAGGGCGACCCGATCGTCCCGGGCCAGATTGCGGCCCTTGACCGTGTCCTTGCCGGTGTTGAACACGATGTCGTCGCCGTCGACAACGAACCAGACGGGCGCGATGTGCGGGCTGCCGTCGGCCCGCACCGTGGACAACTTGGCGGTGTGAGTGCCCTCGGAGACGAAGGCCTTCCATTGCTCATCGGTCATCTTGTGTGCCATGCGCCCATCCTCCTTGCCCGGATGTCCACCGTGGGGAAGGCTTGCGAGTGAGATCCTCCGGGCAGGGGAGCGGATCCCCTCCGGGGCGGGGAGCCACAGGGAAGCGGGGACAGGGGATCATGGGGCAGCAGTACGAAGGACTGGGTTGGCTGCTGGACGACCTGACGCAGCGCGTCGAACATGTGCGGCACGCTCTGGTCCTGTCCAACGACGGCCTGGTGACGGGCGCGAGTACGGGCCTGCCCCGCGAGGACGCCGAGCACCTCGCCGCGGTCTCGTCCGGTCTGCACAGCCTCGCCAAGGGATCCGGCCGGTACTTCGGCACCGGCGGAGTGCGCCAGACAATGATCGAGTTCGACGACGCGGTGCTGTTCGTCACCGCGGCGGGCGAGGGCAGCTGCTTGTGCGTGCTCAGCGCGGCCGAGGCCGACATCGGGCAGGTCGCGTACGAGATGACGCTGCTGGTGCACCGGGTCGGCGAACACCTCACCGTCGACGTGCGCAAACCGGAGCGAGGCCGCTAGCAGACCTGTGACCTGCGGCGATCCAGAAGTCGGAAGGGTTATCCACAGGCCCGCACGGGGCCGGGTGATCCGGGCTACGGTTCTCTCAAGTGGTCACGGAGAGTGACCGCGTCTGATTCGCAGACGGGGGAGAACCATCGTGCAAGGCGACATCATGACCAGGCCCCAGAGCAGCGCGGCGAAGGAACTGGGGCTGAAACGCGGCGAGTTCGACCTCGCCGTCCGGCTGGGCCGCATCCGTACCGTCCCGGCGCCGGGCGGCGGCCGACGCCGCGTTCCGCGCGAGGAGATCGACCGCATCCGTGAGGCCGAGGGCTTCCCGGACACGCTGCTCGCGCAGGTCAGGGTCGTGGGCACGACAGAGGGCTCCGAGCTCATGGACATCCCGTCGACCCGCTTCACCAGGCTGGCCCGCGCCGGGATGCTGACGCCCGCGAAGTTCTACGTCAACCGGTACCGCGCGGTGGTGTGGCTGTACCTCGCCCAGGAACTACGTGAGTTCGCGGCGGCCGAGGTCAACGGGCCGCTGTTGACGGGGCGGGCGCCCGACAGGGTGCGCGCAAGGCTGCAGGCCGGTGCGGATCTACGGCCGAAGAACTGGCGGGCCAGGCACGCCGGATATCTGCTCGGGCAGGCCGACGGCCCATGGGAACGGGCGGCGGCCGTCGCGACGCTCCTGGACCCGACGCAGCTCGCGGAACTCGTCGCGAGCCCCTACGAGAGGGCCCACTTGCAACGGCTGCGGTCCGACGAGTTCTGGTACGGAGCACCGGAGTCGCCGAACGCCGCGATCGTCCAGCGCATCCTGACCGCCGACGACCCGGACGAGATCAGCTGGCTGCGCGGCACTCTCCTGCTCAACCTGGAGGAGGCCCGAAGGCGGCTCCCGGCACCACGGCCCGCCGGGCACCTGGAGCCCGCGGCGGCGCTGCCGAAGGCCTCGCCGGAGCCCGTGGCCGAACCTCCAGAGGTGCGGCCACGGAGCCTGTGGTCCCGCCTCATCGGCAGAGGAGCCTGAACCGCGGCGCGGCCCCGCGCCAGGTCAGCCCTCGAGCTTGCGGAACAGCCCCTCCTGGACCACGGAGACCAGCAGACGGCCCTCCGTGTCGTAGATGCGGCCACGGGCCAGACCACGGCCGCCCGTCGCGATCGGCGACTCCTGGTCGTACAGGAACCACTCATCGGCACGGAAGGGACGGTGGAACCACATGGCGTGGTCGAGCGAGGCCATGTCGAAGCCGCGCGGACCCCACAGCGGTTCGACGGGCAGCCGCACGGCGTCGAGCAGAGTCATATCGCTGGCGTAGGTGAGCGCGCACGTGTGCACGAGCGGATCGTCACCGAGGGGGCCCACGGCGCGCATCCACACCGCGCTGCGCGGCTCGGCCGCCTCGATGTCCTCGGGCGACCAGCGCAGCCGGTCGACGTAGCGGATGTCGAAGGGCTGCCGGCGGGCCATCCGCTCCAGGGCGTCGGGCAGCGCGCCCAGATGACCCCGCACCTCGTCGGCGATCGTCGGCAGCGAATCCGGGTCCGGTACCTGCCGGGCCGGCGGCAACTGGTGCTCGAAGGCACCCTCTTCGGGCTTGTGGAAGGAGGCGGTGAGATTGAAGATCGTGCGACCCTGCTGCACGGCGGTGACGCGCCGCGTGGTGAACGAGCGCCCGTCGCGCATCCGCTCGACCTGGTACACGATCGGCACGCCGGGGCGGCCGGGGCGAATGAAGTACGCGTGCAGCGAGTGCACGGGGCGATCGCCCTCGGTGGTGCGTCCCGCCGCCACCAGGGCCTGCCCCGCGACCTGCCCGCCGAAGACGCGCTGGAGGGACTCGTCCGGGCTGAGTCCGCGGAAGATGTTGACTTCGATCTGCTCCAGGTCGAGCAGATCGACGAGCCGTTCCGCAGGATTCGTCATGGGTGGATCTCTCTCGTGTGTGCGGCCGGAGGGGCCCGGCGCAGGGGCGCGGCCGGAAACTACCGTCCGACCGTCCTTGGATTTACAACTGGCCGACGTCCGTGACCCGGACGACGGCACGGCCCTCGGTGTCGGATGCCGCGAGGTCGACCTCGGCGCTGACGCCCCAGTCGTGGTCACTGTTCGGGTCCGCGAAGGTCTGGCGCACCTTCCACAGCCCGTGCTCCGGATCCTCCTCGATCATGAGCAGCTTGGGGCCGCGCGCGTCGGGTCCTGTGCCGAGGTCCTCGTACTCGTCCCAGTACTTGTCCATCGCGTCGCCCCAGGCGTCCGCGTCCCAGCCCGAGTCGCCGTCCATCTCGCCGAGTTCCTCGACATTGTCGAGTGCCGCGAGTTCGACGCGGCGGAACATGGCGTTGCGGACGAGGACCCGGAAGGCGCGCGCGTTCGCCGTGACCGGCTTGACCTGGTCGGCCTTCTCCTGAGCCTCCTCGGCGGTCATCTCACCCGGGTTGGCGAGCTGCTCCCACTCGTCCAGGAGGCTGGAGTCGACCTGGCGCACCATCTCGCCGAGCCAGGCGATCAGGTCCTCCAGGTCCTCCGACTTCAGGTCGTCGGGCACCGTGTGGTCGAGCGTCTTGTAGGCGCTCGCCAGGTAGCGCAGGACGATGCCCTCGGTGCGTGCGAGTTCGTAGTGGGAGGTGAACTCCGTGAAGGTCATGGCCCGTTCGAACATGTCGCGGATCACGGACTTCGGCGACAGCGGGTGATCGCCGACCCACGGGTGGCTCTGCCGGTACGTGTCGTAGGCGTGGAAGAGCAGCTCCTCCATCGGCTTCGGGTAGGAGATGTCCTGGAGGCGCTCCATGCGGTCCTCGTACTCGACCCCGTCCGCCTTCATCAGGGCCACGGCCTCGCCGCGCGCCTTGTTCTGCTGCGCGTGCAGGATCTGCCGCGGGTCGTCGAGCGTGGACTCCACGACGGACACCATGTCGAGGGCGTACGAGGGCGACTCCTGGTCGAGCAGGTCGAACGAGGCGAGGGCGAACGTCGACAGCGGCTGGTTGAGCGCGAAGTCCTGCTGCAGGTCGACGGTCAGGCGCACGATGCGGCCGGTCGGATCCGGTGTGTCCAGCTTCTCGACGACGCCGCCGTCCAGGAGCGAGCGGTAGATCGCGATGGCCCGGCGGATGTGCCGCAGCTGCGCCTTGCGCGGCTCGTGGTTGTCCTCCAGGAGGTGCCGCATCGCGTCGAAGGCGTTTCCCGGACGCGCGATGATCGACAGGAGCATCGTGTGCGTGACACGGAAGCGCGAGGTGAGCTGTTCCGGAGCGGAGCCGATCAGCTTCTCGAAGGTGCTCTCCGTCCAGGCGATGAAGCCATCGGGAGCCTTCTTACGGACGACCTTGCGGCGCTTCTTGGCGTCGTCACCCGCCTTCGCGAGGGCCTTCTCGTTCTCGATGACGTGCTCAGGCGCCTGCGCGACAACGAAGCCGGCCGTGTCGAACCCGGCCCGTCCCGCGCGGCCCGCGATCTGGTGGAACTCCCGAGCGCGCAGCGTCCGTACGCGCGTGCCGTCGTACTTGGTGAGGGCGGTGAACAGCACCGTACGGATGGGCACGTTGACGCCGACGCCGAGGGTGTCGGTGCCGCAGATGACCTTCAACAGGCCCGCCTGGGCGAGCTTTTCCACGAGGCGGCGGTACTTCGGCAGCATGCCGGCATGGTGCACACCGATGCCATGGCGTACGTAACGGGACAGGTTGCGGCCGAACTTGGTGGTGAACCGGAAGTTGCCGATCAGCTCGGCGATCTGGTCCTTCTCCGCGCGCGTGCACATGTTGATGCTCATCAGCGCCTGCGCGCGCTCGACGGCCTGCGCCTGTGTGAAGTGCACGATGTAGACAGGCGCCTGCTTCGTCTCCAGGAGCTCCGTCAGCGTCTCCGTGAGCGGCGTGAGCCGGTACTCGTACGAGAGCGGGACGGGGCGCGTCGCCGAGCGGACCACCGACGTGGTCCTGCCGGTACGGCGCGTGAGGTCCTCCTCGAACATCGAGACGTCGCCGAGCGTCGCCGACATCAGGATGAACTGCGCCTGCGGCAGCTCGAGCAGCGGAATCTGCCAGGCCCAGCCGCGGTCCCCCTCCGCGTAGAAGTGGAACTCGTCCATCACGACCTGGCCGATGTCGGCCTGCGCGCCGTCGCGCAGCGCGATGGACGCGAGGACCTCGGCGGTGCAGCAGATGACGGGCGCGTCCGCGTTCACGGAGGCGTCGCCGGTCAGCATGCCGACGTTCTCCGTACCGAAGAGCTTGCACAGCTCGAAGAACTTCTCGGACACCAGCGCCTTGATCGGCGCCGTGTAGAACGTGACCTCGTCACGCGCCAGCGCGGCGAAGTGCGCACCGGCGGCGATCATGGACTTGCCGGATCCCGTGGGCGTCGAAACGATCACGTTCGCGCCCGAGACCACCTCGATCAGCGCCTCCTCCTGGTGGGGATAGAGGGTGAGCCCACGCTCGCCGGCCCACGACTCGAAGGCGTCATAGAGGGCGTCCGGGTCGGCGGTCTTCGGGAGCTGATCGATAAGGGTCACGGAACCATCTTGCCTGCCTTCCGGCTCGATCCGGCAATCGGATGTCCGAGCGAAGATCACGAAGGTTACGCTGGGTCGCCGACGGGGCGTCAGTACGCGCGCGGCCCTCACGGGGCAACTCGGCGCAGCAAGAAGCGACATGTCGGCACATCGCGTGCGGTCGGCACAACAGAAACAGGGGCGGAACACAGCCATGATGGGACCGGCACACTCGCTGTCAGGAGCGGCGGCCTGGCTGGGGGTGGGGGCGGCGACAACGGCAGCCGGGTACCCGATGCCATGGCCGGTCCTCCTCGTCGGAGCATTGATCTGCGCGGGCGCCGCGCTCGCCCCCGACCTCGACCACAAGTCGGCGACCATCTCCGGTGCCTTCGGCCCGATCTCCCGCGGGCTCTGCGAAATCGTCGACAAACTCTCGTACGCCGCCTACAAGAGCACCCGGAAGCAGGGCGACCCACGGCGTTCGGGCGGCCACCGCACGCTCACCCACACGTGGGTGTGGGCGGTCCTGATCGGGGCGGGCACGTCGTTCGCAGCGATCACCGGCGGCCGCTGGACGGTCCTCGGGATCCTCTTCGTGCACATGGTGCTCGCCATCGAGGGCCTGCTGTGGCGGGCGGCCCGCGGTCACAGCAGCGACATCCTCGTGTGGCTGCTGGCGGCGACCAGCGCGTGGATACTCGCGGGCATCCTGGACCAGCCCGGCAACGGCTCGGACTGGCTGTTCCCGGACCCCGGCCAGGAGTACCTGTGGCTGGGCCTGCCGATCGTGCTCGGCGCGCTGGTGCACGACATCGGGGACTCGCTCACCGTCTCGGGCTGCCCGATACTGTGGCCCATCCCGATCGGCCGCAAGCGCTGGTACCCGATCGGGCCGCCGAAGCTGATGCGGTTCCGGGCCGGCAGCTGGATCGAGCTGAAGGTCCTCATGCCGGTGTTCATGCTGGCCGGCGGCGTGGGGTGCGCGGCCGCGCTGAACTTCATCTGACCGAGGGACGGTCCCGCCATGGGCGGGCGTCAGCCATCCAGGTCCGCGGACGACCAGACCCGGCCCCTGTCGTCCACCAGGTCGACCCGGTCGATCGAGCCGGCCGCTCCGGGGGCGATCCAGGTGGCCTGGCCGGACGCAGGCAGCCACCAGTGGCCGGCGTCGCGGACGGAGCCGTCCTTCAGCTGGAGCCGGCACGTGTAGTAGCCGCCCGGGACGCCGTCCGCGATCTGCATGACCACCACGCGCTGGTCGCCGACGCGGCTGGGCTCGACCGTTCCCACCGCTGTGCCGGAGCCGGTGACGAGCGCCGCACCGTGGTCGCTCGCGGTGACGGCGGGCGGGTCCCCCCGGCCGAGCTGCCCCAGGACCGTGGCGCCGGCGCCTCCCGCACACACGCCGGCGAGCACGGCCGCGACGACGAGCAGGGCCGGCCGCCGCAGCGCGCGGCGCCGCGCGGGCCGGTGCACGTCGAGGCGTTCCAGGACCCGTGCGTCGAACCCCGCCGGGGCGGCGAGCGCGGGAGCCGCGGGCAGCACACCGTCGACGGCCGCGGACAGGTCGTCGTACGCGGAGCGGCAGTTGGAGCACAGGGAGAGGTGGCGCAGCAGCTCGTCCTGGCCACCGGGGTGCGTGCCGAGGGCGAGGGCGACCAGCTCGTCCTCATCGGGGTGGCGTGTCATCGCGGCTCTCCTCCTTCGACGCCTCACGCAGCCTCCGCAGGCCGGTCCGGATCCGGGTCTTGGCGGTGCCGAGCGGAATGTCCTCGTGCCGGCCCACCTCCTGCGCCGTGCACCCGCCGAGCACCGCGAGCACGACCGCGCGAGCCTGCTCGACCGGCAGGGCGCGCAGCCGTCGGACGGCACGGTCGCTCTCGAGCGAGACCAGGGCCAGGCGCTCCGGGCTCTCGCTCTGCAGCGACACATCGAGCAGCCGCTCCAGCGTCTCGGCCAGCACCGGTACGGGCCTGCGGGCGCGTACGGCGTCGATGGCGGCGTTGCGCGTGATCGTCAGCAGCCAGGTGAGGGCCGAGGCGCGGCGGGCGTCGTAGCTGCCCGCGGCCCGCCAGGCCCGGACGAACACCTCCTGGCTCACGTCCTCGGCCAGAGCGGGGTCGCGAGTGACCGACAGCGCGAGGCCGTACACCGCGTCCTGGAAGCGGCGTACGAAGGCGACGGCCGCCTGCTCGTCGCCCAGGGCGAAACCGGCGACGAGCGAGGCGTCGTCGGCGCGATCCGCCCGCGAGAACAGTTCCACGCCCCCTTATACGTACGAAAGAGGTGAAGGGATTGCACGCAGCGTCCGTGTTCCGTCGGGTGGCGCAATCCATCGGCGTCTCCCGCTCGTACAACCTCCGCGAGAAGGGACGGAGTGATCATGAAGAACTTCAGGATCGGCGTGGCCGGGTTCGCACTGGTGGCGGCCTTCGGACTGGCGGGCTGCGGGGGTGGTGGTGGCTCGGGTGGAGGTACGCCCGCGGTCAAGGACGCCTCCACGCTGAGCACGAGCGACTCGCCCATGGGCAAGATCCTCGTCGACGGCAAGGGCCGCACGCTCTACCTCTTCACCAGCGACGGCAAGAACAGCAACTCCATGAAGTGCGACGCGAAGTGCGTCAAGGAATGGCCGCACATGGAAGGCAAGCCGAAGGCCGGCGCCGGGGTCCGGTCGAACCTCATCGCCACGACGCAGGGAAGCGGCACAGCGCAGGCGACGTATGCCGGACACCCGCTCTACTACTACGCCGGCGATCACAAGGCGGGGGACACGAAGGGACAGGGCATCGACCAGATCTGGTACGTCCTCGATTCCCACGGCAATGCGATCAAGAAGACCGCCCCCGAGGGCGGCGGGAACGACGGCGGCAACGACGGTGGTGGCTACGGCTACTGAGGCGACGCCGGTCGGAAGTCATCCCGAAGAGAGGACTCCCGACCGCCGCCGTCGGCACATCAGCCGTGCCAGGACCTCCACAGCGCCGCGTACGCGCCGTCGGCCGCGACCAGGTCGTCGTGGCTGCCGAGCTCACGGATCCGGCCGTCCTCGACCACGGCGATCACGTCCGCGTCGTGCGCGGTGTGCAGCCGGTGCGCGATGGCCACGACCGTGCGGCCGTCGAGAACCCGACTGAGCGAGCGCTCCAGGTTGCGGGCCGCGCGCGGGTCGAGCAGCGATGTCGCCTCGTCGAGGACAAGCGTGTGCGGGTCGGCGAGGACCAGCCGGGCCAGCGCGATCTGCTGCGCTTGCGCCGGAGTGAGGGCGACCCCGCCCGAGCCGACCTCCGTGTCGAGTCCGTCGGCGAGGCCACCGGCCCACCCGTCGGCGTCGACCGCGCCGAGGGCGGCCCACAGCTCCGCGTCCTGTGCACCGGTGCGGGCCAGGCGGAGGTTGTCGCGCAGGGAGCCCACGAAGACGTGGTGCTCCTGGTTGACCAGGGCCACATGGGCGCGCACCCGCTCGGCCTGCATCCGGGAGAGTTCCGCGCCGCCCAGCGTGACCTGCCCGGTGCGGGGCGCGTAGATCCCGGCGAGCAGCCGCCCGAGCGTCGACTTGCCCGCGCCCGAGGGGCCTACGAGGGCGAGCCGCGTGCCGGGAGCGACCTCCAGGGACACCTCGCGCAGCACGTCGACTCCCTCGCGGTAGCCGAAGTGCACCGCGTCCGCCTGGACATCACGGCCGTCGGGCCGCACGGAGGCGTCGCCCGCGTCCGGCTCGATGTCCCGCACGCCGACGAGCCGGGCCAGCGACACCTGGGCGACCTGAAGCTCGTCGTACCAGCGCAGGATCAGGCCGAGCGGATCCACCAGCATCTGCGCGATGAGCGCACTCGTGGTCAGCTGCCCCACGCCGATCCAGCCCTGGAGGACGAAGACCCCGCCGACCACCAGCACCGACAGCAGCACCAGGACGTGCACGGTGTTGATCACCGGGAAGAACGCGGAGCGCAGATAGAGCGTGTAGCGCTCCCATGCGGTCCACTCCTTGATGCGCCGCTCCGACAGCTCGATGCGGCGGTCTCCGAGCCGGTGCGCCTCGATGGTGCGCCCGGCGTCCACGGTCTCGGCGAGCGCGGCGGCGACGGCCGCGTACCCGGCGGCCTCCGAGCGGTACGCCGACGGCGCCCGCTTGAAGTACCAGCGGCAGCCGAGCACCAGGATCGGCACCGCGATGAGCAGCGCGGGTGCCAGCGGCGGCGCGGTCACCGCGAGACCGCCGACGAGCAGCACCGCCCACACGACACCGATGGACAGTTGGGGCACGGCCTCCCGCATCGCGTTCGCGAGCCGGTCGATGTCCGTGGTGATCCGGGACAGCAGGTCGCCCGTGCCCGCCCGCTCCAGGACGCCGGGCGGCAGGCCCACGGACCGCACCAGGAAGTCCTCGCGCAGATCCGCAAGCATCCGCTCGCCGAGCATCGCCCCGCGCAGCCGCACCTGTCGGATGAACACGGCCTGCACCACCAGGGCGAGCCCGAACAGGCCGATGGTGCGGGCCAGTTGGGCCCCTTCGATGGAGTCGGCGCCGCCCGGGTTCTCGGAGACGTCCTGGATCAGCCCGCCGAGCAGGTACGGGCCGGCCATCGATGCGATGACGGCGACCGTGTTCACGCCGATGAGCAGGAGGAACTCGCGCCGGTGGCGCTGGTACAGCTCGCGTACATAGGCGCGGACGGTGGCCGGGGCGCCGACCGGAAGGGTGTTCGCCGTGGTGGGGGCCGCCGGGTCGTAGGCCGGGGGCGCTACGCCGATCATGCCGTCTCCTCGATGTCGATCTCGATATCGGTACTGATCCCGGTTCCGGTCGCGGCCCTGGCCCCGGTCTCGGTCCCGGGAGAGGTCTTCTCCTCGTCGGTCTCGCGAGTGACGACCGCGCGGTACAAGGGCTCGGTGCGCACCAGTTCGCGGTGCTCGCCGACCGCGGCGACCGCGCCCTCGTGGACGAACACCACGCGGTCGGCGCGGTCGAGGACCAGCGGTGACGAGGTCAGCACCACGGTCGTGCGACCACGCCGCAGGGCGCGCACACCTTGGGCGATACGAACCTCGGTGTGCGAGTCGACGGCGGACGTCGGCTCGTCGAGCACCAGCGTCTCCGGGTCGGTGACCAGCGAGCGGGCCAGCGCGAGGCGCTGGCGCTGGCCGCCGGAGAGGGACCGGCCGCGTTCGGTGATGCGGGCCGCCATCGGGTCCTCGTCCGGGGCGCCCTGGGTGAGGGCGTCCAGTACGTCGGAGCACTGGGCCGCGGCCAGCGCGTCATCGGGCGCGACGCCTCCGGAGGCCGGAACCGCGAGGAGTTCGGCGAGCGTGCCGGAGAGCAGCACCGGGTCCTTGTCCTGGACGAGCACGGCCGTCCGCGCGACATCCAGCGGCAGTTCGTCGAGCGGCACGCCGTCGAGCAGGGCGGACGGCGCCGCCTCACCCGCGTCGTCGTCGGTGGCGGAAGCGGGGTGTCCGCCCAGCCGGTCGGCGAGGCGCCCCGCCAGGTCCGGGTCGCCGCACACCACGGCGGTGAGCCGCCCCGCGGGCGCCAGCACACCGGTCGCCGGGTCGTACAGATCGCCGGTCGGAGCCTTCGCCTCGCGCAGCCCGCCCTGCGGTTCCGTGACGCGCCGCAGCGACAGCACCCTGGACGCGCGCTGCGCGGACGGCTGGGAGAACGAGTACGCCATGGCGATCTCCTCGAAGTGCCGCAGCGGGTAATTGAGGAGCATCACCCCGCTGTAGACGGTGACCAGTTCACCGACGGTGATCCGGCCTTCGCGCGCGAGGGCGACGCCGTACCAGACCAGCGCGATCGTCAGCAGACCGGGAAGGAGGACCTGGATCGCGGAGATCAGCGCCCACATGCGCGCGCTGCGCACGGCGGCCCGGCGCACGTCCTGCGAGGCGCGGCGGTAGCGGTCGAGGAACAGCTCCTCGCCGCCGATGCCGCGCAGCACGCGCAGGCCCGCGACGGTGTCCGAGGCGAGTTCGGTGGCATGGCCCGCCTTCTCCCGCTGGTGGTCGGCGCGCCGGGTGGCGCGGGGCAGCAGCGGCAGCACGGCGAGCGCCAGGACCGGCATGCCGAGTGCGACGACGACACCGAGCGCGGGCTGGTAGATAAGGAGCCCCACGGCGGCGATGACGACGGTGAGCGCGGCGGCGGTGAAGCGGGAGAGTGCCTCGACGAACCAGCCGATCTTCTCGACGTCGCCGGTGGACACCGCGACGACCTCGCCCGCCGCGACCCGCCGGGTGAGGGCGGCGCCGAGCGTCGCGGTCTTGCGGGCGAGGAGCTGCTGGACGCGGGCGGCGGCGGTGATCCAGTTCGTGACGGACGTGCGGTGCAGCATCGTGTCGCCGACCGCGACACCGATGCCGAGCAGCACGATCAGCGCACCGGCCTTGGCGAGACCGGAGCCGGAGCGGTCGACGACCGCCTGTACCGCGTAGCCGACGCCGTACGCGAGGCCGGCGACGGAGACGAAGTGGATCAGGCCCCAGACAAGGGACTTGGCCTGCCCACCGAGCTGGTTCCGGCCGAGCCAGAGCAGGAACCGGGGGCCCGAGCGTGCGTCCGGCACACCGGGGTCTGGATACGGAAGGTCGGAGATCTGCATGACGTCCCAGGGCTCGAAGCGGGGTGGATCGAAGAAGCGGACTCAAACGCAGCAAACCGTGAAAGGTTCGCGTCCCGTGGCGAGCCGAGGCAAACGGTTTTACGGCGCAGGGCAAAGAATCGGACCGGATCGACCGTCGTGATCGGATTCGACTCCGCGGTTCACGACCTGTGGTGCGACCATGGAGCGCATGCGGAGTGCGGGTGTGATCAGGGCGGGCGTCGCGATGGCGGCGTGCGGTGTCCTGCTGACGACGGTGGCCGCCTGCGGCGCCGACGGCGGCGGCAGCGGGAAGAAGACCACGACGGGGGCGAACTCCTCGGGCGGTGAGTCCCGGGGCGCCGAGGCGCGCGCGGCGGACCCGGGGCGCATCCCGGGGGTGGGCGACCGCTACCAGAAGCAGATCCCGGCGAACGCCCGGCAGGTCGTCGCCGTGTACGGCGACGGCAAGGACGCGGCAGGCTCCACCATCGCGCTCTACACCAAGTCCGGCGACACCTGGAAGAAGCAGCGCGGCTGGTCCGGGCACAACGGCAAGAAGGGCTGGACGACCAGCCACCACGAGGATGACAAGCGCAGCCCCGTCGGCGTCTTCACGCTCAGCGACGCCGGCGGCGTGCTGGCAGCCCCGGGCGCGAAGCTGCCGTACACGCAGTCGGCGTCGTTCCAGGCCCCGCACTACTGGGCGAAGTCGCACTGGCACGACTTCGACTACGTCATCGCCATCGACTACAACCGCGCCAAGGGCACGCCGCCCAACGACCCGACCCGGCCGCAGGGCCAGTCGAAGGGCGGCAGCATCTGGCTGCACATGGACCACGGCAGCGGCACCTCGGGGTGCGTGAGCCAGTCGAAGGGCGACATGGAGTACCTGCTCAAGACGCTCGATCCGAAGCAGCACCCGGTGGTCGTGATGGGCGACAAGGCCGAGCTCAAGGCGTGAGCCGGCGCCCCCCCCGCCAGGTCACGCCTCAGCGCCCGCCCCGGCCCCCGCCCCGTGCTCAGGTCTCGCTGGGCTTCTCCGAGTTGACACCGCCGCGTGCCTTGCGCCATCCGCCGCGCGTGAAGTCGGGGATCTGCTGCGGCGCGCCCTTCGCCTTGATCGAGAGGTGGCTCAGCGGGACCGGTGAGGTCCAGGTGGCGGCGTCGTACACGTCGAAGTCCGGGACGAGGCCGAGGCGCATCGTCTGCATCAGGCGGAAGACCATGATGTAGTCCATGCCGCCGTGCCCGCCCGGCGGGTTCGCGTGCTCCTTCCACAGCCAGTGGTCCCAGTCGGCGTACTTCGCGAAGTCGCCCCAGGCGTCGTTCGTGTGGTCGGGCTCGATGTAGATCCGCGCCGGATAGTCCTCGAACACGCCCTTCGTACCGCCGAGTTGGTTGATCCGCGAGTACGGGTGCGGGGTGCTGACGTCGTGCTCCAGGCGGATCACCCGGCCCTTCGCCGTCTGGACCAGGCTGATCGTGCGGTCCGACTCGATGTACGTCTCCTTCCAGCTCGGGTCGCTCTTGGGCATGTGTGCCTCGCGGTACTCGGCCAGGCCGAGAGCGGGGGTGCCGAAGCTGGAGATGTGGGTGACGCGGTCGCCGCGGTTGATGTCCATGTAGTTCGAGACCGGGCCGAAACCGTGGTTCGGGTACAGGTCGCCGCGCAGCCGGGTGTGCCACAGCCGGCGCCACGGGCCCTCGTAGTAGTCCGGGTCGAACATCAGGCCGCGCAGGTCGTGGTTGTACGCGCCGGCGCCGTGCAGCAGCTCACCGAACTTGCCCGCGTGGGCCATCCGCAGGACGCGCATTTCGTTGCGCCCGTAACAGCAGTTCTCCAGCTGCATACAGTGTCTTCGGGTGCGCTCGGACAGGTTCACCAGCTCCCACAGCTGGTCGAGTTGGAGAGAGACGGGGCACTCCACGCCGACGTGTTTGCCGTTCAGCATCGCCGTCTTCGACATCTCGAAGTGCCAGTCCCACGGCGTCGCCACGTACACGAAGTCGATGTCCCCGCGCTTGCACAGGTTCTCGAAGTCGTGGTCGCCCTTGACGTAGACGGCGGGCGCGGGCTGACCCGCCGCCGTCACCTTCGCCGCCGCCTTGGCGGTCTTCTCCTTGACCGGGTCGCACAGGGCGACGACCCGGACGCCCGGTATCGCCAGGAAGAGGTCGATCATGCTGCCGCCGCGGTTGCCGAGGCCGACGATGCCGACCCGGACCGTGGACCGTCGCTCGAACGGTACGCCGATCATCGTGTCGCCCTGCCGGGCCGGCGCCGCCGCGGCGGTGGCCTCGGCCGCCCCGGAGCCACCGGCGCCGGAAGCCTCCGCGGCCTGGGCAGGCACGCTCGAACCCAGCGCGACGAGCCCGAGTCCGGCGCCGGCGGCACCCGCGGTGCGCAGGACATCTCGGCGGGAGTGGCCATCGGGTTCGGGAGAGTCGAGTGGGCTGCGCTCGTTGTCGTGCATCGGACCTCCAACAGGGTGGGTGCGGTGCCGGGAGCAAGCGCAAGCCACCCTGCTGGGAGTGAGAGCAGGGGCGCAAGAGGTCGAATCGGACGGGTGGTTGGACTTCTGTCATCGAGCCTTTGGACTCATGTGACGAGCCTTCACGCGCGGGCCGCGCCGGGGCGCGTCGCCCGCTCCAGCTCGACCAGTACGGAGTAGTACGAGCGGCCCGTCGCATGATCCATGCCGACCTCGCACATCCGGTTCGCCGACAGATGGGCGTCGTACGCGCGGGACGTGACCTCCGCGGCCTCCTTCGCCGTGGCGGACTCGGTCAGCTCCTTGTGGAGCATGCCGCGGTCGCCCGCGAAGCCGCAGCAGCCCGCGTCGTCCGGGAGCACCACCTCGTCGGCGCAGGCCTCGGCCACGGCTCTCAACTGCCCCACGTCGCCCAGGTGTTCCATGGAGCACGTCGGGTGCAGCACGGCGGAGCCGATCGTGCGCTCGACGGTGAGCCGCGGCAGCAGCTCCTCCGCGGCCCAGACCAGGGAGTCCACGATGGTCAGCTCCGCGTGCAACTCCCGGTTGTCGTCGGTGAGATACGCCACCACCTCGTGCGCGATGCCCAGCGTGCACGAGGAGGCGTCCACCACGAGGGGCAACCGGCCGCCCCCGGTCCAGGCCCAGGCGGCCTCGACGATCCGGTTCGCCATCACCTTGTTGCCCTCGTCGTAGCCCTTGGAGTGCCAGATCGTGGCGCAGCAGGTCCCGGCCACATCGTCCGGGATCCACACCGGCTTGCCCGCGCGCGCGGAGACCGCGACAACGGCCTGAGGCAGCGATACGTCGCCGGGGGTGCCGAAAATGCGGTTCACGCACGCCGGGTAGTAGACGGCCGTCGCCCCCACGCGCGCGGTACGCGGTAGCTTGCGGGCCGCCGCGGCAGGTACCTCGGGCAGCCACTCGGGCACCAGGTCCGGCCGGATCGCCTTGCGTGCGGCGCCCGTCACGGCCGTGAGGAGGCGGTCACCGATCTTGTCGGCCGCCGCCACGGCGAGCCGGGCCGAGGCCTCCACCGCCTTGAAGTTCTTCGCGACGAGCGCGGCCGTCCGCTCCTCGCGCGGCGAGTGACGGGCGTGCCGGAAGCTCTTCATGAACGCCCCCGTGTCGATGCCGACCGGACAGGCCAGCTTGCACGTGGAGTCACCGGCGCAGGTGTCCACGGCGTCGTACCCGTAGGCGTCGATCAGCTCGTTCTCCACCGGCGAACCGGAGGGCTGGCGCATCATCTCGCGGCGCAGCACGATCCGCTGGCGCGGCGTGGTCGTCAAGTCCTCGCTGGGGCACGTGGGTTCGCAGAAGCCGCACTCGATGCACGGGTCGGCGATCAGCTCCACCTTGGGGATCGTCTTGAGGCCCCGCAGATGGGCCTTCGGGTCGCGGTCCAGCACGATGCGGGGCGCGAGCACGCCGTCCGGGTCGATGACCTGCTTCGTGCGCCACATCAACTCCGTTGCCCGAGCGCCCCATTCGAGCTCCAGGAAGGGGGCGATATTGCGGCCTGTCGCGTGCTCCGCCTTCAGGGAGCCGTCGAACCGGTCGACGGTGAGGCGGCAGAACTCGTCCATGAAGGCCGCATACCGATCCACGTCCTCGGGCCTCGCCGCGTCGAACGCCAGCAGGAAGTGCAGGTTGCCGTGAGCGGCGTGGCCCGCCACCGCGGCGTCGAAGCCGTGCCGCGTCTGCAGTTCGAGCAGCTCCTCGCAGGCCTCCGCGAGCCGCGAGGGCGGCACCGCGAAGTCCTCCGTGATGAGCGTCGTGCCCGAAGGGCGCGAGCCGCCCACCGCCGTCACGAACGCCTTGCGCGCCTTCCAGTAGCCCGCGATCGTCTTCGCGTCCCGCGTGAACTCATTGGTCACCGAGGCGACGGGCGCGACGAGGTCGAGGCCTTCGAGGGCCTTCGCGGCCGCCCTCTCGTAGGCGGCCTGTGCGGCCGCGTCCGGGGCGCGGAACTCCACGAGCAGCGCCGTCGTCTCCTTGGGCAGCTCGGCCCAGTCCCGCGGCACGCCCTGCACGCTGACGGAGGCGCGCAGCGTATTGCCGTCCATCAGCTCCACGGCCAGTGCGCCCGCCGCGTTGAACACCGGTACCGCCGCCGCGGCCGCGGGCAGGGAGGGGAAGAACAGCAGCGCCGTCGACACTTTCCGGTCCAACGGCAGGGTGTCGAAGACGACTTCGGAGATGAACCCGAAGGTGCCCTCCGAGCCCACCATCAGGCCGCGCATGATCTGCACCGGCGTCCCGCCGTCGAGGAAGGCGTCCAGACGGTACCCGTTCGTGTTCTTGATCTCGTACTTGGCGCGGATCCTGCGGGCGAGCTCCGCGTCGTCCTCGATCTCCCGCTTGATCGCCAACAGGGCCTCGCAGAGCGCCGGTTCGGCATGTGCCAGATCCTCGTCCGCGCGCGGGTCGCCCGTGTCGACGACGGTGCCGGACGGCAGCACGAAGGTGAGGGAGGACACCGTCCGGTACGAGTTCCGGGTGGTGCCCGCCGTCATCCCCGACGCGTTGTTCGCCACCACGCCGCCCACCGTGCAGGCGATCGCGCTCGCCGGGTCGGGGCCGAGCACGCGCCCGTGCCGCGCGAGCGTGGCGTTGGCCCGCACGATCGTGGTGCCGGGGCCGATCCGCGCGCGCGAACCGTCGCCGAGCACCTCGATGCCCGCCCAGAACTTGCGTACGTCGACGAGGATGTCCTCGCCCTGCGCCTGCCCGTTCAGCGACGTGCCCGCCGCGCGGAAGACGACCTCGCGGTCCTTGCCGTGCGCGTAGGAGAGCACCGCCGACACGTCGTCGATGTCCTCGGCGACCACCACGACCTGCGGCACGAAGCGGTACGGGCTGGCGTCCGACGCGTAGCGCACCAGGTCCGAGATCTTGGTGAGCACCTTGTCCGCACCGAGCAGTCGCGTCAGCTCCGAGCGCAGTGGCTCGGGAGTGCCACCGGCCTGCCGGTCCGCGACCCGGTCGGGCGCCGGCCCCGACGAGCGGGCTCCGGGGCGCAGGGCTTCCGGCTTCGGCTCCAGCAGCGGCATGGCCTCTCCTCGATCGCTTCGATCGCTGTCAGTTCTCCGGACTCAGCGCTCCGGCATTGTCACTGTCAGCACTCCGGCGCGGTCAGCACTCCGGTGTGCGCGGGAGCTCGAACAGTGCGTTCAGCAAGACCGTCAGCTGCGCGCGCTGCTCCTTGTCCAACGGTGACAGGATCTCCTCTGCCGCCGCGCGGCGCGCGCTGCGCAGCTCCCGCAGTGCGGCCCGCCCCTTGTCGGTGAGCTCGATGCGGATGACCCGGCGGTTCGTGGGATCCGGCGCGCGGCGCACCATATCGGCCGCCTCCAGGCCGTCCACCGTCGTCGTCACGGCGCGCGGGACCACCTCCAGGCGCTGCGCCAGATCGGCCATGCGCGGCGGCGTCTCGTAATGCACCAGCGTGCGCAGCAGGCGGGACTGTGCGGGCGTGATCCCGACCGGCTCCAGCTGGCGCCGCTGTATCCGCTGCAGGCGGCGCGTGAGCCGCAGCAGCTGCTCGGCGAGGAAACCGTCGGCGTCCGGTGTCTTCATGCCGGGAACATTAGCAGGACCTAGTGCATTGTGAATAGAGGTAACAATGCATTATGCTCCTCGAGTCGAGCTCGACTGCTGACCTGCCGGGACCCGGTGCGTGGCGCGTGCCGAGCTCTCCCTACGCCTAGGAGGCCCATGCGCCGCGACGAAATCGACTGGACGCCGCCTCCCGATGCCCAGGCATCGGGCCAGCCGCGACAGATCCGCCGCATCCTGTCCCTGTTCCGCCCCTACCGCGCCCGGCTCGCCCTCGTCGGCCTGCTGGTCGGCGCCGCCTCGCTGGTCACGGTCGCGACGCCGTTCCTGCTCAAGGAGATCCTCGACGTCGCGATCCCGCAGGGCCGCACCGGGCTGCTCAGCCTGCTCGCCCTCGGCATGATCGTCAGCGCCGTCGTCACCAGCGTCTTCGGCGTCCTGCAGACGCTGATCTCGACGACCGTCGGCCAGCGCGTCATGCACGATCTGCGCACCGCCGTCTACGGCCGGCTGCAGAGCATGTCCCTCGCCTTCTTCACCCGGACCCGCACCGGCGAGGTCCAGTCCCGCATCGCCAACGACATCGGCGGCATGCAGGCGACCGTGACCTCCACCGCGACCTCCCTCGTCTCGAACCTGACGAGCGTCATCGCCACGGTCGTGGCGATGATCGCCCTCGACTGGCGCCTGACGATCGTCTCCCTGCTTCTGCTGCCGTTCTTCGTGTGGATCAGCCGCAGGGTCGGCCGCGAGCGCAAGAAGATCGCCACGCAGCGCCAGAAGCAGATGGCGGCGATGGCCGCCACGGTCACCGAGTCGCTCTCCGTCAGCGGCATCCTGCTGGGCCGCACCATGGGCCGCGCCGACTCCCTCACCAAGTCCTTCGCCGACGAGTCGGACGAACTGGTCGGCCTGGAGGTCAGGTCGAACATGGCGGGGCGCTGGCGGATGGCCGTCATCAGCATCGTCATGGCCGCCATGCCCGCGGTCATCTACTGGGCGGCCGGCCTCGCCCTGCACTTCGGTGGCCCCACCGTCTCCATCGGCACCCTCGTCGCGTTCGTCTCCCTGCAGCAGGGCCTGTTCCGGCCGACCGTGAGCCTGCTGCAGACCGGCGTCCAGATCCAGACCTCGCTCGCCCTGTTCCAGCGCATCTTCGAGTACCTCGACCTGCCGGTGGACATCACCGAGCGCGAGGACGCGGTCCGTCTCGACACCGTCAAGGGCGAGGTCCGCTTCGAGAACGTCGAGTTCCGCTATGCCGCCGAAGACGCCGCCGACAAGCGGCAGAGCGCGATCCTCGACGGCATCGACCTCACCGTCCCCGCGGGCGGCAGCCTCGCCGTCGTCGGCCCCACCGGCTCCGGAAAGTCCACGCTCAGCTATCTGGTGCCGCGGCTCTACGACGTCACGGGCGGCCGCGTCACCCTCGACGGGATCGACGTACGCGACCTGGACTTCGACACCCTCGCGCGCGCGATCGGCGTGGTCTCGCAGGAGACGTACCTGTTCCACGCCTCAGTAGCCGAGAACCTGCGGTTCGCCAAGCCCGACGCCACCGACGAGGAGCTGTACGCGGCGGCCCGCGCGGCCCAGATCCACGAGCACATTGCCGCTCTGCCGGACGGCTACGACACCGTGGTCGGCGAGCGCGGTCACCGCTTCTCCGGAGGCGAGAAGCAGCGCCTGGCCATCGCCCGCACCATTCTGCGGGACCCGCCGGTGCTCATCCTCGACGAGGCGACCAGCGCGCTCGACACCCGCACCGAGCACGCCGTGCAGGAAGCCATCGACGCGCTCTCGGCCAACCGCACGACGATCACGATCGCGCACCGCCTCTCCACGGTCCGCGGCGCCGAGCAGATCGTGGTCCTGGACTCCGGGCGAATAGCCGAGCGCGGCACGCACGAGGAACTGCTCGGTCGCGAGGGCCGTTACGCGGCGCTGGTGCGGCGGGACACGCGCGTGGAAGCGGCGGCGTGACGGGTGTGGTGTCCGGTCCGCCATGGCATCGGCGCGAACAGCGGGGAGAGAGTCCGTGAGGGAGTCGGGGAAGGCAGAGATTTGTCAGGGATGCTCTGACGCACGGGTTACCGTTCCGGCATGCAGACCGAGACTCCGCGACGGAACACGACGCGACTCACGCGCCGAGGACGCGTCGCCATGACGGTGACCGGGGCCGTCGTGGCGGCAACGGCCGTCGCGGTGCCACTGGCCCTGGCGGGCGCGGACGAGGCGAACCGGACTCTGACCATTCCGGAGGGCTGGCGTTCGGGCCAGGTGTACGAGGCCGTCGACAAGGCACTCGACGTCCCGGCCGGCACCACGAAGAAGGCCGCGACCAAGGCGCACCTCAAGGTCCCGGGCGACGCGGGTGGCAACGCCGAGGGGTACCTCTTCCCGGCCACGTATCCCTTGAACGACAAGTCGACCCCGCAGTCGGTCCTTTCGTACATGGTCGACACGGCGAACAAGAGGTTCGGTGGCAGCGGCACCACCGCGGGCGCCGAGCGCAAGACCGTCAACCCGTACCAGCGGGTCATCATCGCGAGCATCGTGCAGGCCGAGGCGGACAACAAGGAGGACATGGGCAGGGTCGCCCGCGTCATATACAACCGGCTCGATCACGGCATGCCGCTGCAGATGGACTCCACCATCAACTACGCGCTCGGCCGTTCCACGTTGGACACCACGCACGACGACACCAAGATCGACAACCCGTACAACACTTACGCGCGCAAGGGGCTGCCGCCCACCCCGATCGGCAACCCGGGGGAGCAGGCGATGCAGGCGGCGACCAGGCCGACGTCCGGCGATTGGCTGTACTTCGTGACGGTCAAGGCGGGGGACACGCGCTTCACGGCGGACCTGGGTGAGCAGGAGAAGAACGTGGCGGAGTTCAACAAGAACCAGGCGAAGGCCAGGAAGGACGGCTGACGAGGCCCTCCGGGGGGCGGGTCGTGTCGTCGTGTGGTCGTGTGGTCGTGTGGGGCGGGGCAGGGATCCCGGGGGTGGAGCGGGCGCTTGGCCGGCGGGGCCGGGCCCGGGGTCGGGGCCGGATCGGGTTCGGCCGGGCGGGACCGGAGCCGGAGCCCGAGCTGGAATCTGAGCTGGAATCTGAGCTGGAACTGGAGCCGGAGCCCGAGCCCGAGCTGGAATCTGAGCTGGAGCTGGAGCTGGAGCTGGAGCCGGAGCCGGAGCCCGAGCCCGAATCTGAGCCGGAATCCGAGCCGGGCAGAAGGGCGGCGCACCGGCTCGGTTCGGATCGCCCCGACCGCGTCGCCCGGCCGTGTCATCCGGCCGCGTCGCCGGACCGTGCCGCCCGGCCGCGTCGCCCGGCCGCGTCGCCCGGCCGCGTCGCCCGGCCGCGTCGCCCGGCCGCGTCGCCGGACCGCGTCGCCCGACTGCGCCGCCGGACCGTGCCGTCCGGCCGCGTCGTCCGACTGCGCCGCCGGACGGTGCCGCCGGACCGCGTCGCCCGGCCGCGTCGCCGGACCGCGCCCCCCGGCCGCGTCGCCGGACCGCGCCGCCCGACTGCGCCACCGGACCGCGCCGCCGAACCGCGCCGCCCGACCGCGCCGCCCCAGCCTCTACGCCTCAGACCGTGACCGGCGCCGGCGCCCTCCGCCCCAGTAGCCGCTGGATGTCGCGGGCCGTCGACCGCCCCGCGCGGTTCGCACCGATTGTGCTGGCCGACGGGCCGTAGCCGACCAGGTGGACGCGGGCGTCGAGCGCCGCGTGCGTGCCCTCCATCCGGATCCCGCCGCCCGGCTCCCGCAGCTTCAGCGGCGCCAGATGCTCGATGGAGGCGCGGAAGCCGGTGGCCCAGAGGATCGCGTCGGCCGCCACCTCGTGCCCGTCGTCCCAGGCCACACCGGTCGGCGTGATCCGGTCGAACATGGGGTGGCGGTCGAGGACACCGTTCGCGCGGGCCGCGCGGATCGCGTCGTTCACCGGAAGCCCGGTCACCGACACCACGCTCTGCGGCGCGAGCCCTTGGCGTACCCGTTCCTCGACCATCGCCACGGCGGCCCGCCCCTCCTCCTCGCCGAAGGGGCCGTCGCGGAAGACGGGCGGCCGGCGGGTCACCCAGGTCGTCGAGGCGGCGTAGGGCGCGATCTCCATCAGGTGCTGCGTCCCTGAGGCCCCGCCGCCCACTACCACGACGCGCTGACCTGCGAACTCCTCGGGCCCCTGGTACTGAGCGGTGTGCAGCTGCCGCCCGCGGAAGGTCTCCTGCCCGGGGTAGCGCGGCCAGAACGGCCGGTCCCAGGTGCCCGTCGCGTTGACCAGGGCGCGCGTCGACCACACCCCGTCCGAGGTCTCGACGAGCAGCCGCCCGTCCTCCCCCTCGCGCCCCTCGCGCACCGCCCGCACGTCGACCGGGCGCCGCACGCGCAGATCGAAGGCCTCCTCGTACGAGGTGAAGTACCCGGAGATGACCTCGGAGGACGGCCGCGCGGGGTCGGCGCCGGTCAGCTCCATGCCGGGCAGCGCGTGCATGCCGTGCACCTTGCCGTACGTGAGCGAGGGCCACCGGAACTGCCAGGCGCCGCCCGGGCGGGGCGCGTGGTCGAGGACGACGAGGTCCCGCTCGGGCTCGAATCCCACGCGGCGTAGGTGGTAGGCGGCGGAAAGCCCTGCCTGGCCCGCGCCGATGATGACGACGTCGACTCGGCGCGGACCATCGGCGGAGGCGGCGTCTCGTACCCCGATGTCGTTCACGTTTCTACTAACTCCATCGGGGAGCGAGATCTTCCCGCCTGTACGAAGCCGCCTGTACGAAGCGGGTCGAAACAGATCAGCGCCCGCCCGCGACCGCCAGCGGCACACCCGACCGGCGCGCGACCGGCGCCACGAGCCCGCGTGCGGCGAGTTCCGGAATGACCCCCTCTCCGAACCAGTACGCCTCCTCCAGATGCGGATACCCGGAGAGCACGAAGTGCTCGATGCCGAGCGCGTGGTACTCCTCGATCCGGTCGGCGACATCGGCGTGGCTGCCGACGAGCGCCGTCCCGGCGCCACCGCGCACCAGACCGACCCCGGCCCACAGATTGGGAGAGATCTCCAGGCTCCCCCGCTCACCACCGTGCAGCGCCAGCATCCGCTGCTGCCCGACCGACTCACTGCGACCGAGCGCGGCCTGCGCGGCGGCGACGGCCTCGGGGGAGAGGTCGTCGAGCAGCCGGTCCGCGGTGGCCCACGCCTCCCGCGCCGAATCACGCGAGATCGTGTGCAGCCGGATCCCGAACCGCACGGTGCGCCCCTCCCGCTCGGCGAGCGAGCGGATCCAGTCGATCTTCTCCTTCACCTGCTGCGGTGGCTCGCCCCACGTCAGATACACGTCGGAGTGCCGCGCCGCGACGGGCCCCGCCGCGGCCGACGAACCACCGAAGAAGATCTCCGGCCGGGGGTTCGGCGGAAGCGCGGTGTAGCCGCCGTCGACCCGGTAGTGCTCACCGGCGAAGTCGAACGGCTCCTGCGAGCTGCCGCCCCACACACCACGCACCACCGAAAGGAACTCGTCGGTGCGGGCATAGCGCTGATCGTGGTCGAGATGGTCGCCGAAGCGCCGCTGCTCGGCCGAGTCACCACCGGTGACGACGTTGAGCAACAGCCGCCCGTTCGTGAGGCGTTGATACGTCGACGCCATCTGCGCGGCGAGCGTCGGCGAGATCACCCCGGGCCGGAACGCCACGAGGAACTTCAGGCGCTCGGTGTGCTGGGCGAGCGCGACCGTCGTCAGCCACGCGTCCTCGCACCACGTCCCCGTCGGAGTGAGAACGGCCTCGAACCCCAACCGCTCGGCAGCCTTGGCGATTTGAACGAGATAGTCGAGATCGGGCGCGCGCACTCCGGAGATCGGTCCGCCCGGCGAACGCTCGAGCGCCCCGCCGCTGAAGGCGTGCCGGTCGACGAGAGTACGGCCGTCGCCACCCGTCGGCAGGAACCAGTGCAGCGATACGTTCATGGGTTCAGGACTCCTTGCCGTACGTGCGCGGGGCGGTGGTGGACGGCGGCAGCTCGCCGTTGAAGCGCGTATCGACGTACTTCGAGAAGTCGACCTTGCGCGGAATCAGCTTCAACTGCGTGAAGACCTCCGCGATTTGCTGCTCGGAGGCGATCACGTTCTTGTCGACGGCGACCGTGACACGTGTGCCGTTCGTACGCTTCACGGCGTCGTACGCCGCCCCGTACGGCAGTCCGGTGTCCTTGGCCCACACCTTCGCCCACGCCTGCGGATGCTTGTAGACCCAGTCCTGGGCGCGCCGCAGCCGGTCGAGATAGTCCTGAATCGCGGCGGACTTCTTCTTGTCGGCGAGGGCGATGGGGGAGGCGACCTGGAAGGCGAGCCCGAGGTGAACGTGGACCAGCGAATCTTGTAGTCCAGGTCGTCGAGTTCACCGGCGGCCCTCAGTACGGCCTCCGAACCACCCTTCTGGTCACCGACGTTGAGGGTGAGCGACCCCTTTCCGTCGACGCCGCCGCCACTTCCACCGCTGCCGGTGGACGTGCTGGCGGTGGAGGCACCGGAGCAGGCGGCGAGCAGGAGGGTGAGGGGAGTGACGAGGGCGCCGGCTATGAGAGGGCGTCGCATGACAAGTCCGTTCAGGATTAGGGGGGTTGAGCGAAACGGATGGGATGGGTGGGATGGGCGGGAGGGGCGGCGATCAGGGGGAGGACTCGTCCACGCCGAGCCGGTTCAGCAGCTCGGCGCGCAGTTCGGCGAAGCGCGGATCGGTGATGTCGCGCGGCCGCTCCAGATCGATACGGGTCTCGTGGGCGATGACACCGTCATCCATGACGAGCACCCGGTCGGCGAGCAGCACCGCCTCCTCGACGTCGTGTGTCACCAACAGCACGGCACAGCCCCGCCGTTGCCACAGCTCACCGACCAGACGCTGGGCCTTGATCCGGGTCAGCGCGTCGAGCGCACCGAACGGCTCGTCGAGCAGCAGCAGATCGGGCTCGCGCACGAGGGCACGGGCGAGCGAGGCGCGCTGGGCCTCGCCGCCGGAGAGCGTCTTGGGCCAGGCGTCGTTGTGATGCCCGAGCCCCACCTCCTCCAATGCCCGCTCGGCTACGCCCCGTTCGGGCTTGCCCGGCAGGCCGAGCAGTACGTTGCGCCACACCCGCTTCCACGGCATGAGCCGCGGCGCCTGGAACGCGACGGCCTTGCGTCGCGGCACGAGTACGGTGCCCTCGATGTCGCGGTCGAGCCCGGCGAGGATGCGTAGCAGTGTGGACTTGCCGCATCCACTGCGTCCGAGCAGGGCGACGAACTCCCCCGGCTGTACCTCAAGTTGGAGGTCGTCGATGACGGCGCGCCCGTCGAAGGACCGACTGAGCCCGTCGACGCGCACGGCGGAACCGGCATCGAGGGTGGTCTCGGGGGAATCAGGAGAAGCGGTCACCGGCCGGTGAACGTCGGTCGCCATTGCAGCAACAGCCTTTCGAGGGAACGGACGACGAAGTCGGCGAGCAGGCCGAGGAACGCGTAGACGATCAGGCAGACGACGATGACGTCGGTGCGCAGAAAGTCCCGCGCCTGCACCATCAGGAAGCCGATGCCGGCGTCGGCGTTGATCTGCTCGGCGAAGACGAGCGCCAGCCACGCGATGCCGAGCGAGTACCGCAGCCCGGTCATGGCGCTGGGCAGTGCACCCGGCAGCACGACATGACGTACGAGCCCGCACCGGCCGAGCCCCAACGACACCCCGGCCTCGATGAGTTGGGAGTCGACGCCGCGAATCCCGGCGTACACGTTCAGGTACAGCGGGAACGACACACCAAGGGTGATGATGGCGACCTTCGGTGCCTCGCCGATCCCGAACCAGATGATGAACAGCGGAATCAGCCCGACGAACGGCACCGTCCGCAGCATCTGCACACTCGCGTCGACGAGATCCTCGCCGACCCGGAAAAGACCGGACAACAGCGCGAGCCCGGTCCCGACGACGACACCGCACAGCAGTCCGACGGCGACGCGTTGCAGCGAGACACCCATGGCCGCGGGCAGCGACCCGTCGGAGACGAGATCCGCACCGACACCCGCGATGGTGCCCGGCGACGCCAGTACTTCGGGCGTCAACACCCCTACAGACGTGAGGACTTGCCACAGTGCGAGGAGGAGCAGCGGCCCACTGGTGCGGCGCAGCCAACGGGGGACGCGGGTGCGGCGGGTGGAGGAGGGGACGAGAGGGACGAGCTCGGGCGGCGACGCCGGAGACCCGGGCGAGTCCGGGTCGGCGGGCGAGCCTTGTTTTCCGGCAGGCGGAACGGGCGGAGCATGACTGACGCTCATGGCACTCCATGGCAGGCGAGGGCACGCCTCGGCGTCAGCGGGCGCGCGTCAGTGGCGCGCCGTCACGGGCGAACGCCGAGGCGGCAACGAGAAAAAGGTGAGGAAGGCGAGAGGAGAAGGCGTCAGCAGCCGGGTCGACACGCGGCAGAGGCCACCCGCAGCAGGTCGATGTGACCGCGCGTGGTGAGCATGGCTGAACGCAACATGCGGCAGAACGTATCCAGTTGTCGACGCATGGTCAACAACGTCTCAGCGTATGGACCGGGCATCCCGGGGGTCGACCCTCCCCGCCGGGCGCCCGACGGCTTTCCTGGGGGACAATGTCCCCATGTCAGACGTCTTCACGACCCGAGTCCTGGACCTCACCACCGGCTCCGCCGAGCGCGTCGTCGACCTGACGCGCGACTGCGAGTCCTTCCTGCGCGAGGTCGCCCACGGCCGCGACGGCCTCCTCAACCTCTTCGTCCCGCACGCCACCGCGGGCATCGCCATCATCGAAACGGGCGCCGGCAGCGACGACGACCTCCTCGCCGCCCTCCACACCCTCCTCCCCGCGGACGACCGCTGGCAGCACAGCCACGGCTCCCCGGGCCACGGCCGCGACCACGTCCTGCCGGCGCTCGTGCCGCCGCATGCGACGTTGCCGGTGGTGGGGGGCGGGTTGGAGCTGGGGACGTGGCAGTCGGTGTGTTTGGTGGACACCAACATCGACAACCCCAACCGCCACGTTCGGTTGAGCTTCCTGGGGTAATGGGGCGGGGCCGCCGCCGTCGCGCGGACGGCTCCCGGCCCGGGGTTACACGGCCGCGTGTTGGGCGTCGGTGGGGGCCTGGGTGTCGGTGCCGTGCTGCTCGTCCTCGGGGCGTCCCTGTTTGGGCAGCAGGAAGGTGATCGCGAGGAACGCCACCAGCAGACATGCCTGGACGATCAGCGCGCGGTGGAATCCGCTGGTGAAATCACCGGTCTTGGCCTGGGCGAAGAACACTGATCCGAAGAGCGCGACTCCGATGGATCCGCCAACTGCCTGCACGGCCGACAGTACGCCGGAGGCGGAGCCGATCTCGTCGTCGTCGACCGCGGCGAGGATGAAGCTGAACAGGGCGGCGATCACCATGCCCGCTCCGATGCCCGCCACGGTGATGCCGGGGGCGATGTCCCAGATCGAGAACGAGGCGGCGTCGAGGCCGTCCAGTTCGAACCACAGCAGGGCCGCTCCGGCCAGCTGGATCAGCGGGCCGATCTGCAGGACCTTGCGGCCGATCTTGTCGGCGAGGAACGCGCCGCTGACGGCGCCGCCGATCGCGGTGCCGACGGCGAGCGGCAGGTTGCCGAGCCCCGCGTCCCCGGCGGTGAAGTGCTGGCCGATCTGGAGGAAGAGGGTGAGTACGAGCTGTGTGCCGATCAGGCCGCCGAAGAAGAGGGCGATGCCGCCGAGCCCGACGGTGAAGGCGGGTTTGCGCAGCAGGCCGGGGGTGATCAGTGGTTCCCGGTCCGCTGCGGCCGTGCGGCGCTGCTGCACGGCGAAGAGGGCGAACCCGACCGCGGAGGCGGCCATGCACAGCCATGTCCACAGCGGCCAGCCGTCCTCCTGCCCCTGGTTGAGCGGCAGCACCAGCAGGGCGCAGGAGACCGCGATCAGGGCCGCGCCGGCCATGTCGACGCGCACCGTGCGGTCGCCTGCCTTCTTGGGCACGAACGCCGCGGCGACGATCAGTGCCGCGATGCCGATGGGCAGGTTGACCAGGAACACGGACCGCCAGCCCAGGCCGAAGAAGTCGCCCTCGATGAGGAAGCCGCCGAGGACCGGGCCGATGATGCCGCCCAGGCCGAGGACGGGGCCGAAGATCGCGAAGACCTTGGTGAGTTCGGGCCCGGAGAAGTTCTCGCGCAGCAGGCCGAGGCCCTGAGGCAGGAGCATCGCCGCGGCGGTGCCCTGCAGCAGCCTGAAGGCGATCAGTGACTCGATGTTCGGTGCGACCGCACAGAGCAGCGAGGTCGCGGTGAAGGCGGTCAGGCCGAGCAGGAACATGGTGCGGCGCCCGTAGCGGTCGCCGAGTCGGCCGCCGAGTACGAGCCCGGCGCCCATCGTGAGGGCGTAGCCGCCGATCACCCATTGCAGGCCGACGGAGCTGGCGCCGAGGGACTCCTCCAGGGCCGGTCCTGCGACGTTGACGATCGAGGCGTCCAGGAGATCCATGATCTCCGCGATGATCATCACGGCCAGGATCAGCCACCGCCATCGGTGGGGTTCGGTGGTCTCTTCGCCGGTGGGGGACGGGTCGCGCACGGTCAATACCTCCATGATGGAATAGTTCCATGGTGAAAGTAAAGTGGGGGCGGTGGGTTGTCAAAATGGCCGCCGGCGCAGACGCGCGGCAGGGGAGAAAGGTGGTGGGCCCGCCATGGAAGAAGCGGTGCGCGAGGACGCCACAGCGCAGCGTGAGCGACTCATGGAGGGGCTGAGGATCCACGGCAGTCACTACGCCGAGCTCAGTCGGCGCTTCGCCGCGTGGCTGGGCCTGCACTCCACCGACGCGACGGCGGTACTGGAGATCGCCGCCGCGGAAGAGCGCGGCACGCTTCTCTCACCGGCACGACTGAGCGAGCGCATCTCGCTGTCCACGGGCGCCACCACCGCACTCCTGAACCGTCTCGAAGCGGCTGGGCACATCAGCCGCATACGCGAGCACTCCGACCGGCGCGTCATCTCCTTGCGCAGCGGCGCGCACATCCAGGAACGGGCGGACGAGTTCTTCGGCCCGCTCGCCCACCGCCTCGACGCCGCGATGTCGCACTACCCGCCGGACCTCCTGGCGCGGTTCGAGTCGTTCATGGACGATATGAACTCGACCATGGACGCCCACCTCGCGGAGCCGATCGCGGCGCCACCACGCTCCCCCGACGACGTCGCTCAGCCGAGGCCGGCCCCGTCGGTTCTCAGCCGTCCTCGTCCGCCCGCTCCGCGTCGCGCAGCCGTTGGTGCAACTCGGCCACGAAGGCGGGAGGACCGCCCATCTCCTCGTGGATGGTGAGCGCCCTGGCGAGGTCGGAGCGGAGCCGGGACCGGTCGGCGCCGGGGCGCTCGGCGATGGCCGCGAGGTCGAGCAGGGCCTCGGCCTCGTAGGCGTACGACTGCCCTTCGCGCAAGGCCTGTTCGGCCGAACGCAGTTCGCGTACCGCCTCGTCCGTGCGGCCCAGGTGGTCCAGGACGCGGCCGAGTGCGGCGGTGGCCCTGGCCGCCATGCGGTGGTCGGGGGCGGGCAGCTCAAGGAGATCGGCGCGCGCCCGTCGCAGGGTGCTGAGGGCGTCGGCAGGGGCGCCCGTCCTGTCCTCGGCGCGGCCCAGGAAGAACGCGGCGATGGCAGCGCCGCGCCGTTCGCCGCCCTGCCTGTTCAAGTCCATGGAGCGGCGGTACGCGTCGATCGCGCGGGCCGGGTCGGCCACGTCCCAATAGCGGCCGGAGAACTCCAGCACGGACGCGTGCAGGACGACGTCACCGGCCACTTCGGCGCAGGCCGAAGCCGTACTCAACTCGCGCTCCGCGGCGTCGTACAGTCCGAGGTCCATGAGCGGGCGGGACAGGAGGCTGCGCAGTCGGGCCTCCGCGGCGGGCGCGACCGCGGCACGGGCGCACCGCGCGCCGAGCTCCAGGGACTCCTGCCAGTCGCCGAGGTGGCGGTGGTGCAGGAACAGCACGGTGAAGACCTCGGCCAGTTGCCAGCCGGGTGTGTGCAGACGGAACTCGTCGGCGGCACGAAGGATCGCCACGATGGTGGTGCGTTCGGCTTCCAGCCAGTCCAGCGGGCGTGGGCCGCCGGGCACCGTGAACGGGTCCGTCCGGTGGGCCAGGAGCGCGTCCAGGTCGACGATGCGGGTCCGGTCGGCGCGCACGGCGCGGTCCGCGAACGCGGTGAGCGTGAGGTAGTGCGTCAAAACCCGCCGCACGACGACGCGTTCGGTGTCGGACGGCTCCTCGGCTGCCGCGTGAGTACGGGCGTGCAGGCGCACCAGGCCGTGGAAGCGGTAGCGGCGCTCGATGGTGCGCTCCAGCAGATTCAGGTCCTCAAGAACGTCGAGGAGGATCTGTGCGGCTGGTGTGTCCGTGTCGAGGGCGGCCGCGGCCGTCGCCGCGTCGACCGGGCCGGGGCCTGGAATCAGGGAGAGAAGCCGGTAGCCGCGGGCCATCTCCGGCGGCAGCTGCCGATACGACGCGTCGAGGACGGTGGTCACCGGGGAATCGCCTCCGACGCTCAGAGCGGTCAATCTGCCTTTCTCGTCGGCCAGTTCGGCGGCGAGGGCGGCCAGGGTGAGGTGCCGGTCGGTCGCGATCCGGGCCGCGGCGACATGGAGGGCGACCGGTAGGCCTTCGCACAGTGCAGCCACCTGCCGGGCCGCCTCGGGCTCCGCGGAGACGGCCGCCTCACCGCACCGATCGGCCAGCAGGAGAAGGGCGGCGTCCGGGGTGAGGGGGTCCAGGTGCAGTGGGCGGGCGCCGTCAAGGGTGAGTTCGCCGAGCTTCGCGGTGCTGGTGGCCAGCACGGTACTGCCGGGCCCGTGCGGGATGAGGGCACGCACCTGGGCGGGGGCCGTCACGTCGTCGAGGACGAGGAGCAGTCGCAGATCGGCGGTACGGCTACGGAAGAGGGCGGTCCGCTCGGCCAGTGCGGGTGGCAGCAGAGTGTCGTCGACTCCCAGGGAGCGCAGGCAGTGGCCGACCGCTTCCGCCACGTCCGCGCCGGAACCACCGTCGCCGGAGGCCCGCAACGCGGCGAAGTCGACGTGGAGCCGACCGTCGGGGAAGCGCCCGCGCATCCGGTGCGCCCAGTGCCGGGCCAGGGCTGTCTTGCCGACCCCGGGCTGCCCGGCGAGCACGCGAACGTCGACGTGCGTGCCGTCGGTCGCGTCCGGCCGGCCGTCGGCCGACTGGCCGTCGAGGTCGGCCAGTTCGGTGGACCTGTTGACGAATCGCGCCTGTAGCGCGGGTACCTGGGACGGCGGACCGTCGTGTCGCAGGGCGGGCGGCACGGCGTAGGCGATGCCGGAAGGCGAGGTGTCCCGGTGGGCGTCTGCGCGGATCGGGTCCGGCTCGCCGGTCCGTTCCTCGTCCTGCTCCTGTTCCAACTCGCGTAACAGGGTGACCAGTTCAGCCGCGCTGGCGGATCCCTCCCGCAAGGCGTGCCGCAGTCTGCTGCGGAGCAGGTGCCCGGCGGCCCCCACGGCGTGGTGGTCGCCTCCCTGGATGGCGACCGCCAACTCCTCGACCGCGGCCTGGAGCTGAGAGTCGTCCGCGCCGACCGTCCCCGCCTGGCGGCGGTTGCCGAACAGCCGGGCGATCCGGGTCCGCGCCTGCGTCCACGCCTCAGTGACGACGAGCCCGACCACGGTGCTCGTCGCCCCCGACGCGGCGAGCGCCGCCACCTCGACTGCCATCAGCTCCCCCTCGCATTCGTACTCGGGCCCACCGTAGAGGGATCAAGGGTTCCTGGGTAGTGCGACAGGAGGGAACCCGGAGGTCACGGCGGCGCCGGTGTGGCGGCGCGCAGCAGCAGCGTGAGGTGTGCGGCCCCGACGTGCAAGGTCACTGGGCCGTCCGCCGACGCGTGTCCGGCGCGCAAGAACGTATAGACGGCCGAGGCGGCCAGACCCGGGTCGATGCGCCCGTCGGTGGCCGATGCCACCACGGACCGCCCGTCGCGCACAGCCACCAGGCACTCGCCCGAGGGGAGCGGCGCCGCAGCCAGCAGGCTGCCGGGCCACCGGGCGAGGGCGTCCCACGCCCAGTGCGCGGCGGCGTCCGGAGTCGGCGCGGGCAGGGAACTCGACCCCAGGACAACGGAGGCGCTCTCGCACAGCCGCCGGTCCCGCTCCTCGTCGGGGCGGACGGCGAGGTGGGTGAAGTGGGAGGCCCCCTCGGGCTGTTGCTCAAGACCGGTCACGGCGGCCGGGAAGCGCCGCACGGTGACATGTGTCCGGCCCTCGGCGTCGACGTCGACACGGGTGCGTACGACCCATGAGGTGACGGGGCCGGCCGGGTTGCCCGGCGCCGGCAGAATCCGTGCGGTCGGCGGTGCGGTGGGCGGCTCCTCCAGTCGTAGCAACTGGTACACAGCCGCCCGCAGCCGGGCGAACGCCGTGCCGTGTCCCGCGGCGGCGCGGGCGGCCACGGGAGCGTACCGTTCGGATGCCTGCGCGCGGCCCCGCAGCAGCTCCTCGACCTGTGTCAGCGGATCACCCTTCGTCTCGAACCGCGGTGCGAGATCGGCCAGTTCGGCACCGGCGGTACCGGGCACCGCGTCCTCTCCGTACGCGGCCAGAGCCACGGGCTTGCCGAGCGCGGCGGCGTACAGAGTCACCGATCCGTGGTCCCCGACGACCGCGTCGGCGGCCACGAGCGCGGTCCGCCAGTCGTGCACCGGCGGCATCAGCAGCAGCCCGGCGTCGAGCGCGGCGGCCAGCAGGGTGCGGATGTGCCACGCGCCGTGCGCCGACCAGACGTTGGGGTGCAGGATCAGGCCGACGCGGTACGTGTCCCAGGGCAGAGCGGCGAGCAGCTGTGCGGGCAGTTCGGCCGCGCGGCCGATCAGGGACGTCGGCCCCCAGGTCGAACTCACCATGACCAGGCGGTGGTCGGCCGTCAGGCCGAGCGCGCGCCGGTAGTCGTCCCGCCGCTCCGTGCTGACCAGCAACTCGTCGAGGCACGGATCGCCGACGAGCAGGGTCCTTCCGGCGGTCCTGGGATGCGCGGCGAGCAACTGCCGCTCCTGCTCCGGGTGCGAGAGCGCGAGCCAGGCGCGTCCGGTTTCGAGAAGAGCGTCAGGCGCGACGCCGGACATACGGCTGTGCGGGGAGCGCGAGTCGGGCACGTACTTCTGGAAGCCGATGCCGTGCGGGAGGACGAGCACGGGACACACGCCGTCCGGAACCTCGATGTTCTCGCTCGCACTGAGGATCAGGTCCGGGTCGACGTCCGAGAGCTGCGCCCACGGCATGACGCGGCAGCCGGAATCCTGGAGCAGTTCGAGCGAGCCGTCGCTGAACGCGGAGGTGGGGTCGTACGCGAAGACCACGGTCACCCGGGGGTCGTCGCGCAGCAGGGAGGGCAGCACTTCCAGGACGCGGATGGTCGAGGTGAGGGTCCGGGCGGCGACGATCAGTGTGCGCTCGCTGGGAAACGTGCGCCAACGGTGGGCGTCGGATCCCACTGGCACGCGCAGGAACGGGAGGTTAGATGACGGCCTGGCCACCCCGGCCCCCCTCGCGCTCAGCACTGGCTACCCGGCGACGTGGTTCGTGGTTCGTGGTTCGTGGTTCGTGGTTCGTGGTTCGTGGTTCGTGGTTCGTGGTGGAGCCTCGCTAGCACATCTCAAATCGGGGTACAACCCTTCTGCTGCGTACGGATCCTGGGCATGGATCCGCCCAGGATAGAGCGCGGCCCACTCCGGCGACGGGTGACGGCAGACGCGTATCGAACCCCAGGTCAACTGGGGCCTACCGGAGCCGACTACCTGGCTACCCGCACCCCGCCCCCGCTTCGTGCCGCGCCGCGTCCCGTGGTTAGCCTGGCGTCTCCGACCAACAACTACGGCGTGCGCTCGCCACTCGGTGATGCCGTGCGCCCATCGAGAGGAGACCCGTCGGTGAAGTTCGGGATCAATGTGCTCAATTACGGGCCGGGCACCACCCCCGCGTCCATGGAGGACTGGGTTCTCCGCGCCGAGGGGCTGGGGTTCCACCTGGCGATGATCTCGGACCACGTGACGCTCCCACAGGAGGCCCTGCCGGTCTTCCCGCCGCCGTTCTACGACCCGTTCACCACCCTCGCCTACCTCGCCGGCCGCACTTCGACCATCGAGCTGGGCACCACGGTCATCGTGCTCCCGTACCGGCACCCGTTGCAGACGGCCCGGGTCGCGGCCAACATCGACCAGATGTGCAACGGCCGGTTCGTGTTCGGCGTGGGCGTCGGCTGGTCGGAGCAGGAATTCCAGGCGCTGGGCGTCGACTTCGCCGCCCGCGGCAAGATCACCGACGAGTACCTGACGTCCATCAAGGACCACTGGACCAAGCCGCTGATCTCCTTCCACGGCGAGCACCTGGACTACACGGACATCACCACGGGACCCGCGCCGGCCCGTGACCCGCACCCGCCGGTGTGGGTCGGCGGCCTCAACGGCCCCGCCATGCGGCGGGCCGCGCGCTTCGGCGACGCCTGGCACCCGTTCGGTCTCGGCCCGGCCGAGATCCGGGAGCGGCTGCCCAAGCTCAGGGCCGCGGCCGAGGAGGCCGGCCGTCCTACGCCCGCCCTCGCGCCGCGTATCCCGCTGCACATCACCGAGCGGCCGGTTGCGGAGGAGGGGCGGCTCACCGGGCACGGCACCGTCGCTCAGGTGCGGCGGGACCTGGAGGAGATGGCCGAGCTGGAGCCCGACTGGATGGTGCTCGACACCTTCCTCACCTTCTATCTCGGCGCCGTCTCCGCCGAGGAGGTCCCCCGTCACGACCCGGCCCAGCTGGAGATCGCGGCGGCGGAACTGCTCGACCTCAAGGGCGAGACCCTGCGCTGAAGTCCGGAAGTCCGGTCGGACCGCACCTCGGCGAGCGAAGGTGGACGAGGGCCCTCACAGCCACCCGTTGCGCTGCGCGTGCAGAGCCAGTTGGAAGCGGTTCGCGGCGCCGAGCCGGGCCATCAGGATCTGTAGGCGGCGGAAGAGCGTGCGTCGGCTGATGTCCAGTTCGCGGGCGATGGTCTCGTCGCTCGCGCCGCCCGCGAGGAGCCACAGCAGACGGCGGTCGGCGGGCGGTGGGCCGCCCGGGGTCGTGGTGCGGCCGTGGAACGGCAGGGCCTGGCGCCAGCACTGCTCGAACAGGGCCACCAGCGCGGACAGCAGCCCGCACGGCTGCACGACCAGCGTCGTGTGGTTCACGTCGGCCTCTTCGATGGCCAGTGACACCAGGGCGTACGCGTCGTCGATGATCACGAGTTTGACCGGTACCGAGGGGAGCACCCTGGCCTGCTCGCCGGCGTTGACGCACGGTTCGATGGACTCCCGCAGGCGGCCCGGATGCTCCAGTGACTCGCGCGAGTAGACGACCCGCTGGGTGACGCCGCGGGCGAGTGTGGCCAGTGCGTCGTCCGTGGACTCGGGCAAGGGTGAGTACGGCGGGGACTCCAGCTGGCGGATCTGTTCGCGCGCGCTCGCCCAGGCCTGCCGCGTCCGGGGGCCGACGGCGTCACCGGTGACGACCTCGACGAGTGTGTCCCGGTGGGTGGCGAGCCGGCGGCGCCGGAACGACTCGAAGGCGCCGCCGACGGCGACCCGTGACTCCTCCAGCTCCGCCGTGCGGTGCCGGGCGAGCACATCCAGCGCGGCGGCGGGCGGCACCGGCGCGACCGGATCCCCGTCCGGCCCGGCGGCCACGGCGAGACCCGCGTCGACGAGCACGCCGTACGCCGCCTCCGGGTCGTCGGTCCGGCCCAGGCCCGCCGCCGCGGCGATCTCGCTCAGCGGGGCGGGAGCCAGGTCGAGCAGCGCCGGATAGAGCCGGGCCGCCGCGTCGTCGAGGCCGAGCAGCTGGAGGGCCGCACCGAGTTTCGCGTTCGTCATGAAGCGCATTATCGGCTGTCTCCGGAGCGCGCGCGTGGCCGATCCGTGCCAATGGCACTGCTGGGCACCACAGGGCCGCCGAGCGGGCTACCGTGCGCGAGGATCGCGGCCGACGGGACGCGGAACACCCCGAGCAAGCACCCACAGATCGGAAGGCGTACGTCATGGCGGAAGGCCGCAGGAACGGGCTCTACTCCGGGATCTCCGACGAACTGTCCGCCCTGATGCGCACGCGCTGGGCGGACACCGAGCGGCGCGACCTGGCTCCCGACGAGCAGGCCCCGTACGCGGCCGCCCGGCGCACCGCGCTCTCCGCGCGCTTCCCCGGAGAGCGCCTCGTGATCCCCTCGGGGAACCTGAAGGTGCGCTCGAACGACGACACCTACCCGTTCCGGCCGTACTCGGCATACGTGCATCTGACCGGCGACCAGGCCCGTGACGGCGCGCTGGTGCTCGAACCGCGGGCGGTGGGCGGCCACGACGCGTACTGCTACCAGCTTCCGCGCGACAGCCGCGATGACGACGGGTTCTGGACCGGTGCCACCGCGGAGCTCTGGATGGGCCGCCGCCGTTCCCTCGCGGAGGCACGGAGCGTGCTCGGCATCGAGTGCCGGGACGTGCGCACGGCCGCGGCCGACCTGGCCACCGGCAGCGCACCCACCCGCATCGTCCGCGGTGTGGACCCGGCCCTGGAGGCCGCCGTCACCACGGACGCCGACCGCGACGCCGAACTGGTGGCGGCGCTCGACGACCTGCGCGTCGTCAAGGACACGTGGGAGATCGCCGAGATCCGCGGCGCGGTCGACTCCACCGTGCGCGGATTCACCGATGTGGTCGGGGAGTTGTCGAGGGCGGTCGCCTCGTCCGAGCGGTGGATCGAGGGAACCTTCTTCCGCCGCGCGCGACTTGAGGGAAACGCCGTCGGCTACGGCAGCATCTGCGCGGCGGGCGAGCACGCGACGATCATGCACTGGACCGACAACGACGGCCTGGTGCGCCCCGGCGACCTGCTGCTCCTCGACGCCGGTGTCGAATCGCGCACCCTGTACACCGCCGACGTCACCCGCACCCTGCCGATCAGCGGCACCTTCACGCCCGTCCAGCGCCAGGTCTACGACGCCGTGTACGAGGCCCAGGAGGCGGGCTTCGCAGCCGTGAAGCCGGGCGCCGCGTACCGGGACTTCCACGAGGCGGCCCAGCGTCATCTGGCGGCCCGGCTCG
Source organism: Streptomyces sp. NPDC002795 (assembly GCF_042888725.1). Lineage (NCBI taxonomy): Bacteria > Bacillati > Actinomycetota > Actinomycetes > Kitasatosporales > Streptomycetaceae > Streptomyces > Streptomyces sp. NPDC002795. The sequence goes on from NZ_JBIAQB010000003.1 coordinate 214,451, forward strand.
TCGAGTGGGGCTTCATCGAAGGCCCTGCCGAGCGCGCCTACGAACTCGGTCTCCAGCGGCGCTTCACCATGGCGGGCACCGGCCACATGCTGGGCCTCGACGTCCACGACTGCGCGCAGGCCCACACGGAGGGATACGTCGACGGTGTCCTGGAGCCAGGCATGGTGCTCACCGTCGAGCCCGGCCTGTACTTCCAGGCCGACGACCTGAGTGTGCCCGAGGAGTGGCGCGGCATCGGCGTGCGGATCGAGGACGACCTGCTGGTCACCGCCGAAGGACACGAGAACCTGTCGGCGGGCCTGCCGCGCTCGGCGGACGAGGTCGAGGCGTGGATGGCCCGGCACGCGGGCTGAGCGGCTCGGGGCCGGGGCGGGTGACGCAGCGGGCCGCCCCGGCCGGGACCCCTACACCCGCTCCTCCGCCCACCGCCGCAGCAGCTTCTTGTCCGGCTTGCCCGCGTCCGTCAGGGGGAGTGTGTCGACGAAGGTGATGTGGGCCGGTTCGTACATCGCGCCGCGCTGTCCGCGCACCGCGGCGCGCAGCTCCTCCGCCTCCACCGCGACGTCCGGCGCGGCCACGACCGCGGCGTGCACCTGCTCCATGCGGTCGGCGTCACGGACGCCGAAGACCGCGCTCTGGAGCACCTTCGGGTGCGAGTTGAGGAGGTCTTCCAGCTCCGTGGTGTACACGTGGCCGCCGACGACCACGATCATGTCCTTGAGCCGGTCGACGACGGTGATGTAGTTCTCGTCGTCGAGGAAGCCGATGTCACCGGTGTGCAGCCAGCCGTCCCGCAGCACCTCCGCGGTCAGCTCCGGCTGCTTCCAGTAGCCCGTCATCGTGCCCTCGGACCGGATGCAGATCTCGCCCAGTTCACCGACCGGCAGATCCTTGCCGTCGGTGTCGCGGACGGCGACCTCCACGCTCGGCAGCACCCTGCCCGCGGAGCGCATCCGCTCGGGCCGGTCCAGGTCGTGGTCCGCGGGGGTGAGCACGCTGATGCCGCCCGCCTCGTTCTGCCCGTAGAACTGCAGGAGTACGGGCCCGAAGCGGCGTACGGCGTCAGCGATCCGCGCGGGCGAGGCCTGGCAACCGCCGTACGTCAGGCCTCGCAGGCTGCTCAGGTCGCGGCGCTCGGAGTCGGGGTGGTCGAGGAGCTGGTACACCAGCGGCGGCAGCAGGAACAGGTGCGTGATGCGCTCGCGCTCGATGGTGGCGAGGACCTCGCCCGCGTCGAAGTCGTCGTGCAGGACGATGGTGCCGCCGGACTGGAGGACGCCGTCCGCCAGCATGCCCGCGGCGTGCGCGAGCGTGGTGCACGCGAGCTGCCGGGGCAACTCCCGTTCCGCGGGGCGCGCTTGGTCCACCATCCGGCGCATCCGGTTGACCTGTTCGAAGGTGGTGACGATGCCCTTGGGGTGGCCCGTCGTACCGCCGGTGTGCCGGATGGTGCAGATGTCGTCGGGGCGGGCGCGGGACACGAACGGCTCGTCGGGCTGCTCGGCGGCGAGCGCCAGCAGATCCTGCCCGATCTCACGCTTGGTCCCGCCCAGTACGAGGACGTGCCGGACGGGCGTGCTGTCGATGATCTCCGCGGCGCGGTCCGCGTAGTGCGGGTCGACGATCAGTACCTGGGTCTCGACGTCCTGAACGATCGCCGCCTGTACGTCGGCCGACAGCTTGTTGTAGAGGTGGTTGACCCGGCAGCCCACGAGATTGGCGGCGTAGCGGGCCGCGATGGTCTCGGGAAGATTGCCGCTGAGCAGGGTGACGGTCGCATCGCGTGTGACGCCTTGCGCGGCGATCGCGTGGGCCATGCGGTAGACCAGCGTACGGAATTGACCAGCCGTCAGGCGCTGGTTCTCGTGGACCAGGACCTCGCGGTCCGGGTGGGCCGCCAGTGCGTCGAGGTTGTCCTCGACGAAGGTGCGGAAGGCGCCCGATGTGTCGGACGCCGCGTCAGATATCGCGGGGCCGTCCGAAGTGTCCTTGGACGTAAGCGGTGTTGCGGGGGTGGGCGTGGGGGTGGTGGGTGCGGATGCCTCTGCAGGCATGGATGGTCCTCCTGGGGCCACCGGCCCGACTGTCTTCGTACGCGCCGGTGGTCGTGCTTTGTTGGGCGTGGGGGAGGCGGCCCGGAGCCGTCGGCGCATGACGCCGCGCCCGGCACAAGTGGCACCCGCCCGGGAACATTGGTTGCCCCGGACAACCAAGATCCAGGCTAACTCCCCACTCCATCCGCACTCGCCTCGGGTTGGCCCGCACCCGCACCCTTGACTCCTTCTTTTCCTTTGTACTTCCTGGATTTGACCTCTGTATGCCTCGGTGTGCCTCGGTACTACGACGCCGTGGCGCCCTGTGGCGACCGCAGCACGAGCAGTGTGATCTCGCTCGGGGCGAAGACGCGGAAGGGCGGGCCCCAGAAGCCGGCGCCGCGGCTGGTGTAGAGGAGCGTGCGGGAGCCGTGGTGGCTGAGGCCGGCGAGGGCCGGCTGGTCGAGGCGGACCAAGTGGTGGAACGGCCAGATCTGGCCGCCGTGGGTGTGGCCGGAGAGCTGGAGGTCGACGCCGTGGGCCGCCGCGCGGTCGACGAACTTGGGCTGGTGGGCGAGGAGGAGCACGGGGAGTTCGGGGTCGGCGCCGTCGAGGGCCCCGTCGAGGTGGGCGCGGTGGCCCGGGAGGCCGGAGGACTCGGCCGTGACATCGTCGACGCCGGCGACCACGAGGGTGTCACCACCGCGTTCCAGGAGAAGGTGGCGGTTGCGCAGTGGCTCCCAGCCCAGCTCGTCCATCAGGTCGACCCAGCCCTGGGCCTCGCTGTAGTACTCGTGGTTGCCGGTGACATAGACACGGGCCCGAGTCGCCTGCACGGTGCCCAGCGGGATGGCCTGGGCGCGGCGGCGTTCGGCCGTGCCGTCCGCGATGTCGCCGGTGTGGCAGACCAGGTCCGCCTCCAGGGTGTTCACCGTCTCGCAGAGCCGCTGCGACCAGCGGGCGCGGTCGAGCGGACCGTAGTGGGTGTCCGTGATCAGGACGACCCGAGTGTCGTCCAACCCGGCTCCCAGGCGCGGGAGTTGAACGTCGAGTCGGCGCACGCGCGGCACGCGGCGGGCCTCGGCGTACCCCCAGGCGAGCAGCAGGGCGGATACGCCGAGGACGGCCCAGGTGACGATGCGCGCCCGGTCCTGGCCGTCACCGACGCCGGCCACGGTCAGGGCGAGCCGCAGCAGGACGCCGAGCAGCACGGACCACGTGAACAGGACCCAGGCGCCGCCCAGCAGCGTGTCACCGACGATCGCCGCCCGGTCCCGCTGGCGGCGGCCGTGACCGCGCACCATGGCGAGTGGCATCCCGATCAGCCCGAGGGCGAACAGCGCGGTGCCGGTCAGGGTGACAGGGAGCGGCCAGTCCTGGCCGGTGTGCAGGAGGACCCAGCACGGCACGGCCCACAGCAGGACAGGGGCGATCACGGGGATGTAGCGCATCAGGCGCCGCAGCCGGCTCGATGGTTCCCCTCGCGCTCCACTGGCGGCGGATCGGGTGTCGCTGGTCTCGGTCACGCTTCCCCTCCTGCGGGTCCGATGGACCGTTCCCGTAGCGGTCCTGGAGGGCCCATTGTCCGCCGTCGAGGAAAGGAGCCGAACCAGTACCATCGCGCCCATGCGACCTGCCTATTACACCGATGAGGACCTGGAGCAGCACTCGCTGCGCCGACGCGTCGCGGACGACGGACAGCGGTCGGGGTTCGAGCACGATGTGGACCGCATCCTGTACTCGACGCAATGGCGGGCGCTCGCGGGCAAGAGCCAGGTCGTCGCCAGCAGCGAACTCGGCGCGTACCACACGCGGCTCACCCACTCGATGAAGGTCGCGCAGCTGGGGCGGCGCATGGCCGAACGTCTTGAGCGGCGTTACGGCGGCCCGAATCCGGCCCTCGTCGAGGCGGCCTGCATGGCGCACGACATCGGGCACCCGCCGTTCGGCCACGCCGGAGAGACCGCGTTGCGCGCGACGATGGACGAACTGCACGCCGGACACGGCGTCCTCGACAGCTTCGAGGGCAACGCCCAGACCCTCCACATCCTCACCTTCCTCGCCGCCCACAAGTACGCGGGCCATCGCGGCCTGCACCTGTCCCGGGCCTGCCTCGACGCGGCCACGAAGTACCCGTGGGAGCGTGCCCCGCGCGACGTCGACCCGGCGCGGCACGCGAAATGGGGTGTCTACGCGGTCGACCGGGAGGCGTTCAGGTGGGTGCGGGCGGGCCGTGACGACGGCGCGGTGCCGGTCGAGGAGCAGGTGATGGACTGGGCCGACGATGTCACCTACGCCTGCCATGACGTAGAGGACTTCTACCGCGCAGGACTGATCCCGCTGGCCGCGCTGTTCCCGCCGCCGGGGGCCGCCGGCGGAGACACCGAGCGCGAGACGCAGCGGTTCCTGGATTACGTGGCGGCCAAGCGCCACCGTGCGGGCGCCGGCTTCGACCGCGACGAGGCACTCCACATCCTGTCCGACATCGCCAAGGCACTGTCGATCGCGAAGCCCTTCGGTGGCCGCCACGAGGACGATGTCGCCCTCAACGCCCGCACCGCCAAGCTGATCGACCACTTCACCCGCGACATAGACCTTCAGGTCGGCGGCGCGGCCGCGATCCGCTTCGGCGCCCGCCTCGTCGTCCCCGCCGAACGCCGGACCGCGTGCGAGCTGCTCAAGGAACTGGTCTGGTGCTACGTCATCGACCGCCCGGCCCTGGCCACCCAGCAGCACGGCAAGCGCCGCATCGTCTCCCAACTGCTGCGCTGGACCTACGAATCCCCGCACCTGCTGCCCACCGACCGCTCCGAGGAACTCGACCTCCACGGCGACCCGCTGCGCGCCGCCGCCGACCACGTCGCTTCACTGACGGAGGGTCAGGCGGTGGCCCTGCACCGCCGGTTGTCGGGCGTCGGCCTCGGCTCGGTGAGCGACGGAGACTGGCTCTGACCTGTACGGGTACCCGTGCTGGTACCCGTACCCGTACCCGTACCGTGCTGGTCGCACAGGTCCTGACGCGTCACGCCGCCCGGTTGATGCGGGCCGCGATTCCGTGGCCGAGGAGCAGGTAGATGGCGGCCGGGAGGCCGTGGTTCAGGATGACGCGTAGGGCCTCGGTGTCCATGGTGAAGATGTCCTGCGCCCACCAGCCGAGCCAGCCGGCCGTTCCCTGCACGAATTCGACGAATACGTTCGCCTGGTTGGCACCGAGAAGGAAAAGCAGGATCCACAGGATCAGAAAGCCTGCCGCGACATCCGCGATGGTGCTGACGATCAACGCCGTGCGCCGCGTGCCGTTTTGGCGGCGCACCGCGCGGTCCGCGTCCATGGGCTGATGGTGCGAGGGGTGCGAGGGGTATCCCGAAACCGGGTCCATGTTGCTCACGAGAATTCCGATCTGACGAGTTGTACGTCGACTGCTCTGTTGCTTCTGCGTCGCGGCGGCCGGAAAGTGTTACACCGGCCGCGGAACACGCAATGCCTACCGGTCGTTTGTGACCGTGACAGCGGAGTCGCTCCGCAGTTCGTTCACGAGTTGTTTGACCTTCGGCATGTCCCAGGCGAGGTTGCCGCCGACGCTGCCGGAAATCGGCATGTTCATGGACTTGCCCTGGCCGCTGTTGACGTCCTTCATGGCGAGGAACATCCGGCCGAGCTGGTACGGGTTCATGTCCTCGTCCACCACGAGCGTGTCGAGGCCGGCGCTCATGAGGGGGTAGAGCCTGAGCGGGTTGAGGGCCGTACTCGGCGACGCCGCCTGGTTCGAGAGGGTGGACAGGAACTTCTGCTGGTTCTTGGTGCGGTCCAGGTCACTGCCGCTGAAGGCGTGCCGGGTGCGGACGTAGACGAGGGCCTGCTTGCCGTCCAGGGTCTGTTCGCCGGCCTGGAAGTCGGCGCCCGACCACTTGTCCTGGAAGCCCTTGTCGAGGTTCATGTCGACGCCGCCCATGGCGTCCACGACGTTCGCGAAACCGGCGAAACCGATCTCCGCGTAGTGGTCGACGCGCAGGCCGGTGTTGTACTCGACGGTGCGTGTCAGCAGCTGGGGGCCGTCGAAGGCGTACGCGGAGTTGAGCTTGTTGGCGCCCATCGCGGGCCGCATCCGCCCGGACTCGGAGCCGCGGAACGCCGGGATGTTCACGTTCGAGTCCCGCGGCAGGGAGATCAGCGTCGGGTCGCCCGCGCCGACGTGCAGGATCATCATCGAGTCGGTGCGCCTGCCCTCGGCCGCACCCGTGTGCAGGTCCTTCTCCTCCTGCTTGGACATGCCCTCGCGGCTGTCGGAGCCGACGATGAGGTAGTTCGTGCCCTCTCCCTCGCCCGGCCGGTCGACGACCTTGCCGAGATCGACTTCCTTTCGCAGGTGGGAATCGGCCCAGAAATAGGTGCCTCCCACAACCAGTAGGAGAAGTACGAGGACCGTCAGCAGAATTCTTCGGACTCTGCGGCCACGGCGGGGACGGGGCCGACCGGAGTCGTAGGGATCGCCGCCTTGTGGCGGCACCATCGGCCGCTGCGGTTCCGTGCCCCGTATGCCGTTCGGACGGGGGGCGGCGTACCCGCGCTCGTACCGATCTTGGAAATCGACGTTCTGGACGCCGCGCCTCTGATTCATGCGGGGCAGTGTGCATTCTGTACTGCCCTCGGGGGCAAGTCGCCAAAGGCGACGCCGCAAAAGGGGCGCGAACCTACAAGCCGCCTCCAGAAATGGTGGTTCGCGGCTCAATTCCGACAGGGAGGTGCCGAGTTCTCACTCGCGATATCCACATCCCTCCCCAAACGCTCACGGGGCCGCACGGAAACGTCCCTCGGAATTCACCGCGTCGGGCCCGGCACTGATCTCTCAGTACCGGGCCCGGGGCAGGAGGCGGATGACGGATCAGCGCAATCCGGCGAAAAGGTCGTTCTCGGGTACGGCCGCGTCCGTGGTGTCCTTCACGCGTACGAAGGTCTCCAGGCCCATCAGCTCGCCGAACCGCTCCTTGCCCATCTTGAGGAAGAAGATGTTCTCGCCCTGGCTGGCGTGCGCGGCCAGCGAGTCGAACTTCTGGTCACTGAACGCGGCGGTGTCCACCCACGTGGTGATCTCGTCGTCCGGGAGGCCGATGTCGGCCAGCGCGGCGGTCTCGGCGGGGTCCGGCTCCGGCATGTCCTCGTGGAACTCGCGCATGATCTCGCCGAACCGCTGCATCCCCGAGTGGGGCATCGTCGTCCAGTACACCTTCGGCGTGAAGTCGATCATCTCCAGTGCCGCCATGGTGATGCGGTGGGCCTGGATGTGGTCGGGGTGACCGTAGAAACCGTTCTCGTCGTACGTGACGACCACATCGGGGCGGTAGTGGCGCATGAGCTCCGCGAGGCGGGCGGCGCCCACGTCCACGGGGGTCTGCCAGAAGGAACCGGGGGCCTCGTTGCTCGGCCAGCCGATCATCCCGGAGTCGGCGTAGTCCAGCGTCTCCAGGTCGCTGACCTTCAGGACCTCGCAGCTCGTCTCCAGTTCCTGGTGGCGCATCTTGACGACGGCCGCCGGATCGTGGCCGGGTTCGCCGGGCTTGACGCCTCCCGGCCCGTCACCGCAACCGCCGTCGGTACAGGTCACGAGAACCGTGCGGATTCCTTCCGCCGCATACCGCGCGAGAACCCCTCCGGTGCTGGTGGCCTCGTCGTCGGGGTGGGCGTGCACGGCCATGAGCGTCAGGGGTCGGTCGGTCATGAAGGGGTCCTCCTGCGGAAACGTGTCTGGTCCGGGGGCGCGGTGAATGTGTGGATGTCTCGCGCCCCCGCCAGATGCAACCGCGCGGGACGGGTCGGCTGTTCCCGGGGTGACCGATCCGTGTGCCGTGCCGTGCCGCACCCCGCCGATCAGGTCAGCTCTCCGGCGAGCAGATCCATGAGCAGCCCGTCCTCCCAGAGGCCCGTCCGGTGGTCGCGCCAGTACGCCCGCATGACGCCCACGGGCTTGAAGCCGACCTTGGCGTAGCTGTGGATCGCGACGGTGTTGGCCGCGGCGGGGTCGATGGTCAGCCGGTGATGACCGCGCTCCCGCACCAGCCACCTGGCCAGCGTGCGCACCGCGTCGGTCCCCAGTCCCTTCCCGTGGTGCCTCGCCGTCAGGAAGATGTCGATGCCGGCGTGGCGGTAGTCCGGCTCGTTCTCCTCGTCGAACTGGATCGCGCCGATGACCTCGCCCTCGAAGACCACGGCGAGCATGCCCTCGTAGTCGTCCGGGGTCGACCACCATGCGGCGACCTCCGGTTCGCTCACGATCCCGGCGAGGATCTCTTCCTCACCGGCGGCCACCGGTCGCAGGAGAACCTTGTCCCCGTTCAGCTCCATGCCCCGCATCCTCCCTTGGCGGTGGGGGCCTCTCAACGGGATTTACGTCTGCTCGGCGATCGCGGAGACCGACAGCAGGCCCACGACCGTCTTGCCCCCCGGCGGATGGGCGACCGTCTCCCAGTGGTCGCACAACGCCGATACGAGGAGCAGTCCGCGGCCGCCCGTGGGGAGGGGGGTGGGCGTGGGTGGGTGGTGGGGGAGGCGGTCGCCGCGGGGGTCGGTCAGTTCGATGCGGAGCAGGTCGTCGTACGTCAGGGACAGGCGGAAGCCGCGGCCCGGTACGCGGCCGTGGGTGACCGCGTTGGTGGCGAGTTCCGCGACGACGAGTTCGGCACGTTCCGTGAGGTCGGGTGGGGCGTCCCAGGAGTGCAGCGTGGTGACTGCCAGGTGGCGGGCGAGGCGGGCGCCGCGGGGTGTTGAGGGCAGGAGCTGCGTGAAGGTGCGTGCTGGTGTGGTGAGTTGGGGCGCCGGGTGCTGGTTCATGGTGTCAGCGTGGTGGGTGTGACGCCGTGGGGGCGAGGGCGGTGGGCCGTACGGGGGGTCAGCGTACGGGCACGCGGGGTGGACAGTACGCGGGGTCAGTCGTCACTCTGAGTGCACACAACGCGGGGAGCCGTCGCGATGCGGCGCGGAGGAAGGGGCGGCGTATGAGCGGCGTCGAAGTGGTCGAGATCGAGCGGGAGCCTCAGCCGTCGGACAGTCTGCGCACGTTCGGCGCGGTCGTCCAGGCCCTGCGTGAGCACGCGGGGCTGAGCAGGGAGGAGCTCGGTGCGCGGGTGCGGTACTCCAAACACACCGTGGAATCGGTGGAGTTGGGGCGGCGGATGCCGGACGAGGCGTTCGTGCGCAGGGCGGAGGAGGTGCTCGGGAATACGGGCGCGCTGTGCAAGGCGGCGCGTCATCTCACGCGCGGCGAGGCCGGGTTCGCGGCGTGGTTCAGGCGGTGGGCGCGTCTGGAGCGGGAGGCGGCGGGCCTGTGTACGTACGAATGCCGACTGGTGCCGGGGCTGTTGCAGTCGGCTTCGTATGCGCGGGCCGTCTTCGAGGGGACCATTCCGCTGCGTACCGACGAGGAGCTGGAGGCGCAGTTCGTCGCCCGGATGGAGCGGCAGACGATGATGCGTGAGCGGCCGACCGTGCCGTTCAGCTTCATCGTCGAGGAGCATGTGTTCCGGCGGCGGTTCGGTGACGCGGACGCGATGCGTGAGTCGTTCGACCATGTGCTGGAGCTGAGCGCTCCGCGCAATGTGACGCTTCAAGTGGTGCCGTTGGAGGGCGCGTTGCATGCGTGCCTGGACGGACCGGTGCAGATTTTGGAGACGGGGGAGGGGAGGCGGCTCGGGTACTCCGAAGGGCAGGAGAACGGGCGGTTGATCTCTGGCCCGAAAGAGGTCAGTGTGCTCTGCCAGCGCTATGACACACTGCGCTCGCAGGCCCTGAACCACAAGGAATCGCGGGCTCTGCTGGAGCGACTGCGAGGAGATCTATGAGCGGCAGCGTGGGTACGACGACGGAACTCGCCTGGTTCAAGTCCAGCTACAGCGGCAGCCAGGGCGACAGCTGCGTGGAGGTCGCGATCGCCGAACAGGCCGTGCACGTACGGGACTCCAAGGACACGAGCCGCCCCGCCTTCGCTGTGGGGGCGGAGGGGTGGGGGCGGTTCGTGGGGTTCGTGTCCGGGGCGTGACGCGCGGCGTCACACGTGGACGTCCACGGGCGCGGCGGTGAAGGTGACCGTGGTGCGTTCGGACTCGATGCCGTTGGCGTTCGTCGCGAAGGTCCTCAGTGTGTGCCGGCCTGCGGACCAGAGGGTGTCGGGCATCCAGGCCCAGGTGTCGTCGGCGCCGACGCCGGTCTTGCCGACGTATCGGCCGTTTTCCCAGAACTGCACGGTGACGGCTCCGCGGGCCGTGCCCGTGAAGTTCACGGCCTCACCGGACGTGGAGGCCTTCACCACCGGTGGAGAGACCCAGGTGCCGGGGGCGGCGGTGGTTGCGAGGTAGGCGTCGAGGGCGGTGCGGTCGGCCGCGGGGTCCTCGTAGCCGTTTCGTACGAACCCGATCCGCGGGGCGATGCCGTCGATGAGGAGGTTGACGATGCCCATGATGGCGGGGACGTTACGCCCGGCCACCTGGGTGTGGTCGGACACGTAAGGGGAGTCCGTCATGCAGAAGTTGAAGTTGTCGTAGTCGCGGAAGGACAGCAGGTACGGCTTGATCTGGGTCTCGTACTGCGCATCCGCGGGCGAGGAGAACAGGTAGATGTTGGCCTCGCGGTTTCGCGCCTGCCCGACCAGGTCGGGCAGGCATGCGTCCAGGGCCGCCACGGCGTCGTCCCCGGTGCCCGCGCCGGTCATGAAGCGGGCGGTCCGCGGGTGCGTCGCGCGGACGTAGGACCCGATCGCGAACTGGGGCGCGACGGCCACGATGTTCCGGAAGTCGTACTTCAGGCCGTAGTAGAGCGCGGCGCTGGCGCCCTTCGAGCTGCCGATCAGCGTGCAGTCCCGGTTCGTGAGGCGCAACGCGTCCCGGAACCGGTCGATGACGGCGATGACGGACCGCTCGATGGAGAACTCCATGTTCCGGCACAGGTAGTAGCTGTTGTGCCCGTCGAAGCGGTCACGGATCCACAGGACATTGGCACGCAGGTCGTTCAGAACGCCGTTGGACCAGCCGTAGTCCTCGGGGACCAAGAAGTTGGCGAATACGACGACCAGGTGCCGGTTGCCCCGCCTGGCCGGGTAGAAGCGGTAGTCGACCGGGAGTTCCCCCGAGGTGTCGGTGCCGGTGAACATACGCCGGCCCTTGCTGGACATGGTCGCCATGGAAGGGCTCCTCTGCTGGGAAGTCTGTGAGGTACGAACGTCAGGCCGCGACGCGGTCGCCGTGCGCCGCAAGCGGGGTGTCGAGGCCGGCAGCGGCGAGCATGCGGTCGGTCACGCGGTCGGCCGCGTGACCGTCGTCCAAGTCGCAGAACTGACGCTGGAATCGTCGGTACGCGAGGGCGTACTGCTCCCGCAGCCCGTCGACGTCGCGGATGGAATCGATCAGTTCCTCGGACGTGGACAGCAGCGGTCCCGGTGCCTGCTGCTCGAAGTCGAAGTAGAAGCCGCGCAGCGTGTCCCGGTAGTGGTCGAGGTCGTAGGTGAAGAACAGCATCGGGCGGCCGGTGTTCGCGAAGTCGAACATCAGCGAGGAGTAGTCCGTGACCATCACATCGGTGATCAGCATCAGGTCGGCCATGTCCGAATAGTCGGTGACGTCGAACACGAAGCCGTCTCCCGCGCGCGGCACCGGGTCGATCACGTTGGGGTGCCGGCGGACCAGTAGGACGTGGTCGTCGCCGAGTTTCCGGTGCGCGTCGTCCAGGTCGATACGGAAGTCGAGCCGGTACTTCCCCGCGCTGTAGTAGAGGTGGTCCCGCCAGGTGGGTGCGTACAGTACGACGCGCTTGCCCTCCGGCAGTCCGAGCCGACGCCGCACCTGCGCCGCGCGTTCGGCGCTTTCGGGGCGGTGGTGGATGTCGTTGCGCGGATACCCGGTCTCCAGCAGCTCGCCCTCGAAGTGGAAGGCGCGACGCATGATCGGTGTGGAGAAGGAGTTCGGCGAGACCAGCATCGACCACTGGGCGACCTCGGTGGGAAGCCGCTCCAGATAGTCGTTGTCGGCGAAGTGCAGTGTGTCGATGTCGTGGGCGATCTTCTTCAACGGGGTGCCGTGCCACGTCTGCACCACGATCTGGCCCTCGCGGCGGCGGAAGAATCGGGGCAGGTGGTTGTTGTAGACGAGGAAGCGGCTGCGGGCCAACGCCTCGTGCCACTCCGGCGACCACATGCGTACGGCCTTGGCGCCCGTGGGCACCTCGAGCTGGTCGTCGCGCACGACCCACAGCAGTTCCAGGCCGGTGTCGCGCCGGACGAGTTCGTCGAAGACAGCGCGGGGGCTGCCCGATATCTGGGTGCCGCGGAAGCTGTCGAAGAGCACGGCATCGCGGAGCGGCTGCTTGCCGCAGGCCGGATAGTGCTTGTTGCGCAGCAGCTTCTGGCGGTAGGGGCCACGGCCCTCCACAGGCATTCCGGTACGGGCAAGGAGAGTGAACCGGTCGTGCCGCTGCGTCTGTACGGCGTAGTCGCGGCCGCCCACGTCGGCCGACACGGGCATCCGGGCGATAAGGTCGCGATGTACCTTCATCGGCACGTCGAGCGGGTCGGCGTCACCCGGCTGCACCAGGCGGAAGTCGAAATCCCAGCGTCCCGTGGCGAGTTCGGCCACGCCGTTGACGCTCTCCACGTGGGACGGGTCGAGGCGTACCTGGAAGCGGCCTGCCACGCAGCTCACGGGGAAGAGGAGCTCGGCATGCTTGGCCCGCGGGCTCACCACCAGGCGAAGCTGGTCACGCTGCTGCTCGGACAGGCCCTCGTACCCGGGGAAGTGTCCTTCGACGGTGAGCGTTCCGTCCTCGTCCCAGACGCAGGAGTCCGCCACCGGGGCCGCGGCGCGCTCGAAGAACACCAGGAAGCCCTGAGCGTTGCGGTGCACCACGGCCTCGCGGCCCACGGCACCCTCGCCGTCCCTGTCCGGTGCGGGGTAGATGCCGTCGGGTACGTCCGGGTTGACGACGGGGTAGAGAGGGCGATCACGGCCCGGGATGTGCAGCGTGGTCTTCCAGCCGCTGGCTCCGGAAGCCGAGGACACGGGCCCGGATCCGCCGTCGCGGTGGATGGCCGGCGGGACGAGCCCGGACAGCGGCACGCGCACGCGGAAGTGGCACCAGCCCTTGCCGCCGGGGGTGAAGACGGCCGGAGTCTCGTGCAGGCCCGCGCCACTGAGCCCGCTCAGGCGCAGCGTTCCCTCGGCGGGGGTCTCGTCGAGCAGCGCCACACCACGCAGCTCCACATGGTCGCCGCGCAGGCTGTGGGCCTCGATCCGGCAGCGGACCCGCTCGACCCGGATCTTGAGCGAGCCGTCGACGAAGAGCGGCACGACGCGTGTGTTCCTTTCCACGTAGAACGGTGCCGGGTGGGAGGCCGTGCAGTTGTCGCCCGCGATGATGCCCTTCCGGCGATACAGCCCGCGGCTCACCGCCCCAACGCCTACGTCCCAGACGCCCTCGACCCACTTGCCGTCGCGCTTCAGACGCTGCGGGTCGACCGTCGCCTCGAACCCCGCCCAGTCGTAGTTGTAGCGCTTCTGGTTCGAGTACTCAGTGGCTTCCGGGGTGCAGGTCGTCCGGGCCCGCACGATCTGGGGGCGCCGGCCCAGCTTCTTGTTGCGCAGCGCGAGGACCTTGAAGGTGTGGCGGCGCTTGTGGATGTTGAGGTTGCGGACGTAGGCGCGCCCGGTGAGCGTCAGCTTCCCGTCCTCCCAGTGGGCCGAGGTGAGCGAGGAGCGCATCGTGAACTCACGGCTCAGGCGGTACGCGCTGCGCGGCACGCCCACGGAGCGGTCGCCGAGGAACGGGTAGTCGAGGTACCGGCGGAAACGACGGCGGACCGGGATGGGACCGCCTCGGCGCTCGAATTCCAGCACCTCGAGCAGCTCGTCCATCTTGTGCGCCCGCACCAGATGCCATTTGACCCGGGTGGTCGCAGGCAGACCGTCGACGACGGTGGGGTCCGTGGTGGCCAGATACGCGTTGGCGTGCTCCAGGAAGTAGGCGCGGCACTCCTCGTCGGCCTCGGGCATCGCGTTGAGATGGTGCATGAGGTCGACACCGATCGCCGCCTCGTCGTAGCGGCGCTTGTGTTCCGCGAACTCCGGCTCCGGGCGGCTGCCGAGGTACTGGCTCACTTCCTGCACCGCGGAAATGCGGTCGCGCACATTGGTCAGCGCATGGTTGGCCTGCGTGATCGACGGGGCGGCGCCCCCGTCGCGGCGACGCCAGAAGTACACGGGCGTGCTGACCACGTCGACGGCCGTGGCGCTGTAGTGGGCGTAGAGGTTGACCCAGATGTCCTCGTAGAGAACACCTTCGGGATACGTGATCTGCGCGCGGTCCCAGAACGAGCGGCGGAAGACCTTGTTCCACACCGTCCGGTCGTACATCAGGCTCTGATCGTGGGTGATGTGGGTACGCCGCCGGTCGCGCTTGAGGTGCTCGTGGTGAAGGTTCGACGGCCACTCCGCCTGCGAGTTCATCATGCGCACATTGCCCGATACGAAGTCGGACCCGCTGTTCTCGAGCGTGCTGATCAGCAGCTCGTGCGCGTAGTCCGGGATGACGTCGTCGCCGTCCACGAAGGCGAGGAACTCGGCGTCCGGACGGGCGGCCCGGATCGCCGTGTTCCTCGCGTGGCCAGGACCGTGCGCCTCCTGGCGGATGAGCCGGAACCGGGCATCCTTGCGGCAGTACGCGGCCGCGAGCTCGGTCGAGCCGTCGGTGGAGCCGTCGTCGACGAGGATCGCCTCGAAGTCCTCGAAGGTCTGCAGCGAGATGGACCGCAGGCACCGCTCCAGGTACTGCTCGACGTTCTGGAACGGCACGACGATGCTGAGCCGCGGCGACATGGAAGGGGCCTCCCTGGGGCTTCTGCGAAAGCGCGTCAACTTTGGGCGTTTCAGGGGCGTCGGGCACACGGTGCCCCATGCGCGACGAGTGTCATTGACGAGCTGTCCCTTGCTCTGCCGTGGACCCTCGCAGGCGGATCACCCTGCGATGTCCTCGACTCTGAGCATGCTGTGGGGCAGTGAGGTCGCAGGAAGGTTGCGCGACGGTTGCAGCGGCCCCCGCGGGGAAGAAAGGGACTTTTGGCCCGGGACTTAAGTCAGTCCTAGCCAGGCAGTACGTACCGGTAGCCGACGCCGCGCACGGTCTCGATGGGGGCCTTCTCCCCGGTCGCCCGCTCGATGCCGCGGCGCAGGCGCAGGACGGCGTACTTGACCTTGTGCGCGTCGCCGCCGGGGCGGCTGCGCCAGGCGTGGTGCAGCAACTGCTCCGGGGAGAGGACCTGCCCCGCGTTGCGCGCGAGGAAGTGCAGCAGGTCGAATTCCAGCGGGGTGAGCGGTACGTACTGGCCGCCCATGCCCACCTCGCGGCTGGCGAGGTCGAGCCTGAGACGGCCGACCTCCAGGAGCTGGTCGGGCGGCGACACGGGAGTCGCGCGGCGCAGCCGGGCCAACAGCAGCGCCTTGGGCAGCCCCTCTGGCATCTCGGGCCAGACCACGTCGTCGGCGCCGGCGTCGAGGGCCCGCAGGGCGTCCGGCCCGTTGAAGTGCCGGGCGGCCACCATGACGCGGAGCTCCGCGGTCATGTCCCGGACCCGCTGGAGCACCTCCCAGGGCCCCGGATCCCGTACGTGGAGGCCGAGGACAAGCAGGTCGGGCTGGTAGCGGTACAGGTCCCGCAGGGCTTCCTGGCCGCTGTGTGCGAGCCGGTAGGAGAAGCGGGGGTCGTCGAGCTCGGCCAGCCACTCCAGGGGCGCCTCAGGCGCCACCGCCACCAGGAGCAGCGGCAGCGCCCGGCCTCGCGTGCCGAACCCGGGTGCGGATGCCTGCATACCCCACATGCTCGGGCCACGGGGACCGCGTGTCGAACGGACCGGTACGGGAGCGTTGAGCCATCGAGGCGGACGTCTCGGGCGGTGACGGTGAACGGTGGGGAGTCCGCGCGTGTCACGCCCGCCTGGCACCAGGCGACCTGCTGTGATCCACGGCAAGCGATTTGCAAGTGAGAAGCGGGGTGTGTCATGGGGGCACGCAGGGACCGGCCGGCGGTGAGGTTCCAGCCGAACAGGCCCGCCTCTCGTCGGCGCCGGGCCTTTGCCTTCCTGCTCGGAGCGGTGGTGTGGATCGGGGCGGCATGGATCGGCCTGGTGCTCCTGGGACACACCTACATCCTGTGGCACCTCGCTGTCGTGACCGCGGTGTCCTGCGTGGTCTTCGCGATCGCACTGGCCTGGGCCATCTCCGTCAGACGACGGGAGGAACGCCGTGTCCCCGATTGACCTGCTGCTGCTCTTCCTCGCCTTCTATCCGGTGGTCACCGGAGCCGCATGGATGGTCGGTGGAGTGATCTTCCGGCTCGGGCAGGAGAAGCCGCCCCTGGTCACCCCGCCCGAAGGCTGGCCGGGCGTGACCGTCCTCGTACCGGCATACAACGAGGAGAAGGTGATCGGTGGCTGTGTCGCGGCCCTGCGCGACGTGGACTATCCCGACCTCGAGATCCTGATTCTCAACGACGGCTCCAAGGACGCGACGGTCGCCGCCGCCCGCGCGGCCGCCACAGGCGACGACCGGATCACCGTCCATGACGACGGCACCAATCTCGGCAAGGCGGACCGTCTCAACGACGGCTTCCGCAGGGCAGGCCACGAGCTCGTCCTCGTCACGGACGCCGACACCCATCTGCACCCGGACGCCGTCCGCCATCTCGTCGCCCGCCTGCGGCGCTCTCCGCGCTACGCGGCCGTCGCGGGCAGCCCGCGCGTCACCAACCGGCGCGGGGTGATCACGGTCATGCAGATGCTGGAGACGGCGTCGCTGATCGGCCTGATGCGCCGCACCCACGCCCTGGCCGGGCGGGTCGGGACCGTGGCCGGCGTCTTGGGCCTGTTCCGCCGTGATGCCGTCCTGGCGGTCAACGGCTACGACCCCAGGATGGCCACCGAGGACATCGAGCTCACCTGGCGGCTGCTGCAGGCCGGACATCTGACGGGCTTCGAGCCGAACGCCCTGGTGGGCATGGAGGTGCCCCAGTCGGTGCGCTCCATCTGGGCCCAGCGCACCCGGTGGTCCCGAGGCCAGGGCGAGGTGCTCCGTACCCACCTGCGATGGGTGTGGCGGCTGCGCCACTGGCCGCTGTGGCCCATCGCAGCCGAGGCCCTCCTGTCGTACGTGTGGGTGGTGATGCTGCTCATCGCCACGGTGTACGGCCTGGTCCATGTGATCCTGCACCCCGACGACGCCGCCGGGTTCCGGTGGATGCTCGCCTGGGGGGTGGGCATCGCCGTCATCGCCATGGTTCAGATCATCGTGGCCACCGTGATCGACCTGCGTCTCGACCCGAGGCTCCCCTACGCCTGCCTGCTGCTGCCGATCTATCCCCTGGCGTACTGGACGATCAATGCGCTGGCAGCGATCGTCGCCCAGACCCAGGGGCTTGTCCGCGGCCCCCGCAAAAAGCGTGTCGTCTGGGACCTGGAGCGCAGCGACGACTGACGGAGGGCGCGGCCGCCACTTACATCCCCGGTCGATACCTCCGCTCCACGTGTCCCTCCAGCTCCTCCGGATAGAAGTACACCGGCCGCAGGTCCCCGCTCGCGTACCGCTTCACCTGGTCGCCGAAGTGCGGGGAGTCCGGGTGGCCGCTCGCGCCGCCTGCCGTGATGGCCCAGGCCCGGAGCTTCGGGCCGAATTCGACGACCGCGACGAAGCTGTTGCCGCTCGTGCCGTAGTAGCGCTTCGTGCCGGGGTAGCGCTTCGCGCCGAAGGAGGCGAGGGAGCCCCATTGGGCGGAGGTGAAGGGGACGGGGTAGCTGGGCTTGGCGTCGTCGAAGGTCTGGGTGACGGCGCCGTCGTTGCGCTGGTAGCGGTTGATCTCGGACCACGGGACCTGCCAGCCGCCGAAGTCCTGCGTCAGGCGGTCCACCGCGGATTCGAGGGCGTCGACGCGCTGGGTGTCCGTGGCGCGGTCGGCCATGTAGTCCCAGACGGAGAGGCCCGCGTCGGCCGCCGCCTTGGAGACGAGGGCCCAGAGTGCCTCGCCCCAGAACACCGCCAGTGACGTCGCCGTCGACCTGGCCGACCAGCGGTGGTCCCAGTCGCGCAACAGGTCGGTCGGGGCTGCCAGTTTCCTCTTGCGGGCACTGCCCGCCGGCAGCTGGTCCGCTGCCTTCACCAGACCGGGGAGGAGACGGGCGAACGCCGTCAGGTACGAGTCGTAGGCGCCCTCGATGAGGGTCTGCGGGGTGAAGTCGTCCCGCGATGTCAGGACGCGGATCGCGTGTGGGCCGCGTGGGTTCTCGCCCGCCTTGTCGAAGTAGCGGGGGTAGTCGGACGCGTGCGGGCTGTCCGCGCCGGCGGCCGTCCAGGGCCAGTTGTTGCTGTTGAACGCCCAGCCGCTCTTCGGGTTCACCGCCTGCGGCATGCTGTCCAGGGTGTGCAGGCCGTGCCAGTCGGTGGCCGGGTCGCTGCCGTCGACGGGTTTCATGTAGTCGAAGCGGTCGTCGCGGACCGGCATGAACTGCGGCATCAGGAAGGCGATGGCACCCTTCGAGTCCGCGAAGAGCGTGTTGTTGGAGCTGTTGGCCTTCAGCTCCGCCACCTTCATGTACTCGGCGTAGTCACGGGTCGTCGTGCGCAGGTAGCTCTGCTTCAGGGCCTCCACCGGCTTGTTCATCAGCGCGCACGCGATCCACTTTCCGCCGTCCGTCTCGCGGACGATCGGGCCGTGGTGGGTCGCGTAGGTGGTGAAGGTGTGTCGCTCCTTTCCACCTTGCTCCGTACGGCAGTTCAGGGTGATGTCGTGTGTCGTGACCGGGCGGTGTTCCTTGCCGTAGCGGTAGGTGTACGTGCCGTCCGGTGCGCGGCCGACCGTCTCCGCGAACTCGTCGATGTTGTCGACGCCGCTCGATGTGTGCATCCAGCCGGTGTTCTCGTTGAAGCCCTGGTAGATGAAGAACTGGCCCCAGGTCGCGGCGCCGTAGACGTCGAGGCCCTCTTCGCTCGTCACGTGCTGTTCCGCGCGGAAGAAGAAGCTGGTGTGGGGGTTGATCAGGAGGAGGGCGTTGCCGTCGCGGGTGTTGCCCGGGGCGATCGACATGCCGTTGGAGCCGGACGGTTCGCGGAACTTCAGGCCGCGTTCCTCGTCGGTCATGGGGATTTCGCGGCTGTCGTAGAACGCTTCGAGTTGGCTGAGTGCCACCGACTCGATGTCGCCGCCGATGCTGCCTTCGGAGAAGCTCAGGGGCATCCACGGCTCGAAGTGGGTGAGCACCTTGGGGTGTACGTCGGGGTGGGTCGCCAAGTAGTAGTTCAGGCCGTCGGCCCAGCCGCGCATCAGGGCGCGCAGCCAGGAAGGGCACTTCGCGTACTGCTTCTTGAGGTCCTCCGGGTCGATGAACAGGCGTTGGCGCAGGTCCTGCCAGAGTGCGCTCTCGCCCTCGGACTCGGCGAGGCGGCCGAGGCTGACCAGGTAGTTGCGCTCGATGCGGTTGAAGTCGTCCTCGGCCTGCGTGTACATCATTCCGAACACGGCGTCGGCGTCCGTCTTGCCCACCACGTGCGGGATGCCCCAGTCGTCGCGGGTGACCGTCACCCGGGTTGCTTGTCTTTTCCAGCGGGCGAGGTCGGCGGGGGTGGATTGGGCGGGGGCGGCGGAGGCGATGCCGGTGGGCAACGTTGTCGCGGCGGTGGCGGCGGCGAGGGTGGCCGCGGTGCCGATCACCTGGCGGCGGCTTGGGCCGTTGTGCGGTGTGTGGTTTGCGGGGGCTGCGTGATCTGCGTGATCTGCGTGATCTACGTGGGCTGCGTGATCGGCATGGTCTGCGTGGCTCATGCGGTGCTCCACCTTCGTCAGGGCCGTGCGGGGGGTGGGAAAGGGGTCCACGGTGCGACGGGGTCGAGCGTATGAACCTCCCGGGCGATGATCAACAGTGCGGGCGGGAACGGTCGTTGCCGATCCCGCCGAAGCCGCTCACCCGCGCGGAGCGATGCCGCGGGCGTGCGGCGTGACGATGCTGTCCTCCCAAGTCCGGAGCGGTCGGGGGGACTTATTCATGGCATGGAACGTTCCGCTCGTGGCGCGCAGGCCGAAGGTGGTGTCGCGCCGTTCCGACGCCTCGCCCGTTGTGATGCGACGCGTCGCGGGCTGTCTGGTGATCGAGGTGCACGAGGCGATCGGCCCCGCCGCGGAGGCCCGTATCGGGCGGGTGCTGCACGGGGCCATCCGGCCGGGTGGCGGGGGTGTCGTGGTCGACCTGCGCCAGGTAGGTGACCTGGGGGTCAGCGGCCTCAGCGTGTTGCGGCTCGCCCGCCTGCTGGCAGCGCAGCGCGGAGTGGCGTTCGGGTTCGCCGGTGAGCGTCCTCCGGTTCCTGAACTGCCCCCGGGGTGACGGACTTTTGGGCCCGCCGGTGTGCGCCACTCACCCGTGGCGGAGGATGCCGGGCGCGCCGCGGGCTGCTTCGGTCGCGGCATGGTCGAGGTGAGTACGGGCGCCGCGGTGGCGGTGGCGGTGGCGGTGACAGGCCGGGTGGCGCGGGGTGTGCTCGGTGTGGCGGGGAAGGTGCCGCGGGTCGTCGTCCGTCGGTTGGTCGGGGCGGTGCTCGACTGCCTCGACCTGGACGAGCTGGTCGACCGCGTGGACGTGAACCGGGTCGCCGACAGGGTGGATGTGGACCGGGTCGCTCGGCGGGTGGATGTGGGCGCGGTGGTGGGTCGGGTGGATGTCAACGCGATCGCCGCGCGGGTGGATGTGGCCGCGGTTGCCGGGCGGGTCGACGTGAATGCCATCGCGGATCGGGTGGATGTGGAGCGGGTCGCTCGGCGGGTGGATGTGGATGGTGTGGCGGATCGGGTGGATGTGGAGCGGGTCGTTCGGCGGGTGGATGTGGATGGTGTGGCCGACCGCGTGGACGTCGACCGCATCGCCGCGCGGGTGGATGTGGACCGTGTCGCCGGCCGCGTAGACGTCGACCGTATCGCCGACAGGCTCGATGTGGGTGCCGTGCTCGCCCGGTTCGATTTGGTGGGGATCACTCGTGGGGTGTTGCGGGAGATCGATCTCGGGCGGATCGTGCGGGACACCGGGGGCGGGCTCACCGTGGAGGCGGTGGAGGCGGTGCGGGTGTTGGGGCAGCGTGGGGATCGGAGCGTGAACCGGTTCGCCGACAGGGTGTTGCGGCGTGTTGGGGTGTCGGACGGGGGTGCCTCATGATGGCGCCGGACGGTGGGTTCGCTCGTCGTGTCCGGTTGGGCGGGGTGAGTGTCCCGTGACGGCGGCAGGCAGCGGGTTCGTCCGTTGCTTTCGGTCCGCCGAGGGTGGGCGTCCGGTGTTCGTGGTGAACAGCAGGGCCGCTCGCGGCCTTCGGCCCGCCCAGGGGGCGCCTCGTGTCCGTGTCGATCAGTGAGTTCGCTCGTGGCGTCCGGTCCGCCGAGGGTGGGCGTCCCGTGTCCGCGACCGGCAGCGGGCCCGTCCGTCGTCTCCGGTCGGCCGGGGGTGGGCGTCCCGTGTCTGTGCCGAAGAGCGGAGCCGCTTGTTGTCTTCGGTCCGTCGAGGGTGGGCGTCCCGTGTCTGTGCCGAAGAGCGGAGCCGCTTGTTGTCTTCGGTCCGCCGGGGGTGGGCGTCCCGTGTCTGTGCCGAAGAGCGGAGCCGCTTGTTGTCTTCGGTCCGTCGAGGGAGGGCGATCCGTGTCCGTGCCGAACAGCGGAGCAGCTCGTCGCCCCCCGCCCGCCGGAATCGTCTCGCGTGGGCTTGCCGTTCTGGTCGACGTGTTCGTGCTCGCGCTGGTCGGGGTGGTCGTCGAAGTCGGGGTCGGGTGTGCGCGGTTGCTGGTCGTCGGGCCGCCGTTCCAGATGCCGGATGTGCCCAACTGGCTTGCCGGGGCGTTTGGTTGGGGCCTGGCGGTCTGCTATCTCGGGGTGTCGTGGGTGGTGGTCGGGGCTACGCCCGGAGGTCGGCTGCTGGGCGTGTGTGTCACGGATCGGGCGGGGCGGCGGCTGCCGGCGGTGCGGGCACTCGTGCGGGCCGCGCTGGCCGTGAGTTTTCCGTTGGGGTTGCTCTGGATACCGTTCAGCCGGCGCCGGGCGGCGTTGCAGGACCTCGTGGTGCGCAGCAACGTCTCGTACGACCGCGTCTACGAATGATGTGGCAGCAGCGCCGCCGCCCAGAGCCCGCCGAGTCCGATCGCCGCGAGGACCGCCAGCGCGACGGCGTAGGGGCCGACGGCCGGGTTCGCCACGAGGATCGTGCCCGCGAGTGCGGTGCCCACGGACGAGCCCAGGTTGGACACGCTGCGGGACAGGCCCGAGATCTCGCCCTGAAGGTCCTCGGAGAAGCTGGACTGCACCACGTTGACCGAGGGGGTGAGCATGAGGCCGAGGCCCAGGCCGATCAGGAAGAGGCCGGGCGTGGAGGTCCAGGCCTTCGGGGAGCCGTGGGCCATGGCCAGGAGGACGCCGATGCCGCACACCGTGACGGTGAAGCCGGCCATGATGAGGGTGCGTTGTTCGCGACGCTTGGCGAACCGTTCCGCGCCGAGCGAGCTGATGAGCAGGCCCACGGTCGACGCGGTGAAGATGACGCCGGTCTCGATCGCGTTGTAGCCACGGACGACCTGGAGATACGCGGCGACCACGAACGACACCCCCATGAGCATCAGCCACTGGACGTGCTGGGTGATCAGGCCGAGGTTCGACGTCCGGTTGTGGAACAGCTCGGTGGGGAGGAGGGGTTGGGCGCCGGCCCGCTGCCGCTTGCTGACCCAGCGGAAGAACGCCACCAGGGTCAGGGCGCCGACCAGGAGCAGCGCCCCCATGAGCCAGGCGTTGTCGTCCGCCGCGAGGATCCCGAGGACGACGAGGACGAGTCCGGTCGCCGACAGGATGGCGCCCACCGTGTCGAAGTCGCGTTCGCGGTCGGCGGGGAGCGGGTCGTGGAGTCCCCGGCTCAGTAGGATGATCACCGCGACCACCGCCGCCTGGAACACGAAGGCCGCCCGCCAGCTGATCGCCGACGTGATCAGTCCGCCGAGGAGCGGTCCCGTGGCGGCGCCGATGCCGGCGAAGGCCATGATCGTGCCGAACGCCTTGGCCCGGCTGGTCACTTCGGTGAACAGGAGAGTGGTGAGGATGTAGACCGGCGGGATCAGCAGAGCGGTGCCGATGCCCTCCAGGATCGAGTTGCCCAGGATCAGCAGCCCGAGTCCTGGCGCCGCCGCGCTGAGCAGCGCTCCGGCCCCGTAGATCCCGAGGCCGAGGACGAGGCAGCGCTTGCGGCCGTAACGGTCGGCGAGGATCCCGCCGGGGATCATCAGCGCGGCCATGACCAGCAGGAAGATCGTGATCGCGGTCTGAACGCCCTGCACGGTGGTGTCCAGGTCCTCGCTGATGTCCTGGATCATCACGTTCATGTTCGAACCCGCGAAGCTGCAGATGAACTGGGCCAGCGCGAGCGGCGCGAGGACGCGGCGCTGCCTGCCCCGGTCGCGGCCGTGGTCGGGCCCGCGGCCGTCGGCCGCCTCCGGAGTGCTTGCCACGCTCATCGCCTCGCTTCAGCTCGCGGGCCCGTGTCCTCTTCAAACTCCCGACAGCCTCCGGGCGGGACCCCGCGCGGTCGTCACCCCCGGAGGGTGACGACCCGGCCCCGCCGGGCCATGACACTCGGCGGCACAGCGGTGCAATCGGCACCCTTCTCAACCCTTGGGGGTCCTGTGATGGCCACCTCGACCACTGCGCAGCACGGCATGGGCAGCGCGAAGGAAGCCGCCGCCGGCGGGCTGACCGTCTTCGCGGCGGTGATGCTCTTCATCGCGGGAATCATGGACTTCTGCCGCGGCCTGATGGCGGTTCTGAAGGACAACGTGTTCCTCAGGACGCCCGACTACACCTTCGAGTTCGACCTCACGGCCTGGGGCTGGATCCACATGATGCTCGGCATTGTCGCCGTGATCGTCAGCTTCGGCCTGTTCGTCGCGATGAAGTGGGCCCGGATCCTCGGCGTGCTCCTGGCCGTCCTGATTATGATCGGCAACTTCCTCTCCATCCCGTACTACCCCTTCTGGTCCCTGACGCTGATCGCGATCAACGTGCTGGTGATCTGGGGCCTGTGCGTGGTCAAGAGGGACACGTTGTACTGACCGGGGTGGCTCATGAAGAACAAGCGGGCCGAGCGGATCGCCGAGTTGATCGAACCCCTGCGGGTCGAGCCCGGAGCGAAGGTGCGCCTGTCCAAGGACTTCGATCCCGCACGCACGTCGGGTCTGAAGAACAAGCGGCAGGGCAAGGAGCTGCTGGGAGAGGGTATTGCTCTGCTCGCCGACCACCAGCGCAGGCTGGCCGCCGAGGGGACGCACGGGGTGCTGCTCTGCTTGCAGGCCCTCGACGCCGGTGGCAAGGACGGCACGATCCGTCATGTCATGAGCGGTGTGAACCCGCAGGGCGTGCGCGTCGCCGGGTTCAAGGTGCCCTCGCCCGACGAGCTGAGCCACGACTACCTCTGGCGGTACTCCCGCGCGCTGCCGCGCCGCGGAGAGATCGGCATCTTCAACCGTTCCCACTACGAGGAGGTCCTGGTGGTGCGGGTGCATCCCGAACTCCTGGACCGCCAGCGGCTTCCGTGCCGCAAGCAGAGCGGGAAGGCGCTCTGGCGCAACCGCTACCGCGAGATCAACGAGTGGGAGCGGTATCTGACGGACAACGGACTCAGGGTCATCAAGCTGTTCCTGAACCTGTCCAAGGAGGAGCAGCGCGTCCGCTTCCTCAAGCGCATCGACGTACCGGAGCGGAACTGGAAGTTCTCCGCGGCGGACGCGCGTGAACGCGCCCGATGGGACGACTATCAGGACGCGTTCGAGGACATGCTGTCCGCCACGAGCACACACTGGGCGCCGTGGTACGTCGTGCCCGCCGACCACAAGTGGTACGCGCGCACCTGTGCGGCCGCCGTGCTCCTCCACACCCTGATGGACATCGATCAGCAGTATCCGGACATCGGTGACAAGGCCCGGCACGAACTGGAGCTGGAAAAACGGCAGTTGGAGAAGGAGGCGCCGACCGGAGCCGCGGCCGACCCGAACGCGGCCGGGAGGCGGGCCCGGTGACCGCGGCGGCCACCGGGCCAGGGGCCTCGCCCGCACACCTGTGGCACACGGAGCCCGCCGAGTCGGTGGCCCGTGAACTCGGCATCGCGGACACCGGGTGATGGCCGCCGCGACGCGCGACCTGGCCCTGGACGTCGGCCCGGTCGATCCCGCGCGCCCCGAGTCGAAGATCGCCGAACAGATCGGGATCGGTGTGGGAAGGGTCGCGCCAGAGCACAAGCCGATCGCCCGGCGGAGGTGACTCAGTGGTGCCCAAGGCCCTGCCGATGCCGCCCGGTGTGCGGACGCTGCGCAGCTATCGGCGTTCCTGGCTGGTCAAGGATCTCGTGGCGGGCGTCGTCCTGACCACGCTGCTTGTGCCGCAGGGCATGGCGTACGCCGAGCTGGCGGGGCTCCCCGCGATCACCGGGCTCTATACGTCGGTGATGTGTCTGCTCGCCTACGCCGTCGCGGGGCCTTCCCGCATCCTCGTCCTCGGGCCCGACTCCTCGCTCGGCCCGATGATCGCGGCGACGATCCTGCCGCTGGTCGCCTCCGGCGGCGACAGCGGGCGCGCGGTCGCCCTCGCCTCGGTGCTCGCCCTGATGGTCGGGGCGATCACGATCCTGGCGGGCGTGGCACGCCTGGGCTTCGTCGCCGACCTCATCTCCAAGCCCACGATGATCGGCTACATGAACGGCCTCGCCCTGACCATCCTGATCGGCCAGCTGCCGAAGCTGTTCGGGTTCTCCGTGGACGCGGACGGACTGATCGAGGAAGTCGACGCACTCGTACGGGGGCTGGCGGACGGGGCGGCCGTGCCGGCGGCGGTCGCCGTCGGCGGCGGCTGCATCGTGCTCGTCCTACTGCTGCAACGGGTCCTGCCGAAGGTGCCCGCCGTGCTCGTGATGGTGGTGCTCGCCATCGGCTCGACCGTCGCGTTCGACCTCGGGGACCACGGCGTGAAGCTGGTCGGCCGGCTGCCGGAGGGGCTGCCGCCGTTCACCGTCCCCGACATCCGCTGGGACGACCTCGGCCCGCTGTTCGTGGGCGCCGTCGGCATCGCCCTGGTCTCCCTCGCCGACACCATCTCCAACGCCACCGCGTTCGCGAACCGCTCCGGCCAGGAGGTGCGCGGCAACGACGAGATGATCGCCATCGGTGTGGCGAACACGGCCGCGGGCCTCTTCCAGGGGTTCCCCGTGAGCACCAGCGGGTCACGTACGGCGGTGGCCGAACGGGCGCGCGCCAAGACGCAGTTGACCGGGCTCGTGGGGGCGGGCCTCATCCTGCTGATGCTCGTGCTGTTGCCAGGCCTCTTCCGGAATCTGCCGCAACCGGCGCTCGCCGCCGTCGTCATCACGGCGTCGCTCTCGCTCGCCGACTTGTCGGGTGCGGGGCGGCTGTGGCGGCAGCGCAAGGCCGAGTTCTGGCTGTGCATGGCCGCGTTCCTCGGCGTCGCGCTGCTCGGTGTGCTGCCGGGGATCGCGGTCGCGGTCGGCCTGTCGATCCTGAACGTGTTCCGGCGGGCGTGGTGGCCGTACAGCACGGTGCTCGGGCGGGTGTCGGGAATCGAGGGCTACCACGATGTGCGCTCACATCCCGGCGCGCGGTGCCTGCCGGGCCTTGTGGTGCTGCGCTTCGACGCGCCGCTGTTCTTCGCCAACGCGAAGTCGTTCCGCGACGAGGTGCGGGGGGCGCTGCGGGAGGCGGACGACCCGCGCTGTGTGGTGGTCGCCGCCGAGCCGATCACGGATGTCGACACGACCGCGGCGGATGTCCTGGAGGAGCTCGACGAGGTGCTGCGCGGGCGGGGGGTCGAGTTGGTGTTCGCCGAGCTGAAGGATCCGGTGCGGAGGAAGATCGAGCGGTATGGCTTGGGGCGGACGTTCGGTCCGGAGGCGTTCTATCCCACGGTGGAGAGTGCGGTGGAGGCGTATCGCTCGCGCGCCGGTGTGGACTGGTGAGCTCGACCGGCGTTGCGGCCTCGGGGCTCCGCCCCGGACCCCGCTGCTCAATCGCCGCAGGGGCTTGAAAAGCCAATCCCCACGGGGCTTGAGGCGCGGGGTCCGGGGCGGAGCCCCGAGGCCGCGACGCCGGGTCGGCTCACGCTGCGGAGAGCAGATGCGTACCCCACGCCGGCAGGTCCACGTACAGCCCGGAGTCCAGCAGCTCCGCGCCCGAGCGCTCGTACTGGTCGGAGCCGAGCAGGCTCGTCAACTGCCAGGTGGATTCCCCGAGTTCGGGCCAAGGGAGGCGAATCCGGCCCTGGGCCCGTTGGCCGGAGAGGTTGATCACCGACAGGAAGTGGCCCGCCGGGCCCGTCCAGCACGACGCGATGAGGGACGCTGCCGAATCGTTGTCCGGCCAGCCCGCGCAGTCGAGGAGCCGCCAGCTGCCCGTGCGCATGCCGCTGTGGTGCACGGCGGACAGCAGCCGTTCGTGGAAGGAGCGCAGCTCGACGTCGACCGGCTCGTCGGGGCGCCGGTCGAGGAACACCGGCAGCTGGACGCGGCGCCCGGTGAACTGGCCCTCGTGCCACAGCGTCGCGCCCGGCAGCGTGGCGATCAGGGCGGCCGCCGCGCGCCCCTTGTCCGGGGGCAGCGTGTGCGCGGCACGGGGCTCGTCGTGGTTCTCCAGGAAGCGGACGAGCCGCCGCTGGTACGTCTCGTCGGCGCGCAAGTGGGCACGCACGGACGTGGCGTCGTGGGCGAGGATCCGGTCGTAGAGACGCTTGTCGTAGCAGAAGTCGAAGCCCTGCTGCTGAAGCGTCCATTCGAGGTCCCAGTACGCTTCCGCCGCGAACAGCATGTCCGGGTGCTCGCGGTGCACCGCGCCGATCACCTCGACCCAGAACTCCTCCACGGGACGCTTCCCGGCCCGCTCGCCCCAGGTGCGCTCGAAGACGTCGTTGGTCATCAGCATCGCCATGTCGCAGCGCACCCCGTCACAGAACCGGCCGATGTGGTCGAGGATCTCGACGGTCGAGTGGCGCAACTCTGTCGCGAACGCGTTGAGTTGGACCACGTCCGGCCACGGCGGGAAGAACGGGTCCCGGCCCCGCGCGAGCACCGCGCGTCCCGTGTCGAGGAAGCCGTCCGGGTCCCGCCGCAGGTCCTCGGTGTCACCGCGCACGAACAGCTCCGGGTGCTCGTCCACCCACGGGTTGTCGGGCGCCACATGGTTCGGCACGTAGTCGAGCAGCAACCCGACGCCCCTGCGGTCGAGTTCGGTGCGCGCCGCGGTGAGGCCGAAGGACCCGCCGAGCGCTCCGTCGACCTCGTAGCGGCGGACGCAGTACGGGGAGCCCGCGATGTCCTCCTCGCCGATGCCGGGGACGGCCGCCTCGAACGCGGCGCGCAGCGCGGGGTTCTGGAGGGCGATGGAGCGTCCCAGCGGGCTGCGTTCCCACACACCCATCAGCCAGACGACATCGACCCCGGACGGGGTGATCTCGTCCCAGATGTCCTTGGGCACGTCCGCGAGGCCGATCTCGCGGCCGAGCCTACGTCCCGTCTCCCGCAGCCACACACGGGTGTTGACCTCGTGGATCACGGGCTGTGCCGGCGATGCGGCCATCGCTGCTACCTCCTCGTGTTGCGCGGCTGGAAGGCGTCGGGGCCGAGGGTGCCGAAGATCTTCATCAGGGCGGCGACGAGCCCCGTCCACCCCGTCTGGTGCGAGGCACCGAGGCCGGCCCCGTTGTCGCCGTGGAAGTACTCGTAGAACGAGACGAGGTCGCGCCAGTGCGGGTCGTCCTTGAAGAGCGGCTGTCCGCCGTAGACCGGGCGGTGCCCGTTCTCGTCGCGCAGGAAGATGCGGGTGAGTCGCGTGGCGATGTCCTCCGCGACCTCGAACAGGTTCTTGTGCACCCCGGACCCCGTCGGACACTCCACCGTGAGCTCGTCACCGTAGAAGCCGTACAGATGCAGCAGGGACCGGATGACGAGGACGTTCATCGGCAGCCACACCGGGCCGCGCCAGTTGGAGTTGCCGCCGAACATGCCGGTGTCGGACTCGGCGGGCAGATAGCCGACCTTGTACTCCTGGCCGTGCACCCAGAACGTGTACGGGTGCTCCGCGTGGTACCGGGACAGTGACCTGATCCCGTACGGGCTGAGGAACTCGTCCTCCGAAAGGGCCCGTGACAGGACGCGTACGAGCTTCTTCTCGTCGACCACGGAGAGGAGCCGGGGGCCGCCCGGCTTCCCGGCCCGCGCCTGTGCCAGCGGCACCGACAGGGACGGGTGGCGCGCGGCGAACCGTCGCAGGCGCTCGCCGAGGTCCGGCAGGCGCTCCAGCTGCTGCGGCTGGAACACGGTGGACGCGCACAGCGGCAGCAGGCCGACCATCGAGCGGACCTTCAGGCGCACCGCCTGCCCGTCGGGCAGCCGCAGCACGTCGTAGAAGAACCCGTCCTCCTCGTCCCAGAGTTCGTCGCCGAGGTCACCGAGCCGGTCCATGGACGCGGAGATCCACAGATAGTGCTCGACGAACTTCAGGACCAGATCGCCGTACGACTCGTTGTGCTCGACGAGTTCGAGGGCGATCTGCAGCATCGACTGGCAGTACAGGGCCATCCACGCCGTGC
Organism: Streptomyces sp. NPDC002795; assembly: GCF_042888725.1. NCBI lineage: Bacteria > Bacillati > Actinomycetota > Actinomycetes > Kitasatosporales > Streptomycetaceae > Streptomyces > Streptomyces sp. NPDC002795. Next base: position 244,150 of record NZ_JBIAQB010000003.1, read on the forward strand.
CGTCGGCCTGTTCCAGGGAGCCGCCGGTGGGCAGCGGCGCGCTGCGGTCGAAGACTCCGATGTTGTCGAGGCCGAGGAAGCCGCCCTGGAAGACATTGCGGCCGTCGGGGTCCTTGCGGTTGACCCACCACGTGAAGTTCGTCAGGAGCTTTTGGAAGGTGCGCTCCAGGAACGCGTGATCGGCGTGGCCCGTCGTCTTCTTCTCCACCATGTACGTGAAGTACGCGGCCCAGGCGTGCACCGGCGGGTTCACATCGCTGAAGCTCCACTCGTAGGCGGGGATCTGCCCGTTGGGGTGCAAGAAGGAGCCCCGCAGCAGGAGTTCGAGCTGCTGCTTGGCGAAGTCGATGTCGACGACGGACAGGGCCACCGCGTGGAAGGCGAGGTCCCACGCCGCGAACCACGGGTACTCCCACTTGTCCGGCATGGCCACGATGTCGTCGCTGACCATGTGGAACCACTCGCGGTTGCGTACGCCCGGCCGCGGCAGGCTCCACGGCGTCAGATGGTGCTCGCCGAGCCATGTCTCCAGGTCGAACGCGTAGTACTGCTTGGACCACAGCATCCCGGCGAGCGCCTGCCGGAACACCCGCGCCTCGTCCTCGCCCGCACCGGTTGGAGTCAACTCCCGATAGAACGCGTCCGCTTCGGCGATCCGGTCCCGGAACACCGTGTCGAAACCGCGGGCCAGCGTGAGCTGGGCACCGGCGGGTCCGAGACGCAGCCGCAACGTCTCGGACCCGCCGGCGGGCACGGTGAGTATGTGGTGGGCGGCGGCCTTGGTGCCCTCCCGTGCCGGGTTGACGGTGCCCGGCTCGCCCTCGACGACGTGGCGGCCGATGCCGTCCTTGACGTACTGGCTGTCGCTCGCTGTGCCGAACAGGCGCGCCCTGTCGGTCTCGTTCTCCGTGAACAGCAGCTCGGGTGCGCCGCCGCAGCGCAGGTCGTAGCTGCCGAGCTCGGGGTGGTCCGCGCGGATCGTGTCGGCCGAGCGGGGGCTCTCCGCCGCCCGCAGCCGGGGCCTTGCTGTCGCGGCGGCGTGCTCGCCCCACGACCAGGTGTTGCGGAACCACAGCGTCGGCAGCACGTGCAGAGTCGCCTCGTCCGGTCCCCGGTTGTCCACGGTGATCCGCATCAGGATGTCGTCGTGATCCGCCTTCGCGTACTCCACCGTCACGTCGAAGTACCGGTTCTCGGCGAAGACACCGGTGTCGAGGAGCTCGTACTCGAACTCCTGCCGGGAACGCGACCCGTTGACGGACACGAGCTCGTTGTACGGGTACTCCGCCTGCGGATACTTGTAGAGGTACTTCAGGTAGGAGTGGCTGGGCGTGCCGTCGAGGTAGAAGTAGTACTCCTTGACGTCCTCGCCGTGGTTGCCCTCCGCGTTGGTGAGGCCGAAAGCGCGCTCCTTCAGGATCGGGTCGCGGCCGTTCCACAGGGAGAGCGCCAGACACAGGCGCTGCTTCTCGTCGCAGATGCCGCCGAGACCGTCCTCGCCCCAGCGGTAGGCGCGCGAACGCGCGTGGTCGTGCGGGAAGTACGACCACGCGTCGCCGCCCGGACTGTAGTCCTCGCGCACGGTGCCCCATTGCCGCTCGCTCAGGTACGGGCCCCACAGTCGGGAGCGTCCGACTCCGTCGTTGGTCGGGCCGATGCGCGACTGCGACTTCATGTGACCTCCCAGTGCCCTCGCCGTGCCTTGTGTCGCGGTCCTCCGGCGTTGCGGTCGCGGGGCTCTGCCCCGGGCCCCGCGCCTCAATCTCCCCCGGCTAACGCTGGGAGGTGCCCCCTGCGGGGCTTGATGCGGAGGCGCCAGTCTCCGCAGGGGAGCGCGGGGTCGCCTCACCTTCCGGGGGTGAGCTCCCCGCACGGGCCGCGAGCGTGATCGCGATCTCGTACGCGGCGAGCAGCAGGGCGACCACGAGGAGAGCGGTCCACGACGACAGCAGGATCGACACCAGAGCCGCGAGGACGGCCCCGCCGACCCGCAGCGCGTCCGCGTGCCGGGCCAGCCACGGCCGCAACTGCCCGCCCATGCCCACCTGTTCCCCCGCCTTCGCGAGCCCGCGGCCGGTGGCGCGGGCGCCCTGCCCGACCCACTTGCGCAGCGCGGACGGCAGCCGCCCGGGGCCCACCAGGTAGCAGAGGACGGCGACGGCGACGCCGAGCCACAACAGTTGGTCGCCCCGTTCACGCAGCGTCGTGAAGACGGTCCACAGTGCTGAGCGCAGTCCCTCGCGGTAGACACCCTCCGGCACCTGGCCGAGCAACTGTTCGCGCACGGCCCGTAGGACCGCCGTCAGCACGGTGACCGTCACCACCAGCCACAGACCGAGCTGCAGCAAGGTGCGCCGCCGGTTCGGCGACACCCACAGGGAGAGGGCGAGCAGGACCGGGACGCCGATCAGCAGACCCACGAGGGCCTGCTTGAACAGCACGACCGCGTCCTGGAGCTGGCTGAGCGTGTTCCGGTTGTAGAGGCGGATCTGCGCGAAGTTCTCGGGCAGATCCTTCCCGATCGCCTTCTCGATCCGCTGGTGCAGACCGGGCGGCAGCTCCCCGGAGGACAGCGCCGGAAGGTCGAGCTTCTTGCCGAAGACGGACGGGAGTTCGCTCTCCAGGGAGCCCAGCAGATTGTTGACCACGGGCAGCAGGTCGAGAGTGACCGTGTCACCCTTCACCCGCACGTTCTCGTTGCGCTTCTCCAGTAGGGCGACGATGCGCTCGTGCGCGAACCGGTTCGTGGTCCGCCACAGTTCCTGGAATCGGTCGTTCGCGATCAGCTGCGAGATCTTCTCGCGCATGAAGTCGTGCACGGCCCCGGTCACCGGGCCCGCGAGGAACGCGGCACGCGGCGGCAGCGCCTCGGACAGCCGCTGCTCCACGTCGAGTTGATCGAAGATCTCGTTCGCCAGGTACGTGGAGACCGCGGCGTTCACCTTCGGATCCTCGGGCAGCGGGCCCACCGTGGCGATCCAGCGGTCCGTGTTCAGCGTGGTCCGCGAACCCCACACGCCCACCACGGAGGTGACCGCGAGCACCGCGACGAGCGCGATGAGCACCGCGGCGACGACGCGCCGCAGCGCCAACGTCCGGGCGTGACGGCGGCGTTGGGTACCGGCGCGATCGCGCAGCACCTCGACCTCGGCGCGCAGTCGTTCCAGTTCCGATGCGGTGGCGGACGGTGTGCCGGGCGCGGTCCCGCCGGCCCCGGGGGCCTGTTGATCGCTCATGGCGTGGCACCTCCCGCGGCCAGCGTCGCCGTCGACCGGGACGCGTTGCTCACCTACGGCGGGTGACGCGGGGAACGGGCGCCGCCGCTGTGATGCCGGTGGAGATTCCGTCGGCAGTCGGAGGGAGACACCATGGCGGTCATCGGACCGGTGCAGCTGCTCACCATCGAGTTCGGGCCCGACGCCAAGTTCGAGGGGCGCGTCATCGAGGAACTGGCGATCCTGGAGGCGAACGAACAGATCCGCGTCCTCGACCTGCTCTTCGTCAGCAAGGACCCCACCGGCGGACTGTTCTCCCTCGACTTCCAGCAGGAGGGGATGGGCGAGACCGTCGCCGCCCTGCTCGGAATCTCCAGGGAGCGGATCCGCGCGGCGCAGGAGACGTATCCCAGCCTGGCCGAGGGCAACGCGTTCGGGCTGAGCACCACCGACATCAGGGAGACGGCCGACTCCCTCGACCCGGGCACCTCCGCGGCGTACGTCCTGCTCGAACACGTCTGGGCGAAGTATCTGCGCAAGGCGGTCAGGGACGCGGGCGGGGTGCCTGTCGCCGAGGGCTTCCTCACCGAGGAGGCCCTCGAACCCGTGGCCGTCGAACTCGCCGCCGCGGCCAGGCGACTGGGCGACCCGGTCGTCCCCGGACCCACCCCCGTACCCAAACCCGGAAACCGTCCTAGGAGGACCTGATGGCCGATCTCGTCGTACTCGGATTCACGGACAAGGAAAAGGCCGAATCGGTGATGCGCCTCGCCGGCGAACTGTCCCGGCAGGAACTGCTGGAACTTGAGGACGCCGCGGTGGCCTGGCGCACCATGGACGGCAAGCTGCACGTCCACCAGACGCACAGCACCACCGGAGCCGGAGCGGCAGGCGGCGCCCTGTGGGGCTCGCTGTTCGGACTGCTCTTCCTGATGCCGGTCTTCGGCGCCGCCGTGGGCGCGGCCACCGGAGCCCTCGCGGGAAAGCTCACCGACATCGGCATCAACGACGCCTTCATCAAGGAGACCGCGCGCGCCCTCGAACCGGGCCGCGCCGCGGTCTTCGCACTCGTCCGGCGCACCACCCCGGACCGGGTACAGGAAGCGCTGCGCCCCTTCGGCCCCACCGTGATCCACACGTCCCTCACCAAGGACAGGGAAGACGAGCTGGTGGCGGCCCTCCAGACCACGTAGCCGCCAGTCCGCCCACTGGGCCGCACCCCCTGCCAACGTGCCGTCCCACACCGGAACTTCACCCGGGTGAGATGGCGCCTGGCATGTGCCGGACGCGATGCCCACGGCCCCACACTTCGCTGTACGTGGGTCCGCGGCGCTGCGAGAGCGAGGGGCACCATGGCCGAGTGGTCACACCGCACACCGGACTGCGATCACGACACGGGGCCCGCGGGCCCCGTGCCCGCGCTGCCCGACTGGATCGTGCCGCGCCCCCGGCTGACCGACCAGCTGGCGAGGGGCGTACGCGGCCCGCTCACCGTGGTGGTCGGCCCCGTGGGAGCGGGCAAGACGGCCCTCGCCCTGGAGTGGGCGCACACACGGCGCCCGCCCTGGCCGCTCGCCTGGGTCACCTGCGACGGCCCCGCCGAGCACCCCGGCGTGTTCTGGCAGCGGGTCTTCGGCGCGCTGCGCGCCGCGGGGGTCGATGTACCCGAACCCGCCGCGAGCGAGGACGGTCCGCTGCTCGTCGCGACACTCGCCGCCTGCCTGAACGCTCACGCCGAGCCCGCCGTCCTCGTCCTCGACGACTTCCAGCCGGCCCTCGACTCGCCGATAGCCAGCGGCGTCACGCATCTGCTCCGGCACGCCCCCGACAAGCTGCGCCTCGTGGTGCTCGCCCGCCGCGACCCGCCCCTGCACCTGTACCGCGGGCGGCTCACCAGCGAGGTCGCCGAAGTACGCACCGCGGACCTCGCCTTCGACGACCGGGAAGCGGCGGCCCTCCTCGCCCAGCACGGCATCGACGTGACGAAGCAGACGGTGAGCACGCTGCGGCGGCGCGCGGACGGCTGGGCCGCGGGACTGCGGCTCGCCGCGATGTCCATGGAGCGGCGCGACGACCCCGAACGGTTCGTCGCGCAGCTCGCGGGGGACGACGAGGCGATCTCCAGCTATCTGGTCGAGGAGGTGCTCGACCAGCAGTCGCCCGGCATGCGCAGGCTGCTCCTGACGACGAGCATCCTGGACCGCGTGAACGCCGAACTGGCCGCCGAACTCGCGGGCGACGTGGACGGCGTCCTGTTCGCGGGGCTCGTCCGGGAGAACTCCTTCCTGAGGCCCATGGGGCAGGGCTGGTACCGCTGTCACCAGATGTTCGCCGACGTGCTGCGGACCTGCCTGCGGCACGAGACGCCCGGACTCGTGGCCCCCTTGCACCGCACGGCCGCCGCCTGGCTCGCCGGGCGCGGTCTGCTCGCCGACGCCGTGCGGCACCTGTTCGCCGCGGGTGACTCGGACGAGGCGGCCCGGCTCGTCGTGCATCGTCTCGCGATCGGGCAGGTGCTCGGCCTCGCCAGGACCCGGCTGCCCGTCGACGCGGGGCGGCAGTGGCCCGGGGAACCGGCCGCCGACGAGCCGGAATCCGTGCTGCTCGCCGCGGCCGTCGCCAGGACCCGCAGGGACGATCAGGCGTGCACCAGGAATCTGGAGCGGTCCGCCGGGCTCATCGACGCGTTGCCGCCGGGGGAGGGCGACCGCGCCGCGCGGTGCCGGCTCGCCCACGCCCTGATCCGGATGGAACGGCTGCGCAGCCGCGACCCGCGCAGGGCCGGGGCCGCCGCGGCCGACGCGGAGTCGGCCGGAACGCACGTGCCGCACGCCCTGCTGGCCGAGCGGCCCGAGATCCCGGCGCTCATCCTGTCCGTACGGGGTGGCGGAGAGCTGCGCGCGGGCAGCCTGAAGGCCGCTCAAGCCTCACTCACCCGTGGCCTCAAGGCGGCGGGCGCCGCGGGAAACGGCGCGCTGCGCCGGGACTGCCTCGTCGACCTCGCGCTCCTGGAAGCGCTGCACGGCCGATTCCGGGCCGCGGACGAACTCACCGCCCAGGCCGTCCAGCCGCCGATGCCGGCGTGGACCGCGGGCGAGCCCTCGCGCGCCACGCTCCACCTGGTGCGGGCCTGGGGCGCCCTGGCGCGCGGCGAGCCGAACCGGGCGCGGCACGAACTCGCCCACAGTGAGGGCGTGCTGGGGAAGGGGTCCGACGCGTTCCTCGCCGAGATCGGCGGGGTCGTCGCCCGGATCGCCGCCACGGTGGAGCGCGGCGGCCGGGGCGCCGAGGCCGTCGCGAACGCGGTGACGGTGTCCCGGCTGCCGCAGACGGTGCAGCGGACGGTGGCACCCACCTGCGCCCGGCTGCTGAGCCCCGCGCGGCCGCGCCGCGGCTTCGCCACCGCGCCGCCCGACCAGGGCCCGCCGGAGCCGGTGCCCGCCGAGCGGCTCAGCGCACGCGAACGCGATGTCCTCGACCGGCTCGCGCAGATGATGACCACGGAGGAGATCGCCAATGAGCTCTACCTCTCGGTCAACACGGTGAAGACACACCTCAAAAGCGTCTACCGCAAACTGGCCGTGTCCCGCCGCTCGGCCGCGGTCCGCAGGGCCCGCGAGCTCCAGATCCTGTGAACGCGCCGGGCCGCTCCGCGCCTCACATCAGTCCCAACTCCCTTGCTCTGGCGAGTGCTTCGGCCCTGGAGCGGGCGCCCAGTTTGCGGTACACGGCGCGCGTGTGGCTCTTGACCGTGTTGTACGAGACGTAGAGATCGTTGGCGATCTGGCGCAGCGAGACCTCCTCCTGCAACTGTTTCAGGACGGCGAGCTGGCGGGCTGTCAGCTGCTGCGGGCCAGGGCCCGAACCGTTCTCCGGCGGGACCGGCACCGCGGCGAGCGCGGCCGACGCCCGGTGCACCAGCACCTTTGCGGTCCGTGGATCCGCCACGTCCCCCGCTGTCTCCACCAGGACGCCCGCGACCCACATCAGGCAGGTCGTCAGGGCGGCGTCGGCCGCCGCATCCTCCTGGTTGAGCGAGCACAGCTGCAGGCGCAGCGCCGATACCCGCCCCTTGCTCCCCGGCTCTTCGACCGTGCGTGGGCACAGTGCTGTGGGCATGCCCCTCACCTCCCCATGTGGAGGGCATCACCCCACCACGGTGCGGTCCGCGCGTACGCGGCGTAAGGGGTCTTCCGCGCCGTTTTCAGGGAGGGCCGACCTATTGCAGGGGCCGAGCGGCCCCTATCCGCGAGCCTCGTGCGGCCCGGGAAGCCTGCGGACCTCGAGGAGTTCGAGGCCGAGGCCCTGGATACGGTCGAGGATCCCGTACAGGGCCGCCTGGTCGAGGCCCGCGCCGACCAGCACCGTCTCGGCGGGGCGCAGCACGATCGTCAGCTCGCCGAACGCCGACCGGAAGGCGTCGCCGAGCCTGCCCCTGATACGGATCTCGAAGTCACTGCGACCGAAGGGCGTTCCGGCCGGCTCCGGCCCCGTATGTGACCCGCCCATGACGTCACCTCCAGTGCGAGCGTCACCCCGCGTGCCATTCTCCCGGCAACCGCACCGGCGCGGGCTCATCCGCTGCGGGTGAACCGGTCCCGGCGGCGCGGGCGGCATGCTCCGGGTCCACCGAGACCGAGGAGGGTCCGACATGGCTGAGCAGATCTCGCCGGGTCAGGAGCGCTCGGGAGCGTCGGAGCCGGCGCCCCGTGTCCGTCCGGTCGCCGTCGGCGGAGTCGTCTTCGCCGCGTTCGTGATGGGCATCATCGGCGCCTACCACGCGATCGCAGGACTCGCCGCGATCCTCAACGACAACTACTACCAAGCGCAGAACGACTACGCGTTCGACTTCGACACCAACGCCCGCGGCTGGGTGCAGATGATCACCGGCGTCATCGTCTTCGCCGCGGCGGTCAGCCTCTTCAGCGGCCGCACCTGGGCGCGGTTCGTCGTCATGACCATCGCCGCGATGAGCGCGCTGGAGAACTTCTTCTTCACCCCGTACCAGCCCGTGTGGTCGGCGACCCTCATCGCCCTCGACATCCTCGTGATCTGGTCCCTCGCCATGTACGGCCACCGCGAGGCACACAAGGTCTACGGGGCGCCGCTCTAGGGCCCTTCTGACGGATCAGGCTGGATCCGGGTGGCCGCCATGTGCGGTGCCGACAAGCGGGGTCTGGTGGGTGCAGCTGCAAGGCGGAGGAGGGCGTCAACGCGGAGCGTTGGCAACCGACGACAACGCCGCAGATGCGCGTGCCAGGGCCCGCGACTCCAGCAAGATCCGTCAGAAGGGCCCTAGCCCCTCAGGGCCGCCGTACCGTCAGGGCGAGGCCCGTGATGCCGCGCCAGTCGAGCGGCGGGCGTTCCCGGTACGTTCCCGGGCGCTGCCTCGGCACGACCACCCTCAGTGCGGCGGGGCGCACTTCGATGCGTACGGGGACGTCCATGTGCACCGCTTCGCCGTCCAGGCCGACGGGGATCGAGTCCCGGTCGGCGTCGACGATCACCGAGGCGGCGGTGCGCGTCGTCACGCCCGCGGACCGGCTGCCCCGCAGCAGCCCCGCGGCCTGCGCGGCGCTCGTGACCCGCACGCCTACGCAGCCGAGGATCCCGCCGTCCAGGCGGGTGCGCCGGCCGAGGCCCGCGATGTCGTGGGCTCCGTACGGGTTGTTGCTCACCAACAGCGCCTGCGGGTCCGCGACCTCGTGCTCGCCGACCCGCGCCGTGAGCTCGGCGCCCTTGTGCCGGGCGAGCAGGTCGGGCAGCAGGTCGAGGGTGGTGCGGGTCTTGCCGTCGCGGTAGGCGGGGCTCTGCACCACCTCGGCGTAGGCCCCGAACGACACGTTGTTGACGAACGGGTGGCCGCCCGCCCGGCCGAGGTCGACCCGTAGCTCCACGCCGTCGGCCAGCGCGTCCAGCGCCTTCGCCGGGTCCTCGCGGTCCAGGCCCAGGTCGAGGGCGAAGTGGTTGCGGGTCCCTGCGGGGATCACCAGGAACGGCAGCCCGAGTTCGGCGGCGACGTCGGCGACGAGGGCCTGCGTGCCGTCGCCACCCGCGACGCCGAGGAGGTCCGCCCCGGCGGCGGCGCGCTCCCGGGCCAGCGCCGCCACATCGACCGTCCTCGGTCCCTCCAGCAGTACGACCTCGGCCCCCAGTCGCTCGGCCTTCGTGCGCAGCCCGAAGCGGTCGACCTTCCCGCCGCCCGAGCGCGGATTCATGATCAGCACCGGTCGGTGGAACGCCGGAGCCGCCGTCTCGGGCATCGGGGCGGGGGACGAGCGCGGCCCCAGCGCCGCCCGGCCCGCCCCCGCGGCGAGCAGCCACAGCCCGCCCGACACCAGCACCACCCACACCAGGTGCGCGCGGGCGTACTCGACCAGCACCCAGACCGGGGCGGCGACGGCCAGGAGCAGCGCCAGGTACCGGACGGGGCCCCGCCTGCTGAGCACCCACCACACCGAGGCAGCCGTGACCGCCGTCCCCAGGATTCCCGCGCCGAGCAGCGCGAAGGTCCGCATCCCCGCGAAGGCGGCCAGGACCAGCACGGCGGCCGCCGCGGCAGCGAGCGACGCACGCGCCAGCCACCGTTGTCCCCGCCTCTGTGTCGTCGCTTCCATGCCGACATTCTGCGACGTGCGAGGGCCCGCGGGACTCACCCCCGGAAGGCGACCTCACACCGGCGGGGTGACGTCGCGGCGCCCGGCCCGGCGCACGGTGTGCACAGCCAGGAAGGAGCCCGCCATGACCGAGATGACGAGCCGTCGCCGCACCGCGCGCGAGCAGGCGGACGCGGGCAGGTCCGCGCGGTCCCGTGTCCCGCGTTCCGAGCACGCCGGCTACGCCCCGGCCGCCGACCGCCCCGACCCAGTCGAGGTGCTGGAGAGGCAGTCGGCGAGCAGGCTGCCGGAACTCATACCGATCCGCTACGGCCGCATGCTGGAGTCGCCGTTCCGGTTCTTCCGGGGTGCCGCCGCGATCATGGCATCCGATCTGGCGCACACCCCGGTCACCGGACTGCGCGCCCAGCTGTGCGGAGACGCCCACCTGTTGAACTTCCGGCTGCTCGCCTCTCCGGAGCGGCGCCTGATGTTCGACGTCAACGACTTCGACGAGACGCTGCGCGGACCGTGGGAGTGGGACGTAAAGCGACTCGCCGCCAGCCTCGTCATCGCCGGCCGCGGCAACGGCTTCGGCCGCTCCGAGCGGCAACGCGTGGTGCGGGCCACGGCGGCCTCGTACCGGCAGTCGATGGGGCGGTTCGCCGGGATGCGCACGCTCGACGTGTGGTACTCACGGATCGAGGCGGACGAGCTGTACGCCGCCGTGTCCGCGAAGCTGGACACCCGCAGCAGGCGGCGCATGTCGCAGGCGCTCAGCAAGGCCCGCGGCCGTGACCACCTCCAGGCCCTGGAGAAGCTCGCCCACGTCGTCGACGGTGAGCTGCGCATCGCCGCCGACCCGCCTCTGGTCACCCCGCTCGACCAACTGCTGCCCGGCGTCGAACGCAAGCAGCTGGAGGCCCAGTTGATCGATCTGATCGAGCGGTACGCACGCACGCTCACGGCCGAACGCAGGGCGCTGCTCACCCAGTACCGGGTCGTCGACATGGCGCGCAAAGTGGTCGGGGTGGGCAGTGTGGGCACCCGGTGCTGGATCATCCTGCTGCTCGGCCGCGACGACCACGATCCGCTGCTGCTCCAGGCGAAGGAGGCGCAGACCTCCGTGCTCGCGCAATTCGCGGGGCCCGGTGCCCACGCCAACCAGGGCGAACGCGTCGTCGTCGGGCAGCGCCTCATGCAGGCGGCCGGCGACATGTTCCTCGGGTGGGAGCGGGTGGAGGGGCTCGACGGGCGTGAACGCGACTTCTACGTGCGGCAGTTGCGGGACTGGAAGGCGATCCCGCAGGCGGACCTCATGTCCCCGCGCGTCATGGGTCTGTTCGGCCGGGCCTGTGGCGCGACGCTGGCCCGCGCCCACGCCCGCTCCGGCGACCGTATCTCCATCGCCGCCTACCTGGGCCGCTCCGACCGCTTCGACCAGGCGCTCGCCCGCTTCGCCGAGACCTACGCCGACCAGAACGAGCGCGACCACGAGGCGCTGGCCGCGGCCGCCCGGGACGGCAGGGTGACGGTGGAGTCAGTGTGAGCCGGTGCCTGCGGCGCCGCCGAGCCGGTGCCGCAGGAACTCCTCCTGGGCCAGGACGCGTCCGACGGCCACCCCGAACACCACCATGGTGAAGAACAGGATCAGCCAGGACAGCACCGTGAACACCGAGCCGAGGGCGCCGTAGCGCTCCACGCTCATCCGCAGTGCCCGGGGCAGCCACAGCCCCGACACCCCGCAGAACGCCACCACTCCCGCCCCGGTCAGCAGCGCCCCCGGCAGCAGTGGCGGCCACGGCACCCGCCCGGCGAGCAGCAGATGCTGGGTCCACCACCACATCAAGGCGGCCGCCACGAACTGCAGGGGGTAGCCGAGGAGAGCGCCTGCGCCGAACGCCCGGTGCAGCGCGCCCTGCACGATCAGCATCGCCACCCACACGAGCAGCCACACGGCCCACCGCCACGCCACGAGGCGCACCCCGGAGTGGGGCAGACCCCAGGACCGCTCGCACAGCCGCTGAAGGGCACGGGTGAACGCGGTCGCCGAGAGGAGCGCGACGAGTACGCCCGCGGCGCCCCAGCTGTGCAGGGCCGAGTCGGCGCCCCCGGTCGCCTCCTCGGCCTGCGCCACCACCGGCCCGGACGTCCCGATCAACGTACGCAGTGAGCGCAGGAGTTCACGCCGCACCACCTGCGGACAGAACGAGGCGAGGGCGATGAGCATCGGCAGGGCGGCCAGGAACGCCTGTGCGGCGAGGCGCGTCGCCATGTCCAGGATGGTGACGTGTGCCAACTGCTGCACGATCCGGCCCAGCAGGGGCCTGGCGGCGCCCGTGATCGTCATGACAACGCCCTCCCGGGGCGGGGACACGCACTCCTGCCGGGCACTGTCGGGCCCGCCGCCCGTACGCACGTCGCCCGCGCCGGGTGACACCTCGCCGGTCACCGACCCCACGTTTGCGTAAAGGTGATCGAAACAAGCCTTGACCCATCAACTTCGAGCAAATAGCGTCCTTGCATTCCGGTCGACTCTTCACCAGGAAGGCTCCCTGTGCGCAGGCGCTCTCTCCTCGCCGCGGCCGCCACGACGCTCGCGGCGGCCCCGCTCGCGTCCGGCTGCGGCCCGTCCTCGTCGAATGCCTCGGACGCCGCGGGCGGCGGTTCGCGGCGCGGCCATCTCACGTACGGCGTCTGGGACGTCTACCAACTGCCCGCCATGCAGCGCGCGGCCCGCGCCTTCGAGAGGGCCCGGCCGGGCGTCACCGTCGACGTCCAGCTGACCCCGAACGGGACGTACTGGACCAAGCTGCGCACCGCCTGCACCGGCGGCTCCGCGCCCGACGTGTTCTGGATGAACGGGCCCAACTTCGGCATGTACGCCGACGCCGGGCAGCTGCTCCCCCTGGACACCGACGGCGGCGACGCCGTGCTGCGGACCGACGACTTCCCGGCCGAACTGGTCTCCCTGTACCGCTGGAAGGGCACCCAGTACGGCGCTCCGAAGGACTTCGACACCGTCGCCCTCTGGTACAACAAGGAACTCTTCGACCGGGCCAAGGTGCCCTACCCGGACGCCAGTTGGACCTGGCAGGACCTCATCGAGCACTCCCAGCGGCTCACCGACCGCAAACGCGGGATCTACGGGGTCGGGGCGCCCGTCCGCGCGCAGGAGAACTACTACGACTCCATTCCGCAGGCCGGAGGCTGGGTCATCTCCGACGACAAGCGGGAATCCGGATACGCCGACGAGAGGACCCGCGACGGACTGCGGCTGTGGATCGACCTGATCCACCGGTACCGCTCCTCGCCCACCCTCCAGCAGATGGCCGACACCGACCCCACCCAGATGTTCCAGTCGGGCACGCTGGCCATGACCTACGAGGCGTCCTACAACGCCGCGATGTTCTACCGCGACCGCGAGCTGCGCGCCAAGGTCGACGTCGCGCCGATGCCCAAGGGGAAGAGCCGCGCAGGCGTGCTGCACGGCCTCGCCAACGTCGTCTACGCCCGCACACCGAACCCCGAACTCGCCCGCGACTTCGTCCGCTTCCTCGGCACCGAACGCATCTCCCTCCTCCAGGGCAAGTACGGCACCGCGATCCCCGCCCGCAACGGCACCGCGAAGCCATGGGCCGCAGGAATGCCGCACTTCAACCTGAAGGTGCATCTGGACGCGCTCGACGACGCGGTGCCCTTCCCCAGTTCCGCCAACAGCGCGGCCTGGTCGCACAAGGAACAGATGTGGCTCGCCAAGGCGTGGAGCGGCGTCGAAAGCCTCGAATCCGCCACCGACTCCCTCGCGGACGCCATGAACCAGCTGCTCGCGCAGGAGAGGAAGGGCAAGTCCTGATGAGCGTCGACACACAGCCGAGAGCGGCGGTTCCCGCGCAGAGCAACCACCAAAAGCCGCTGGAACAGCGGGAGTTGAGGCGGCGCGAGCGCCGGTTCCGGCATCGCGACAAGTGGTGGGGGTACGCCCTCATCGCCCCGGCAGGACTCGGCCTCGCCGTCTTCTACCTGTGGCCCGTGGTGCAGACGCTGTACTACAGCTTCACCGAATGGGGCGCCTTCGGCGGGACGACCTGGATCGGGGCCGCCAACTACCGCACCCTCGTGGGCGACCCGGAGTTCTGGCAGTCCCTCGGCAACACCGCCGTCTACACCGGACTCGTCCTCCTCGGCATCCCGGTCTCGATGGTGATCGCCGTCCTGCTCAACCTGAAGGGACTGCGCGGCACCGGCATCTACCGGACGCTCTACTTCCTGCCCGTCGTCACCATGCCCGCCGCGGTCGCCGTCGTCTGGCGCTGGCTCTACAACGGCGACGCCGGCATCCTCAACCACGCGCTGTCCACGATCGGCATCGACGGCACCCACTGGGTGTCCGACCCGGGCACCATCCGCTTCGCGGTCGCCCTCGTCGGTGTGTGGATGACCGTCGGATACAACATGATCCTGCTGCTCGCCGGATTGCAGTCCATCCCCGGCGACTACTATGAGGCCGCCGCCCTCGACGGCGCGGGCCGCGTACGGCAGTTTCTCTCGGTCACCCTGCCGCTGCTGAGCCCCACGCTGTTCTTCACCACCGTGCTCTCGGTGATCCAGTCGCTCCAGGTCTTCGACCTCGTCTACCTGATGCTCGGCGCCAACACGCAGAACGCGTTGCAGAACCCGGCCTACGGCGAGGGGCAGACGGTGGTGATGCTCTTCTTCCAGAAGGCGTTCTTCGACAACCAGCGCGGCTACGGCGCGGCCATCGTGTGCGTCCTGTTCGTCCTCATCATGGCGCTGACCGCCGTCCAGTTCCGGCTGCAGAAGAAGTGGGTCCACTATGCGTAAGACGGACATGCGCCAGGGGCGGATCTGGCCCGCCCACGTCCTGCTCGTGCTCGGCGCCGTGATCACCGTGTTCCCGCTGCTGTGGGAGCTGCTGACCTCCTTCAAGAGCTTCGGCGAGTCCGTGCGCGTACCGCCGACGATCCTGCCCTCGCACTGGGACTTCTCGAACTACGGCAAGGTCTTCGACGGCGTCCCGTTCGGCAGGCAGTTCGTGAACACCATGGTCATGGCGCTGCTGCGGACCGCCGCCCAACTGCTGCTGTGCTCCATGGCGGCGTACGCCTTCGCCCGTATCCGCTTCCCGGGACGCGGGCCGATCTTCCTCGGGTTCCTCGCCGTCCTGATGGTGCCGGGACAGCTCTTCCTGCTGCCGCAGTACCAGATCATGCAGAACCTCGGCTGGCTCGACTCCATGCAGGCACTCGTCGTCCCCGGCATGTTCTCCGCGTTCGGCACCTTCCTGCTGCGCCAGTTCTTCATGGGGCTTCCCGAGGAGGTGGAGGAGGCGGCCAAGATCGACGGCGCCAACCCCTTCACCGTCTTCTGGCGCATCGCGCTGCCGCTGGCCCGCCCCGGCCTTCTGGCGCTCGGCATCCTCACGTTCCTGTGGTCCTGGAACGACCTGATGTGGCCGCTGATCGTCAACACCGACCCGGCCAAGATGCCGCTGTCGGCGGGCCTCGCCTCGCTCCAGGGCGCCCACCTCACCGAGTACCCGGTGCTGATGGCGGGGTCCCTGCTCGCCACGCTCCCGGTGATCGTGGTGTTCGTCGCGATGCAGCGCCAGTTCATCCAGGGCATCGCTTTCTCCGGCATGAAGGGTTGAACCACGCATGACCACCGAGATCCGTATGGAAGAGCCGAACACCCCCCTGCACACCCGTGACCTCCGTCTCGGTGTCATCGGGCTCGGCCTGCGCGCCACCGTCGCCCGTGAGGCGCACCGCCCCGGCGAGGGCTCCGCCGTGGTGGCCGTCGCCGACACCGCGCCCGGCATGTTCGGCCGGGCCCGCGAGTGGTTCGGCGACGACGTGCACACCCACGAAAGCCACCGGGCCATGCTGGACGCCGAGGACCTGGACGCCGTCTTCGTCATCACCCCGGACCACACCCACGAAGAGCTCGCGGTCGACCTCCTCGAAGCCGGGGTCGCCGTCTTCGTCGAGAAGCCGCTCGCCATCACCACCGAAGGCTGCGACCGCGTCCTGGAAGCCGCCCGCACCTCCGGCTCCCGGCTCTACGTCGGGCACAACATGCGGCACATGCCCGTGGTCCGCGTCATGCGCGAGCTCATCGAGCGCGGCGAGATCGGCGAGGTCAAGGCCGTCTGGTGCCGCCACTTCGTCGGGCACGGCGGCGACTTCTACTTCAAGGACTGGCACGCCGACCGCCGCAACACCACAGGACTGCTCCTCCAGAAGGGCGCCCACGACCTCGACGTCATCCACTGGCTCGCCGGCGCCTACACGGAGCGGGTCAGCGCGCTCGGCGGGCTCACCGTGTACGGGGACATCGCCGACCGCTCGGGGCAGGCGCCCGGAGCCACCATGCCCGACTGGTACGACCCCGAGAACAACTGGCCCCCGAAGTCCCTCACCGGGCTCAACCCCGTCGTGGACGTCGAGGACCTCTCCATGATGGTGATGCGCCTCGAAGGCGGCATCCACGCCAGCTACCAGCAGTGCCACTACACACCCGACTACTGGCGCAACTACACCGTCATCGGCACCGAGGGCCGCCTGGAGAACTTCGGCGACCACGGAGACACCGCCGAGGTCCGCGTCTGGAAGCACCGCAGCGGCTACCGCGCCGACGCCGACCTCGTCGTCCCGATGCCGGCGCCCGGCGAGGGCGGGCACGGCGGCTCCGACCCGCTGCTCGTCGCCGAGTTCCTGCGCTTCGTGCGCGAGGGCGGCGCCACCGACACCAGCCCCGTGGCGGCCCGCGAGGCGGTCGCCGCGGGTGTCGCGGCGACGGACTCGCTGCGGGCCGACGGGCAGCCGGTGACGGTGGAGCGGGTCGCGCCGGAACTCGCCAACTGGTTCACCAACGGCCAGAGTTGACCGCGCCGGGGTCCCTCACCCCGTCCACGACCAGTTCGCGACCTCCGGAAGGTCCGTGCCGTGCTCGCGGATCCACGCGTCGTGCCGCGTGCGGGTGTCGGCCATCGTCTGGCGCACCGCCGCGGCCCGCACGGCGAGCCCCGGCACCCGGTCGATGACATCCATGACGAGGCGGTACCGGTCGAGATCGTTGCGCACGACCATGTCGAAGGGCGTGGTCGTGGTGCCCGACTCCTTGTAGCCGCGTACGTGCAGGTGGGCGTGGCCGTTGCGGCGGTACGCGAGACGGTGGATGAGCCACGGGTAGCCGTGGTACGCGAAGATCACCGGCTTGTCGGCCGTGAACAGCGCGTCGTACTCGGAGTCCGGCATCCCGTGCGGGTGTTCCCCCTGGGGCAGCAGCCGCGTCATGTCGACGACGTTGACGACACGCACCGCGAGCTCCGGCAGGTGGGTGCGCAACAGGCCAGCCGCGGCGAGGACTTCCTGCGTCGGCACGTCGCCCGCGCACGCGAGGACGACGTCCGGATCGCGGCTGCCGTCCTCGGTGCCCGCCCACTCCCACACCCCGGCGCCGCGCGCGCAGTGGGCGCGGGCCGCGTCCAGGGACAGCCAGTCGAAGCACGGTTGCTTCCCGGCCACCACGACATTGACGTAGTCGCGGCTGTGCAGCACGTGCTCGGCCACCGAAAGCAGCGTGTTGGCGTCCGGCGGCAGATAGACCCGTACGACGTCGGGGCTCTTGTTGAGGACGTGGTCGACGAAGCCGGGGTCCTGGTGCGAGAACCCGTTGTGGTCCTGGCGCCAGACATGCGAGGTCAGCAGGTAGTTCAGGGAGGGCAGCGGGGCACGCCACGACAACTCCCGCGAGGTCTTCAGCCACTTGATGTGCTGGTTGACCATGGAGTCGACGATGTGCACGAACGCCTCGTAGCAGGAGAACAGTCCGTGCCTGCCGGTGAGGTTGTAACCCTCCAGCCAGCCCTGACAGAGGTGTTCGGACAGCACTTCCATCACGCGGCCGTCGCGCTCCAGGTGCTCGTCGGTGGCGAGCGTGCCCGCCTGCCAGGCCTTGCCGGAGGCGTCGTAGACGGCCTGGAGGCGGTTGGACGCGGTCTCGTCCGGGCCGACGATGCGGAAGTCGCGGCGGTCCGCGGTGTCCCGCATGACCTGGGCCAGCAGGTCGCCGAGCACCCGGGTGGGCTCGTGCAGAGCGGTGCCCGGCTTGTCGACGGGCACCGCGAAGCGCTCCAACGGGGCGATCGGCAGCTTGCGGGTGAGCAGCCCGCCGTTCGCGTGCGGAGTCGCACCGAGGCGCCGGGTGCCCTCGGGGACGCAACTGAGGACCTGCTCGGTGGGGCGGCCCTCGGCGTCGAAGAGTTCCTCGGGTCGGTAGGAGCGCAGCCACGCCTCCAACTGCCGCAGGTGGTCCGGGTTCTCACGGACGCCGGGCAGCGGCACCTGGTGGGAGCGCCACGTGCCTTCGACGGGTTCGTCGTCCACGACGCGCGGGCCCGTCCAGCCCTTCGGCGTGCGCAGCACGATCATCGGCCAGCGCGGGCGGTCCTTCGTGTTCCCCGCGCGGGCCTCGCGCTGGATGCGGGCGATGCGGTCGAGGGCCTGGTCCATGGTGCGGGCGAGGTCGCGGTGGACGCGCAGCGGGTCGTCGCCCGTCACGTGCAGCGGCTCGTGCCCGTAGCCGCGAAGGAGTTCGTCGAGCTCGGCGTCGGGGATGCGGGCGAGCACGGTCGGGTTGGCGATCTTGTAGCCGTTGAGGTGCAGGATCGGCAGCACGGCCCCGTCGTGCACCGGGTCGAGGAACTTGTTCGCGTGCCAGGACGTCGCGAGCGGCCCGGTCTCCGCCTCGCCGTCACCGATCACGCACGCGACGAGCAGCTCCGGGTTGTCGAGGGCGGCGCCGTAGGCGTGCGCGAGGGAGTAGCCGAGTTCGCCGCCCTCATGGATCGAGCCGGGCGTCTCGGGCGCGACATGGCTCGGCACGCCGCCGGGGAACGAGAACTGCTTGAACAGCCGCCCCATCCCGGCTGCGTCCCGCGAGACGTCCGGATACGTCTGCGCGTACGTCCCCTCCAGCCAGGAGTTCGCGAGCACGGCGGGCCCGCCGTGGCCCGGACCCCAGACGCACAGGGCGTCGATGCCGCGTTCCTTGATGACACGGTTGAGGTGGGTGTGCACGAGGTTGAGGCCCGGGGAGGTGCCCCAGTGGCCGAGAAGGCGCGGCTTGATGTGCTCGGGCGTGAGCGGCTCGGTGAGCAGCGGGTTGTCGAGGAGGTAGATCTGGCCCGCCGCGAGATAGTTGGCGGCGCGCCAGTGCGCGTCGAGCGCGGCGGCCTGGTGCTTGGAAAGATCCTTCGCCATGGCAGCTCCATCGGTAGCGGCAGCGGTGTGCTCGGCGCCGCCAGTCTGCCGCCTGCCCCGGCCGATGGTCAGCTCAGCTTCCGCCGCATGAGCGTCAGATCGAGCCATCGGCCGAACTTGGTGCCCACCTCGCGCACCGTCCCGGCGTGTTCGAAGCCGTGCCGTTCGTGCAGGCGGATCGAGGCCGCGTTGCCCGACTCGATCCCGGCGATCATGACGTGCAGGCCCGCGGCCGTGGCCGAGTCGACGAGCGTCGCCAGCAGGGCGGATCCGATACCGGCCCCGTGGTGGCCGCTAGTGACGTACACCGAGTTCTCCACGGTGTGCCGGAAGCCGGAGTACGCCTTCCAGGGCCCGTAGACACCGAACCCGACGACCTTGCCGCCGAGCTCGGCCACGTACGCCGCACCGCGCTCACGGTGCGCGCCCAGCCAGGCCGCGCCCTCCTCGCGGGACTGCGGAGTGTCCGTCCACAGTGCCGTGCCGTGCTCGATGGCGTGGTTGCGGATGGCGAGGACGGCGTCCAGGTCGCCCTCGTGGGCCGGGCGGACCTTCACCGCCGGGCCCCGCGTCTCGTATCGTGGATCCATGTCCAATATCGTAGACCCCCTGGTGGAGCGCATCGGTGCCCGGATCCGCGCGGAGCGGGACCTGCGCCGTTGGACCCTGGCGGAGCTGGCCGAGGAGTCCGGGGTGTCCCGGGCGATGATCCACCGGATCGAGCGCGGCGAGAGCAGCCCGAGCGCCGTGATCCTCGGCAAGCTGTCGGCGGCGTTCCGGCTGAGCGTGGCGACGCTGCTCGACCCGGAACCCGAACCTCGGCCCGAGTCGGCCGACGAACGGGTGCGGCGCGCGGCCGCGGCACAGCGGTGGCACGACCCCGAGACCGGATACGCGCGACGGCAGGTGTCAGGGCCCGGATTCCCCGCGGAGGTCGCCGAGATCCGGCTCCCGGCCGGGGCCGAGGTCCCGTACCCGGCCGCGGCGTTCGCGTTCCACCAGCAGATCATCTGGGTGCTCGAAGGACACCTCACGTTCCACGAGGGCGACGCGGTGCACGAACTCGACGCGGGCGACACCGTCGAACTGGGCCCGCCCACCGCCTGCGTCTTCGCCAACTCCACTGAGCTGGACTGCCGTTACGCCGTGGTCCTCGTGCGCGGCGAGGCACCGTGAGGCTGCCGCGCGGCGGCGTCGCGGTGCTCTCCTGCACCGCAGGCGTGGCGCTCGCCAACAATTACGCGATCCAGCCCGCGCTCGGCGACGTCGCCCGCGACACCGGCTCCTCCGCCGCCGCCATCGGCCTGGTCACGACCGCCGCGCTCGGCGGCTGCATCGCCGGATTCGCCTTCCTGCTGCCGCTCGCCGACCGGACGGCCCCGCGGCGGCTCGTCACGGGGCAGCTCGCGCTGCTCACGGCGGGCCTGCTGCTCGCCTCCCGCGCACCCGGCCTCGGCCTGCTGCTCCTCGCGTACGTGATGGTGGGCGCGGGGGCGAGCGTCAGCGCGATGGCGTCCACCATCGCCGGGCGCGGGGTGCCGGGGGAGCGGCGCGGGACCGCCGTCGCGGGCGTCGCGGCGGGCATGTCGGCCGGGATCCTGCTCAGCCGGCTCGTCGGCGGAGCGCTCACGGACGCGCTCGGCTGGCGCGGGATGCTGCTCGTGTTCGCGGGGCTCGTGGTGGTGTGCGGGGCGGCGGCGTGGGCGCGGCTGCCGGGGGAGCGGCCCGAAGGCGGTGACAGCGGCGGGTACCTCGGCACCCTCGCCGCGCTGCCCGGACTGCTGCGCCGGCACCGTGCACTGCGGCTCGCCGTGCTCAGCGGCAGCCTCTGGTACCTGGCCTTCAGCCTCGTCTGGGTCGCGCTCACGGTGCGGCTCGCGCAGCCGCCGTACGGGCTCGGCGCCGCGGACATCGGTCTGTACAGCCTGGCCGGGGCGCTCGGGTTCGCGGCGTTGCCCGTGGCCGGGCGTCTTGGGGACCGGTACTCGCCGCGTGCGGTGATCGCCGGGAGCATGGTCGTGGCGGCCTGCGGTGCGGCGCTGCTGTGCACGGGGCTCGACCGGCCCGTGGTCACTGCGGCGGGGCTCGCCCTGGTCGACGCGGGCTGCTTCACGGCCCAGGCCGCCAACCAGACCCGCGTCATGTCCATCGACCCACGCCGCAGCGGCAGCCTCAGCGGGGTCTACCTGCTTTTGTACTTCTTGGCGGGCGCGCTGGGTGCGGGGGTTGCGGCGCCGCTTCTCGCGGTGGGTGGTTGGGGTGCGGCGAGCGGGGTGGTGTGTGGGGCGTTGGTTGTGGCGGGTGTGTCCGTCGTGCCTCTCCGGCTGCGGGTGGGCCAATCAAGCCCCTGCGGCGATTGAGCAGCGGGGTCCGGGGCAGAGCCCCGTGCGGTGGGGCGCAGGCCACCCGGTGACCTCAACGCCCCACTCGGTCACGCCTCGCGCTGAGCCCGCTTCTCCGCCTGTTCCGCGTGGAGCTTCTTGACGCGGACGTTCTCCTTGCGGACGTCGGCCTGCGTGGCCCGCTCCGCCTGAAGCCACTCGGGGTTCTCGGCCTTGACGGCCTCGATCTGCTCCGTGGTCAGCGCCTCCGTGATGCCGCCGCGGGCCAGGCCCGAGATGGAGACACCCAGCTTCTGCGCCACCACGGGGCGGGGGTGCGGTCCGTTCTCGCGCAGGTCGATGAGCCACTGCGGCGGCTCGGCCTGCAGCGTGGCCAGCTCGGCGCGCGAGACGACGCCGTCCTGGAACTCGGCGGGCGTGGCGTCGAGGTACACACCCAGCTTCTTCGCCGCGGTCGCGGGCTTCATGGTCTGGGTGCTCTGGTGCGAACTCATGAGGTCAAGGGTATCGAGCGTGAAGGGGCCCGCCGACCACGGCGGGTAGCCTTGCCCCGTGACCGGCACGCAAGAAACCCCCGCACCGCCCTCAGAACCAGCCTTCCGCCTGGCCTACGTTCCCGGGGCCACCCCCGCCAAGTGGGTGCGGATCTGGCGTGAGCGCCTGCCCGATGTGCCGCTCGACCTGGTGCAGGTGTCCGCGGCCGAGGTGCCCGACGTGCTGCGCCGCGGGGACGCCGACGCGGGCCTGGTGCGGCCGCCCGTGGACCGCACGTACTTCAGCGCGATCCCGCTCTACACCGAGAAGACCGTGGTCGTGGTCCCCAAGGACCATCTCGTGACCGCCGCGGACGAGGTCACCGTCGCCGACCTCGCCGACGAGATCGTGCAGCATCCGCTCGACGACGTGATCGGCTGGGAGCGGCCGCCGGGGCAGCCCGCCTTCGAGCGCCCCGCCACCACGGCCGACGCCATCGAGCTGGTCGCGGCGGGCGTGGGCGTGCTCGTCGTCCCGATGTCGCTCGCCCGCCTGCACCACCGCCGCGACCTCACGTACCGCACGGTCACCGACGCGCCGGAGTCGAGCGTGGTGCTCGCCTGGCCCGAGGAGCGCACCACGGACCGCGTGGAGGACTTCATCGGCATCGTCCGCGGCCGCACGGTGAACAGTTCACGGGGTCGTACGCAGGCGGAGCCCGAGAAGGCGGAGCCCAAGAAGAAGCCGCAGTCGGGGAAGAAGTTCGTGAAGCCGGGTCGTATCCGGCAGGACGGGAAGCCGCAGTCGAAGCGGAGTGCGAACAAGCCGGCTAGGCGGAAGCGGTCCTGAGGTAGCGGGCTGCGTGGCCGGTCGACCGTCCTCCGGTCGCGGGGCTCCGCCCCGGACCCCGCGCCTCAATCGCCGGCGGGGCTTGATCGGCCCGCCCGCAGGCCGGCCATCACCAGGTCCAGCAGGCGGCCCGCCCGTGTCTGCCAGTCGCTGTGCGGGTCGATCAGCCACAGGCCCGCGATGGCCAGCATGAAGTCGTCCGGGGTGACGCCGGGGCGGATCGTGCCCGCCTTCTCGTTGGCGTCCAGGAGATGTGTCACCGCCTCGGTCAGCGGGCCGTGTGCGAGCTGCTTCATCGCGCCGCGCGCGCTCGTCGCCTCGCGGAGCGCGTCCGCGAGACCGGCCTTGGCCATCGCGTACTGGGCGAGGCGGTCCATCCACTCGCGCAGGGCCAGTTCCGGCGGCCGTCCGCACAGCAACTCGCAGGCCGCGTCGGCGACCTGCTCCACCTCGTAGCGGTACACCTCAAGGACGAGCGCCTCACGGCTGGGGAAATTGCGGTAGAACGTGCCCTGCCCGACGCCCGCCTTCTTCGCGATCGCGCTCAACGGCGCATCCGCGGAACGCGTCAGTTCGGCCAGGGCCACTTCGAGGATGCGGTCGCGGTTGCGCTGCGCGTCCGAGCGCAGCGCGGCGGACTTCTTCGCGTGCCCCACGCGACTTCTCCTCCTTCGGCCGTGGCGGGGAATAGTCCTTGCTGGGCGGACAGTTGTCCACTACGTTCGTGTCCCGTTGAACGGACAGCTGTCCGGTTAGGTCGATACCCTAGTGGTTCCGGCTCCGGACCGCACCCATGTCCGGTCCGCGTTCCACCTTGCGTACAGCGCAGATTCTCCACGCATCAGACACGCGAAAGAAGGCTGCACACATGCCCCCAGCTGACATCGGCGGCACGACCGTGTCCGCTACGTCCAGCGTCGTCACCCTGAACATCAACGGGGAGAAGCACACACTGCCCGTCGACCACCGCACCACGCTGCTCGACGCCCTGCGCGAGCGGCTCGATCTGACCGGCACGAAGAAGGGCTGCGACCAGGGGCAGTGCGGGGCCTGCACGGTGCTCGTCGACGGGCGCAGGACCGTGGCCTGTCTCCAGCTCGCGGTCGCCGCGGAGGACCGCGAGATCACCACCATCGAGGGCGTCGCGGGCCCGGACGGCGAACTGCACCCGGTGCAGGAGGCGTTCGTCGAGCTCGACGGCTACCAGTGCGGCTACTGCACGCCCGGCCAGATCTGTTCGGCCATCGCCGTCATCGAGGAGCACGCTGCGGGCTGGCCGTCCGCGGCCACCGGGGACGTGCGGCCCGCGGCTCAGCCGCAGCCGCTGACCCCGGAGGAGATCAGGGAACGGATGAGCGGAAACCTGTGCCGCTGCGGCGCCTACGTGTCGATCGTGCAAGCGGTCGCCCACGCGGCCGCGCACTCCGCCGACGACGCGAAGGAGACCGTGGCGTGAGGGAGTTCGGATACGAGCGGGCGTCCGATGTGTCGGGCGCGGTGGCGGTGCTCGGCGCCGACCCCGAGGCGCGCTACCTCGGCGGCGGCACCAACCTCGTCGACCTGATGAAGATCGGCGTGGAGCGCCCCGCGCACCTCGTCGACGTACGGGAACTGCCGCTCGACAGCGTCGAGTCGACCCCCGACGGCGGGCTCCGTATCGGAGCCACCGTCACCAACAGCGACCTCGCCGCCCACCCCGAAGTGCGGCTCCGCTACCCGGCGTTGGCGCAGGCCGTGCTCGCCGGGGCCTCCGGGCAGCTGCGGAACATGGCCACCGTCGGCGGGAATCTGCTGCAGCGCACCCGCTGCGGCTACTTCACCGACGTCAGCAAGCCGTGCAACAAGCGGGAGCCCGGCAGTGGCTGCCCGGCCATCGAGGGGGAGCACCGCAATCACGCCATTCTCGGCGCGAGCGAGCACTGCGTGGCCGTGCACCCGTCCGACATGGGTGTCGCGCTCGCCGCGTTCGACGCCGTCGTCGAGTACGAAACCGCCGAGGGCAAGGGCGAGTTGGCGCTGACCGACTTCTACCGGCCCGTCGGTGACACCCCGCACCTGGAGACCGGTCTTCCGGCCGGTGCGCTCATCACCGCGGTCACCCTGCCGCCCGCGCCCGTCGCGGCGAACTCGACGTACCGCAAGGTCCGCGAGCGCGCCTCGTACGCCTTCGCCATCGGCTCCGTGGCCGCAGCCGTCGACGTACAGGACGGCGTCGTACGCGACGCGCGGATCGCGCTCGGCGCGGTCGCCTCGCGGCCGTGGCGGGCCCGTGCCGCCGAAGCGGCGCTGATCGGGCAGCCCGCCGAGGGAGCGACGTTCGCGGCCGCCGCCGACGCCGAACTCGCGGCGGCGAAGCCGCTGCCCGACAGCACGTACAAGGTGCCCCTGATGCGCAATCTGATCGTTGCGCTGCTCACCGAACTCGCCTCGGAGGCCACCCGATGACGACGACCACCACCACAGCGGCCGGCACGACGACAACGGACTCGGTGGGTGTCGGGCGCAGCCGCGTCGAGGGGCGCGAGAAGGTCACGGGAGCCGCCCGGTACGCGGGCGAGTTCCCGTTCACCGACCTCGCGCACGGCTGGCTCGTGCTGTCCACCGTGGCACGCGGCCGGATCCGTTCGGTCGGCGACGAGGCCGTGCGCGCCATGCCCGGCGTCCTCGCCGTCCTGCACCACGGCAACGCGCCCCGGATCAACACCGACTACATGGGCATGCTCGGCCAGCCCGACGGCATCCTGCACGTCTTCCAGCACGACCAGGTGCTGCACGCCGGCTGGCCCGTCGCGCTCGTCGTCGCCGAGACGCCCGAGCAGGCCCGGGAGGCCGCGGAGGCGCTCGTCGTCGAGTACGACACCGAGCCGCACGACATCGCCTTCGAGGCCGACAGGCCCGGCACCTACGCCCCCGAGGGTTCAGAGGCGGTCAAGGGCGATCTGGAGGCCGAACTCGCCGCGTCCGCCGCCGTCGTGGACGAGCGCTACACCACCCCCGAGGCGCACCACACCGCCATGGAGCCGCACGCGGTGACCGTGCGCTGGGAGGACGGGCGCCTGGAGGTGTACGACGCCAACCAGGGCAGCAAGGCCGTCGCCGACGAGCTCGCGCAGCTGTTCTCGCTCGACCCGGCCGCCGTCCGCGTCGTCTCCGAGCACGTCGGCGGCGCCTTCGGCAGCAAGCTCGTGCGCTCGCACCACGTCGCGGCCGTGATGGCCGCGACGCAGCTCCAGCGTCCCGTCCGGCTCGCCATGACGCGACGTCAGGTCTTCGCGCTCACCGGCTACCGCAGCCCCACCACCCAGCGGATGCGGCTCGGCGCCGACGCCGACGGACGGCTTCGCGCGTTCGGTCACGACGCCCAGTCGCTGACCTCGAACATCCGCGAGTTCGTCGAGGCGAGCGCCGGATACGGCCGCGTGATGTACGCCTCGGACGCGCACTACTCCGTGAACCGGGTCGTGCCCGTGGACCTGCCGACCCCGACGTTCGTGCGGGCGCCCGGCGAGGCCCCCGGCTCGTACGCCGTGGAGTCGGCGCTCGACGAGCTCGCAGAGAAGCTCGGCATGGACCCGGTCGCGCTGCGCGTGCGCAACGAGCCGGAGGTCGGCCCCGTTTCCGGTCTGCCGTTCAGCAGCCGCAACCTTCTCGGCTGCTACGAGGACGGCGCGCGGCGCTTCGGCTGGGAGGGGCGCGACCCGCGGCCGCGCGTGCGCCGCGAGGGCCGCTGGCTGCTCGGCACGGGCGTCGCCGCGTGCTCGTTCCCGTCCGGTGTCGCCCCGTCCACGGCGGCCATCACCGCCGAGCAGGACGGTACGTACACCGTCCGGATCACGGCGGCGGACGTCGGTACCGGCGCCCGCACCGCGCTGACCCAGATCGCCGCCGACGAACTCGGCGTCGACCAGGGCCTGGTGCGGGTGCGGATCGCCGACAGCGACTTCGGCCAGGCCTGGGTCTCCGGCGGCTCGATGGGCACGCGCTCGTGGGGCTGGGCTGTGATGGCCGCGAGCCGTGAGCTGCGCGAGCGCATGACCTCGACCGCCGCCATCCCGGCAGAGGGTTTCACCGTGCGCACCGACACCACCGCACTGGTCGGCGCCCTCGCGCAGAAGGAGCGCTACTCCTACGGCGCGCAGTTCGCCGAGGTCGCCGTGGACGTGGCGAGCGGAGAGGTCCGCGTGCGGCGCCTCCTCGGCGTCTTCTCCGCGGGCCGCATCATCAACCCGCTGACCGCGCGCAGCCAGTTGGTGGGCGGCATGACGTGGGGCATCTCCATGGCGCTGCACGAGGAGGCCGTGCGGGACGCGACGGACGGCGGGCACGTCGGCGCCGACTTCGCGGGCTACCACGTCGCCGCCAACGCGGACGTGCCGGTCGTCGAGGCGCACTGGGTCGACGACAGTGACCCGGACGACCCCGTCGGCATCAAGGGAGTCGGCGAGATCGGCATCGTCGGCACGGCCGCCGCGATCGGCAACGCCGTGTGGCACGCGACCGGGGTGCGCCACCGCGACCTGCCGCTGCGGCCGGACAGGGTGCTGCTCGCCGAGGCGCAGCGCAATGCTTGACCTCGCCGCCGAACTGAGCGAATGGGCCGCGCAGGGCCGGGAGTTCGCTGTCGCCACCGTCGTCTCGGTGAGCGGCAGCGCGCCCCGGCCGCCCGGCGCGGCCCTCGCCGTCGACGCGGCGGGCGAGGTCATCGGCTCGGTGTCCGGCGGCTGCGTCGAGGGCGCGGTGTACGAACTGTGCGTGCAGGCCCTGGAGGACGCGGCGCCGGCGCGGGAGCGGTTCGGCTACAGCGACGACGACGCGTTCGCCGTGGGCCTGACCTGCGGCGGCGAGGTCGAGGTGCACGTCGAACCGGTGCGGCTCGACTCGCCGTCCCGTGCGGCGGTGGTCTCGGCGCTCGCCGTCGCGGCGCGCGGCGAGGCCGTCGCGCTGGCCCGGATCCTCGAAGGGCCCGGTGAACTCGCCACTACTGGCGGCCTGTTGATGATCCGCCCCGACGGCTCGCACGAGGGACACCTCACGGAGGGCGACGACTCGGGGCTCGCGGCACAGGCCCGTGCCTACCTCGACCTCGGCCGCACCGGGCTGTGCGAGGTGCCCGAGAGCAAGGCGCGCTGCGACGGTGATGTCACCCTGTTCGTCGAGTCGAGCGTGCCGCCCGCGCGGATGATCGTGTTCGGCGCGGTGGACTTCGCGGGCGCGCTGGTCAAGGTCGGCAAGCTGCTCGGCTTCCACGTCACCCTGTGCGACGCGCGCGGCGTCTTCGCCACGCCGACCCGCTTCCCGGAGGCGGACGAGGTGGTCGTGGAGTGGCCGGACCGCTACCTCCGCTCGACCGACACGGACGAGCGCACCGTGCTGTGCGTGCTGACGCACGACGCGAAGTTCGATGTGCCGTTGCTGGAGGTGGCGTTGCGGCGGCCGGTCGCGTACGTCGGGGCGATGGGTTCGCGGCGCACGCACGACGACCGGATGGAGAAGCTGCGCGAAGTCGGCCTGAGTGAAGGCGAGTTGGCGCGGCTGCACTCCCCGATAGGACTCGACATCGGCGGCCGTACACCGGAGGAGACCGCCGTGTCGATCGGGGCGGAGATCATCGCGGCCCGGCGGGGCGGCAGTGGATTGCCCCTCCGGGCGGGGGAGGGCGCGATCCACGACCGCTGAGACTACAACGCGTCCCGCGGCACCGTCTCGTTCCACGTCCGTGAGAACACCCGGCGGTCGGACTCGTACGCGTCCAGTGTCGCGTTGACGTAGAACTGCATGGCGTCGCAGGTCAGCGTCGTACTCGTCCGCACCCGTACGTCCCAGCCGTCCCGCTGGAAGCGCATCGTCCACGTCGACTCGCCCTCCGGCGACGTGAAGTCGTCCGCCGTGGACGTGTACCGCTCGTGCGCCCGGCACCCCACGTCGATGTCCGCCGCGTCGAAGTGGATCGTGCCCCGGTCCTTCACGATGTCCAGGGCCGCGCCGTAGTTGATGAGGTCACGGGTGACCTCCCAGCGTTCCTCCGGCGGCGTCACCCGCGTCGACCGGATCGGGGGCGCGCCCTCGGGCGGCTCGAAGGGCGGCGCGTCGTCCGGAGCCGACGCGGGCCGTACCGGCAGCGACAGGCGGCACCCCTCCTCGTGCACGGTCAGGAGCGTGGGCTCGGGCGGTGGCCAGGCCAGCGGCCAGTACGACGTGGACAGGGAGAGCCGGACGCGGTGGCCGGGCGGGAACGCCTGCGCCACCCCGTTGAGTTCGAGCACCGCGCGACAGCGCTCGCCCGGTGCGAGGGGGTCCGGTTCGCCGGTGCCCTCGCGGCGGGTCAGGTTCAGGATCCCGTACGTGACCCGGGTCGCCCGGCCGTCGGGCGCCACGTCGGACAGCCGCGCGGCGACCGTCGCCACCGGGCGGTCCGCGCTCACCTCCAGTTCGACGCGCGGCGAGCCGAGGATCTCCAGGCGCTCGGTGAGCGGCCGCGTCTCGTAGATGAGCGAGCCGCCGTCCTCCTCGCGCTGGTCGTAGGGAAGGTCGGGCGGCGCGTTGTACGACGCCCACTTTCCCGCGAACTGGCCCACGGACAACGGGGATCGGACGGAGGCGTCCCTGGGTTCGGGGGTCGGCTCGTCAGGACCCGCCAGGTGCCGGTCGCCGAGTCCGAACGACGTCTCCTCGACGCGCGGCGACGGCCACGACAGCTCGCCGACCCAGCGGCCGGGACGCTCCTCGTACGACGTGGAAGGCGGCACGCTCTCCTGCATCCAGGCGCGCAGCATCGGCCCGTCCATCGCGCCGTTGTCCGCGCCCTTGAGCCAGTGGTCCCACCAGCGCACCACCTCCTGGAGGTAGCCGATGGCGGGCCCAGGCTCGCCGAGGTGCGGGTACTTGTGCGACCACGGGCCGACCAGGCCCTTGCGCGGGACGTCGAGGTGGGCGAGGAGACGGGTCACCGCGTTCGAGTAGCCGTCGGCCCAGCCGCTGGAGGCGAGGACGGGGCAGCGTACGGCCGTGTAGTCCTCGCAGACAGAGGCGTGCCGCCAGTACGCGTCGCGGCGCTGGTGGCGCAGCCAGTTCAGGACCCACGGATCGACGGCGGACAGCCGCTCGTGCCACAGCTCGCGCCACCGCCCGCCGACCACGGCCGGGTCGGGCGGGCACGTGGAGTAGGCGAACATGGTGCCCGCCTCGGCGAGGCTGTCCGACAGCAGCGCGCCGCCCATGTAGTGCATGTCGTCCGCGTACCGGTCGTCCGTGAACGAGGAGATGGCGATCGCACGCAGGCTCGGCGGCTGCCGGGCCGCCACCTGGAGCGCGGCGAACGCGCCCCACGAGATGCCCATCATCCCGGTCGACCCGTCGCACCAGTCCTGCGCGGCGAGCCACGCGAGCACCTGCTCGGCGTCCTCCTGCTCCTGCTCCAGGTACTCGTCCGTGAGCACACCCTCGGAGTCACCGGTGCCCCGCACGTCGACACGGACGCAGGCGTAGCCGTGTCCCGCGATGTACGGGTGGTGGATCGAGTCGCGAACCGAGCTCAAGTCCCCCTTGCGGTAAGGGATGTACTCCAGGATCGCGGGGACGGGCGCGCTGTCGGACGAGACCGGGCGCCAGACGCGCGCGGACAGCCGGACGCCGTCCGGCATCGGGATCGTGAGGTGGTCCTCTTCCTTCGTCGGGTGCGGAAGGTCATCGATGTGTCGCATGGGGGGTGCGTCTTTCAGGACGGGGTTTCAGCCGGTGTGTCGAGGCCGAGACTGAGCGCGGCCACGCAGCGGTCGTACTTCTCGCGCAGCTCCTCCTCGCTGTCTCCGCCGGTGAAGATGTGTGCCACTTCGTAGCTGTAACTGTCCTGGTGGCCGCTGTCGGAGAGGTGCTGCGGCTCGTCGGGCACCAGGTCGATGCGGACGCCGGGGATCTCCCGCTCGATGCGGGCGATCTCCTCGTCCGACGGCACACGGTGGACGACGCCGTCCGTGAACCAGCGGTAGTACCACTTGGCGGCAAGCGTGTACGGGCCCTTGCGGCGGGGGAGCGCCGGGTCGCGGCCGAGGGCGAGGGCGAGCATGCTGTGGTGGTTCGCCGCCCCGTCGACGTAGGTGAACAGCTCGGCGTGCGACTGGGAGTGGCGCGGATTGATCTCCAGGATGGCCGTCCTGTCGGTGGCCGGGTCGTGGAAGAACTCGATGCTGAACGTCGCCTCCGACCACCCGATGTGCCGCATCACGCGCTCGGCGACGGAACGCAGCCGCTGCTGCACCGGCTCGGGCAGCGCCGAAGGGTACTGGTGGCGCAGAAAGCTGGTGGAATCGGGGTAGTTGATCGAGTCGAGGACGCCGTACACGGTGATCTCGCCGTCGTGCGCGTATCCCTCGACGGCGACCTGCACCCCGTTCAGCGTCTCCTCCGCGAGGCACACCTGCCCGCCGACGTCGGCCATCTCCGGGGGCAGGTCGAGCTGGTCGAGTATGTACTCGAAGGGCCGGCCGACCCGGTGGATGCCCGCCTTGATCGCGTCGACGGCCTCCCGGAACTCGGTCATGTCCCCTACGCCGTAGGCGAGTTCGGAGGAGTACGAGAGGGCCGGCTTGAGCCACATCGGGAAGCGCACACCGTCCGGGGGGCTCGGGTTCTCGGCGGTCAGATCGACCCGGCCGAAGCGCGGGTGCTCGGTGACGACCTCCTGCTGGACGAGCCGGCTCCAGTACTTGTGCTCGCACTTGACGACCGACTCCAGGCTCGTGGCGCGCGTTCCGTAGCGCTCGGAGAGCAGGGAGACGAGAGTGCTCGCCGGGAAGTCCCAGTAGCCGACGATCGCGTCGATGGACCCCTCGAACCCGTCCAGGACGGTGCAGGCCCGGTCGATGAGATCGGGCACGTGCACCTCCCCGCTCTGAAGTTCCGTCGCGGACAGCAGCGGGTGCAGGTTCATGCGGTCGGTGCCGGGGACGGCTCGCAGTGCCGGCAGATTGGCCTCGTCGAGGCCCAGCACGAAGACGTTCGGTGGTCGGTTGCTCACGGACGGCTCCCAAGTAGGTGGTCAGGGCTCCCGCGTACCCCTGCGCCTCAGTGGCACACGTGAGGGCCACTTGCGGGTGTCACGTGGCTCCACGTACGGCTCCTCGCCCTCGGGCCGGCCGGCGCTGATGGCGCGCTGCCGGGCCAGCTCCGCGTCGAATTCCAGGCCGAGCAGCAGCGCCAGGTTCGACAGCCACAGCCAGACCAGGAAGATGATGGCGCCGGCCAGCGTGCCGTACGTCTTGTTGTACGAGCCGAACCCGGCCACGTACAGCGCGAAGCCGCCGGAGGCGAGCAGCCACAGCAGCACGGCGAGGATGCTGCCGGGGCTCAGCCAGCGGAAGCCGGGACCACGGACGTTGGGGGCGCGCCAGAACAACAGCGCCACCATCAGGACCATCAGCGCGAGCAGCACCGGCCACTTCGCGATGTTCCACGTCATGAGCGCCGCGTCACCGGCCCCGAGCCAGTCACCCGCGCGCTTGGCCAGCGGTCCTGTGAACACGACGATGGTCGCGCTCGCCGCGAGCAGCACCATCAACGTGACGGTCAGCGCGAGCCGCAGCGGTGTCAGCTTCCATAGCGGGCGGCCCTCCTCCGTGTCGTAGACGGCGTTCGCGGTGCGGATGAACGCGGCGATGTAGCTGGAGGCCGTCCAGACGGCGGTCAGCAGGCTCACCGTCGCGATCACCCCGCTGGACCCGCCCCTGTCCTGCAACTGCCCCACGGCATCGTTGAGCAGGTCCCGCACGGGACCCGGTGTGAGGTGGCGCAGGTTGTCCAGGACACCCTGCGTCGCCCGCTCGCCGGCCACGCCGAGCAGGGACACCAGGACGAGCAGCGCAGGAAAGAGCGAGAGGACGCCGTAGTACGTCAGCGCGGCCGCCCGGTCGGGCAGATCGTCGTCGAGGGACTCCTTGCCGGTGCGGCGCAGCACGGCCCACCACGAGCGGGCCGGGAGATCCGTCGGATCCCTCGGCTCCTCGTGACCGCGACGCTCGTGGTCGGCCATGGCCCTCCCTCAACTCGCGCTCGCCGCCGGGGGGTTCGGATCAGCGGGTTCAGATGTCGCGCTGCTCAAGACCCCGGGTCGCCGGGCCCTGTACGACCGTCCCGTCCGTGTCGAAGCGGGAGCCGTGGCAGGGGCACTCCCAGGCGCGCTCCGCCGCGTTGAACGCGACCAGGCAGCCCAGGTGGGTACAGCGCGCGGACACGGCGTGGAGCTTGCTGTCGGCGTCCCGGTAGACGGCCGCGCGCCCGCCCTTGGTGCGCAGCACCGCCCCGGAGTCCGGGCGCAGCTCGTCGACGGAGTCGACGCTCGGGGACCGCACCCGGTCACCCACGAAGTGATAGGCCACGTCCGCCTGGTGCTTCAGGAAGCGGGGCGCCTCACGCAGCACCGAGCGCACCCGGCGAGGATCGTAGATGCCCGCCCACTCGGGTTCCTCACGCCCCGTGATGAGCGCGCTGAGCAGCCGGCCGGCCATGATGCCGCCGCTCAGACCCCAGCCGCCGAAGCCCGTGGCGACGTACGTGTGCTTGGCCGCCGGGTGCAGCCGGCCCACGAGTGCCGTCGTGTCGCAGGGGAAGGTGTCCTGCGTCGCCCACCCGTAGGCGGGCTCGATGCCGGGGAAGTGCTCCTCGGCCCACGCCACGAGGCGCTCCAGGCGCAGCGGGGTGTTCCCGGTGCCGGGGGTGAACTTCTCGCCGGTGACGATGAGCAGCCGCTGCCCGTCCTCGTAGGGCGCGGTGCGCACCGAGCGCGTGTTGTCCTCCGGCGTGATGTACATGCCGTCCGGGTCGCGCTCCGCGTCGATCGGCGCGGCCACCACCAGCTCCCGGCGGGGCGCGAGCCGGGCGAACAGCAGGGCCCGGTCGAAGATGGGGTAGTGGGTCGCGACGACCACGTCGCGCGCGGTCACCGTGGCTCCCGTCTCGGCCGTCACATGGCAGGCGTGGTCCTCCTCCAGGCCGAACACCGACGTGTGCTCGTACAGCAGCGCGCCCCGCGCGTGCAGGTCCTCGGCGAGCCCGAGCAGGTACTTGCGCGGATGGAACTGGGCCTGGCCGGTGACGCGCACCGCTCCCGCGACGGGGAACGGCAGACCGGTCTGCGTCACGAACGACGCGGGAAGCCCTGCGGCCCGCGCCGCCTCGGCCTCGGCACGCACCGCGGGCAGATGGTGGCCGTCGGTCGCGTACGTGTAGGCGTCGCGGCGCTCCAACTCGCAGTCGACACCGAGGAGTTCGGACACCTCGAAGGCGTGCTCCACGGCCTCGGACTGGGAGCGCGCGTACAGGCGGGCGGCCTCGGAGCCACGTGTGCGCCGCAATCGTTGGTAGGTCAGTGTGTGCAGCGCGGACAGCTTGGCCGACGTGTGCCCGGTGACGCCCTCGGCGATGCGGCCCGCTTCCAGGACCGCCACGCTCAGCCCGGAGCGTGTCAGCTCCCACGCGGTGCTCAGCCCGGCGATGCCCGCGCCGATCACCGCGACGTCCACGTTCACGTCCCGCTCCAGCGGCGGGAAGTCCCGTCCCGGCGCGGACTCGATCCAGTACGAACTCCGGATGGATGCGCTCTCGGTCATGGCGGCCGGGTTCCCCCGAAAAGGCTGATCACGCTCTGACTGCCGGGTACCCGGCAGGTGTCCCCTACAAGGAGCTCCGATGGCCGCGAACCCGCGCCTGCGCGCGCTGACCATGAACGTCCTCGCCCCCGAGTACGCCGACGGCCCCACGCGCCGCGGCGTCCTCGCCGCCGCGCTCGCCGACGCCGCCCCCGACGTGCTGGCACTGCAAGAAGTGGTACCGGACGACGTGCGGCGGCTGGAGGCCGACGGCTGGCGGGTCGTCCCGCACCCCCGCAGCGGCCCGGACGGCGTCGGCGCCGTGCTCGCCGTCCGCGCGCCGCTCGGCCGCGTGCGCACCGATCCGTTGCAGGTGACCGAGCGTACGGCGGCTACGCCGTGGTGCGGGGTGGCCGCGGCCGAGGTCGCGTACGAGGAGCCGCTCGGCGGCGTCCTCGTCGTCCATCACAAGCCGAGCTGGCCCTACGGCTTCGAAGCCGAGCGGGAGCGGCAGGCGCGGGCCGCGGCCCTCCTGGCGGAGCGGATGCTCGCCGAGGGGGCCGGGCGGCTGCGGCACGTGATCGTCCTCGGCGACTTCGACGCGGGGCCCGACGCCGCGAGCCTGCGGTTCTGGCGCGGACTCCAGTCCCTGGGCGGGGCGAGCGTCTGCTATCAGGACGCGTGGGAGGCCCGGCACGGCGCAGCGCCGGGACACACCTTCAGCCCGGACAATCCGCTGGTGCGCGCGGGGGACATGCCGCTGGAGCCGGGGCGCCGCATCGACCACGTGCTGGCGCGCTGCGGACGGCACGGGCCGACCCTGCGGGTCGAGGCGTGCCGGCGGTTCCTCGTCGAACCGGTCGACGGCGTCCAGGTCAGCGATCACTACGGTGTGTTGACCGACTTCGCGGTGCCGGAGCGGGAGTCCGGGGCCTGGCCGGAGTGATCCGTCGCCGCCGACAGGTCGTCCAGCAGGCGCGTCGTCGCCGTGGTCAGCTCGCCGAGCGCCGCGAAGCCGTGACCGGCCGGATCGGCCAGGAACGCGGCGATGCGGTCGCCCGCCGCCTGCGCCGCGGTGAGCGCCTGGGCGGCCTGCTCCCCGCCCGGACGGCCGATCCGGTCGGCGTCCGTGGCGCACGCCTCGCCGGCCGAGCGGAACAGCGTGGCCAGCTCGCGCAGCGCCTGCGGCGGAGGTGTCGCGAACGGTGGTGTGTCGTGCGCGGCCTCCGTCAGTGAACGCAGCGCCTCCGCGAGGTGGTCCGCGATCCGCTCCCAGCGGATGTCTCGGGACGGCGGGGCGGGGCGCCCGCGGCGCAGCCGGCGGCCCGGATTGAGCCGGCGGCCCTCGTCCGCCCGGTGCCGCGCGGTGCGCAGCTCGGCGACCGTGGCGCCGAGCCGCAGCGCCCGCCCGTGCCACTCCTCCGCGTCGGCCGCGCCGTACCCGCCCTCGATGCCGTCCGCGATCTCCCGCAGCAGCCGGGCGCAGTCCGTCGGCACCTGGGTCCGCAGCCGCCGCACGTCGCTGGTGTGCACGGGTGGCAGCACGAGCGCGTTGACCAGGACGCCGACGACCGCGCCGAGCACCGTCTCCATGAGCCGGTGACCGATCTCCACGAGACCGTACGAGCCGTACGTCAGGACGAAGAGGGCCGCGCTCGGCGCGTACCAGCCCTGGTCGCCGAAGCGCCCGTACGAGCCGATGAGCACGGTGATCGGCAGTGCGATCGCCATCCCGATCATCACGTTCTGGGTGAGCGCCATCGCGCCGGAGGCGATGAGCGTGCCCGCCGCGACGACCAGGAACTGCTGCACCGCCGAATACACCGAGCGGTACACGGTGCTGTGCACCAGCACCACGGCGGTCCACGGTGCGAGCAGCGCCATCGGCGCGTTCCACCACCAGCCCGCCAGCGCCCACGCCACGATCGCCGCGGCGGAGGCCTTCAGCGCCTGTACGGCCGTGGCCCGCTCGGGCCCCGGAACCGACACGGCGCGGCGTGCGGAACCGCCGATGGCCCGGAACTCCTCCACGATCATGCGCCCCGGCATGTGTCGCGGCATCGGTACGTCCTCCAAGGTGTGGGGGCGGGAAGCGTCGGTCGGAAAGGTGCCCGGCCGGGTTCCCCGGGCCGCGTCGAGTGAAACACCGCAGGCCGGGAGTGGTACGGGTGGGTGTGGGTACTCGGGCGCCATGACCACCACAAACGACAGCGGGCCCACCACGGCGCCCGGCCCCGCGCAGGAACGGGCCCCGGCGCTGCCGCCCCCGCGCGGACCGGTGTCGGCCGCCGTGCTCGGGCATCTGCGCGCCGCGCGCCACCCGCTGCCCGGCCCGGAGGCGATCGCCGCGGCGCCCCCGCTCGGCGACGACGCCCAGCTGGCCCTGTACGTGTGCTACGAACTCCACTACAGGGGTTTCGCCGGAGTCCGCGACACCCTGGAATGGGACCCGGAACTCCTGCGTGTACGAGGCCAGTTGGAACAGCGCATGCTGTCCGACCTGCGTGCCCACGCGACCGGGCACACCCGCGCGCACGACGCCCTCGACGACCTGCTGGTGGAACCGGCGGACGGCGACGGCCTCACCCATCTCCTCAGTGAGAAGGGGGAGTTGTGGCAGCTGCGCGAGTACGCGGCGCACCGCTCGATCTACCACCTCAAGGAGGCCGACCCGCACGCCTGGGTGCTGCCCCGGCTGCACGGGCGGCCCAAGGCGGGGATGGCCGCCATCGAGTTCGACGAGTACGGCGGCGGCCGCGCCGACCGCATCCACGCGCGGCTCTTCGCCGACCTGATGGCCGACCTGGACCTCGCACCCGACTACGGCCACTACCTCGACGCGGCATCGGCCGAGGCGCTGGCCCTGGTGAACCTGATGTCCCTGTTCGGCCTGCACCGCTCCCTGCGCGGCGCGCTGGTCGGCCACTTCGCCACCGTCGAGACCACCTCGTCACCGGGCTCCCGCCGCCTCGCCCACGCGCTGCGCCGCGTCGGCGCGGGCGAACGCGCGGTGTTCTTCTACGACGAGCACGTCGAGGCCGACGCCGTGCACGAGCAGGTGGTACGCCATGAGGTCGTGGACGGCCTCCTGGCCCAGGAACCCGAGCTCGACCGGGACATCGCCTTCGGCGTCAACGCCACCGGGTACCTGGAGGACCGCTTCGGACGGACACTGCGGGCCGCGTGGGAGGCGGGGGAGTCGTCCCTGCGCCCGGGCTCGTCCTCATACCCAGGGAGCCCGACATGACCAGCCCACTGCTCACCTTCCCGGGCGTCTACGCCCCGCAGGACGACACCTGGATGCTCGCCGACGCACTGCTGCGGGAACCGCTCGCGCGCGGCGCGGAGGTGCTCGACGTCGGCACCGGGACGGGAGCCGTCGCGCTCTTCGCCGCCGGGCGCGGCGCACGGGTGACCGCCGTCGACGTCTCCTGGCGCGCCGTGCTCACCGCGCGGCTGAACGCCCGCCTGAACCGGCTGCCGCTGCGGGTGCTGCGCGGCGACCTGCTCGCGCCCGTCATGGGCCGCCGCTTCGATCTCATCGTCGCCAACCCGCCCTACGTACCCGCCCCCGCGGCCCGCGTGCCGCGCCGCGGCGCCGCACGGGCCTGGGACGCCGGCCGCGACGGGCGCCTGGTGCTCGACCGGATCTGCCGCGCCGCACCGCCACTGCTGCGCCCCGGCGGCACACTGCTCATCGTCCAGTCGGCACTCAGCGACGCCGACCGCACCCTCGACCTCCTGCGCTCCAGCGGCCTGCGCGCGGACGTCGTGGGCCGCAGATCGATCCCCTTCGGCCCCGTCCTGGAGGAACGCCAACAGTGGCTGCGGCGACACAAGTTGCTCGCCGCCGACGCGTCGAGGGAAGGACTGGTGGTCGTCCGTGCCGAACGAACCGACTGAGCCGACGCCGCGCCGCGAGGTCACCCGCATCACCGCCCGGCGCACCGGCCCGCTCCTCGTCGAGGGCCCCGTCGAGGTCACCCTCGACGACGGCACGACGGTGCGGTCGGACCGCTTCGAGGTCGCCCTGTGCACCTGCCGCCGCAGCCGCCGCTACCCCTGGTGCGACACGAGCCACCGGCGGCGCGGCTGAATCCGCCCTCACCACACGATCCGGCAGGAGCAGGTGGCATGAACAGGCCCGACACCCGGTACCCGGACCCCATGGATCACACCTCCGCCCCCCTTCTGGAAGCCCTCGACTCCTACCACGCACACGGCAGGCTCGCCTTCACACCACCCGGCCACAAGCAGGCGCGGGGCGCCGACGAGCAGGCCAGGAGGGTGCTCGGCGACGCCTTCCACGCGGACGTCCTCGCCAGCGGCGGCCTCGACGACCGCCGGACGCGCGGCCGGGTCCTGCTCCGCGCCGAGGAGCTGATGGCCGACGCGGTCCACGCCGACCACACCTTCTTCACCACCTGCGGCAGCTCCCTGTCGGTCAAGGCCGCCATGCTGGCGGTCGCCGGGCCCCACGAGCAGCTGCTCATCGGGCGTGACGCCCACAAGTCCGTGGTGAGCGGGCTGATCCTGTGCGGCATCGACCCCGTGTGGGTCGAACCGCAGTGGGACGCCGAGCGGGGCCTCGCACACGCGCCGTCCCCGCAGTCGTACGAGGAGGCCTTCGAGCGCCACCCGGACGCGCGCGGCGCGCTGATCACCAGCCCGACCCCGTACGGGACGTGCGCCGACCTGGAGCGGCTCGCCGAGATCTGCCACGCGCGGGGCAGGCCGCTGATCGTCGACGAGGCGTGGGGCGCCCATCTGCCGTTCCACCCCGACCTGCCCAAGTGGGCCATGGACGCGGGCGCCGACGTCTGTGTCACCAGCATCCACAAGATGGGCAGCGGCCTGGAACAGGGCTCGGTGTTCCATCTGCGGGGCGACCTCATCGACGCGGCCACGCTCACCTCACGCGCCGACCTGCTCGGCACCACCAGTCCCTCCGTCCTCATCTACGCGGGTCTCGACGGCTGGCGCCGGCAGATGCGGCTGCACGGCCGCGAACTCCTGGGCGACGCCCTCGACCTGGCGGCGGACGCCCGGCAGGCCATCGACGCGATCGACGGCCTGCACGTGTACGGCCCAGACGACCTCACGGGCCCCGGCCTCTCCCACGACCTCGACCCGCTGCCCGTCCTCATCGACGTGGCCGACCTCGACACGAGCGGCTACCGCGTGGCCGACTGGCTGCGCTCCCACCGCGCCCTCGACGTGCACATCGCCGACCACCGCAGGATCGGCGCCCAGCTCACCTTCGCGGACTCCCCGGCGACGCTCGCCGCGCTCCTCGACGGCCTGCGGGACGTCGCCGAACACCGCGCCGAACTGCGCGGCGCGCCCACGGTCGCGGTGCCGAAGCCCTCCGAACTCCGCCTGGAACAGGCCATGTTGCCGCGCGACGCGTACTTCGGGCCGGTCGAGGACGTGCCGCTGGACCGCGCCGCGGGACGGATCGCCGCCGAGATGGCCACCCCGTACCCGCCGGGGATCCCGACGGTGCTGCCGGGGGAGCGGCTCACCGACCCGGTCCTCACGTATCTACGCACCGGAATCGATGCCGGCATGAACGTCCCCGACCCGGCGGACCCCTCGCTCAGGACGCTCCGGGTGGTGGCACAGGACGCTCCGCGTCCGGCTTGACGGGATCCCGCCTGAACGCCCACGCCATCTCGGGCTCCATGGCCCAGCGGAACAGCCATCGCACGGGTGGTGTGCACAGGGCGGTGATGACCGACGCCGCGATCACGGTGACGGTGATCTCGCCGAGCGGGGTGTGCACCCAGGCGTGGTCGTACCAGCCCCAGAAGCGGGAGCCCTTCGCGAGGAAGCCGTGCAGCAGATAGCCGTACAGGGTGCCCGCGCCGAGCGCCGTGCACCACAGCCTGCGCCCCGGCACCCACGCGAAGAAGCAGGCCATCAGGATCACCGAGCAGCCGAACAGGGCGAGCGTCATCACCACGCCCGTCCAGCCGGGCGCGCCCAGCTCCTGCGCGCTGTCCCGGCGGTAGAACCAGGCGGCGGTCATCCGCGGCGAGGCCCAGTACGCGACGAGCAGCGCGCCCACGAACACCGGCACGGCGGCCAGCCGGGCCCCGCGGCGCCGCACGAACTGAAAGTGCTCCGGCTTCAGGACAAGACCGAGCACGAAGAACGGCAGGAACTGCAGCACCCGCTGAAGGTCCAGGTCGTCACCGATGTCGGGGGAGACGGCGGCGAGCACGGCGACCGCGAGAGCCAGCGGCAGCGGCGCGCGGATGACCTTCCAGAGCGGGGTGGTGAGCCGCCAGATGAAGAGCGCGATCAGGAACCAGGTCAGATACCAGGGGTCGAGCAGCGTGATCGGGTAGTCCGGGTCGTCGCCCACGGTGCGCTTGAAGTACGTATACGCGACCTCGAAGATCACATACGGCACCAGTACGCCCGTGACCAGGCGCTTCATCCGCCGAGGGCTCGCGTCGAACGACCGCGAGAAGTAGCCGGAGATCACGATGAACGCCGGCATATGGAACGTGTAGACGGTGAAGTACAGCGCGGAGGCCGCACGGCTGTCCCCGCGCAGCGGCTCCCAGGCGTGCCCGAGCGCGACGAGGACGATGGCCAGGTACTTGGCGTTGTCGAAGTACGCGTCACGGCCGTCCGCCTTCATACGGCCTCCGTCCCGGTCGGTGAACCTCCGGATCACGTTTCCCGGCCTTTCACGGTTGCGCAAGTTCGTGTCGCGCGGAGTTTGCGGGACTGTGACGGCTGACCACGACGGCGTCGTAGCTGGACGTCACAGTTCCGCTATACGGGGAGGAGGCGGCCCACCAGGGTGCTCAGCTGGCGGGCGTTGCGGCACTCGTGGAGGTCGACCACCTCCGCGTACGTGGAGGCGGCGGAGTCGCCCGTGTCCCATTGGGAGCGGGGTTCCGGGTTGAGCCAGTAGGTGCGGCGGGAGGCGCGGGTGATGCGGCGCAGGGCCGGGAGGTTCGGGTTCTGCTGGTTGTTGCGGGCGTCACCGAGGATGAGGACCGTGCTGCGGGGGCCCACCGCGGACGCGTAGCGCTCCACGAACTCGCCGAGCGCCGTGCCGTAGTCGCTGCTGCCGTGCCAGCCGGTCAGTGTGGCCTCCGACGCGATGCGGGCGCCGAGGCCCTCCGCGTCCGCGGCGCCGTGCGCGATGAGGTCGGTGACCTCGTCGATCCGGTTGACGAAGGCGAAGACGCGGATCTTGCTGAACTGGTCGTGCAGGGCCTGGACCAGCAGCATCGTGAAGTTCGCGAAGCCGGCCACCGAGCCAGATACGTCGCAGAGCAGCACCAGCTCCGGGCGGGTCGGGCGGCGTTTGCGCAGGACGGGGCGCATCGGGACGCCGCCCGTCGAGAGTGAGCCGCGCAGCGTGCGGCGCAGGTCGATGTGGCCGCGGGCCGCGCGGCGT
Source organism: Streptomyces sp. NPDC002795 (assembly GCF_042888725.1). Lineage (NCBI taxonomy): Bacteria > Bacillati > Actinomycetota > Actinomycetes > Kitasatosporales > Streptomycetaceae > Streptomyces > Streptomyces sp. NPDC002795. The sequence continues at coordinate 285,915 of NZ_JBIAQB010000003.1, forward strand.
CTGCGGGCCGCGAGGCGGGTGGCCAGCTTGCGGGCCAGGGGGTGGACCGTGCGGCGCAGCTCGGCGAGCTGGGCCTTGTCCGCGTAGAGGAAGAGGGTGCGGTCGGGGGTCTGGACCGGCATGCGGCGCGCCAGCTCGTCGCGGTCGCGGGCCTCCGCGACCCGGCGGCGGGCCTCGCCGCGCACGCCTTCGCGGAAGGCTTCGATGCGGCGGCGGATCTCGTCGGCCTCGATGCGGTCGGTGAACGCTCCGGACTGGCCGCTGCCGCCCGCGCGGATCGCGGACATGACGGGGGCGAGGAGCGTCTGCGGGCGCAGCCGGTCCAGCGTCTGCTGGGACGACCAGCCGTTCGTGTCGTAGCCGCCGAGGGCTTCCACCGCCTCGGCGGCCAGGCGGGCCAGCGCCGCGCGGTCGTTTGCCGTCAGGGCCTCGGTGAGGCGGTCGCGGAGGCTGTCCCTGTCCGCTTCGCGACTCGACCCCGGCGCGCCCACCGCCCTCGGGAAGTACACGTCGAAGACCGGGTCGAAGACCGCGCGCTGGCCCTGGTCGTGCAGGAGCGCGGAGGCCAGGCCCTCGCGCAGATGGTCACGGCTGTCCAGGCCCAGTGCCGCGACCGTCTGCGCGGCGTCCACGCTCTCCCCCGTACCGATCCGGATGCCGTGTGCGCGCAGCGCCCGGACGAGCGAGGTGACCCGGTCCGCGACCGAGAGCGCCGTGCTCACACCGCGTCCAGGTCGAGCTTCGCCGCGGCCGTGTTCACGTCCTCCTGATGCTTGAGGACGACGCCGAGGGACGCCCGTACGACCTCCTCGTCGAGGCGGTCCGCGCCGAGCGCCAGCAGGGTGCGGGCCCAGTCCACCGTCTCCGCGACCGAGGGCACCTTGCGCAGATCCATCGCGCGCAGCGCGCCCACGACCCGTACGAGGGACTCGGCGAGCACCGCGTCGAGCTCGGGCACCTTCAGGGCGACGATGCGGCGCTCCAACTCCTCCTCGGGGAAGCCGATGTGGAGGAAGAGGCAGCGGCGGCGCAGCGCTTCCGACAGTTCGCGGCTCGCGTTGGAGGTGAGGACCACGAAGGGGCGCCGGGTGGCGGCGATCGTGCCCAGCTCGGGGACCGTGACCTGGAAGTCGGAGAGGACTTCGAGGAGGAGACCCTCTACCTCTACGTCCGCCTTGTCCATCTCGTCGATCAGGAGGACCTTCGCGTCCTCGCCGCGGATCGCCGTCAGGAGGGGGCGCGGGAGGAGGAACTCCTCGCTGAAGATGTCCGAGCGGGTCTGGTCCCAGGTCTCGCCCTGGCCCGCCGTGATGCGCAGCAGCTGCTTGGCGTGGTTCCACTCGTAGAGCGCGCGGCTCTCGTCCACGCCCTCGTAGCACTGGAGGCGGATCAGGCGGGCGTCGCTGATCGCCGCGACCGCCTTCGCCAGCTCCGTCTTGCCGACGCCCGCCGGGCCCTCGACGAGCAGCGGCTTGCCGAGCCTGGCGGCCAGGAAGACGGTGGTCGCCACGGCCGGAGAGGCCAGATAGCCGGTCCCGGCAAGGCGCGTGGTGACTTCGTCCACGGAAGCGAACAACGGGGCCTCCAGCTCGGTGCGTTGTCGAGCCTTCAGGTGATCAGGCGGCGCACCTTCTTCACAATGGGTCCGCGCTGTTCATGGTGAATGTCACGTCGGCCATGTCTCCCTTCTGACCGGCTCCGTCTCGTGCGAGGACTCGGACAGGGTCTTACTTGCGGGCCTTCGTATTCTGATCGGTATGAGGCGTACTTCCTTTGCCGGCTGGCCCTGCTCCATCGCCCGCACCATGGACCTCCTGGGCGACTGGTGGACGCCGCTCGTGCTGCGCGAGGCCTTCTACGGCATCACCCGCTTCGACGTGTTCCAGCAGGAGCTCGGCATCGCCCGGACGACCCTGGCGGAGCGGTTGCGCCGGCTGGTCGATGCGGGGCTGATGGAGAAGCGCGCCTACGACAGCGCTCCGGTGCGGCACGACTACGTCCTTACGGAGAAGGGGCGCGAGTTCTTCGGCGTCCTCGCCGCCATGAACGCCTGGGGCAACCGCTGGCTGTCCGGCGAGGAGGGCGCGCCCGTCGTCTTCGAGCACGACCGGTGCGGGCACGAGAGCGAGGCCGCGGTCGTCTGCGGGCACTGCGGTGAGCCGATGACCGCCGACGACACCCACGCGCGGATGGGCCCCGGCTACCCGGAGAAGCTCGCGCGCCGCCCGGATGTCGCGGCGCGCTTCACCCGCTGAGCTGTTCCCTTCGGTGGCCGGGTAGCTCTTGACGTAGTGAGTCCATCTACGAAACTCTCATGGTCACAGGCTGTTCTACAGAGAGGTGGAGCACGATGGAGTGGACGGGCGCACGCTATGCGGACACGCCGACGGTCGAGGTGCGGCGCACGATCGCGGCGCCTCCTGGGCGGGTGTGGGAGCTGGTCAGTGATGTCGGTCTGATGCCCCGGTTCAGCGCCGAACTCCAGTCGGCCCAGTGGCTGGACGAGAAGCGCGGCGTCGGCGCCCGCTTCCTGGGGCGCAGCCGACACGAGGCGTTCGGGGCGTGGGAGACCACCTCGTACGTCGTCGAGTGCGCGCCCGAGCGCGTCTTCGCGTGGGCCGTGGGCGATCCCGAACAGCCCAGTGCTGTCTGGCGGTTCAGCCTGGCGGAGGGGGACGGCGGGGGTACGGAGCTGACGCAGTGGGCGCAGATGGGGCCCGGGCGCTCCGGCCTCTCGTACGCCATCGACCGGATGCCGGAGAAGGAGCAGAAGATCGTCTACGGGCGGCTGCGGGAGTGGGAGCGGGGCATGGACGCGGCTCTCGACGGGCTGAAGGCGCTCGCCGAGGGGAACGAGGCTCTGTGATGCGTACGTCGACCACCATCGAGGCGTCCGGCGGGAACTGGCGGGAGACCGTCGACTACGTCACCGAGGCCGAGAAGCTGGGCCTGGACATCTGCTGGGTCGCCGAGGCCTGGGGCTCCGAAGCGCCGTCCCCGCTGGGGTACTTGGCGGCGCGCACCGAGCGCATGCTGCTCGGCTCCGGAATCATCCAGCTCGCCACCCGCACCCCGGCCGCCATCGCGCGCGCCGCGATCACCTTGTCGAACATCTCGGAGGGCCGCTTCCTCCTCGGGCTCGGGCCGTCCGGGCCGCAGGTGATCGAGGGGCTGCACGGGGTGCCGTTCGCCCGGCCGCTGGCCCGGATGCGGGAGACCGTCGAGATCGTGCGGATGGCGGCGACCGGCGAGAAGATCGCCTACGAGGGGCGGGAGTTCGCGCTGCCGCTGCCCGGTGGCGATGCGAAGCCGATGCGGCTCTCGATGCGGGCGGAGCACGAACTGCCCATCTACCTGGCCACGTTGTCGCCGAAGATGCTGCGGCTCACCGGGGAGGTCGCCGACGGGTGGCTCGGGACGAGTTTCGTGCCCGAGGGGGCGAAGGAGGCGTACTTCGACCACCTGGACGCGGGGCTCGCGGCGTCCGGCCGGACCAGGGCCGACCTCGACATCTGCCAGGGCGCCGAGGTGAACTTCGTCGAGGACGAGGAGGAGCTGGCCGCCGTGGTGGGCAGCCGGAAGAAGGAACTCGCCTTCAGCCTGGGCGGCATGGGCTCCGCCTCGACGAACTTCTACAACCAGGCCTACAGCAGGCAGGGTTGGGCCGACGTCGCCGCGGCCGTCCGGGAGCGGTGGCAGGCCGGCGACCGCGAAGGGGCCGCCGAACTGGTCACCGACGACATGGTCCTGGCCACGACGCTCATCGGCACGGAGGACATGGTGCGGGCCCGGTTGGCCGTGTGGCGGGAGGCGGGGGTGGACACGGTGCGGCTCTACCCGGCCGGGGACACGGTGGACGCGCGGCTCGCGACGCTGGGGCGGGCGATCGAGCTGGTACGCAGCTCAAGCCCCGCCGGCGATTGAGGCGCGGGGTCCGGCGCGGAGCCCCGTGGCGTACGTACGGTCGGCCGCGACATGCAGCGCCGGATGCCCCGTCGCGGACCAGCCCGCGTCCCCCTCTATGCGGCGCAGCAGAATGCCCTCCCGGATCGCCCACGGGCAGACCGTGAGCTCGCGGATGCCCATGAGCTTCATCGCCGTATGACCGACGAGCGCCCCCGCGAGGGACTGCGACGCCCGGGGCGCGGAGATGCCGGGCAGCTCCGCGCGCCGCTCGGCGGGGAGCGCCGCCAGCTCGGTGATCGCCAGGCCCAGCGACCTGCGGCTCAACCGCCGTGGCACGAACGGCCCATGGCGCCCCGGAGGGGACCCGCACAGGCGCGCCAGCTGCGTGAACGTGCGGGACGTGGCCGCCGCCGTGAGCGGGCCCTCCCAGCGGATCCGCGCCGCGACATCCCTGAGCTGGTGCCGCACATGGCGCCGCAGCGCCTTCAGGTCCTGCTCGGTCGGCGGCACCCCGTCGTCCGGCAGATGCTCGCGCGTGAGCCGCCCCGCCCCGAGCGGCAGCGAGATCGCGAAGTCGGGCAACCGGCCACGCCCGAAGGCGACTTCGAGTGAGCCGCCGCCGATGTCGAGGACACCGAGCGGCCCGGCCCGCCAGCCCATCCAGCGCCGCGCCGCGAGGAACGTCAGCTCGGCCTCCACCTCGCCGGGCAGCACCCGGGGCCGCACACCGGTGCCCGCCTCGACGGCGTCGAGCACCTCGTCCCGGTTCGGCGCGTCCCGGACGATGGCCGTGGCGAAGACGAACGGCTCGTCGCTGCCCCAGCGTTCGGCCTCCGTGACCGCCGTCCGCACCGCGTCGACCAGGCGCTCGACGGCCGCGGCACCCAGCCTGCGGTCGCCGTCCACCAGCTCCGACAGGCGCAGCCGCCGCTTGGCCGTGTGCACCGGCAGCGGTGCTCCGTCCCGGGCGTCCGCGATCGCCAGGCGCACGGTGTTCGAACCGACATCCACCACACTGATCCGCATGATCGACCGAGTACCCTCCTTGGCGTGCATCAATGCGCGGGAACGGCCGGCGCATCGAGCGCCGACATGATCCAACGCCTGGAATCCGCCGGGTCGATGACCGCGTCGATCTCCAGAGCCGCCGCCGCGTTCACCGCCTTCCCGTGCTCGTACATCTCCGCGACCCGCGCCTCGAACGCCCGCTCCCGCTCGGCCGGATCGGCGATCGCCTCCAGTTCGCGCCGGTAGCCGAGCCGCACCGCGCCCTCCAGGCCCATCCCGCCGAACTCGCCGCTCGGCCAGGCCGCCGTGCCGAGCGGCACCCGCGTCGAACCACCCATCATGGCCATCGCCCCGAGCCCGTACGCCTTGCGCAGCACGAGACAGACCAGTGGCACGGTGAGGCGGGCGCCCGCGACGAACAGGTCCGCGAACTGCCGTACCGTCGCGGTGCGTTCGGACTCCGGGCCCACCATGAACCCCGGGGTGTCGCACAGTGAGAGGACCGGGAGGCCGAACGCCTCGCACAGCCGCAGGAAGCGTGCCGCCTTGTCCGCGGCGTCCCGGTCGACGGCCCCGCCGAGGTGCGCCGGATTGTTGGCGACCAGGCCCATCGGGCGCCCCTCGATCCGGACCAGCGCCGTGATCACTCCCGCCCCGAACCCGCGGCGCAGTTCGAGCACCGAGTCCGTGTCGGCGAGGCCCTCGACCGCGGCGCGGATGTCGTAGGCGCGGCGCCGGTTCTCGGGGATGGTGTGACGAAGGCGCCGGGGGTCGGGAGCTTCCCAACTCAGCCGCGGGCCCTGGAAGTACGACAGGTAGGCGCGGGCCACGCGTACCGCCTCCGCCTCGTCGGCGACCGGGACGTCCACCACCCCGTTCGGCACCTGCACCGAGAGCGGGCCGATGTCTTCGGGGCGGTGCACGCCGAGGCCACCGCCCTCGATCATCGCGGGACCGCCCATGCCGATGTTGGCCTCGGGCGTCGCGATGATGACGTCGCAGCTGCCGAGCAGCGCCGCGTTCCCCGCGAAGCAGCGGCCCGACGCGATGCCGACCAGCGGTACCTTCCCGTTGAGCCGCGCCATTTGATGGAACGTCATGACGTCCAGGCCAGCGATCGACGACGTGTCCGTGTCCCCGGGCCGGCCCCCGCCGCCCTCCGCGAACAGCACGACGGGCAGCCCGCGTTCCTCGGCCAGATGCAGCATCCGGTCCGTCTTGCGGTGGTTGTTGTGGCCCTGCGTTCCGGCGAGCACCGTGTAGTCGTACGACATCGCGACCACGGGCGCGCCGCCGATCCTGCCGGTGCCGGTCACCATGCCGTCGGCGGGCGTCGAGCGGATCAGGTCGTCCAGCGGGCGGCGCCGCCGCTGCGCGGCCACCGCGAGCGCGCCGTACTCGGTGAACGTCCCCGGGTCACAGAGGTCCTCGATGTTCTCGCGCGCCGTACGGAGCCCGGTCGCATGCCGCTTGGCGACCGCTCCGGGACGGTTCTCGTCGAGGCCGAAGGCGTGCCGCTCGACGACCTGGGCGAGGTCGGGACGCACCGCGTCGAGATCGAGCTCCTCGGCCGCCGCCTCCTGGGCGCCACCGCTCTCCGTCACATCAAGGAGCACCAACTCGGCGCCCTCGGAGACCGTTTCGCCGACTCCCGCTGACACCGCACGGATGACACCCGCGTGTTCGGCGCGCACCACGTGCTCCATCTTCATGGCTTCCAGTACGAGCAAGGTGGCACCCGCCGCGACGAGTTGTCCGGGCGAGGCATCCACGGAGACGACCGTGCCCGCCATGGGCGCGGTCACCGTGCCCGGTTCCGCGTCACCTTCCGGCGCGGTGGAGGGTGGTGCGAGTTCGGACAAGTGGCGCTGTACGAACCCGGTGTCGAAGCCGCCCGCCGTGAAACCGGGGTGGTCGAGCAGCCGGGCCAGGAAGGGGATGCCGGTCCGCACGCCCTCCACCGTGAACTCGTCGAGCGCCCGCCGCGCCCGCGCGCACGCCGCCCCGAAGTCGCCCGCAGGCGCGTGCGCGACGACCTTGGCGAGAAGGGAGTCGTAGCGCGTGCCGACGTCCGTGCCGGTGCGGGCTGCGGTGTCGACGCGCACGCCGGGGCCCGTCGGCACGTCGAGGCGCGCGAGCCGCCCCGCCGACGGGCGCACCGCACCGTCCGCCCCCGTGACCTCCGCGTTCACTCGCAACTGCACGGCGAAGCCGCGTGGCGCGGGCGGTTCCCCGGCGAGACCGAGGTCGGCCAGGCACTCACCCGCCGCGATCCGCAGCTGCGCCGCGACCAGGTCGACGCCGGTGACCTCCTCCGTCACCGTGTGCTCCACCTGGAGGCGCGGATTGGCCTCCATGAACACGAACTCCTCTCCCTGGACCAGGAATTCGACCGTGCCGACACCCGCGTAGTGGGTGGCATCGGCCAGGCGCAGGGCGGCGTCGAGGAGCCGGCCGCGCACAGTGGCGTCGAGGCCCGGCGCCGGGGCGATCTCGACGAGCTTCTGGTGGCGGCGCTGCGCGCTGCAGTCCCGCTCCCACAGATGACTCACGGTGTCACCGTCGCCGACCACCTGCACCTCGATGTGCCGGGCCCCCTCCCACAGCCGCTCCACGTACAACTCGCTGCGCCCGAAGGCCTGTTGCGCCTCCGATGCGCACCGCAGCCACGCCTCGTCGAGCTCGGCCGCGTCCCGGACGACCCGCATCCCGCGCCCGCCGCCCCCACCCACGGCCTTGACCATCACCGGCCCATCGGCGAGGAACGTCCGTGCCTCCTCCAGCGTGGTGTCACCCTCCGTGCCGGGCAGGACCGGCACCCCCGTCTCGACGGCGAGCGCACGGGCGCGTGCCTTGTCCCCGAACAGGTCGAGCACCTCCGGCGAAGGGCCCACGAAGGTGAGACCGGCGTCCGCGCACCGCCGGGCGAGCGCCGCGGACTCGCTCAGGAAGCCGTAGCCGGGGTGGAGATACGTACAGCCGGCCCGGCGCGCGGCGGCGACCAGCGCCTCGGCGTCCAGATAGCCGCCCGCCGCGAGCGGCACGGCCTCGTCCGCCAGGTGCAGGTGCGCCTCGTCGCCCGGTTCGTGCACGGCCACCGTGCGCAGCCCGAGTTCGGCGGCGGCGCGCAGCACCCGGACGGCGATCTCCCCTCGGTTGGCGACGAGTACGGCGGCAGACCCCATGTGCCCCTCCGGGAAGTCGAATGCGGATTCAGGACCGGATTCCGTCATGTTCATTGACACTGACGTCAACGTCAATACTCTGGCGCTGTGGCACGCAGTCAGCAGGCACAACAGGCATGGTCCGTCCGCACCGCCCGCGACCGGACCGACGCCCCGGCGCGCGGACGGCTGCTCGACGCCGCCGAGCAGGTCTTCGCGCGGCTCGGCTACGGCCCGGCGACCATCGCCGACATCACGGCACGGGCCGAGGTGTCACGGGCCGGTTTCTACGTCTACTTCGCGTCCAAGGAAGAGATCTTCCGGGTGCTCGCGGGGCGCGTACGGGACGCGTTCCTCACCGCGCAGGACGTGCCCGGAGTGGACACCGACGACGTGGCGGCCGTGGCCCGCGCCTCCACGGGCGCGTTCATCGCCGCGTACGCGCGGCACCTCCCCCTGCTCGTCCTGCTCGAACAGCAGGCGCGGGGCGACGCCGAGGTGCGCGCCCTGTGGGAGGAGATCCGCGAGCGCCCGGTCCGCCGCGCCGCCCGCTACGTACGCAGGGTCACGGCACAGGGCCGGGCGCACCCGGTCGTCGACCCGCTCACCCTGTCCCGTGCCGTCGGCGGCATGAGCATCGAGTTCGCACGGCTCGTCGCCGAGCGGCCGGCCACGTACGACCAGGCGGTCGCCGACGCGACCGCCATGTACCTGCACCTTCTCGGTATCGGAGCAGCACCGCAGCAGTAGGGAGCCGCACGTTGTCCACCCGCACAGCAGTCGAGGCGTATCTGCACGACCTGCGCGCCCGGCAGGCCACGTCCAGGTCCGGCCGCCAGCCGTCCGAAACCCGCCACGCGGGCGGGGAGCTGACACTCCCCGGACATGTGGCCCGCTGGGCCGAACTCCATCCGGACCGGCCCGCGATCGTCACGGCGGCCGAGACCCTCAGCTACCGCCAACTCGACGACCAGAGCGCCCGGTTGGCGGGCTGGATGACCGGGCAGGGCGTGCGGACCGGCGACCGCGTCGGCGTGTTCCTGCCGAACGGGGCCCGCTTCGTCGTCACCCTGCTCGCCGTCCTGCGCATCGGCGCGGTGCACGTGCCGGTGAACCCGATGTTCCGCGCGGCCGAGCTGCGGCACGAACTGAACGACGCAGGACCGGAGTTGGTCGTCACGCGGGACGCGCTGCTGCCCGCTGTCGACGAGGTGCGCGCCGACACCCCCGTACGTACCGTGCTCGCGGACGCCGAATGGCCGCGGGCCGTCGCCCACGACCGCCACGAGACCGTCGCCGACGACCTCGACGCGCTGGCCGCCCTCAACTACACCGGAGGCACCACCGGACTGCCCAAGGGCTGCGAGCACACCCAGCGGCACATGGTGTACACGGCCACCGCCATCGACAACGGCCGCGCCGCCACGGACGAGGAGCAGTCGCGCGGCATCGTCTCGGTCTGCTACCTGCCCATCTTCTGGATCGCCGGGGAGAACCTCGGCATCCTCGCCCCGCTCGTCTCCGGCGGCACCAGCATCCTGCTCACCCGCTGGAACGCGGCCGAGGTCCTCGACGCCATCGAGACCCACGGCGTGACCACCATGGCGGGCACCGTCGAGAACTACCTCGAACTCCTCGACCACCCCGACTTCGCGCGCCGCGACCTGACGAGCCTGTCGACCCCGCTCACCGTCTCCTTCGTCCGCAAGCTCACCCCGGCCCTGCGCGCCCGGTGGAAGGCGGCGGTCGGCGAGCACAGTGTGCTGCGCGAGGCCTCGTACGGCATGACCGAGACACATACCAGTGACACCAACACACTCGGCTTCCAGGACGGTGACCGCGATCTGCTGAGCGCCCCGGTGTTCTGCGGACTGCCGGTCCCCGGAACGGACTTCATGGTCGTCGACTTCACGACCGGTGAGCCGCTGCCGCTGGGGGAGCGGGGCGAGATCGTGGTGCGCGGCCCGTCCGTGCTCACGCGGTACTGGCGGGCGCCCGAGGCGACGGAGGCGGCGCTCCGGGACGGCTGGCTGCACACCGGGGACATCGGCGCCCTCGACGAAGAGGGGTGCCTGCACTACCTCGGCCGCGACAAGGACATGATCAAGGTGAAGGGCATGAGTGTCTTCCCGACGGAGGTGGAGACACTGCTCGGCCAGCACCCCGACGTGCTCGCCGCCGCGGTCGTCGCCGTCGAGGACCCGGAGAGCGGGCAGCTTCCCTACGCCTTCGCGCGCACCGTCCCCGGGTCCGCGCTCACCGGGGACGCGTTGAAGGAGTGGGCGGCCGGGGCCATGGCGACGTACAAGGTCCCGCACACCGTCGAGATACTCGACGAGCTGCCGCTCACCCCCACGGGGAAGATCAGGAAGACGGAGCTGAGCGCTCGAGCCACTCGCACGCGGCCCGCGCCGTGAACTCCTCCTGACCGCCCTTGAACAGCAGATCGACCGTGGTGAACGCCGGGTCGTCCGCCTGCGCCGCGACATACGGCAGCGCGATGCAGCGCATGCCGGCCGCGTGCGCGGCGGCGGCCCCCGGCGCCGCGTCCTCCAGGACCACACAGTGCGAGGCCCGCGTGCCGAGCCGGTGTGCCGCCTCCAGGAACACGTCGGGCGCGGGCTTGCCGTGCTCGACCTCGTCCGCCGACACGTACAGCGGGAGCTGCGCCCCGAGCCCCGTGCCGGTGAGGATCGCGTCGATGGCCTCCGGCGATGAGCCCGACGCGACGATCATCGGCACGCCCGCCGCGTGCAGCCGCTCGACGAACAGCCGCATCTGCGGGAAGACATCGGTCTCGGCGCGTGCGAGCTCCAGATAGCGGGCGTTCATCTCGTCGAGCAGCTCGCCGTCCGGCACGTCGATGCCGTACTTCCGCTTCCAGATGCCGATGGTCTCCAGTGTGGAGATCCCGACGTACGTCTCGTGGTCGGCCCACGTGAAGTCGTTGACGCCCTGACGGGTGAGGGTGGCGAGGGAGGCCCTGAAGTAGTTCGGCTCGCTGTCGACGAGGGTGCCGTCGAGATCGAAGACGACCGCGGTGTCGCCGAAGCGGTACGAGGGGTGGTTCGCGTCGTTCATGTGACCCAGGATGCAGGACCGGAGTCCCCGGATCATCCGCGCGGCTTGCCCGCGGCCTTTCCGATCGCCTCGACCAGGGGCAGCAGCCGGTGCGGGACGCGCTCGCGCAGGGCCACCTCCGTGCGGGTGCGGACCACGCCCGGCAGGCGGTTGAGCTGCTGGATCACATCCTCCAGATGCTCGGCGTCGCGCGCGGCCACGCGGGCGAGGAGATCGCCGCCGCCGGTGGTGGAGTACGCCTCGATGATCTCCGGGACGCCCGCGAGCTCGTCCCCGACGTCCCCCAGGTGGCCCTGCGTGGTCTCGATGTGCACGAAGGCGAGCACCGGGTGGCCGAGGGCCGCGGGGGAGAGGGACGGCTGCACGCCCGTGATGACACCGTCCCGCTCCATCCGGTCGACCCGGGCCTGGAGTGTGCCGCGGGCGACGCCGAGGATGCGGGCGTATTCGCGCATGCTGGTTCGCGGCCGCTCCAGTAGCAGGCGGAGGATTCGGGTGTCCAAGTGGTCGACCGGCACGTTGGTGACTGTACCAATGGTCTAGTTGCGCGGCACCGGCGTTGCGGTTGCGGGGCTCTGCCCCGGGCCCCGCGCCTCAATCGCCGGCGGGGCTTGAGCTGGTTGAGCCGCGGACTACCAGTTCGGGCATGAAGATGAACTCCGTGTGCGGGGCCGGAGTGCCGGCGATCTCTTCGAGGACTGTGCGGACCGCTGCCTGGCCCATCGCCTGTACGGGTTTGCGGATGGTCGTCAGTGGTGGGTCCGTGAACGCGATGAGCGGGGAGTCGTCGAAGCCGACCACCGAGATGTCGTCCGGCACCTCAAGGCCCCGCTGGCGGGCCGCCCGGATCGCGCCGAGCGCCATCATGTCGCTCGCGCACACGATCGCCGTGCAGCCGCGGTCCATCAGGTCGCAGGCCGCCGCCTGCCCGCCCTCCAGCGTGTACAGGGAGTGCTGCACGAGCTCGCGCTCGACGACGTCGGCGGTCAGGTCGAACCGGTCGCGCATCGCCCGTACGAAGCCCTCGATCTTCCGCTGCACCGGCACGAACCGCTTCGGCCCGAGCGCCAGGCCGATCCGCGTGTGGCCGAGCGAGCCGAGATGGGTGACCGCCAGTTGCATGGCCGCGCGGTCGTCCGGCGAGATGAACGGCGCCCGCACCTGCGGCGAGAACCCGTCCACGAGCACGAACGGCACGCCCTGCGCCCGCAGTTGCTCGTAGCGCCGCATGTCGGCCGTGGTGTCGGCGTGCAGCCCGGACACGTAGATGATGCCGGTGACACCCCGGTCGACGAGCATCTCCGTCAGCTCGTCCTCGGTCGAGCCGCCGGGGGTCTGCGTCGCGAGGACCGGTGTGTAGCCCTGGCGGGTCAGGGCCTGGCCGATGACCTGGGCGAGCGCCGGGAAGATCGGGTTCTCCAGCTCCGGCGTGATCAGGCCGACGAGCCCCTCGCTGCGCCGGCGCAGCCGCACCGGCCGTTCGTAGCCGAGCACGTCGAGCGCGGCGAGGACGGACTGGCGGGTGGCCGCGGCGACGCCCGGCTTGCTGTTGAGGACCCGGCTCACCGTCGCCTCGCTCACCCCCGCCTGCGCCGCGATGTCGGCGAGGCGCGCGGTCGCGGGCGGGGCCTGCGCCGCCTTGCGGGCGGCCTGGGCGGGCAGCTGGGTCATCGCACTCCTTGTGGGGGCCAAGAGTCGGGGGAGCCGGGCAAGAGTCCCGATGATCCCTGTGGCGGCGCCTTGTGGCAAGAGCTTGCAGACCCTTGCAGCATCACATAAGGCCATGTAGTGGGCTGTAACACCCCAGTATGTGCCGCAACTTGGAGGTCACGAACCCGTAACCTCCGCCTCGCTCTGCAAAATTTTTCAGCAAGGTCTTTCCTCGGGCTTGCAGCGCTGTTACGTTCACGTCGCCCAGTCGGGCCCAACCCTCTAGGAGATCTCATGCGGCGTGGCATAGCGGCCACCGCGGTGGTGGCGTCCCTCGCACTCGCGGCGACGGCCTGCGGTGGAAGTGACGACAGCGGCGACAAGGCGTCGGGCCCGGTCACCATCACCTGGTGGGACACATCGAACGCCACCAACGAGGCACCCACGTACAGGGCGTTGGCCAAGGACTTCACCAAGGCCAACCCCGACATCAAGGTCAAGTACGTCAACGTGCCCTTCGACGACGCGCAGAACAAGTTCGACACCGCGGCCGGCGCGAGCGGCGCCCCCGACGTGCTGCGCGCCGAGGTCGGCTGGACGCCGGCGTTCGCCAAGAAGAGCTACCTGCTGCCGCTCGACGGCACCGACGCGCTCGCCGACAAGGACAAGTTCCAGGCATCGCTCATCGAGCAGGCCCAGTTCGACGGCAAGACGTACGGCGTCCCGCTGGTCACCGACACCCTCGCCTTCGTCTACAACAAGGCCCTCTTCAAGAAGGCGGGCATCACCGAGGCGCCCACCACCTGGGACCAGCTGAAGAAGGACGCGGCCAAGGTGAAGGCCGAGACCGGGGCCGACGGCTTCTGGGGCTCCACGGCCGGCTACTACGCCCAGCCGTTCCTGTTCGGTGAGAACACCGACACCGTCGACGCCGAGGGCAAGAAGATCACCATCGGTTCCGCCGCCGCCAAGAAGGGCCTCACCGCCTGGAAGGGCCTGTTCAGCGGCAAGGGCCTGCACAAGGCCGACGCCACCGCGGACGCGTACGCGCACATCCAGGACGCGTTCGTGAACGGCAAGGTCGCCTCGACCATCCAGGGCCCGTGGGAGATCACGAACTTCTACAAGGGCTCGGCGTTCAAGGACAAGAAGAATCTGGGCATCGCCACCGTCCCCGCCGGCTCCGGCGGCAAGCCGGGCGCCCCGACGGGCGGCCACAACCTGTCCGTGTACGCGGGTTCGGACAAGGCCCACCAGGACGCCTCGCTGAAGTTCGTGAAGTGGATGACGTCGGCGAAGACGCAGGAGCAGATCGCCCTGAAGAACTCGACGCTGCCCACCCGCGAGGACGCGTTCACCGCGAAGGTCACCGCCGACCCCGGCATCGCCGGCTACCAGAAGGTGCTCGACGCGGCCCGGCCCCGCCCCGAACTGCCCGAGTACAGCTCGCTGTGGACGCCGATGGACCAGGAGCTGCCGAAGGTCGCCACCGGCAAGGAGTCCCTCGACCAGGGCGTGAGCAGCCTGGAGACCTCGTTCGCCAAGCTGCTGCCCGGCTTCTCCAAGTGACCTGTTAGTACCGCCGGTTCGCGCCCCGGAGGGGAGGGCGCGAACCGGCACAGCACTGTCGCAGCCCGCACACCGGCAGCCCGATTCAGAAGGTGCCCCGCATGACCCTTGCCGTCGACCGACCGGACGCGAAGAAGCGCGCGCCGCGCCCAGGCCCGATCCGGCGCTTCAAGGACTCGTACCGCAGGTACTGGTACGCGTACGCGATGATCACCCCGGTCGTCGTCGTCCTCGGCGTCCTCGTCCTCTATCCCCTGGCGCGCGGCTTCTACCTGACGCTCACCGACGCCAACAGCCTCAACTCGGCCCGCACCATCGGCGTCAACGAGATCGAGGCGACCTACAAGTTCATCGGCCTCGACAACTACGCCGACATCCTGTGGGGCCCCTCCTCGTACGACCGCTTCTGGTCGCACTTCGTGTGGACCGTCGCGTGGACGGCGATCTGTGTGGCCCTGCACTACTGCATCGGGCTCGGCCTCGCGCTGCTCCTCAACGAGAAGCTGCGCGGCCGCACCTTCTACCGGCTCCTGCTGATCCTGCCGTGGGCGGTCCCGACCTTCGTCACCGTCTTCGCGTGGCGCATCATGCTCGCCGACTCCGGGATCATCAACGTAGCCCTCGGGTCACTGCATCTGCCGCAGCCGAGCTGGCTGGAGGACCCGACCTTCCAGCGGATCGCCGCGATCCTCGTCAACACGTGGTGCGGTGTGCCGTTCATGATGATCTCGCTGCTCGGCGGCCTCCAGTCCATCGACGGGTCGCTGTACGAGGCCGCCGAGATGGACGGAGCCACCTCCTGGCAGCGCTTCCGGCACATCACCCTGCCGGGGCTCAGGCCGGTCAGCTCGACGGTCGTGCTGCTCGGCATCATCTGGACCTTCAATCAGTTCGCGATCATCTTCCTGCTCTTCGGCAACACCGCACCGGACGCGCAGATCCTCGTCACCTGGGCCTATCGGCTCGGCTTCGGTCAGCAGCCGCGCGACTTCGCGCAGTCCGCCGCGTACGGCGTGCTGCTCCTGTCGATCCTCACCGTCTTCACGTCCTTCTACTACCGCTGGCTGAAGCGCAATGAGCAGCTCGCCGTCTGACGCAGCAGGAGCCAACACCATGAGCCCTACCAGTGCTCCCCCCGCCTCGCAGGTCCCCGCGCAGCGCTCGGCGCCGCGTGCCACCGAGAGCACCAGGCCGCCGCGCAGGCGCGGCGAGCGCAGCCCGCTCGCGAAGGCTCTCTCGCACGGCGTCCTCGCCGTGGCGAGCCTCGTCGCGCTGTTCCCCGTCGTCTGGCTGGTCTATCTGTCGCTCGGACCCGACAAGGACGACTATCTGCACCCGGGCAACATCGTGAGCAAGGCGACGCTCGACAACTACGCGTACGTCCTGCAGCACACCCAGTTCTTCCACTGGGCGGCGTCGACGCTGATCGTGGCGTTCGGCACCACGATCGTCGGCGTGCTGTTCGCGGCGACCACCGGCTACGCCGTCTCTCGGATGCGCTTCCCCGGCTACCGCTCGCTGATGTGGGTGCTGCTGCTCACGCAGGCCTTCCCGATCGCCGTGCTGATCGTGCCGATCTACGAGATCTTCTCGGAACTCGGCCTGATCGACACGTACCAGGGCCTCATCCTCATCAACTGCACGACGATCGTGCCGTACTGCACCTGGCTGTTGAAGGGCTACTTCGACACCATCCCCGGCGAGATCGACGAGGCGGGCAGGATCGACGGGCTCAGCCCGTTCGGCACCTTCTGGCGGCTCATCCTGCCGCTCGCGAAGCCGGGCATCGCGGTCGCCGCGTTCTACGCCTTCATCACGGCGTTCGCCGAAGTCGCCTTCGCCAACACCTTCATGCTCAGTGACACCAAGTACACCTTCGCGATCGGCCTGTCGAGCTTCGTCAGCGAACACGACGCGCAGTGGAACCTGATGGCAGCGACCGCGGTGTTGATCGCCATCCCGGTGACCGCTTTCTTCTACCTTGTCCAGAAGCACCTGGTCACCGGCCTGACCGCCGGCGGGACCAAGGGCTGAACCCGGCTACGCAGCAAGGACATCATGAGCCAGCACTCCACGGACGCGGCACCGGCGTCTGCCACCTCGACCCGCGAGACCTCCGACTGGTGGCGGGACGCGGTCATCTACCAGGTCTATCCGCGCAGTTTCGCGGACAGCGACGGCGACGGCACCGGTGACCTCGAAGGCATCCGCCGACGGCTGCCGCACCTGCGCGAGTTGGGCGTGGACGCGGTGTGGCTTTCCCCGTTCTACGCCTCGCCGCAGGCCGACGGCGGCTACGACGTCGCCGACTACCGGGCCGTCGACCCCATGTACGGCACGCTGCTCGACGCCGACGCGGTGATCCGCGACGCACACGCCCTCGACCTGCGCATCATCGTCGACCTGGTGCCCAACCACTCCTCCGACCAGCACGAATGGTTCAAGCGGGCCGTCGCGGACGGCCCCGGCTCGCCCCTGCGCGACCGCTACCACTTCCGCCCCGGAAAGGGCGAGAGCGGCGAACTCCCGCCCAACGACTGGGAGTCCATCTTCGGCGGCCCCGCCTGGACCCGACTCCCGGACGGCGCCTGGTACCTGCACCTCTTCGCGCCGGAGCAGCCCGACCTCAACTGGGAACACCCGGCGGTCGCCGACGAGTTCCGCTCCATCCTGCGCTTCTGGCTGGACATGGGTGTCGACGGCTTCCGCGTCGACGTCGCCCACGGCCTCGTCAAGGCGGAGGGCCTGCCGGACCTCGGCGGCAGCGGCGACCAGTTGAAGCTCCTCGGCAATGACGTGATGCCGTTCTTCGACCAGGACGGCGTCCACGAGATCTACCGTTCGTGGCGCACGATTCTCGACGAGTACGACAGCAACCGCATCTTCGTCGCCGAGGCGTGGACGCCGACCGTCGAGCGCACCGCCAACTACGTACGGCCCGACGAGCTGCACCAGGCCTTCAACTTCCAGTACCTGGGCGCCCCTTGGGACGCCGAGGGCCTGCGCGCCATCATCGACAGCTCGCTCGACGCGATGCGCCCCGTCGGCGCCCCCGCCACGTGGGTCCTCTCCAACCACGACGTCACCCGGCACGCCACCCGCTACGCCAACCCGCCCGCAGGCACCCAGATCCGCACTCCCGGCGACCGCGAACTCGGCCTGCGCCGCGCCCGCGCCGCCACCTTGCTGATGCTCGCCCTGCCCGGCTCCGCGTACCTCTACCAGGGCGAGGAACTCGGCCTCCCGGACGTCACCGACCTCCCCGACGAGGCGCGCCAGGACCCGGCGTACTTCCGCGGCGCCGGCCAGGACGGGTTCCGCGACGGCTGCCGCGTGCCGATCCCGTGGACCCGCACGGGACCCTCGTACGGCTTCGGTGACGGCGGCAGCTGGCTCCCGCAGCCCGACACCTGGGGCGAGTTGAGCGTCGAGGCGCAGACCGGCGACCCGGACTCGACGCTGGAGATGTACCGCTCGGCGCTCGCGCTGCGCCGCACCACGCCGGGCCTCGGCGCGGGCGACGGTGTGAAGTGGCACGGCGACGCCCCGCAGGGTGTGCTCCTCTTCGAGCGTCCCGGCTTCGCCTGCACGGTCAACACGACGGACGCGACGGCGCGCGTCCAGGCACCCGGCACGGTGCTGCTCGCCTCGGCGCCGGTGACGGTGGAGGACGGACACATCGACCTGCCGGCCGACACGACGGTGTGGTGGGAGATCGCCTGACCCCAGCCATCAAGCAGGGGCGGCGCCCGGCCGGGTGCCGCCCCTGCGGCATAGGCTCCCGGATGTGATGTCACAGGGGAGGGGCGGCCGCGTGTCGGGCCCGCGCTGGGCCGCGAGGGCCGTGGTGTGGGCGTTGCTGCTGCTCGCGTTCGCGCTGCCGCTGCGCCATGCGCTGGTGGCGACACATGCGTACGTGGGCGGGTACTGGGCCACGGCGAACGAGGCGAACGAGGCGGCCGAGAACGGTGACACCTTCACCTGGAAGTCGCCGCACGGCGAGGCCGTGCACGGTGGCGTGCACGGCCTCGCGGAGAAGGGGTACTACGACGAGGCGCTCGAACCGGGGCAGCGGCTCGGCCCGCTGCGGATCTGGGTCTCCGCCTCCGGTTCGGCGCATGTCGACGAGGCGCCGCCCGAGAGCTCGATGGTGTTCGGCTACGGCGCCGCGCTCGCCGTCGCGGGCGCGACCGCCTACGTGATGTGGGCGGTGCGGCGCGCCCGCGACCCGCGCTGAGCGCTACGCGGTGTGGCTACGAGGTGTGCCTACGAGGTATGGAAGGCCACCGCGCCCTTCGCGGGCACCGTGAGCTCCACCTTGCCGCCGCTGACGGTCACCGAGCCCTCGCCGGCGACGTTGTCGTACGTGCCGTCGGGGACGCTCGTCGTGTACGTGTGCGTGTTGGCGGACGACGAGTTGTTGATCGCGACGAAGCCGACGTCACCGCGCCCGAAACCGATCACGTTCGAGCCGGGTGACTGCCAGTCCGTCACCGCCTTGCCGGCCGCCGCGTTGTGCCAGCCCACCATCCCGGTGATCGCGGTGTCCCGGTCCAGGCAGGACCAGGAACCCGAGCAGTCCGTGCCGGTCACGAACCCGCTGCCGTCGTTCGGCGGCGCCTGATCGCTCTGGTCGAACTTCCAGGCCGCGTAGACCGAGGGCCGGCCGTAGCCGCGCGCCAGCTGGAAGACGTTGGCGAGGGTGGCGGTCGCGCCGTCCTTGTAGCTGAGCGTGTAGCCGTTGCGTTCGGTGTCGTGGTTGGTGACGAAGGTGTTGGAGTGCTCCTCGTCCGCCAGGCCCCAACTACTGCCGAAGGACGACAGGTTGGCGATGTCACCACCGCTGAACTGCGACTTCATGGCGGCCGCGTACGTGAAGTCGAGGACGTCCCCGTTGCCGTAGTAGTCGCCGAGGGCGGGCGGATTGCCGGGGTAGACCTCCTGGGTGACGTACGGGGCGTCGCCCGCGCCCGTGGTGTGCAGCGAGCCCACGATGGCGTTCAGGTCCGCGGTGGGTATGTGCTTCGCGGCGTCGACGCGGAATCCGTCGACACCCAGGTCGATCTGCTTGTTGAGGAAGCCCGCGATCTTCTCGCGGACGCCCGGCTCGGAGGTGTCGAGGTCGGGCATGCCGAGCAGCTCGCAGTTCTGCACCTCCTGCTGGTCCGACCAGTTGGCGATGGTCTTCTTGCAGTCGTCGCTGTCGGCCGGGTCGTAGTCGGGGGTGTCGTACTGGTTGCCGATGGTGGTGCCCGCGTAGCCGGTGCCGGTCTGGGCGGCCGTGTGGTTGATGACGGCGTCCGTGTAGACCTCGATGCCGGCGCCGTGGCAGGTGTCGACCATCTTCTTGAAGTCGCTCTCGCTGCCGAAACGGCTGTCGAGCTTGTACGAGTACGGCTGGTAGACGTCCCACCAGTAGAGGTTGCCCTGCTTGAGGGACTCCTCGGGCGGGGCGACCTGCACGGCGCCGTAGCCCGCGGGGTCGAGGGTGTCGGTGCACTCCTTGGCGACCGAGGCCCAGTTCCACTGCCACAGGTTGGCGATGACATCACCGTTGGGTGTGCCGGTGTCGGCGGCGGTCGCGGTCGGCGCGGGCAGGCTCGCCATGCCACCGAGGGTGAGGGCGCTGAGAGCCACCGCGGTGGCCGTGCGGCGGCGCCTGCGAGGGCTTCTGGGGGTGAGGTGTGTGCCGTGCTGCATGTGCGGCTCCTGAATGTGGGGTTCTGGTGGCGCGTCGTGAGCGTGGGGCAGCCGAGTACGCCCCGTCAATGGGAAGTTGAAAATTCTTGCTACATCTTTCGCAACTCTTGCAGTCGTGTTCCGGCAGGCGTTACCGTCACGCGGCGGACCGGCCCCACCTCCCCACGCGCGCGGCCGGTCCGCCCCAACACACCGCATCCCGCGAGGAGTTCACGACGTGAGCCGCACTACGATTCGCGTACCGCACAGACGCGCCGCCGCGTACACCGCGGCGGCCGCGCTCCTCGTGACGCTCGCCCAGCCGCTGGCGGCCCGCGCCGCCGCCCCACCGCCCCCGCCCTCCGACGCGAAACTCGCGGCCGAGCCTGCCCGCCACGACCTCACCCGCGAGCAGTACTACTTCGCGCTCCCGGACCGCTTCGCGAACGGTGAAACCGCCAACGACAAGGGCGGCCTGACCGGTTCACGCCTCGCCACCGGCTACGACCCCACCGACAAGGGCTTCTACCAGGGCGGTGACCTCAAGGGCCTGACGAACCGGCTCGACTACATCAAGGACCTCGGGACGACGGCCATCTGGCTGGCCCCGATCTTCAAGAACAAGCCCGTGCAGGGCGAGGGCAAGGACGCCTCGGCCGGCTACCACGGCTACTGGATCACCGACTTCACGCAGGTCGACCCGCACTTCGGCAGCAACGCCGACCTCAAGAACCTGATCTCCAAGGCCCACGGCAAGGGCATGAAGGTCTTCTTCGACGTCATCACCAACCACACCGCCGACACGGTCGACTACACCGAGAAGAAGTACGGCTACCGCCCCAAGGGCGCCTACCCCTACCTCGACAGCAAGGGCCGTCCCTTCGACGACGCCTCGTCGATGGCGAAGGTCGACACCGACTCCTTCCCGTACACACCGAAGAACACGGGCGAGATGGTGCCTTCCTGGCTCAACGACCCGACGATGTACCACAACCGGGGCGACTCCACCTGGGAAGGCGAGTCCACGACGTACGGCGACTTCTCCGGCCTCGACGACCTGTGGACCGAACGTCCCGAGGTCGTCTCCGGCATGGAGAAGATCTACGAGAAGTGGGTGCGGGACTTCGGTGTCGACGGCTTCCGCATCGACACCGCCAAGCACGTGGACATGGACTTCTGGACCCAGTGGGCGACGGCGCTCGACAAGTACGCCGCCGCGCACGGCCGCGAGGACTTCTTCATGTTCGGCGAGGTCTACTCCGCCGACACCGACGTCACCTCCCCGTACGTCACCCAGGGCCGGCTCGACGCCACACTCGACTTCCCGTTCCAGGACGCGGCCCGCGCCTACGCCTCGCAGGGCGCCCCCGCCGACAAGCTCGCCAAGGTCTTCGCCGACGACTACAAGTACGCCTCCGGCAAGGCGAACGCGTACGAACAGGTCACCTTCCTCGGCAACCACGACATGGGCCGCATCGGCACCTTCCTGAAGGCCGACAACCCCAAGGCGTCGGACACCGAACTCCTTCAACGCGACCGGCTCGCCAACGAGTTGATGTTCCTCTCGCGCGGCAACCCCGTCGTCTACTACGGTGACGAACAGGGCTTCACCGGCGCGGGTGGCGACAAGGACGCCCGCCAGACGATGTTCGGCTCGAAGGTCGCCGACTACCTCGACGACGACGAGCTGGGCACCGACCGCACGCACGCCGACGCCGCGTACGACACGAAGCACCCGCTGTTCACCTCCATCGCCGCGCTGTCGAAGCTCCGCAAGGACCATCCGGCGCTCGCCGACGGAACCCAGAAGGAGCTGTACGCGAAGGATTCCGTGTACGCCTTCTCGCGGACCGGCGAGGGTCGCGAGTACGTCGTCGCCGTGAACAACGCGAGCGCGGCGAAGGCGGTCGAGCTTCCGGTCGAGTCGGTGAAGTTCCATGCTCTGTACGGCGGTTCGGGCATCGAGTCGGCGTCCGGCGGCCGCGTGAAGGTCACCGTGCCCGCCCTGTCGTCGCTCGTCCTGCGTGCCTCGTCGAAGCTCCCCGCGCCGGCCGCGAAGCCCACGCTGTCCCTGAAGGCCCCCGCCGCCGGAGCCACCGGCACGGCCACCCTCTCCGCCGACCCCGGCGACACGGCCTCGGCCCGCGTCGTCTTCGCCGCCCAGACCGGCGACGGCAAGTGGCGCACGCTCGGCTCCGTCGACCACGCCCCGTACAAGATCACGCAGCACATCCCGGACACGGTGTCGGCCGGAACGCCCCTGCGGTACAAGGCAGTTGTGGTGGACCGCGCCGGACGCACCGCCAGTGCCCTCGCCGACACGACGGCGGGGCAGACACCCGCGCCCGAGAAGCCGACGGCCGTGGACCGTGACTACGCCGTCGTCCACTACAGGCGTGCCGACGGCGACTACGACGGATGGCGCCTCAACTCCGGTGACATATCGGCGAAGTTCGTCGGCCGCGACGCCTACGGAGCCTTCGCCTGGGTGAAGGTCCCCGAGGGCGCGGGCCCGGTGACGTACACGATCGACAAGTCCGGCACGGCCGACGGCCCGCAACGCACCATCGACCTCGGGAAGACCGGCGAGGTCTGGGTCGAGCAGGGCAAGGACGCCCAGTCCGCGACCAGGCCCGACGGCGTCTACCCGCCACAGGACGCGAAGAAGGCGGTCATCCACGTGCACCGCCCCGACGGTGACTACGACGGCTGGGGCCTGCACACCTGGACCGGCGCCGCGAACCCCACCGACTGGTCGAAGCCGCTTCAGCCCACCGGCAAGGACGCGTACGGCCTGACCTTCGAGGTGCCGCTCGCCGACGGTGCGACCTCGCTCAGCTACATCCTGCACAAGGGCGACGAGAAGGACATCGCCTCGGACCGCTCCCTCGACTTCGCCACGCACGGCAAGGAGGCGTGGCTCAACTCGGGTGACACCAACTACCTGCTCCCGTCCGTGGGTTCGGGAGCGGACCTGGACCTCTCCAAGGCCGAGGCGCAGTGGATCGACGCCGACACCGTCGCCTGGAAGGTGAAGGCCACGCCCGCCACCAGCCAGCAGCTGGTGTACGCGCCCGAGGGCGGCATCGGCGTCGAGGGCGGGGCACTGGCCGACGAGGGCCACTGGCTGCGGCTGACTCCCGCCACCCTCACCGACGCGCAGAAGGCCAAGTACCCGCACCTCAAGGACTATCCGGCGTTCACCGTCGACGCGCGCGACCGGGACCGGGTGCGCGACGCGCTGCGCGGCCAGCTCCTCGCCACGCAGCGGGCGGCGAACGGGGCGCTGCTGGCGGCGACCGGCGTGCAGACGGCAGGCATCCTCGACGACACCTACGCGGACAGCGCCCAGAAGGCGTCCCTTGGCCCGGTGTTCAAGAACGGCAAGGTGACACTGTCGGTGTGGGCACCCACCGCCCGTGAGGTGTCCCTCGAACTCGCAGGGAAGGCCCTGCCCATGCGCCGCGACGACGCCAGCGGCGTATGGTCGGCGACCGGGCCCGCGGCCGCGTGGCGCGGCAAGGAGTACCGGTACGCCGTGCGGGTGTGGGCGCCCAGCGTCCAGAAACTCGTCACGAACAAGGTCACCGACCCGTACTCCGTGGCACTCACCGCGAACTCGGAGCGAAGTCTCGTCGTCGACCTCGGCGACAAGTCCCTCGCCCCGCAAGGGTGGTCGGGCCTCGCCAAGCCCAAGGCCGTGCCAATGAAGGAGGCGCAGATCCAGGAACTCCACGTCCGGGACTTCTCGGTCGAGGACAAGACGACACCGGCGAAGGACCGTGGCACGTACCGCGCCTTCACCGACAAGAACACCGACGGATCCAAGCACCTGCGCGCGCTCGCGAAGTCCGGCACCTCGTACGTGCATCTGCTGCCGGCCTTCGACATCGCCACGATCCCCGAGAAGAGGTCCGAACAGGCCGCCCTCGACTGCGCATTGAAGTCGTTCGCGCCCGACAGCGACAAACAACAGGAATGCGTCGGCAAGTCGGCCGGCAAGGACGCCTACAACTGGGGCTACGACCCGTACCACTACACCGTCCCCGAGGGCTCGTACGCGAGCGACCCCGACGGCACCGACCGCACCGTCGAGTTCCGCGAGATGGTCAAGTCGCTGAACGAGGACGGCCTGCGGGTGGTCATGGACGTCGTCTACAACCACACCGCGGCCAGCGGCCAGGACAAGACATCGGTCCTCGACCAGGTCGTGCCCGGCTACTACCAGCGGCTCCTGGCCGACGGCTCGGTGGCGAACTCCACCTGCTGCTCCAACACGGCGCCCGAGAACCAGATGATGGGCAAGCTGGTCGTCGACTCGATCGTGACGTGGGCGCGCGAGTACAAGGTCGACGGCTTCCGCTTCGACCTGATGGGGCACCACCCGAAGGCCAACATCCTCGCGGTCCGCAAGGCCCTCGACGCCCTGACCGTGGAGAAGGACGGCGTCGACGGCAAGAAGATCATCCTCTACGGGGAGGGCTGGAACTTCGGCGAGATCGCCGACGACGCACGCTTCGTCCAGGCCACACAGAAGAACATGGCGGGCACCGGCATCGCCACGTTCTCCGACCGGGCGCGGGACGCGGTGCGCGGCGGCTCGCCGTTCGACGAGGACCCGGGTGTGCAGGGCTTCGCGTCCGGCCTCTACACCGACCCCAACTCCTCGAAGTCGAACGGCACTTCTGCCGAGCAGAAGGACCGCCTGCTGCACTACCAGGACCTCATCAAGGTCGGCCTTTCGGGGAACCTCGCGGACTACCGGTTCACGGACACGGGCGGGCGCACGGTCAAGGGCTCCGACGTCGACTACAACGGCGCGCCCGCCGGCTACGCGGCCGCCCCCGGCGACGCCCTCGCCTACGCCGACGCGCACGACAACGAGTCCCTCTACGACACCCTGACGTACAAGCTGCCCGCGTCGACGGGCACGGCGGACCGCTCCCGCATGCAGGTCCTCGCGATGGCCACGGCGGCCCTCTCCCAGGGCCCGGCGCTCTCACAGGCGGGCACCGACCTGCTGCGCTCGAAGTCGCTGGACCGCAACTCGTTCGACAGCGGCGACTGGTTCAACGCGATCCACTGGGACTGCCGGGCGGGCAACGGGTTCGGCCGCGGCCTGCCGATGGCCGCCGACAACAAGCCCAAGTGGCCTTACGCACAACCCCTGTTGGCATCGGTTAAGGTGCCCGGCTGCCCGGACATCGAGCGGACATCGGCCGCGTACCAGGACCTCCTGAAGATCCGCACGACCGAGCCGGCCTTCCAGCTGTCCACATCCGCGGCGGTCCAGAAGGCACTCTCCTTCCCGCTCTCCGGCAAGGACGAGACACCAGGTGTCATCACGATGCGGCTCGGTGACCTCGTGGTGGTCTTCAACGCGACGCCCGAACGGCAGAAGCAGACGGTCGGCGATGCGGCCGGGACGGGTTACCGGTTGCATCCGGTGCAGGCCGGTGGCGCGGACGAAGGGGTCAAGTCGGCCTCGTACGCGAAGGGCTCGGGCACCTTCGAGGTGCCGGCCCGTACGGTGGCGGTCTTCACCGCGAAGTAGGCGGCTTGACCCTCACACCGTGTGAGCCCGTGGACTGGGAGACATCATGTTCACCATCGGAGAGTTCGCCCGGCACGGGCGTGTGTCGGTCCGCATGCTGCGTCACTACGACGCCATGGGGCTGCTGCGCCCGGCCCATGTCGACCCGGCCACGGGCTACCGCCGCTACGCCGCCGCCCAGCTCGCCCGCCTCAACCGTGTGATCGCGCTCAAGGACCTCGGTTTCACGCTGGAACAGGTCGGGGAGCTGCTGGACGAGAAGATCGACTCCGGTCAGCTGCGCGCCATGCTGCGGATGCGGCGCGCGGATCTGGAGACGGAGATGGCCGCGGCGGCGGCCCGGCTGACCGGCGTCGAGGCGCGGCTCCGATCGATCGAGAGCGAGGGATTCATGCCCACCGACGACGTCGTCATCAAACGCCTGCCACCTGTGCGCGTGGCCCAATTGACTGCCGTGGCACCCGACTTCGAGCCCGGCTCCATCGGCCCGGTCATCCAGCCGCTGTACGGGGAGCTGTTCCAGCGCCTCGACGCGGCCGGCATCCGTCCCACCGGGCCCGGCGTCGCCCGCTACGAGGACGCGCCCGGCGGCGGCATCCTCATCCACGCGGGCGTCGAGGTGGCCGCCGCGCCGCGTGAGGACGGCGGGCTGCGCATCCTCGACGTGCCGCCCGTCGAGCGCGCCGCGACGCTCGTGCACCGTGGCTCCATGGACGCGATTCTGCCGTCGGCCCAGACCCTCGCCCGCTGGATCGACGCACACGGGCACCGGTCGGCCGGCTACCCGAGGGAGATCAGCTTGGAGTGCCCTGAGGACCCGAAGGAGTGGGTGACCGAGCTGCAGGAGCCGCTTGCCTGAGAGGGGGTCCGCGCCCCGGCTCCGCTCAGCGCGTCGCGTCGCGCGCCACCTTGCGTGCCCACAGCACCAGCGGGATCTGCAGCGGAACCCGCGCCTGGACGGCCCGCCGCAGCGGCGCGGGGCGGTCCTTCCAGTCGGCCGCCATCTTCATGTTGGCGGGCACGACGGCGACGAAGAACGCGGCGGCCGCGGTGGCGGAGCGGGCTCGGGTGCGCGGCACGGCGATGCCCGCCGCGAGCGCCAGCTCCACCACCCCGCTGGCCTGCGTCCAAAAGCGCGGGGAGCCGGGGAGCCGGCGCGGCACGATGGCGTCGAACTGCCGGGGGATCAGGAAGTGGGCGACCCCGGCCCCGGCCAGCAGACCGGCGAGGAGGTCGGAGGAACGGGCGCGGCGCATAAGTGCCTCCTGGCGGCGGGCGGACGGAGTGCGGTGCGGCCCGCAAGATCCTACTCGCCGGTCGGGCGCTGCACCGGGTCGGTCCCTGACGCCCCGTCGGCCGCGCCGTACGCTTCGAGTGTTCGAAGCGGCCGACGGAAGGTAGTTGCGGGGCATGGGGTTTCAGGAACGTACGCGGTTCGGGCGGCTGGGGCGGTCGGCGGTGCCGGCCGCACTCACGGTGCTGTTGCTCGCGGGGTGCCAGGGGGTGGGCGACGGCGGGTCCGAGGACTCGGCGCACGGCGCGGAACCCTCGGCGTCGGCGAGCGCGACCACCGGCGCTCCCGCGCAGGACGGCACCCTCCCCGGCGTGCCCGGCGCGGACGAGGCCCGCGACGCGCTGGCCGAACTGAAGGTGGCACCCCACGGCTCCATGTCCGGCTACAGCCGCGACAAGTTCCCGCACTGGATGGAGCAGGGCGACAGCTGCACCACCCGCGAGGTGGTCCTCAAGCGCGACGGCAAGGACGTGAAGACGGACGACGAGTGCCGGGCGGTCTCCGGGAACTGGGTGAGCGTGTACGACGGCGAGAAGTTCACGGACTCCGGTGACCTCGACATCGATCACACCGTGCCGCTCGCCAACGCCTGGCGCTCCGGCGCCGACAAGTGGACCCAGGAGGAGCGCAAGACGTTCGCCAACGACCTTGAGCACCCCCAACTCCTGTCGGTGTCCGCCCACTCGAACCGCTCCAAGGGCGACCAGGGACCCGACGAGTGGCAGCCTGAGGTCAAGGACTACTGGTGCACGTACGCCCGCTCCTGGGTGGCGGTGAAGTCGACGTACGAGCTGACGGTCACCGACGCCGAGAAGGCCGAGCTGACCAGCATGCTGGGGACGTGTTCCGCGTGAGCGGGGACGAGAAGAAGGCCGAGACCCTCACCGGTGACGTGCACGCGGGCCCCGGTGGCGCCATGACCGACGAGGTCGGCGTGGTCACCGGAGATCTCACCGTCGCCACCATCCGCGAGGCCGGGGACCGGGCCAGGATCGCCGTCCAGTACACCGGCGCCGACGAGTGGTACACCCTCACCGGCAGCCCCGCGACCGTGCCGGCCGGCGGTCTTGCCGCCCTGCACGCCGAGGTGCTGCGCGGCGTGGAGCGCGGGGGAGGCGCGGTCAGCCCCTGAGGTCCTGGGCGCTGTCGCCCTCGAAGTGGCGTCGCGGGTTCGCCCGCAGGATCGTGTCGATGTCGTCCTTGGACACACCCTTGTCGGCGAGGGCGGGCAGTACGTCCTCGCTGATGTGCCGGTAGTTCCAGTGCGGGGCGACCTCGGCGCGGTCGATGTCGCCGAACCAGTCGATGACGCACGAGGCGTCGTGCGAGATCGTGATCCGGTCGGTGCAGCCGCGGCGCACCAGCTCCACGATGGTGTCGACGCGCTGCTCGGTGGTCAGCGGGGTGTCCAGCCCGAACCGGTCCATGCCGAGGTACGAGCCGGCGTCGGCGAGCCGCATCAGATAGTCGAGGTCGGCGGTGTCACCGGAGTGCCCGATGACGACACGGGAGAGGTCGACGCCCTCCTCCGCGAGCACCCGCTGCGCGACGAGCCCCGACTCCGAGGCCGCGTGGGTGTGCACGGTGATCGGCGCCCCGGTGCGCACGGACGCCTGGCCGACCGCGCGCATGGCCCGCTCGACGCCGGGCGTGAGGCCCTGTTCCTCGATGGCGCACTTGAGGAACGCGGCGCGCACACCGGTGTCCGCGATGCCCTCGGTCAGATCCTTCACGAACAGGTCGACGAGTGGCTCGGGGCCGCCGAAGAGGGTGCCGGGACCGTTGTAGTGGAACTGGAACGGCAGGTCGTCGTACGTGTAGAGACCGGTCGCGGGGACGATGTTGAGGTCCGTGCGCGCGGCGATCTTCTGGATGCGGGGGATGTATCTGCCGAGGCCGAGCACCGTCGGGTCGAGGATGGTGTCGATGCCGAGCCCCTTGAGCTCGTTCAGCTGGGCGGCGGCGTCGTCGACGACGGCCTGCTCGTCCCACTGCGCGTAGTTCTGCCGGAACTCCTCGCCGACGATGACGACATGTTCGTGGACGAGTACGTTCCCGAGTTCGCTGGAGTCGATCGGACCGCGGACCGTCCAGACCTGCGTCATCGGCGCGCCTCTCGATGTGGACGTCGGAGTTGACGTCGGATTCAACGTGAGCCGAGCGTCCCGCCGGGTGCCCGCGGGCGTCAAGGTGTGCGGCGCGATGTGATCGCAAGAGGCCCGTCGGCGGAGTCTCCAGGGCGTTGGGGGCCGCCCCGAAGTCCGGCCGACGAGCGAGTCACAGGCGGCGGATCCAGGCGGCGACGCCGTGGCCCACCACGAGGTAGATCACCGCGGGCAGCGCGTTGTTGAAGAAGACACGCAGCCCCTCGGTCTCCATGGTGAAGATGTCCTGCGACCAGCCGGAGAGCCAGTCGGCCATGCCGTGCACGAACTCGACGAACACGTTCGCCTGGTTCGCGTCCAGCAGGTACAGCAGGATCCAGAGGCCGAGGAAGACCGCGGCGATGTCGGCCAGCGTGTGGACGACCAGGGCGAGCCGGTCCGCGCCACGGCCGCTCCGGTTCCGCACCGGGCGGCCGGACGCGGTGAACCCGGAGTTCTGGCCGTAACCGGTCTGGGGCACGGGCTCGTACGGCACGTTCGGGTCCTGGCGGTAGGCGGGCTGCGGGGGACCGTCGTACGGGGCGCGGGGGCCGCCGCCGTGCATCGGGGCCCCGGGGCCGCCGTCGTACGGGGCGCCAGGGCCGCCGTGAATCGGGGCGGTGTCTCCGCCTTGAGCGGGATAAGGGCCCCTATATGGGGGCCTGTTCGGGTCGGAACCGTATGGGGCATTGCTGGGGATGCCGTCGCTGGGGTGAGTCACGGGCGGCATGTTGCCCGTCCCGAGCAGCCGAAACCCGCTTCACCTTCACTTCGCAGACACCACACATCATGGGCTTTCCGGTGCCGGTGGCCCGGCTGGACAGATGGCCCGGTGGCGCGACGGGACCGGAGCCGGGGACTGGGCCAATGGCCCAGCGATGTCGAGCACTGTTGAACCACGGGCCCCGCGGGTGCTGTGATGGGCATGTCGATGGCGCTGCGGACCCTGAAGGGTCTCCGCGGCGCCTTTTCCATGTCAGGAGACGGACGCGGTACGGAAGGGGCGGGGCACTTTGCTGAAGAGGGCGTTCGTGGCGGCGGACCCGGGACGGATACGGCTGCGGTTCGCGACGCGGGCCGTGCTGGGGATCGGGCTCGCCGTCGCACTGTGCGGCGCGGTCGGGCACTCGCTGACGGGCGCGATCACGGGCGGCCTCGCCGCGCTGCTCGCGCTGTTCACGGTGACGGACGCGACCGTGCGCGGGCAGGCCGTCACGACGGCGCTGCTGCCGGCCGTCGGGCTGCCGGTGCTCGCGCTCGCCGCGGCCCTGCACGACCTCCCCCTCGCGCGCGATCTCGCCTTCCTCGCGGTCGTGGGAGCGGGTGTGTACGCGCGGCGGTGGGGGCCGCGCGGGCACTCGCTCGGCGTCTTCGCGTTCATGACCTTCTTCGCCGCCCAGTTCCTGCACACCGTGCCGCGGCAGCTGCCCGAGCTGTACGTCGCCGTGCTGCTGTCGCTCGGCGCGGCGGCGGTCGTCCGGTTCGGGGTGTGGTGCTACGAACGGCGGCTCCCGGCGCCCGTCGGCGTGCCCGCGCCGACCGGGGGCACGGGGCTCGCGCGGATCACGACGCGGCAGGCCGTGCAGGCGACCGTGGGGGCGGGCTTCGCGCTCGGCATCGGGCAGCTGCTCTCGGACACCCGGTGGTACTGGGCCGTGGGCGCCACGTGGTGGGTGTTCGTGGCGACGGCGTCGCGCGGGGAGACCGTGGTGCGGGGCTTCCGCCGCTTCCTGGGGACGGTGCTCGGCATCGTGCTGGGCTTCCTGATCGCCGTCCCGCTGCACGACCACGCGGTGGTCGCCGCCGTGACCGTAGCGGTCAGCGTCTTCGGGATCTTTTACACCGCCCACGTCTCGTACACGTGGATGATGCTGGCGGTCACGGTGATGGCGAGCATGCTGTACGGGCTTCTCGGCGTGCTCGACCCGGCGCTGCTGGCGCTCCGGGTGGGGGAGACGGCGGTCGGCTCGCTCGGCGCCGTGCTCGCGGTGCTGCTCCTGCTGCCGGTGACCACGCACTCCGTCACCGACGCGTGGGTCGAGCGGGCGCTGCGGTGCGTGCGCGCGTGCACCGCGGAGGCGGCGGCGCGGCTGGGTGGCGACGCGGGCGCGGACCCGGCGCCGCGCGTCGCGGAGCTGGAGCACATCCTCGGGCGGGTACGTCTCTCGTTGTCGCCGCTCGTGCATCCGCTGAGCCCCGTGAAGGCCCGCAAGGGCCGGGCCAGGCAGGTGCTCGCGCTGCTCGACGACTGTGCGCGCGAGGTGCGCGGGCTCGCGTCCGTCGCCGCGGACCCGGAGGCCTCGCACGACGCGCGGCTCGCCGCGGCGTGCCAGCGGGTGGAGGCGGCGGTCGAGGCGCTCACGGCGCCCGCGCCGTACGCTCGCGCGGCGGTCGTGGTTCCGCAGGCCGCGGAGGCGGAGCATCCGGTCCTGGCCCACCTGCACGCGCTTGAGCGCGCGCTGGCGGAACTGGCGGTACCGCTGCGCGGGGCCCGGGAGGCGTAGCCCGCCGGATGTGCAGGGCGTGCGGCCGACCGCCCGCGCCCCCGGCACAGTTCCGTGCGCTCCCCGTGGGTCCGTAACCGGCCGCCGACCGGCTCCGGCTTGTGGTTGTCTCGCAGCGGCGTGGACACCACCGCACCGGGGTGGGCCCCGCGCCGACGACCAGTTGCTGGGGGTGCACCATGCGCAGCAACCTGCGCCGGAACGGAACACGAGCCGTGGAGGACGCGAAGAACGCGCCGGGCCCGGCGGACGCCGCCGGCTGGCTGGCCCTCGCCCCGAACCGGCGCACCGGCACCCGCGCCCCCGGACCACCCCGCCACGACCGCTGCCCGGTCACCGCCGACGGCGCCCGCCCCAAGCCCGCCACGCCACGCGGAACCGGCGAGGTCGCGCACGCCGCGGCCGCGTTCGTCCGCCAGCACCACGTCGAGCAGGACCTCGGCGACCGGCCGCCCGACTCGCCGAGGTCGACGCCGAGCTCGCGGCCACGGGCACGTACACGCACACCCCGCAGGAACTCGCCTTCGGCGCCCGCGTCGCCTGGCGCAACGCCAACCGCTGCATAGGCCGCCTCTACTGGCAGTCCCTGCGCGTCCGCGACCTGCGGCACCTCAGCACCGCGGAGGAGATCGCCGAGGCCTGCGCCGACCACCTCCGCGAGGCGGCACCCGGCGGCCGCATCCGCCCGCTCATCACGGTCTTCGCCCCCGACCGTCCCGACCACCCCGGCCCCCGCGTCTGGAACGAACAACTCATCCGCTACGCCGGCTACATCCAGCGCGACGGCCATGTGGTCGGCGACCCGCGCGGCACCGGACTCACCGCGTACGCCCGCCGCCTGGGCTGGCGCGGCGGCGAGGGCAGCCCCTTCGACGTACTGCCGCTGCTCGTCCAGGCGGACCCGCGCCGGCGGCCCCGCTGCTTCGACCTCCCCGCCGACGCCGTCCTCGAAGTCCCCCTGCACCACCCGGAGTTCGACTGGTGGTCCGGGCTCGGCCTGCGCTGGCACGCGGTCCCCGCGCTCGCCAACATGTGCCTGGAGATCGGCGGCGTCTGCTACGGCGCCGCGCCCTTCAACGGCTGGTACATGGGCACGGAGATCGGCGCCCGCAACCTCGCCGACACCGACCGCTACAACCTGCTGCCCTACCTCGCCGACCGCCTCGGCCTCGACACCTCCAGCGACCGCTCCCTCTGGAAGGACCGCGCACTCGTCGAGCTGAACCGCTCCGTGCTGCACTCCTTCGACCATGCGGGCGTCACCATGGCCGACCACCACACCGAGTCCCGGCGCTTCCTCACCCACCTCGCCCGCGAGGAGTCCCGAGGCCGCGCCGTCGGCGCCGACTGGTCCTGGATCGTCCCGCCGCTCTCCGGTTCGACGACCCCGGTCTTCCACCGCACGTACGAGGACGAACCGAGCACCCCCGCCTACGTCCACCACCCCGACGCCCACACCCGGGCCCGCGGCGAGGAGCCGATCACGGACAGGTCCTGGCGGGACCTGCTCTGACGTCCCCCGCTGCTACCGTCGGCGGCACGGGCGCCGGGCCCGTACGCCGAAAGGGGACGCAGTGACCGGGAGTCAGGCAGAGCGGGCGTACATCGGATCGTTCACGGCAGCCGGCGGGCGCGGCATCGTGACCGCGGCGCTCGACCCCAAGGACGGCTCGCTCACGCTTCTCGACGCCACGGACGAGCTGCCCGACCCCTCGTATCTGACGGTCTCCGGCGGACTGCTGTACGCGGTGAGCGAGACGGCCGAAGGGTCGGTGGCGGCGTTCCGCACGGACTCGGCGCCGCTGACGCCCGCCGCGCCGCCCGTGCCGGTCGACGGCGCGGGCCCCACTCACCTGTCCGTGTGGGCCGGGCGCGTCCTGACCGCCAACTACGGTTCCGGCAGCGTCAGTTCGGTCCCCTTGCGCGCCGACGGTATCCCGGCCGGGTCCGGGGCCGAGGTGCACCGCCACACGGGCTCGGGCCCGCATCCGAAACGACAGCAAGCCCCGCACGCCCACCAGATCCTGCCCGACCCGACCGGCACCTGGGCCCTCGCGGTCGACCTGGGCACGGACTCGATCCGTACGTACACGCGAACCCCCGAAGGAAGCGGCCTCCTGCCGCACCAGGAGACGGCCCTGCGCCCCGGCTCGGGCCCCCGCCACCTGGCCTTCCACCCGTCGGGCGACTACGTGTACGTCCTCAACGAACTCGTCCCCACGCTGACGGTCTGCGCCTGGAACGCCGCGGACGGCGCCCTCAAGCCGCTCACGGAGGTCCCGGTCCTGGCGGGCGCGCCGGCCGACGACGCGTACCCCTCGGCGCTCGTCGTGGCCCCCGACGGCCGCTTCCTGTGGACGGCGACACGCGGCGCCGACGTGCTCTCCCTCTTCGCCCTCGACCGGACGGGCGAGCAGCCGACCCTCCGCGGCACGGTCCCCTGCGGTGGCAACTGGCCCCGCGATCTGGCCCTCGACCCGTCGGGCCGCTTCCTCTACGCCGCTAACGAGCGCTCCGGCGACGTCACGTGGTTCACGGTCGACCGGGAGTCCGGAGTGCCGGTGCGGGGCGGCAGTGTGCCGGTGCCCGCGGCGTCGTGCGTGGTGTTCGGCTAGACCG
Organism: Streptomyces sp. NPDC002795; assembly: GCF_042888725.1. Taxonomy (NCBI): domain Bacteria; kingdom Bacillati; phylum Actinomycetota; class Actinomycetes; order Kitasatosporales; family Streptomycetaceae; genus Streptomyces; species Streptomyces sp. NPDC002795. The sequence continues at coordinate 320,087 of NZ_JBIAQB010000003.1, forward strand.
CCGGTTCGGCGACACCCACGAGGTAGTTCCGCGCCGCGGGACGTACCTCCGCCGCCCAGCCGAGAGAGGACAGGTCCCCGGTCAGCGCCTCGGCCTCGTGGAAGACCTTCACGATGCGGTACCGGCTGCCGTCGTCGAGCTCGCGCACGGCGGCCGGGGAGGCCTCGCCCGACAGCAACTCCTCGTTCGCGGCCATGGAAGGACCGTCGTCGACGAAGACCACCTTGCCGCCCGGCGCGAGCGAGGCGGCGACGGTGTTCCAGAACCCCGGCATCCGGGCCGGCGGCACATGCGACAGCCAGAAGCCGAAGAACACCGTGTCGTAGCGCCGCGACGGCCGCCAGTCGAACAGATCGGCCTGCTCGAACCGGACGTTGGGCGCGGAGACCCGCTCCCGTGCGATCGCGAGCACTTCCTCCGACGCGTCGACGGCCGTCACGGACGTGGCCCGCGGCGCGAACAGCGCGGTCCACTGCCCGGTCCCGCAGGCCAGCTCCAGCACGTCCCCGCCGACGGGCCACTCCACGCTTTCCCGCAACAACTCCCGCAGGTCCGCCCGCTCCGAATAGGGCCGGTCGTACTCGGGCGCCCGCGCCCGGTAGTAAGCCAGCTGTTCCGTCTCCAGGGCGTCATCGAGGCTCATCCCCCGACCGTAACGGCCAAAGATCACCCTCGTCAGTCATTCCCCCTCAAGCCCGTCCAGCAACTCTCAAGCCCGCCCGGCAACTCTCAAGCCCGTCCGGCGATTGAGGACAAAAAAACGGGGCCCGGGGCACACCCCGGACCCCGACCCCCAACGGCTCAACTGCCAGAGGCAACCGGCTGAGGCGCAATCCCCAACGCCGTCGCATACTTCGCCAGCGCGAGCTTCCCCATCGCCGGATACGCCCCCAGCGGCTCCGCAACCGCACACCCCGCGTCCTTGGCGGCAGCCTCCAGCACGGACGGGTCGACCTCAGGGCCGACGAGATACGGCGCGAGCGCCAACTGCTGCGAACCGGAACCGCGCAGCTGCTCCGCGATGGAGGCGACCGCGCCCTCCTCGTCGAGCGCGGCGGCCATCACCGGCACGGCGAGCCGCGCGGCGAGCAGCATGCCGGTGATCCCGGCGGCCTGCACCGCCTCCTCGCCGCCTATGGAGGCGAGGATGATCCCGTCCGCGGCCGTGGTCACGGCGAAGAGGCGGGCGCGGTCGGCGCGGGCCAGGCCGGCCTCCGAGAGCCGCACGTGCAGCGCCTCCGCGAGCAGCGGGTGCGGTCCGAGCACATCGGTCAGCTCCGCGGCGACGCGGCTGTCGGCGATGGCCTGCCGGATCTGCCGCAGCTGGGCGTTGTCCGGTCCCGCCAGCAGCGGCACGACGACCCCGACGGGCCCGGCCGGCTCCCGCGCCTCGACACCGGCCGCGAGCGCCTGCTCGTAGCGGGCGGTGCGCTCCTTCGCGGCGTGCGCGAGCACGGACGCCAGCGAGGGGAACTCCGCGGAGATCGGGAAGTCGGTGAGCTCACCCTCCACGAAGCCGACCCGCGCGTCCAGACCGGGCAGCTCGGACCGGGCGATGCTCACCACCTCGTCGGCGAGCATGCGCGTGGCGGCGCTGGGCGTGCCGGGCACCGCGAGCACTAGAGACGGCGCGCCCTCGGGGGCGGCCACGGGTTCCGGGCGACGGTGGCGTCCGGACTGTCGGGGTCGCGGCATTCGTACGGGCAGGCCGGATGCGGGCCCAGTGGGGGTGCTCATGGCGCCGCATGCTACTGGCTCGACCGGCTTCGTTGTTCGGTCAGGGTGCAGGTGAGCGGTTTCCGTCCGAGATTGTCCTTTCAGTTACGAATTCTGTAAGTGTCCTGGTCCGGAGGGGTGTGCGGTGGATTCGAAGTGAGTTACGGCACATGAAGCAGGCGCCGGTCCAGCGGCAGCCCGAGTGCGTCCGTGGCGAGCGCGGACGCGATCACGAGAGCCCCGTGCAGGGGGTCGCCGATGGCGGTCACGACCGTGGCCTGCGGAAGCTGCTCGGTCAGCTCTTCACGCAGCGGGCCGAGCAGTGGCTCGCCCATCTTGAAAAGGCCACCGGTCAGGGCGACCTCACCGCCGTCGGCCGGGCAGACCGCCGCGGCGGCCTCGGCGATGTGCGCGGCGGCCCGGCGCAGGATGTCGGCGGACGCGGGGTCGTCGACGGCGCAGCGCGCCACGTCGGGGGCGAACGCGGCGAGCGCCGCCGGCCGGTCGGTACGCGGGTAGATCCGGCCCGGCAGCTCGATCGCGGGCCCGAAACGTTCCTCCGCGAGTGCGAGAAGCGCCTTGCTTCCGCCGCGCCGCCCGTCGAAGGCGCGCATCGCGGCGTCGAGCCCGGCCTGACCGATCCACGCGCCGCCGCCGCAGTCGCCGAGCAGGTGCCCCCACCCGTCGGCCCGCCGCCAGTTCGAGAGGTCGGTGCCGAGGGCGATCATCCCGGTGCCCGCGGCGACGACCGCGCCGCGCCGCTGCCCGAGCGCACCCGCGTACGCGGTGACACCGTCGGCGGCCAACGCGAGCCGCTCGACGCCCAGTTCACGCCCGAGGGCACCCGGCAGCTCGGCCCGCAGCTCGTCGCCGAGCGTCGCCATCCCGGCCGCGCCCAACGCGGCACCGGACAACGCGACATCCCCGGCGCGGCCCAGCAACTCCCGTGCCATCGGGACCAGTTGTTCCACCATGTGCCCGGGGTCGATACCGGAGCCGGACGTACGCACCGGGACGGACGAAGCGGCCGTCAGCGCGCGCCCGATGTCGCCGACCGGCGCGAGGGCGACACGGAGCCCCGAGCCGCCCGAGTCCACCCCGAGCACCCACTCGGCCGGGGTCCGGGTCACGGCAGCCGCCAGTCGACGGGCTGCGAACCCTGGCGTTCGAGAAGGTCGTTGGCCCGGCTGAACGGGCGGGAGCCGAAGAAACCGCGGTCCGCCGACATGGGGGAGGGGTGCGATGACTCGACCGCAGGGTAGTCGCTGAGCAGCGGCCGCAGATTGCGCGCGTCACGGCCCCACAGGATCGACACGAGCGGCGTCCCGCGTGCGGCGAGGGCGCGGATCGCCTGCTCGGTGACCTGCTCCCAGCCCTTGTCACGGTGCGCGGCGGGACGCCGAGGAGCCGTGGTGAGCGCCCGGTTCAGCAGCAGCACACCCTGCCGCGTCCACGGGGTCAGGTCCCCGTTCGAGGGCTGCGGCAGGCCCAGGTCCGCGTTCAACTCGCGGTAGATGTTGATGAGGCTGGGCGGCAGGGGGGCGACGTTCGGGGCCACGGAGAACGACAGGCCGACAGCGTGTCCCGGCGTGGGATAGGGATCCTGCCCGACGATCAGCACCCGCACGTCGTCGAACGGCTGCTGGAAGGCGCGCAGCACGTTGGCGCCCGCCGGGAGGTAGGTGCGCCCGGCGGCGATCTCCGCGCGGAGGAATTCCCCCATCGCGGAGATCTGCCCGGCCACGGGCTCAAGGGCCTTCGCCCAGCCCGCTTCGACGATTTCGTGCAGAGGTCGTGGTGCCACGGGCGTCACCCTACTGCCGCGCTCGCATCCCCACTCAACCGGCCGCGGTCAACCTCCCACCGTGGTAAGGGCCGTGCGCAACGCCCACGGCGTCGCCGCCGCCCACGCCTGCGGGGAGCAGGAGTGCGGGTAGGGGACCGGGCGGGCGGCGTCGGTGCGTGCGTAGCCGCCGAGCACCTCGGGAAGCCGGTGCCCGTGCCCGGCCGCCGCGTCGATCAGGCCGGACGCCATCCGGCGCAGTTCGTCGCCGAGCCCGTGGCGGGCGAGGCCGAGTGCGATGACGGCGTTGTCGTGCGGCCAGGCGCTGCCCCGGTGGTACGACAGCGGGTGGTACGGCCGCTGGCCCGCCGCGAGCGTACGGATCGCCCAGCCGGAGAAGAAGTCCGCCTCGAGGAGTCGCTCGCCCACGCGTCGGGCGCGGTCGTCGTCGAGGATGCCGGACCACAGCAGGTGTCCCGCGTCCGAGGCGAGCGCGTCGACCTGGCGGCCCTCCCCGTCGAGGGCGAGCGCCGGGAAGTCGTCATCGGCAAGCCAGAAGTCGCGGGCGAAGCGCGCCCGGAGTTCGTCGGCGAGCCGGTCCAACTCCCTTGCGTACGCGTCGTCCTGCCACACCTCCGCGGCGAGGAGGGCCGTGCGGCGCAGCGCGTCGTAGGCGTAACCCTGGGCCTCGGACACGGCGATGGGACCGTCCGCCTGGGTGCCGTCCTTGAAGCAGATGGCGCCGGCGGAGTCCTTCCAGTTCTGGTTGACGAGGCCGTTCGGGTCCGGCTCGTAGACGAGGTATCCGTGCTCGCGCAGGCCGCCGTCGCCGAGCATCCAGTCGACGGCGGAGCGCGCGTGCGTCTCCAGGCGGGCGGCGAGCGCCGCGTCCTTCGTCGTCTCGTGGTGGGCGTGCAGCAGCACCAGGAACAGCGGCGTCGCGTCGATCGTCCCGTAGTAACGCCCGTACGGCACCTGGCCGAAGTGGGCGAGCTCGCCGCGCCGTGTCTCGTGCACGATGCGGCCGGGCTGCTCGCCGCGGAACGCGTCGTACTCCTGCCCCTGCGTGGCGGCGAGCGCGCTCAGCGTGCCGGCCGCGAGGGCGGGGCGGTAGGGGAGCATGAAGTACGAGGTGAGCAGCGAGTCCCGGCTGAAGAGGGTGAGGAACCACGGCACACCGGCCGCCGGGATGCTGACGGGCTCGCCGTCCACGCCGGGCGCGGAGATCGTCAACAGGTCGAGGTCCGCAAGGCCTTGGGCGCATGCCCGGTCCAAGTCGCCCGATACGTCGGGGAGTTCGGACTCGCCGCCGCGCACCGGGGCCGCCACGAGCTGTGGGCCGCCGTGCGGGCGCGCCGTGACGCTCAGCCGCAGCTCGGCCCTGCCGTGCGGCGCCAGGCTCAGCCGCCACACCAGCTCGTACGGTCCCTCACCGCGCACGGAGTCGGGCGCGGGGGCCGCGGACACGATGGTGCGGGAGTGCCAGTCGGCCCTGCGGTAGTGGAACTCGACGCCCGTGTCCGTGTGGTGAGCCGTGCGCTCCGCGCCGGGCTTGGGGTAGCCGCGCTCGTCCGCGCGCAGCTCGAAGGTGTCGGCGAAGTCGGCGTCCGCGGTGATGACGACCTCGGCGACGAGCGGGTCCGGGCTGTTGCTGACCAGCTGCAACGTGTCCGTGAACTCGCCCGCCGCGACGGCCTGTTGACGGAACACGGTGTACGCGGGCGGCGCGTCGCGGGTCCCCTCCGGGGTGAGTACGCACTCGCCGGCTGGCCCGACGGGGGAGAGCACGACCGGCGCGCTGCCGTCGACGGTGAGCTGCCAGCGGCTCAGGTGCCGGGCGTCGCGCACGAACAACCCGTCGGGCGTCGCCCCGCGCGTACCGGTGACACCACCGTCCGGGTCGATGTGCGCGAACGTGGCGTCGCGCACGAGCTGGACGCGTGGGGTGGCGCCGCTCATCGGGCTGCCTCCTCGGAGTTCAGCAGGTCAAGGGCGAGCGCCGCCGTCCACGAGAACGAGCGGGCGCCGCGCGCCGCGCCCGTGGTCGGGTCGACGTACTCCGCGAAGCCGGACGCGCCCGCCGTGTCGAGGAACGCGGCGCGGATACGGTCGGCGCGGAGGTGCCGGCCGTGGGTACGAAGGCCGCGCTCGATGAGCCACGCGGTGTTGAACCAGGCGGGGCCCCGCCAGTACCGGGTCGGGTCGAAGGCCGGGCCCGTCAGGTCGTAACTCGGCACGAGGGCAGTGGAGTCGGCATGGAAGGCCGGTCCTTCGAGCGTCGACACGAGGCGGTCCACGACGGCGTCGGGCAGACCGGGCGCCAGCAGCGGAACGAGCCCCGCCACACTGCGCGCCGGCACGAACGTGTCGTCGACCAGGTCACGCGCCCGGAACAGGCCCGCTTCGTCGTCCCACAGGCGCGTCACGAGCGCGTCGGTGAGCCGCGCGGCCCGTGCCTCGTGGGCGGACGCGTCGCCGCCCACACAGCCCGCGATCTCGGCGAGCGCCAGCTCGCTCGCGATCAACAGGGCGTTCACGCACGGGTCTTCGAGCCGGAACGGATGCGCGGCAGCACGGTCGTCGTACCCCGCGTCGCGGTAGTCGACGGCGAGCCGCACATAGCGGCCGTAGTCGAGGTCCGTGGGGCGGTCCGCCGGGTGGCCGTGGTCGAGGTCGGCGCGCCGGTAGCTGCCGGGGTCGGCCGGAGTGATGCGGGCCAACGGAGCGTCCCAGCAAGGGCTGTTGTCCATGCCGGGCTCCCACGGGTGCACGATCGCCGCGAGGCCGCCGCCGCCCAGATCACGCCGGTCGAGCAGGTAGCGGTGCCAGGCCACGAGCCGCGGATACACCCGGGGCAGGAAGCCGCGGCGCCGCGACTCGGCCGGGTCGGCCCGGTGCACGAGCAGGGCGGCCAGCGCGTGCACGGGCGGCTGGACGATGCCGGACGTCTCGGGCGCGACCGGCGCGCCCACTCCCGCGCCCGCCGTGGACGAGCGCCAGAAGTCGGGGCTCGGGAAGTACGCCCCGTTCGGCACCGCCGCGTTGAACACGATGTGTGGGACACGTCCGTCGCCCCACTGTGCCCCGAGCAGCGACTCCAGCTCGCGCTGCGCCCGGCGCGCGGACAGGTGCCGCAGGCCGATCGCGATGAACGCGGAGTCCCAACTCCATTGGTGCGGATAGAGAGTTCGGGACGGCACGGTGCTCGTGCCCACCCAGTTGTCGAGGAGGACCCGGCCCGCACCGCGCCGCAGGGTCAGGTCCGCGGCGGCGGTGCGGGCGGGCCTGTCGAGGAGAGCGGTCACGCGCCGGACCCCTTGAGGAACGCGGGCACGGCGCGGACCGCCTCGGCCGGGTCGCCGGTCAGCCGGCACTCGGCCGCGAGGTAGCCCTCGTAGCCGGCGGTGTGCAGGGCGCCGAGCCACGCCTGCCAGTCGAGGTGTCCCGCGCCCGGCTGGAAGCGGTTGGAGTCCGACACCTGGGCGTGCCCGATGTAGGGGGCGTGGGCGAGGATCGCCTGCGCGGGGTCGGTCTCCTCGATGTTCATGTGGTAGCTGTCGATGCCGATCCGGACCGCGTCCAGACCGACCTCCTTGATCAGATCGGCGGCCTGCTCAAGGCGGTTGACCATGTGGTCCTCGTACCGGTTGAGAGGTTCGAGGTAGAGCGTGACGCCCTCGGCGGAGGCGTGCTCGCCGAGTTCGGTGAGCCCTTCGAGCAGGATCTCGCGGTCCCGCTCCTCGGAGCGCGGCGGCTCGAACGGGGGGAGCCTGCGCGAGAACATCCCGTAAGAGGCCGGGGTCTGCGCGCCGAGCCCGCCGAGCTCCGCGATGACGGACAGCTGCGACTTCATCTGGACGATCGCGTCGCGGCGCAGTTCGTCGTCGAAGGCGCCGAAGAAGTGCAGCATCTCGACGCACACGGTCGGCATGACCACGCCGTCCTTGAGCGCCTGCTTCAGCTCGGGGAGCCGGGAGGCGAAGTGCAGGTCGCCCTTGGCGCGCAGCTCGATGGCGTCGTACCCGGCGCCCTGCGCGAACTCCCACTTGTGCTGGAGGCTCTCGCCGGGCAGCAGCTGTTCCTGGGCAGCGATCTTCAGCATGTTCTCTGGGTACCTCTCAGGCCTTTCTGGGGCCGTCTCGAAACTTCTCAGAATGCCAGGACGACCTGGAGGGCGTCCGCGGGTCGCTCGTCGAGCAGAACGTAGGCGTCGGCGGCGTCCGCGACCGGGACCACATGGCTGACGAGGGACTGCACGTCCACCTGTCCCTCGGCGACGAGCCGCAGGAACGTCTGCTGGAGGCGCTCCACGCTCCAGCGGCCGGACAGTGGGGCCGGTACTCCGCCGATCTGCGAGCAGACGATCTCCACGCGGTTGTGGTGGAACTCGTCGCCGAGCCGCAGGCCCATGCCGTCGCCCTGGTAGAAGCCGGAGGCGACGACGCGGCCGCCGACGGTCACCGAGCGCACGGCCTGGTGCAACGCCGGGTAGACGCCGCTGATCTCGATGGCGAGGTCGGTGCCGCGGCCCCCGGTGGCCTCGCGGATACGTTCGGCGACGGCGTCCGTGCGGGCGTTGAGCGTGGCGTGGGCGCCGTACTTCTTCGCCGATTCCAGTCGGGCGTCCATCGCGTCGACCGCGGTGACGCGGGCGCCGCTGAGCTGGGCGAGGCGGGTGGCGATCAGGCCGATGACGCCCTGGCCGAACACGGCGACGTCCTCGCCGAGGTTGATGCCGCCGGCCAGGATCGCGTTGTACGCGATGGCGCCGACCCGGGCGAAGGCGCCCGCCAGTGGTTCGAGGCCCGCCGGGAGGGTGTGGCCGATCATGCGCTCGGCCGGGACGATGCCCTCGCTGCGGTGACCCCAGATGCCCCACACGAGATCGCCGACCTCGGGCATGCCGGGCGTTCCCACCAACTCGGGGGAGACCTCGGCGACTTCGCCCACCTCGGAGTAGCCCCAGCCGACGACCGGGTACGAGATGCCGGCCTCGTCGTCGCGGAACAGCCGGGCCTCGGCGTCCCAGGTCCGGGTCAGGTAGGGGTTCGTGCCGCGGTAGGCGGTCAGCTCCGTGCCGGCCGAAATGCCCGAATAGCGGGTGTGGACGCGCAGGTGGCCCGGCGGGAGCTCCAGGCTCTCGTGCTCGGCCACCTCCACCTGGCGGGGACCTGTGAATTGAACGACGCGTTCCACGGACGACTCCGAAAAGGGTGGTGTGCCTGCTGGTTGGGTCGACAATATCCGCAACTTATGTCTTGTCAACAGGCAAAAGTAGTGCTGAGATGCGTCCTTGATAGACGTAAGTCGGCGATGAGGACGGGCAATGCGCACCAGGACGCGGCGGTCGAGGGCGATCGCGGTCGGCGCCACGGCAGCCTTGGGGATAGGGCTGCTCACCGGCTGCTCCAGCAGCACCGGGCCGGGGAAACCCGACCGTGAGATCACCGTGTGGTCCCAGGAGAACCTCCCGGACCGCGTCGCGGCGACGCAGAAGATCATCGACGGCTTCGAGAAGAAGACCGGCGTCAAGGTCCATCTCGTCGGGGTCGACGAGGGGCAGATGCCCCAACTCATCATGTCCGCGGCGGCCTCGGGACGGCTGCCCGACGTGATCGGCGCCGCCCCCATGGGTCAGACCTGGCAGATGTACAGCAACGGTCTGCTCAACACGGACATACCCCGGCAGATCGTCAAGAAGCTGGGCCGGGGAACGTTCGACAAGAACGCCCTCAAGCTCACCAGCGACGGCAAGGTCAACCTCGGCGTCCCCTCCGACGCCTGGCTCCAGCTCCTCGTCTACCGCAAGGACGACTTCGCCAAGGCGGGCCTCGACAAGCCCGACACGTACAGCAAGCTCGTCAAGGCCGCCAAGAAGCTCACCACCAAGGGGCACGACGGCGTCTCCGCCGCCACCGACCCCTCGGACGTCTTCACCTCGCAGAGCTTCGAGAGCCTCGCGCTCGCCAACAACTGCCAGCTGGTCGACGACCACGGCAAGGTCACCCTCGGCTCCCCGAGTTGCGTCAAGGCGTTCGACACCTACGACCAGCTGGCGCGCGAGTACGGAGCCCCCGGCACCCAGACCGTCGACTCGACGCGCGCCACCTACTTCGCGGGCCGCTCGTCGATGATGATCTGGTCCTCGTTCCTCCTCGACGAGCTGGCGGGCCTGCGCAAGGACGCCCTGCCCAGCTGCCCGCAGTGCGGCGGCAAGGACAAGCAGTTCCTCGCCGACAACACCGGCATCGTCACCGCGCTCAAGGGCGCCGAGGGCGACAAGGCCGCACAGTTCGGCGAGATCACCTCCTGGGTCACCACCAAGACCGCCGAGACGGACGCCTCCCGCCAGTTCATCGAGTACATGATGGGCAGCGGCTACGAGTCCTGGTTCGGACAGGCCCCCGAGGGCAAGATCCCGGTCCGCCGGGGCACCGCCGACGAGCCCGAGAAGTACATGGCCGCCTGGCGGCACAGCAAGATCGGCGTCGGCGAGCGCAAGCCCCTCGACGAGGTCTACTCGCCGCAGGTCCTCGACCAACTGGCAGGCGGCATCGGCGACCTGCGCCGCTGGGGCATCGAGCAGGGCGAAGGCGCACTGGTCGGCGCCACCAACGGCGAACTGCCGGTACCGAAGGCCATCGGCTCCATGACCGCGGGCCAGACCTCACCCCGCGAGGCCTCGCGCGAGGCCGAGGAAGAGGTCGCCGCCCTGAAGAAGTCCCTGCAGTAGCGGCCGCCTCCGCCCTGCCCTCCCTCGTGACCTTCTCGTCGAAAGCCTCGCCATGACTACCACCACCCCCGGCGCGAAGCAGCGCACCGACCCGCCCGACGGATCACCCGCACCGACCGGCGGCCGCCGCGACCGTAAGCCCATGACCGCGAGCCGCCGCACCAACCGCGCGGGCCTCGCCTTCGTCAGCCCCACCTTCCTCGTCGTCCTCGTCGTCGTCGTGCTGCCGATCCTGTGGACGGTGCTGCTCGCCTTCCAGCGCGCCAAGCTCGTCGACATCCAGGACATGGGCCTGTTCGGCAACTGGAGCCTGCGCAATTTCTCGCAGGTCTTCGACTCCGCCGGCTTCTGGTCCAGCCTCGGCACCACGCTGATCTACACCGTCGGCGCCACCTTCGGCTCCGTCGCCCTCGGCCTGATCGCCGCGCTCGCCCTGCGCAAGCCCTTCCGCGGGCGCGGCCTGCTGCGCGCCGCGATGCTGCTGCCGTACGTGGCACCGGTCGTCGCCGTCGCGTTCGTGTGGGAGGTCGCGCTCAGCCCGCAGTACGGCATCGTCAACGAGTGGGGCCAGAAGCTCTTCGGCTGGGACGACCCCATCGCGTTCCTGTCCACACGCAGTTACGAAGTCCACCTGCTCGGCCTGCACTTCGACATCCCGCTGGCCCTGCTCACGGTGATCGCCTTCGAGTGCTGGCGCTACTTCCCCTTCGCCTTCCTCTTCATCCTCGCCCGCCTCCAGGCGGTACCCGACGGCCTGGAGGAAGCCGCGAAGGTCGACGGCGCCACGCCCACCCAGCAGTTCCGGCACGTCATGCTGCCGCAGCTGATGCCCGTGATCGCGCTGCTGTGCGTGCTGCGCTTCATCATGACGTTCAACAAATTCGACGACGTCTACCTGCTGACCGGCGGCGGCGCCGGCACGGACGTCGCCGCCGTGCGCGTCTACGACTTCCTGACCTCGCGCTACGACGTCGGCGCCGCGGCCGCCCAGGCACTCGTCCTGGCCGTCGCCCTCATGGTCCTGCTGGGCCTGTACTTCAAGTTCTTCGGCAACAAGGTCCAGGAGGAGTCGTGACCAGCACCGGTACCGGTAGCCGCAGGCCGGCCATGACACGCGCCCGGTTCGAGGAGCGGTTCTTCGGCGTCGCACGCTGGGTGGTCATCGCGTTCCTCGCGCTGATCACGATCGTGCCCTTCTACTACATGCTGCTGCTGTCGGTGAAGCCGATCGACGCGCTGCTGCTCGACCCCGGCTCCCTGTGGGTGTCGGCCAAGCAGTTCACCCTCGACACGTACACCGAGGTGCTGCGCTCCACCGACGACGGCGGCCAGGGCTTCCTCCAGCTCCTGCGCAATTCGGCCCTGGTCTCCCTCGGCACGGTCGCCCTGACCCTGCTCGCGGCAGTCCCTGGCGCGTACGCCATCAGCCGCCTCAAGTTCTTCGGAAACCGCCAGGTCAGCGCGCTGTTCCTCGCGGTCTACATGTTCCCTTCGACGCTGCTCGCGGTCCCGCTGTTCGTGATGTTCGCGAAGATCGGCCTGTCGTCCAGTCTCCTCGGACTCGCGATCGTGTACGTGGCGCAGACCGTCCCGGTCGCGATCTACATGCTCAAGAACTACCTGGTCACCATCCCGGTCTCGATCGAGGAGGCGGCGGCGCTCGACGGCTGCAGCCGTCTGCAGACGGTCCGGAAGGTCATCCTCCCGCTGGCGCTGCCCTCGCTCATGGCGACGGGCCTCTACGTGCTGATGATCGCGTGGAACGAATTCCTCTTCGCGCTCCTCTTCCTGGCCGCCGACCCCGACAAGTGGACGGTGTCGCTCGGCCTCGCCCAGTTGTCCAACGGCATCGAGGTGTCCAAGACGGTGCTGATGGCCGGGTCCGTGGTGCTGACGATCCCCGTGGTAATCCTGTTCTTCGCCGCGGAACGCCTGTTGACCGAGGGTCTCACCGCCGGCGCGGACAAGAGCTGACCGGGGAGAACGACCCAGGTGAACAGGGGGAAGACGACGATGAGTACGCCAAGCCCGGCGAGCGCGGGGCGGCTGCTGCAGCTGATCCGCGGCGGCCGGGCCACGACCCGCGCCGAGCTGCAACGCGCGACAGGCCTGTCCCGGTCGACGGTGGGGTTCCGCCTCGACGAACTCGACCGGGCGGGCTGGCTGCGCCAGGACACCGGCACGTCCACCGGCGGGCGGCCCTCGCACCGCATCGCCTTCGACCCCGGCCACGCGGCCGTCCTCGCGGTGGACCTGGAGACCCGGTACGCGCGCGTGGCCGTGCTCGACCTCGGCGGCACGGTCCTCGCGGAGCGGGCCGTCGACCTCGACATCGGCGACGGACCCGACCGGGTGCTCGACCGCCTTGCCCGCTGCTTCCCGGACCTCCTCGCGACGTCCGGCACCCCGGCCGAGCGGATCTGCGGCATCGGCCTGTCGGTGCCGGGCCCGGTGGACTGGGACGCGGGGCAGGTCGTCCAGCCACCGATCATGCCGGGCTGGGACCGCTTCCCGATCAGGGAGCGAATGCGAGAGGCGTACGCCGAGCACGTCGGCGCCTCGATGGAGGACACGACGGGCGGCCGGACGATCCCCGTCTTCGTCGACAACGACGCCAACCTGATGGCACTGGCCGAACACCAGGCGAGCCACCCCGACTGCGCCGCCTTCGTCCTCATCAAGGTGTCCACGGGCATCGGCGCGGGCGTCGTCGTCAACAACGAGATCTTCCGCGGCGTCGACGGCGGCGCGGGCGACATCGGCCACATCCGGCTGCACGACAAGCCCGACGCCCTGTGCATGTGCGGGTCCTACGGCTGTCTGGCGGCGGTGGCCAGCGGCCGGGCGCTCGCCAGGGACCTCTCCCATCAGGGCATGGAGGTCGCCACCGGCGCCGACGTCAAGGCCCTCCTGGAACAGGGGAACCCCGACGCCGTCCGCCTCGCCCGCGAAGCGGGACAGCGCGCAGGCGAGGTCCTGGCCACGGTCGTGACCCTCCTCAACCCCGGCGTGCTGATGCTCGCCGGAGACCTCGCGAGCATCCCCTTCCTCACCGGCGTACGCGAACTCCTCTACCAGCGCGCGATGCCCCGCACCACCGCCCACCTCGACGTCGTCACCTCCCGGCTCGGCGACCACGCGGGCCTGATCGGCGCGGCGGCGATGGTCGTCGACGTCCTCTACGCACCCGAGAACGCGGACGCCCGCCTGCGCGCGCTCGCCGAATCCCCCGAAGCCCCCGAAGGAGCCTCGTGACCGAGCACGCCGCATGGCCCCACGCCCCCGTCCGGGTCGCACTCGTCGGCGCCGGTCCCTGGGCCCGCACCATGCACGCCCGCATGCTCGCCGCGGGCCCGGAGACGGAGCTGACCGCCGTCTGGGCCCGCCGCACGGACGCGGCCCGCGCGACGGCCGAACCCTATGGCGCGGCGGTGGCGGGGAGCTTCGACGAACTCCTCGACCACTGCGAGGCGGTCGCCTTCGCCGTACCGCCATCCGTGCAGGCGGAGTTGGCGCCGAGGGCGGCGAAGGCGGGCAAGGCGTTGCTTCTGGAGAAGCCTCTCGCGCTGGACCTGCCATCGGCCGAACGCCTCGTGGACGCCGTCGACGAGGCGGGTGTCGTCTCCCAACTCGTCCTGACGAAGCGCTACCACCCGACGACGCGCCGCTTCATCGAACAGGCACGCCGCACCGAGGTGACGGGCGCCCGCTCCTGCTACCTCCACGGAGCCTTCCTGGGCGGCGACTTCGCCACCTCCTGGCGCCTGGAACACGGCGCCCTCTACGACCTCGGCCCGCACCTCCTCGACCTCCTCGACGCGGCGGTGGGCCCGATCGCTTCGATCCGCGCCACGGGCGACTCCCGCCGCTGGCTTGAGCTGACCTGCGAACACGAGAACGGCGCGGTGAGCCAGGCATCGCTGTCCGGCCGCGTGTCCCGCGACCGCGCCCTCACCCGCGTCGAACTCTTCGGCCCGGGCCCGGAGTTGGTCTACGACACGGCCGAGATCGACCACGAGGAATGCTGGCCGGTGCTGCGGCGCGAGTTCGCGGAGGCGGTGCGGGCGGGGCGGTCCAGTGAACTGGACGCGCACAGGGGCCTGCACCTGCAACGCCTGCTGGCCCAGGCGACCAATGAAAGCCCCGCCGGCGATTGAGGCGCGGGGTCCGGGGCGGAGCCCCGCGACCGCAACCCCCGGTCGGCCTCACCCCACAACGGCCGCCCGCACACACAACACATCCGGCAGATGCGACGCCACCCGCTTCCACGTGTCGCCATCATCCGCCGACGCGTACACCTCGCCGTTGCGGTTGCCGAAGTAGACGCCCGCCGGGTCGTTGTCGTCCGTGGACAGGGCGTCGCGCAGGACCGTGCCGTAGTGGTCCCCCTCCGGGAGGCCGTGGGTGAGGGGTTCCCAGGTGGTGCCGGCGTCCTGGGTGCGGTAGACGCGACAGCGGTGGTCGGCCGGGACGCGGTCGATGTCCGCGGTGATGGGGAAGATGTACGCCGTGTCACCGCGGTGCGGGTGCGCGGCCGCGGCGAAGCCGAAGGTCGAGGGGAGGCCCTCGCCGATGTCGAGCCACTTTCCGCCGCCGTCGTCACTGCGGTACACGCCCCAGTGGTTCTGCAGATAGAGGCGGTCGGGGTCGGCGGCGTCCCGCGTCACCTTGTGCACGCACTGGCCGAACTCGGGGTTCGGGTCGGGGAGGAAGACCGCGGCCACTCCGGAGTTGGCTGGGGCCCAGCTCTCGCCGCCGTCCGTCGTGCGGAAGACCCCGGCCGTGGAGACGGCCACCGTCACCGCGCGGGGATCCCGCTTGTCCGTCAGGATCGTGTGCAGGCCCTCTCCGCCCCCGCCCGGCACCCACTGCGAACGCGTGGGGTGCTCCCACAGCGGGCGGCACAGCTCGAACGTCTCGCCACGGTCCTCCGAGCGGTACAGCGCCGCCGGTTCCGTGCCCGCGTACACCACGTCGGGTTCGGCGGCCGAGGGGTGCAGCTGCCACACCCGCTCCAGCGAAGTGCCGGTGAACTCAGGGAACTTGACGGCCGGCTTGGACGGCTCGGTCCAGGTGCGGCCCAGGTCGTCCGAGTGGAAGACCGACGGGCCGAAGTGGGCGCTGTCGCCGCCCGCGAGGAGCCGTGGTCGCTGCCCGCGGGTGTCGATGGCGACCGAGTACACCGCCTGCGCGTTGAAGTACGGGTTCTCGTCGAACTCGAAGGGGCCTCCATCGCGCTTGCGGCCCAGAAAGAGGCCCTTGCGGGTGCCCACTGCCAGCAGTACGTCAGTCATGCCGAAACCTCCGAAACGTCGTTGTCTCCAGGTATCGGTCAGTCTGCACCCCGCCACTGACAATGGCCCCCGCATGAGCCGTCGCCGCAGGTCAGGCCGGTGTCGGCACCGCCAGTGGGAAGTGGCACGCCACCTGGTGGCCCGCCGAGTCCGGCGTCGAGACCGGCGGCTCCGTCGTCGCGCAGACGTCCTGCGCGACAGGGCACCGCGTGCGGAACCGGCAGCCCGACGGGGGCTTCGCCGCCGACGGGGTCTCGCCCGTCAGCGGGGTCCCGACGGTGGCCGCCTCCGGATCCGGCACGTTCACCGTGTCGAGCAGGCCGCGCGTGTAGGGGTGGAGCGGGTGCGTGTAGACCTGCTCGGCGGGGCCCACCTCCACCAGCTTGCCCAGGTACATCACGCCGACCGTGTCCGCGAGGTAGCGGACCACCGCCAGGTCGTGCGAGATGAAGAGGTAGGTGAGGCCCCGTTCGCGTTGCAGCTCCCGCATCAGGTTCAGGATCTGGGCCTGCACCGAGACGTCGAGCGCCGACACCGGTTCGTCCGCCACCACCAGGTCGGGGGAGAGCGTCAACGCCCGTGCCAGGCCAAGGCGTTGACGCTGACCGCCGGAGAACTCGTGCGGGTAGCGGTGCACCGCGCCGCGCGGCAGGCCCACCGCGTCGAGGAGTTCGCCGATCAGCTTCTCCTGCTCGGCCTTGTCGCCGACGCCCTGGATGACGAGCGGCTCGCGCAGGATCTCGCCGACCCGCATGCGCGGGTCCATTGCCGCCGTCGAGTCCTGGAACATCAGCTGGACGTCGCGGCGGTGCGCCCGCCGTTCGGAGCGCGACAACGACGCGCGGTCCCGGCCCCCGAAACGTACGGAACCCGCCGTCGGCTCCTCCAGGCCCGCCACGATCCGGCCGAGCGTCGTCTTGCCGCAGCCCGACTCGCCGACCATGCCGAACGTCTCGCCCTTGCGGATGCTCAGCGACACCCCGCCGACCGCGCTGACCGTGCCCTTGCTGCGCGAGAACGGGCCGCCCTTGAGCGGGAACTCCTTGACCAGTGTGTCGAGTTCGACCAGGACGTCGCCGGGGGCCGACGGGGAAGGGAGCGGGGCCGGTGCGATCACCTCGTCCGGTGTGATGGCGTCCGCCTCGTGTGGCACTGGGTGGAAGCACGCGAACCGGTGGTCCGCGCCCTGCGCCTCGTCCTCCTCCAGGAACGGCTCCAGCGTCCGGCAGTCGTCCGTCGCGAACAGGCAGCGCGGCGCGAACCGGCACCCCGTGGGCCGCACGGTCAGGCTCGGCGGCAGTCCGGGGATGGTGTGCAGTTCCGTCTCGTTGTCCGCCGCGCGCTCGGGCAGCGCCGCGAACAGCGCCTCCGTGTAGCGGTGCCGGGGGCGGGCGAACAGGCCGCGTACATCGGACTGTTCCGCCACCTGGCCCGCGTACATCACGGCCACCTTGTCGACCCGGTTCGCGATGACGCCGAGGTCGTGCGTGACCAGGATCATCGCCATGCCGAGCCGCTCGCGCAGGCCGTCGATGAGCTCCAGGATCTGGTGCTGCGTCGTCACGTCGAGTGCCGTCGTGGGCTCGTCCGCGATCAGCAGCTTCGGCTCGCAGACCAGCGCCATGGCGATGGCGACGCGCTGGCGCATGCCGCCGGACAGCTGGTGCGGATACGCCTTCATCCGCTCGGCCGGCTGCGGCATGCCGACGAGGCGCAGCGTTTCCTCGGCGCGCGCCCACGCCTCCTTCCTGGACACGTCCCGGTGCAGCAGGAGCGGCTCGGCGACCTGCGCGCCGATCGTCATCGTCGGGTTCAGGGAGGTCAGCGGGTCCTGGAACACCATGCCGATGGTGTTGCCGCGCACGTCCTGGAGGACCGGCGCGGGCGCCGCCGCCAGGTCCTGTCCTTCGAACATGACGCGTCCGCCGGTCACCTCGCCGCCGGGCGGCAGCAGGCCGAGGACGCTGAGCGCTGTCATGGTCTTTCCGCAGCCGGACTCGCCGACGATGCCCAGGGCTTCCCCGGGCGCGAGTTCGAGGGAGACGCCGTCGAGGGCGTGCACCGTACGGTCGCGCGTGGAGATGTCGACGCGGAGGTCCTCGATGCGGAGCAGGGGAGTCGTCATGGTCGTGGTGCGGCCCTTCTCGCCGGTCAAATCCCTTGGTTCGTACGTCACTTGCGCAGCCGTACTTCGAACGCGTCGCGCAGTCCGTCGCCGATGAAGTTGAACGCGGCGACGACCAGGACGATCGCGATGCCCGGCGGGAAGATCAGCCACCAGTAGCCGTTCTGCGTGTAGGTGATGCCGGCGGACAGCATCGAGCCCCAGTCGGCGGACGGCGGCGGGATCGACAGGCCGAGGAAGGCCAGGTAGCTGACGTAGAGGATGGCGTCGGCGATCTGGAACGTGCAGTTGACGATGACCGTGCCGATGGCGTTCGGGACGATGTGCTTGAAGACCGCACGCGCGCCGCCACCGCCCATCATCCGCATCGCCTGTACGTACTCCCGGTTGCGCAGCGACAGCGCCTCGCCGCGCACCAGGCGGGCGGGGGAGAGCCAGGCGACGCCCGCGATGATGAGGATCAGGATGCCCTTGCTGGGCGTGATGATCGCGGCCACGACCACGAGGAGGAACATCGCCGGAATGGCGAGCGCGGCGTCGGTGATCCGCATCATCGCCGCGTCGACCCAGCCGCCGAAGTACCCGGCGACGGCGCCGTACACGGTGCCGAACAGGGTCGCCAGCAGGCCTGCCGCCAGGCCGATCTCGAGGGACGTCTGCCCCGCGACCATGAGCCGGCCCACCATGTCGTAGCCGAGGTCGGTGGTGCCCAGGAGGTGACCGGACGTGCCCGGCGCGAGGTTCGCCTGGGACAGGTCCGTGTGGATCTGCTCCGTCGGGTGGACCAGTGGGCCCAGGTAGCAGAAGGCCAGGAGTAGTGCGAGCAGGATGACGCCGCCCAGCGCCAGCTTGTTGCCCGTGAACACGCGCAGGGTGCGGCGGGCGAGCGAGGGCGTGGCCTGCGCGGTCTCCTCCTGCCCGGGTATGGCAGAGGTCGTCACAGCGGTGGTCATGACACGCTCCGGATCCGCGGGTCGAGGACGGCGTACAGGATGTCGGTGAGCAGCGAGCCGAGGACGGTCGCGATGCCGACGACGAGGGTCACGCCGAGGAGGACGGGGAAGTCCGAGCCCTGCGCGGCGTTCCAGAACAGCAGCCCCATGCCGGGGTAGTTGAACATCGACTCGACGACGAGGGCGCCGCTGAACAGGGTCGGCAGATACAGGCCGAGGAGGGTGGCGAGCGGGATCAGGGCGTTGCGCAGCACGTGCTTGACCATGATCCGGCGGCTCGACTGGCCCTTCGCCATGGCCGTGCGCACGTATTCCTCGGTGAGGTTGTCGAGGACCGCCGAGCGCATGTACCGGCTGAACATGGCCACGATGCCGAAGGCCATCGTCACGACCGGAAGGATCAACCCCGGTATGTCGCCGAGCAGTTGGCCGATCGTCTCGCCCTGCGGGGCCTCCGCGGGGAAGATCGGCAGCACCTGCGCGAACAGGATGATCATGATGAGGCCGAGGAAGAACACGGGCGTCGCGTACATCAGGAACGCGAGACCGGTCAGCGCGTAGTCGGACGCCTTGCCGCGCCGCACCGCCTGGAGCAGGCCGAGCGGCACCGCGATGATCACCGCGAGCACCGTCGACATGAGGGTGAGCAGGAGCGTCTTCGGCAGGCGCTGGGTGAGCAGGTCGAGCACCGGCGAGTTGAGCTTGTACGACTCGCCGAGGTCGCCCGTCACCAGGCGCTTCATGTACATCAGGTACTGCGTCGGCAGCGAACGGTCGTAGCCCTGCACGTGGTTGAAGTGCTCGATCTGCTGCGGCGTCCCCTTGGGGCCGAGGATCGCGCGCGCGGGGCCGCCCGGCAGCAGGTGCAGCAGGGTGAACACGATGATCGAGACGAGGAACAGGACGACGAGCGCCTGAAGGAAACGCTTGACCAGAAAGCCGGTCACTTCTCGGCTCCCTTCTTGACGTAGTACCAGTGCGACGGTGCGAACGTCACGGTCGGGTTCTGCTCGACGCCGCGCAGATCGTTGCGGATCACCGACACCTGGTACGCGGGGTTCGGCATCCACATCACCGGCAGCTGCTCCGCCAGGTACTCGCCGTACTCATGGACGGCCTTCATGTCGGGCGCGTACTGCACGGCGCGGATGAGGCTGTCGGCCTTCTTGTCGCTGTAGTTGCCGAAGTTGGAGGAGGCTCCGGTGGAGAAGAGCTGCTCGCCACTCGGGTTGAGCGGGTAGTACCAGCTGCCCGCCGTGCCGAAGAAGGACATGTCCCAGGTGCAGCCGGGGTCCTTCGCCTTGCAGGGGACGGAGTTGCCGAGCACGGAGTTGAGCGGCTGCTGACGCACGCTGAGGTCGATGCCGGCCTTGCTGAGCGAGGACTTGAGCTCCTGCATCATGTTCGTCGTCTCGGTCGACCCGGACTGCGAGAGCAGGGTCAGCTCCAGCGGGTCGTTCTTCCCGATGCCCTTGCCGCACTCGTCGTCAGCCGTGCCGGGCCGTACGCAGCGCGCCGTGCCGTCGACCGTCTTCCAGCCGTGCGCCGACAGCAGCGACCTGGCCTTGGAGACGGAGAACGGGTACTGGTTGTGCGCCATCTCCTTCGACAGGTACTGGCTCTTCGGCGTGACCGGGACCGGGCCGAGCGTCGAGGTCGCGCTGCCCTGCCAGATGACCTTGCTCATCGCCTTCTGGTCGACGAGATGCTGCATCGCCTGCCGGATGTAGAGCTGGTTCATCTCCGGGCCCGCGTGCGTGGAGTTGAAGTTGTAGACGATGTAGGTGGCCGCCCAGCCCTCCCACGGGTCGACGCGGTACCCCTTGTCCTCGAACTTCTCCTTCTGCGCCATCACCGAGGGCGGGATGTAGCCGTAGTCGACGCCACCGGAGCGCAGCACGTTGTACTCGGAGTCGGCGGTGGTGAACGGCTTGAAGACGACCTTGTCGAGGTGCGGGCGCTCCGACTTCGGACCCGTGTACTTCTCGTTCGGGACGAGTGTCACCTGCCCGTTGTCCTGCCAGCCGGCCAGCTTCCAGGGCCCGTTGACGGTCTTCCACAGCGGGTCGCTGCCGTACGAGCCGAGGCTCTTGGCGTGCTGGGTGAGCCGGGCGAAGACGGCCTTGGCGCCCTTCGTGGTGCGGTCGTGATCGCCGATCTCGCCGCCGTCCTTCGTGGCGTCCCAGGCGTGCTGGGGCATGGCGCGCATGAGGGAGAGCTGGTTCGCCGTGAACCAGTCCGGGTTGTACGCCCGGTCCAGATGGAGCCGCACCGTGTGGTCGTCGACGACCTCGAACTTCTTCACGTTGTCCGGCATGGTGCCGACCGAGTAGCTGCCCCAGTCGGCTTTGTTCGCCTTGACGAGGTTGAACCAGAACTCGACGTCGCGCGAGGTCACTTCGTTTCCGTCGGACCACGTGAGGCTCTTGCGCAGCGGCACGGTGACCGTCTTGTTGCCGTCGCTGTACTTCGGCTCAAGGCCCAGCGTGCTCGGGCCGTGGGTGACCAGTTCGCCCTTGTCCTGCACGGCGTCGTACACGGGGGTGAAGAGCTGGCT
Organism: Streptomyces sp. NPDC002795; assembly: GCF_042888725.1. NCBI lineage: Bacteria > Bacillati > Actinomycetota > Actinomycetes > Kitasatosporales > Streptomycetaceae > Streptomyces > Streptomyces sp. NPDC002795. Next base: position 341,248 of record NZ_JBIAQB010000003.1, read on the forward strand.
CAGGATCGCGTAGTTGTAGGAGGCGCCGTAGCCGGGGGCGCCGATCGGGAAGATCCAGTTCGGGGTCGCGGCGGGCGGCAGGGCCATGGTGGCCGTGCCGCCCTCGACGGGAGTGCCGCCCGTGCGGCCCATGGCGATGCTGCCGGCTTCGTGCGTACAGCCGGTGAGCGCCACGAGCGCCGCCGCTAGGGCGAGCGCCGCGGACGCCTTTGACCTGAGGGAACGCATGCCGAAGGGCCTCCAAGGGGACGGGATCCGGCCCCGTGTGAAGATTCGACGAGGGGCGCCCGAACGCTAAGTCGACCGTTCGAAGCAAGTCAATAGGTTCATTCGGAAAGTAATCCAAAAACCCCGGGGGCTGGCGAACTTGGTTCGCTGATGGTTACTGTTCGGTCCAGCATCGAACGAACTCATCGAAGTAAGTACACCTCGAAGTAAGTACGCATCGGAGCACGACCCCAGGGGGACCGGATGACGGACACCGCGAACGAAGGCGAGCCGGGTTCGGCCCGGCACATACTCCGGCTCGTCTCGTCCGGAGCCGCCTCCTCCCGCGCCGACCTCGTCAGGGAACTGGGCCTCGCGCCCTCCACCGTCTCGCTGCGCGTGCAGGAGCTGGTGGCCCAGGGCGTGCTCACCGAGTCCGGCGAGGGCGCCTCGCGCGGCGGACGCAGGCCCCGGCTGCTGCGGGTCAAGGCGCAGGGCGGCGTCGCGCTCGCCGCCGACCTCGGCAGCCGGCACGCGCGGCTCGGCGCCGTCGACCTCGGCGCGGCCGTGCACGACGCCGTCGACCTGCCGCACGACATCACCGCGGGACCCGAGTCCGCCGTCGACTGGCTCTGCGCCCAGGTGGCCCGGCTCGCCGAGAAGCAGCGGGAGTCGGGGCGGACCGTGCGCGCTCTCGGCGTCTCCTTCCCGGGCCCCGTCGACCCGGCGGACGGCCGTGTGCTGAGCCCCTCGCGGATGCCGGGCTGGCACCGCTACCCGCTGCGCGACGTCCTCGCCGAGCGGCTCGGCATGCCGGTGACCGTCGCCAACGACGCCACGATGATGGCGGTCGGCGAGCACCGCACCTCCCGGCCCGAGCTCGACCACATCGTCGTCGTGAAGGCGGGACGCGGCATCGGCAGCGGCGTCATCGTCGCGGGCAGGCCGCACGACGGAGCCAACGGAAGCGCCGGCGACATCAGCCACGTCCGCGTCGAGGAGGCCGGTGAGCGGCCCTGCTCCTGCGGGAACATCGGCTGCCTGGAGACCGTCGCGAGCGGCGCCGCCCTCATCCGCGAACTCGCGGCGCGAGGCGTCGACGTGGCGAACACCACCGAGCTGCTCCAGCTCGTCGCCGACGGCGACCCCGTCGCCACCACCCTCGTACGCGCCGCCGGACGGCACATCGGCACCGTGCTCTCCGTCGTCGTGAACTTCTTCAACCCGCGGGCCGTCGCCATCGGCGGCGTCCTCGCCACCGCCGAACCCCTCGTGGCCGCCGTTCGCGGCGTGCTCTACGAGCGCTGCCTGCCGCTCGCCACGGCAGACCTGGAGATCACCACGACGGCCGCGGGCCGCGACGCGGGCCTGCTCGGCGCGGGCCTCACCGCGCTGCACCAGAACCTGTCGTCCACCGCCACCGCCCTGAAGGAAGAGAGCGTCCACGCATGACGAGCACCACCCCGATCACCGGCCGCCGCCTGCGCATCGGCATCGGCGGCATCGGCATCGAGTCCTCCACGTTCTGCCCGCACCGCTCCACCGCCGACGACTTCCGGCAGACGCGCGGCCAGGACCTCCTCGACCGCTACACGTGGACGCAAGGAGACTCGGACCTCGCCGACACGGTCGAGTGGGTGCCGCTGCTGCACGCGACCTCGCTGCCCGGCGGCCCGGTGGAGGCCGAGTCGTACCTGATCCTCAAGGACGAACTCGTCACCCGCATACGGGAGGCGGGCCCGCTCGACGGTCTCGTCTACGACATCCACGGCGCCATGAGCGTCATCGGCCTCACCGACGCCGAGGGCGACCTCACCGAGGCGGTCCGCGCGGCGCTCGACCACAACGGCACCCCGGACGACCCGGCCCGGGGCCGCCCGATGATCTCCACCGGCATGGACCTGCACGGCAACGTCTCGCGCCGCTTCGCCGAGCCCATCGACCTGCTCACCGCGCACCGCCTCGCCCCGCACGAGGACGCCTGGGACACCCGCGAACGCGCCGCCCGCAACCTCGTGCACTGCCTGCGCGAGGGCGCCCGCCCGCACCGCGCCTGGGTCCAGGTCCCGGTCCTGCTGCCCGGCGAGAAGACCAGCACCCGCCTGGAGCCCGCGAAGTCCCTCTACGCCTCGCTCGCCGACATCGAGAAGAAGGACGGCATCCTCGACGCCGCGATGTGGGTCGGCTACGCCTGGGCCGACGAACCGCGCTGCAAGGCGGCCATCGTCGTCACCGGCGAGGACGCCGAGCTGGCGGCGCAGGAAGCCGAGTCGCTGGCCCGCCGCTACTGGGACGCCCGCAAGGACTTCCTCTTCGTCGGCCCGACCGGCAGCGCCGAGGAGTGCGTCGAGAAGGCCGTCGCCTCCGACAAGCGGCCCTTCCTCATCAGCGACTCCGGCGACAACCCGACCGCGGGCGGCGCGGGCGACCTCGCGTACATGCTGGGCAAGCTGCTGGAGAACGACGCGATCCGCACCGGGAAGGTCACGGCCGTGCACCCCGGCATCACCGACCCGGTCGCCGTCGCCCGCTGCTTCGAGGCCGGGGTGGGCGCCGAGGTGACGCTCTCCGTCGGCGGCAAGGTCGACGCGAACCACGGCGGTCCCTACGAACTCACCGGCACCGTCGAGGCGTTGCAGCGCGCGGCCGACCAGAAGGACCGCGCGGAGGGCGGGGCGTACGACCGCGGTGTCGACATGGCGGCCGTCCGCGTCGGCGGCCTCACCGTGATCCTCGTGGAGCGCCGCAAGCCGTTCCACACGCTCGCCGACTTCACCGGCCCGGCCGAGGGCGGCCTCGGCATCGACCCGCGGACGTACGACGTGGTCGTCGTCAAGATCGGCTACCTGGAGCCGGAGCTGCACGACATGGCCGCAGACTGGCTGCTCGCGCTCACCCCCGGCGGCGTCGACCAAGACCTGCTGCGCCTGGGACACCACCGGGTGGAGCGCCCCCTGTACCCGTTCGACGAGGACGCGTACGAGGTCGGGGCGGGCCCCGACCTCACGCCCACCCTGCTGTAGGGCTCAGCTCAGCCACTCCGACTCGTAATTCTTGTACGTGCCGTCGCGCGTCGTCAGGTGCACGAACTGGTCGACGTATTCGTGGAAGTCGCGGTCGCCGCGCGGCGTCGCGTACGCCTTCTCCGCGAACGAGAAGGGCTTGTCGGGGTGGACCGAGCACAGCTCGGGGTGGAGCTTGGACTGGTAGAGCGTCTCGCTCGCGTCGGTCATCATCACGTCCGCCCGGCCCGCCACGATCTCGTCGAAGATCGTGCGGTTGTCCGGGTGGAGCTTGATGGTGGCCTGCTTGATGTTCGCGCGGGCGAACTGCTCGTTCGTACCACCCGGGTTGACGACGACGGTCGTCCCGGCCTGGTCGATGTCCTTGAGCGTCTGGTACTTGTCCTTGTCCGCGCAGCGCACGATCGGCGTCTTGCCGTCCTCGCGGGTCGGCTCGCTGAAGTACACCTGGCGGGCGCGCGGCAGCGTGATCGAGACACCGCCGACGGCGACGTCGCACTTCCCGGCCGCCAGGTCGCTCGACAGATTCGCCCATGTGGTGTCCACCCACCGGGTCTTGGCGTCCAGGCTCTTCGCGAGTTCCTTCGCCATGTCGATGTCGATGCCGCTGTACGAACCGTCCTTCGGGTCCTTGTACGTGAACGGCTTGTAGTCGCCGGTCGTGCACACGCGCAGGACACCGGACTTGGGGACCGAGTCCAGCAGGCTGGCCGGCTGCTTCTTGGCGGCCTGCTGGGTGGCCGACGGCGCGGCGGGCGCGGCGGCGGTCAGACCCAGCAGACACACCAGGGCGGACAGGGTGGCGACACGTTGTCTGGATGTGCGGCGGCTCATCGCGACGACTCCTCGGCATGGTGGTTGCAGACTGAACTGATCGTTCAGCGAGACACCTTTTCAGAAGAGTTCACACCGGTGAAGGCCGTGTCCACGGCTCGGATGGCCACGAAAACCAAGGCCGGCACTACGCCGCCGCGGCCAGCCAGAGGTCCGGCCCGAACACCTCGTAGTGGATGTCGGCCGCGGCCACCCCCATGGCCAGCAACTGCTCCCGCATCGCGCGCATGAAGGGCAACGGCCCGCACAGGTACGCGCGCGTACCCGGCGCGACCGCCACCTCCGCGAGATCGGCGAACCCCGTACGCCCACCGGCCAAAGCCCCCTCCTCGTACCAGAAGTGGGCGGCCCCCTCGACGAGTTTCCCGGCGAGCGCCGCGTGCTCGGTGCGCAGCGCGTGCGTGCCGGGGGAGCGGTCGGCGTGTACGACGGTGACCGGGCCCGCGTGCCGGGTGGCCGCCAGGTCCTCCAGCATGGCGAGGATCGGAGTGCAGCCGATGCCGGCGGAGGCGAGCAGTAGAGGTGTCTCGTCGGCGCTCAGGACGAGGTCGCCGTACGGCGCGGAGACCCGCAGCCGGTCGCCCTCGTGGACGTGGCGGTGCAGATGGGTCGACACCTCGCCGCCGTCGGCCCGCTTCACCGCGATGGAACGCCCCGAGGCGGCGGGCGCGCCGGTCAGGCTGTACTGGCGTATCTGCCGTGCCCCGTCCGGGAGTTCGACCTGCACGGACACGTACTGGCCCGCCCTGAACGCGGGCGCGGGGGCGCCGTCGGCCGGGCGCAGCAGGAAGGACGCGACGTCGGGCGTCTCCTCGGCGCGGGACACCACCTCCCACTCGCGCCAGACGTCGCCGTCGACCGCGCCCTGTTCCGCGTAGAGGCGCTTCTCGATCGTGATGAGGGCGTTCGCCATCAGCCAGTACACCTCGTCCCAGGCCGCCGCGACCTGCGGGGTGACCGCGTCGCCGAGGACCTCGGCGATGGCCTCGAAGAGGTGCCGGTGCACGACCGGGTACTGCTCGGCGCGCACGCCGAGGGAGGCGTGCTTGTGCGCGATCCGGGCCAGCATCACGTCGGGCCGGTCGTCCGGGTGGTTCACGAGGTACCCGGCGAACGCGGCGATCGAACCGGCGAGCGCCTGGCGCTGGGTGCCGGCCGCCTGGTTGCCGCGGTTGAACAGGTCGCGCAGCAGCTCGGGGTGGGCCGAGAACAGCTTCTCGTAGAAGAGGCCGGTGATGTCCTCGATGGCGGCGCCCACGGCGGGGAGGGTGGCGCGGACGACGGTGGCCGACTGGTCGGTGAGCATCGGCAGGACTCCTTAATCTGACTCTCAGATGCGTATTTGAGTGCGCGGGTGTCTCCCGCTTGTGCGGACGTGGATGGGTCAGTCCGTCCCGGGAGGGGGTGAAAGGGCCACCAGTAGCGGGCCGGTGGGCGCCTTGACGAGGTCGGTGAGGCTGAGTGGATCGAGCGACGCGAAGAACGCCTCCTGTGCCTCGCGCAGCGCTCCGCGCAGGCGGCAGGCCGAACGCAGGGGGCAGGGTGTCGTCCCCTCGCAGTCCACGACGTCCCCCGGCCCCTCCAGCTCGCGTACGAGCGCGCCGATGGAGGCCGACCGCCCGGCTCCGGTGAGTGCGAGCCCGCCGCCCCGGCCGCGCCGCGCCTCGACGAGGCCCATCCGCTGGAGCTTGGCGACGGCCTTCGCGGTGTGCGTGTAGGGCACCTCCATGGCGCCCGCTACCTCGCGGGTGGTGGGCAGTTCGCCCTCCTCGACCGCGAGGCGCATCAGTACGCGCAGGGCGAGATCCGTGAATCGCGTCAGCCGCATGGCCGCAGGCTATAAATGTTGCATATGAAAGGCAAATTAAGCGATGGCCGGCTCCATGCCCGCCGCCGCCTCGCTCAGCGTCCGCAGCATCAGCGCGGTGACCGGCGCCGTCTCGTGCCCCTCGGGCACAAAGGCCGACACCCGGCGGCTGCCCGCCGGTGCGAGCGGGCGGGCCACGACCTCGGTGTGCCGCAGGAGTGACAGCGTCATGCCGGGCACCAGCGCGATGCCCGCCCCGGCGGCCACCAGCCCCCGCACCGCGAGGCTGTCGTCGGTGGTGAAGGCGATGTCCGGCGCGAAACCCGCGGCCGCGCAGGCGGCGACGAAATGCCCCCGGCAGCGCCCGCACCCGGCTATCCAACGCTCCCGCTCCAGCCGGCCGAGCTCCACGTGGCTGCTCCCGGCGAGGGTGTGGCCTGCCGGGAGCAGTGCCAACAGCGGATCGTCGAGCAGCTCCGTCTCGACCAGCCCCTCCCCGCTGTCGTGGTGCGCGCCGTCACCGGTGTGCTCCGGTGCGAAGGCGAGCGCCAGATCGCACCGCCCCTCGCGCAGCGCGCGCAGGGAGTCGGGCGGCTCCTCCTCCAGGAGCTCGACGCGGATGCCCGGGTGGGCCGCGGCGAGGTGGGCGACGGTCGCCGGGAGCAGGGCGGCGTTCGCGGCGGGGAAGCCGCAGACGCGGACGCGCCCCGACTCCAGGCGGGTGATCGCCTTCAGCTGGCCGTGCGCCGTCTCGATGGAGCTGAGGATGCCCGTGGCGTGCCGGGCCAGCACCTGCCCGGCGTCCGTGAGCCGCAGGCCGCGCCCCGCCCGGACGAACAGCGGCGTGCCGGCGGCGCGTTCGAGCGCCTTCATCTGCTGGCTGATGGCGGGCTGCGTGTACCCGAGGTCCCGCGCCGTCGCCGCGTAGGAGCCCGTGCGCACGACCTCGGCGAACGTCTGGATGTGCCGGGAGTCAAACATGCGTACAAGCTATGGAGTTCATCCCGCAAGTCAAGATCGGTAAGCATTTCTTGGGGTGGGCAAAGAAACGTGATGTGGACCCTGCCGCGCCCGTGCGTCAGTGTGTCCGAACCTCATGTTTTCCGAGGTCAGTGCCGGTCCCGCACCCCGGGCCGACGTGCTCTCGGCCGCCCGTGCCGGGCACCGCCCGCCCCTCCAAGTCCCAGGGAAGCCCCGTGACTTCAACCGCACGCCTCGCCCGCCGCTGTGTCCCGCTCGCCGTCGCGGCCTGCCTCGTGGCCCTGACGACCTCGTGCAGCAAGAGCGCCGATGTCACGACGACCGAGAGCGGGGTGAAGCTGGTCCACAAGGGCAAGCTGACCACCTGCACACACCTGCCGTACGCGCCCTTCCAGTCGGAGAAGAACGGCAAGGTCGTCGGCTTCGACGTCTCCCTGATGGACCTCGTGGCCAAGGAGCTCGGGGTGAAGCAGGACATCATCGACAAGTCCTTCGAGACCATCAAGACCGGGGCCGACCTCAACGCGGGCCTGTGCGACGTCGCCGCGGCGGGCATGACCATCACCGCCGAGCGCAAGAAGAACCTCGACTTCTCCGACCCCTACTTCGACGCCGACCAGGCGCTGCTCGCCCGCAAGGGAGTCGACGCGAAGAGCATCGACGACATCAAGGGCAGCAAGCTGAAGCTGGGCTCCCAGGCCGCGACCACCGGTGAGGACCTGGCGCACAAGAAGGGCATCGACTCGCAGTCCTTCGAGAGCTCCGACGCCGAGCTCAACGGGCTGCGCACCGGCCAGGTCGACGTCATCATCCAGGACTACCCGGTCGTCCAGAACTGGCTGAAGGACTCCGCGGTCAAGGACAAGTTCGTCCTCCTCGGCACCGTCCCCACCGGCGAGGAGTACGGCTTCGCCGTGAAGAAGGGCGGCAACCCGAAGCTGCTCGCCGCGGTCAATAAGGCGATCGGCCAGGCCAAGAAGGACGGCACGTACAAGAAGCTCTACGAGCAGTGGATCGGCCCGATGCCGAAGGACGGGGCCACGAAGTGAGCACCGTCAAGGCACCATCGCTGGACGGGAGTTCGGGACGGGACTCACCACCGCGCAAGCGCATGTCCCCGCGCCGCAGGCGCACGATCACGCGCGCCGTCCAGTACGCGGTCCTCGTTGTCGCGGTGCTGCTCGCCGCGACGCTCGCCGACTGGGGGCAGCTCCAGCACCAGTTCCTCGACCCGTCCGTCGCCCGGCGGATGTTCCCGGGGATGATCACCACCGCCCTGGTCAACACGGTGATCTACACCCTCACCGGGTTCGGCGTCGGCCTCGTGCTCGGTCTGGTCATCGCCCTGATGCGGCTGTCGTCGGTGGCCCCCTACCGGTGGCTCGCCTCCATCTACATCGAGTTGTTCCGTGGCCTGCCCGCGCTGCTGATCTTCATCTTCATCGGTGTCGGCGTGCCGCTCGCGTTCCCCGGCACCGCCCTTCCCGGCGGCGTCTACGGGCAGGTGGCCATCGCGCTCGGCCTGGTCGCCGCGGCGTACATGGCCGAGACGATCAGGGCCGGCATCCAGGCCGTGCCCCGCGGCCAGATGGAGGCCGCCCGCACGCTCGGCATGTCGCGGACCCTGGCGATGCGCTCGATCGTCATCCCGCAGGCCTTCCGCATCATCGTGCCGCCGCTCACCAACGAACTGGTCCTGCTGTTCAAGGACTCCTCCCTGGTCCTCTTCCTCGGCGTCTCCCTGGAGACCCGCGAACTCACCAAGTTCGGCCGGGACCTGGCGGGCGAGACCGCCAACAGCACGCCCATCTTCGTCGCGGGCCTGTGCTACCTGCTCGTCACCGTCCCCCTGGGCTATCTGGTGCGCCGCCTAGAGGCGCGGCACGCGAAGGCCAGGTGAGCGGGGCGTGGCACATGACACTAGGGACGCACCCAAGGACGCACCGAACGGCACCGAGGACGAGGACACCGGCATGACCGCGGCCATCGAGATCCAGGGACTGCACAAGTCCTTCGGCGACCTGGAAGTGCTGCGCGGGGTGGACTTCACCGTCGCGCAGGGCGAGGTGGTCTGCGTCATCGGCCCCTCAGGGTCCGGCAAGTCCACCCTGCTGCGCTGCGCCAACCTGCTGGAAGAGCCCACGTCCGGGCGGGTGGTGGTGGCAGGCGCGGACCTCACGGACCCGGACCTCGACATCGACCGCGTACGCCGTCGGATCGGCATGGTCTTCCAGCAGTTCAACCTCTTCCCGCACCTGAACGTCCTGGAGAACCTCACCATCGCGCAGCGCCGGGTCCTCGGCCGCGACCGGGCCGAGGCGGAGCGGACGGCGCGCGCGAACCTCGAACGCGTCGGCCTCGCCGACAAGGAGGCCGGCTTCCCGTCCCAGCTGTCCGGCGGCCAGCAGCAGCGGGTGGCCATCGCCCGCGCCCTGTCGATGGGGCCCGAGCTGATGCTGTTCGACGAGCCGACCAGCGCGCTCGACCCGGAACTCGTGGGCGATGTACTCGGCGTGATGCGCTCGCTCGCCGACGAGGGCATGACGATGCTGGTCGTCACCCACGAGATGGGCTTCGCCCGCGAGGTCGCGGACCGCGTCGTGTTCATGGACGGCGGCGTGGTCGTCGAGGAGGGCAGCCCGGACGAGGTCCTTGCCAACCCCCGCCATGAGCGCACCCGTTCGTTCCTCGCGCGCGTCGTGAACCCGGGGGACGCGATGCCCGCGGACGTGCGGCCCGCGGACGCGGAGTCGTAGCGGCGGGCCGTGCTCACCGGGCGTGCGGCGCCGTCCCCCACAGGTCCGGGCCCACGAACCGCTCGCGGGCCCCGTCCGGCGCCAGGATCTGCCCGCCCAGCTTCTGGCTGCGCGGGGCCAGGGTCGTCTCGGTGACACGGACCGCCGGGACCCGCGCGGGTCAACTGCGCAGCGCCGACGAGTTGCGCGGCGGAGGCCTGCGCGCGGCCGCGGCGGTGGTGGGACGGGTGGTGTCGTGATCCGGCGATCTACGGCCCGCCCGCGTACGTGTCAGGCCGCGGGCACCTTGTCCAGGAAGCCGCGGACGTCGAGGATCCGGCCCTCGTCGTCCAGCACCAGGACGTCGAAGCCGATCACCAGCGGCTCGGCTCCCTCGGGGCCGAGGCCCCACTGGAACCGCAGCTGCCGGTGGTGCGCGTCCACCTCACCGACCGGCGTGAACACACAGCCAGGGAACTGCTGGTGCACCCCGTCGATCAGCGCGGAGAGCGCCGCGTGGCCCGCCACCTCGGCCAGCGGATCGGTGTACGTGGCGCCGGGCGCCCAGTGCTCGGCGACGAGCTTCGTGAGCTGCTCGCCCTGCGCGTTCCAGGTGGCGAGGTAGGCGTCGACGGCGTGGTGTGCGGTCATGATCTTCATGGTCGAACCTCCGGTGACACGTGGTGTGTTGATGCTGATGCCATCACCCTGACCGGGCGGCGACTGAAGCTCCATGACCTCAGAGGTCATGGAGCGCGTGCCCCGCCGCCGTACGCTGCCGTCATGACCACCTCCGTGGACGCCCGCACCGTCGGCCCGCTGCTGCGCGACTGGCGCGAACGGCGCCGCTTCAGCCAGCAGGAGCTGTCCAACCGCTCCGCCGTCTCCACCCGGCACCTCAGCCGCGTGGAGACCGGCAGGGCGCACCCGACGCCCGAGATGATCCTGCACCTGGCCGACCACCTCGACGTCCCACTGCGCTCCCGCAACCAGCTGCTCCTCGCCGGCGGCTACGCGCCGCACTACCGGGACCGGGACCTGGCGGACGCCTCGCTCGCCGTCGTCATGGACGGGCTGCGGGGACTCCTCGACGCCCATATGCCGTACCCGGCACTGCTGTTGGACACCTACTGGGACGTCGTCGACGCCAACGAGGGCGTGGCCGCGCTGCTCGAAGGGTGTGCGCCCCAGCTCCTCGAACCCCCGATCAACGTCATCCGGCTGTGCGTCCACGAACAGGGTCTGGCCCCGCGGATCCGCAACTTCACACAGTGGGCCTCCCACCTGCACCACCAGCTGATCCACCGCGCCGAACGCACCCACGACCCACGCCACTTCGCACTCGCCGAGGAGACCGCGCACCACCTCGCGACGGTGCCCCGCACCGCCCCCACCGGCAACCCCGTCCTCACCCTGGAACTCACCGTGCCGGACGCCGACCCGCTGCGCTTCTTCAGCACTTCCGCCCAGCTGACCACACCCGCCGACGCGGCCCTGGAGGGTCTGCACCTGGAGACGTTCCTGCCGGCGGACGCTGCGACGCGGCGCCGTTTCGAAGAGAACTCGTAGGTGTACGGGGGTGTTCGGGCGCACTTGGCAATGAGTCGCGCCTCCGACGTCAGACAGGCTGCCAGACCCGAGCCAGCGCCGACTCCGTGAGCACCTCGTCGGGTGGGCCCTGCCCTGCCAGGTGGCCGTCGCGCAGCAGCAGGCAGACGTCCGCCGCGCGTGCGGCGTCGAGGTCGTGGGTTGCCTGGACGACGGTCACCCCCTCGTCCGCGAGGGCCGTGAGCAGTGACCCGATCCGGTCGCGGGCCTCCGGATCGAGGCCCGTGGTCGGCTCGTCGAGGAGCAGCAGGTCGGACTCCTGGGCAAGTCCCTGCGCGATCAGCGTGCGCTGCCGCTGCCCGCCCGACAGCTCGCCCAGCTGACGTCCGGCGAGGTCGCCGATGCCGAGCCGGTCGAGCGCGGCCCCGACGGCGGCCCGGTCCCGCCGCGACGGCCTGCGCCAAGACCCGAGCCCGCCCCAGCGCCCCATCTCCACCGTCTGACGCACGGTCAGGGGGAGCGTGTCCCCGACGGCCCCGCGCTGCGGCACGAAGGCCGGCCGCCGGTCCCCGTGGTGCCGCACCTCTCCCGATGTAGGACGGATCACACCGGCCACCACGCCGAGCAGCGTCGACTTTCCGCTGCCGTTCGGACCGACGAGCGCGACGTTCGCCAACTCCGGTATGTCGGTGGCCAGTTGATGGAGGACCTTGCGGCCGGGGTATCCGGCGCAGAGGTCCTCCAGGTGGACGCGGGCGGTCCGGTGCTGCCGTGGGGCCGGAACGATGGTCGGTTTGTTGAACATGGTTTTCATTGTACTGTCCTCGCATGGAGTGGTTGACGGCCCCCTTCGAGGTGGCCTTTGTGCAGCGAGCCCTGTGGGGCGGAATCCTGGTGTCCGCGATATGTGCGTTGGCCGGGACCTGGGTGGCGCTCAGGGGGATGGCCTTCCTCGGGGACGCGATGTCCCACGGGCTGCTGCCCGGCGTCGCGTTGGCCGCGCTGTTCGGCGGCAACCTGATGGTGGGCGCGGTCGCGAGCGCGGCGGTGATGACGGCGGGGGTGACCGCACTCGGCAGGGCCCGGCGACTGTCCCGGGACACCGGGATCGGGCTGCTGTTCGTCGGCATGCTGTCGCTCGGCGTGATCATCGTGTCGCGCTCGCAGTCCTTCGCGGTGGATCTGACCGGATTCCTCTTCGGTGACGTACTCGCGGTGCGCGGACAGGACCTCGCCGTGCTAGGGGTGGCTCTGTGCGTGGCGCTGCTCGTCTCGGCCCTCGGCCACCGCGCCTTCCTCGCCCTGACCTTCGACGCCCGCAAGGCCGAGACGCTGGGCCTGCGCCCGCGGCTCGCGCACGCCGTGCTGCTCGGTCTCCTTGGTCTCGCGATCGTCGCCTCGTTCCACATCGTGGGCACGCTGCTCGTCCTCGGCCTGCTGATCGCGCCACCCGCGGCCGCCCTGCCCTGGGCGCGCGGCGTCCGCGGGGTCATGGTGGGCGCCGCCCTCCTCGGCGCCGCCGCCACCTTCGGAGGGCTGCTCCTGTCGTGGCACCTCGGCACCGCGGCCGGGGCCACCGTCTCGGCGCTCGCGGTGAGTCTCTTCTTCCTCTCCCACCTCGCCTCCGGCGTCCGCCACCGCCGTACGAGCCGTGCGGCCGACGGTGTCCCTCCCGCTCCCGTGCCCGAAGTCGACCGAAGGAAGTCGGAGGCAATGTCTTGACCGCCAGAACCAACGCCGCGAAGTGGACCCCGGTCCCGCTGGCGCTCACCGCCCTGCTCGCCGCGGGCTGCGCCACGCAGGGCGACAACGACCCGAAACCGGCGGCGAGTTCGCCGTCGACCGCCCCGCACGGCTACGTGGCGGGAGCGAAGGAGGGCGCCGAGCAGCAGTCCCGGCTGCTCCTCAACGACCCCGGCAGCGGAAGCACCCGCGTCCTCGACCTCATCACCGGCAAGGTGACGAAGACCGACAAGGTCGAAGGCACCGCCCACCTCGCCACGGACGGCCGCTTCGGCTACCTCCACACCTCCGGCGCCACCCACGTCCTCGACGGCGGCTCCTGGACCGTGGACCACGGCGACCACGTCCACTACTACCGCGCGGCGATCCGCGACGTAGGGCAACTCGCCGCCGGAGACGGCGCGTTGGTGCGAAGTGACATGGCCGTCACCGCGGTGACCGGTAAGGGCGGACGGACCGCCTTGTACGACCGCGCCAAGCTCGACAAGGGCGAAATCGCGCGCACCGGGACACTGCCTGGCACGGCCACCGGACCCGTCGTCCCGTACGAGGAACACCTGCTGGCACTCACCGGCAAGGGCGACACCGCGAAGCTCGCCGTGTTCGACCGCGACGGCAAGCGCGTCACCGCGCCGGACGCCACGTGCGAGAACCCGAAGGGCGACGCCGTCACCCGCCGCGGAGCGGTGTTCGGCTGCGCCGACGGAGCGCTGCTCGTACGCGAGGAGGACGGGAAGTTCACCGCCGAGTCCATCCCCTACGAGAAGGACGTGCCGGAGGCCGAACGCGCCGCCGAGTTCCGGCAGCGCCCCGGCAGCGACACCCTGACCGCGCGGGCCGGTGACGACGCCGTATGGGTGCTCGACGTCGGCGAGCGCGCCTGGAAGCGGGTGGAGACCGGGACCGCCGTCGCCGCCAACACCGCAGGGGAGGGCGCACCACTCCTCGTCCTGGAGGCCGACGGCAGACTGCACGGCTACGACATCAAGGCGGGCGAGGAGACCACCCGCACCAAGAAGCTCCTGACCGGAAAGCCGCACACCGGGAACGCCCCCGTCATCGAGGTCGACCGCAGCCGCGCCTACGTCAACGACCCCGACGGCAAGCGGGTGTTCGAGGTCGACTACAACGACGACCTGCGCATCGCCCGCACCTTCGACCTCGACGTCGAACCCGTGCTGATGGCGGAGACCGGCCGATGAGCGCGGACGAGGCGAAGAAGCACGTACGCGTGGGCACGGCGCGGCTGCGCAGTCTGCTGCTCGGACTGCTGACCCTGGTGGCCGCCGCCACCGCGACCGCCTGCACCACCGACAGCGCACGGCCCCGCATCGTCGTCACCACCAACATCCTCGGCGACGTCACCCGGCAGATAGCGGGCGCCCAGGCCGAGGTCACCGTCCTCATGAAGCCCAACGCCGACCCGCACTCCTTTGGCCTCTCCGCACGGCAGGCCGCCGACATCGAACGGGCCGACCTGGTCGTCCACAACGGCCTCGGCCTGGAGGAGAACGTGCTGCGCCACGTCGACGCCGCCCGGGAATCCGGCGTCGCCACCTTCGAGGTCGGCAAGGCCGTCGACCCGCTCACCTTCCACACCGGCGACGACGCCGGGGACGGCCAGGCCGACCCGCACTTCTGGACCGACCCCGACCGCATGCGCAAGGCCGCGGGGCTCATCGCCGACCAGATCACCCAGCACGTCGACGGCGTCGACGACAGCGCCGTGCGGGCCCAAGCCGACCACTACGACAAGGAGTTGGCGAAGCTCAGCACCTGGATGGGCAAGTCCTTCGACCGCCTACCCGAGGACCGGCGCGCGATCGTCACCAACCACCACGTCTTCGGCTACCTCGCCGACCGCTTCGGCCTCCGCGTCGTCGGCGCCGTCGTCCCCAGCGGCACCACCCTCGCCTCACCCAGCTCCTCCGACCTGCGCTCCCTGACCCGGGCCATGGAACGGGCCGGTGTCCGCGCCGTGTTCGCCGACTCCTCCCAGCCCACACGCCTCGCCGACGTACTGCGCAAGGAGATGGGCGGCCGGGTCCAGGTCGTGAAGCTGTACTCCGAGTCCCTGACGGCCGAGGGCGAGGGCGCGGACACGTACCTGCGGATGATGCGCGCCAACACGACCGCGATGACCAAGGGCCTGACAGGCCACTGAACTCCGAACGTTCGACAGCGACACAGACAGCGACACGGACAGCGACAGAGAAGGAAGAACACAAGTGAACACGACCCGGACGACCCGCAGGAGAGCCCTCGGGGGGACGGCCTGCGCCCTCGCGATCGCCACGGTGCTGACCGCCTGCGGGAGCGAGGACGACACCACCACCTCGTCCAAGGCCAAGCGCGCCACACCCGCCACCGCGGCCGAGGACCCGCTCGTCGCAGGCTTCGACGGCGGCCTGTACATACTCGACGGCAAGAGCCTCAAGCTCGCCAAGACGATCGACCTGCCGGGCTTCAACCGCCTCAACCCCGCAGGTGACAAGGACCACGTCATGGTCTCCACCGACAGCGGCTTCCGCGTCCTGGACGCCGCCGGACAGCGCTTCACCGACATCGCGTACAAGGGCTCCGAGCCGGGCCATGTCGTGCGGCACGCGGGCAAGACGGTGCTCTTCACCGACGGCACCGGCGAGGTCAACGTCTTCGACCCCGCCGACCTGGGCGCCGGTACGAAGCCCAAGGGCCGCGACTACGCCTCGGCCGAGGCCCACCACGGCGTGGCCATCGAGCTGGAGAACGGCGAACTCCTCAGCACGCTCGGCAACAAGGAGACGCGCACCGGCGTCCTCGTCCTCGACAAGAACAACAAGGAGATCGCGCGCAACGAGAAGTGCCCCGGCGTGCACGGAGAGGCCGCGGCCAAGGGCGAGGCCGTCGGCGTCGGCTGCGAGGACGGCATCCTCATCTACAAGGACGGCAAGTTCACCAAGGTCGACGCACCCGACGACTACGGCCGCATCGGCAACCAGGCCGGCAGCGACGCCTCCCCGGTCCTCCTCGGCGACTACAAGACCGACGAGGAGGCCGAGCTGGAACGCCCCACCCGTATCTCCCTCGTCGACACGGAGAAGAAGAAGCTCCGCCTGGTCGACCTGGGGACCAGCTACTCGTTCCGCTCGCTGGCCAGGGGCCCGGAGGGTGAGGCGCTGGTCCTGGGCACCGACGGAAAGATCCACGTCATCGACCCGGCCACCGGAAAGATCGAGAAGAAGATCGACGCCGTGGGCGAGTGGCGGGAACCCCTGGACTGGCAGCAGCCCCGGCCCACGCTGTTCGTCCGCGACCACACGGCGTACGTCTCCGACCCCGGCGAGAAGGCCCTGCACGCCATCGACCTGGACACCGGCAAGAAGCGGACCTCCGTGAAGCTGCCGAAGGGCACCAATGAGCTGTCCGGCGTGGTGGCCGGGCACTGACGCCATGCGTACGCCCCCGTGGTCGGCGGACCACGGGGGCGTACGGCTCTGTAAGGCTGCCAGGCTCAGACGGACCGGTGGTACTGGTCCGGGACGTGGCTCTCGGCGCCCAGCTCGCGCGCCGCGTGGCGGGCGAACGACGGGTCGCGGAGCAGCTCGCGACCGAGGAGGATCGCGTCGGCCTCACCGTTGGCGAGGATCTTCTCGGCCTGCTCGGGCTCGGTGATGAGGCCGACCGCGGCGGCCGGGACCCCGGCCTCGTTGCGGACGCGGGCCGCGAAGGGGACCTGGTAACCAGGGCCGAGCGGGATGCGGACGCCCGCAGCGTTGCCGCCGGTCGACACGTCGATGAGGTCCACGCCGTGGGCCTTCAGCTCGGCGGCGAACCGGACGGTGTCGTCGGCGGTCCAGCCCTCCTCGCCCTCCAGCCAGTCGGTCGCGGAGATACGGAAGAGCAGCGGAAGCTCCTCGGGCCACACCTCGCGGACCGCGTCCACGACCTCAAGGGCGAAACGGGTGCGGTTCTCGTAGGAGCCGCCGTACTCGTCCGTGCGCTTGTTGGAGTGCGGGGAGAGGAACTCGCCGATGAGGTAGCCGTGCGCGCCGTGCAGCTCGATGACCTGGAAACCGGCGTCGAGAGAGCGGCGGGTGGCGGCCACGAACTGCTGGACGATCTCCTTGATGCCCTCGACCGACAGCTCGGCGGGGATCGGGTGCTTCTCGTCGAACGGGACCGCGCTGGGCGCGACGGCCTCCCAGCCGTACGCGTCCGGGCCCACCGGCGCGCCGCCCTTCCAGGGCCGGTCGGTCGAGGCCTTGCGGCCGGCGTGACCGAGCTGGATGCCCGGAACCGTGTTCTGCGACTTCAGGAACGACGTGATCCGGCGGAAGGCCTCGACCTGGGTGTCGTTCCAGATGCCGAGGTCCTGCGGGGAGATGCGGCCCTCGGGGGAGACGGCCGTCGCCTCGACGATGATCAGGCCGGTGCCGCCCGCGGCGCGTGCCCCGTAGTGCTGGAAGTGCCAGTCGTTCGGCGCACCGGTGAGCGGGCCCTCGGGAGCCGCGCTGTACTGGCACATCGGCGGCATCCACACGCGGTTGGGGATGGTCAGGGACCGCAGGGTGTAGGGCTCGAACAGTGCGCTCACGGCGGACTCCATTCGGTGTGGATCGCGGAAACGGCCTCGCGGATCGCTACGAGGACCTCGCTAGTACGATAGCCACCGTAGTACGGCAGGTGTCAAACTACGATGGTTCTCGTACAATGACGGTGACGCACCGCAGGCACCCAGCCACCCGTACCGCAAAAGGGGAGTCGTCCATGACGGCCGCAGCACCGCACACCGTGACCGCCGCCTCCGGCCGCACGCTCGCGCACCCCGCCCGTCCGGAGATCCGGCTCGAAGCGGTGCTGCACGCGCTGTCCGACCCGATGCGCCTGGCCGTCGTCCGGGAGATGGCGGCCTCTGCGGAGGCCGAGCTGTCCTGTTCGGCCTTCGACCTGCCCGTCACCAAGTCGACCACCACGCACCACTTCCGCGTGCTGCGCGAGGCAGGGGTGATCGAGCAGGTCTACCGGGGGACCGCCAAGCTCAACGGCCTGCGCAGGGCCGACCTGGACGCGCTCTTCCCCGGCCTTCTCGACGCCGTCCTCGACGCGGCCGACCGGCAGGAGGACCGGCTCGGCGAGGGCTGAGCCGCTCGGTCGCGCCGGCTACGACCCCCGCGCCGCGCCCAACAGGCCCTCCCAGTCCGGGATCTTCACCGAGCCCCGCCCGAGCCCGCGCCCCAACTCCGCCTCGGCCCGCTCGATGGCCCGCCACCCGTCCCACAGCACGGGCCGCGCCCCCGCCGCGATCAGACCGCTCAGCGGATCCCGCGCGGGACTGTCACCTACGAAGGCGACGGCATCGCCCAGATCGTCCAGGAGCGACGTGACGGTCTCCTTGGCGCAGGGACGGTTGGTGCCGATCACGCCGGTAGGGCCGCGCTTGATCCACCCAGCGACGTACTCGCCCGGCGCCACCCGGCCGTCCCGCAGCACCCGACCGGCCTCGTGCGGCACGGTGCCGCTGCTCTCGTCGAACGGGAGGCCCTC
This sequence comes from Streptomyces sp. NPDC002795, assembly GCF_042888725.1. Taxonomy (NCBI): domain Bacteria; kingdom Bacillati; phylum Actinomycetota; class Actinomycetes; order Kitasatosporales; family Streptomycetaceae; genus Streptomyces; species Streptomyces sp. NPDC002795. The sequence continues at coordinate 359,652 of NZ_JBIAQB010000003.1, forward strand.
CAGCGGCACGCCGCGATAGCCCACCGAACGCAGCACCAGCTGCGCGGCGACCTCCTCGAAGTCGCCGGTGCCGGTCACGCCCCCGTGCCCGTCGGGCCGCGTCCGCTCGAAACGGACCCCGGCCACCCGGCCGTCGCCCCCCGCGAGCACCTCGACGGGGCGCAGGTAGAACCGCAGGTGGATCCGGCGGCGCGCGCCCCGTGGTGGCTCGGCGGCCCAGCCGCGCAACACCTCCACGTTGCGCCGCTGCGCGGCGGGCAGCCCTGATGTGTCGGCGTACGCCGGATCGAGCGCCAACTCGCTCTCGTCGACCACGACTTCGGTGTCCGGAAGTCCGCCCAGCTCGCGCAGCTCTTTCGTGGTGAAGCGGGCCTGCGAGGGGCCGCGCCGACCCACCATGTGCACGTCCCGGACCTCGCTCGCGGCGAGGGTGTCGAGCGCGGCGCGCGGCATGTCGGTGGGCAGGAGTTCGGTGGCGCCACGGGCCAGCATCCGGGTCACGTCCACCGACACATTGCCCACTCCGATGGCGACGGCCGAACGCACACCCCCTACGAAGCCGCCGTCGACCGCGTCCGGGTGGGCGCTGTACCAGGCCACGAAGTCGGTCGCCGACCAGCTGCCCGGCAGGTCCTCGCCCGGCACCCCCAGTCGCCGGTCGGCCGCCGCGCCCACGCAGTACACCACCGCGTCGTACAGCTCCAGGAGCCCCGCGGGCGGCAGGGCCGGGCCGATCTCCACCCCGCCGAGAAAGCGGACCCGCTCGTCCTCCAGGACCGACCGCAGATTGCCCTGCAACGACTTGATCTTCTCGTGGTCCGGGGCGACGCCGTAGCGCACGAGGCCGTACGGGCAGGGGAGCCGGTCGAGCACGTCGACGCGGACATCCGGAACCCGGTCCTGCCGTACGAGGCCCTGCGCGGTGTAGACCCCGCTCGGACCCGAGCCGACGACGGCGATGTGCGGCACGGGAGGCTCCCTCCGCCGGGGTGCTGATGTGTCCAAGCATGACACCGGGAGGCGCGGTGGGGGAGGGGGCGCGGCGTCGCTCAGGACATGTCGCGCATCCGCTCGATCTCGGTCGTCTGCTGCGCGATCACGTCGTCGGCCATCTCTTCCACCTGGATGTTGTTCCCGCCGCTCTTGACCTCCGTGGCCATCGTCACGGCCCCCTGGTGGTGCGTGATCATCAGTTTCAGGAACAGCTCGTCGAAGGCCTCGCCGCGGGCGGCCTTCAACTTCTTCAGCTGGGACTCCGTCGCCATCCCCGGCATCGTGTCGTGCGCGTGGTGGCCTTCGGGCGCGGTGTCGCGGTCGTACTTCTGGAGCCAGCCGCGCATCGTCTCGATCTCGGGCCCCTGCGCGGCGCTGATCCGCTCGGCGAGTCCCTTGAGCTTCGCCGACCCGGCCTGTTTCGGGGCCAGTTGGGTCATCCTCAGGGCCTGCTCGTGGTGCGTGATCATCATCTGCGCGTACGTGACGTCGGCGGAGTTCGGGGTGTCGTCCGCGCCGCGCTTCTTGGCGTCGTCGGCGGACAGGGTCTCGGCCGCGTCGCCCGGTTTGCCCGGCGCGATGACCGAAGGTCCCGCGGACGCACGGGAGTTGGCCTTGCCCGCGTCGTCCGCACCTCCCGAGTCGCACCCGGTCAATGCCAGCGCCGGAACCGCCACCAGCGCGGCGACAGCAACTTTCATGACGATTGCGTTGCCACCTATTGATCTGTGCATGAGGAGGACGATACTCGGGGAGATCCGTGAATCGTTCACGTACGAGCGAAGTCACCGTCACCCAAGGAGACAACAGTGACCCTGTACTCCCCGAGAACGCGGCGCAGACGCCTGGGAGTTGCCACCGCGGCAGTCGGACTCCTCGCGGCGCTGCTCGCGGCGGGCCCCGTATCGGCGACGCCCGACCCGGGCGACAAGTCGTCGGCCCCCAAGGGCGTTTCGAAGAGCACCGAGGCCGAGGTCGAGAAGGCGATATCCGCCGGCGACATACCCGGCCAGGACGAGATAGTCCACTCGGACAACATCCAGCACGTCACCAACATCCCCAAGGACGCGCTGCCCGGCACCAACTCGGACCTCGCCTTCCAGGGCAAGTACGCCTTCGCCGGGAACTACGACGGGTTCCGTGTCTTCGACATCAGCAACCCCAAGGCGCCGAAGACGGTCGCCCAGGTGCTGTGTCCCGGCTCCCAGAACGACATCTCCGTCTCCGGGAACCTGCTGTTCCTGTCCACGGACAGCTCCCGCAGCGACGACTCCTGTGCCTCCACCACCCAGCCGGCGACCGAGAAGTCGTCCTGGGAGGGCATGAAGGTCTTCGACATCAGCGACAAGAAGAACCCGAAGTACGTCTCCGCCGTCGAGACCGCGTGCGGCTCGCACACGCACACCCTGGTGCCGGAGAAGAAGAACGTCTACGTGTACGTCTCCTCGTACTCGCCGAGCGCGACGTTCCCGGACTGCAAGCCTCCGCACGACGGCATCTCGGTCATCAAGGTGCCCCGCAAGGCGCCGCAGAAGGCGGCCGTGGTGAACTTCCCCGTCCTCTTCCCCGGTGACGGCGAGGACGGCGGCGGCAACCCCGGCGGGCCCACCAACCCGGGTGTCTCCAAGACCACCGGCTGCCACGACATCACGGTCCTGCCCTCCAAGGACCTCGCGGCGGGCGCCTGCATGGGCGACGGCATCCTGTTCTCCATCGCGGACCCGGAGAACCCGAAGGTCATCGACCAGGTCCAGGACAACGTCAACTTCGCGTTCTGGCACTCGGCGACCTTCAACCAGAAGGCCAACAAGGTCGTCTTCACCGACGAGTTGGGCGGCGGTGGCGCGGCCACCTGCAACGAGGCCATCGGCCCGGACCGCGGCGCCGACGGCATCTACGACATCACCGGCAAGGGCGACAAGCGCAAGCTCGTCTTCAAGAGCTACTTCAAGATCCCGCGCCACCAGGCCGACACCGAGAACTGTGTCGCGCACAACGGCTCGCTGATCCCGGTCAAGGGCAAGGACCTCATGGTGCAGGCCTGGTACCAGGGCGGCGTCTCCGTCTGGGACTTCACGGACTCCTCCAAGCCCAAGGAGATCGGCTACTTCGAGCGCGGCCCGCTCACCACGGACAAGATCACGACGGGCGGCTCCTGGTCGGCGTACTACTACAACGGCTACATCTACTCGAACGACATCGCGAAGGGCTTCGACGTCCTGAAGGTCAACGATGCCCGCACCGACCCGGCGAAGAAGATCCGCCTGGGCGAACTGAACACCCAGACGCAGCCGGACTACTTCGGCTGACTGGTCCGTTCACCGTTGCCGGCCGGTGACAGCGGCTCGAAGTAGCGTGAGAAATCGGCCGGTCTGCCGTGAACGGGGTCCCCGCCGGACGACGCGTCATCCTCGTCGTCCGGCGGGAAGCCCCACCGCCACTCCAGGCCGTAGCGGCGGAACAGCTCGGCGCGCAGCGCCCTCAGCGGCATCGGCGCGCCGGGCACCAGGAGCGAGAACACGGCGCCCATCAACAGGGCCCGAAGCAGCGGGTAGTCCGTGTCGACGTCGAGCGTCCCGTGCCGCACGACGGTGTCGCGCAGCAGCGCCGCGAGCCGCTGCTGCTCCGGGCACTGCACGAAGCCCTCGGCCTGAAGGATTCCCGCCATGTGCGTGCGCATGAGGACGGGGTGGTCGCGGGCGAGGCCGAGGATCGCGTCGACGGCGCGGGCCAGGCGCTCGTCCCCGTCGTCGAGTCCGGGCCGCGGCTCCCGCTCCAGCGTCTCCTCAAGGGTGCGGTGCATCAGCCGGTGCACGGCGGACTGCAGCAACTGCCGCTTGCCCGGGAAGTAGTACGAGATCAGGCCGCGGGCCGAGCGGGCGCGGTCCGCGATGTCGCCGAGCGTCGTCGCGTCGTACCCACGTTCCCCGACGAGCTCCAACGTCGCCTGCAGGAGCCGCTCACGGGAACGTCGGCGCAACTCCTCATTGACCGATGCGCTGCGGGGGGACATTCTTGACTCCTGCGTTGACTGGCTCGCAGCCAACTATACTCAGCGCTTCCCGGCCACCGGCCTGTTGGGCGTGGTGTGCGCGGGAGGGCCGGCCGTATTCGGGCGACGCGGGGGATCGTCCGAATACGGCTGTGTCATGTGCGGGGGCGTCAGGTGAAGGCGGCTCAGATCATGCCGAGCACCGGCCGCAGCGCATCGGGACGGGCCTCGGCCGGCAGGTGGTCCACGAAGTGCACCGCGCAGCCCAGCTCCGCGGCTCCGCCGTCGGCGAGGCGGTCGTCACCCACCATCAGCGCGTCACCGGGCGCCACGCCCAACTCCTCGCAGGCCGCCGCGAACAGCCGCGGATCCGGCTTCGTGACGCCGTGCCGGTACGACAGGACGTACGCGTCGACGAACGGGTCGAGGCCGTGCTCGGCGAAGACGGGACGCGGGTCCCAGCCGATGTTGCTGATCACGGCCACCGGGACGCCGCGCTCGCGCAGCCCGGCGAGCACCTCAAGGGCGTCCGGGTAGGGCCGCCAGGCGGCGGGCGTCATGTGCCGGTCGTACAGGGCGTCGTAGAGCCGCTCGTCGGGCAGCGGCACCTGGCGGGCCAGGCCCGTGTACGCGGCGCGGTGCCGCGAGGCGTCCACGTCGCGGACGGCGACGAGCTCCGCGAGGTGCTCGGGGACGTTCGCCTGGTGCGTGCTGCCGCCCGGCAGCGCTCCCGCCGCCTCCAGCCCCTCGGCCGCACGCGCGAACTCCTGTGCCGACAGCGCGAGTTGGGTCTCGTCGAGCACGGCACGCAGCCAGGATTGGGTGGATTCGATACGGAAGAGTGTCCCGGAGAAGTCGAACAGCACGGCTTTGATCGTCATGCCGTCGATCCTCAGGTGTGTCGAACGCACTGGTCAAGAACGGGCGTTGGGTGCGACCCACTTGCCGTACGCCGCTGTGGACACCACCACCGTCAGCCCCCCGAACAGCCAGCCGGCCAGCACGTCCGACGGCCAGTGCACGCCCAGCCACAGGCGGGTGAGGCCGACGCCGAGCACCGACACCACGGCGAGCGTGAGCGTGGTGCGCCACAGTGCGCGCCCGGCCCCGTACCGCCGCAGCAGCCACAGGACGAGCGCGCACACCACGGTGGCCGTCATCGCGTGGCCCGAGGGGAACGCCGCGTAGTGCGCCGAGTCCACCGGCTCGCGCCACTGCGGGCGCGGCCGGTCGACGGCCGCCTTCAGGCCCTGTTGCAGCAGCGTGCCGACCAGGCAGGTGGCCGCCACCCAGCCCGCGAGCAACCAGTCCCGCAAGCGCCAGACGAGGGCCAGTACGATCACCGCGCACAGGGCCCGCATGGTCCACGGGTCCCACACCCAGTCGGTCAGGACGCGGTTGACGTGTGTGACGCCGGGTTCGGCGAGTGCCCGGACGTGCAGCGAGCGGGCGATGTCGCGGTCGAGGCCCATCAGCGGGCTCCACCGGAGCGCCACCAGGACGAGCAGCAGGGCGGAGGCCAGGGCCAGCGCGGTGGCGAGCGCGAGGACGGGTCGGGGGCGTCGGGTCGTGGAGTCGAGCCGTACCGGGTGCATGGGGAAGATCCTCGCGCATCGGGCGCCGCGCGGGCCATCCCGGTGGGCGGGTCGGCGTGGTGCTACCCCAGCGCCCGCAGCGCGGGGACGAAGGTGACCAGGAGGGGGACGAGCGGGATCAGCGCCGCCGAGGCCGTCAGGCGTAGTCGGTGCGCGGGCGTCAGGCGCGAGGGCGGGGCGAGCAGCCGGTGCACGCGCTGCGGGACCTGCGTGTGCGGCGTCGGGCAGGGCCCGAACACCCCGCGGTCCTCGTTGAGTTCCACCAGCGCGAGCGCGATGCTCATGCGCCCGAAGCGGCGCGAGGCGACATCGTCCGCCGCCAGCTCCACAAGCCGGTGCATCTCGTCCCGGAACGAGGCGAACACCGGAACCTGCGGAAAACCGGACGCCAGCGCGCCCGAGCAGTGCAGCAGCCAGTCGTGCCGCCACCGCGCGTGACCCATCTCGTGCGCGAGCACCGCGTCCAGCTGACGTCCCTTCAGGCGCTGCAACGCGGCGGTGGTGATGATCAGTTGGGGTGTCGCTCCCGACATCCACCAGGCGTCCGGGCGCTTGCCCTCCAGGATGACGAGGCGGTCGGGGCCCGGCTCCTCGCCCGGCAACAGCGGCGCGCGCTCCAGGAGTTCGGACCGCCTCGCGCGTCGCCTCGCCCGCGCGCCCCGCACCTCGCGCACCAGCATCGCCGCCGTCCACGCCCCGCCCAGGGCGAGCGTCACGGCGACGGTCGCCGCCCACGGCCCCGCCGCGCGCAACGCGTACGCGTCCACGACCCCGTGCGGTGCCGCGGCGAACACATGGCCGCGCACGGCGCCCCAGGCTGCGGCCGCGCTCAACGTCATCGACAAGGCGCAGCACAGCAGTACGCCCGCCACCACGCACTGCCACGCCCACAGCGCGACGATCGGCTCCCGCTCCGTCCAGTCCGAGCGCGCGAGGAGTCTCGGCGCGACCAGGGCGGCCAGGGCGCCGAGCAGCAACAGTGCTACGGGGACCGTCATGGCCGTCACCCTATGAGGCGAGCGCTACCCACGGGTATGACCTGGCGCGTCAAGTGACGCACGCCACGGTTTCGTTGATCGCCGCGCTACATCGTCAGCAGCATCGCCAGCATCCCGATCCCCATCGAGAGCCGGCACGCCCGCGCCAGTTCCGGCCGGTCGCCCCAGCCGGCAGCGGCCACAGGACCGGCGGGAACGAGGCGGGCGCCCGACCACAGGACGTAGACCGTGAAGTAGAGGAGAAGGGCTCCCGTGAGGGCCGGGGCGCCCGCGCCGCCGTGGTGCGCGTGGGCATCCGGACGGACGGCCATCGCCACCGCCATGTACGCCATGGCGAACGTGCCCACCAGGTGATGCAGGTGATGGGTTCCCGTCCGGGACGCCCACAGGGCGCGGAGCGCGGCGGCCCCGAACACGGTCGCATACAGCAGCCACGCCCAGTGTGGGGGCGTGAGCACCGCCGCGGGGACGGCCATCAGTGCCATCCCGAATCCCATCAGGGCCTCGCCGCCGGCCGTGCGGCGCTGCTCCTCGACGTCGCTGCGCAGGCGCAGCAGGCAGTACGCGCCGGTCGCCGCGCACAGTGCGACCAGCAGCCACGCGGCCGAGAGCGGTCCGTGCACCGGGTCCCCCATCCTGTCCGTCCCGACTTCTGTCTCGTCATCGGCGTCCATCACGTGTCCGTCAGGGAGATGCCCCGGCGGGCAGGGGCGTATGGCGGCGCAGGGGAGCACGGGCGGTCGCGCGGATCGTTTACGGGTAAAACACCTGCTAAGGTTTCCTTATGAGCAGCACACCCCCGTCACCTCGCACCCCCGCAGTCCATCGCCTCCCGCTCGCCGGAGTGCTGCGCCTCAACAAGCCGTCGGACGTCTGGCTCAAGCCCGCGACCAGTGTGGTCGTCGCCACCGCGATACCGAACCTGGCGCTGCTCGCCCTCGGCCGGCTCGACCTGGCCATGTACACGATGGCGGGCAGCCTGTGTGCCCTGTACGGACACAACCTCCCGTACGCGGCACGCGCGCGTGCGCTGGCGTGGGTGGTCGCCGGGATGCTCGCGAGCATCGCGGTCGCCCTGGTCTCCGCCTCGCTCACCTCGTCCGCGGCCGTCCTCGTCGCCATCGGCGCGCTGCTCGCCGCCGCACAGAAGACGCTGTGCGACGCCACCCGGATCGGGCCGCCCGGACACCTGATCTTCACGTTCATCAGCTCCGCGACGCTGTTCGCTCCGCAGACCCTCGGCCAGGTGCCCGGCCATCTCGCGCTGACGCTGGCCGCCGGTGCCGTGTCCTGGATCGTCGGCATGGCCCCGGCCCTGGTCCGGCCCCACGGCCCCGAGCGCCGCGCCACCGCCCGCGCGCTGAACGCCGCCGCCGCGTACGTCGAGCGCCCCGAGCACGCACCCGCCCGTGGTGCGGCGGCCGCCGCCGTGCACGCCGCGTGGCAGTCGCTGCTCGCCACCGGGGCGCGCACCGAGGCGCGGCGCGCCCTTGAGCGGCTCGTGCTGCGCGCCGAGGTCGCCATCGCCGCACCCGGCGACACCGACGCGGGCCGGCTGCGCGCCTGGGCGGGCGGGCTGCGCGGAGCGGGCTCGGTGCCGCGGCCCGCGCGCATCGCCGGGATGGACGACGAACTCCTCGGCATCGAGGCCGAGCTCGCGGACAGCAAGCCCTCGCTGTGGCGGCGGATCGGCCCCGGCTCCCCGCTGCTGCCCATCGCCCTGCGTACGTTCGTCGGCTGCGCCCTCGCCGGATACGGTTCGCTCGCCCTCGGTGTCGGCCGCCCCTACTGGGCCCTCGTCACCGCCGCCTCGATCTACCAGGCCAACATCACGCTGTCCTGGAACCGCGGCGTTCAGCGCGTCGTCGGCAACATCGCCGGTGTCCTCGTCTTCGCCGCCGTCGTCCCGCTCGCCCACGCCAGCCGGCTCGCCCTCGTACTGTGCTGCCTCGCCTGCGCCTTCGGGGCCGAGGCGCTCATCACCCGCAACTACTGGCTGGGCAGTCTGTGCGTGACGCCGATGGCGCTGCTGGTCACCGAGTTCGCCCGCTACCAGGAGCCCGGTGAACTGATCGGCGACCGCATCGTCGACACCCTCGTCGGCGCCGTGCTCGGCGTCGTCGCGGCCATCGTCGTCACCAACCGGCGTGCCACCGACGGCATCGAGCAGGCCCTCGCCGCGAGCGACACCGCCCGCGAGAGCGCCGAACGCACCCTCGCGCTGCCCGCCCCCGGCCACGCCGCCCTGGAGACGGCCCGCCGCGGCCTCACCGCCGCCCTCGTCGAACTGCGCGCCGCCGCCGACACCGCGGCCGGCGAGTGGTGGCAGCGCGCCCTGCCGGAAGAGCGCGTCCTCGCCGCCGAACAGTCCGGCCACCGCACGCTCGCGGCCACGGTCCGGCGGCAGGCGATGACGGGCGACCCGAGTGGTGCGGGCGCCCAGAAGTAGCGGATAGTGGCGGACGCACCACGTTCGGCCCATGAGGAAGGTCCGGTCAGGCAGGCATGAGCACGCAGCAAGACGCGGCGGCAACGGGGCCGCACGACATCGTGTCGTCGGTCGTACGGCAGTGGCAGGCCGTGCGCCCCGACATCGACACCGGCCCGATGGAGATCATCGGCCGCATCAACCGGTGCGCCGCGCTGCTCCAGCAGGCCGAGGACGCTCCGCTGCGGCACGCGGGCCTGACCAGGGCCGAGTTCGACCTGCTCGGCACGCTGCGCAGGACCGGCCGCGAGCTCACCCCCGGCGACCTCGCCCGCGAGACGTTCGCCTCCGGTGCCGCCGTCACCAAGCGCCTCAAACAGCTCCAGGAACGCGGCCTCATCTCCCGCCGCGGCGACACCCGCGACCGCCGCGTCTCCCACCTGAGCCTGACGGACGAGGGCCGCGCCCTCGTCGACGAACTGCTCCCGAGCCAACTCGCGTACGAGGGCTCGGTCCTCGCAGGTCTCGGCGCGGACAAGGACGCCCAACTCAGCGGTCTGCTGGGGGATTTGCTGCTCCAGCTGGAGGGACGACTGGGCGCGGGCCCGCCCTAGGGAGCTGCTGCGGGCGCTGAGTGCTGTGCCTGCTCGGGCCCACCCACGGGGGGTCAGCGCGGCACCGTCGCCCCCTCGATGCCGTACTCCTCCCGGCGGCCGCACATGCCGAGGCCGCCGTGGCGTGTCGGCATGGAGGTGTGGGCGGTCGACGTGGACAGGTAGGCGTCGGCCTCGCCCCGCTCCAGGGCGTCGAGTTGGGCGCCCGTGCGCTCGGCCGCCGTCAGGGCGCCGGTGCGCCACAGCTCGCGCCAGGCCGCGACGCGGGGGCGGACCAGGTCGGCGGCCGCCCGCTGGAACGCGCGCAGCGGTTCCGCGTCGCCGGCCGCGAGCGCCTCGCGCAGCGGCAGATAGCCCTCGACCGCGAGATCCCGGCGACGGCGCGCGGCCGCCTCCGCCCCGGGGCCCGCAGGAAGCGCCGCGGCCGCCGCGTACTTCTCCGGGTCGGCCAGATACTCCGGCGGGAACGTGAACACCGCGTCGCCCGCCTCCGGCAGCCCGCTGTTCTGCATCAGGACGGTGATCCGCAGATCCTCGCCCTGCACCATGCGGTGCACCGTGCCCGGCTCGAACCACGCGAGCGAACCCGCCTCAAGAGGCGTGTCCCGGTAGCCGTCCGGGCTCAGCGTCTGCACCGCGCCGTGCCCGCCCGTCACGACGTACGCCTCCGTGCACACCAGGTGCAGATGCGGACTGCCGCCACAGACACCGTCCGCCGCCCGCCAGTCGTACGCGGAGATGTGGGAGAGACCGATCCCGCCGGGCAGCGGCCGGTCGAGGCCCGAGGCGTCGGGGCTCACCACGCGAGTTCCTTCAGGCGGCTCGCGACCCGCTCCTCGTCCCAGGCGCCGTCGGCGACCACGATCCGGTACCGGTAGCGGAACGTCTCACCCGCCGGCAGCTCGAACTCCTCGAAGAACGCCCAGGAGAACGCGACCGTCGGAATCGGCTGCGAGCGCACGAACCAGTGCGAGGCGTGGACCGCCCGCGTGGCGTCGAGGTTCTCCGGAGCGTGCTCGAACACCAGCGTCGAGTGCGCGTCGACGTCGTCGTGCTCGCCGGTGAACGCCAGCCACGGACCTTGCGTGCCCATCAACTCGCCGTCGGAGGCGTCTCCTTGAGGCCCGAACACCTTGCCGCCCGTGAAGTCGCGCGGCCCGCGCCACTGCAGGCCCGTGTACCCGGCCATCTCGCGCCCCGCGGTGGTCGGCGAGCCGAAGCGCAGCGCCTCGCCGTCGGCGCGGGTGTTCGTCAGCTCGATCGACCAGTCGACGGCGTACGAACCGGACTCCGGGTCCACCGCGTGCACACGGACGCCGCGCCGCTCGTGAGCCCACTCGGAGCCGCCGTTCTCGATCCAGGTCAGGCGCTCGGTGAAGCTCAGCTCATCGGTACCGGCCTCGACGGAGTCGAAGCCGTCGTGGCGCATCGAACCGATGCGATCGTGCAGCGGGAGGTAACCCTCGCCGTGGACATAGGAGTTGCCGCCCCAGAAGTTCTGCCCGGACAGGTGGCTGGCCGTCATCTGCAGGCCCTTGTGCCAGCGGTGGTCATTGGGCCGGTAGCCCGAGACGAGGTTGCCGGACAGGGTGCGCAGCGGATGCACGTACGGCTTGCGGGCCTCGAAGGCGTCCGGGTCCGGCTTGTAGACGTAGGAGAAGAGGTCCGTGCCGGTCGCGGTGGAGCGCACCACGACGCGGTCGCCGTGGGTGTGGGTGATTTCGAGCGAGTTCTCGGCGCTGCTCACTGCTTCGGGCTCCAATCCGGGTGGTCTCCGTGCATCGTGGCGTAGAACGGGTCGCCGGGGCCGATCTCGCCGGCCGCGACCGTGGCACCGGTGAACGCCGACTTGTACAGCGCGGCGGCGAACTCCAGTGTGCTGCGGGCGCTTTGGCCGCTGCCGGGCGGGCGGCTGCCGACGTCGTACGCGTCGAGCAGCGCGGTCAGCTGCGCGGTGTGTGAACTGGGTACGTCGGCGGTGGGCGCGGGCGGTTGCTCGCTGCCCGGGGCCGGGGTGTAGTGCCAGTCGTCGTTGCCGTGCCCGTACAGGTGCGTCAGCTCGACCGTGGCCTTCTCGCAGTCGATGCGGATGCGGCTCGTCTCGTCGGGCGAGAGCACGGAGTTGACGACCGTACCGAGGGCGCCGTCCTTGAAGCGGACGAGTGCGGTCGACACGTCCTCGCTCTCCGTGTCGTGCACCAGGCGGGCCGCCATCGCCCGGATCTCGGTCCACTCGCCGAGCAGATGCAGCATCAGGTCGTACTGGTGGATGCCGTGGCCCATGACGGGACCGCCGCCCTCGCTGGCCCAACGGCCGCGCCAGGGCACCTCGTAGTACGCGGCGTCCCGGTACCAGGTCGTCTGGCAGTGGGCGACGAGCGGACGGCCGAGCGTGCCCTCGCCGAGCAGGGAGCGGGCGTGCACGGCGCCCGAGCCGTAGCGGTGCTGGAAGACGACGGACGCGTAGGCGCCGCCGGCCTCCTCGGCGGCGGCGATCTCGTCGTACTCGGCGAGGGACAGGGTGAGCGGCTTCTCGCACAGCACCCAGGCGCCGGACTTGAGCGCCGCGATGGTCTGTTCGCGGTGGAACACCGGCGGGGTGCCGATGAGGACGAGGTCCGGCCTCGCCTCTTCGAGCATCGCGGTCAGGTCGGTGTGCACGGAGACGTCCGCGAACCCGGCGTCGGCGGCCTGGGCGCGGAATCCGTCGAGGCGGGCCTGGTCCACGTCGACGGCGGCGACGAGTTCGACGCGATCGCGCAGGGAGACGAGGGCGGGCAGGTGGCTGCCGGTGACGATCGCGCCCGTGCCGACGACGGCGGCACGCAGACGGGATCCCTGGCGGGCGGGGCTTGGCATGCGGGTTCCTCGCGGAGAGCTGTCGGAGGGGGAAAGCGCTTTCCGTGTCTGTGACCCTAAGTGGGTGACGCGGGTCCGGACAAGAGGGTCCGGGGGTCCGGCCGGCGATCGAGGCCCACATTTTGAAACGTCTCAGTCGCTTCGCTTCCCCGGATGGGAAAGCTTCCGGAATCCATTGACACGGGCGTACGCCGCGGGTTCGTATGGACCCGCCCGCAGGTCGACCACCCTCCGCTGTCGAGCGCGGAGCCGCGAGGCCACCACCAATAGAGCGTTTCAAGAGCGGTTGCGGCTGCCTCCTGTGCAAGCGCTTTCCATTCGGTGCTGCGGCCTGATCACACCTAGGAGAGCCATGAGCGTGACCGCGTCAAAGGAGTCGCGTACCGCGGACGCGCCCGCCACTGGGCGGGCGATGTCGAGGAAGGCCGCGGCCAGCGGCTGGATCGGCAGTGCCCTCGAGTACTACGACTGGTTCATCTACGCCCAGGCGGCGGCGCTCGTCTTCCCGGGGATCTTCTTCCCGGAGGGCAACGCGACGATCGCCGTGCTCGCGTCGCTGGGCACCTATGCCGTCGGCTACGTCGCGCGCCCCATCGGCGCCGCCGTGCTCGGCCACTGGGGAGACAAGAAGGGCCGGAAGAACGTCCTGGTCCTGGCCATGTTCCTGATGGGTGTCTCCACGTTCGTGGTGGCACTGCTGCCCACCTACAGCCAGGTCGGGATCATCGCGCCGATCCTGCTGACCCTCGTCCGCCTCGTGCAGGGCTTCGCCGTGGCGGGCGAGCTGAGCGGGGCCAGCGCGATGATCATCGAGCACGCTCCGCACGGCAGGCGCGGCTTCCTCGCGAGCTTCGCCCTGCACGGGACCGTCGCCGGGCAGATCCTCGGCGCCGCGATCTTCCTGCCCATGTCGATGCTGCTGTCCGACGAGGCCTTCACGTCCTGGGGCTGGCGCGTCCCGTTCGTGCTGAGCGCCGTGGTCGTCCTCGCCGGCTTCCTGATCCGGCGGCGCGTGGAGGAGACGAAGACCTTCGAGGAGCAGCAGGAGGCCGGTCCCGAGGCGCACAAGGTGCCGCTGGTCGAGGCGTTCCGGGAGAACTGGCGGGAGATCGTCCGCGCGGTGGGCATGACCCTCGTCAACGTCATCGGCGTCACGGTCTCGGTGTTCGGCGGCGCCTACGCGACGCAGTCCGGCTACGGCGTCGGCATGAGCACGAGCGTCTACCTCTGGATCCAGATCGCCGCGAACGTGGCGGGCATGTTCGTCGTCCCGGTCTTCGGCCACCTCTCCGACCGGTTCGGCCGCCGCCCGATCATGATCGGGGGCGGTCTCGCGGCGGGTGTGCTCTGCTACCCGTACCTGTGGGCGGTCAGCGCGAACAACGTGCCGCTGACCTTCGTACTCGCGGTCCTCTCCTGGGGCATCGCCTACCAGTGCTGGAACGCCACGTTCGCCTGCTTCTTCCAGGAACTGTTCCCGGCGGCCCGCCGTGTCACCGGGTTCGCGCTGGCGCAGAACATCGGCCTGGCGATCGTCGCCTTCCTGCCGACGATCTTCACGCTGGTGGCTCCGCCCGGCTCCTCGAACGTGCCGCTCGTCATCGGCACCCTCTGCCTCGCCATCACCGTCGTCGCCTCGATCGCGACGTGGAAGTCCCCGGAGACGTACCGCGTCCCGCTCGACCAACTCGGCAGCCCGGACGCGAAGCCGTTGTCCCGTGAGGCGTATGAGGAGCTGCGCGCGGCGGGGAAGTAGTGAGGCCGCGGCGCGGGCGTGGAGTCGGGTAACGCGTCGCTGGACTCGCCCGGTTCGGCCGACACGGGACGACCGGCCCGGGCGTGTGCCGTGAGCAACTCCCCAACGCCGACGGGGCCTGCGCCCCGGTGACGTCAGGTGATCGGGAGATCCGGTTTCTCCGGGGACATCGAGCGGCCGTCGACCCGCGCCGCGATCACCTCGTGCAGCTCCTCGGCCGAGAGATACGCGTCGGTCATCTCGAAGTCCCTGAGCGTCGCGGGACGGTGCCGCTGGAAGCCGGTGCGGACGAAGTCGTCGCCGGCGACCGCGTTGAGGCCCCAGTTGGCCGCCGTGCGGAACCGCGCCGTCAGGGTGCGCAGCGCGCCCAAGTGGTAGCCGCGCGCGACGACTTGGGCGGGCAGCCCGGTCAGCTGGATGCCCAGCGGCTTCGACACCGCCTGGATGCCGCCCAGGTCGACGACGAGGCCCAGGTCCTTGTGGCGGTAGGGCGTCAGCGGGGTGCCGCGCACCGACGCGAGGATGTTGCGGGCGGCCGCCCAGCCCTGCCGCATCGCGTGCTGCGCGGTCGGCGGGCACATCGCGTCGCCGCCCTTGACGAGGTCGGGGACGGCGGCCGCGTCGCCCAGCGCGAACACGCCGTCGAGCCCGGGCACGGTCAGCTCGGGTGTCACCACCAGCCGGCCGCGGTTGGTCTCCGCCCCGAGGGTCGCCACGAGCGGGCTGGGCGCGACACCGGCCGTCCAGATCAACGTGTGGCAGGGCAGCTCGCGCCCGTCGGTGAGCGTCACCGTGTCCTCGGTGACGCTCGCCACCGACACCCCGAGCGAGACATGCACCCCGCGCCGCTCCAGGATGTCCATGGCCTTGTCACCGAGCCGCTCGCCCAGCTCCGGCATGAGCTTGGGGGCCACATCGACCAGGTGCCACTTGATGAGCTTGGGGTCGAGTCCGGGGTAGCGCTTGACCGCCGCGGTCGTCAGGCGCTGCAGATACGCGGCCGTCTCCGTGCCCGCGTAGCCGCCGCCGACCACGACGAACTGCAGGCGCGCGGCCTGCTCGGCCGGATCGGAGCTGGCCGCGGCCAGGTCGAGCTGGGTGATCACGTGGTCGCGGATCCAGGCCGCCTCACCGAGCGTCTTGACGCCGACCGCGTACTTGTCCAGGCCGGGGATGTCGAACTGGCGCGTCACGCTGCCCGGCGTGAGCACCAGGTAGTCGTAGTGCTCGATGCTGACCTCGCCGTTTATCTTCCGTACGACGACGGCCTTCGCCTGCGGGTCCACGCCGATCGCGCCGCCCGGCACGATCGAGGTGCGCCGCAGCATCCTGCGCAGCGGCACCGCCACGGACTGCGGTGTGAGCACGCCGGAGGCCACGTGCGGAAGCAGTGGCAGATACAGCTGGTGCGCGGTGGGGCTGATGAGCCGCAGCACCGCCTCTCCGGGCTTGAGCGACTTCTCCAGCTTGTGCGCGCACTCCATCCCGGCGAATCCCGCGCCGATGATCAGGATCCGGGGCACGGACGACGTACGGGAAGCGCTGGTGTTCCGCGGAGTGGTCATGTCGGATCTCTCCTGGGGTGGGCTGCGTGGGAACGGTGGGCGTCGTCGATCCCTGCGTATCCGGATTCGGCACACCGAATCCCGAACTCACGCCATCCTGCGCCCCCGGCCGGGCCACCGCACGCGTTCTACGGACAGCACGGCACACCCGGCCCGCGTCCCCACCGCCCCGAACCACCCTGTACGCGGGGCTCCACGGCCTACGCCGTTCGGGCGATGCGGACGTCCGAGCCAAGGCGGTTCAGATTCCCGGCCGGTATCGGATCGGATGTTCCTGCGGCACCTCCACGAGGACGATCTCGTGGCCGTCCGGGTCCGTGATCCACATTTCGATGAGGCCCCACGGCTCCTTGACCGGCTCCCGGACCACCGTGACGCCCCGTCCGGCCAGCTCCTCGTGCGCCGCGTGCACATCGGCCACCTGCATCCACAGCTTGAGGCTCGGGACCGGAGGCTCCGCGGAGCGGCCCGCCACCTCCAGGAATCCGCCGCCGAGGAAATACACGGTGCCCCGCTCGGGCCCGGTGCCGAACTCCCGGTAGACCGCGAGGCCCAGCGCCTCGCCGTAGAACGCCCGTGACCGCTCGGGGTCGGTCGGCCGGATCAGGACCCTGCTGCTCAGTACGTGAACCATGCCGACGGAGCGTAGTGCGCCCGCGTTAATCTCGACGGCGTCCCGCACGCTCGCCGCCCTCAATCAATCTGGAGGCCCTCACATGACCACCGTCGACCTCGTCTTCCGTGACGCCGGGCCCAAGGACGTCGACGTGCTCGTCGCCCTCATCGAGTCGGCCTACCGAGGGGACTCCAGCCGGACCGGCTGGACCACGGAGGCGGACATCCTCCAGGGGCAGCGGACCGACCCGCAGGGCGTGCTCGAGGTCATCGAGGACCCCGACAGCCGGCTGCTCACGGTGGAGCGGGACGGTGCGGTCGTCGCCTGCTGCCAGCTGGAGCACCGCGGCGAGTACGCCTACTTCGGCATGTTCGCGGTCAGCCCCGCCCAGCAGGGCGCGGGCCTCGGCAAGACGATCATCGCGGAGGCCGAGCGCAGGGCCCGCGAGACGTGGGGCGTCGGTGAGATGCACATGACGGTGATCGACGCCCGCGAGGACCTCATCGCCTGGTACGAGCGCCGCGGCTACCGCCGTACGGGACGGTTCAGCCCCTTCCCGTACGGCGACGAGCGCTTCGGCATCCCGCAGCGCGACGACCTCAGGTTCGAGCTGCTCGTCAAGCCGCTTCCGTAGTCAGTCGGCGCTCACGCGGTGAAGCGGCCGGTGCGCTTGATCTCCGGGTAGTCGGTGGTCGCGCCGTCGAGGCCGAGCGCTCGTACGAGCCGCAGATCGTCCTGGGTGTTCACGACCCAGCCGATGATCCGCAGGTCGGCCTTGCGGGCGTGCTCGACGATCTCCTGCGTGAGCCGCCGGATGTTGAGCACCAGCGTCGTGGCGCCCGCCGTGACGGCCCGCTCGACGACGCCGGTGCCGTAGCGGCTGGCGACGAGCGCCGTGCGCACGCCCGGCACGAGCCGGGCGATCTCGGCGATCGCCTCGTCGTGGAACGAGATCACCTCGACCCGGTGCACCAGATCGCGGCGCAGCATCACATCGGCGAGCGCCCGCGCCGCCGCCGTGTCCTTGATCTCCGCTTGCAGAGGGGAGCCGACCGCGTCGAGCACCTCCTCGAAGACCGGTACGCGCTCGCCGCGCCCGGCGTCGAGGCCGCGGATCTCGGCGAGGGTCTTCTCGGCGATCGGCCCGCTGCCGTCCGTGGTCCGGTCGACGTCGGCGTCGTGCATGACGACGAGCGCGCCGTCCTTGCTCAGGTGCAGGTCGAGTTCGATGATGTCGAGTCCCCCGCGCTCGGCGGCGACGAAGGACCTCAGGGTGTTCTCGGGTTCGAGACCCATGGCTCCGCGATGCCCGATGGTGAGGAAGTTCAAGGTCGTCTCGCCTCCGTCGACTGCGGCTCGGTGCTGCCGCGCGGACGCGACAGACTCGTACACTAACGGGCCGTCTGCGTCAGGGAACCGTGCCTACGAGAAGGACCGGAGTCATGGGTTCTGGTGCCCACGACCCCGAGGATCAATCCGGTGATCACGGCGGCGACGAGGACGGCACGGGTACTCATGGCGGATGCGCCTCCGGGCGGTACGGGCAGGGGTGCGGCCCGTCCTACCGGGCGGGTCACCCTCGGCGCGAGTTCGCTCACCCGGTGGTGGGCGCGTCCCCGTCGGCGTTGACTTCTGGGGCGGCGGGCAGCGCGTCGAGGTCCGCCAACATGCCCTGAGCGAGATCCACTTCGGCCGCCAGGTGCCGCTCGCTCCAGCGCAGCGCGATCTGCGGGTGCGCCCACGCCTCCACGCCCTCCGCCCGCGCGAGCGCGTCCCGAACCTCCTTCAACTCGCCCTCGGCGCGCGCCACATGCTCCTCGACGAGCGTGCGCAGCCGCCCCGGGGCGGCGAGATGCCCCAGCCATACGCGCAGCAGCACCGGGTGCCGCAGCGACACGGCGGCCGTGTCCCGGTCGCCGGCCGCCCATGCGGCGAGCGCGTCCCGGCCCGCGCGCGTGATGGCGTACGTGCGTTTGGTGCGCGGCTCCTCCGGGCCCGAGCGCCGGGACGTGGCGTAGCCGAGCCGCTCCAGCCTGCGCAGCTCGGCGTAGATCTGGCTGAAGGCGGGGGAGCCGTAGAAGAAGCGCAGTGACGCGTCCGCCCACTTCTTCAGCTCGTACCCGGTCCGCTCGCCGGGCGGGAAGGACAGCAGCCCGAGCACGGCCCAGGCGGTCGGCGGCAGCTGCGTGTTCGGCATGGCTCCGCATTGAAGCCAGCGGAGGTCACGGGCGCAAGACCTGCTGCCTGCGCAGCTGAGCCGAGAGGTGGTGCTGGAGCGGTTGGCCGACGGCCGCGAGGTCGTGGGTGAACGTGAGGGTGTCCTCGTCGGCGAGCGCGTAGCGGCGCCCCGTCGCGTCGACCCGCTTGGCGGTCGGAGTGAGGCCCACGGTGTGCGTCGCGAGCTCGACCGTGCCGTCGGCGGCGGCGCCGACCATGATCTCCGCGATCCCCGTGGGCTGCGTGATCAACGCCTCGACGCGGCCCTCGGGCTGGATCCGCCACCAGCCGCTCTCGCGCGCGGCGGGCCGCACGGGGGCGTCGTCGGCGTCGATCAGCCAGGCCCGCGCCTCGTACCGCAGGAAGGGCCTGCCGTCGTGGCTGAACGTGACCTCCTGCGCGTACGTGAAGTCGCTGTCCAGGGTGGGGTATTCGCCCCGGCCCCGGCCGTGCCAGCTGCCGAGGAGGCCGAGGACGGGCGCGAGCAGCGGGTGCGGCTCGGGGGTCTCGCCGTACGGGTAGGCGGGCGCGGGCGTGGGGTCGAACACGGGTGGCTCCTGGGGCTAGGGGGTTACCGGGGAAGCGTAGAGCGTGGCCGGATCGCCCGCAGCGCCTGTGTGGAGCGTCGTGCCCCTTCCCATCTCTGACGAGTCGTCATATAGCTACTAGTCATATGGAGCCCGCCGCATCCACTGCACCGACAGCACTCACTGCACCGACCGCTCGGGAGGCACCGTGAAGTTCAGCGTCATCTTCGAGGCCCAGCTCGCCGACCCCACCGTCGAACGCGAGCACCAGCTGCTGCGCGACAGCGTCGAACAGGCCGTGCTCGCCGAGGAGATGGGCTTCGACCGGATCTGGGCGGTCGAGCACCACTCCCTCAAGTGGTACGCGCACATGTCCGCGCCGGAGATCTTCCTGACCTGGGTCGCGGCCCGCACCACCCGCATCCGCGTCGGGCACGGCGTGGTGTGCATGCCGTTCAACTTCAACCACCCCGCGCGCGTGGCCGAGCGCGCCGCCATGCTCGACCTGCTGTCCGGCGGGCGGCTCGACCTCGGGGCGGGGCGTGGCGGCACCACGCAGGAGACGTCGCTGTGCGGCGTCGACAAGGAGCGGACGACGCAGGAGGTCGAGGAGGCGCTGCGGATCATCGGGAAGGCGTGGGAGAAGGACGAGCTGGAGCACCACGGACCGCTCCTCGACATCGACCCGCACCCGATCCTGCCCCGCCCCGCGCAGACCCCGCACCCGCCGCTGTTCCTCGCGTGCAGCCGCACGGAGACGCTCCGCCAGGCCGCCGAACTCGGCGTCGGCGCCCTGGTGATGGGCTTCGCGGGCCCGGAGGCGATCGCCGGCATGCGCGGCGCCTACGACGCGGCGATCGCGGCCCGCACCCCGGAGCGCCATGTCTCCTCCGTCGTCAACGACCACTTCTCCGTGCTCTGCCCGACGATCGTCCTCGACGACCGGGAGACGGCGCGCAGCATCGGCATCCGCGGCCAGCGCTTCTTCGCGCAGTCCATCGGGCACTGGTACGGCGGCGCGGGCATCCCCGACGAGGCCGTCGTGGAGGGCGCGGACGAGGCGGAGGAGATGCGCAAGGCCGCCGAGCAGGTCGTCGCCCGCCTCCACGAGCACCACATCCCCGTCCGCCCCACCGCCACGGCCACCTTCAACGCGGACCACGCGTACGGCACCGCCGACGACGCCATCGCCTACGTGGAGCGCCTCCGCGACGCGGGCGCCGACGAGATCATGTGCCTGATCCAGATGGGCACGGTGCCGCAGGAGGCGTGCATGGAGACGCTGCGGCAGTGGGGCGAGAAGGTGATGCCGCACTTCCGCGGCGAGGGCGGTGCGTGATGCCCGCCGCTGGGCAGGGATCCGTCCGCCACCCCGCGATCGCACCGCCACACCGACCCAGGAGCCGTCCATGACCCCCGAACCGGCCGACCGCCTCGCACCCGGGGCGCGCCCTCTCGTCGACGCCATCGCCGCCGCGTTCCCCGACCTCGGTGGCGCCGTCACCGATGCCGTCGAGGCCCGCCGGATCCTCGCCGCCGCCCCCGATTCGCCGTTCCCCGCGCCCGTGGTGGGGGCGGTGGAGGACCGCGAGATACCCGGGCCGCCGGGCGCGCCCGCGATCCCCGTGCGCGTGTACCTGCCGGAGCCCGACGAGGCGGCGGGCCCCCGCCCCGTCGTCGTCTTCTTCCACGGTGGCGGCTGGGTCATCTGCGACCTCGACAGCCACGACCACACCGCCCGCGCCCTGTGCAGGGACGCGGGCGCCGTCGTCGTCTCGGTGGACTACCGGCTCGCGCCCGAGGCCCCGTTCCCCGCCGCCGTCGAGGACGCGTACGCCGCCGTGTGCTGGACCGCCGACCACGCACGCGAACTGGGGGCCGACCCGGGCGCGTTGACGGTGGCGGGTGACAGCGCGGGCGGGAACCTCGCCGCGGTCGTCGCGCAGATCGCGCGCGACGAGGACGGTCCCGGCATCGCGTGCCAGGTCCTCGTCTACCCGGCCACCGACGCCCGCCAGAAGTCCGGCTCCTTCGACTCCAACGCCGAGGGCTACTTCCTCACCGCGGCCCACTGCGGCTGGTTCCGCGAGCAGTACCTGGGCGCGGACGGCGACCCCGCCCACCCCCGCGTATCGCCGCTCCTCGCCGAGGACCTCGCAGGGTTGCCCGCCGCTCACATCGTCACCGCCGGCTGCGATCCGCTGTGCGACGAGGGCCGGGCGTACGGGAAGGCGCTGCGCGACGCGGGCGTCGCGGTCACGGAGGACCACTTCCCGCAGATGTTCCACGGCTTCTTCGGCTTCCCCGCACTCCTGGAGGACTCCCGGCAGGCCCTGGCCGGAGCGGTAGAGGCGATTGTGAATACCGCCTGCGACAGGAAAAACAGCGGTGATCTGGGGGGTGGCGCAGGATAATTTCCCGATACCCCCCTTGTGGTCGGGAACCTCGCACGCATACGGTGTTCTTACGCGAGGTTCTCCCGTGGAGGTTGGGACATGACGGAAATTCTTGTGCAGGCTGGTGCGGAGGGGGAAGTTTCTCCGGTCCAGGTGGTCGGACCCAGGGTGGTGGAACACCCGGCCTGGCCCTTGCTCAAGGACGCCGTGGAAGAGTTCAGGCCCCTGCAGAGCAAGGACGGCTCGATCGACTTCGAGGCGGAAGGCGCCCCGGCGAAGGCCGACGCCGAGCGGATCCTGAGCCGTGTCATAGCCGCGGTCGAGGAGCTCGCCCCGCTGCTGCCGCACGACGCCGCGTACCACGAGGAGCTCGTGCGCGACCTGCGCCGCTGGATGGAGGGCGGCTTCGAGGTCCCGGACTTCCTGGACTCGCTGCTCGCCTTCCAGCCCGCCGCGCAGCGCAGGGACGGGCTCCAGCACCTGGTGCTCTTCGCGATGTACACGCAGAACGGCAATCCGGACCGCAATCTGGAAGCCGTCGTGCTGCGCATGGTGTGGCCCGAGTGGCTCGCCGAGCTGGAGGCGACCCGTTACGACAACCCGCTGTTCTGCGGCATCACGTTCGAGGACTTCACCTCCGGGTACGACACGAACTCGGCGGTGCTCTTCCCGGAGACGATCGCCGTGCGCGAGGCGCCCGAGCGCTTCTCCTGGGGCGGCATCTTCTGCGACCGCGAGGCGGCCCGCTTCCGCCGCGTCACCGAGGCCGCCGTCGACATCCTCGGCGTCGAACTGCCCGCGGACATCGAGGCGATGGTCGCCGACCAGGACCGCTGCCAGCAGGCGTTCGTGCTGTGGGACATGGTCCACGACCGCACGCACAGCCACGGTGACCTGCCCTTCGACCCGTTCATGATCAAACAGCGCCAGCCGTTCTGGATGTACGGCCTCGAAGAGCTGCGCTGCGACCTCACCGCCTTCAAGGAGGCCGTGAAGCTGGAGGCGGACGGCGTCCCGCAGGCGCGCGACGTGCAGTACGCCGTTCTCTTCGACCGGATGTTCCGCTTCCCCGTCACCGGTGACCGGGTCAAGAACTACGACGGTCTCGGCGGCCAGCTCCTCTTCGCGTACCTGCACAAGCACGACGTGGTGCGCTGGACGGACAACAAGCTGCTGATCGACTGGCAGCGCGCCCCCGAGGTGACCAACCAGCTGTGCGGCGAGATCGAGAAGCTGTACCGCGACGGCATCGACCGCCCGAAGCTGGTGCACTGGTTCGCCGCGTACGACCTGGTGTCCACGTATCTGTCCCCGCACCCCGGCTCCCGCTGGGCGAAGGGCCCCGACGCCCTGGACACGTCCCTGCCGCCGCGCAAACTCGTGGACGAGGTGCTTCCCGACGAGTTTCCGCTCAGCATGTTTTATGAGGCCCTCTCCAAGAAGCTGAAGACCGTGATCGCCTCCACGAAGGGGATCACGGCGGAGCGTGCCGAGAAGGTGGCCGCGTGAGCCACCGCGACCAGCAGCAGGAGGCGACGGACATGAGCGACACCAACGGGACCAGGGACACGCTGGACGGTGCGGTGATCGCGGTCGCCGGAGCGGCCGGACCGGCAGGCAAGGCCACCCTCAAGCGGCTCGCGGAGGCCGGTGCCACCGTCATCGGGGCCGACGCGGACGCGGAGCGCCTGGTGGCGGCCGTCGACGAGGCGCGCTACGCGCACGGCGGCGCCACCGTCATCGGCGACAACGTCGACCTGCTCGACCTGCACGCCACCCGCGACTGGGCCGGACGCATCGAGAAGGACTTCGGCCGCGTCGACGGCCTCGTGCACCTGGTGGGCGGCTGGCGCGGCGGCGCGACCTTCGCCGACACCGACCTCGCCGACTGGGACCTGCTCGAAAAGCTCCTGATCCGCACGGTGCAGCACACGTCCCTCGCGTTCTACGAGGGCCTGTCCCGCAGCGACCGCGGCCGCTACCTGCTCATCAGCGCCGCGGGCGCCTCCAAGCCGACCGCGGGCAACGCCGCGTACGCCGCCTCCAAGGCCGCCGCCGAGGCGTGGACGCTCGCGCTCGGTGACTCCTTCCGTAAGGCGGGGGGCGAGGCGGGGCCGCAGCAGGCGGCTGCGATCCTGGTGGTCAAGGCGCTGGTGCACGACGCGATGCGCGCCGAACGCCCCAACGCGAAGTTCGCGGGCTTCACGGACGTCACGGAACTGGCAGAGGCCATCTCCGGCGTCTGGGAGCGGCCCGCCGCCGAACTGAACGGGACCCGTCTGTGGCTGACCGAGAAGCCGTGAACCCTGCAAAGACCGATGCCCGCCGGCATCACGACCCCGCCACGCAGGGGTTCGCCAGCGACAACTACGCGGGGGGCCATCCCGAGGTGATGGCGGCGCTCGCCCTCGCCAACGGCGGGCACCAGGTCGCGTACGGCGGGGACGAGTACACGGACCATCTCCAGACGATCATCCGCAGCCACTTCGGCCCGACCGCCGAGGCGTTCCCGGTGTTCAACGGCACGGGGGCCAACGTCGTCGCGCTCCAGGCGGTCACCGACCGCTGGGGCGCGGTGATCTGCGCCGAGTCCGCGCACATCCACGTGGACGAGGGCGGCGCCCCCGAGCGGATGGGCGGCCTGAAGCTGCTCACGGTCCCGACCCCGGACGGCAAGCTCACCCCCGAGCTGATCGACCAGCAGGCCTACGGCTGGGACGACGAGCACCGGGCGATGCCGCAGGTCGTCTCGATCACGCAGTCCACCGAACTCGGCACGCTCTACACGCCCGACGAGATCCGCGCGATCTGCGAGCACGCCCACGGGCACGGCATGACGGTGCACCTCGACGGCTCCCGGATATCCAACGCCGCCGCGTCCCTGGACGTCCCGATGCGGACGTTCACGAACGCGGTCGGCGTCGACATCCTGTCGCTGGGCGGCACCAAGAACGGCGCGCTGTTCGGCGAGGCCGTCGTCGTCCTCAACCAGGACCGCGTGCGCCACATGAAGCACCTGCGCAAGCTGTCCATGCAGCTGCACTCCAAGATGCGCTTCATCTCGGTGCAGTTGGAGGCGCTGTTCGCCAAGGACCTGTGGCTGCGCAACGCCCGGCACGCGAACGAGATGGCCCAGCGCCTCGCCGAGGGCGCCCGCGGCGTCGACGGCGTGGAGATCCTCTACCCGGTGCAGGCCAACGGCGTCTTCGCCCGCCTCCCGCACGACGTCTCCGAGCGCATGATGAAGAAGTACCGCTTCTACTTCTGGGACGAGGCGGCCGGCGACGTGCGCTGGATGTGCGCCTTCGACACGCGCGAGGAGGACATCGACTCCTTCGTCGCGGCCCTCAAGGAAGAGATGGCGCGGTAGCCACCTCCGTCGCATAGGTATGCGGTCGACCGTAAATGTATTGACGTACGGGCGGCCGCATTCCTATGCTCGCTTGCCATGCAGCTGATCCAGCAGAACCCCGATCTGTCCGCGTACTTGGCGGCCGACGACGTCATCGACCACCATCACCCGCTCGTGCGGGAGACGGCTGTGCGCCTCGCGCGCGAGGTCGCCGATTCATATGCATACGCTCGGGCGGCCTATGAATTCGTACGGGACGCCATCCCGCACTCCGCCGACAGCGGGGACCCGCGCGTCACTTGGCGGGCGTCGGACGTCCTGGAGAAGGGCACCGGAATCTGCCACGCGAAGGCGCACGCGCTGGCGGCGCTGCTGCGCGCCGAGGACATCCCGACCGCGCTCTGCTACCAGCGGCTGACGTACGACGCGGGTACGGGCTGGTGCGTCCACGGCCTGGTGGCCGTGCGGCTGCGCGGGGCGTGGCACCGGCAGGACTGCCGGGGGAACAAGCCGGGCGTAGACGCCCAATTCTCCCTGGACGGGGAGCGGCTGGCGTGGATACCCGACCCGGAGGCCGGGGAAGCGGACTACCCGGCGCTCCACGACGCACCGCATCCGGCGGTGCTCGACGCGCTGCGCGGCGCGCCGGACCGCCCGTACCTGTGGGAGCACCTTCCGGACGCGCTCCCGGCGTGAATCAGCCGGCCTCGGCGGCCTTGACCTCTTCCGGGGTCGGGGCGGTGCCGCCCAGGTGCGCCGGCATCCACCACGTGTCGTCGGGGCCCTTGGGGCGCACCGGGTAGGCGCGCTGCGCGGCCTCGAGCAGCTCCTGCATGCGCGTGCGCAGGCGGCGCGTGATCGCCCCCGCGTACTGGTCGCTCGGCGCCTCCATGGCCTCACCGACGCGGACCGTGATCGGGATGTGCTGCCGCTTGAAGTTCTTCGGACGGCCCTTGGTCCACAGCCGCTGCGTGCCCCAAAGCGCCATCGGGATCAGCGGAACACCGGCCTCCTGGGCCAGGCGCACGGCGCCGGTCTTGAAGCTCTTGAGCGTGTACGACTCCGAGATCGTCGCTTCCGGGAAGACGCCGATGATTTCGCCCGAGCGCAGCGACCGCAGCGCGTGCTGGTACGCGTGCTCGCCCTGGGCGCGGTCCACCGGGATGTGCTTCATGCCGCGCATCAGCGGGCCGGAGATCTTGTGCCGGAAGACCGACTCCTTGGCCATGAAGCGGACGAGACGCTTCTGCGGCAGGGCCGCCAGGCCGTCGAAGATGAAGTCCAGGTAGCTGATGTGGTTGCTGACCAGGACCGCTCCGCCGGTACGCGGAATGTTCTCCGAGCCTTTGCAGTCGATCTTCAGGTCGAGCGCCTTGAACATCGTGCGGGCGGCGCCGATGACCGGAGGGTAGACGAGCTCTGCCATGGAGGGGGTTGGCCCTTCAGTAAGTTACGCGGCCGTAGGTTTTCCGGCTTGCGCAGATCGTGCCCCATCAACGGCTGGGTGGCCAGTCCTGGTTCCAGCGTCGTAAGAGATCCTGGTCACGTGCCGGGAATACGCGAACGGCCGGAAAGCGCTGCACATAGAGCTGCGAAATGGAGGAGGAGCAGGGTGACGGTCAGTGAACAGACGTGGAGCGCCGCGCAGTTGGGCGAGGAGCTGGGGGAGCGGGCGACGCTCGTGCAGTTCTCCAGCGCGTTCTGCGCCCCCTGCCGGGCCACCCGCCGGGTCCTCGACGAGGTCGCCGCGATGGTGCCCGGCGTCTCCCACGTGGAGATCGACGCCGAGGCCCGCCTCGATCTCGTACGCGACGTCGGCGTCCTCAAGACCCCGACCGTGCTCGTCCTGGACGCGCGCGGACGCGAGGTGCGCCGGGCATCGGGGCAGCCGCGCAAGGCGGACGTCATCGCCGCGCTGGGCGAAGCGGTCTGAGGCGCGAGGGTGTGGAGAGAACGGGGACACAGGGGCACCGCGTGACGCATCTCCCAGATGACGGAACGCACTTGACTGCATGCGCCACGTATCGTCAGAGTGACCGTATGCCTTCGGAACTCCTTCTCGTCGAGCGGGTCCACGTGGACCTGGCTCGCTGTTCGAGCGCCCGCTGTCCGCGCGTCTGACGCAGCCACGGCCCCTCGCTCGAACCCTCCAGCCAGAAGGACAACTCCATGACGGCCACGCCCGACCTGCGCACCGCCCAGGCAGCGACCCCCGACCTGTTCCGCTCCGTCTTCCGTCAGCACGCGGCGGGTGTGGCGGTGGTCACCGCTCCTGGCGCCGCGGCCCCCGTCGGCTTCACCGCCACCTCCCTCACCTCGGTCTCCGCGAGGCCGCCCGTCGTCTCGTTCGGTATCGGTGTCGGCGCGTCGAGCTGGCCGACCGTCGCCGAGGCCGAGCACGTCGGCGTGCACATACTCGGCGAGCACCAGGCCGACCTCGCCGCGACGTTCGCGAAGAGCGGCGCCGACCGCTTCGGCGCGCCCACCCGCTGGTTCGAGGGCCCCGAGGGCGTGCCGATCCTCGACGGCGTGCTCGCCTGGCTCGTCTGCAAGGTCATCGCGCGGGTGCCCGCGGGGGACCACCAGATCGTGCTGGCGGAGGCGGTCTGCGGGGACCCGGCGGGCGCGGGGCGTCCGCTGCTGTACCACCAGGGCCGCTTCAACGGGCTGCGCGACTGAGAGTTCCTGGGTCGGGCGGTTACACAGCGTTGGCAACGTCACAGTTCAAAGCGCTTGCTTAGTGGGCATAACCTGGGTGTACTGGCGAGTAACCTTTTGTTCGGAGCGCGGGCCGCCCCGACCGGAAGAGTCCGCACAAGGCGCATATGCTGCCTGCGAGAAGGCGTTTTCAGCCGAGCAGTACAGCTAGGCGTGTGGCCAGTACGACTGGCAGCAAGACAGCCGCCCAGATAAAGACGATTGCAGTAGGAGAGCCGGCGTGAGCTTGAGGATCGTTGTCACCGTGAAGTACGTGCCGGACGCCACGGGCGACCGGGGTTTCGCCGATGACCTGACGTTGGACCGTGACGATGTCGATGGTCTGCTGTCGGAGCTCGATGAGTACGCGGTGGAGCAGGCGCTGCAGATCTCGGAGAACTCCGATGACGACGTGGAGATCACCGTGTTGACGGTGGGTCCCGAGGACGCCAAGGACGCGCTGCGCAAGGCGCTGTCGATGGGTGCGGACAAGGCGATCCACATCGAGGACGACGACCTGCACGGCACGGACGCGATCGGCACCTCGCTGGTGTTGGCGAAGGCGATCGAGAAGGCCGGGTTCGACCTGGTGGTCTCCGGTATGGCGTCCACGGACGGCACCGCGGGGATCGTGCCGGCGCTGGTCGCCGAGCGTCTGGGTGTGCCGCAGGTGACGCTGCTGTCCGAGGTCGCGGTGGCCGACGGCAAGGTGACCGGCCGTCGTGACGGTGACACCGCCTCGGAGCAGCTGGAGGCTTCGCTTCCGGCGGTCGTCTCGGTGACGGACCAGTCCGGTGAGGCGCGTTACCCCTCGTTCAAGGGGATCATGGCGGCGAAGAAGAAGCCGGTCGAGGCGTGGGACCTGGACGACCTGGACATCGAGGCCGGGGAAGTGGGTCTGGAGGGTGCCTGGACGAAGGTCGCGTCCGCCGATGAGCGTCCGGCGCGGACCGCGGGCACGATCGTCAAGGACGAGGGCGAGGGCGGCAAGCAGCTCGCCGAGTTCCTCGCGGGCCAGAAGTTCATCTAAAGCTTCCCGCCCACCCATTCCGCCGCCCAAGTTCTTTGTGATTGCAGGAGATTGAAGTCCCATGGCTGAAGTTCTGGTCTTTGTCGACCACGTGGACGGTGCCGTCCGCAAGCCCACCCTGGAACTCTTGACGCTGGCCCGCCGGATCGGCGACCCGGTCGCCGTCGCGCTGGGCAACGGCGCCGGTGACACGCAGGCCGCGCTGGCCGAGCACGGCGCCGTCAAGGTGCTCACGCACGAGGCCGCCGAGTACGCCGACTACCTGGTCGTGCCGAAGGTCGACGCGCTGCAGGCCGCCGTCGAGGCCGTCTCCCCGGCCGCCGTGCTGGTGCCGTCGTCCGCGGAGGGCAAGGAGATCGCCGCGCGTCTGGCGCTGCGGATCGGTTCGGGCATCATCACCGACGCCACCGACCTGGTGGCCGGCGAGTCCGGTCCCCTCGCCACGCAGTCGGTGTTCGCCGCCTCCTACACCACCACGTCGACGGTGTCGAAGGGCACGCCGGTCATCACCGTCAAGCCCAACTCCGCCGCCGTGGAGGCCGCTCCGGCCGCCGGCGCCGTCGAGGCCCTGGCCGTCTCCTTCTCCGAGAAGGCGACGGGTACGAAGGTGACCTCGCGCACCGCGCGTGAGTCCTCGGGCCGCCCGGACCTGACCGAGGCCGCGATCGTGGTCTCCGGTGGCCGTGGCGTCAACGGTGCCGAGAACTTCTCGGTCATCGAGGCGCTCGCCGACTCCCTGGGCGCGGCCGTCGGCGCTTCGCGTGCCGCGGTGGACGCGGGCTGGTACCCGCACTCCAACCAGGTCGGCCAGACCGGCAAGTCCGTCTCGCCGCAGCTGTACATCGCCTCCGGCATCTCCGGCGCGATCCAGCACCGGGCCGGCATGCAGACCTCGAAGACGATCGTCGCGATCAACAAGGACGCCGAGGCCCCGATCTTCGACCTCGTCGACTACGGCGTCGTCGGCGACCTCTTCGACGTCGTCCCCGCCCTGACCGAAGAGGTCAAGACCCGCAAGGGCTGAGGCAGTTGTGAAGTCGACGGGGCCGCGTGGTGTTCGCACCGCGCGGCCCCGTCCGCGTGACGAGACGAGTACGGGACGAGCGCGGGACCACAAAAAGACCCATTGACGCCGATCAAGCCGACGGTTAACTTCGCTATACGGATTGTTGATTCCGTGAAGTGGAAACATCGAGCATACGGAGAGTGCACGAATGGGTCAGCAGGAGAAGGTGTCGACGAGCCTCGCGGGCGCGGTCAGCGAGAGCATCAGCGCCTCACTCGCCCCGGTCGACGCGGAGCTCGCCCGCCGCTACCCGGGGGACCCCGGCACCCGTCAGCCCGTCCACACGGTCTACGTCCCCGGTGACGCCTTCGACGCCGAGACCATCCGCACCTGGGGCGACAAGGCGCTCGCGCAGCTCGACGAGCACGCGCCGGACGCCGCCTCCTTCGCCGCCGTCCTCGGCCTGAGCGCGGAGCTCGCCGAGCCGGTCTACACCCGCGTACGGGCGAAGCTGGAGCGCGAGCCGGTGGAGGACCTGCGGGTCGACTTCGAGGACGGCTACCGGCCCGCCTCCGACGCCGACGAGGACGAGACCGCGGCGCGCGCCGCCCGCGTCATCGCCGAGGCGTACGCGAACGGCACGGCCGCCCCGTACATGGGCATCCGCATGAAGTGCATGGAGGAGGCGGTACGCGACCGCGCCATCCGCACCCTCGACATCTTCCTCACCGGCCTCATGGAGCACGGCGGGCTGCCCGAGGGCCTCGTGCTCACGCTGCCCAAGGTGACGTACCCGGAGCAGGTCACCGCCATGGTGCGGATCCTGGAGGCGTTCGAGAAGCAGCACGGTCTCGACGCGGGACGGATCGGCTTCGAGATCCAGATCGAGACCAGCCAGTCCATCCTCGGCGGCGACGGCACCGCCACGGTGGCCCGCATGATCGAGGCGGCACAGGGCCGCGCGACCGGCCTCCACTACGGCACCTTCGACTACAGCGCCTGCCTCGGCGTCTCCGCCGCGTACCAGGCGAGCGACCACCCGGCCGCCGACTACGCGAAGGCCGTCATGCAGGTCGCCGCCGCCGGCACCGGGGTCCGCGTCTCGGACGGCTCGACGAACGTGCTGCCCGTCGGTTCCACCGCCAAGGTCCACGACGCCTGGCGCCTGCACTTCGGCCTCACCCGGCGCGCCCTCGCCCGCGCCTACTACCAGGGCTGGGACATGCACCCGGGCCACATCCCGACGCGCTACGCCGCCGTCTTCGCCTTCTATCGCGAGGGCTTCGAGGCCGCCGCCGCGCGCATGGCCGCCTACGCCAACCAGGCCGAGGGCGACATCGCCGACGAGCCCGCCACCGCGAAGGCCCTCGCCGGCTACCTGCTGCGCGGCATCGACTGCGGCGCCCTCGACGTCGCCGAGGTCGCCCGCCTCACCGGCCTCACCCGCGCCGACCTGGAGGGCTACTCGGCCCCGCGCCGCGGCGACCTGACCGCCGCGGCCGAGTAGGACGCACACGGTTCGTCGCCGCGCTTCGGTTGTCCATCCCCGCAGGCCCTAACCTCCGGGGATGGATCTGCGACTGGCGGCGTACGCCGTGTGCATCGAGGACGGGCGGGTGCTGCTGGCGCACGCCGTCAAGCCGGGTGGCGAGCGGACCTGGACGCTGCCCGGCGGGCGCGTCGAGGACGCGGAGGACCCCGTGAACGCCGTGGTCCGAGAGGTCGCCGAGGAGACCGGCCTGACGGGCGAGGTCGAACGACTGCTGGGTGTGGACTCGCGGGTGGTGCCCGCGGCGGAGCGCCGCGTGCCCGGATCGCCGCCGCTGCACAACGTCGGTGTCTTCTACGCGGTCCGGATCACCGGCGGAACCCTGCGGCCCGAGCCCAACGGGCAGACGGCCGAGTCGGTTTGGACGCCGCGCGCCGAAGTCGAGGGCCTTGCCCGCTCCTCGCTGCTCGACATCGGGCTCACGCTGGCCCTGACCGGTCCGGCGACCGGCCACGTCGCGCCGGTTCCGGTGGGCGGCCTGATCGAGCACTGAGCCGACCGCCCCCGGCCGCCTTCCGCTCAGCCCGTCGGCGGGATCTCCCCCGAGCCGCGCTGGATCAGACGGGTCGTCAGTTCTATCCGTTCGGGCGGCAGCGCCGCCCCGTCCAGTTGCAGGAAGAGACGGTCCGCCGCCGTGCGGCCCAGCTGCGCCGCGTCCTGCGACACCACCGTCACGCCCGGCTTCAGCAGGTCGCCCAGCTCGATGTCGTCGAAGCCCACGAGGGCGACGGGCCGCTCGCGTTCGGCCAGGACGCGGACCACGGTGACGGTCACTCGGTTGTTGCCCGAGAAGATCGCCGTGACCGAGTCGGGGCCCGTGAGCATGTCCTCGGCCGCGCGCCGCACCCGCTCGGGTTCCGTGACACCGAGCGACACCCACCGGTCGTCGACGACGAGCCCGGCGTCCTCCATGGCCACCCGGTATCCGCGCACACGCTCGACCGCCGTGTGGATGCGGGGCTGGTCACCGATGAAGCCGATGCGGCGGTGGCCCTGGGCGATGAGGTGGGCGACGCCGTCGCGCGCGCCGCCGAAGTTGTCGGACAGCACCACATCCGCGTCGATCTTCCCGGCGGGCCGGTCCACGAAGACGGTCGCGACCCCGGCCGCGATCTCCGGCTCCAGGTACTGGTGGTCGGCGCCCGCGGGGATCACGACGAGCCCGTCCACGCGCCGTGCGCACAGCGCGAGCACCAACTCCTGCTCCCGCTGAGGGTCCTCCGCGCTCGACCCGTTGATCAGCAGCGCTCCGTGCGCCCGGGCGACCTCCTCGACGGCGCGGCTGAGCGGTCCGTAGAACGGGTCGGCCAGATCCTCCAGGACGAGCCCGATGCTCGCCGTACGTCCCTTGCGCAGGACGCGCGCGCTGTCGTTGCGCCGGAAGCCGAGCGCGGCGATCGCTTCCTGTACGCGGCGCTCGGTGTCCTCGGTGACACCCGGCTCCGCGTTGACGACGCGGGAGACCGTCTTCAGGCCGACCCCGGCCCGCGCGGCGACGTCCTTCATCGTCGGTCGGTTGCCGTAGCGGTTCTCGGTGCGGCGGGCGGTACGGTCCACTGTGCGCTGTCCTGTCCTGTCGTCCCGGCGTGTGGCGTCGAGCATAGGGCCTGGACAACGTTGTCAGATGCGGGAGAGACTGTCCACCACTGATCGGTTGCCGACTCGCAACCGCCCATCCGACCTGCCGTTCCGGGGGAACAGACACTGATGCACATGGACCTCGTCGCCGCGCTCGACATCGGCGGCACCAAGATCGCCGGTGCCCTTGTGGACGACCGGGGCCACCTCCTTCTGCGAGCGCAGCGGCCGACCCTCGCGCAGGAGGACGGCGAGACGGTGATGGGCGCGGTGGCGGAGGTGCTCGGCGAGCTCACGGCCTCCGAGCTGTGGCCGCGGGTACGCGCCGTGGGCATCGGCAGCGCCGGACCGGTGGACCGTTCGCGGGGCACGGTCAGCCCGGTCAACGTGCCGGGCTGGCGCGGGTTTCCGCTGGTCGACCGGGTCCGCGCGGTGTCCGGCGAGCTGCCCGTGGAGCTGATCGGCGACGGCGTGGCGATCACGGCGGCCGAGCACTGGCAGGGCGCGGCGCAGGGGCACGACAACGCGCTGTGCATGGTCGTGTCGACCGGTGTCGGCGGCGGGCTGATCCTGGGCGGCGAGCTGCACCCCGGCCCGACGGGCAACGCCGGGCACATCGGCCACATCAGCGTCGACCTCGACGGCGACCCCTGCCCCTGCGGCGCGCGCGGCTGCGTCGAGCGGATCGCCAGCGGCCCCAACATCGCCCGCCGCGCCCTCGCCGAAGGCTGGCAACCGGGGCCGGACGGCGACGCCACCGCCGCCGCGGTGGCGGTGGCGGCCCGCGCAGGTGACCCGGTGGCGATCGCCTCCTTCGAGCGCGCGGCCCAGGCGCTCGCGGCCGGCATCGCGGCGACGGCGACGCTCGTGGAGATCGACATCGCGGTGATCGGCGGTGGCGTGGCGAAGTCCGGCGACATCCTGTTCACGCCCCTGCGCCGCGCGCTGCGGGACTACGCCACGCTGTCCTTCGTGCAGGGCCTCACGGTGGTCCCGGCGTCGACGGGCACGGACGCGGGCCTTGTGGGCGCGGCGGCAGCGGCGCTGCGCGTGGGTCCTGGCGTGAACGGGGTGCGCCGGCAGGCGGTTTGAGGCAACGGCGAGCACGCCGTCGTCCGCCGTCAGGGCCCGCTAATCGGGCAGCTGCCGGCCTTTGCGCACCGCCTCGCTCACCGTCCAGGCCGGTGCCAGCAGCCCGGTCAGGCCGCCCAGTGCGATGAGGCGGAGGGTGAGGCGGTGGCGGCAGACGACGGTGACGCGGCCGTCGTGCTCGCCCGCCCTGTGCGCGGCGCGTTCCAGGAGCCGGAGGCCGGAGCAGTCGAAGAACGTGGCGCCGGTCAGGTCGACGACCACCACGCGGTAGGGCCCGGCGGCCACCGAGTTGAGGAGCGGGGAGATCCTGTGGAACGTCAGGATGTCGATCTCGCCCGCGAGTTCGACCACGACGCAGTCCCCGACGGTGCGCAGCCGGGGCGCGGTGGTGCCGTCCTCGGGTGCGGACGTGATGTCGATGGCTCCGAAAGAGCCGAAAGAGCCGAAAGCACCGAAAGCTCCGAAAGCGCAGTCCTGTTGCCCGCTCTGTAGCATCTGGCCCCCCGGGTCACGTGCCCGGCCGGGTCCGAAGGCGGTGCCGGGCAGGCGGAACGAGGTCACCGAGGTCCGGGGTGCCTGGGCGAT
Organism: Streptomyces sp. NPDC002795; assembly: GCF_042888725.1. Lineage (NCBI taxonomy): Bacteria > Bacillati > Actinomycetota > Actinomycetes > Kitasatosporales > Streptomycetaceae > Streptomyces > Streptomyces sp. NPDC002795. The sequence continues at coordinate 394,097 of NZ_JBIAQB010000003.1, forward strand.
CACGCTAGCCGCAGGGTTCCCTCGCCGTGGTGGCGTAACGATTCCTAAGCGGCTTTCGTCACTTGAAGGGGTGAATAACTCCGAAATCGCTTGACGTCCAGGGGTGTTCGGCTCGGGGAGGCTGCCCGTGTGTTCCGTGCACACCCCGTGTGAACTCCGCACCGTCACAGGGTGCGCACACACGGTGTCGTCCGTCGCAGGGGCGCGCTTGACTGGCTCGAAGAAAGCGCGGGAGGTCATGATCAGGGCCGGCCGTCGACCGTCGGGCAGCGGTGGACGCCATCCGCCTTGCGGGTCTCCCGCGCGTGGCTCCGGGGCTCCCCCCGATACCCGGAGTCGTGCGGGCGGTGTCATGGCGTGCGACCGCCTGGTACGCAGAGCTCGCCTGCCGCCACTTCCCTGGGTGGCGGGCGAGCTCTCCGTACGGTGGGCCCCAGGGTGGGCCGTGAGATCGCTGCCATGTGCATCGACCCCCTCATCAGCGGCTGGTTTCCGTGGCAGGGTGTTGCGGGCAAGCCACAGGGGGCCGATGGATGAGGGGGAACCGTGATCGTCTGGATCAACGGGGCGTCCCGCGCGGGGAAGACCACCGCGGCGCGGGAGTTGATCGACCTGATCCCCGACAGCACACTCTTCGACCCCGAGGTGATCGACGGCGAGCTGGAGCGGCTGCTGCCCGCGAAGCGGCTCGCCGAGGTGAGCGCCTACCAGGACCTGCCGATCTGGCGGCGCCTGGTCGTCGACACCGCCGCCGCGCTCCTCGCCGAGCTCGGCGGCGTGCTCGTGGTGCCGATGGGGCTGCTCCGCCAGGAGTACCGCGACGAGGTCTTCGGTGGGCTCGCGGCCCGGCGGATTCCTGTGCGCCATGTGCTCCTTGCTCCTGGTGAAACGATCCTGCGTGCCCGTGACCCCGCCGGTGAGGCGCCCGCCGACATCGAGCCGTACCGGGCCGCGCTCGCCGGTTGGCTCACCGCCGACGCCTACCCCGTCGACAACGGCGCTCTGTCCCCGTACGAGACCGCCGTCCGGATCGCCGCCGCCCTGAGCACCGGGGACGCGCCGTCCTGCGACATCGTGCAGACGCCCGAGCCGACCGCCGAGACGGTCGCCGCGGGCGTGCTCCTCTTCGACGACGAGGACCGGGTGCTGCTCGTCGACCCCACGTACAAGCCCGGCTGGGAGTTCCCCGGCGGTGTCGTCGAGGCGGGTGAGGCGCCCGCGCGCGCGGGGGTGCGCGAGGTGGCGGAGGAGACGGGTATCCAGCTCGACGAAGTGCCGCGGCTCCTGGTCGTCGACTGGGAGGCGCCCGCGCCGCCCGGCTACGGCGGCCTGCGCCTCCTCTTCGACGGCGGCCGGCTCACGGGCGCGCGGGCGCGTGAAGTGCTGCTGCCGGGCCCTGAGTTGCGCGCATGGCGCTTCGTGACGGAGAGCGAGGCGGCCACGCTGCTCCCGCCCGTACGCTTCGAGCGGCTGCGCTGGGCGCTCAGGGCGCGCGAACGCGGCGCCGCGCACTACCTGGAGGCCGGGGTGCCGGTGGGGTGAGCGCGCGCCACCGCCGCCCGCAGTGCCGCGCCCGCGCCGCCCACCACCGGGTCGCCGTGCCCGAAGCAGGCCACGTCGCTGTCGAGTCCGGCGAGCCGCCGGTAGGACGCGATCGCCCGCTCCTTGTCCAGGTTGAACACGCCGAGCATCACCTGCCCGTCCACCGGTGACGCCGCGATCGCGTCGCCGGTGAACAGCACGCCGTGGTGGGGGAGATGGATCGCGATCGACCCCTCGGTGTGTCCGGGCGCCGCGACGACATGTGCCCCGTCGCCGAAGTCGAGTACGTCACCGTCGTCCAACTCCCTTACGTAGTAAGGGAGCACAGGGTCGGCCGGAGGCGGCGGGAGCTGGGCCAGGGCCTGGGCGTGAAGGGGGCGCTCCCAGTCCTCGTGAACCGGCTCGGGCCCCCTCGCCTCGCCGCGCACATACGGGGCGTCGAGCCGGTGCGCGGACACCTCGGCCCCGCTCAGCCGCGCGAACTCCCCTGCCCCGCCCGCGTGGTCCTCGTGGAAGTGCGTGAGCACGATCCGCCGTACGTCGCCGGGCTCGTGCCCCCACGCGCGTACGGCCTCGGCGATGGGGTGCGCGGCGCCGGCCGCGCCCGCGTCGATGAGCGTCAACTCGTCGCCGTCGCGCCAGAGATACGCCTGGCCGACGGCGAACCGCAGCAGCCGGAGCCGGGGAGTGACGTCGATGGTCCCGGTGATCGGGTACGCGTCGGTGGTGTCCATGCCGCGACCGTACGAGCCCCGTGCCCCGAGCCGCGTACGACTTGGCTCAGGGCAGAGACGGGCCGCGCGAGGTCAGTTGGCGGCCGCGTACTTCTGAAGGAAGAGGGCCTCCGCCACCGAGAGGCGCTCCAGCTCCTCGGGGGACACCGACTCGTTGACCGCGTGGATCCGGGCCTCCGGCTCGCTCAGGCCGATGAGGAGGATCTCCGCCTCCGGGTAGAGCGAGGCGAGCGTGTTGCACAGCGGGATCGAGCCGCCCTGGCCCGCGTACTGCATTTCCTGACCGTCGTACGCCTGCCGCATGGCGTCGGCCATCGCCGCGTACGCGGGGCTCGCCGTGTTCGCGCGGAACGGCTGGCCCTGGCCGACCTGTTCGACCAGGACCTTGGCGCCCCACGGAGTGTGCGCCTCGATGTGCGCCATGAGGAGCTTCGTGGCGTCCGCGGCGTCGGTGCCCGGCGGGACGCGCAGGCTGATCAGCGCGCGGGCGCCCGCCTGCACGGACGGCGTCGCGCCGACGACGGGCGGGCTGTCGATGCCGAGGACGGTGACGGCGGGGCGCGCCCAGATGCGGTCGGCGACCGTGCCGGAACCGATCAGGCCTACCCCGTCGAGCACCTTCGCGTCGCCCCGGAACGCGTCCTCCTCGTACTGGAGGCCGTCCCAGGACTCGGTGGAGTCCAGGCCGTCGATGGTCGTCGAGCCGTCCTCGGCGCGCAGCGAGTCCAGGACGCGGACCAGGGCGGCCAGCGCGTCCGGGGCGGCGCCGCCGAACTGGCCGGAGTGCAGGTTGCCTTCGAGGGTGTCGATCCGGACGCGGACCAGCGTCATGCCGCGCAGCGTCGCCGTCGCGGTGGGCAGGCCGACGCGGAAGTTGCCCGCGTCGCCGATGACGATCGTGTCGGCGGTGAGCAGCTCCGGGTGCTGCTCGGCGTAGCGCTCCAGGCCACCCGTGCCCTGCTCCTCGGAACCCTCCGCGATCACCTTGACGTTGACGGGAACCCCGCCGTTCGCCTTCAGCGCGCGGATCGCCAGCAGGTGAAGGAGTACGCCGCCCTTGCAGTCGGCCGAGCCGCGCCCGTACCAGCGGCCGTCCGCGCGCTCGGTGAGCTCGAACGGGGGCGTCACCCACGCCGCCTCGTCCAGCGTGGGCTGCACGTCGTAGTGCGCGTACAGCAGCACCGTCGGCGCGCCCTCGGGGCCGGGCAGGAATCCGTACACCGACTGTGTGCCGTCCGGGGTGTCGAGCAGCGCGACGTCCTGGAAACCGTCGGTGCGCAGCGCGTCGGCGACCCAGTTGGCGGCGCCCTCGCTCTCGCTGCGCGGGTACTGCTCGAAGTCCGCAACCGACTTGAAAGCGACCAGTTCGGTCAGCTCCGCCTTGGCCCTCGGCATGAGCGAGGCGACGGTCTCGGCGATCGGATGCGGCGACATGGGCACGCTCCTCGTAGGTGCGACGTTGTGCAGGGTGTGCGGAAGATCCTCCCACAGAGGGCCGACGCACTGCCCGCCGTAGGATGCCTGGGACAGGTGCGGCAGGCATTCCTAGATGGCCGAAACGGGAGCAGCAGACCATCGTGAGCAGCGAGAATCCGGCGACGGACGACACGGACGGCAACGAGACGGGCGACGGCGGGTCTTCCGGGAGTGTGTGGGACATCGTCGTCGTGGGCGCGGGCCCGGCCGGCGCCTCCGCCGCGTACGCGGCCGCGAGCGCGGGGCGTCGTGTGCTGCTCCTGGAGAAGGCCGAACTGCCCCGCTACAAGACGTGCGGCGGCGGCATCATCGGCCCTTCGCGGGACGCGCTGCCGCCCGGCTTCGCGCTGCCGTTCAAGGACCGGATCAACGCGGTGACGTTCTCCCTGAACGGCAAGTACACCCGCACCCGGCGCTCCAGGACGATGCTGTTCGGGCTCATCAACCGGCCAGAGTTCGACGCCCAGCTCGTCGAGCACGCGCAGAAGGCGGGCGCCGAGCTGCGCACCGGTGTCACGGTGACCAGCGTCGAGCAGCACGGCAGCGCCGTGCCCGACCGGCGCACCGTCGCGGTCGGGCTGCAGGGCGGCGAGACGATCCTGGCGCGGGCGGTGGTCGGCGCCGACGGCAGCGCGAGCCGGATCGGGGCGCACGTCGGTGTCGAGATGGACCAGGTCGACCTGGGGCTCGAGGCGGAGATCCCCGTCCCCCCGAGCGTCGCAGAGGACTGGCAGGGGCGCGTCCTCATCGACTGGGGGCCGATTCCCGGCAGTTACGGGTGGGTGTTCCCGAAGGGGGACACGCTCACCGTGGGTGTGATCTCGGCGAAGGGTGAAGGGGCCGCCACCAAGCGGTACTTGGAGGACTTCATCGCGCGCCAGGGGCTCGCCGGCTTCGAGCCGTCGATCTCGTCAGGGCATCTGACGCGCTGCCGCGCCGACGACTCGCCGCTCTCGCGCGGCCGCGTCCTGGTGTGCGGCGACGCGGCGGGGCTCCTGGAGCCGTGGACCCGGGAGGGCATCTCGTTCGCGCTGCGCTCGGGGCGGCTCGCGGGGGAGTGGGCGGTGCGCGTCGCCGAGGCGCACGACGCGGTGGACGCGCGGCGCCAGGCGCTGAACTACGCGTTCGCCGTCAAGGCCGGGCTCGGTGTCGAAATGGCCGTCGGCAAGAGCATGTTGGCGGTCTTCGCGCGCAAGCCGGGGCTGCTGCACGCGGCGCTCACCTCGGTGCGCCCCGCCTGGAACGCCTTCGCGAGGATCACGCGGGGCTCTTCGACCCTGGGCGAGCTCGTGCGGGCGCATCCGATGGCGGGGCGGGCGCTGTCGCGCCTCGACCGCTGACGGTCACTTCAGTGTGATGCGGAAGACGGGGTGGTCCGGCGCGATCCGGCGCAGTTCGGCGTCGGGGGAGTCGGGCCCCACCCCGTTGAAGAACACCCCGACCTCTGCCTTCCAGCGCTTGAGGTAGGCGCGCAGCAGGGCGGGCTTGTCGTCGTCCGTGACCTCGACCGCGGTGAAGGCGTCGGCCCGCTTGCCCAGGCGCAGTTCCCCGCCGCCCGCGGCCCGCATGTTGTGGGTCCACTGGACATGGCCGCGGGGGGCCACGAGGTACTGCGAGCCGTCCACGGTCATGAGGTTGACCGGGGTGGTGCGCCACTCGCCGCTCTTGCGGCCACGGACGGCGAGGACGCGGGACCCCCACACGCTGAGACCCCGGCGGGTCATCCACGCCACGGCCCGGTTCATGACGTTCACGGTGAACCAGCCGGGCTTCTGAACGTGTACGGACGCGGACATGAGGTCCTCCAGGAAAGTGTGAGCGGTGCTCTCGCTTGAGAGCAGTGTGCACCGGTTCGGTGATCCAAAGCAAGAGCAGTGCTCTCTTTTCGGATCGGCGCACCGCAATGTGTGCACCGATCCGATTCCGTGGAACACTCGAACCATGAGTACGCGCCGCAGCACACCCCCACGAACCACAAGTGCCGCCCAAGGGGCCCGCGCCCGCGCCCGCCAGGAGGTCACCGCCGCCATCAAGGACGAGGCGCGCAGACAGCTCGCCGAGGACGGTGCGGCCAAGCTCTCCCTGCGCGCCGTGGCCCGCGAACTCGGCATGGTCTCCTCGGCCCTGTACCGCTACTTCCCCAGCCGCGACGACCTGCTGACCGCGCTCATCATCGACGCGTACGACGCCCTCGGCGAGGCCGCGGAGGGCGCGGACGTCGGCTTCGTCCGGACATCGTCGGCCACTGAGCGCTGGAGCGCCGTGTGCGGGGCGGTACGGGACTGGGCCCTGACGTACCCGCACGAGTACGCCCTCATCTACGGGTCCCCCGTCCCCGGATACACGGCTCCGGACAGCACGGTCCGGGCCGCCGCCCGCGTCGGGCAACTGCTCATCGGGATCGTCCGCGACGCGCACCAGGGCGGCGGCGTGACACCGCCCCCGCTCTCCGACGCGCTGCGGGCCGAGGCCGAGCGCATGGCCGCGGACCTCGCGCCGGACCTGCCGCCGGAGGTGGTGGCCGCGCTGGTCGCCGCGTGGGCGCAGCTGTTCGGGCTCGTCGGTTTTGAACTGTTCGGCCAGTTCAACCGCGTCGTCGACGACCGCTCGGCCTTCTTCGCCCAGGCCGTGTCCCGGCTCGCCCGCGACGTCGGGCTCGCCGCGTAGTCGTACTCCCCGGGAAGTACGCCTGATCACCTCGCACGGCGGACGCCCGAAGCCGCCCCCGGCGCTTAGCGTGGCGGCATGGACGAGCAGCGCGTACGTGACGGTGGCCCGCCCCGCCAGTGGGGCGGGCCACCGTGGCTGCGTGCCCGGTGGGGGCGCGGTCCCGCCGCGGGCGACCGGCGGTGGCCGTGGCGGTCCACGCTCCTCGCCACCGCGTTCGTCCTCGTGGGGACGAACTTCGCCGCGCACGGGCAGGTGGGCGAGCGCGCGGACCTGGACGTGTTCGCGCGGCTGCTGATGCTCGCCGGAGGCGCGCTGCTGCTGTGGCGTCTGCGCCACCCCGTGCTCGTCGCGTTCGGGACGGCGGCGTGCGTGACCGTGTACCTGGGCGCCGGATATCCGTACGGACCGGTGTTCCTGCTCGTCGCCCTCGCGTGCTTCTCTGCGATCGTGGCGGGGCGCCGATGGGCGGCGTGGGCGGCCGCCGGGGTGCTCTGGGCGGGGCATCTGCTCATCGGGCACTGGCTGTACGCGTATCTGCCGCCGGCTGGTGACGGGCCCGCCGGATGGGGCGAGGAGGGCATCGTCGCCGCCTGGGTGCTCGCGGTGATGGCGATCGCCGAACTGGCGCGGGTGCGGCGCGAACAGTGGGAGCACGCGCGCGTGGAGCGCGAGAAGGCGGCCAGACGGCGGGCCGACGAGGAGCGCCTGCGCATGGCCCGCGAACTGCACGACGTGCTCGCCCACTCCATCTCCGTGATCAACGTGCAGGCGGGCGTCGGGCTCGCGCTGCTCGACACCGACCCCGAGCAGGCACGCACTGCGCTGACCACCATCAAGAGCGCGAGCAAGGAGGCGCTGGGAGAGGTGCGGCAGGTCCTCGACACCCTCCGGACCCCCGGCGACGCGCCCCGCGCCCCCGCGCCCGGCCTCGACCGCCTCCCGGAACTCGTCGACCAGGCCGCGGGCGCCGGGCTCACCGTCGACGTCACCACCGCCGGACGGCGGACCGCACTGCCGCCGGGCGCGGACCTCGCCGCGTTCCGCGTCGTGCAGGAAGCGCTCACCAACGTCGTACGGCACTCGGGTTCACGCCACGCGCGCGTACAACTGGCGTACCGGGAAGCCGAGATGACGCTCACCGTCGACGACGACGGGCCCGCGACCCACGTCGAGGCGGGCGGCAGCGGCAACGGGCTGGCCGGAATGCGCGAGCGTGCCGCGGCCCTCGGTGGCACGATCGAGGCGGGCCCGCGCTCCGACGGAGGCTTCCGCGTCGTCGCACGGCTCCTGCTCACCACCCCGAACCGGGAGGCATCGCCTTGATTCGCGTACTGCTCGCCGACGACCAGTCGCTCGTCCGCGCCGGATTCAGGGCGCTGCTCGACGCGCAGAGCGACATCGAGGTCGCGGGCGAGGCGGCGGACGGCGAGGAAGCGGTGCGCCTCGTGCGCGAACTGCGGCCCGACGTCGTGCTCATGGACATCCGCATGCCGCTGCTCGACGGCCTCGCGGCGACCCGCCGGATCGGCGAGGACACGGACCTGGAAGTGGTGAAGGTGGTCATGCTCACCACCTTCGAGCTCGACGAGTACGTCTTCGAGGCGATCCGCGCCGGCGCCTCCGGGTTCCTCGTCAAGGACACCGAACCGGAGGAACTGCTGCGCGCGGTAAGGGCAGTTGTTCATGGTGACGCCCTGCTCTCGCCGGGCGTCACCCGGCGCCTGATCGCCGAGTTCGCGGCGCGCTCGAAGGAGCCGGAGGCCGCCGCCCCGCTCGCCGAACTGACCGAGCGGGAACGGGAGGTGATGGCGCTCGTCGGCATCGGTCTGTCCAACGACGAGATCGCCCGCCGCCTCGTCGTCAGCCCACTCACCGCGAAGACCCACGTGAGCCGCGCGATGGTGAAACTGGGCGCCCGCGACCGGGCCCAACTCGTCGTCCTCGCCTATGAGTCGGGCCTTGTGCGGCCGGGGTGGCTGGGCTGAGACCGGCCGCACAAGGCGCGCCGTCAGACTCCCGAGTGCTCCCGCCAGAACGCGGCGAGCGCCCGGTCCCCGCTCACCTCCGGGAACGGCAGCCGGTTCCACAGCGCCAGGTACAAGCGCGCCGCGGGACCGGACAGTTCGCACTCCGCCTCGCCCGAGGCGCCGCGCTCCGTGGCCGGGGGCTCCTGCGTGATGCGCACCGTCCACACGGCGTCCGTGCCCGCGTCGGTGGCCCGTACGCGCAGGGTCCGGGGCACGTCCGAGCGGACCCGGCTGCGCTTACGGGCGTGGAAACAGGTGAGCAGCTCGTCGATGCCGTCGGCCGCGAACTCCGGGGTGATCGGGTCGGGTTCCTCGTGAGTGGCCCGGTTCAGGGCCGACTGCGCGTCCACGCGGTGCACCGCCGTCTCGTGCGCCTGGCGGCGGGCCCAGAACGCCAGCGGAGAAGGGGCCGGGAAGAAGGTCCAGCAGTCCACGTCGGGCCGCGCGGCCGTGAGCGTGTCGACGAGTCGGCGGTGGCCCTCGCGGTACCAGGCGAGAAGGGCGTCGCCGTCCAGGTCGGAGCGGTCCTCAAGGGGGCGGCGCTCCTGGAGTTCCTCCGCCACGTACGAGGTCGCCCAGCGGTGGACCGCACCCTGGTGACGTAGAAGATCGCGCACCTGCCAGCCGGGGCACGTCGACACCTTGGCGTCGACGCCCGCCTCCTCGGCTGCCGCGGCCAGCAACTGGCCCTCTTCGTCCACGATTCGAATATGTTCGGCAATCTGCATACGCAGAGTCTGTCGCCTGAAGTGCGCGCGTACGCAAGTCAATTGATCGCGCGATCACGTGGTCACGTGATCGCCACCCGTCGTGTCGCGAAGCCGATCGTGGCCGCCACGGCGGCGAGCAGCGCCACGCTCGTCAGGGCGGCGGACAGCGAGAACCAGTCCGCCATGAAGCCGATCGCGGGCGGGCCGAGCAGCATGCCGCCGTAGCCGAGCGTGGAGGCGGCCGCGACGCCCGTGGGTCCGGCGAGCGCCCCGGCCCGTTCGATCGCGACGGGGAAGAGGTTCGCGAGGCCGATCCCGGTGATCGCGAAGCCGATCAGCGCGAGCCACACCGTGGGCGCCAGCGCGCCGAGCAGCATGCCGAACGCGCCGGTGAGGCCGCCGGCCACCAGCGTGCGGGTCCTGCCGAGGCGTTCGAGCAGGGTCGTGCCGGTGAGCCGGCCGATCGTCATGGCGAACGCGAAGCAGGAGTAGCTGGCCGCCGCGACGCCGGGGTGGGCGTGCAGGTCCTGCTCCATGTGCAGCGCGCTCCAGTCGGCCAGCGCCCCTTCGCCGTACGCCGTGCACAGTGCGATGAGCCCGAAGACCAGGACGAGGACGCGGGTGCGGCCGTCGATGCGGGGGCGCGTCCCCTCGCGGGTGTTCTCGCCCTTGCTGTCGTTCTCGTTCTTGTTCTCGGGTGTACGGGCGGCCACGGGAGTCGGCGCCGGGTGGCGCAGCAGCGTCGGGGCGGCGCACGCGGTGACGATCAGGCCGAGCACGGCGATCGCCATCAGGTGTTTGGTGGGTGTCAGGTGCCCCGCGACCAGGCCGCCGAGGCCCGAACCGAGCATGCCGCCGAGGCTGAACGCGGCGTGGAAGCTGGGCATGACCGGCCTGCCGAGGGCGCCGACCAGGTCGACGGCGGCGCTGTTCATCGCCACGTTGATCCCGCCGTACGCCGCCCCGAACGCCAACAGCACGAGGCCGAGCGCGAGGGGGGAGTGCGTGAGCGGCGGCAGGATCACGGTCAGCGGGAGCAGCACCCCGCACGCGACGGTCACCGCGTGCGAGCCGAAGCGCCGGCAAAGCCGTCCGGTCAGCATCATCGTGATGACGGCACCGGCCGAGACGCCGAGCAGCGCGAGGCCGAGGGCGCTCGCGGACGCCCCGGTCTGCTCCTTGACGGCGGGGATGCGCACCACCCAGCCGGCGAAGACGAAGCCGTCGAGCGCGAAGAACGCGGTGAGGGCGAGGCGCAGCCGGGCCAAAGACGCGGCGCGGGGGTCGTCGGCGCTGACGCACCGGAGTTTGTTCAGTAGCGGCACAAAGTCAGAGTAGAGCGGGACCGCGCGGCCGAACAAGGGGGTTGTCCGCAACTGCGTGTAGGTCACACGGTGAGGACCCGCACCCCCGCCTCCTCGAACCGTGCCAGCGTCGCCTGGTCCGCCGCCGTGTCCGTGACCAGGATGTCCACCTGCGTCACGTCGCAGATCCGCGCGAACGCCCGGTGGCCGAGCTTGCTGGAGTCGGCCGCGACCACCACGCGCTCCGCCCGCTCGCACAGCATCCGGTTGATCGCCGCCTCCGCCTCGTCGTGCGCGGACGCGCCGTGCGTGACGTCGAGGCCGACCACGCCGAGCACCGCCGTGTCGAGCGTGACCTGCCCGAGCACGCCGTCGGCGAGCGGGCCGATCAACTCGTACGACTGCGGGCGCGCGACCCCACCCGTGAGCACGATCTTGAACTGGGGCCGCACCGCGAGTTCGTTGGCGATGTTGAGCGCGTTCGTGACGATCGTCAGCGCGGGTGTGCCGGAGGCGAGGTCGGGCCTGACGGCGAGGGCCCGCGCCACCTCTGTCGTCGTCGTGCCGCCGGTGAGGCCGACCGCCTCGCCCGGGGTGAGGAGTTCGGCGACGGCCTTGGCGATGCGCTGCTTCTCGGCGGCGCCGAGCGCGGACTTGTAGCGCAGCGGGAGTTCATAGCTGACGCCGTGCACGACGGCGCCGCCGCGGGTGCGCACCAGCATCTGCTGCTCGGCGAGCCCGTCGAAGTCCCGGCGGATGGTCGCGGCGGAGACGCCGAGCTCGCTCGCCGCGTCCTCCACGTCCAGGCGCCCGCGCTCGACGAGCAGTTCCAGGAGGGACTTCCAGCGGGCGTCGCGGGACATCGGCGGCTCCAACTCGTCGTTCGGTTCGGTGGCACGACCTTAACCGGCATGCGCACTAATGCTTGATTGTGCGCGAAAGCTGGCTATATCTTGCAGGAACACGCATTCAGTGAGCGCGCCCCAGAGGCGTGACCAACCGCGGAGTGGGGGCACGGCATGAGCAACGTCCACAAGGAAAGCCACGTCGAGAACGAACTGAACAGCCAGCCGGAGTGCTGGACGCGGGCCGCGGGGCTCGCCACCCGGCACAAGGCGGCGCTGCCCGCCGCGGGGGAGCGGGTGGCCATCGTCGGCTGCGGCACCTCGTGGTTCATGGCGCAGGCCGCCGCCGCGCTGCGCGAACAGGCGGGCCACGGCGAGACCGACGCGTTCGCCGCGTCCGAGTTCCCGGCCGGGCGGACCTACGACCACGTGATCGCGCTGACCCGGTCCGGCACCACCACCGAGGTCCTCGACCTCCTCGCCGCCCACCGGGGCAGGGCCCGCACCACGGCGATCACCGGCGACCCGGCCACCCCGATCGCGGACGCCGCGGATGACCTGGTCGTCCTCGACTTCGCCGACGAGCAGTCGGTCGTCCAGACCCGCTTCGCCACCACCGCCCTCACGCTGCTCCGCGCGCACCTGGGCCTGCACCCCGAGCAGGCCGTCGCCGACGCGCGCACGGCGCTCGCCGAGCCGCTGCCCGAAGGCCTCGTGGACTGCGAGCAGTTCACCTTCCTCGGCCGCGGCTGGACGGTCGGCCTCGCGAACGAGGCGGCGCTGAAGATGCGCGAGGCCTCCCTGTCCTGGACCGAGGCGTACCCGGCGATGGAGTACCGCCACGGCCCCATCAGCATCACCACGTCCGGCACCGCGACGTGGATGCTGGGCGAGGCGCCCGAGGGGCTCGCCGAGCAGGTCGGCGCGACCGGCGGGCTCTGGATCGAGGGCCGCCTCGACCCGCTGGCCGAACTGGTCCGCGCACAGCGCCTCGCGGTCGCCGTGGCGGCCCGCAGGGAGCTCGACCCGGACCGCCCGCGTCACCTCACCCGCTCGGTGATCCTCGACGCCAACTGACCTGTCCCGCACGGCTCTTGAGAAGGGAGGGGCAGTGCCCCTCGCAGCAACAGGGACCCTCGTGGGCGCGGCGGCGGACCGGCACGGCGCCGTGGCCGCGTTCAACGTGATCACCCTCGAACACATCGAGGCGGTCGTCGCCGGCGCCGAGGCGGTCGACGCCCCCGTCATCCTCCAGATCAGCGAGAACGCCGTGCGCTACCGCTACGGCCGCCTCCTGCCGCTGGCCCGCGCCGCGGTCGCGGCGGCCGAGGGCGCGCGCGTCGACGTAGGCCTGCACCTGGACCACGTACAGAGCGACGAACTGCTGCGGCAGGCCGCCGACGCCGGGTTCGGCTCGGTGATGTACGACGCCGCGCGTCTGCCCTACGACGAGAACCTCGCAGCTACCCGCGCCGCCGCCGACTGGGGCCACGCCAACGGGCTGTGGGTGGAGGCCGAGTTGGGCCAGGTCGGAGGAAAGGACGGGGCCGCGCCGCTGGACGCGCACGCGCCCGGCGCCCGCACCGACCCCGGCGAGGCCCGCGCCTACGTCACCGACACGGGTGTGGACGCGCTCGCCGTCGCGGTCGGCTCCTCGCACGCGATGACCACCCGCACCGCCATGCTCGACCACGACCTGCTGAAAAGGCTCGCCGACGGCCTCGACGTACCGCTGGTGCTGCACGGCTCGTCCGGCGTGCCCGACGATGAACTGGCGGCGGCCGTCCGCGGCGGCATCGCCAAGGTCAACGTGGGCACGGCCCTGAACATCGCGATGACCACCGCCATCCGCGAGTTCCTCACCGCACACCCGGAAGCGGTCGACTCGCGCAAGTACCTCGGGGTGGCGCGCGAGGCGATGGTGCGCACCGTGAGCGAACTCATCGGGGTGGTACGCGGCTGAGGGGCAGCCCTGTCACGGGCGCCAGTAGACGGACTTGACCCAGATCGTGGCGAGCGCGTCGATGGCGCGCTCCTCGTCCGCGGCGGTGCCGCCGTCGCCGTGCTCCATCCAGATGTAGCAGGAGTGCTCCAACATGGCCGAAAGGGCCGACGCCGTCAGCTCGGGGTCGGTCCCGGGGCAGTACCCGTCCTTCTGCGCCCGCCGGATCTCGGCGGCGATCATCCCGGTGCCCTCGGCGCGGATCGCCAGCCACCGGTCGCGGAACTCCTCCTCCAGCATCGACGCCTGGAACACCCCGACGAGTTCGCCGCGGTGTCTGCGGTACGTGTGCCAGAACGCGGCCACCGCCTCGCGCAGCGCCTCCTGGGGTGCGAGGCCCGCGCGGTAGGGCCGCTTCGTGAGCTCGGACGCCTCGTGGTGGAAGTCCTCGGCGAGCGCGGTCAGCAGGTCGGCCTTGGTGTCGTAGTAGTTGTAGAACGACGCCACCGACTTGCCGGCCTCGGCCGCGATGTCGCTGATCCGGGAGTTGAGATAGCCGTCCCTGGCGAACACGGTCCGGGCCGCGGCGCGGAACGCCTCGTCCGTCTCGCGGCCCTTCCGGGTCGCCTTCGCCGCGCGCTCGGCGCCCGGCCGGGCCGTGGTCGTCGCCTTGCGCGCGGGCCTGACGGTGTGTCTCCGCATGCTGCTGCCTCCCCCTGGTACCGGCGCGATGCTATCCGGTCGAAGATCGGCGCCGACCCGCAGCCCCAGGCCCGCGGTCACGACACCCGGCGAGCGTGCCCTGCCCAGAACGGCTCCCGCAACGGCCCCTTCAGCACCTTGCCCGTGGCGTTGCGCGGGAGGTGTGCGGCGACCGTGATTCCGGTCGGCGCCTTGAAGTGGGCGAGCCGTTCCCGCGCCCACGCGAGGAACTGTTCGGCCGCGAACTCCCCTTCTCCGTCGGCTTCTCCGTCAGCGGGAACGACCACCGCGTGCACCGTCTCGCCCCACCGCGGATGCGGCACGCCGATCACCGCGACCTCGCGCACCGCGGGATGCGCCGCGAGCACCGCCTCCACCTCGGCCGGGTACACGTTCTCACCGCCGGAGACGACCATGTCCTTGAGCCGGTCGACGAGGGTGAGATAGCCGTCGGCGTCGATCGTGCCGATGTCTCCTGTGCGGTAGAACCCGTCGGACGTGAGCACCTGGCGGGTGGCGACCGGATCGTTCCAGTAGCCGGGGAAGGGCGCCGCCCCGCGCACCTGGACCTCGCCGTGCTCGCCGAGCCGTATCTCCCAGCCCAGCGAGGGGCGGCCCGCCGAGGCGAGGCGGCCAAGCGACACGTCGTGGTCGGCGGGTGTCAGCGAGCTGATCGGCAGCGGTCCCGTCTCGGTGCTCGCGTACGCCTGCCGGAACCGGCAGCCCAGCGTGGTGACGGCCCGCTCCAGCACCTCGGGCCGGATGGCCGACGCCCCGTACACCACCTCGACCAGCGCGGACAGGTCGGGCGCTGTCGCGCGCGAGGCCACTTCCGACGTCACCGCGTCCACCAACGTCGGTACGAGCTGAGTGAGTTGGATGCGGCGGTTCGTCAGCTCGTCCACGAAGCGGGGTGGCACGAAGCCGTCCAGCAGATGCAGATGGCCGCCGGTGAACAGGGCGTAGCCCAGATTCACGAGCCCCGCGACGTGGAACAGCGGCAGAGCGCTCAGGTGGCGGGCGCCCGGCATGGCCTCCGGCACCTCCAGGGACATGAAGGTGGCGGCCGAGATCAGCATCTCGTGCGTGACCGGCACCAGTTTGGGTCGCCCGGTCGTGCCGCTGGTGTGCAGCAGCGCGCAGGGGGCGGAGGTCAGCATGCGTTCGTGGGTGCGTACGGGGGGCGTTGACCCGGCCGGGGGGTCGGGCAGCAGGGGGAGGACGGTGCCGCCGAACCCGTCGACCTTGCCCAGGAGTTGGGCTCCGGCATCGTCCGCCACGACATGACGCGCCCTCATCATGTCGAGCAGGACGGCCACTTCGGGCGGTGCGAGACGCCAGTTGACCGGCGCGGGCAGCGCCCCCGCCCGGAGCAGGCCGAAGAGCGTGACCGCCCACTCCACCCTGTTGTGCGCGAGCAGCGGGACGACGTCCCCCGGCGCCACCCCGGCCGCCGCGAGGCGCGCCGCCTCGCGCTCCACCGCGTCCGCCAACTCCGCGTAGCCGAGCTCGCCGCCCCGGTCGTCGCTGAGCGCGATCCGGTCGGCGTCGTGCGCGGCGCGCCAGTCCAGTACGTGCTGCCAGGCCGGCACGGCGTCAGCCGGCGGTGGCCGGGGTGACCCGGTCGGCCGCGGTCTTCGGGGTGTGGGCGACATCGCCGGGGGCGCCCATCTCCCGGCGCCAGCAGGCGAATTCGAGCAGGATGCCGTCCGGATCCTGGAAGTAGAAGGACCGCACGAAGACGCCGTCGTGCAGCTTCTCGGCGTACCCGTCCTCGCTGTCGTCGTGGTCGATGACCGGGCTGACCCGGACACCGTCCTCCTTGAGCTTGGCGCGGTACTCCAGGAACCGCTCCTCCGGCACATTGATCGCGACGTGGTTCATGGTGCCGACCGCCGAGATCCACTCGCCGATGCCCGGCACGGTCACGGGCCGGGACACCCCCGGCACCGCGTCGGGCGCGTCGGCGAACCAGAAGAACGCCAGCGCGTTGCCGCCGCCCATGTCGAAGAAGAAGTGCTGCCCGGTGCCGCCCGGGAACTCGATCGTCTTGATCAGGCGCATGCCGAGGACCCGTGTATAGAAGTCCACCGTGCGCTCCATGTCCGCACACACCAGGGCGAGATGGTTGACCCCGCCCAACTCGTACTTCGGGTTCCGCCATGTCATGTGCCGGACCTCCCTGTCGTCGACCGGTGAATCGTGTCCTGACGGTGAATCCTGTTCTGAATCTAAACTCAGATTCAGAACTGCGCTAGGGTGCCGACGCATCAGACGTTCTCGTCTGCCGTTCTCAGCCGTTCTTGTCAGCCGTTCTCGTCAGAGGAGGCAGCGCAGTGCAGGACATCACCAGGGAATTCGTCGGGTTGGCATCGCCACTGGTGGGGCGGGCAGGGGCGGGAGGCCACCCCTGCCAGGGCGTCTACCACCGCCCCGAGGGACACCGGCCGACCACCGCGTTCATCGCCACCCACTACAACGTGGACTTCTCCGAGCACTATTTGGCCTCGTATCTCGCCGAGCGTGGCTACGGCTTCCTCGGCTGGAACACCCGCTTCCGCGGCAACGAGCCGTACTTCCTCCTCGACCACGCGCTCGCGGAGATCGGCGTCGGTGTGCGCTGGCTCAAGGAGGTCGCGGGTGTCGAGCGCGTCGTCCTGCTCGGCAACTCCGGCGGCGGCTCCCTGATGGCCGCCTACCAGTCGCAGGCGGTCGAGCCGAACGTGCTTCCCACGGCGGGCGGCCGTCCCGTCGAAGCCATCCAACACCTCGACGCAGGTGACCTGTTCGTGGCCCTCGCCGCGCACTCGGGGCGTCCCGAGGTGCTCACGAACTGGATGGACCCGTCGGTCACGGACGAGACCGACGCCCTCTCCGTCGACCCGGACCTCGACCCCTTCGGCCCGCGCAATCCGGCCCCGTACGACGAGGAGTTCCAGCGGCGCTACCGGGCGGCGCAGCGGGCCCGCAACGAGCGGATCACCGACTGGGCACTCGAACGGCTCGACGCGCTGCGTGGCACCCGAGCCCGCGACCAGTTGTTCCAACTCCACCGCACCTGGGCCGACTTGCGCATGATCGACCCGGCCATCGAGCCTTCGGACCGCCGCCCCAACTGGTGCTACCTGGGCGAGCCCGCTCGCGCCAACTACGGCATGTTCGGCATCGGCAAGCAGTCCACCCTCCGCACCTGGCTGTCGATGTGGAGCCTGCGCACCTCGCAGTGCATCGCCGCCCCGCACCTGGCCCGGATCACCGTGCCGTCCCTCGTGGTGCACGCGACGGCCGACGCCTGCGTGTACGACAGCGACGCGGACGCGCTGTTCCGCCATCTCGCCGCCCCGGACAAGCGCCTCGAAACCGTCAAGTCCGACCACTACCTTCAGGAGCCGGACGACACCCGGTCCCTGGCCGCCGACCTGATCGCGAACTGGGTGGCACAGCGCACGCCGTGACGTGGGAGACGTACGCAGTCGGAGGGAAACGGACGGAGAC
Source organism: Streptomyces sp. NPDC002795 (assembly GCF_042888725.1). NCBI lineage: Bacteria > Bacillati > Actinomycetota > Actinomycetes > Kitasatosporales > Streptomycetaceae > Streptomyces > Streptomyces sp. NPDC002795. The sequence continues at coordinate 411,544 of NZ_JBIAQB010000003.1, forward strand.
GCACGGATGCAGAGCTGGATCCATGTCCTGGAATGGCGGGCCACCACGCGCCCGGACATTCCCGCACTGATCGACGACCGGGGGACCCGCCTCACCTACGCCGAGCTGCTCGCCGCGGTGGAACGCCGGGCCGGTGGCTGGGCGCGGGCGGGTGTCGCTCCCGGAGACGTGGTCGCGGTGATCGCGCGCAACAGCGCGGACTTCTTCGTCCACTCCTTCGCGCTGATGCGCGTCGGCGCCATCCCCGCACTCATCAACTGGCGCCTGTCGTCAGGGGAGTTGAAGGACCTGTTCGACCTTCTCCGGCCGGTGGCCGTCGCCGCCGACGCGGAGTTCGCCGCGCCCCACGATCTCCCCCTACGCGTCCGGATCGGTGGCGGTCCGCTCCCCGAAGGATGGCGCGACGGCGAATCCCTGGACGCGCCCGCGCCCGCCCGGCCCGTCGAGCACCTGCGCGGCGACGCCGTCATGGCCCTGGTGCACAGCAGCGGAACCACGGGCAGGCCCAAGGCGGTTCCGCTGCGCCACGGGGCGCTCGTCACCAGCGTCGCCGCGTTCGCCCTGGAGATCGGCGACCAGGTCGCGGGTTCGCGCCACCTGCAACTGATGCCGCTCTTCCACCTGGGCGGACTCGGCCAGGCACTTCAAGTGCTGCTCACCGCGGGCACGTTGGTGATCCCGACGGCGTTCCGCCCGGCGGCGGCGATCGACACCGTCGACCGCGAGCGCATCCAGTTCTTCACGGCGGGCCCCTCCATCGTCGACATGCTCGTCGCCGAGGTACGCGGCCGTGACCACGCCCCCGACCTGTCGAGCCTGGTGGAGATCGCCTACGGTTCCGCGCCCATCACCCCGACCTCGCTGGAGGCGGCCCTCGGCACGTTCGGGTGCCGGTTCCGGCAGATCTACGGCAACACCGAGAGCCAGAGCATGATCAGCCTGCTGGCGCCCGACGACCATCAGCCGGACAACCCGCACCTGGCCACGGCGGGCCGGATCTCCTTCGGCTGGGAGGTCGCGATCGTCGACCCGGCCGGACGGCCGGTGCCCACCGGCGAGGCGGGCGAACTCCTGATCCGCGGCGACTGCCTCATCAACGGCTACTGGAACGCCCCGGAGACCACCGCCGAGGCCTTCACGGACGGCGGCTGGTACCGCACGGGCGACATCGCCCGGCTCGACGCCGACCGCTACCTGACCATCCTCGACCGGGCCACCGACATGATCATCACCGGCGAGGAGAACGTCTACCCCGCGGAGGTCGAGGCGGTCCTCGCGCGCCACCCCGACATCACCGAGGCCGCGGTCGTCGGCCGCCCCGACGCGCGTTGGGGCGAGGCCGTGCACGCCGTCGTCGTACCGGCAGAGGGCCGGGCGCCGACGGCGGAGACGGTCATCGCCTTCACCCGCGAGCACCTGGCCCACTTCAAATGCCCCCGCAGCGTGGAGTTCACCGCCGAACTGCCCCGCACCACGACCGGCAAGGTACTCAAGCGCGAGCTGCGCAGCCGCCGCACCACCCAGCCCTCCTGAGGAGTGCCCATGGACGACCAGCTCATCGACAGGTTCTTCACCGCCATCGAGGCCGGCGACATCGACACCGTCCGCTCCCTGTACGCGCCGCACGCGGTCATCTGGCACAACGACGACCTCGTGGAACAGTCCGTCGAGGACAACCTCAAGGTGCTGCGAGGCCTGCACCGCACGGTCGCCGACCTCCACTACGAAATCATCCGCCGCGCCCGCCTCGACGACGGCATCCTCCAACAGCACGTCCTGCACGGCACGTTGCCCGGCGGCGCCGCGGTGACGCTGCACGCCGCCATGTACGTACGGATCGAGGACGGCCTGATCAGCCGCATCGACGAATACCTGGACTCCGCCCACCGGGCCACGATTCGGGCGGCGCGGGAGGCGCACTCGGGCTGACCTCAGCCCAACGCCCCCTCGTGGTACCGAACCCCCGGATTCCACAGCAGGAATCCCTTGATGCCGTCGGAGCGGGCCGCGTCGAGTTGGGCGCGGACCTCCTTGTCGCCGTACGGGACGCCGAGGGAGAAGTCCTGGATCCAGGGGACGATCTGCGCGTCGGTGTGCCGGGTCTTCTTCGCGAAGGCGGCGAGGGAGCGCTTGGTGATCGGGTACGGGTGGGAGTTGGGGTCGGAGACGCCGTACTCGCCCTTCGCCCAGTGCGAGGGGTAGATCATCGGTGCGATGTAGTCGGACTCCTGCGCGAGCAGACCGACGTCCTGGGCGATCTCCTTCGGCCGGTCGACGGCGATGCCGAACACCGAGACACCGAGGAACGCGTCGTGCTCGCGGACGGCGGCACGCGTCTCGCCGACGACATCGGCGACGGACCGCTCGGGCGTGGTGTCACCGAGGCCCGGGAAGGACATCTTGGTCATCGGGCCGTCGGGACGGCGGATGTAGTCGTAGAGGATGTCGTCGAAGCCCAGCTTCGCGGCCTCCGCTGCCAGATCGATGTTGTACCGCCTGACCTCCTTGTTCGCGAAGTTGGTGAACGACAACTGGCCGTAGCTGCCGCCGTTGTAGGCACCCCCGCCCGGAGTGCGCACCACGCGGTCGCGGTGCCCGGACTTCCACGACGTGGTGGCGAGGATCGGATCACGGAAGGCCACGATGCGGCCGACGACCGTGCCGCCCGCGGCGTGGATCTCCTTGATGGCCTTCTTCGCGTCGTAATAGCCCTTGACGGCGCCGACGCTCTTCGCCAGCGGCACCTTGGAGGCGTAGCCGATCTCGCCGAGCTCGTCCTTGATGTCGAGCTGCACGGCGTTGATCTTCTTCTGCTTCAGCATCTTCATGACCGGCCCCCGCAGCGCGTCGGAGGCCCAGCCCTGGGCGCTGACGTGGGCGGCTCGCAATGTCGGGCGGTGCACGGTGAGTTCGGCGTCCCGGCGGGCGGTGTTGCCCGCCGCGTCGGTCGCGGTGACCGTCGTACGTCCCGGTGGGCGCGGGAGCCGCACGGCGAAGGCGCCGTCCTTCGCGGGCCTCGTCGTGCGCCCCGCGACGGATATCTTCCGCGCGCCGGCCGCCGTGCCCCTGACGGTGACGGGTTCACGGAAGCCGTCCGCCGTGGTGTCGGCCACCTTGAGGCGGGGTGCCTCGGTGTCGACGGTCAGTTTTCGGACGATCTCGGTGTCACCGGCGGGCCAGGAACCGGGGTGGGTGACACGCAGTTCGTGTGTGCCGTCCTTGATGTCACCCAGGCCGACGGAGAGGCTGCCGTGCACGGCCCGCGTCCGCAGGGGCTCGCCGTCGAGGGTGACCTTGGTGCCTTTGAGTGCGTCGCCCTCCGCGCCGGTGACCTCGAACTCTCCCGTACGCAGGAGTTGCGCGCCCAGCTTGCCGTCGCTCGGCAGGCCGACGACGCTCGGAGTGGTTCCGTGTGCGGCACGTAGCGAGAGTGTGCCGCCTATGGCGAGAACCAGTGCGAGCAGTACGCAGACGAGGATGACCGGCCTTCTGCGGGGGAAGCCCGCCGGGGAAGCGCCGACCGCAGGGGCGGAAACGGAACCGGACGAGCGGGAGGTGGGAGAGGAGCGGAGCCAGTTCTTCCAGTCGAGCCGCATCAGCAGATCCTCCAGGAGGTCTCGTGCGTCGTGGTCTACTGCGTCTTCTTGGCGTTCACCGGTCCGGCACAACTGCCGTATCTGCTCTGGTCCTTGCGATGGCCGCGGTCTCCTGCGGCGGTACCGGGAGCGATGCGCCGGTTGACGGGGCCAGGACCCCGGAGTCCGCCGGTGACCGGCAGGCTTCCCGTTCCCCGGCGTCCGGACACCCGTCCGGGGCAGCGAAACCGGCCAAACCTCCGGCGCCGGACAAGGTGCGCGCCAACGAGCTGGGCGCCGTGCCGGTGCTCATGTACCACCAGGTCCTCGAACGCCCGAAGAGCGCGTACGACCGGACACCCAAGGAACTCCGCGCCGAACTGGAACGACTCGTCCGCGAGGGGTACGTGCCCGTGACCGCCGCCGACTACGAGACGGGCGACATCGACATCCCGGCCGGCGCCCACCCGGTCGTCCTCACCTTCGACGACTCCACCGACAGCCAGTTCCGCCTCGGCGCCGACGGCGAACCCACCGATGACTGCGCGGTCGGTGTCCTGCGCGCCGTCGCCCGCGACCATCCGCGCTTCAAGGCCCGCGCGACCCTGTTCGTGAACGGCGACGCGTTCGCCGCCACCGGCCAGAAGAAGGCCCTGACCTGGCTGGAGAAGAACGGCTTCGAGATCGGCAACCACACCCTCGACCACGCCAATCTCGCGCAGGTCGGCGCCGCCGAGGCACGCGAACAGATCGCCGCGGGCCAGCGCTCCATCGTGCGCGACGTCCCCGGCGCGGACGTCCGTTCCTTCGCGCTCCCGTACGGCGTCCGGCCCGAACCCGCCGACCTCGCCCTGACCGGCAGCGCGTCCGGCACGGCGTACAAGAACAGGGGCGTCTACCTCGTCGGCGCGAACCCGGCCCCCTCCCCGTACGCGGACTCCTTCGACCCGGCCGGGATCCCGCGCATCCGCTCGGCCCCCGCCAAGGGCAAGGACGCGAACTACAGCTCCGCGCACTGGCTCGACCAGCTGTCGGCGGGGAAGCTCGCGCGCTACACATCCGACGGCGACCCGGACCACATCTCGTACCCGAAGGACACGGGGACGCGCCCGGGAAAGTCGGCGGCCAAGGGGGAGCTCCGGCCGTACTGAGCCGCGCACCGTACTGAGCCGCGCACCGCACCGAGCCGCACGGGTCCGGTGTCTTCGTGAACACTGGGCCCATGAACGAACTGTTCGCCCGCGACCGCACGGAGCCCGCCCCCGGCGCTGTCCACGTCCCCGACTGGCTCCACGAGGACGAACAGCGGCACCTGGTCGAGCTGTGCCGCACATGGGCGCGCCCGCCCGCGGGCCTGCGCGACGTGCGGCTGCCGGGCGGGGGCCGGATGAGCGTGCGGCAGTTCGGACTCGGCTGGCACTGGTACCCGTACGGATACGCCCGCACCGTCGTCGACGGCGACGGGGAGGCGGTGAAACCGATGCCGGACGAGCTGGTGGCGCTCGGCCGACGCGCCGGCGCAGCGGCCTACGGCGAGGGACACACCCCCGATCCGTACGACATCGCCCTGATCAACTACTACGACACCGACGCCCACATGGGCATGCACAAGGACCGCGACGAGAGGTCGCCGGCGCCGGTGGTGTCCCTCAGCCTCGGTGACACCTGCGTCTTCCGGTTCGGCAACACCGAGACCCGTACGAAGCCGTACACGGACGTCGAGCTGCGCAGCGGGGACCTGTTCGTGTTCGGCGGCGACTCGCGGTTCGCGTACCACGGGGTGCCGAGGACCGAGCCGGGGACGGCGCCGCCCGGGCTCGGCCTGAGCGGGCGGCTCAACATCACGTTGCGGGTCAGCGGCTTGTAGGGAGGGTGGGCGCAAGGATCGGCCGCGGGGCGTTCACCGGCTACCATTCCTGAGCGTGATCAGGGCGAGGAGTTGCTGATGGGCGGCGGCAAGGCGGCCTCCGGGACCGGGGGCCACACGGCGGGCGATGCGGCCGGGCGGCCACCACGTCTGGAGCGGGGGCGCAGCGCGCTCGGTCCCGCGCTCGAACTCGTGCACACCGGGCGGGCTCCCACCCGCGCCGTGCTGACGGCCGAGCTGGGGGTGACCCGCGCGACGGCGGGCGCCGTCGCCGCGGAGCTGGAGGCGCTCGGCCTCATCCGCATCGACGCGAAGCCGAGCGCGGCATCCGGTTCCCAGGGCCGCCCCTCGCACCGCCTCTCCGTCGCCGACGAAGGACCGGTCGCGCTGGCGGCACAGGTCCACTCCGACGGCTACCGGGCGGCGCTCGTCGGCCTCGGCGGCGGCATCGTCGCCACCACGCCGGGCTGCGAGATCATCGACCCGGACCCGGCGGACGTACTGCGTTCGGTGGTGGAGGCGGGCGTCCGGCTCCTCGAATCCTCGGGACGACGTTGCGTGGGCGCGGGTCTCGCCGTCCCCTCCGCGGTCGCCGAACCCGACGGCACGGCCCTCAACCCCCTCCACCTGGCCTGGCCGGTGGGCGCGCCGGTGCGGCAGATTTTCACCGACTGCGTACGCGAATCGGGCCTGGACATCCCGGCGTTCGCGGCCAACGACGTCAACCTGGGAGCGCTCGCCGAGCACCGCCACGGCGCGGGACGCGGCGCCCGCGACCTCCTCCTCGTGGCGACCGGCCACCGCGGAGTGGGCGGCGCCCTCGTCCTCGACGGCCACCTCCACACCGGCAGTTCGGGCCTCGCCCTGGAAGTCGGCCACCTCACGGTGAACCCCGAGGGACGCCCCTGCCACTGCGGGAGCCGCGGCTGCCTGGACGTCGAGGCCGACCCGCTCGCCTTCCTCACCGCGGCGGGCCGCGCCCCCGACCCCGGCGGCTCGCTCCTGTCCCAGGCCCGCGGCCTGCTGACCGAGGCGAAGGACGACCCGGACGTCCGCGCGGCGACAGCCCTCCTCATCGACCGCCTCGGCCTCGGCCTCGCCGGCCTGGTCAACATCCTCAACCCGGACCGCATCGTCCTCGGCGGCCTCCACCGCACCCTCCTCGACGCCGACCCCGAGCGCCTCCGCGCCGTGGTGGCGGACCGCAGCCTGTGGGGCCGCAGCGGCAGCGTCCCGATCCTGGCATCGACACTCGACCACAACAGCCTGGTGGGCGCGGCGGAACTGGCCTGGCAGCCGGTCCTGGACGATCCGCTGGGGGCCCTCAGCGGAGGGTGACCCCGACCGCCTCCGCGACCGGCTCCTGCCGCACCGCCGCCTCGTTCCTACGCGCCATCAGATCCGGTACGAGCGAGGCGATCCCGGCGAGCGCGAGGACGTAGTCGGTGCGTCCGACGACACGCATTCCGCCGATCACGGTGTAGCGCTTGCTCCGCATCCTCCAGAATCTCCACCTGGTCCGCCGTCACCGCCACTCGACCGAAAACGCCTGCGCCGGATTGTCCACCAGGATCCGCTCCACCGCCCCCTCGCCCAGCACCGCTTCGAGGCGCGGGCGGACCCGGCGCAGCAGGTACGGCATGCCGGGGCCGCCCGTCACCGATCGCGCCCCGGCGGTCGTCGTGTCGCCGCCGAGCAGGAGGCGGTCGGCGTGGCCCGCGTCGGACAGGGCCGTGAGGGCGTCCGGCATCCGCCAGTCCGTGGCGTGGTTCGCCCGTGAGGGGCCGTCGAAGGCCAGGTACGCGCCCGAGTCGGCGGCCTCCCGCTGGGCCACGAGGTCGGGGGAGCGGTTGAGGTGGCCGAGGATGACGCGGTGCGCGGGCACCTCCAACTCCTCGCACAGCAGGTCGAGTACGTCCAGCGCACCCGTGCCCAGCTCCAGGTGGACGGCGATCGGCGCGCCGGTCGCATGGTGTGCCTCGGCCGCGGCCGCCATCGTCCAGCGGGCGTGCGCGTCCAGGGTGTGAAAGCCGCCGGCGACCTTGATCAGGCCGGCGCGCACCTCGCTGTCGGCGATGCCCTCGGTGAGCTCGCGTACGAAGACCTCGGCGAGGTCGTCGCGCCGGGCGGCCAGCAACTCCTCGGTGTAGTGGGCGGATTGGTGCAGGCCGGTGGCAGCCACGATGTGCACGCCCGTCGCCTCGGCGAGCGCGGGCAGGTCCGAGGCGTGGCGGCCGAGCCCGTGCGGCGTCCACTGCACGACGGTGCCGCCGCCCACGGCCGCGTACGCCTCCAGCTCCTGGTGCGCGAGTGTGGCGTCGTCCAGTTCCTGGCCCGGCAGTACGGGGCTCCGGAAGAAGACGTGGTCGTGCGCGTTGACCACGCCCAACTGGCCTGGATCCAGGTCACCTTGGACGCTGCGGACGGACCCGACCCCGCTCACCACTGCCGCCCACGCGGAAGGCTCGCGCGCTCGGGCTGCGCGAGGTGCAGGACCTCGTATCGGTCGCCGGGGGCCTTGGGGGTGTCGTGCTCCCAGAGGGAGAAGGTCAGCAGCTCCCAGGTGCGGGGGTCGATGGCCGACGCCGCGAACAACACGCCTTGCTCTTGGGCGAGTTGGTCGGTCCCCTCTACTGCCTCGGCGGTCAGTTTCGGGAGGTCGGCGCCCGCCTCGATCGGCGTCCGCTGCCGCACGGCCGTCCGCCCCCGCGCCGTGGCCGCGCCCCCCTCGTCGTACGCGATGCCCGTCCAGTGCTGGACGACGGGACGCCCGAAGTCGGCGACGATGCCCTGGAATCCCGCGCCCCAGAGGAAGGCGTTCATGCCGGCCGCCCCGTTCCACAGGTAGAACGGGGCGTACTGGTTCACCGGCGAGCCGTCCACGCCGCGCTCCCGCATCAGATACGCCTTGGCGCCGAGGCCGGGGAAGTCGTCGAGCAAGTGGCCCTTGGTCTCCACGCGGCGGCGGATGATGCCCATGTCGTAATCGGCCGGCAGCGTGATCTCGTACTGCATCGCGTGCATGAATCGCGTCCTCAGTGGTCGGCGGCAGCGTAGGTGGTGGTGGGTGCGGCGGGGGAGAGGAGCGCGAGCAGGCCGCGCACGCCCGCGTCGAACGCCTTCGTGTCGCCCGATGCCCGCGCCAGGACGTAACCGCCCTGTACGGTCGCCACGATCGCCGCCGCGATCTCGCGCGGCACCAGGTGGGGCGCCAACTCGCCGTCGTCCACGCCCTCTTGGACGGCATCGGCGATCCGGCTCTCGACGTACGAGATCGTCTCGTCGACCGGCGCCCGCAGCTCGTCGCTGGCGATCACGTCCGGGTCCATCGTCAGCCGCCCGACAGGACAGCCGCGCAGCACATCGCGTTCGCGGAGCAGATACGCCGCTATCCGCTCGTACGCCGAACCGCCGCCGCCGAGCACCCGGTCGACCATCGTCCGCATCTCGTCCCCGGTGCGCCGTATCGAGGCGAGCGCCAGGTCCTGTTTCCCGGTGAAGTGGTGGTACATGCTGCCCTGGCCGACGCCCGCGCGCTGCAGGATCGCCTTCGGGCTGGTGCCCACGTAACCGCGCTCCCACAGGAGCTCGCGGGTGGTCTCGATCAGTCGCTCCTGGGTGGTGGCCATGGCATCCACCGTACATACCAGTAGTTACAGATTCAATGCCCCGCCTCAGAACCCAGCCATCTCAGAACCCAGCCATCTCAGAACCCAGCCATCTCAGGACCCAGCCATCTCAGAACCCAGCCATCGGGACCCGTCCCTGGCGCCCATGCGCTGAACGTACCGACCCAGCACACCCAGCATGATCACCTCGCACCCGAGCATCACCCTCTCCACCAGACCGATCAGCTCCCGCCCACCCGGCCCCGCCGAGTACGCCATCACCCCGGCCCCGGCCACCGCGAGCAGGGACAGTGCACGCAGCCACCACGCGGTGCGCCCCGCCTTGGAGGTGAGCCGCCGCGCCAGGACAAGACCGGCCGCCGGCAGCGCCGCGAACGCCGCGACGGACGCGTAGCGGTGCACATACGCCGATCCGGTCAGCTGCGTGGTGAGCGGATCCGTCGGCACCACGGCCGCGAGCACGAGCCCCGCACCCCAGATCGCCAGCAGCACGGACGGCAGCCCGCGCATCGCCGGGAGCCGTCTTCTCGCCACCGCGAGGAGCAGCAGTGAGACGAGGCCGAGCGAGGCTATGGCGGTCTCGATCGGTCCGCCGCGGTCAAGCGCCGCGAAGTCGCTGACGGTGAGGGACAGTTGACTGAGCCCCGGATCGGTGTCCCGGGGAGCCAGCAACGCCGCCATCATCGCCACGACCACGGTGGTCCACACCGCGGGGGCGAGCAGCCGGCCAGACGCCCCGGGCCGGCCGAAGGCGAACCGTCGGCCGAAGGCGATCCGCAGGCCGAAGGTGTCTCGTCTCGAAGTGTTCTTCACGGTCCGATCCTCCAGCCCGAGAGGGCCCACACACATGCGGGCAGCCCCGGACGCACCCCTGATCCGGCCCCTGACACGCATCAGGGTCGGCCGATCGGCAGGGAGCAGCCGCACACCCCACACGTACTCCCACGGAGGTACGCACAGTGCCGCTGGCCGTACGACGCCTTCGGCCCCCTCCCGGCGGGACGCTCGAGTCATCACCACCAGTGGACGCCCGGCACACCGGCCCGGTGCCACCGCGACAAGAGGAGATGAGTCGGATGCAGACCCTCGCAGAGTTCGGACCCGGCAACGGACCCGGTCCCTGGATCCTGTTCTTCCCGCTGATCTGGGCCGCCGTCATCATCGGTGGCGTCACCCTGCTGCGCCGCACCGTCTGGCGCGGGCGACGCGGACCGTGGCGCCCGGGCGGCCCGCGTTCCGGCGGCCCCCGCTTCGACGAGAACTCGCCGATCGCCGTCCTCGGCCGGCGCTTCGCCGCGGGCGAGATCGACGAGGAAGAGTACTGGCGCCGACTGACCGTCCTGAACGAGGAGTTCGGCCACGACAGCCACTACGGCCAGTACGCCGCCGACGGCAAGACGAAGGGCGGCGCGTCATGAGCACCGCCGCGACGCTCACCCCCACCGCCCTCGCGGCACGCGTCGACAACGCCGTCAAGGTGTACGGGTCCGGGGACACCGCCGTCCGTGCCCTCGACTGCGTGAGCGTCGGCTTCCGCGCCGGACGGTTCACCGCGATCATGGGCCCGTCCGGCTCCGGGAAGTCGACCCTGATGCACTGCGCGGCGGGCCTCGACACCCTCACCGAGGGAGCCGTGTACATCGGTGACACCGACCTCGGCTCCCTCGACGACCGACGGCTGACCCTGCTGCGGCGCGACCGCGTCGGGTTCGTGTTCCAGGCGTTCAACCTGGTCCCGACGCTGAACGTCGCCGAGAACATCACGCTGCCGATCGACCTGGCGGGCGAACGCCCCGACCGCGAGTGGCTCGACGCGCTCGTCGATGTCGTAGGACTGCGCGACCGGCTGCACCACCGGCCCGCCGAACTCTCCGGCGGACAGCAGCAACGCGTCGCCGTGGCACGGGCGTTCGCGGGCAGGCCCGACGTCGTCTTCGCCGACGAACCCACCGGAAACCTCGACTCCCGCTCCGGCGGCGAGGTGCTCCGGCTCCTCGGCGACACGGCCCGCCAGGCCTCGCGCACGGTCGTCATGGTCACCCACGACCCGGTTGCCGCCGCCCACGCCGACGAGGTCGTCTTCCTCGCGGACGGCCGCCTCGTCGACCGGATGGAACGGCCGACCGCGGACCGGGTCCTCGACCGGATGAAGGCGTTCGACGGCACCACGTCAACGAGTGGGGGTGAACCGTCATGAACGCCTCCGTCCGCCTCAGCCTCACCTCGCTGCGCGCCCACAAGCGGCGCTTCGCCGGAACGTTCAGCGCGGTCCTGCTCGGTGTCGCGTTCCTCGCGGGCACCCTCGTCATGGGCGACACCCTGCGCGCGAGCTTCGACTCGATGTTCGCGGGCGCCGGCAGCGGCACCGACGCCGTCGTGCGCTCCGGCAACGTCATCACCACCCCCGGCGAGAGCCAGGGCACCCGCCGCCCGGTGGACGCCTCGCTCGCCGACGACCTGGCGAAGGTGCCGGGCGTCGCCGCGGCGGCGCCGAACATCCAGGGCGCGGGACAACTCGTCGACGCCCACGGCGAACCCATCGGCGGACAGGGCCCGCCCACCCTCGCCGGCAACTGGATCGACGACCCCGAGCTCAACGCGTACCAGCTCGCCGACGGCCGCACTCCGCACAACAGCGGTGAGGTCGTCATCAACCGCGGCGCCGCGAAGACCGGCGATCTGTTGGTCGGTGACACGACGACACTGCGCACACCCGACCCGGTGAAGGTCACCATCGTGGGCCTGGCCACCTTCGGTGGCGAGGACGGCATGGCGCAGACCACCTTCACCGGCATGACCCGCGCCGACGCCGAGAAGTACCTCACCCCGAAGCCGGGGGAGGCGTCCACCATCCAGGTGCGGGCGGGGCCCGGCGTCAGCCAGCAGGAGCTCGTCGACTCGCTGACTGGCCACCTCCCCAAGGGAGTTGAGGTCGTCACCGGTCAGGAGTCGGTGCAGGAGAACACCGACATGATCTCCGGCCAGTTCCTCTCCCTGTTCACGACCTTCCTTCTGGTCTTCTCCGGTGTCGCGCTGCTCGTCGCGACCTTCTCCATCCACAACACCTTCGCCATCGTCGTGGCCCAACGCTCCCGCGAGAACGCCCTATTGAGGGCTCTCGGCGCGGCCCGCCGGCAGATCGCGTCGGCGACCCTCGTCGAGGCGACCGCGGTCGCCGTGGTGGCCTCGGCCGCAGGAATCGCGGGCGGCATCGGTATCGCGGCGGGGCTCCAGGCGTTGTTCCCCGCCATCGGATTCCCTTTCCCCGAAGGGGACTTGGTGATCAGTCCGCTGTCCATGCTGCTGCCGCTCGCCGTCGGCATCGTGGTGTGCGTCGGCTCCGCCCTGCTGCCCGCCCTGCGGGCCGGGCGCACCGCGCCGCTGGCCGCCCTGCGCGAGAGCACCGTCGACGACTCCGGTGCCTCACGGCGTCGCGCCGTCATCGGAGGCGTGCTGGGTGTGGCCGCGATCGCGGCGACCCTCGTAGGCGTCCTGGTGTCCCCGTCGATCACCCTCGCGGGCATCGGCGCCGTGCTCGTCCTCGCGTCGTTCGTCGTACTCGGCCCCGTCGCGTCCACGTCCGCCGTACGGGCCCTGGGCGCGCCGCTCGACCGGCTGCGCGGGGCCACCGGCGGGCTCGCGAGGCGCAACGCCCTGCGCAGCCCGAAGCGCACGGCCGCCACGGCGAGCGCCCTGATGATCGGCGTCGCGGTGGTCTCCCTGTTCACCGTCTTCGGGGCCTCGCTGAAGGCGACCATGGACCAGACCGTGAACCGTTCCTTCGCCGGCGACGTCGCCGTCTCCACCCCGTCGTTCGGCGCGGGCGGCAGCGGCCTCAGCCCGAAACTGGCGTCCGCGATCGCCGAACGGCCCGAGGTGGCCACTGCGGTCGGCCTCGGCAGCGGCGTCGCCGACGTCGAAGGCAAGGGGCGCGCCCTCACCGTCACCGACCCGGCCGTCCTCGCGAAGTCGTTCGACCTCGGCACGGTCAGTGGCTCGATGGACGACCTCGGGAAGAACGGCATCGCGATCACCCGCTCCGAGGCCGACAGCCGGCACCTCGCGGTCGGCGACACGGCACGGCTCGCCTTCACCGACGGCAAGAAGGAACCCTTCACGGTCCGCGCCGTCTACGGCCAGTCCGAGCTCGCCGGCGACTACGTGATCTCGCGCGAGGCCTGGTCACCGCACCGTACGCAGGACGCCGACAGGCTGGTCTCCGTCACCTTCAAGGACGGAGTCTCCACGGCCGACGGTACGAAGGCGGTCGAGAAGGTCGCGGCGGCGTACGGAAATCCGGATGTGCAGACCCGTGACGCGTACGCGCAGTCCTCGGCGTCCGGCATCGACATGATGCTCACGCTCGTCTACGCGCTGCTGGCCCTGGCCGTCGTCATCGCGCTGCTCGGCATCGCCAACACCCTCACCCTCGCCGTGCACGAACGGACCCGTGAGCTGGGCCTGTTGCGCGCCGTCGGCCAGACCCGCGGGCAGCTGCGGGCGATGGTCCGCTGGGAGTCGGTGCTCGTCGCCGCGTTCGGCACGGCGGGCGGGCTCGTGCTCGGCGGGTTCCTCGGCTGGGTCCTGGTGAAGGCGTCCGACGGGGCGAGCGACAGCGCCTTCGCGTTCGCGCTGCCGCCGGGCCGGCTGGCGATCGTGGCCCTCGTCGGGCTCGCCGCCGGCGCCCTCGCGGGCCTGCGCCCCGCCCGCAGGGCGGCACGCCTGGACGTACTGCGGGCCATCGCCACCGAGTGAGCGACGCACCTTCGGTGATCACCGCCCGGTCAGCCTGCGACGGCCGACCGGGCGGGAGCATGCGGGGACACCTTGCGCTCGTGTGTGTCCGTGTGGCGCGCGGGATGTGTCGCGTACACCGGGTACGGCGCGATGGCCATCGCCGGCGCGGGGGCCGGCAGGACGAACCAGACGACCTTGCCGCCCTCGCGGTGCGGCCGTACGCCCCAGCTCTCGCTCACCGCGGCGATCATCGCGAGTCCGCGGCCGCAGGTGGCGAGGGAGTCGGCGTCCCGAACCTCGGGGAGCCTCGGGTCGTGGTCGTGCACCGAGACCGTGAGCCTGCCGCTGAGCAGCTCGATCTCCACGGTGCAGAGCTTGTCCGGCTCCGCGTGCCGGTGGACGTTGGTCAGAAGCTCGGTGACGCCGAGCGCGGCCATCTCGATCAACGAATCGAGATGCCAGTAGCGCAACTGCGCCGAGACGATTCTGCGGACCTGACCTATCCGCGACGGCAGGGCATGGAGCTCCACCGTGCAATGCCTGTTCGGCTGGCTGATCACGGCTACGACTCCCCGAATTGAGTCCGGAAGAAGACGAAAACGGATCGAGCGGTGCGACCGCGCTGTGACAGGACTGCCCGCTCCGTGTCCGGCGGGCTGGTTCGCAGCGTTATCGCCGGTAAACCCTGAGTAGTGATGTGTGACCAGCGTGACCCAGGGGGCGTGGGCGTGCAACTTCGCCGGCTGTCCGCTGTGGTGCGGGGCGCTATCCGGTGCGTGAGGTGGCGGCACGCACGGCCTCGATGAACCGCCGGGCCGCGGGCGGTCCCGAGGTGCCGCCAGGTCCGCCGAGGCGCAGCAGATAGCGCCGCCCGTCCACGTCGGCCATCGCCCGGTCCTCGGCGCCGAACCACGGCCTGCCCGCGCGGACTTCACCCAGCGGGGCGCTGTCGATCTCGCTCCCGTAGCTCGTGAGCAGCTCCAGCCTGCCGCCCGTGATCCGGATCTGTCCCGCCCGGGTCAGTGATCGCAGGCGCCGGCCGATGCGCACGCCCGTCGCCGTGAACTCCGGCTCCGCCATGCCGATTCGCCCCCTTGAGTACGTGTCTGCGGTGCAGTCTGCACGCACCTGGCCAGGAGCACCAGTGCACATGTGGACGCGCTGTGAAGCACTGGGGGCAACTTCGGCGCGCGCCCCCTCGCACGCACGTTCCCGGCCTCTCCCGGCATCCAGGGCGCGTGTTCCGCCACCCTCCCAGGCGTTCCTTTGAGACGCTCAAAGATGCGTTTATGCAGGTGAGAAGCGTGCGCAAGGTGCCTATGATCGTGGTGTCCGGCTGTCGTCGGCGCCCCGGACCGGCGCGCGGAACGACGGCCGGACACGACGAGAAGGAGCCAATCGGTGAGCACCACGGAACAAGGTCGGCCCTCGGGCGAGGGCGCGGCGCCCGGCCCCCTGCCGACGCTCGACGTCGACCACACGGACCCCGGCTACCGTGCGTGGCTCAAAGAAGCGGTACGCAAGGTGCAGGCGGACAACAACCGCTCGGCCGACACACACCTGCTGCGCTTCCCGCTCCCCGAGCAGTGGGGCATCGACCTCTACCTGAAGGACGAGTCGACCCACCCCACGGGCAGCCTCAAGCACCGTCTGGCCCGCTCGCTCTTCCTCTACGGGCTGTGCAATGGCTGGATCCGCCCCGGTCGCCCCGTCATCGAGGCGTCGAGCGGTTCGACGGCGGTCTCGGAGGCGTACTTCGCGAAGCTGATCGGCGTCCCCTTCATCGCGGTGATGCCGCGTACGACCAGCGCCGAGAAGTGCCGACTGATCGAATTCCACGGCGGCCGGTGCCACTTCGTGGACGACTCCAGGACGATGTACGCGGAGTCCGCGGCCCTCGCGTCCCGCACCGGCGGCCACTACATGGACCAGTTCACGTACGCGGAGCGGGCCACGGACTGGCGCGGGAACAACAACATCGCCGAGTCGATCTATCGCCAACTCTCCCTGGAGCGCTACCCGGAGCCCACCTGGATCGTCGCCACGGCGGGCACCGGCGGCACCTCGGCGACGCTCGCCCGCTACGTCCACTACATGCAGCACGACACCCGCATCTGCGTCGCGGACCCCGAGAACTCCTGCTTCTTCGAGGGCTGGACGACCGACAACCCCGACGCGACGAGCGACTGCGGCTCCCGCATCGAGGGCATCGGCCGCCCCCGCATGGAACCGAGCTTCGTGCCGGGTGCCATCGACCGCATGATGAAGGTCCCCGACGCGGCGAGCGTCGCGGCGGTACGCGCCCTGGAGTCGGCCATCGGCCGTAGGGCGGGCGGTTCGACGGGTACGGGCCTGTGGAGCGCCCTCAAGATCGTCGCGGAAATGGTGGCGGAGGGCCGCACGGGCAGCGTGGTCACCCTGATCTGCGACCCCGGCGACCGCTACCTTGACAAGTACTACTCGGACGACTGGCTGAGGCAGCAGTCCCTGGACATCACCCCATACGCGAAGGCGATCACACGCCTGCTGGAAACGGGGGAGTGGCCACATTCAAGCCCGGCCGTCCCATCAAGCCCCGCCGGCGATTGAGGCGCGGGGGCAGGGGCAGAGCCCCGCAACGTCAACCACGCCGCGGCGCAACGTCAACCACCCCTCACGCGGGCGCCGCCGCCAACCTCCGGTCAAGCGCCCCCACAGCCCCCCGAAACGCCCGCCCCAACCCGCCCCTCCCGAGCCTCATCCCCACCCGCACCCCAGCACCCGCATCCACGGCGAACGTCCACCGCACCCGGGACCCCCCACCGGGAACCCCCTCGATCCGCCACTCCTCCACCATCGCCCGGATCCCCGGCACATTGGTCTCGTCAACGCGATACGCGTAGACCTCAGCGGGCTCCGCGGCGACAATCGTCTCCAGGAACCGCGTCCCACCCTTGAGCCGGACCTCCCGCCGCGCCCCACCGTCCAGCGGCCGCGCAAGCGTCACCGCGGAGAACCACTCGGGCCACCCGGCGACATCCTCGGCGAGCGCCCGGTACACGGCATCCGGGGAAGCCGACACCTCACGGGCGAACACGAGCCGCAACGGCGCACTGTCGACGAAGTCGAGCTCGACGGGGAGAAGACGGCGTGCCATGAAGGTTCAGCCCCCAAGGTTGAAAGCGACGGATGCGACATCCGGGTCAACGGGCTTCGCCCGTACCCGAGTTGACGTGCTCCAGGTGCCCGGACCCGGCCACCATAACTGGCGCACCGTCAGATGTCTGTACCGTCCTCGGGCTCCCCGGCCACCACGAGCCGCATGTGCTCGGCGACCTCCGCCCGCGCCTCGACCGGCAGCCCGCCGTCCGTCACCAACGTGTCCACCTGGTCGAGCGCGGCGAACGAACTGAGCCCCACCGTCCCCCACTTGGTGTGGTCCGCCACCACGACGACCCGCCGCGCGGACTGCACCAGCCGCCGATTCGTCTCCGCCTCCGCCAGGTTCGGCGTGGACAGTCCTGCCTCCGGGCTTATGCCGTGCACCCCGAGGAACAGCACGTCGAAGTGGAGCGCCGCGATCGCCTGGTCGGCGACGGGGCCCACCAGCGAGTCCGACGGCGTGCGCACCCCGCCGGTCAGCACCACCGTCGCCGCCCCCTGCCGGGACGCCGCACCGCGCTGCGACGCGTGGAAGACATCGGCCACCCGCACCGAGTTGGTCACCACCGTGAGGTCCGGAACGTCGAGCAACTGCTGGGCCAGCGCGAACGTCGTCGTACCACCGGAGAGCGCGATCGCCGTGCCGGGCGCGGCCAGTGGCGCCGCGGCGCGCGCGATGTCCTCCTTGGCGGTCAACTCCAGGCCCGACTTGGCCTCGAAACCGGGCTCATGGGTGCTGGCCTCGACGACCGGGACCGCTCCGCCGTGCACCTTCTCGACGACGCCCTGCCGGGCCAGCGCGTCCAGATCGCGCCGGACCGTCATGTCGGAGACGCCGAGCTTCCTGGTCAGCTCGTTGACCCGGACGCCGCCGCGCCGACGGACCTCGTCGATGATCAGGGCGCGGCGCTGCTCCGCGAGGAGGTTCTGATTCTCGCTCACGTCCGTCGGATCCTTCCGGCTCGTCCCGCCTGCCACCACCGCCGTACCGGCCAGCGCTTTCTCGTCATCCTCGCACGCGCCACTGACACCGCGACCATCGCCTGCGCGGCCCACCTGCGCCGCGACGCGGCGGCACGGGGTGAATGGGGCGGGGCGCCTCGGGGAGATTCAGTGACGAGGGGTGCCCGAGGGGGCGCAGGGCCGAGATCCTGGTCGTGTTCAGAAACGGGGGACACATGAGCACGACGCACGAGCACGAACAACAGAACGGCACCGCGGCACATCCGGCGACGACGCCTTCCGCGAAACCGTCCACCACACCATCCGCGACACCGTCCACGACCACGGACGAGACCGCTCTGGAACTTCTCGTCCACGGAGTCGGCGGCACCACTCCTCAAGAGATGCTCGGCGACCCGCAACCGGTGCGGGTGACGGGCGACGATACGGCGGCCGTCTTCCGGCGCGGCGAGGACGCCGACGCGGAGACCCGCCCCGACGACTACCGGGGCAAGCCCGTCCCCGAGGCGTACGTGTGGTGCAACCTCACCTCGGGCAACGGATCACGGGCGCTGTGGCTGCTGCTGCTCCCCTTCATGGTGGTGAACCTGTCCCACTGGATGCGCCCCAACGCCCGCCGCAGGACCCGCACCGTACGCCTCTACGGCCTGCTCGTCCGCCTCCTGTCGCTCACCCTCACGGTGCTGCTGGTCGGTGCCGCGTGCGAGGTCGCCCTGGACCTGACGGCCTGGCAGTGCGCGGGCACGCCCGCCTGCGCCGAGCAGCGGACCTGGCTGGGCTTCCTCTCCGTCGACGCGCACGGAGACGGCGGCTGGTGGAGCCAGCCCGGCCGCCGCCTCGCGCTCGCCTCGCTCGTCCCCACCGCCCTGGCGGTCCTGCTCTGGTACCTCTCGCACCGCACCTGGAGCGCGTACGAGGCGCAGCGCCCGCTGCCGAAAATGCCCGAACCCACCGACGGCGAGATCGACAACGCGCTCGGCAGGCCCGGCTTCTGGTACGGACGCCGCCTCGTCGCGCGCCTGCGCTCGGCGCACACCGCGGCCGCGCTGCTCACGGTCGCCGCGGCCGTCGGCACCTCCGCGGCCCGCTTCGACCGGGTGTCCGGCGGTCCTGCCCTGCTCGACGTGCTGGGCTGGGTGATCGTGGGCGCGCTGACCCTCGGCACCCTCGCCGTCATCGGCGTCATCGTGCACCGCGGCCGCAGCGAGAACCGGGTCGACGAGCGCCTGGACCGCACGATGGTGCGCGCCCTGCCCTACGCGGCGCTCGCCCTGCTCGTCGTCACCATGGTGTACGCGGCCTGGTCGCGCCCCGGATGGCAGTCCTCCGGACGGCTGCCCGGGGACACGAGCTTCGGTGGGATCGCCCTCGTCCAGGGCGCACTCGTGATCGCCCTGGCCTTCGTCGCGCACGCCATCTACCGCACGGCCCGCGACCCGCGCACCGCGCTGCGCGGCCTCGGCGGCCCCGCCACCGCGATGCTCGCGTGCGCGCTGGGCGGCGTGATGACCGGTGGCGTGGCGCAGCGCGTCGCCGACTGGCTGGACGGCACGAGCGGTGTCATCAAGGGCCCGCCGGTGCTGCTCACCTGGCAGGCCTCCGTCATCCCGCCGCTGCTCATCGTGCTCGCCGTCCTGTGCGGCGCACTCGCCCTGCGCACGGCCCGTATCAAGAAGCGCGAGACGGCCCAAGTGGCGGTCGACTACCACCTCGACGAGCAGCCGGGCACCACCGCCGAACCCCCCGACGCGGCCCGTACGGCACGCATCGCGGGCACACGCGCGCGTGCCGCCCTCACCGACAAGGCGCCGGTGATGATCGGCGTCGTCTCCTCGGTGACGCTGCTGCTCGGCACCCTCGCCGTGGTCGGCGCCTGGACCACCGGGAAGGTGCCGGGCAGCGCGGCCCGCGGCTCGTACGAGGTCGTACAGGGGGCGGCGGATTCCGCGCAGGCGCTCGGCTCCTGGCTCATCGGTCTTGGCTTCATACTGTTCGTCACCTGGGGACGCCGCGCCTACAAGGACGCGTCCGCGCGCCGCACCATCGGCATCCTGTGGGACGTGGGCACCTTCTGGCCGCGTGCCGCGCACCCCTTCGCGCCGCCCTGCTACGCCGAGCGCGCCGTCCCCGACCTGACCTGGCGCATGGCCACCTGGACGCAGGCCACCGGGGGCCGGCTCATCCTGTCGGGGCACTCCCAGGGCAGCGTCCTCGCGGCGGCGGCCGCCTGGCAACTGCATCCCTCCGTAAGGAAGCGCGTCGGACTGCTCACCTACGGATCGCCCCTTGAGCGGCTGTACGGGCGCTGGTTCCCGGCCCAGTTCGGACCCGAGGCGCTGGCCTCGCTGCACCGACAGGTCGACTGCTGGCGCAACCTGCACCGCAAGACCGACCCCATCGGCGGGCCGATCAACCTGCCCGGCGAGTGCGGCCCCCAGGTCGACCACCCGGCCCTCCTCGACCCGCTCGCCTACGGCCGCACCGGCGAACACCCGCTCCCCGCACCGATCCTGGGCCACAGCGACTACCAGGCCGACCCGGTCTTCGCCGAGGAACGCGCCCGCCTCCTCGCCCGCCTCAAACCGGCCGTACCGCAGCAGCGACCAGAAGGAGACCAGGGGCAGGCCGACGCTCAGGGAAGCTCCGGCAGATCCTCCGGGTAGAGCAGCGTGAGCGCGTCGGTGTCCAGGGCGTCGAGCTGTGCGACCCGGCCCGCGTGCCGCTCGACCATCGACTCGAACGTCTGCCGCGCGGTGCGGCCGTTGCCGAACGCGGGCCCCTTCGGGAGCGCCGTGAAGTACTTGAGCAGTGCTTCCGGCGTCCCGTCGGCGAGCCGGTACTCGTGCTCGTCGGCCTGCTGCTCCACGATGCGCAGCAACTCCTCGGGCACGTAGTCGGAGAACGTGATGGTCCGTGAGAAGCGGGAGGCCACACCGGGGTTGGTGGACAAAAAGCGCTCCATCTCCCCTGTGTAGCCCGCGACGATCACCACGACCTCGTCGCGGTGGTCCTCCATCAGCTTCACGAGCGTGTCGATCGCCTCGCGGCCGAAGTCGCGCCCGGAGTCCTCGGGGGAGAGGGCGTACGCCTCGTCGATGAACAGGACGCCGCCGTGGGCCCGTTGGAAGGCCTCCTGGGTGCGGATCGCGGTGGAGCCGATGTGCTCGCCGACCAGATCCACACGGGACACCTCTACGAGGTGTCCCTGGCCCAGCACGCCGAGCGTCGCGAGGATCTCGCCGTACAGGCGCGCCACCGTGGTCTTGCCGGTGCCGGGGGAGCCCGTGAACACCAAGTGCCGCCGGACGGAGGCCGCCTTGAGTCCCGCCTCCTGACGCTTGCGGCCCACCTCGATCATGTCGGTGAGGGCGCGCACCTCGCGCTTGACGCTCTCCAGGCCCACCAGAGCGTCGAGTTCACCGAGGACGAGCGTGGGCGTGCGGGACTTCTCCACGGGCTTCTGAGGCGCCGCCACGGGCCGCTGGTCGGGCACGGCGCTGAGCAGGCCGACGGTCTGCGTCGCCGTCTGCAGAGCCGGCTGCGGGGCCGCCGTCGCTCCGGGGCGCACGCCGCCGCTCTCGTCGCTCGTGCAGTCCTCGATCAGCGGCCCGTCCTCGGCGAACTCGTAGCCGCCGCGCGAACACCGCTCCGTACGGCACTTCTTGAGGCTCGTACGGCAGCCGTCGATGACGTGGAACCCGAAGCCGCCGCTGTCCGCGACCCGGCAGCCGTGGAAGCTGCCCCGGCCGCCCGCGGACACGTAGAAACCGGCTTCGGCGGGCGAGGTGACCGTGCAGCGCTCGATCGTGGGGTCCGCGCCTTTCGTGACGATCACGCCGGTCTGCGTGGCGTCCACCGTGCAGTTGGCGAGCGTGCCGCCGCTGCCGTGGTCGCGGAACCAGGCGCCCGTCGCGGCCTCGCGGATGCGGCAGTCGTCGAGCTGCGCGGTGGCTCCGTCGCTCACCGACACGGCCGTGTTGCGCACTTGGGAGAGGTCGCTGTCGACGACGTCCACACGCGAGCCGCGGTCGAGCACGAACAGCGCGTCCGGCACGTCGTGCACCCGGCAGGAGTCGAGCACGGCGGTCGCGCCGTCGCTGACCCAGACGGCCGGATAGTCGCCCGTACTGTCGTGGATCTCGGTCTGGTTGGCGTCCACGCGCGTGCCGGGGTCCCACACCGAAAGACCGTTGCGCCCGAACTGGCGCACGGTGGACCGCGTCAGCGTGAGCACGGACCGGGAGCGTAGGTCGATCGCGTTCTCCGGAACGTCGTGGACGCGGCAGTCGGCGAGGGTGAGCACCGCGTCCGTGTCGAGCGTGACGCCGTCCCCCGTCGTGCGGTGCACATCGCAGTCGGTCAGGTGCGCGGCGGCCCGCCCGGTGATCTGCACACCGGAACCCTTGACCTCGTACACCTCACAGCCCACGGCCTCCAGGCCGGAGTTCTCGCCCGTCGCCGACAGGCCCGCACCCGACGTGTGGTGCACCCGGCAGCGCTCGAGCCGCGGATGCGCGCCGCCGCGCACGGCGACGCCCGCCTGTCCGGCGGCGACGACCTCGCACTCCTCGAACACACCGCCCCCGCCGTCGAGGACGGCGATGCCGATGCCGCCGGGGTTGTCGACGGTGCACTGCCGCACCATGGGCCGGGCGCCGCCGCGGACCTCGACGCCGGTCGCGGAGCGGGTCACCACGCGGACACCGATGATCTCCGGGGCGCCCTCCTCGACGAGCAGCGCGGGCGCCGCCGCGTCCTGCCCCTCGACGTGCAGGTCACGCACGGTCGCGGAGGCCCGTACGGTCAAGGGGACGCCGTCCAGGGGCGCGATCCGCACGGAGCCGGGGGAGCCCTCGGGGCCACGCAGCGTCACGGCCCGCCGCAGGATCAGGTTCTCCCGGTACGTACCGGGAGCCACGGTCAGCACGTCGCCGTCGGTCGCCGCCTCCAGGGCGGCTGCCAGCGACGCGTACTCACCCGTGCGGCGCCGCCACCGCGAAGTGCTGGTGTGCGTCACCTGGACCGAGCCCTGTGCCATGGCGCTGATCTGCCCCCACCTCGTCCCGCGCAGGAAGTGTGCGCGCCTCGCGCGGCGCCGTTCCTGGCTTCTTCCTGCACTCTGCCTGCCAAAAGGTGGCTCCACCGTAGCGTGCGCGGAGCACGGCAGTTGACCAGAGCCGCGAGCCTGTGGACGGCGGTCAGCTGCCCGTGCCGGTCCTGCCCCAGTCGGGTCCCGCGATGTCCCAGGCACTGTCCCAACGCGCGTACCGGCGGCGCATCATGCGCCACAGGACCAGGCGCCGGGTGCCCTCCACCAGTCCGATGACGGCGACGGCCGCACCGAACCCGGCGAGCGCCGCGTGCGTGGCGGCGGTGGGCCGGTCGAGGGGCCGGCCGACGGCGCGGCCCTGGTCGTCGGTCCACACGGTGAACTTGTCGCCGCGGTGCGGGGTGCTGAGGGCGGCGACGACGCGGTCCTGCCGCATCGAACCGTCCGGCGCTCTCCAGGTCGCCACCACGCGCGTGTGCGCGTCACGCGCCGTGGAGGTCTCCGGGTCGGGGTCGAGCGGCGGCTGGGCCACCTTGTGCACCACGGTCGCCGTCACCTCGTGGCGCACGCTGCGCTGCTCCTCCACGGAGCGGTACAGAGCGTCACGTGACGCGGACCCCGCGACGACACCGACCACCGGCGCGGCGACGACGATGAGGAACAGCGCGACCAGGGCGACCCAGGCCTCTGCCAGGTCGGTCCCGCGGCACACCGGATTGCGGCGCCAGCGCCAGAGCCCGATCAACGCTCGCACGGTCTGCACCCCCTTCCGGGTCTGTCTTAACCCCGAACGGCAGCGCCCGCATGCCGGAGAAGAGAAGAGAGAGCGACTTCACTCGACTTGCTCGCCCCTGCTCACCGGCGCTTCCGACCCTGCCATTGTCTCTCAACGAGCATGTCGCGGCGCCGGGTTCCCCGACCGGATGACGGTTATTCGAGGATCGTCAGGGGATCTCCGACACGCACCGTGCCCGTCGATTCGGGCACCACGTTCGTGCCGAAACACAGCTGGTCACCGAAGCGGCGGTGGCGCGCGAGCGTGCGCAGCGGCTCCTTGCCACGCTCCGCGGTCTGCTGGTTCGTCGTCGTGACCACGCAGCGGCCGCTCTTCTTGGCGATACGGAACGTGACCTCGCCGATCGCGATGCGCGACCAGTCGTCCTCCGCCCACGGAGGCGTGCCGGAGACGACGACATTCGGCCGGAACCGGTTCATGGGCAGCGGGCCCTCGTCGGCGTGGTCACCTTGAGCGATCAAGGAGTTGAGTGCGTCGAGGGAGGAGAGGGTCGTCAGGAGCAGCGGGTAACCGTCGGCGAAACTCACTGTCTCGCCCGGGCGCGCGTACTCCGGGTCGATGGGGCGTCTGGTCGCCGGGTCGTCCAGATGCATCAGGCGTATCCCGGTGTCCAGGTACGCACTCCACCACGCGTGGGCGGCGCGGTCGGCGGGGACCGCCTCGACCTTGTCCGACCAGACCTCGATCGTGGTCGTCTCCCGCGGCTCGGGCACGTCGACGGTCAGCGGGTCCATCCCTGGGGCCGAGACGCGGACGCCGCCGCCGGGCAGCTGCTCGGCGGCGGCCAACGCCAGGCGCGGATGCGGCCGTTGAGTGACGATCTTGTCGTCCTTGCCCACCAGCACCCAGCGCCGGTCCCCGGCGAGGCCCCACGGCTCAACGGCGGCCTCGCGCGGAGCGTGCCCCCGAACCGCCTTGAGCGGGTGGACATGGATCGAACTGAGTGCTGGCTGCGACATGCCGGTGATTGTGCCAGCAGCCACGGACATCGTCCGTGGCTGCTGTGGTGGGCCGGGACGTTCCGGCCGTGTCGGGTCAGTAACCGCGGTACTGCTGGCGGTTGTACGGATCCTCGTACGGAGCGGGGGCGGGCCGCGGTGTGGCCGGGCGCATCGCCTCGTAGCCGGTCGCGGGACGCTGCGGCTGCTGGGCCTGCTGGCCCGGATAGCCGCGCTGGGCGCTCGCCTGCTGCGGGATGTAGGCGGTCGGGGCCGCCTGCATCGGGGCGTTCTGCGGGTGCGGGTAACCGTACTGCGGCGAGGGCGCGGAGTGTGCCGACGGCAGGGCGGGCAGCGCGGCCGGCAGCGCCGGCAGGTGGCTGTTGCTGTCGTACGCGGAAGGAACCCGGATCGGGGCGATCTGCGGTGTACCCCGTTCCGCGACGAGTGAGTCGTAGATCGGAGTATCCGGGAAGGACGGCGCGGAGTAGTAACCGCCGCCATATGTGGAGCGGGGGGAGGTCATGACACATAAGTTAAGCCCACGATGTGGTCGTTGGGGTAGACCGATAAGAGGGTTCTTTTGCGTGTCGTGTGTGACCGCGCGTCCTCAATGCGAGCGAACTTGGGGAAAACGGTCGTCGCCCGAGGTGGTTTTCCTGTAGAGGCCGAGATTTCGGGGGGTTACCGGCGGTTGGCCAGTGATCTTCGAATATGTTGACCGGTAAGCCGGGCCGGGCGTTTGGTGCGGACATGACAATATCTAAAGGCGTGGATGGCAGCGCCGAACTCGCCCGCTACGAAAGCGCGGTGTTCATCCTCGATCGGGAGCGGCGTACGTGCGCCCCTTCCAGGACGCTCCCCGCCCCCTGTAGTGCTGCACAGCGGAGTCCACCGTCATCAGCAGGTACAGCAGCGCGGTGAACGGCAGCAGCGGCGCCAGCCACAGCGTCTGCCGGTAGTAGCGCAGCATGGGGATGTACGTTCCCGCCATCACCGCCCAGGCGAGCGCGCCGAACAGGGCGGCCGGCGCGCTGCCCGCGACCAGGCCGACGACAAGAGCCGCGGGCGGCACCAGGTAGACCAGGGC
Organism: Streptomyces sp. NPDC002795; assembly: GCF_042888725.1. NCBI lineage: Bacteria > Bacillati > Actinomycetota > Actinomycetes > Kitasatosporales > Streptomycetaceae > Streptomyces > Streptomyces sp. NPDC002795. The sequence continues at coordinate 437,330 of NZ_JBIAQB010000003.1, forward strand.
GAGCCCCAGCACGGTGGCGAGCAGCACCAGCGGGTTGTGCCGCAGCTGCGCGTACGCGCTGCGGGACACCATGCGCCACAGATCCGCGAGGCGGGGATACGGCCGCACGCTGTCGACGCGCTCGGCCAGACCGAGCCAGATGCGACCGCCGGACCGCTTCACGGCCCGCGCCAGCGACACATCGTCGATGACCGCCTGCCGGATCGCGTCCGGAATCCGCGCCCGCTCGGCCGCCTCGGCGCGCAGCAGGACGCAGCCGCCCGCCGCCGCGGCCGTGCGCGCGCCCTGCCGCGCGATCCGACGGAACGGGTACAGCTGCGCGAAGAAGTACACGAACGCGGGCACGACCAGCCGCTCCCACCCGCTCTCCACCCGCAGCCGCGCCATCTGCGACACCAGGTCGAAGCCGCCCGTGCGCGCCGCCGCCACCAACTCCCGCAGACTGTCCGGCTCATGCGCGATGTCGGCGTCGGTCAGCAGCAGGAACTCGGGGTCACGCCCGCGTGCCAGGCCGATGCCGTGCCGCACCGCCCACAGCTTCCCGGTCCACCCCGCGGGCGGCTCGCCCGGTGAGTCGACCGTGAGGGGAAGCCCGCCGAACCGGTCCGCGAGGGTGCGCGCCAGCTCGCCCGTGCCGTCCGAGCTGCCGTCGTCCACCAGGAAGATCTCCGCCCGCCCCGGATAGTCCTGGGCGAGCAGGGACGGCAGGCTGTCCGGCAGTACCTCCGCCTCGTCGCGGGCCGGCACCACGACGCACACATCCGGCCAGCTTCCGGGGTCGGTGCGCGGCGGCAGACGCAGGTCCGTACGCCAGAAGAAGCCCTGGCACAGCAGCAGCCACAGCCATGCGGCGAGCGAAGCCGCGGTGATCCACACAACGACGTCCATCCGCCGCAGTCTGCCCCACCGGCACGGGCATTGTCGGGCCCATCGTCTATGGTTTCCGGGTGAAGATCGCGCTGATGGACTCGGGAATCGGACTGCTCGCGGCCGCCGCCGCGGTACGGCGCCTGCGGCCGGACGCCGACCTCGTGCTCTCCTCCGCCCCGGAGACCATGCCGTGGGGGCCGCGCACGCCCGAGGATGTGACCGAGCGGGCGCTCGCCGTCGCCGAGGCCGCCGCCGCCCAGGGCCCGGACGCACTGATCATCGCCTGCAACACGGCCTCCGTGCACGCGCTGCCCGCGGTGCGCGCCCGCCTCGAACCGCGGATTCCCGTCATCGGCACCGTCCCCGCGATCAAGCCCGCCGCCGCGGGCGGCGGCCCGGTCGCCATCTGGGCGACGCCCGCGACGACAGGAAGCCCCTACCAGCAGACGCTGATCCGGGACTTCGGGGGCGGCGCCCAGGTCACCGAGGTGCCCTGCCCCGGCCTCGCCGACGCGGTGCAGTGGGCCGACGAGGAGGGCATCGACCGGGCCATCGAGGCGGCGGCCGCCCTCACGCCCCGTGATGTAAGGGCCGTCGTCCTGGGCTGCACCCATTACGAGCTGGTCGCGGAGCGTATCCGCGCGGCGGTGCAGCAGCCCGACGCCGAGCCGTTGGCCCTGTACAGCAGCGCGGGCGCCGTCGCCGCGCAGGCGCTGCGGCGGATCGGCGAGAGCCCGCAGGCCGGGCCTGATGCGCGCGGCCGGCTCACCGTCCTCCTGGGAGGCCGGGAGGACACGCTGCCCAAGGAGGCACTCGCCTACGCGGAAGGCCGTGACCTGCAGGCGCTGAGCCACGCGGGCTGAGCGTTCGCACAGGCCCGCCCGACGGGGCTGCGCAAGCCGGTGCCGGACCCGCGGAACTTGAGTACGCTCGATTCCATGAGGGAACACGCCCCCGACGAGCACTCAGGGCGGCACTCTTCCGCCCCCGCGACCGACATCTGGACCGGCCGCGCACATAACCGTGTGCAGTGGTTCCTGGCCTGTGGCGGGCTCGCCTGCCTGGCTCTGGGCATCGAGCTGGCCGTGGACAACTCCTGGGCCACCGGAATACTCGCCCTGGCCATGTCCGTGGTCGGCCTGATCGCCGTGGGTCTGCTCATCCTGTTCGGCACTCTCGCCTTCCTCCACGTCGCGGTGAAGGTCGACAAGGACCACCTCGAAGTGCGCTGCGGCCACGTCGGCCTGCCGCGCCGCCGGATCCCGCTCGCCCATGTGGTCGAGGCGGACTTCGCGCCCCGCGTCACGCCCCGGCAGTGGGGTGGCTGGGGCTACCGCTGGCGCCCGGAGATCGGCACGGCCGTGGTGGTGCGGCGCGGCGAGGGTGTGGTGCTCCGCCTCGGTGACGGCCGCAGATTCACGGTGACCGTGGACGACGCCGAGAGCGCGGTGCGGCACATCCGCGACCGCCTGAAGCCGACCGCCGCGGGCCCGGCCGTCTGAGGCAGGACCCCGGCCCACACACTCAGTCGCGGCCGTCCCGGAGGAATTCCGGGGCGGCCGCGTCGTCGTCGGGTGGCCCGTCCGTGAGCGGTTCCGCCGTGGCGATCCCGGCGAGCAGGCCCACGCCCACCGTCACGGTCGTGAAGCTGAGCGCGTTGCCGACCGTCGCCATCGCGGCCACCGCGGTCAGGGCCGCACCCGCCGCCAGCACCACCTGCGTCGAGCGCGCGGAGCGCCACAGGACGTACAGCAGCCAGCAGTAGGCCGTCGCGAGCAGCAGCACGCCGATGAGCCCCTGCTCGGCCACCACCTGGAGGACGGCGGAGTGCGGCTTGCCGTCGGAGAGCGGGGACTGCGCGAGCGTCGGGCTGAGGTCCTCGAAGCGCCCGGGTCCCGCGCCCAGCGCGGGATGCGCCTCGGCGAGGTGCACGGCGTCGTGCCACAGCAGGATCCGCCGGTGCGACAGCCACGTCTCCAGAGAGGCCGTCGGGCCGGCCGGCAGGGCGCTCTTGGCGAGTGCCACACCGAGACCGGCCACCAACGCCGTGGCGAGGCCGAGACCTGTCAGGCCGAGTGCCCGGCGACGCAGGCGGGCCGCCGCGAGCGAGCACAGGACGACGCCCGCGCACACCGTGACCCCGGCCGGCGAGTCGACGACAGCGGCCACCACCACGCTGCCCGCCGCAAGGAGGTGCAGCACGACCCGCGGCGCCCGCTGCCGCGCCGACCAGGCCGCGCAGCACAGAGCCCCCGCCGACAGGGCGAGCAGCGCCGCGGTCGCGCCGACCCGGCCCAGCGGCGTCACGACATCCGGCGCGGGCGCCGCGTACGGGGCGGTGAGCGCGAGGCACAGACCGCCGAGCCCGACCGCACAGGACGCGGCGACCGGGACGAGCGCCCCACCGATGCGCCCGCACGCGTACCCCGCGATCACGGCGAGCACCGCCAGGAGCACCCCTTCCGGTCTGCCCGCGCGCGCCGTCGCGCTGATCAGCGCCCACGCCGCACAACACCCGAGAACCGCGACCCCCGCGGCGTCCGAGGCGCCGTGGTGCCCCCTCAGCGCGCTGTCCGTCGCGGCACCCGTCGACCACCCCGTCGCATCCACCCGTCGCCCCCCGACGTAGCCGGGCCCCGGACGCGGGGCCGGATGCGGCCGCGCTGTCGGGAACCGGGCCACACGCTAACGGCTGCCCGGCCGCGGCGGACCGGTGTTGCACAGGAACGATCCTCCGCGCGACCGACGCAGGGTGCGCCGACCGGCATGCCGGCGTGACAGTGCCGCGCCGTACACTCCCCGGGTGACCGCCACCGCACCTCCCGTAGCCCCGTCGGACGAGCCCGCAGAGCAGTCGGCGTCGGCGAGGGTTCGCTTCTACCTGCGGCGGCTCGCGCCCCTCGCGTTCGCGGTGACCGCCGGGCTGCTCCTGTACGTGAGCTTTCCGCCGCGCGAGCTCCCGTGGCTCGCGCCGATCTCCTTCGCGCTGTTCGGCGTGGCCGTGTACGGGCGGCGGCTGAGGGCGGGCTTCGGACTCGGACTGGCCTTCGGGCTCGCCTACTTGGTGCCACTGCTCTCCTGGACCGGTGTCGATGTCGGGCCGCTGCCGTGGCTGGCGCTCGCCGCCGCGGAGGCGCTGCTGGTCTCGCTCGCGGGCACGGGCATCGCCTACGTGTCGCGGCTTCCGCTGTGGCCGTTGTGGGCCAGTGGGGTCTGGATCGCGTCCGAGGCGCTGCGCGCGCGTGCCCCGTTCGGTGGGTTCCCTTGGGGGAAGGTCGCGTTCGGGCAGCCCAGTGGGGTGTTCCTGCCGCTCGCCTCGCTGGGCGGCACCCCGCTGCTCGGCTTCGGTGTGGTGCTGTGCGGCTTCGGGCTCGGGGCCCTGGCCCTGCGGGTGAGGAAGGTGCGCCGGGCGTCGTCCGAAGACGCATCGCCCCTGAAGGGCTTGTCCTTCTTGAAGGACAGGTTGAAGGACAAGGGCGTGGCCGCCGCGGCCGCGTTCACCGTCGCCCCGGTCGTCGCAGGCGCGGTCGCGATGCCCTTCGTAGCGACCGGCGCCGAGGCAGGCACCGCGCGCGTGGCGCTCATTCAGGGCAATGTGCCGCGCATGGGCCTGGACTTCAACGCCCAGCGCCGCGCCGTGCTCGACTACCACGTGCGCGAGACCATGAAGCTCGCCGCGAAGATCAAGTCTGGACAGGTCGAGCGCCCCGACCTGGTGCTGTGGCCGGAGAACTCCTCGGACATCGACCCGTACGTCAACCAGGACGCCTACGACGAGATCACCAAGGCCGCGCAAGCCGTCGGAGTACCCATCTCGGTGGGCGCCGTGGTGACCGCCAAGGACGGCACACCCCGCAACCGGCTGATCCAGTGGGACCCCAAGACGGGCCCGGGCGCGGTGTACGACAAGCGGCATCTGCAGCCGTTCGGCGAGTACATGCCGTACCGCGGCTTCTTCCGGATCTTCAGCAAGGAGGTCGACAGGGCGGGCGAGTTCGTGCCCGGCAAGAAGCCCGTCGTCTTCGACATGGCGGGCACCAAGGTCGGCAACGTGACCTGCTACGAGGCCGCGTTCGACGACACGGTGCGCGACCAGGTCCGCGAGGGCGCGCAGATCCTGTCCGTGCCGAGCAACAACGCGACGTTCGAGCGCAGTCAGATGACGTACCAGCAGCTCGCCATGGACCGGGTGCGGGCCGTCGAACACGGCCGGACCGTGATGGTCCCGGTCACCAGCGGGGTCAGCGCCGTCATCCGGGCCGACGGCTCGATCGCGCAGCAGACCGGCATGTTCGAGCCCGCCACACTGCTCGCCGATGTCCCGAAGCGCACGTCGCAGACGCTCGCCACGCGCGTGGGCGTGTGGCCCGAGGCACTGATCGTGGCGATCGGCGTCGGGGGCCTCGCCTGGGCCGTCGTGCGGGCCCGCGCGGGGCGCCGCTCGGACGCCTGACGGGGCTTGTGGCCTGCCGGTTCGTTGGGGCGCACAGGTAGGCTCGTCAGCATGGCGACACCTGATTTCATCCGTACGATCCGGGCCTCCGCGGGCCACCAGCTGCTGCTTCTGCCGGGAGTCAGTGCCATCGTCTTCGACGACGAGGGCCGAGTGCTGCTCGGGCGCCGCGCCGACACCGGCAAGTGGTCGATCATCGGCGGCATCCCCGAGCCGGGCGAGCAGCCCGCGGACGTCGCAGAGCGCGAGGTGTACGAGGAGACCGGCGTCGAATGCGTCGTCGAGCGGGTCGTGCTGGTGCAGGCCCTACAGCCCGTCACGTACCCCAACGGCGACCAGTGCCAGTTCATGGACACGTCCTTCCTCTGCCGGGCCACCGGCGGCGAGGCACGCGTCAACGACGACGAGTCGCTGGAGGTCGCCTGGTTCGCCCTGGACGCGCTGCCGCCGCTCGACGAGTTCTCGCTGTTCCGGATCAAGCAGGCACAGTCAGAGGGACCCACATGGTTCGAGACCATGAGCGAGCGCTGAAGTATGGGTGCCGCCCACATCGGGCGGCGCTGATCAACTGCCTAGGGTGCCAGTCATGACGCCGCGCACCCCGCTGACCGCACCCACCGCCCCCGACCTCGACCTCGGCGGGCGCACCGCGCTCGTCACCGGCGCCGCCAGTGGCATCGGCCGGGCCTGCGCCCTGCGCCTCGCCGCGGCGGGCGCCAAGGTGAGAGCCGTGGACCGGGACGCGGCGGGGATCGAGGCGCTGGCCGGGGAGACCGACGGCATCGAGCCGTACGTCCTGGACCTCAGCGACCTCGACGCCGCGGAGGCGGCGGCGGCCGGCACCGACGTCCTCGTGAACAACGCGGGGATCCAACTGGTTCGGCCCATCGAGGAGTTCCCGCCCGAGGTCTTCCACACCGTGCTGACCGTGATGCTGGAGGCCCCGTTCCGGCTGCTGCGCGGGGCGCTGCCGCACATGTACGGGCAGGGCTGGGGCCGCGTCGTGAACGTGTCGTCGGTGCACGGGCTGCGGGCCTCCCCGTACAAGTCCGCGTACGTCGCCGCGAAGCACGGGCTGGAGGGGCTGTCGAAGACGGCCGCGCTGGAAGGGGCGGCGCACGGCGTCACCTCGAACTGCGTGAACCCTGGCTATGTGCGCACGCCGCTCGTCGAGCAGCAGGTCGCCGACCAGGCCGCCGCGCACGGCATCCCCGAGGAGCGGGTGCTCGCCGAGGTGCTGTTGCAGGACAGCGCGATCAAGCGGCTGATCGAACCGTCCGAGGTCGCCGAGGCCGTCGCGTATCTGTGCACGCCGCAGGCCTCGTTCATGACCGGCACGTCCCTCGTTCTCGACGGCGGCTGGTCTGCCCACTGATCCAGCCCGACCATTCGCCGGGTTTCAGCTGGTTTCGCATGTAACGCGGTCCCTCGACCGGGTGAGCGAGATTCCGCGACGACCCGAGTTGTCCACAGGGCTAGCAGGCCCGACCGCTCGACGGGTAATCCTTGTCCGCATGTCGCGCCACCAACCGCACTCAGCCACCGCCTCCGGCCCGGTGACCACCGAGGACCCGCAGGCCCCGTTCCTGGAACTGCTCGCCAGGGGCGCCTCCGCCGATGCCTACGAACAGCCCGTGCTGCTCGCCCGGGCCGAGGGCGCGACGGCCGAGCGGATAGCGGCACTCGAAGCGGCCAAGGCGCTCGCGCTGCGGGTGCGCGCGGAGATGGAGGGCAGGCGCCGCCGCGAGGCGGAGCTGTCCGCACTGTTCGAGACCGCGCACGACCTCGCGGGCCTGCGCGACCTGGACGCGGTGCTGCAGGCCATCGTTCAGCGGGCCCGCTCGCTGCTCGGCACCGACGTCGCCTATCTGACGCTGAACGACCCGGTCAGAGGCGACACCTGCATGCGGGTCACCGAAGGCTCGGTCGCCGCGCGTTTCCAGCAACTGCGTCTCGGCATGGGCGAGGGCCTCGGCGGCCTCGTCGCGCAGACCGCGCGGCCGTACGTCACCGACGACTACGGGCACGACGTGCGCTTCCAGCACACCCGCACCATCGACGCGGGGGTGGGGGACGAGGGGCTCGTCGCCATCCTCGGCGTGCCGCTCATGCTGGGAGCGCAGGTCATCGGGGTGCTGTTCGCCTCCGACCGGCGCGAGCGGGTCTTCGAGCGCGAGGAGATCGCGCTCCTCGGCTCTTTCGCGGCGCTCGCCGCCGCGGCCATCGACACCGCGAACCTGCTTACGGAGACCCGGCAGGCGCTGAACGAGCTGGAGCGCGCCAACGAGATCATCCGTGACCGCAGCGGCGTCATCGAGCGCGCGTCCGACGTCCACGACCGGCTCGCCGAGCTGGTGCTGCGCGGCGGCGGAGTGCACGACGTGGCCGCCGCCGTCTCCCAAGTCCTCGACGGCACCGTGGAGTTCACCGACGCGGAGGTGGCGCCCGGCCACGCCCTCGAAGCGTCCCGTGCCGACGGGCACGCGGTGCGACACCAGGACGACTGGGTCGCGGCCGTCGCCGCCGGCGGCGAGCTGCTCGGCGCCCTCGTGCTGCGCGGCCACCCGGGCCTCGACCCGGTCGACCAGCGCACCCTGGAGCGCGCCGCCATGGTCACCTCGCTGCTGCTGCTCGCCCGGCGCTCCGCGGCCGAGGCCGAACAGCGGGTGAGGGGCGAGCTGTTGGACGACCTCCTTGACGGGCGCGACCGGGACCCGCGGCTGCTGCGTGAGAGAGCGGAGCGGCTGCACGCCGACCTCGACGGGCCCCATGTGGTGCTCGCCGCCCGCCTGGAGAGCACCGGTGACGCCGAGCAGGAGGCGGCCGCGCGCCGCCGCCTGTGGTCCGCGGCCAACCACCTCGCGGCGACCCGGCACGGCCTTGCCGCCGCGCGGGACGGCGGCACCGTCCTGCTGCTCCCGGCGCACACCACCGCCGCATCGGAACTGGCGTCCCAGGTCGCGGGCCGGCTCTCCGAGGCGATCCACGAGAGCGTCACCGTGGGCGCCTCCGCCCCCGTCGCCGACCTGGCCGGGTGGACCGAGAGAGCCGCCGCCGCGTACGTGGAGGCGCAGCGCTGCCTCGACGCGCTGCGGCTGCTCGGCCGGTCCGGGCAGGGCGCGGCGGCCGAGGACTTCGGGTTCCTCGGGCTGCTGCTCGCCGACAGCCGGGACGTCGCGGGATTCGTCGCCCGAACGATCGGCGAGGTCGTCACCTACGACGAGCGCAGAGGCACCGACCTGCTGCGCACCATGGACGCCTACTTCGCGTCCGGGATGAGCCCGGCCCGTACGAAGGACGCGCTGCACGTGCACGTGAACACGGTCGCGCAGCGTCTGGAGCGGGTGGGCCGGCTCCTCGGCGAGGACTGGCAGACGCCGGAGCGCGCACTGGAGATCCAACTGGCCCTGCGGCTGCACCGGTTGGCGGCCCCGGACATAGCCTGACCCCGTCCGCGTGGGTCACCTCAAGCCCCGCCGGCGATTGAGGCGCGGGGCCCGGGGCAGAGCCCCGAGCCCGCAGCCACGGGGCCGGCGGGGGTAAGGCGCTGCACGCGTCAGGCGCCGTGGAGCTTCACCGGGCGGTCGCTGCGCGCTACGTCGTCCGAGCCCACGGCGTCCAGGTCGGACAGGTCCCGGTGCCTGGTCTCCTTCGCCACCCCCACGGCGATCAGCGTCAGGAGCGCGGCGGCGATGACGTACAGGGAGATCGGCGTGGAGGAGCCGTACTCGGTCAGCAGAGCCGTCGCGATGAGCGGTGCGGGCGCGCCTGCCGCCACCGAGGCGAACTGTGCCCCGATCGACGCCCCGGAGTAGCGCATCCGCGTCGCGAACATCTCGGAGAAGAACGCGGCCTGTGGGGCGTACATGGCGCCGTGCAGCACCAGGCCGACGGTCACGGCGAGGAGCAGGCCACCGAAGCTCGCCGAGTCGATGAGGGAGAAGAACGGGAACATCCACAGGCCGACGCCCGCCGCGCCCAGCAGATACACGGGCCTGCGGCCGACCCGGTCGGAGAGGGCGCCCCAGGCGGGGATCACGGCGAAGTGCACGGCGGACGCGATGAGCACGGCGTTCAGCGCGGTCTGCTTCGAGACGCCGGCCGAGGTGGTGGCGTACACGAGGATGAAGGCGGTGATGACGTAGTAGCTGATGTTCTCGGCCATGCGGGCGCCGATGGCGACCAGGACATCGCGCCAGTGGTGCCGCAGGACCGCTACCAGCGGCAGCTTCTCCACGGTGTCGGCGTCCGCCTTGCGGGCCTCGGAGCGGGCCAACGCCTCCTTGAAGACGGGGGATTCATCGACAGAGAGACGTATCCACAGACCCACGAGCACGAGCACGCCGGAGAGGAGGAACGGGATCCGCCAGCCCCAGTCGGTGAACGCGGCATCCGAGATCAGGGCGGTCAGGGCCGAGAGCACGCCGGTCGCGAGGAGCTGTCCCGCGGGCGCGCCCGTCTGCGGCCAGGAGGCCCAGAAGCCGCGGCGCCTGGCATCTCCGTGCTCGGACACGAGAAGCACCGCGCCGCCCCACTCGCCGCCGAGGGCGAAGCCCTGGACGAGGCGGAGCACGGTGAGCAGGACGGGCGCGGCCGAGCCGACGGTCGCGTGGGTCGGCAGTAGACCGATGGCGAAGGTGGCGCCGCCCATCATGAGCAGGCTCACCACCAGGAGCTTCTTGCGGCCGAGCCGGTCGCCGTAGTGCCCGAAGACGAGCGCGCCCAGCGGGCGGGCGGCGAATCCGACGGCGTACGTCAGGAAGGAGAGGAGGGTGCCGACCAGGGGATCGGAGTCGGGGAAGAAGAGCTTGTTGAACACCAGCGCCGCGGCGCTGCCGTAGAGGAAGAAGTCGTACCACTCGATGGTGGTGCCTATGAGACTCGCCGCGACAATGCGCTTGAGCTTTCCGGGCGTTGGCGGAGCGGCTGCTGCGGAGGCCATGTGCACCACTTCCAGGCGTTGGTGGGGACGTGTATCCGGGGACGTGTATCTGCTGGCACAAGGTAGGAACACGCAGGTCACCGGCACATGTGGTGGGACACCATACTTTCGTGGCCGACTGTGGCCGCTGGACACGGAAGGCGACCGAATCCCGAGGGGCGGCAGCGGGTGCCGGTCGCCGGGGAGTGCGGCACGCTGGAGACCTACGCGTAGGTGGCCGGAGGTGGCGATGGAGCCCGTGCGGGCGCTGGAACGGATCGCGTTCCTGCTGGAGCGGGAGGGCGCGCCCACCTACCGGGTGCGGGCGTTCCGTACCGCGGCAGGTGTGATCAGCGGGCTGGGGGACGCCGAGGTCGCGCGGCACGTCGCGGCCGGCTCCCTGGAGTCGCTCAAGGGCATCGGCCCCAAGACCGCCGCGGTGATCCGGGAGGCGGCCGCCGGTCAGGTCCCGGACTACCTCACGCACCTGGAGGACGAGCTGGCCCGCACGGTTCCCCTGGAGGGGGAGGCGGGCGTGGAGCTGCGGTCCCTGCTGCGCGGCGACTGTCATCTGCACTCCGACTGGTCGGACGGCGGCAGCCCGATCGAGGAGATGGGCCGCGCCGCCCGGGACATCGGCCACGAGTGGGCGGTGCTCACGGACCACTCGCCGCGACTGACGGTGGCCCGCGGCCTTTCGCCGCAGCGGCTGCGCGAGCAACTGGACGTGGTGGCCGAACTCAACGCGCGCTGGGCGCCGTTCCGCCTGCTGACCGGCATCGAGTGCGACATCCTCGACGACGGTTCGCTCGACCAGGAACCCGAACTGCTCGACCGCCTGGACGTGGTCGTCGTCTCGGTCCACTCCAAGCTGCGGATGGACGCCGCCGCGATGACCCGCCGCCTGGTCGCCGCCGTCGGAAACCCGCACGCCGACATCCTGGGCCACTGCACCGGCCGCCTGGTCACCGGAAAGGGCCGCCCCGAGTCGCGGTTCGACGCCGACGAGGTGTTCGCGGCGTGCGCGGCCGCCGGCACCGCGGTCGAGATCAACAGCCGCCCGGAACGGCTGGACCCGCCCCGCCGACTGCTGCGCAAGGCGGTGGCGGCCGGCACCCTGTTCGCCATCGACACCGATGCCCACGCCCCCGGCCAACTCGACTGGCAGCTCTTCGGCTGTGCCCGCGCCGAGGAATGCGAGGTTCCGGCCGACCGAGTGGTGACCACCTGGCCGGTGGAGAAGTTGCTGGCCTGGACCGGCGACACCTGAGGGGCTCGAAATGCCGTGAAATGACGGAACCGTGCGCACGGTCGCCCTCGTGTACACAACGGGGCCGTCGTGCAGATCATCGAGGTGACCGGGTACGCCGTACGTTCCGCCGTGATCACACTGCGGCGGAGCGGCACACCGCTGGAGTTCGTGCTCTTCCCGATGCTGCACGTCGCGTCGCCGACGTTCTACGCGCAGGTCAAGCGCCGGCTGGCGGAGTGCGACCTCGTCGTCATGGAGGGCATCCGCGGGAAGTCGGCCGTGGTGAGCACCCTCACGCTCGCCTACCGCTTCGCCCCGCGCCGGAGCCGGGGCGGCCTCCAGCAGCAGCGCTGCGACCTGCTGCTCCCCGAGTCCGTGCCGGTCCTGCGCCCGGACGTGACCGCCGCCGAGGCGGTCGCGGACCTGAAGACGCTGCCGCGAGGGACCTACCTGATGATGCTGCTCGCGGCGCCCGTCATGGGGCTGGTCTTCGCGCTGCGCGGGCCGCGCGCCTTCCTCGACGAGGACCTGGCGGTCGACGATCTGCCGACGACCGCGCGCGCGGAGATGCTGGCCGACCATCCGATCGGGCACGCCATGTCCGACCACCGCGACCTGCGGCTGCTCGACGCGCTCGACGGGATCCACGCCGAGCACCACGCCGCACCGCTGCGGGTGGCCGTCGTCTACGGAGCCGGGCACGTCCCGGCGATCGTGGCCGGGCTGCGGGAGCGGCACGGGTACCGGCCCCGGTCCGCGGAGTGGCTCACGGTCTGCGTCCCGGCGTGAACCACCGGCCGGGAAGATCTTGGCGGGCGGACCCCTTTCGAATCCTGGCCGGGGAGGAGATATCTTGATGTCGAGCAATCCGATCCAAGACTGCAGAGACGTGGAAGACGTGGAAGCGGAGCACCCGGTGACTGACTCGACCATTATTTACACGCACACTGACGAGGCCCCGGCCCTCGCGACGTACTCCTTCCTGCCGGTCATCGAGGCTTACGCGTCCACCGCCGGCGTGGGCGTCGAGACCCGTGACATCTCCCTGGCCGGGCGCATCCTCGCCCAGTTCCCGGAGTACCTGACCGAGGACCAGCGCGTCCCGGACACCCTCGCCGAGCTCGGCGAGCTGGCCAAGACGCCGCAGGCCAACATCATCAAGCTGCCGAACATCTCGGCCTCGGTCTCGCAGCTCAAGGCCGCGATCGCCGAGCTGCGCGAGCACGGCTACGCACTCCCGGCCTACCCGGACGAGCCGAAGACCGACGAGGAGCGCGAGGTCGGCGCCCGCTACGACAAGGTCAAGGGCTCCGCCGTCAACCCGGTGCTGCGCGAGGGCAACTCCGACCGCCGCGCCCCCGCCTCGGTGAAGAACTACGCCAAGGCCCACCCGCACCGCATGGGCGCCTGGACCCCCGAGTCCAGGACGAACGTCGCGACCATGGGTGAGAACGACTTCCGCTCGACCGAGAAGTCCACCGTCATCCCGGCCGACGACAAGCTGAAGATCGAACTCGTCGCCGACGACGGCACCACCACCGTGCTGCGCGAGTCCGTACCGGTCCTCGCCGGCGAGGTCGTCGACGCCTCCGTGCTGCACGTCGCGCCGCTGCGCGAGTTCCTTAACCAGCAGATCGCCCGGGCCAAGGAAGAGGGTGTGCTGTTCTCCGCGCACCTGAAGGCCACCATGATGAAGGTCTCCGACCCGATCATCTTCGGCCACGTCGTGCGCGCCTTCTTCCCGGAGACCTTCGCCCGCTTCGGCGCCGACCTGGCCGCCGCGGGCCTCTCCCCGAACGACGGCCTCGGCGGCATCTACAAGGGCCTCGAGACCCTCGCCAACGGCGCCGAGATCAAGGCGTCCTTCGACGCCGAGCTGGCCGCGGGCCCCGACCTGGCCATGGTCGACTCGCACCGCGGCATCACCAACCTGCACGTGCCGTCCGACGTCATCATCGACGCCTCCATGCCCGCGATGATCCGTACGTCCGGCCACATGTGGAACAAGGACGACCAGGAGCAGGACACCCTCGCGGTGATCCCGGACTCCTCGTACGCCGGTGTCTACCAGGCCGTCATCGAGGACTGCCGCGCCAACGGCGCCTTCGACCCGTCGACGATGGGCACCGTCCCGAACGTCGGTCTCATGGCGCAGAAGGCCGAGGAGTACGGCTCGCACGACAAGACCTTCGAGATCGCCACCACCGGCACCGTCCGCGTGCTCAACCAGGCCGGCGACGTCGTCCTGGAGCAGGCCGTCTCCGAGGGCGACATCTTCCGCGCCTGCCAGACCAAGGACGCCCCGATCAAGGACTGGGTCAAGCTCGCCGTCACGCGCGCCCGCGCCACCGGCGACCCGGCCGTGTTCTGGCTCGACGAGGGCCGCGCCCACGACGCGCAGCTGATCAAGAAGGTCGAGCAGTACCTGCCGGAGTTCGACCCCGAGGGCCTGGACATCCGGATCCTCAACCCGGAGGACGCCACCAAGCTCTCCGTCGAGCGCATCCGCCAGGGCCTGAACACCATCTCGGTGACCGGCAACGTGCTGCGCGACTACCTGACCGACCTCTTCCCGATCCTGGAGCTGGGCACCAGCGCCAAGATGCTGTCGGTCGTCCCGCTGATGAACGGCGGCGGCCTCTTCGAGACGGGCGCCGGCGGCTCCGCCCCGAAGCACGTCCAGCAGCTGGTCAAGGAGAACTACCTGCGCTGGGACTCCCTCGGTGAGTTCCTCGCCCTGGCCGTCTCCTTCGAGCACCTCGCCACCACCACGGACAACGCCCGCGCGAAGGTCCTCGGCGAGACCCTGGACCGCGCCACCGGCACCTTCCTCAACGAGGACAAGTCGCCGACCCGTCGCCTCGGCGGCATCGACAACCGCGGCAGCCACTTCTACGTCGCCCTGTACTGGGCCCAGGAGCTGGCCAAGCAGACCGAGGACGCCGAGCTCGCCAAGGCCTTCGGCCCGGTCGCGGAGAAGCTCGCCGCGAACGAGCAGAAGATCGTCGACGAGCTGATCGCCGTCCAGGGCTCCCCGGCCGACATCGGCGGCTACTTCCAGCCCGACTCGGCCAAGGCCGACAAGGTCATGCGCCCGTCGCAGACGCTGAACGAGACGCTGGCCTCGCTCGCCTGATCCCGTTCGCCCGAAGCTCCGCCCCGGTCGGCCCGCGCCGACCGGGGCGGAGCTGTTCACGGAGCGCGGAAGCACCCGTATTTGACGCTCTTCCTACGCCCTGACCTGGGTAAGGTGCAGCGATGAGCACTCTGGATGACGCACGCCCGGGCATGGACCCGGCGATCCGACCGCAGGACGATCTCTTCGGGCATGTCAACGGCCAGTGGCTGGAGACCGAGCCGATCCCCGACGACCGCTCCAGCTGGGGCCCCTTCGTGGAGCTCGTGGACGTGGCCGAGCAGCGGGTCAAGGAGATCATTCAGGAGATCGCGGCCGGCGGCCCCACAAGCCTGGACGCGGACGAGGCGCGAAAGATCGCCGACCTGTACGCGTCGTTCATGGACGAGGAGGCCGTCGAGGCCCGCGGCCTCGACCCGGTACGCCCCCTGATCGAGGAGGCGGCGGCGCTCAGTGACGTGAGGCAGCTGGCCGGCTTCCTCGGCCGCTTCGAGCGCAAGGGCGGCTCCGGCCTGTTCGGCGCCTACATCGACAGCGACGACCGGAACTCCGACCGCTACCTCTTCAACATCCTCCAGGGCGGCATCGGCCTGCCCGACGAGTCGTACTACCGCGAAGAGAAGTTCGCCGAGATCCGCGAGAAGTACGAGGCGTACCTGACCGAGCTGTTCACGCTCGGCGAGCACACCGATCCGGCCGCCGCCGCGCGCACCGTCCTCGCCCTGGAGACCCGGCTCGCCGAGGGGCACTGGGAGCGCGCCGAGACCCGCGACGTACAGAAGACGTACAACCTCACGACCTTCGACGAACTCACCGCGCTCGCCCCGGCGTTCGACTGGCGGAGCTACGTCACCGGGCTCGGCGGCAAGGACGAGACCCTCGCCGAGTCGTGCGTGCGCCAGCCCTCCTACCTCACCCACCTCTCCGCGGTCCTCACCGAGGTGCCGGTCGAGCAGTGGCGCGACTGGCTGCTCGCGCGCGTGCTGCGCTCCGCCGCGCCGTACCTGTCGACGCCGTTCGTGCGCGTCAACTTCGAGTTCTACGGACGCACGCTGAACGGCACGCCGGAGCTGCGCGCCCGCTGGAAGCGCGGCGTCGCCTTCGTCGAGGGCGCCATCGGCGAGTCCGTCGGCAAGGAGTACGTGGCCCGGCACTTCCCGCCGCGCTCCAAGGCGCTCATGGACGAGCTGGTCGCCAACCTCCTCGAGGCGTACCGCCAGTCCATCTCCCGCCTCGACTGGATGACGGACGAGACGAAGGAGCGGGCGTACGAGAAGCTCGCGACGTTCCGGCCGAAGATCGGCTACCCGGACGCGTTCCGTGACTACTCGGGGCTCGCCGTCGTCCCCGACGACCTGCTCGCCAACGCGTACGCCGCCGATGCCTTCGAGCACGACCGGCAGATGGCGAAGATCGGCGCGCCGGTCGACCGCGACGAGTGGTTCATGCTGCCGCAGACCGTGAACGCCTACTACAACCCGGGAACGAATGAGATCTGCTTCCCGGCCGGCATCCTGCAGAAGCCGTTCTTCTCCCCGGACGCCGACGCCGCCGAGAACTACGGCGGCATCGGCGCCGTCATCGGTCACGAGATCGGCCACGGCTTCGACGACCAGGGCGCGCAGTACGACGGACAAGGCAACCTGAACGACTGGTGGACCGCCGACGACAAGTCCGCCTTCGAAGCGAAGTCGAAGGCGCTCATCAAGCAGTACGACGGGTTCTCGCCGCGCAACCTGCCGGGCGAGTTCGTCAACGGGTCGCTGACCGTCGGTGAGAACATCGGCGACCTCGGCGGCCTCACCATCGGCCACACCGCGTACAAGATCGCGCTGGGCGACGCCCCCGTGCCGACCGAGGGTGAACTCACCGGTACGCAGCGGCTGTTCATGAACTGGGCGTACTGCTGGCGCACGAAGCGGCGCACGGAGCAGGAGCAGCAGTACCTGACGATCGACCCGCACTCGCCGCCGGAGTTCCGGGCGAACATCGTGCGGAACCTGGACGAGTTCCATGAGGCGTTCGCCACGAAGGTGGGGGACGGGTTGTGGGTCGCGCCGGGGGACCGGGTGCGGATCTGGTGACGTGATCCTTGGGTAGGGCCGGACGGTTGACGTCGTCCGGCCCTACGTCTCGGGGCTCTGCCCCGGGCCCCGCTGCTCAAGCGCCGCAGGGGCTTGAATGGGTCAGTCCTTCTTCTGGGCCGACTGCAGGGCCGTGATGCACATCGTGATCGCCGACTGCAGCTCCTCAAGGCGCTGCAGCATGTCGTCCTCCACGATGTCGTCGATCTCCTCGGCGGCGACGTCGTCGAACGTCAGCTCCTCGAAGGCCTTCGTGGCCTTCTGCAGACTGCTGTAGAACTTCGCGCGCCGCTCCTGCACCCGCAGCTCGGGGTCCTTCTCGACGGTCTCGGCGACGAGCGTGCGCACGGTGTCGTACGCCTCGCGGGCCCACTCGCCCGCCTCCTCGTCCTCGTCCAGCTCGTCGATGAGGGACAGATGCCGCTCGGCCTCCTCGCGCAGCGCGGGGGACGCCTCGATCTTCTGGCCCGCGGGGGTCTTGACCTGCCCCTCCTCCGCGATCTTGCGCACGTACTCGAGCTGGCCGCCGGTCTTGGTCTCCTCGGCGACGGCCTTCTTCAGGTCGTCCGTGCGCACGATGTCGCGCGCCATGCCCGTGCGCAGCACCGGGTCCTCGTCGAGGCGGTCCATCAGCGCCTTGCGGGCGGCCTCCGCGGTGCCGGGGTCGGCGAGGATCGCGGCCCGCAGCGCGGTCGGGTTCTCCGCGACCTCCAGGGCCTTCGTCGGGCGGATGCCCTCGGCCGCGGCGGCCTCGGTGATCGCCTGACCGCGCACCGAGGTCGCGCTGTTGCGGGAGACGTAGTACGACAACCAGACGTCGGCGTCCGGGAGTTCGATGTCGGCGCCGGGCTCCAGGGACTCGAACTGGGGGACCACGCCGTCGTCCGCCGCGCTGTCCCACGCCTTGTAGAACCGCATGACGCGGTCGGGGGAACAGCCCGCGAGCGCGGCGAACCTCCGCGCCGAGACCTTGGACGACTCCCCGGCGGGCTGCCCGCCGGGACGTACGCTGCGGGCCACCTTCAGGGCGAAGGCCCAGCCTCCGGTGCGGGCGTAGACGCCGAACTCGTGGGCATCGCGGGTGATGGACTCCGGTACGTCGCCGGGGGCCGGGTCGTCGTCGGCCTCCTCGTCGGCGTCGGCCTCGGAGCTCTCCGCGAAGGGGACCTCCGTGGGCGGCGTCCAGAAGCTGTCGGACGCGCTGTCGGACCCGCTCTCGGCGGCCGGGGCGGTGTCGTCCGTGGCAGCGGCGTCCGGGGTCTCGGTGGTCGGCGGGGTCCACATGTTCGCGGTGTCGCCGGGCTCGGCCGTCTCCTCGCTCGCGGGTGCGGCGGCGCTGCTGTCCGGGGCGACGGCCGGCGCGGGCACGGGCTCCGCGAGGGCGGTGTCGCCGGACGGGGTGGCGGCGTCGGACGAGTCGATGGCTACGGACACGTAGGCACTCCTGAGTGATCGGGCGTGTGCGGGTTGACGAGCTACTTTATCGCTCCGATTGAGCCGTTTTGCGCGCGAGTTGTCACCACGGCGCGGCGGACGCGGGTGCGAAGCCGGGGCGGCCCGTCCTGGGCGGCGGCGCGGACGGGCCCGCCATTCGCGGCTCCCCCTTCTGCGAACAGCGGGCCCGTGCTCGGCCTCGACCGTGCACCGCGGCGGGAGGGCGAAGGCACGGGAGGCTCGATACCGCAGCATCTCAGCGCCCGGCCCACGGCGGACGGGGCCAAGGGGCCCTCGCGGTGGGCCGAACGGCCCGGAATCAACCGTCCCGGATCGACCCAGAACCTTCACGCCGTCCGCGCCCCCGCCCCGCGCACCACCCGCAGCAGGTACTCCTTGCGGTGCAGCGGGTCGTGGTCCGTGCGGGAGCGGCGCGGGGTGTCCTCGCGGACCGGGGCGTAGTGGTCGAAGGAGGCCTCCAGGACCCCTTCGCCCCTGGTGAGGGACGGCAGTTGCTGCTCCAGGGCGCGCACCCGTGCCGCGGGGATCAGTCCGTCGACCGTCGTCCACGCCCCGCCGTCCGTCCGCTGCCCCGTCGGCACCGCCCGCAGCCGGGTGATCACCGGCAGTACCGCCCCGTACAGATCGGCCGGGATGTCCAGCCGGAAGTGGTGCATCGGCTCGCACACCGCCGTGCCCGCGCGGGCGAGTGCGCTCATCAGGACGAGCGGGGTCAGCCCGCGGAAGTCGCCCGCCGTGCTCGACATCGACTTGTCGAAGACGGCGTGCGCGTGGCTCTGTCGTGGCGCGTATCCGGAGCGCGTCAGCGTCACCGTGCAGTCGGTGACCTGCCAGCCGAGCAGCCCCTGGCGCAGTGTCCTGTGCACGGTCTCCTCGATGGCCTTGATGAAGGCCAGGGGGAGGGAGCCGAGCTCGATGCCGAGCCGGAACGCGACGCCCGAGCCGACCGGCGCCGGATCGACCCGCAGGCCGATGGTCGCCAGGAACGGGTTCCCTTCGCCCTTCATGACCTCGACCGCCGCACCGGAGCCCGTCGGCCGCTCGACGCACAGCGGCGTCGACGCCCGGAACGTCACGGCGAGCCCGAACTCCTCGGCGAGCGTGGCCTGCACGACCTCCTTCTGCACCTCGCCGTAGAGCGAAAGGAAGATCTCCTGGCGGATGTCGTCCTGCCGCAGGCCGATCAGGGGGTCCTGCTCGGCGAGCTGGGTGAGTGCGGCGAGCAGGGCGCCGCGCAGCCCCGGCCGCTCCGGGTCGACGACCGTCTCCAGGGTCGGAGGCGCGAAGTGGTGCTCTCTCACGGGCACTTGGGGCTCACCGAGGTCGTCCCCGACGCGTACTCCGCCGAGTCCCCACAAGCGCGCCACCTGCCCGGGGCCCACTTCCGTACGCGGTGTGTCAGCCCCGTCCGCGAAGACGCGCACCGACGTCACCCGGTCCTCCCCGCCGCCGGGCAGCGCGAGCCGCTCGCGCACCCGCAGCGTCCCGGTGAACACGCGGGCGTACGCGATCTTCTCGCCGGCCGCGCCGCGCTCCACCTTGAACACGCGTGCGGACAGCGGTAGTTGGGGCAGCTCCTCGGCGGGAGGCAGCAGTCGTGTGATGCCGTCCACGAGGGCGTCGACCCCCGCCCCGGTCATCGCCGAGCCGAAGTACACGGGATGCGCCTCGGTCCGCGCCGTCTGCTCGGCGAGCGCGTCGCGCAGCCAGGCGTACGTGACCGACTCCTCGTCCTTGACGTACGCCTCCAGCAGCGCGTCGTCGCGGGCGGAGAGTACGTCGACCAGGCGGGCGCGATGGTCCGTGTCATGGGCGACGTAGGGGACACAGAGCGCGTCCCGGCTGCCGAGGCCGCGTGTCACCGTGTTCATCGGGACCATGGCGGGAGCCAGTTTGCGGCGCAGGTCGTCGAGGAGTGATGCCTCGCGGGCGCCCGCGCGGTCGACCTTGTTGACGAACACCACGGTGGGGATGCGCAGTCGGCGCAGTGTCCGCATCAGGACGCGGGTCTGCGCCTGCACGCCCTCCACGGCAGAGACGACGAGCACCGCCCCGTCGAGCACCCCGAGCACCCGCTCGACCTCGGCGATGAAGTCGGGGTGGCCAGGTGTGTCCACGAGGTTGACGCTCGTGCCGCGGACCGGGAACGACACCACGGCCGACTTGATGGTGATGCCGCGCCGGCGCTCCAGGTCGAGGGAGTCGGTGCGGGTGCTTCCGTCGTCGACCCGGCCGAGTTCGTCGATCACCCCTGCGGTGTGCAGGAGCCGCTCGGTCAGGCTGGTCTTACCGGCGTCGACGTGCGCGAGAATGCCCAGATTCAGGGTGTGCACTGGCAGTCATGTCCTTGAGGGAGAGGGCAGGGGCCTTCTGAAGGAACATGTCTGCAGTGCGCATGGATCGGTCCTCACGGTCGGGGTGCGCGGCCGGCTGCCGCGTGGAGCTCAGTGCAGCAGTCGGCCGCGCATCCCGGCAACCGAATTACGCGCCGTCGGCGAGCCTCGCCGACCAGCGCTGCTCGACCCTCGCCAGCCGCCAGTAGGCGATCGCCGCCGCCCACACGGCCACGAACAGGCCCACGATCACGTACCCGACGTTGTCGAGGTCGAGCCCGGCGATCCACCCGGTGACGGCGTCGCTGAGGGCGAGCTTGTCGTGCAGGACGCCGACGAGTTCGATCGTGCCGATGAAGAACGCGACCGCGATCGAAAGACCGGTGATGGTGAGGTTGTAGAACACCTTGCGCACCGGGTTGGAGAACGCCCACTGGTAGGCGAAGTTCATGAACGTGCCGTCGAGCGTGTCGAACAGGCTCATGCCCGCGGCGAACAGCAGCGGCAGGCACAGGATCGCGTACCACGGCAGGCCCGCCGCGGCGCCGCTGCCCGCCATCACCATCAGCGTCACCTCGGTCGCGGTGTCGAAGCCGAGCCCGAAGAGAAAGCCGAGCGGGAACATCTGCCCCGGGCGGGTGATGGACTTGGTGAAGCGGCCGAGGATCCGGTTCATGAACCCGCGGGAGTCCAGGTGCTCCTCCAGCTTGCGCTCGTCGTAGGAGCCCGCGCGCATCGCCTTGAAGACCTTCAGGATGCCCATCAGGGCCACGAGGTTGAGCGCCGCGATGAGGTACAGGAACGTACCGGAGACGGTCGTGCCGACGGCGCCGAGCACCTGGTGGGTGCGTGACTCGTCGTTCAGCAGCGTGCCCGCGAGCGCCGCGCCGCCCGCGACGAGCGCCGCCATCGCGACGACCACGCTGGAGTGGCCGAGCGCGAACCAGAAGCCGACCGAGACGGGTCGCTTGCCGTCGGCCATCAGCTTGCGGGTGGTGTTGTCGATGGCCGCGATGTGGTCGGCGTCGAAGGCGTGCCGCATGCCGAGCGTGTACGCCGTGATGCCGAGGCCGATACCGAAGGCCTTGTTGCCCACTTCGTAGTGCTCGGGGACGACGAGAAGGAACAGCACGCCGAACGCGACGACGTGCAGCGCGGCGATCACCGCGATCAGTCCTGCCGTGCGCAGCGTGTCCTCGCGGCGCCAACGGAAGGCAGGGGGAGGGGAGTTCAGGGCAGGGGAATTCTGGGAGTTCCCGGGCAGGGTCATGCGTCGATCACGCTCCAGCACCTCGTGGATCACTTCGTGAGATGCCGCGGCCGGTCTCCTGGCTTACGGGTGTGCCCGCCGCTCCGGCCTTCCCAGCGGCCGACGGCCGCCAGTGGCGTACAGGGTGGAACGACGCGCTCCGGACGGCGCTGTCCGAAACCCGATCACAGTGGCGAGGGCCGCTCCGGAATGAGCCCCTGAAGGGCTGTCACCGGCTTCCCGAGCACCACGGCCCGACCACCCTACTACCTACTCAAAAGCGCGCTCGCGGGCCCGGTGGATCTCCTCGTAGGCCTTCTCCCGGCCCTCCCAGTGGGACCCCGCGACCGACTTGCCCGGCTCCAGATCCTTGTAGACCTCGAAGAAATGGGTGATCTCCAGGCGGTCGAACTCGGGGATGTCCCCGATGTCCCGGGTCGCGTCGTGCCGAGGATCGTGCGCGGGGACGCACAGCACCTTCTCGTCCGGGCCCTTCTCGTCGCTCATCACGAACATGCCGATCGCCCGGCACTCGACGACGCAGCCGGGGAACGTCGCGTCGCCGGTCAGGACGAGCGCGTCCAGCGGGTCGCCGTCGCCGCCGAGCGTGCCCTCGATGTAGCCGTAGTCCGCGGGGTACTGCGTCGACGTGAACAGCATCCGGTCGAGCCGGATCCGGCCGAGATCGTGGTCCATCTCGTACTTGTTCCGTGAGCCCTGCGGGATCTCCACGATCACGTCGAACGCCTCGGCGCGTGCCTGACTGCTGCCCAATGTGGCCTCCTTGCCGCATTCCGACGCCCATGAGTGTGCGCCGTACCGGGCAAGGGCGGAACCCCTCAGGCGGCGGGGGGAATGGGGAATTCGAGTTCGGGTCGGTCCCAGGCGACGGCCGGCGGGCGCGCGGGCACCGTGCCGGTGCGGTGCGCGCCCATGCCGCGGTAGAAGCCCTCGGCGGGCGGGTGCGCGACGACGCGTACGTGATCGAGGCCGGCTGCGAGGGCCCGCTCCCGCATGTGGTCGACGAGCAGCCGGCCGATGCCCCGGCCCTGCGCCTCGTCCGCGACGAACATCAGGTCCAGCTCCGGCGGCTCGGTGAGCAGCGCGTAGAAGCCGAGTACCCGCCCGTCGGCCTGATCCACCGCTACGTAGACGTGGTGCGCCTCTACGTAGTCGGGCCCCACTCGATAGCCCGCGACCATGGAGGCGTAGGGGTCCCGGTAGGCGCTGGAGCCGCGCACGAGGCGGGTGAGGCGCCGGGCGTCCTGGGTGGTGGCCCGCCGGATGGTGATCGAGGGGCCCCCTCCGCGGCGCGTAATACTCGCGTTCATGTGTCGAGTATTACGTATTCGGTAGCGCATTCGGGGGCGGGGTCAGGCGGCCGGCACCGTGGACCGGGCCTGGCGCAGGAACGTGGCGTTGTCCGGGGTCTGGCGCAGCTTGTCGAGAAGCGCCTCGTAGGAAGCGGCCGGGTCGCGGCTCTGGAGGGCGCGCCGCAGTCCGCGGACGACGCTCAACTCAGCGGCGGGGAACAGGAGTTCCTCGCGGCGGGTGCCGGAGGGGATGAGCTCGACGGCCGGGTGGACGCGGCGCTGCGCCAGGGTGCGGTCGAGGCGCAGCTCCATGTTGCCGGTGCTCTTGAGCTCCTCGAAGTAGTAGTCGTCGGCGCGGGAACCGGTGTCGACGAGGGTGGTGGCGAGGATGGTCAGCGAACCGGCCTCCTCGGCGTCGCGGGCCGCGCCGAAGAAGCGCTTCGGCCCGTGCAGGGCGGCCGCGTCGACACCGCCCGACAGGGTGCGGCCGCTGGTGGAGGCGGCGTTGTTGTGCGCCCGGCACAGCCGGGTGAGGGAGTCGAGGAGGATCACGACGTCGCGGCCCCGCTCGGTGAGGCGCTTGGCGCGCTCGACCGCGAGTTCGGCGAGCGCGATGTGTTCCTTCGCCGGGCGGTCGAACGTCGAGGCGTAGACCTCGCCGCGTACGGAGCGGCGCATGTCGGTGACCTCCTCGGGGCGCTCGTCGACGAGCACCACCATGAGGTGGACCTCGGGGTGGTTGGCGGCGAACGCGGCGGCGAGCTGTTGCAGCAGCACCGTCTTGCCGGTCTTCGGCGGGGCGACGATCAGGCCGCGCTGCCCCTTGCCGACGGGCGTGAACAGGTCGACGACCCGTCCGGCCAGCCCCGCGGCCGGGTGCTCCAGGCGGAACCGCTCGCTGGGGTGGAGCGGGGTGAGGTCGGCGAAGTGCGGGCGGCGGCGGCTCGCGTCCGCGGGGGCGCCGTCGAGGGTCTCGACGTGTACGAGGCCGCGCGGCTTCCCGCACGTCCCCTCGACGAAGTCGCCCTTGCGCAGGCCCAGTCGGCGGATGAGGTGGGCGGGGACCTGGACGTCGTGCGACGTGGGCTCCAGGTCGGCCGCCCGCAGGAAACCGGCCCCGTTCCCGCCGATGTCGAGGACGCCGGCGGCGCGGACGGATTCTTGGGGTGGGGCGGGGGTGGTGCTCGTGGTGGTGGCCGTGGTCATGGTGATCACAGGTCCTTTCGCGGGCCGGGCCGCGGACGCGGCAGGCATACAGAGGCAGGGAAGGGGTGGGATCCGGCGAGTGGCGGGGGCGGCTGAGCGCGCCCCGCGGCCGAGGAGAACCTGGCGGGTACGGCGACGGGTGAAGAGCCCGCCAGAAGCCGCTGACCAGGGATGACGTGCGCAGTATGGCGACGGGAACACCGTCGAACCAGGAGCGCTGAAGAGAGAGATTCGGTACCGGCGCCTCGAAACGGGCGAGCACATGTACCGCTAAGACCGTACCACCAGAAGCCTGCCGCGCGGCAAGCCCCGACGTCGGCCCCGGCACGCCCTATGCTGATCCGCCATGTTCACCGATCAGGGCCCCACCCTCCGCGAGCTGGCCGTTCAGGCACTGTCCTCGGTCGAGCGGGGGTACGACCTGCTGGCGCCGAAATTCGACCACACACCGTTCCGCACCCCGGATGTCGTGCTGGACGCGGTGGGCCGCACGCTCGCCGGACTCGGCCCGTACGACACCGGGCTCGACCTGTGCTGCGGCACGGGGGCGGGCCTGCGCGTGCTGCGTGAGGCGGGTGTCGGGCGGGCCGTGGGCGTCGACTTCAGCGGCGGGATGCTGGATGTCGCGAGGCGCGGTGAGCCGGCGGCCGACTGCGTGCGAGCGGACGCGCTGGCACTGCCCTTCGGTGAGGTCTTCGACCTGGTGGTGAGCTTCGGGGCGTTCGGACACTTCCTGCCGCGCGAGTGGCCGCGACTGTTCTCCGAGGTGTGCCAAGTGCTGCGCCCGGGCGGGCAGTTCGCGTTCCCGCTGCCCGCGCCTGCGGGCCCTGGATCGGTGGGCTACTGGGCGATGCTCGGTTTCGACGGTGCGATGCGGGTGCGCAACGCGGTGTGGCGGCCCCCGTTCGTCATGTACTACCGGCCGTTCCGGCTCGGCGACGTACGGAGGGAGTTGGACCGCGCCGGGTTCGATGTGGCGCTGCACGCGCTGCCCGAGCTCGGCGAGCGGGCCGACGGCAGCCCGCGGTGCAGGCTGGTCGTGGCCACGCGCCGCTGACGGGCCCGCCGGATAGCGCCCCGGCCCCGCCGCGCCTAGCGTGGTCCCATACCTGCCGGGCCGCGTCGTGCCCGGCGGCCGACCGAAGGGTGTCGCGCATGTCCGCTCGTCCTGAAGGCGCGCCGGTCTGGGCCGACGCCATGTTCCCCGACCTGGAGGCCGCGAAGGGCTTCTACACGGAGCTGTTCGGCTGGACCTACGACGAGGGCAGCGCCGAGTTCGGCAACTACACGCAGGCCAGGACGCCCGACGGCAAGCGCGTCGCGGCTCTCGTGCCGCAGATGCCCGGCGCGGAGGGCGTGCACCCCGCCTGGAACCTGTACCTCGCCACCGCGGACATCGAGTCGGTCGCCGAGCGGATCAGGGACGCGGGCGGCAGTCTCATGATGGACCCGATGCAGGTCGCCTCGTTCGGCACGATGGTCACCGCCCAAGACCCGGCGGGCGTCGTCTTCAGCGTCTGGCAGCCCGACACCCACGAGGGCTTCGAGAAGGTCAACGAGCCCGGCGCGTTCTGCTGGGCCGAGGTCAACACCCGCAACGCCGCGAGGACCGACTCCTTCTTCCCTGCCGTCTTCAATTACGACGTGCACAAGATGGCCGACGAGCAGATGGACTTCAACGTCTGGAACCTGGCCGGCGAACCGGCCATGGGCCGCTTGCAGATGACGGACGACTTCCCCGCCGAGGTCCCCTCGCACATCAACGTGTACTTCGTCGTCGAGGACTGCGACGCGGCCGTCGACACCGTCCAACGCCTGGGCGGCCAGCTGTACTTCGGGCCGATGGACAGCCCGTTCGGCCGGTTCGCGACGGTCGGGGACCCGCAGGGCGCGGCGTTCTCCGTCATCGACGTGAGTGCGGCCAAGGGCGAGATGCCGGACATCGGCTGACGCTCAGTCGGATCCGGGAAGAGTGAACCCCAGCTCCTGAGAGGCGAGTTGGGGAGTCGGCTGTGCCCAGCGCCTCACCGTGACACTGCTCTGCGTCGACGACAGGGAGCGCATCTCGGCCCGGTCCAGGTAGAGCGTGCCGTTCAGATGGTCCGTCTCGTGCTGCACGATCCGCGCGGGCCAGCCCGTGAACTCCTCGTCCACCGCGCGCCCTTGCCCGTCGAGGGCGCGCAGTCGAACGCGCTCGTGCCGGGCGACCGCGGCCTGGTAGCCCGGCACGCTCAAGCACCCTTCGTAGAGCCCCACTTGGCGCTCGCCCACGGGCTCGAAGGCCGGATTGACCAGTACGCGGAACGGCTGCGGCGTCCGCCCCCGCGCGACCCGCAGCTCCTCGCTCACGGCCGCCGCGTCCTCGATGACCGCGAGCCGCAGCGGCACCCCGATCTGCGGCGCGGCCAGGCCCACGCCGGGCGCGGCATGCATCGTGACCCGCATCGCGGCGATCAGCCGGGCGAGCAGCTCGTCCGGGAGCTGCCCGTCGACGGACTCGGCGGGGCGGCGCAGGACCGGGTCGCCCGCCGCGACGATCGGCAGTGGCTGCTCGGCGGCTCCGGCCAGTAGGGACTCGACGTGATCAGTCAGTGACGTGAACGGCATCGCGCCAGGATGCCAAGCGTGGTCGCGCGTCGACAACGGGGGTGGGGGAATGCCTCGGCCGCACCGACGGTTCTGATCCTGTGGCCGCCCTGACGGATGGGGCGGCAGTGGCACAGGAGAAGGTTCGAAGGTTCCGACGGATGACGCAGACGCAGCCGCAGACGCAGATGTACGCAGCACACGAGGGCACCACGGGTCCCGCACCGCACACCGGCGGCGGGTTCCACCCCCTCGACCACCCCGCGTACGCCGCGCTCACAGGACCGCACGCGCACTTCGCCGAGTGGAGCGGCCGGGCCCTGCGCTATCCCACCGACGTCACGCCGTGGACCGCGCTGCCCCCTGACCCCGGCCCCGCGGACTGGGCCGATCTCGCCGCCTTCGCCGCCCCCGACGGAACGCTGCCGCTGCTCGGCACCGACGTCGGGCTGCCGGACGGGTGGGAGGCGACGGTGGATCACGCGGGCGTGCGCATGGTCGGTGACGCGGTGGACGCGGCCCTGGACCCGGAGGCCGTCGTGCTCACCGCCGACGACGTGCCGGAGATGCTCGACCTGGTGGCCCGCACCCGGCCGGGCCCGTTCACGCCCCGCACCATAGAACTCGGCACGTACCTGGGGATCCGCCAGGGCGGCACGCTCGTCGCGATGGCGGGGGAGCGCCTGCACCTGCCGGGACACACCGAGATCAGCGCCGTGTGCACCGACCCGGACCAGCGGGGCAAGGGCCTCGCGGGGCGTCTGGTGAAGGCCGTCGCGGCCGTGGTCCGGGAGCGTGGCGAGACGCCGTTCCTGCACACCGGCGCGGCCAACACGAGTGCGATCCGCCTGTACGAGTCCCTGGGCTTCCACCTGCGCAACACGACCCGCTTCCGCACGGTGCGCGCGCCGCGATAGCGCGGGGTGTGCTCTACGCGCCGGGCTCCTCCTGGGCCGCGTGGTTGTAGCGCACCAGGTAGTCGGCGAAACGCTCCAGGTCCTCCTCCGGCCAGTCCGCCAGGCGGTCGCCGAAGATCTGGCGGCGGTTGACGGTCACCTGGCGCAGGAGGTCGGCGCCGGCCTCGGTCGGGTGCAGGACCTGGACCCGGTGGTCGTCGGGGTCGACGCGGCGGATCACGAGGCCTGCCCGCTGAAGGGTGGCCACCTGGCGGCTGACGGTCGACTTGTCGAGGGCGTAGTGCGCCGCCAGGTCCGTGGCGCGGCAGCCGCCCCGCTCGTCGAGGTGGGCGAGCAGCGAGTACGAGACGAGCGAGAGCTCGGGGTGCATCCGGGCGGCGGTGGCCCGCGCGCGCCGTGCGAACGAGGTCAGCTCGCGCTGAATGGTCTCCACGGCCGCCTCGCGGTCGGCCGGGTGATCTGGCTGTGCCACGGCGGTTCCTTTCGGGATGCTCGTTGCACTCTACAACCCAGCTCGCCCCGCGGCGGCCCGACGTGGCGCGGATCTCTTATGCAACTTGTTGCAAAACCGGTGCGGTGTCCTCTACAACTGACTCGACCGTTCACCGCCGCACGGAGGGCCCCATGAGCCGCTATCCGCACCTGCTCGCCCCGCTCGACCTCGGTTTCACGACGCTCCCCAACCGCGTTCTGATGGGCTCGATGCACGTGGGCCTGGAGGAGGCGCCGAACGGGTTCGCGCGCATGGCCGAGTTCTACGCCACCCGCGCCCGCGGCGGCGTCGGCCTCATGGTCACCGGCGGCATCGCGCCCAACGCCGAAGGCTGCTCCTTCGACGGCGGCGCCAAGATGACCGACGAGGCGGAGGCCGCACAGCACCGCGAGGTCACCGACGCCGTGCACGCGGCGGGCGGCAGGATCGCCATGCAGATCCTGCACTTCGGCCGGTACGCGCACCACGCGGGCCTCGTCGCGCCGAGCGCCGTGCAGGCGCCGATCAGCGCCCACGTCCCGCGCGCCCTCACCGACGAAGAGGTCGAGCGGACCATCGAGGACTACGCGCGCGCCGCCGAGCTCGCCCAGTCCGCCGGGTACGACGGCGTCGAGGTCATGGGCTCCGAGGGCTACCTCATCAACGAGTTCATCGTCTCCGCCACCAACCACCGCGAGGACCGCTGGGGCGGCTCCTACGAGAACCGGATCCGGTTCGCCGTCGAGATCGTGCGCCGCGTGCGCGAGCGGGTCGGCCCCGACTTCATCCTCATCTACCGCCTGTCCATGCTGGACCTGGTCCCCGGCGGCTCGACCCTCGACGAGGTCGTGCACCTCGCCAAGGAGATCGAGGCGGCAGGCGCCACCATCATCAACACCGGCATCGGCTGGCACGAGGCCCGCATCCCCACCATCGCCACGTCCGTGCCGCGCGGCGCGTACACCTTCGTCACCAAGAAGGTCATGGGCGAGGTGAACGTCCCGCTGGTGACCACCAACCGCATCAACACCCCGGAACTCGCCGAGGAGTTGCTCGCCGACGGCGCCGCCGACATGGTCTCCATGGCGCGCCCGATGCTCGCCGACCCGGAGTTCGTGAACAAGGCCGCCGCCGACCGCTCCGACACCATCAACACCTGCATCGGCTGCAACCAGGCCTGCCTCGACCACATCTTCAGCCTCCAGATCACCTCCTGCCTGGTGAACCCGCGCGCCTGCCACGAGACCGAACTGGTCCTCTCCCCGACCAGGATCCGCAAGCGCGTCGCCGTCGTCGGCGCGGGCCCCGCCGGACTCGCCTGCGCCGTCAGCGCCGCCGAGCGCGGCCACGAGGTGACCCTGTTCGACGCCGCCGCCGAGATCGGCGGGCAGCTCAACGTCGCCCGCCAGGTCCCCGGCAAGGAGGAGTTCGACGAGACGCTGCGCTACTTCCGTACACAGCTCGAACTGCACGCTGTGAACGTCAAGTTGGAGACCCGCGTCGTCGCCGACGACCTCGACTCCTACGACGAGGTCGTCGTCGCCACCGGCGTCACGCCGCGCACCCCCGCCATCGACGGCGTCGACCACCCCAGCGTCGTCAGCTACCTCGACGTCCTGCGCGGCGGCGCGCCCGTCGGCGACCGCGTCGCCGTCATCGGCGCCGGCGGCATCGGCTTCGACGTCGCCGAGTACCTCACGGACGGCGGCGAGAAGGCGAGCCTCGACCCGGCCACGTACTTCCGGCAGTGGGGCGTCGACATGGACTACGCCGACCGCGGCGGCCTCACCAGGCCCGAGCGGCCCACCCCGCCCCGCCAGGTGCACCTCGTCCAGCGCAAGGCCACCAAGGTCGGCGCGGGCCTCGGCAAGACGACCGGCTGGATCCACCGCACCGAACTGCGCCACCGCGGCGTCACCATGGTCGCGGGCGCCACGTACGACCTGATCGACGACGCGGGCCTGCACATCACTGTCGAGGGCGAGCAGTCCCTCATCCCCGTCGACACCGTCGTCCTGTGCGCCGGCCAGGAACCCCACCGCTCGCTGTACGACGACCTGGTGGCCGCCGGACGTACCCCGCACCTGATCGGCGGTGCCGACCTCGCGGCCGAGCTCGACGCCAAGCGCGCCATCAAGCAGGGCACCGAGGTCGCCGCGGCGCTGTAGAGACCGGGGAGTCACGTGACCGGGCCCGCCGGACACGTGACTCCCCTTCCACCGACGGGAACTCACCTACCCTTACGACATGTCACTCCCGCACGCGATCCTCACGGCGCTCCTGGAGAAGCCGTCGTCGGGCCTCGAACTGACCCGCAGGTTCGACAAGTCCATCGGCTACTTCTGGTCGGCCACGCACCAGCAGATCTACCGTGAGCTCGGCAAACTCGAACGCGAGGGACTGATCCGCGCGCTGCCCACCGAGACACCCGCGCGCGGCCAGAAGAAGGAGTACGAGGTCCTGCCGCGGGGCCGCGCCGAACTGGCCCGCTGGACCGCCGCCCCGCACGATCCCAAGCCGCTGCGCGACCCCCTGCCACTGCGCCTGCGCTCGGCCGCGGTCGTCGGCACCGAGGGCATCGCCGAGGACCTGCACCGCCATCTCGCCCTGCACCGCGAGCAGTTGACGACGTATCAGGACATCGAGAAGCGGGACTTCCCGCCGGAGAAGAACAGTGAGGCGGACCGTCTCCAGCACGCCGTGCTGCGCGCGGGCATCGACCTCGAACGGTTCTGGGTGGACTGGCTGGAGCGGACCCTGACGGAGCTGGACTGAGCCGGCCCGCGCCTCAGTTCCCCGTGGTCACGGTCCGCTCCGCCGAGAAGGCACCCCACGTCCCGTCCGGCAACTGCGCCCGCAGCTTCACCCGGTGCTTCACGTGCGGCTTCTTGCCGATGTAGAAGCTGTACGCCGACGAGTCGGCCGGCGCGCTCTCGCCCCACATCACCGTCGTCGCCTCCCGGCCGTCCAGGAACACCTGGTACGCGGGGACCTCGCCGCCGGTCCTCGGCGGCGTCCACGCCAGGTCGATGTAGTACGCGCCCTTCGTGCGCCGTGTCGACGCCTCGAACTCCGAAGGGGCGGTACCGGGCCCCTCCCCGCCCTTGCCCCGCGCGGTCGTCAGGCGCAGCGTCCCGCTCGCGGCCGAGGTGTTGTCGGCGGCGTCCCGGGCCCGCACGCTGAACGCGTACGCGGTACCGGGACGCAGCCCGGTGACCAGCGCCCGCGTCTCCTTGCCGCCGACGCTGTGGATCTTCGTGGCGCCCTGATAGATGTCGTACGAGGCGACGCCCCGGTCGTCCGTCGCCTTCCGCCAGGCCAGCGACACGGCCCGGCCCCCGTCCGCCTCCCCGCGCAGCCCGGACGGCCGGCTCGGGGCCGCGCGGTCCTCCTTGACGGAGGCCGGGGTGGTGACGGTGACGCGGGTACTGGCGGGCCCCAGGGAGCCGTCCGTGCCGCGGGCGCGCACCGTGAACACGTAGCGGGACGTGGGGGAGAGCCCGGTGACATCCACCATGTGCCGCGCCGCGGGCAGCCGCTTCACGCGCTTGGCGCCGCGGTACACCTCGTACCCCTTGACCTCCGCCGTGCTCGCGGGGCGGTTCCACATGACGTGTACGGAGGTGGCGCTCCCGGCCTGCGCGGTGACCCCGGCGGGCGCCGACAGGGCGGGCCCTTCGGCCTTCGCGCCGTCGGAGAGGAGACCGCAGGAGGCGAGCGAGGTCACGAGCGCGGCGGCGCAGGCCGCGCGGGCGAGCAGGGCGCATGGGGGGAGGCGTCGCACGGAGGGCCTTCCGTTCGAGCGGATTGGTACAGACCTGTATGGCACGAGAGGCGGGCATTCCTCAAGTGGTTCACGCCAACAGGTCTGTACCAAACGCTCGTTGGAGGCCTTCTGGCCATGGCCCCCGCGCCCTCATTCCTTCCGGTACGTGTACGCCTCCGAGGCCGCCGCGGCGACCGCGTCCAGGTCCGCCCCGGTGGAGGCGGTGACGACCGCGGCGATCGCGCCCTCCACGAAGGGGGCGTCCACCAGCCGTGTGGCGTCCGGGAGTTCATCACCCTCGGCCAGCAGCGCCTTCACCGTAAGGACGGCGCTGCCGAGATCGACGAGGACCGCGACACCCGCACCCCGGTCGACCTCGGCAGCGGCCGCGGAGATCAGGTCGGAGCTGGTGCCGAGGCCGCCGTCCTCCGTGCCGCCCGCAGCCGCGACGGGCGCGGTGTCACCGCCGCCGGACAGCCCGACCGCGAGCCGCGCCACGGACTCGGCGACGTCCTTGCTGTGCGAGACCAGCACGATGCCGACGGGCTTGCCGAGGGCGCTCACGACTCGGCCCCCGCCGCCTCGGCCAGCGCGGCGATCAGCAGCGCCGACGACGTCGCGCCCGGGTCCTGGTGCCCGATGCTGCGCTCACCCAGGTAACTCGCCCGCCCCTTGCGGGCCTGTAGCGGAATGGTGGCTTCGGCCCCGTGCTCGGCCGCCGACCGTGCCGCGGCGAAGTCCCCGTCGGCGAGCGCCTCCACCGCGGGCACGAGCGCGTCGAGCATCGTCTTGTCGCCGGGAGCGGCCCCGCCGAGCGCGGCGACGGCGTCGACCCCGGCCTTCAGTGCCGGCGCGAAGTCCGCCTCGCTCACCTCGCCCGCGTCGCCCAGTGCCTTGCCGGTGCGGCGCAGCAGCGTCCCGTACAGCGGCCCCGAAGCGCCGCCCACCGTCGAGATCAACTGACGCCCAGCCGTGGTGAGTACAGCCCCCGGAGTGTCCGGCGCGTCCTTGTCGAGGGTGGCGCGCACGGCGTTGAAGCCGCGCTGCAGATTGCTGCCGTGGTCCGCGTCGCCGATCGGCGAGTCGAGTTCGGTCAGCCGGTCGGCCTCGCGGTCCACGGCCGCGGCGGCCACCGTCAGCCAGCGCCGGAAGAAGTCGGCGTCGAGCACGTGATCTCCTTGCTGTTCAGCTTCGTTGACGTGGTATCGGCCCAGGGTGGGGCCGTCACATGCCCCAGCGCAGCCCGGCCGTGCTGACGGGCGCGTCCCACAGGCGCAGCAGCTCCTCGTCGGCCTGGCAGATCGTGACGGAGGCCCCGGCCATGTCGAGCGCGGTCACATAGTTCCCGACGAGCGTGCGGGCGACGGGCACACCACGCTCACCGAGCACCCGCTGCACCTCGGCGTTGAATCCGTAGAGCTCAAGCAGCGGGGTGGCACCCATCCCGTTGACAAGGACCAGCACGGGACTGCTCGGGTCGAGGTCCTCAAGCACGGCGTTCACGGAGAAGTCCGCGATCTCCCCTGACGTCATCATCGGACGCCGCTCCCGGCCCGGCTCGCCGTGGATGCCGATCCCCAACTCCAGCTCCCCGGACGGCAGATCGAAGGTGGGCGCGCCCTTGGCCGGCGTACTGCACGCGCTCAACGCGACACCGAAACTGCGCGCGTTCGCATTGACCTGCCGGGCGATCGCCTCGACGCGCTCCAGCGGCTGCCCCTCCTCGGCGGCGGCGCCGGCGATCTTCTCCACGAACAGGGTCGCCCCCGTGCCGCGCCGCCCCGCGGTGTACAGGCTGTCGGTGACGGCGACATCGTCATTGACGAGCACCTTCGCGACCTGGACACCCTCGTCCTCGGCGAGCTCGGCGGCCATGTCGAAGTTCAGCACGTCACCGGTGTAGTTCTTCACGATGAACAACACGCCGGCGCCACTGTCCACGGCGGCGGCGGCCCGCACCATCTGATCCGGCACGGGCGAGGTGAACACCTCACCGGGACAGGCCGCCGCGAGCATCCCGGGACCGACGAACCCACCGTGCAGCGGCTCGTGCCCGGACCCGCCCCCCGACACCAACGCCACCTTCCCTGCCACCGGCGCGTCCCGGCGCGCGATCACCCGGTTCTCGACGTCCACATTCAGCTCCGGATGGGCGGCGGCCATCCCGCGCAGGGCGTCGGCGACGACCGTCTCGGCTACGTTGATCAACATTTTCACTGGTACCTCCGAGTGGCGTGAGCAGGTGGCGCACCGACCTGCGTTTTGCCTGGTCAAGTTGTTGACGGGGTGTCAGGTACTTCGTGTCGAGGGTGCTACTCCATCGCCAGTATCGACGGAGAGGTCGTGTTGGGCACCTGTTGAGACCTGAACGATGTGACGTCGCGGTAGGGCGCGTGGCTGCGGGGGCGGGTGTTCGGCTGCTTGCTTCTGCTGTCGCTGCCGGATGCCCGTGCGCCGTGGGGTGTTGCCTCCGGGGTAGTGACGGAAGGGGAGTAAGCATGTCGGCGTGGTGGGGCCCGGAAACAAGGATGCTGTCTGCCCCGCCCGTAGCGCTGCACTTGCTGATGGGCGTCTCTGAGCCGGCGAGGGAGATCGCGTATTTGCCATGGAGAAGGGGTTCGGCAAGGGAGCACCCCCGCGTCGGCGGGGAGGACAGACCCGAAGCGGCGAGGAGGCCCATGCATGTCGCGGCCGTCGCGCGGGGGTCGCACGGCCGCTCGCCCAGGGCCATCAGGTTCACGTCGTTGTCGACCAGACCGGCGCGTCATAGTGCTCGCGCAGCCAGGACCGGACGCTGAAGCCGTCCCAGCCGGGCATGATCGACGGAGCGACCAGCCGCCCGGTGGCGAACGCCACTGGTCCCGGCACTGTACGCAACGTGCTGATCGAGACGAACCTCTCTCTGGTGCGGTACGCGGCCGCCAGGTTCAAGCACCGTGGGCCCGAGGAGATGGGTCGAGTTCACGTCGTTCGCCGTGCCCTACATCGTCACATCGGCGGTGAGATCAAGCGGTTCTTCCGTGACACGTCCTGGGCACTGCATGTGCCGCGCCGACTGCAGGAGGCGCGGGTCGAACTGTCCAAGGCGAGGGTGGGGTTGAGCACCAGACTGGGCCGCTCGCCCTTGACGGTGGAGCCGGCCGAGGCGCACAAGGCGTCCAACGGCTACGGCAGCGTCTCCCCGGACGCGGCGGTGAACGGGGCCGACGACGAGTACGACACGATGCTCGCCGCGTTCATCGGCGTGGACGAGGACCGCTTCGAACTCGTGGAGATCTTCCACTCCCTCGCCCCGCTGATCGTGGACCTGAACGAGCGGGACCGGCGCCTGATCCATCTCCGCTTCGTCGAGGAACGCACCCAGCAGGACATCGCCGACGAGCTCGGCTGCTCCCAGATGCGTGTGTCCCGCCTGATCTCGAAGGTGGTGGCCAGGCTCCGCGAGGGGCTGATGGCGACGGAGTAACGCCTCGCATGGGCTTCCCGTCGCCCGTGGTCATCGGTCCCGAACCGCGCTCACCGGCGGCGCAGCCGAGCGAGCCACCCTCGAGCCTGGGCCTGCCTGCGGGGGTCCGATGCGGTCCGGCGCGCCGTCGCGATCGCCCGCCTGCCCTGCGGGCTACGACTGAACCGCTTGATCCGGTCGAGAATGCCGGCCATGAATCCTCCAGGGTGTTTGTCGTTCGACAAGGGCAGCGATGCTGCGTCCTCGTTCTCCCCGCGCCTACCCGGCAAGCGGTACGGAACACCAAAGCGGGCACTCGGGAGTCGACATCGTCAACGAGGAACAGGACTTCACATGTTCGCATCGCCGCTGCCGTGCTGTTCTTCCTGGCTCTTCTGATCAACGCCGCCGACGTCCGGGAGCGGCCGGCCACGGGCTCGTGCGCCGGGTGATGACCCGCCCGTCCTGGTGCACGGTCACCTTGGGGACGTGTGCGAAGTCGTCGGTCCACAGCAGCAGTTTGCCGCGTGCGGGCGCGGGGTCGCCCGGCCGCAGGATCTGTGGGGCGATCCAGCGGAACGGTGCGTCGGCCAGCAGGCGCAGGCCTTGGGTCGGCTGTGGCCGGCCGTGGAGGTGGTGGATGACCTGGTCGGCGACGTGTTTGCCGTCGAGGGCCGCGGCGTCGGCGACGTCGACGGGGTGCACCAGGTTGCCTGCCGCGAAGACGCCGGGGCGGCTGGTGCGCAGGGCGGTGTCGGTGAGTGGGCCGAGTGTGGCCCGGTCGAGTTCGATGCCTGCGCTGCGGGCGAGTTCGTGGTCGGGGATCCAGTCGCCGGTGAACACGACGGTGTCGCACTCGACGGTGCGGCGCTTCCCGGTGTCGAGGTGTGCGATCTCGACGGCCTGGCAGCGCCCTTTGCCGATGACCCGGGTGACGCGGGTGCGGGTGGCGACGGGGACACGCAGGACGGTGCGCCCGGCGGCATTGAAGGCTCCGTACGACTCGGCCTTCGGGTACTGGCTGACCACCAGGGCAGGTGTGCAGCCGGCTTCGCGCAGGGTGACGGCCGCGGACCAGCTGACGAGTTCACCGCCGACGATCACGGCGCGCTTGCCCACCGGCCGGTGAGTTCGGCGTCATGGGTCCTGTCCCAGCCGCCACCAAGGACCTGACGGAGTCGTACTGGATGGGCGGGGGCGAGATTGGTCAGACGGCCCGCGGTGCCGGGGCCGGTGCGAGGGCGGTGGCAGGGTCGGGGGCCCAGCCGATCGCGTGGGCGGCGAGCAGGGCGGCGCCGGTCGCGGTGACCTCGGGTTCGGAGATGGGGGTCGCTTCGCGTTGGGTGACGGCCTGCTTGATGGCGACCCAGCCGGGGGAGCGGGACCAGCCGCCTGCGGTGAAGACCTGTGTGCCGGGTTCGGCGTAGGCACTGACGCGGTCGATGGCTTGGCCGCCGAGTTCGGCCAGCGCTCCAAGGACGGCTGATGCCCGGGACGCCGGGGAGGTGGGGGCGTCGGGGGTGTAGAGGGGGTGCTGTCCGCCGGCGGCGCCGGGGCGGAAGGTGCCGGAGGTGAGATATCCGTCGGGCTGCCGGTCGCCCCTGATGAGTTCGTCGAGGACGGTGGACAGGGCGGGGTCCTGTCGCGCCCACTTGATGTTGCGGTCGAGCTCTTCGACGCGCAGGACCGTGGTCCCGTCGTGGCGGATGCCGGCGGCGGAGTCGAGCCCGTTGGCCGGGCTGGGGGCAGGGCGACGGGACTGGGTGGTGACGACCTCGGCGGTGCCCATGGAGTCCAGTACCGCCCCTCCGTTCAGCAGGCCGACGCCCCAGCCGCCGACCGGATGGTCGTGGCCTCCCGCGACGACCGCGGCGTCGGGGGCCAGGACTCCGGCCTCGGCGAGGCGGGCGGAGTGCAGCGGGCCGATCACGGCACCGGTGCGGATCACCCGCGGCAGCAGGTCCGTCGTGCCGAGCGTCGCCACTACGCGGGGCGACATCCAGGTACGGGCCGTGGTGTGCCAGGCGGCGGTGCGGGCGGCGAGGGTCTCGCTGAGGAACGGGGTGCCGGCCCAGCGGGCGCCGGCGAAGTCGGTCAGGGCCAGCCAGCCGGTGGCGGTCTCGGTGCCGGGCTGGGTGCGGGCCCAGGTCCAGCCGACGACGGTACGGGCCGGGTCGGGTTCGACCCCCATGTCGTCGGCCGGGCCCAGTTGTGGGGCCAGGGTCTGGAAGATGTCCTGGCGGCGGGGGTCGAACCAGGCCAGGGCGGGAGTGAGGGGGCGCAGACCGGTGTCGGTCAGGACGCCGTCCTCACCGATGCCGGCGGCGCAGACCGCCCGCACGGCCAGCTGGTCGCCGCAGACCTCGAGGACCATGTCCTCGATCGCCTCGAACAGCTGGTCCGCGTCGACCGAGGGATTGTCGGCATTCCTCGGTGTCCGGCGCCGGACGCGGGCGACGACGTGTCCGTCCCGATCGAGCGCGACGACCTTGGTGTTGGTGCTGCCGATGTCGACGCCGAGGACCGTTGTCCGTCGTGTCGTCGTGGTTCCCACGTGTCGTCATCTCCCTCGATCGACGCTGGTGGTGGCTTCGCCCGGGGTGGGCTCAGGCTCAGTCCTCGAAGCTGACCTCACGGGTCAGGGCGCCGACCTCGGAGAGGACCTTGCCGGCCTCGTTCGGCTCGCGCTGCCAGATGTTACGTCCGACGATCACGCCGCGGGCACCGGCCCGGATGGTCTGGCCGACCGCGTCGACGGTCTCGGAGACGTCGCCGCTGAGCGGGCCGCCCGCGATGACCAGCGGAACCTGGAGCTCCTCGACCAGGCGCTTGGTGCGCTCCTCGCCCGGGAAGGCGATCTTGATGATGTGGGCGCCGAGGTCGTACGCGATGCGGGCGACCTTCTCCTCCTCGACGATGACCTCTTCGGTGCGCGGGGCGCCCATGATGACCGGCTCCAGGACGAGGGGGATGTCCCAGGCGTCGCAGGCGGTGACGACCTGGCCGACGCGGTGGCACATCGCGGCCTGCTCGGCGCGCGACATGTTCCACGGGAAGAGCATCTTCACGGCGTCGACGCCCATGCGGACGGCCTCTTCGACGGTGGTGATGAGCTGGTGCGAGCCGCCGCCGTCCAGGTTCGCCACGTCGTAGTAGGTGTCGATGGTCAGCACGCGCGAGAGGTGCGGGTTGGCCGCGAAGAACTTCTCGGTCTGCTTGACCTGGCCCGGCGTCATCATGAAGCCGGTGACGTCATCGGTCTTCGTCCACGTGGGGAAGGGCGCGGAGGGCGTCTCCAGACCCGCGATGCGGTTGAAGATCAGGCCGTGGTCGACGGGCATGATGATCGCCGCGCGGTCGCTGGGGAGGGTGCGGCGCATCCGGTATTCCATGGACATGACTGACTCATCCTTCCTTCGGTCGTTCACGCGCAGGCCGGAGGGATTCCGTCGGCGGACGACGCTGCCACTGCTTTGTACGTACAGACTGTACCGCCCGGACAGTATGCATTAACGTGGGTGACGTCAACACGACGAAGCAAGCCGTCAACAGGCAGCAGCTCAGCGGCCGGTGGCCGGCTGATCGAGCTGGTCAAGGGAGACAGCACGGTGAAACGACACTTCCTGAACCGTCCGGAAAACGCCGTCGAAGAGGCCCTGGAGGGATTCGCGCTCACGCATGCCGGGGCCGTCCGGTACGACAAGGAGGCGCAGCTGGTCACCCGGGCCGTGCCCGCCCGCGACAAGGTGGGCCTCGTCTCCGGCGGCGGCTCCGGGCACGAGCCGCTGCACGCCGGGTTCGTCGGGACGGGCATGCTCGATGTCGCCGTTCCCGGCGCCCTGTTCGCCAGCCCGACCGCGCTCCAGGTGCACGAGGGCACCGTCGCGGCGGACTCGGGGCGTGGCGTCGTGCAGATCGTGAAGAACTACACCGGCGACGTCCTCAACTTCCAGATCGCCCAGGAATTGGCGGGTGACCAGGCGGTCAAGACCGAGACGGTCCTGGTCGACGACGATCTGGCGACCGACACCGGTGACGACGCGGGCGGTCCCGGGCGGCGCGGCACGGCTGCCGTGCTGATGGTCGAGAAGATCTGCGGCGCCGCCGCCGAGGCGGGAGCCCCGCTGGCGGACGTCGGCGCGCTGGGCCGCCGGGTCGCAGCGCGAGCCCGCAGCCTCAGCCTCGCCCTCGAACCGGGCACTCACCCCGGCGAGAGCGAACCCTCCTTCACACTCCCGCCCGACGAGGTCGAACTCGGCGTCGGCATCCACGGTGAACGCGGCACCGGACGCATCCCGTTCACCACCGCCGACGAGCTCATCGCCCAACTCGTCGACCCGCTCACCGAGGCCCTCTCGCTGCGCTCGGGAGACGGTGTCATCGCGCTGGTCAACGGCCTCGGTGGCGCCTCCCAGTTGGAGCTGGACATCGCCGCCCGCGCCGTCCACCTCCGCCTCGCGGACCGCGGCATCACCGTCGCCCGCGCCCTCGTCGGCACGTACATCACCTCGCTGGACATGCACGGTGTGTCCGTGAGCCTGCTGCCCGCCGACGAAGACCTGTTGCCCCTGTGGGACGCCCCCGTGCGCACACCCGCCCTGACCTGGTGAAGGACCGCGCCATGACTGACACCACCACGCACGACGCCACTCTCGGTGCCGACTTCGGCCGGCTTTGGGTGACCGGCATGTTCGACGCGTTCCTCGACCGGACCGAGGCCCTGGGCGACCTCGACCGCCGCGCCGGCGACGGCGACTTCGGCAGCAACATCGCCTCCGCGCTCGGCCGCGCCCGCAAGAACGTCGAAACCACGTCCCCCCAGACGTGCGGCGACTGGCTGACCTGCGTCTCGCGCGGGTTCCTCGGTACCGGCGGCACCAGCGGCCCGCTGTTCGGGATGTTCTTCCGCGAACTCGCCCGCTGCACCGACGCCGACCGACCCACCCTGGCCGAATTCGCCGCCGGACTCGCCGCGGGCCTGGCCACCGTCCAGCACTACGGCAAGGCCGAGATCGGCCACAAGACCATGGTCGACGCCCTCGACCCCGCCGTCCGCGCCCTGCGAGAAGCGGCTCAGGCCGCGCCGGGCGAGGCCCTGGACGGCGCCGCGCAGGCCGCCATCGCGGGCGCCCGCTCCACCGCGAGCCTCGTCGCCAAGCGGGGCCGCGCCAGTTACGTCGGTGAAGTCGCCCGGGGAGTCCTCGACCCCGGTGCCGCCGCGGCCGCCATGATCCTGCAGGCCGCCGCGGCCGCGCAGCACGCGAGCGGCGGCGGCGATCTCACGATCGACCTCACGATCGACAGCGGCTGGCTCGACGACTGAGACGTACCCGGACAGCCGGAGCGGTGGGGGCACCCCGCCTCCCCTGCACACGGCCGCGATCGCCGGGCGCTCCTGCCCGTCCGGTGACCGCGGCCGACGCATGCCCGCCGTGCTCCACCGGCGGCGCGGGTCTGCCCGTGCGACGGGTACGTACAGTACGGACCAACCGACTACCATCGTCAGGATTGACCGCGACCAGCCCCTCGGACCCGGCAGGCCGACGGGCGGCAGGGCGCGCGACGGAGAGGGAGCACACGACGTGGCACAACCGGCAGCCATCGACCGCCAGGCAACCACGCCCTACTACCAGCAGTTGGGCGCCATCCTCGAACAGCGCCTGGCCGACGGCACGATCGAGGCCGGAACGCGGTTGCCCAGCGAACACGAACTGGGCACCGAGTTCGGGCTTTCGCGTGCCACTGTGCGCCAGGCGATGAACCTGCTGGAATCACGTGCGCTGGTCACCCGGATCACCGGACGTGGCGTCTATGCCACCGAGCCGAGCACCGACCAGGGCTGGGTCATCCAGGAGCGCGAGGGCTTCCTGGAGAACGCCATCGGGCACCAGAACCGTTCCGTCACCACGGAGGTCCTGCGCCACGGGCCGACCATCCTGCCGCCCTCGGTCTGCCGCGCGCTGAAGGTCCAGGAGAACACCGCCGGGTACGAGATGGTCCGGCTGCGCTCCCTCGACAACACCCCCGCGC
Source organism: Streptomyces sp. NPDC002795 (assembly GCF_042888725.1). Lineage (NCBI taxonomy): Bacteria > Bacillati > Actinomycetota > Actinomycetes > Kitasatosporales > Streptomycetaceae > Streptomyces > Streptomyces sp. NPDC002795. The sequence continues at coordinate 478,818 of NZ_JBIAQB010000003.1, forward strand.
TGTACAGCATCAACTACAGCCCGGCCGACCTGGTCCCCGCGATCGCCGGGATGACCGAAGTCCTCGAAGGGCGCGCCTCCTTCAGTGAGGCGCTGGATGCGGTCGGCTACCCGCTCGGCGGTGCACACCGGTCCATCCGCGCGGTGGCTCCCGCTCCCGAGGTCGCCAAGGCCCTCGACATCACCCCGACCACTCCCGCCCTCCACATCCGCTCGACCTCCTGGACCCCCCAGGGCAAGCGGTTCGACGTCTACGACACGTGGGTGCGCAGCGACGTCGTGCCGCTGGAGGTCAACGTCGACGCCACCGCCAAGTCCTGACGGCCGACCGCCACCGGAACTCCTCGACCGGCGGCGGCAGTTCACATGTCACTCGTGGGCGTGCGCCGGCTCTGCGGCGGGCGCCTTACGGTCGTGGCCGGCGGGGGAGTCGAGTGTGCGGCTGAGGACCGCGGCGACGAGGTAGAGCGCGACGAAGGTCCAGATGAGCGCGGTCATGTGGGCCGTTCCGCCGAGTACGCCGACCAGCGCGGGGCCGACGAAGGCGGACAGGCCCGCGGCGAGGCTGTAGACGGCCAGGGCGTTGGCGCTGTCGGCCGGGCGGACCAGGCTGGGCATGAGGGCGGTGAGCGGCACGAACCCCGCGAGGCCGAGACCGAAGACACCCCAGCACAGCAGCGTGACCCAGAAGTTGGGGCCGACGACCTGGGGCACGTAGTAGAGGAGCAGCATGCCGACCGCGCACAGTACGCAGCCGAACCAGGTCACGGTGCGCCGCCAGCCGAACCGGTCCCCGACGATGCCGAAGAGCAGGTTGGCGAAGATGTTGGCGGTGTAGACGCAGGTGACGAGGAGAAGATACGTGCCCTGCGAGAAGCCGATGGTGCGGGTGAAGTAGAGCGGGGCGACGACGAAGAGCGCGAAGTTTGGTGCGGTGTTGACCAGGCGGACGAAGGCGCCGACAGCGACGCGCCGGTCGCGCAGGATGGTGATGCCGCGAGCGAGTTCGCGCAGCGGAGACGTGGGTTCCTCGCGGATCGCGGGCCCGGCATGACGGAGATCGCGCACGCCGAACAGGGCGATCAGGGCGCCGAGGGCGACCAGGGCCGCCGAGATCCACAGGGTGCCGAACTCGCCGACCAGGGGAATGGCGGCGCTGGCGACCAGGGATCCGAGCGTGGGCAGGCCGGCACCGAAGACGAACCAGAACCAGCCTACGGACGTGCCGCGTTGGTACTCGGGAGTGGCCTGGGTGACCCACACCAGGAAGGCGTAGGCGAAGAACGGGTAGCCGATGCCCCGCAGCCCGTAGATGACCGTGACCAGGACGACGGAGTCGCTGGGAATGGCCCAGGCCAGCAGACATGCTTCGAGGACGATCCAGATGACGGCGCCGTAGCACATGACGCGGCGGGGGCCCAGGGCCGCGGACAGTGTGCCGGACAGCCAGGAGCCGATGGCGACGAAGATTCCGTAGACGCTGATCGCGGTGGCGGCATGGCCCGCGCTGAAGCCCTCGTCCTCCAGGAACGGTGAGAGGAAGTTGCTCTCCACCCCGTCGCCGATCATGAAGAGCAGGACGCCGAGGTATCCGAGCAGCAGGGGCGCCGGCAACCCGATCCGGTCCAACAGGCCGCCGGCCGATGGGTCTTGGGCTGGTGTTGTGGAAGAAGGCATGGCGATTCCTTCACCGTTGAAGGGTGCGGTCGTCGATCACGGCCGATGAGGCCCGGGGTGCGCACTGTTCGTGACGGCCGAGGGGGAGCCGCGTGCATGGGCGTGAGAACCGCACCGTGCTGTACGTACAGAACGTATCGGCCGGACGGTATGCAGTCATGGGGTCCCGCGTCAACGGGCGCATCCGCGGCGTCGGGGTCCGGTCCCGGGGTCGTGATTGCCTGAATCTCCAGGTGGGAGAGGTGCGCGGAGTCGGAGTGTCGTGGGTTCCGAAGGGGCCGCATTAATTTTGTACGTACAGTCAGTAAAGTATGGACAGATCTGTCTGGGCGGCCTACCTTGCTGGTGGTTCGCCGGTGCGGGATGACACCGACGGCCAGCCCGGCTGAGCGTTCTTGTTCAGCCCGAGCCGGCGAGAGGAAGCAAAGATGCGTGCGGTTGTCCTGGACGGACAGGGAACGGCCAAGGTCGAGGAGCTGCCCGACCCCGAACCCGGAGCGGATGGTCTGGTGATCGCCCCCGCCGCGGTCGGCATCTGCGGCACGGACCTGCACCTGGCCCACGGCGACTACCCCACGGGCCGGTTCCCCGTCGTGCCCGGCCACGAGTTCTCCGGAACCGTGGTGAAGGTCGGCCCCGGAGTACATGGCTTCGCGCCGGGCGACCGCGTATGCGTGGACCCCAACGTGGCCTGCGGTACCTGTGAGCAGTGCCGGGCCGGCGCGACCAACCTCTGCCCCGATCTTGTGCCCATCGGCGTCGGAGCCGACGGGGCCTGCGCCGAACTGGTCCGCGTCCCCGCGAAGGTCGTCTACCAGCTGCCCGACGGGATCGACTTCGCGACCGGCGCCCTGGTGGAGCCGCTGGCCTGCGTCCTGCACGCCGCCTCACGCATCCGCCCGATCAGGGACCAGCGGGTGCTCGTCTACGGAGCGGGGTCGATCGGGCTGCTCGCCGTCGCCTACGCCCGTGCGCAGGGAGCCTCGACGGTCGATGTCATCGAGCCCAGCGCCGTGCGCCGCGGAGCGGCCGTGGAGTTCGGTGCCGATACGGTGCACGCCCCCGGCGAGCGTCCCGCACGGCACGACGTCGACCTGGCCATCGAGGCCAGCGGCCACCCCACCGCGGTGAGCGACGCCCTGGACCGGCTGGCCAAGCGCGGCACCCTGCTGCAGATGGGCGTGGTCAGCCCGGAGTCCGCGATCAACCTGTTCCCCTACGACCTGTTCGACCGTGAACTGTCACTGGTCGGCTCGCAGTCACTGGCCACGGCTTTCCCCGACGCGGTACGCGCTGTACTCGACCTGCCCCGCCTGTCGGAGCGCATGGTCACACACACCTTCGGCCTCGAGGACTACGCGGACGCGCTCGAAGCGGCCCGCTCCGACACCGCCCGCAAGGTCCACATCCTCCCGCAGCGGTGACACCCCGCACCGCGTCGAACCGATTGGGGACACTGATGTCCGCATCCGCTCCATCGGCCCCGGCCGAGCCGGGACTGATCGACCGCCTCGGCCTGCCCCGCCCCCTGCTGTGGGGGTTCGTCGGCCTGCTGCTCTTCATGATCGGTGACGGGGTCGAGGCCGGCTACATCTCCCCCTACCTGCGCGACAACGGCGCGGACACCGCCACCGGCGCGGCCGTCATCATCACCGTCTACGGCGCGGTGGTCACCGCCGGATCCTGGCTGTCCGGAGCGTTGTCGGATGTGTGGGGGCCGCGCCGAGTCATGTGGCTGGGGCTTGCCATCTGGGGCAGCCTGGAGATCATCTTTCTCGCCGTGGCACTGCCCACCCAGAGCTACCCGCTGCTCCTTCTCTCCTACGGGCTGCGCGGCTTCGGCTATCCGTTCTTCGCCTACGGCTTCCTCGTCTGGGTGCTGGCCGGCAGCTCACCCCGCCGACTCGGCTCGGCCGTGGGCTGGTTCTACTTCGCCTTCACCGGAGGCCTGCCGACGCTGGGCTCCCTGCTGGCCAGCGGCAGCGAACCGCTCATCGGCGAATACGCCACGCTGTGGCTCTCCCTCGTGCTGGTGGTGGCCGGCGGCTTCCTCGCCCTGTTCGGGATCCGCAAGGCGGAGGGCGGCCAGCGGCTGGCTGCCCCTGGAGTGTCGGCGGGCCGTTCCATCGTCAACAGCGTCGCCATCATCTTCTCTCAGCCGAGGATCGCGATCGGCTGTCTGGTGAGGGTCGCGAACACGGCCCCACAGTTCGGATTCCTGGTCTTTCTGCCCAGCGTCTTCGCCGACGACGTGGGATTCGGCACCGCAGGCTGGCTGCAACTGGTGTTCATCCTGGGCGCGGCGAACATCTTCGCCAACCTGTTCTTCGGGATGCTCAGCGACCGGCTCGGCTGGCACCGCACACTGCGCTGGTTCGGCTGCGTGGCCTCGGCGGTCAGCTCCCTGTGCCTGTACTTCCTGCCCACCCATGTCAGCGGGCAGTACTGGGTGGCGGTGGTGTGTGCGGCCCTGTTCGGCATCACGCTGGCCGGGTTCACCCCGATCTCGGTACTGATGTCACTCATGGCACCGGGCCAGAAGGGCAACGCCATCGCCGTACTCAACCTGGGCGCTGGCGCAGCCACGTTCGTCGGCCCCCTGATCGTGGCCGTGTTCCTGGGTCCGCTGGGCCCCGGGGGTGTCACCATCGTCTTCGCCGGCCTGTACGTACTGGCCGCGGTGGCGGTGCGCTGGTTGACGATCCCGGACGAGGCCCAGCAGGCCGTGGCCGAGGACAAGCCCCTTGTGGAGCTCACCGACCCGGCTTCCTGACGGCCCCCGGGCCTTCAGGCGGTGTGGTGTGTTTCAGATGTGCGGAGCAAAGACGACTCCCGCACGTGCAGTTCCACGTCGAACTGCACGTGTGCGGCCTCTGTGCGACCGTCGAGGCGCTCGCGGACGAGCCGGGCGCCTCGCTGGCCCATGGCCCGGCCCGGCGGGCTCGGCTTGCGCGGCTGGGTAGGTCGACGCGAGGGGTGCCTTGCGGTGGCCCTTTGTGGAGACAGATACCTCATGTCGTGCTCGACGGTTCTCTGGTCTGCAAAGTGGCCGTCTGGTACGGCGTGTCACCGTCGTGGCTCTGGACTCGGGTGCCGGGTTGTCGAGCGCGACACTTCAGCAGCGTCTGGTTGGTGGTCGGTGGCGAGGCTGGGCGGGGCTGACGCTGATTCAATGCTGATTTTGTCGAGGGGGGTGTCAGGTGATCCTTGTCGAGCGTGCTACTCCATCGCCAGCATCGACGGAGGGGCCGTCTTGAGCACCTGTTGCGGCCGGAACGGTGCGGCGTTGCGGTAGGTGTGTGGCCGCGGGGCCGTACCGCGCCACCGTCGAATCCGGCTCCGCCCCTCGTCTTCACCGACTGGAGGCAACTGCCCGCCACCACCGACGCATTGCAGGCCGCAGGCTGGACATGGCGCGGCGTCGCCGCGTGGCACAAGCCCGTTTCGAGCGAGCCGCGCAAGGACCGCGTTCACATCACCCAGAAGCCGGTCGAGGTCATGCAGGAACTGGTGAGGATCTGATCTGCCCATGCCGACATCGCTGATGAGCGGCTGTCGCAGACAATGCAACAAATGGGCGGTCAGGGGGACTTCGAACTCGTCGGGCCGGAAGAGTGAGAGCGTGGAGAAAACCACAGCGCTGAAGCGCAATAAGGGCTGTTGTTCCACCAGAGCAGTGGAACAACAGCCCTCCTTCGTATCCTGCGCCCGCTAGCGTCGGAAGGCGTCCTTCGCCTTCTGGGTCGACTGCTTCAGGTTCCCGGACATTTGGTCGGTCCGGCCTTCCCGCTGCATTCGCCGATTGCGGGTGGCCTCTCCGGCCCTGTGGGTGAACTTGCCCTTCATTGCCTGTGCCGTGTTCCTGATCGTTCGTCCGATGCTCATGGCCGTCCTCGTGTTGGTCCGCCGGGATGGCTCGCGCAGGTGATGGCGGTGTCAGCTCCCGCGGGAGTGGCAGAGAGGGGGCGCCGGGTTATCCGCGGCTGCGGCTGAACCGGCGTCCACGGCCGCTGCGGCTGCCGTTTCCGCGGCCGCGCCTGACGAAGCCGACGATCCAGACAACGAGCAACACGGCAGCGACGTACCAGAGGAGTTGAATGGTGAAGCCGAACCCGAAGATCACCAGGATCAGCAGAAGGAGAAGGAGCCAGAAGAGCATTGCCGGGCCTCCAGAACGCGCGGAGGGAGATCCTGGTATTCGCGGGGTCCGGGCGAAGCGGGAAGGGGAATGCGCGTCGCCCGAACGGTCCGGAGCGGCAAATCCCTACGCCGTGCTGTCAGTCAACGCCCAGGAACATCCCTTGTCAACGAGCCGATGTCCGAACGGAGTTCTGGACGGGCGGCCGGGGCCGCTGGGGTGAACGGAGTCTCGGCGGGGGCCTCGCCCGGCACCGCCGGCGGCAGGACCTTGTCCTCCCACCAGGACAAGCCCATTACGGTGCCGAGCAGAATGAAGGGGACGGGAAGGACAAGCGCGTACATGCGTATCGCCTGCTGTGGGAAAGCGTGCGATGGGTCCGGGCCGGTGGCCGCGGCAGCGCCCTGGAGGCCAGCCGCTGCCGTTCAGGCCCGACAGAGACCAAGTGGCCATCCATGAACATACGCGTCCACGTAGGACAGGCTCTTGAACCCTTGGACAGGACTACGCTGTGGAGTGAAGCCCCGGACCCGGCATCGATGCCATTCTCCCAGCGCTCGCCCATCTTCCCACTGGCTCTCGGCTTCGCCCGAGCGGGGAAGACGCCGTTGAGCAGGGACCCTCTTACTTCCGGAGGCCCGCCGTGATCCTCTTGTCCGCCGTCCTTGTCATGGTCCTGTTCGCCTTGGGCTTCCTCAATGCCCTGTGGTGGCTGGCTGCGGTCGTGCTGATCTTTGGGTACCTCCACTACGGCATGGGGGGCGCGCAAAGGCGGCACCGTGGCGGTGATTCCGAGTACGGGGAGTACCGGGACGATCGCGATCACGAGGCTCGCCTGGACCGCCGATACCGACGCCAGCGCCGAGGGCGCTGGATGCGCCAGGACCGCCGCGACCGACAACACCATGGATAGGCAGGCGTCATGAACCGGACGGTCAGGACACGGGAAGAGCGATGGGCGTTGAAAGCCGACGTGGTCTGGGGGAATGTCGAGCTGGCGCCGGCCATTGTCATGCTGCGGGCGGAGAACGACATGCTGCGGCGGGCGCTGGCCAGCCACGGGGTGATCGACCAGGCGCGCGGCATGGTGATGGCCCTGGCGCCGTGCTCCCGCGGTGAGGCCAGGAGTCTGCTGATGGATGTGGCACGGCAGTGCGACGTCAAACTCCGCGAGGTCGCCAACGCCTTGGTGGCCACGTCCGACGGAGACCCGTTGCCCGCCGAGCTGGGCCATGCGCTGCCCCTGGCGCTGCGGCGCCTTCACGCGGCAGCGCGCCGATCACGGCCCGCAACGCTCACATGCCAAAGACATCTTCAGAAGGACAGGCCATGATCCAGACAGCTGATGTCCGAGAGTGGCGCGAACGCGAAGTGGTGGACACCGAAGGGCACAAGATCGGCGTACTCGACGCGGTCTACGTGGACACCACCACCGACGAGCCCGCCATGGCCACCGTGCGGGCCGGGCTGCCGACCCAGCACCGGCTGTTCATTGTCCCGCTCGCCGAGGCGCCCGCAGGCCCGGCCATCTGAAGGTCTCCTACGCCACATCCCTGGTGAGCACGGCACCTACGATCGGCACGGACGACCTCCTGCCCGCCGCTGACCAGTTCGGCCCGGGCCACGCATGACTTGCGTTGCGAGGTACGCAGCATGCGTCGGGCGATCGCACCAGAAGTCGTCGAACTGCGGGCCACCAAGGAACAGTTCAATCGGCGGTCGTGTTCCAGCGAGCGGACTTGGCGCCTGCTGGTGGACATCTCGCAGCACCGCAACGTCAAACTCCGGGAGGTTGGCCGTGGGCGTGGCCTTGGTCGCTACGGCCGAGGGCGAGGCGCTCCCCGAAGCGCTGCGGCGCGAGCTGCGTCGTGTACTCCGACGACGCCTCCAAGCGAACCGACCGGGCGTGATGATCGACGGACTCAAGGGCGGCACCTGCTGCCGGTGACGGTGCTGTACGTGGCTGTTCCGCAGTGGTAGTCGACAAGCCTGTGTGTGTCGACGGCCGCCCGGCAACACATTCGGCAGAAGGTCCGGCAACGAACCATCCTTGCGGAATGAGCAACTCCCGTGCGTGGCACATGCCGTGAAGCGGCGGGCGTCGAGACGTACCTGAGGCGGACCCAACGCGGCAATCTTCTGCCAGGCGTCCCGTACGCCGCGCAACGAGACCAAGCTGCAACAGGCCGACCGCAACTACGGTGACCTGCTCCAAGAGTTGCCGCTTCGCCGCAATCGATACCCCGCGGCGTGCCGGGTACATCACCACGCTGCTGCTCGCGGTTCGCAGCGGCCCCGTTCAGCAAGCCGGCCGCGCTGCACCGCACGCTGTTCCGGCGCGGGGCCAAGTCCGTACGCCGCGCGGGTCGCGGCCCGGGCAGCGCGCTCACCGGCAGCGGACCCAGGCAGAGAAACACCGCGGCTCCCTCGGTGACGCCGAGCGCATCGAACTCCCGGTCCGGGGAACTCGGGGACGGCGGGCGCGGACCGCGCACCCACCGTTTGGGGAGGGCATCGTGACGTCATCTCAGGCACACGGGAAGCGAAGGACCGCAGGCGCCGCAACCCGGCGCTCCGCGGAGAACCAGACACTGTCCGCCGCGGGACGGGCGGGCTTTGCCGCGCGCGGCGTCGTCTACGTACTCATCGGCGCCCTGGCCGTACAGATGGCCGTGGGCAGCGGCGGGGAATCGGCGGACCGGCAGGGCGCGTTGTCGAAGATCGCGGAGCAGCCCTTCGGGGAGATCATGCTGTGGGCGCTGGTTGTGGGCTTCGGCTCCATGGCCCTGTGGCGAGCCTCCCGAGCGGTCCTGACCAGGGGCCCGGACCGGAAGGCCCCCTCCCGGCTCCTCGACGGTGGCCGGGCGCTGTTCTACGGCTTCATTTGCTGGGCCACCGCCACGTACGCTGCAGGCGGTGGGCAGGGTTCCAGCGGCAACGCGAAGTCGAAGGACTGGACCGCCTCCGTGCTGAAACTGGCCTACGGCCAAGTCCTGGTCGCCGCAGGGGGATGCCTCCTGATCGGCATCGGCGTGGTACTCGCGACACGGGCGGCCATGCGCAAGTTCTTGCGTCAGCTCGACACTGCCGCCATGAGCCCCGGCACGAACCAGATCGTCACCGGCCTCGGTGTGGTCGGGGGTGTGGCCCGCGGCATCGTGTTCGCCGCGGCCGGCATCTTCATACTGATAGCTGCCGTCCAGTTCGACGCGGACGAGGCCAAAGGCGTAGATGCCACGCTCCGCAGCTTCACCCAGACCCCGATCGGGCCGTGGCTGCTCGTCGCCGTCGCGATCGGACTGATCCTCTTCGGTGCCTTCTCTTTCGCCTCCGCGCGCTGGCGTCGCCTGTGAGACCTGACGCGCGAAGGGGGGATGGTCATGTGCCCACGGCCGGCAGTCGTGCCGGCTGGGCCCCGGTTACCAACGTGGATGCGGCGGTGACCGGGGTATCGCGCGGTCACCCGGGTGCCGGCACGTACACGGTGAGCGCACGGGGTGACTTGTCGATGATGAGCGTGTCGGCGGCTGGACTGACTTCCCCGTCGCGGGTGTAGTCCCCGGTCTGTCCCACTGCGTCGATACGTAGCCGGGTCGCTGTGGTCGCCTGGTAGACGCGGGAGCGGGCGAGGGTTCCGGTGAGGAACGCGGTGACGAGTCGCGTGCGGGCGAAGGGGTGCCTTCCGTCGACGATACGGAGGTCGAGCAGACCGTCGTCGAGGCTGCGGCGGTAGGAGGGGGCGAAACCCGAGGGTTCATAACGGCTGTTGCCGACGAAGAGAAGCCACAGTCGACGGCGGCGCCCGTCGATGGTGACCTCGTTGGGCGTGCCGTCGGCCAGGACACGCAGGAGACCCACGCAGAGTGCGGGCCATTTGCCGAGGCGGCGCTCGCGGGCTTCGCGGGCCCGGACGAGTTCTGGGTAGACGCCGATGCTGAAGGTGTTGAGGAAGTACATGCCGGGGCCGTCGCCGGTGACCCGGCCGAGGTCGACGGCTCCGCCGCAGCCCGACTCCACGGCCTGCGCGGTGGACTTGAGCGTCGGCAGCCCGAGATCGGTGGCGAAGTGGTTGAGGGTGCCGCCGGGGAACACCGCGAGTGGCAGTCCGCTCTCGGCGGCCAGGATCGCCGCCGCATTGACCGTTCCGTCGCCGCCGACCACGCCGAGCGCACCATCCGGTCGGGCGAGGACGTCCTTGGCGGCTCTCCTGAGCACATGATGAAGATCGACGCCGTTCTCACAGACTCGTATCTCCGCCTGTGGCAGGAGAGTTCGCAGTTCGGCCTCCGCCGGGGTGTCGCCGCCCGCCCCGTTGTTGACGACCGCGATCAGCCCGCGGCCCGCGGGGAGCGCGGGGACGGGGACGTTCGGCCGGGCGGCGTCGGCAGGCTGGTCCATGAGCAGCGGCCACCAGCGGCAGGTGGCCACCGCCACGCCCGTCCCGAGCACGGCACCCTCGAGAACGGCCGCCGGAGAGCGGGTGCCAGTACGGGCGGCGGTGACCACCGTGGCGAGGGGAGCGAGGGCGGCCCCCAGCCAGGGTGACTCCAGCGTCGCGGCCGTCACGAACGCTGCGGCTGCGGCCGTGTGCCTGCAGGGCAGCGCCGTCACGACGTGCCGCTGGGAAGTCGGCCTGCCCGACGTCGACCTGGCGGCGATGGCGGCTGCTGCTGAGGCCAGTGCCAGTGACACGGTGCCGCGCAGGGCGGCGCGCCGTGCACGGCGGTTGCCAGAGACGGCCATGGCGGCCGCACCGCTCAGCCATGGCAGCAAAGGGTGGGCCGAGACCGCATGTTCGACGTGCCGCGTGCCGGGCAAGCGGAGATCTGTCATGCCGACCGGGTACCCGCCACGGTGACGGGCACGCGGTCGGCCGCCCGCCGGCTCCGACCGCGGAAGCTCTGCTGAGCGCCCGTATCCAGCTATCATGCGGATGCCGTACGAGACCTCCGCCGGGTCGTTCCGTTTGGTGTTGTCGGCCGCGGCTACCCGGCGTGCACAGCCCGAAGTGCGGGCTCATCCACCGGAAGGCACCTCATGTCCACCGGTTTCCTCATCATCCTGCTCGTCGTGGTGGTCCTCATCGCCGGACTGCTCGCCGTCAAGTTCCGTGCGGGCGCGGGCGCGAGCGGACTGCGCCGTCGATTCGGCCCGGAGTACGAGCGGACCGTGGCCCAGTACGACGGTGACACCAAAGCCGCCAAGAAGGACCTCGACGGCCGGCTCCACCGCCACAGTGACCTGAAGATCCACCCGCTGACGGCAGAGGCATACGACCAGTACACCGCTGAATGGTCCTACGCCCAGGAGGAGTTCGTGGACGATCCGGCCAAGGCGGCCACCCACGCCGACGGGATCCTCGGCGAACTCGTCCGTCAGCGCGGCTTCCCGGCCGACCCGTTCCGGGAGCAGCTCGCCGCGCTCTCGGTGCACCACCCGCAGCACGTCGACAGCTACCGCCGGCTGCACGCCGCCGTCCACTGCACCGACGGAGGACGGGCCCGGACGGAGGAGCTGCGCGACCTCTTCGTACACGCCCGCGCGTTCTACGACGACCTTGTCGGCGACCGGCCCGGGGACGCGGACACACACCACGACACGAACGCGCACCACAGCGACGAATCCGAGCGGCGCCCCTGGGGGACCCTGCGGCACCGTGACACCAGCCGAGGGAGTACACCATGACCGAGCCCAAGGAATCCGCGGACAGGCGCGAGACCCATCAATTCGCGCGCAGGCCGGCCCCTCAGGAAGCCATGTCGATGTCCGAACCCCGGCAGCCGGCCCCTGTTCCGGAGCCCGGCACGGCGCTCGCGTCAGGTGACCGCGACAAGTTGCAGACGCGCCTCCAGCACGCCGTCAACGGCTTCGTGGACGCACCGCGACCGGCGGTCGAGGAAGCCGACGCACTGCTCGGCGAACTCATCGCCAAGGTCGGCCAGATCCTCGGTGAGCGCCACGCCATGATGCGCGAGTCCTGGCAGCAATCGGCCGGTGATCCTGACACCGAGGGTCTGCGCACTGCACTGCGCGAATACCGCAGCCTCTCCGAACGACTCCTGCGTCTCTGATTTGCGTCTCTGACTGGAGGTTCCCCGGTCCGTGCGAAGTTCCCGGCAGGCTGTTTGAGGGCGCCCTGTCCGGGAACTCGCCCGTCGTGCTTCGGACCGGAGGCGCTCCGTGGGAGCAACTGAGGTTGCTCCCCAGCGTGGCGGTCCACACGCTCCCACGGTGAGGGACACCACATACCGGGGAGACACGCACCCATGACATACGTACGCGCACAGAGCACACGAAGCGTACGCAGTACCCATCCCCATGACGACGCCCCGGACACCACGGCCGCGCTCGCCCGTATCGCCACCCTGCCCGACGGCCCGGAGAAATCCGCACTGCAGCAGGAGGTGGTGTGTGCCTGGATGCCGATGGCCGTCCGGCTCGCCCGTCGATACCGGCATCGAGGGGAGTCCTCCGAGGACCTTGTGCAGGTCGCCCACCTGGGCCTGGTCAAGGCGGTCTCCCGCTTCGACCCGAGCCGCGGTGCCGCGTTTCAGAGCTTTGCCATTCCGACCATCCTCGGCGCGATGAAACGGCACTTCCGGGACGGCCTCTGGGGGCTGCATGTGCCGCGGCGCGTACAGGAGTTGCGCATGAAGGTCAGGGCCGCGAGCCGGGAACTGGGCTGTTCGCTCGACGCGCGAGGGGCCTCGGTCCAGGAGATCGCGACGTACACGGGCCTGTCCGAGGACGAGGTACGCCTCGGACAAGGGGCCTTGGAGAGTTTCGCCCTGCTGTCACTGGATGCCGGGCCCGTCCTCTCAGACGAGAGTCGTACCTTGGCCGACACTCTCGGTGTCGTCGATCCCGGCTTCGACTGGATCGTCGACCGTGAGGCCCTTCGGCCGCTGCTGAAGGCGCTGCCCGAGCGCGAGCGGCAGATCCTCTATCTGAGGTTCTTTCGTGAGATGACGCAGCGCGGCATCGCCGAGCAGTTCGGCATCTCCCAGATGCACGTTTCCCGCCTGATCAGCGGCACTTGTGCGCGCCTGCGCGACCAGGTGATGGCCGAGACCGGAGGCCGACGGGCTGAAGAACGCATCGTGATGTGAGGCCGAAGAAGAGGGCGGGGCCCGATCACGCGTCCTCAGCGGGCAGGATCGCGAAGAACAGGACGCTCTCCGCCATTGGGTGGGTTCACTGTCGGCGGTCGTCGAGGCGGTGGGGGTCAGGCACCCAGGCCGGCGAGCGGCTCGTCATCGTTGATGAAGGCGCGGGCCACATCGGACAGGCGCTGGTTGCGGGTGCGGGCGTAGCGGCGCAGCGCGCTGAAGGCTTGTTCCATGTCGATGTTCTGGCGTTCGGCGAGTTTGCCCTTGGCCTGTTCGATCAGCACGCGGCTGTTGAGCGCGGCCTGGAGCTGCTCGTTGAGGATCGTGCTGCGCTGGGTCGAACGTTGCTGCAACAGACTGATGGTCGCGACATCCGCCAGGGCCTGGGCGACGGACGCGCCGAGCGGGTCGAAGGGGCCTGGGGCGGCTCGGAAGAGGTTGAGGGCGCCGATCACCTCGTCCCGCAGGCGCATCGGCACGGCCTGCACCGCGCCGAACCCGCACAGGGCAGCCGCCTCGGTGAATCGGGGCCACCGCGCAGCCTGCGTGCTCAAGTCCGCCACGGTCACCGGTGCGCCGCCTTGGAAACACTCCAGGCAAGGGCCCTCGTCGCTCTGGAGCTGGAAGAGTTCCAGGAGACGTACCTGCTCGTCGGAGGCCGCCATGACACGCAGTTCGCCATCGTGATCGGCGAGAAGCACACCAGCAGCTGTCGCGTCGAACATGTCCACACAGCGGTCGCTCAACAGGCGCAGGAAATCGATCAGATCGAAGTCGGCGACCAAGTTGTCGGCCAGTTCGACGAAGGTCTGGGCCAGCAGTTGCTCATTCATCGGACGCACCCTTGATGGAGAGTAGTACCGCTCTGACGGGGCGGGAAGTGCAGCGAGTGCATGTGCCGATCGAGCAGGACGTCAGTCATCGCGATCGGCCGGGTCCGTGTCGTCAGCGAGGTGGAGCCGCTGGGACACCACATCGGTGGCGACATCGGCGAGGTGGCGGCCATGGGCGAAGGCGTAGGCGCGCAGACGGATGAAGGCATCCTCGATGCCGATGCCGAGCTGAATCGTGAGAACTCCGGTGGCCTGATCTATCTCGGCCCGGTATCCGCCCACGTCCTCCGTGTCTTCGTGCGCGGTGTCCTCGTCGCGTGGCGCTCCTGTCGCGTCGATCTGTGTGTCGAGCAGGACGAGGGTGGCCATGTCGGCGAAGGCCAGGGCATCGGCCAGTTCCTCCACGTTCAGCGTGCCGGGTGCGTGGGCGTACAGATCGAGTACGCCTGGGCTGATCGCCCCGACCTGCAAGGGGAAGGAGAAGACCGCGCGTGCTCCGGCCTCCAGGGCCGCATCGGCGAACACCGGCCAGTGGTCCTGCAGATCACCGTTCCGCAGATCAGGCGTCAGGACGGCGGACTGCTGCGTGAAGGCCGCCACGCAGGGCCCCTCGCCGAGAGTGAGCTGCAGTTCCTCCAACCGGCCGCTGATCTCGTCGGTACTGCACAGGGGATGGCTCGCCGCGGTCTCGGACATCGCGGACACCCCGGCTCCGCTGACCGGTAACGACGCCACCGCTGCCGTGCACACGTCCACCACGCCGACCCGACCGCCTCGCTGGGCCGCTTGTTCGGCGACCAGCGACTGGATCCGGGCCGACCGGCCGATGGGCCTCATTCGGGCCAACCGGTCCAGGTATGGAGGGCAAGTCCCTCTAACCTCTGTGTTGTTCGTTCCCCGACGGGCAGCACGAGCACCCGAAACACCATGGGACCGGCGGGGCGCCAGATGTCTCCGAGGTCCTGCCATCCCCGGGACCGTATGGAATCGAGAGCAGGGTGATCATCCTGAGCCACCAGGGTGACGCCCAGCGACGCCTGGTGATCGGCGAGCAACCGCTCCTGCAGACGGCGGGCCACCTCCAACTCCTGGGCATGCGGGCGGACCAGAAGATGGGTGATCGCGAACACGCAGCCGGACTTGGTGAGTTGCTCGACGCCGAGCGGTAGCGCGCCGTCGAAGCCGTGCCACCAGAGGCTGTCGCTGCGGACCGGGAAGCCGAACGCGCACCCCGCCAAGTCCACTGTCTCCGCGATCACCATGGCGAATCCAGGCCGCCGGGCATCGCCACTGAGACGGCTCAGGAAGTCGAGACGGCTGTGGCTTCGCAAGGACTCGCTGGGAGGTGTCGCGCAGGACTCCTCGTACAGGTCGGCGAGGTCCTCGCGCATGTCTTCCGCCAGCCAGCGGTTCACCCGACGTACACGCACTCCGTCCTTGGCGGGTGATCCCTCGCTGCCGGGCTTTCGTGACAGCCCGCGGCCGGGCCGGGCCTTCACAGCACACCGCCCGAGGCGACAGGGGCGACAGGGGCGAGGCGGCGCAGGGTCTCGAAGCAGGGCACCGGCAGCGTTGCCGGCATGGGGGCGGGAACCGGGTTCGAGAGGAGGAACGAGCAGCGGGCGAGGGAGATCATCCGGGTCAGCATGGGTGGGGGGTAGTGGAGTTGGAGGGATCCGTCGGCCGCGCTGACCTGCTGTGCCGCCTCGATGAAGGTGTTGAGGCCTGTGCAGTCGCAGAAGACGACACGGGTGAGGTCGATGTCGAATGTGCGGATCCCGTCGCGCAGACACCCCTCCAGCGTCTTGCGCAGCAGGGGTACGGACTCCATGTCGATCTCACCGGCCAGGGTGATCAGGGCCCGGCTGTTCCGGTCGTGCCGGTAGACGTTCAACTGCGGCAGGGGCATGACGCCTCGGTTCGGAAGACCCGCCGGACAGAGTCACACAGTGGAACCGGGGTTCCCGGAACCTGAGTGTGCTTTCGGCGGGGTGCTGCGTGGCGGAGGCAGACGGAAGCGGTCCAGCAGAACAGGAATCCGCACAGCCCGTCCTAGGAGATGCGCCGAGTGAGGGACGAAGATTCAGCTCCCCGTGGCCATCCATGTGAAACGACAATGAGCCGCCGGGGTCTGGGACGTCCGACTCTCAGCATAGTCCCCGGACCGGCCCGACGGACGGTCGCAAGGCGTGCACGTTTGCAATGGGGTGACAGTGGCCGAGGCGAGGTGGCTCTTTCGAGATTTTCGTCAAGTCCGTCATGCGGCAGGACGCGCTTCTCAGCAGGGGAAGCCCGGAAGGTTCCCCCATTGGGCTCTGCGGCGGGCAGCGGGGGTGATGTGGCACGGGGCAGGAGGCCGGCGCGCGGGTACGTGGCGGTGACACCGTGCGTCTGCTCGCGTCCCGTGGTGATCACGAGGTCGCGCCATTTGGTGTTCTTCGCGTGCTCGTCGGGGTTGGGCGGCGGCAGGGCGCGGATCGCCGCGAACACCGCGGCGTGCACGGCGGTGGAGAAGGAGGTGGGGGATCAGGCGGCGAGAGTGAAGGTGTCGGGGGTTGAGGGCGATGTCGGGGTGTGGGGCGAGGAGGTGGCACGCGAGCAGCGGGGGTACGGCGGTGCCGATCTGCGAGAACGGGTGGCCCTTGTTCCTGCCCACGGGTAGTCGGCGGGGAAGGTCTGAAGGAGGCCCGTCTCGCGTGTGGTGATCCGGATCGGCTCCGGCACCGCCAGGGTTGTTCAGTTGCCGGGGTCCGGGGCGTCACGGCGCACGCCAGCTCTCGGCGCATTCTCTGACCAGATGTCAAGTGGCCATCTGCGCCCCGCGCCCCACAGAAAAGCGGTGATGACGCACCGTATCCACATCCTCTGGGCAGGACTACGCTGTGAAGTGCGGCCCCGGACCCCGGCAGCGGCGTCCTATCCGGCTTCCGAGCAGGCCCACCATGCTGGCCCTGCTGTTCATCCTCCTCGCGGGCCCCTTCGGGCTCGGCGTCCTCAACCCCCTGTGGTGGGCGGCCGCAGCCGCACTGATCTTCGGTCTCCTCCACTACCGCCGAGGCGGTAGGGACCACCGCGATCGTCAGGACCGCTGGGACCACGCGCACCACGGGTGACCTGGGGGCAGCATGCCCCGACACTCCGGGCGACATCAGTCGGGCCGGACCTGCGCAACTCGGCGAGAGGCAACTGCCATGTGGCGGATGGCCACGATCCACGAAGCCCGGTGGAATCTGACGGTCGATGCTACGTGCGGGCGGTCGTCGACCAGGCGTGCGGCATGGTGGTAACTCTGACCACGTGCCGCCGCACGGCAGCGAGGGGACTGCGGGTGGACCGCGGGTGGATGTCGCGCGGTAACGCGATCCCAAGCTCCGAGAGAGTCCCCCCGGCAGCCCTGCTCGCCACCAGGGCGGACGAGGCGCTGGCCGTGCAGATGCGGCGTGCCTTGCGCCACACCAACCAGACAGGCCCTCCGGAAGGAAGACGTCATGATTCACGCAGCCGATGTCCGGGAGTGGCGGGACCTTACCGTCGTCGACACCGCGGCACGCAAGATCGGGGTCCTCGAAGCGGTCTACGTGGACACCACCACCGACCAACCGGCCATGGCCACCGTGCGCGCCGGACTGCCCACCCGGCGGCGGCTGTTCTTCGTCTCCCTCGACGATGCGATCGCCGGCCCGGACTACCTCAAAGTCACCTATGCCAAGGCCCTGGTGACGACGGCCCCCTCGATCGGCACCGACGACGTCCTGCCCGCAGCGGGCGAGGAAGCGATCTTCAAGCACTACGGGCTGCCCTACGAGCCCGGCGCGGCCGGGGAGCGTCAACTCGCCCGCCGTTAAAGGCCCTTCGGGGGCGCTTGCAAAGGCCCCTCGTCACTACGTTGTGAGGTAGGCGTCATGCACCAACCGACCATGACCCACGGGGAACGGCGCCTGTTGACGGCTGAGGGTTCAGCGGTGGATACGGCTCTGGTCGCCGAGATCGCTGAACTACGAGCAGAGAACGACCAGTTGAACACGGCGTTGTCGAGTCGTACGGTGATCGACCAGGCGCGGGGCATGATCATGGCCCTGGCGTTCTGTTCCAGCGAGAGGGCCTGGGGCCTGCTGGTGGACGTCTCGCAGCACTGCAACATCAAGCTCCGGGACGTGGCCGTCGCCTTGACCGTCACGGTCCAGGGCGAGCCGCTCCCCGAGAAGATGCGGCACGAGGTGGGCCGCGCACTGAAGCGCCTCAACGCCGGGTGCTGACTGCTTGAGTTGTCGGGGAGGGCTCTCGTCGAACCGCGTCGGGTGGCTGCCGGTGCAGCAGCGAGAGCCCGTACGATCCAACTTCCGACTGGTGCATGGGAGTTGTCCGCTTGTCGCTGTAGCGGATGGCGTACGGGTGTGCGTACCGGCTCTGCGCCCCGGCCCCTCTCCGGGGGCCTTAGCAGGTGGCGCTCGTCGACGTCTGCCCGTTCCCCGCCAGTATCGATGGAGCCGCTCCGCCTGGCACGTGTTGCGAGGGTGCGGATCCCGACGGCGGCCTGGGAGAGGACTCCGTCGGCCAGCCGAGGAGGCGGGCGCCGATCACCGCGGTCTGCAACGTGTAACGGTCGGCCGGGACCGCCGGGTCGATGCCCGTGAGCTGATGGATGCGGGCGAGGCGATACGTGAAGGCCCGCACGCTGAGGGACAGTTGACGGGCGGCCTCCGCCGACACGCAGCCGGAGTCGAAGTACGCCATGAGAGTGTCGATCAGTGGCTGGGCGCCGCCCCGCGCGTGGTGCAGCGGCCCCAGCGTGTTGTGGACCAGGTCGGTCATGGCCTGCCGGTCACGGGTGAGGACGGGGTACACGAGGAGGTCGGCCGAGCGCAGCACCGGCGTGTCGAGGTCGAGGCGGGTGGCCAGGTCGAGCGCGCCCAGCGCCTCTTCGTACGACTGGACGACACCGCCCGGACCCGACTGCGGACGGCCGATGGCGACCTGGCCCCCGCCGTCCGCGGCGGCGTAGGCCTGCTTGGCGAAGTAGGTGAGGACCTCCGTCTGGTCGCCGGGGGCGATGCAGACGAGCCGCCCTTCCTTGGTGGTCAGCAGGATGTTCCGGTTGCCGAAGCGTGCGATCACCGCGCGTTCGATCTCGCGCGCGACGGTGTCACCTTCCTCGTACGCACTGTCGCCGCGGGCCACCGCGATCGCGTGCTCGCCGGCCAGGCGCAGCCCGAAACGCTCGGCGCGCTCGGCGAGTTGGCCGAGGTCGCTGCGGCCGTAGAGCAGGTCGTCGATGAACTCGCGGCGCGCCGCTTCCTCCCGGCGCATCGTCTGCCGCTGCGCGCGCTCGTAGCCTTCGGCGAACGCGTCGATGGCCTGGGCACCCGCCGCGACGACGGCGTCGACCGTCACCCTGGTGCCCAGGTTGCCGGTGTGCGTGCGCGCGAGATGGGCGGCGACCAGGGCACGCAGCCCGAGGCCGGCCTCCGCGGCGCGTTCGCCCAGCGCGCGGCGCGCGTCGAGTTCGTCCCGGGTCAGCCGCCGCCCGGTGGCGGAGGCGTCGGCCACCGCCTCGACGTACCCGTCCAGGTACTCGTCGGGGACGTCCTGCTGCGACGCCATGCCCACCCCCATTCGTGGTGCCGTGTGCTCCCCGTACGTTTTAGCGGATGCGCAAGTAGGCATCAAAATCGCGTCAAGATTGCCGGGATCCGGAAGTTACTTCAGGTGGTTGCCCATGACAACATCCGGGGCAAGCACGCGGAACAGCGGTGACCAGGGAGGCCAGTGACATGACGTGGTTTCTCGGCCTCGGCATCGCGGGAGTGGTGCTGCTCGCACTGTCCCTGGTGCTGGACGGGGTGCTGGAGGGGCTCTTCGACGGAGTCGGGGTCCTGGACGGGCTCTTCGACGGACTGCTGTCGCTGCCCGTGATCGCGGGCTTCGTGTCGATGCTCGGGTTCGGCGGCGCGATCGTGCTCGGCACCACCGACCTCGGTGCCGGCCCCGCCACAGCCGTCGGTGCCGTCGCGGGGGGCGGCGCCGGCTGGCTGACGTGGAAGCTGACCCGCGCGCTGATGCGGGACCAGACCGCGACAACGCCCCGCGGCGACGACCTCGTCGGCAGCGCGGGCACCGTGGTCACCGCCATCCCGGTCGACGGATACGGCGAGGTGCTGCTGCACCTCGCGGGGCAGCCGACGAAGTTCTCGGCGAAGAGCGCGATCGCGGTCGCCCGCGGTGCCGAGGTGTGGGTGGCGGACATCCTGTCGCCGACCTCGGTCGAGGTCCGTGCTGTCGACCGCTGACCACCGTTCGTACGCACATCGCGAACCATCACGAACCATCACCAACCGACTGTCGCCTGCCGGGAGGCGAGGGGGCAGAGGGGGAAGCCATCATGAGCCCTGTCACCATCGCCGTGGCCGGAGTCGTCGTACTCCTGGTCCTGCTGGCACTCGTCGTCATCACCCGCTACAAGGTCGCGGGGCCCAGCCAGGCGTTCATCGTCACCGGGCGGCGCGGCAAGAAGTCCACCGACCCGGAGACCGGCCACGTCATCACCGACAACAGCGGCCAGAAGGTCGTGGTTGGCGGCGGCGTCTTCGTCGTCCCGTTCGTGCAGCAGAAGTTCACCCTCGACCTGTCCTCGCGGCACATCCCCGTCGCGGTGCGCGGCGCGGTCACCCTGCGCGGCGTGAAGGCGCACCTCGAAGGCGTCGCGATCGTCAAGGTCGGCGGCACCGAGGACTCGATACGGGCGGCCGCCCAGCGCTTCCTGATGCAGCAGGACGGCATCGTCGGCTTCACCCAGGAAGTGCTGTCCGGCGCGCTGCGCTCCATCGTCGGACGCATGTCGGTGGAGGACGTCATCCGCGACCGGGCCGCGTTCGCCGGGCAGGTCGCCGAGGAGGCGGAGGCGTCGCTGTCCGGGCAGGGCCTGGTCCTGGACGCCTTCCAGATCCAGGACATCACCACCGAGGGCTCCTACCTGGAGGACCTCGGCAGGCCCGAGGCCGCCCGCGCCAAGCAGGAGGCCGACATCGCCGAGGCCGTCGCGCGCCGCGCGTCCGAACAGGCGCGGCTGAAGGCCGAGGAGGAGATCGCGATCGCGCAGCGCACGTTCGCGCTGAAGCAGGCCGAGATCAAGGCGGCGACCGACCAGGCCTCCGCGCAGGCGAACGCGGCGGGCCCGCTCGCCGAAGCGGCCCGGCAGCAGGAAGTGCTGACCGAGCAGGAAAAGGTGGCGCAGCGTCAGGCAGCCCTGACCGACCGGGAGTTGGACACGAAGGTCCGCAAGCCCGCCGACGCCGCCCGCTACCAGGCCGAACAGGAGGCCGAGGCCCGCCGGATCGGCCTGGTCAAGCAGGCCGAGGCGGACGCCGAGCGGGCCCGCCTGACCGGTGAGGGCGAGAAGGCGCACCGTGCCGCGCTCGCGGACGCGGTCCGTATCGAGGGCGAGTCCGAGGCGGCGGCGATCGGCGCGAAGGGCGCCGCCGAGGCCGAGGCCATGCGGAAGAAGGCCGACGCGTTCGCTCAGTACGGCGACGCGGCCGTGCTGCAGATGCTGGTCGAGGTGCTGCCGCAGGTCGTCGCGAAGGCGTCCGAACCGCTGGGCGCCGTCGACAAGATGACGGTGATCTCCACGGACGGGGCGAGCCAGCTGACCCGTACGGTCGCCGACAACGTGGCGCAGGGAGTGGAACTCCTGAACTCCACCACCGGAGTCGACCTCGCCGCGCTTCTGAAGAACATCACCGGAGGAAGCGGGAAGACCGCGGAGCCGGCGGGCGCCCCGGAATCGGTGAACGGCCACATCGAGATCACCGACTGAGCGGCGTTGGGCGAGGAGACACGGGGCTACGATGACGGCGCCGTCGCCGACTGTACGGATGTTCAGTGGCGGGGCGCGCACTGAGCGGCCCAGCAGATCGGAGCATCGTGTCCACTCGCCCCGCAGGTCACAAGGCCATCATCGAGGCCGCCCGCGAAGAGTTCTCCGAACAGGGCTACGGGGCCACCTCGATCCGCGACATCGCGGGGCGCGCCGGAGTCAGCCTGTCCGCGCTGTACTACTACTACAAGGGCAAGCAGGACCTGCTCGTCGCCATCCTCGAAGAGGGCCTCGACGCCTACTTCGGCGCCTGCGGCACCGCCCTCGAAGAGGCCGGGGACGACCCCGCGGAGCAGCTGGAGGCCCTCGTCACCGCGACGGTGCAGTTCCGTATCGAGCACCCGGTCAAGAGCAGCATCGTGCTGACCGAGGGCCGCAGCCTCGAACCCGAGCACCTCGCCCGCTACCGCAAGAACGAGGAGCGCGGCACCCAGCAGTTCCGCGAGGTCATCGAACGGGGCGTCGCCGACGGCACGTTCCTGACCCCCCACCCGGACGACGCCCGCCGCGCCGTCATCGCCATGTGCAACGCCATCGCCCAGTGGTACCGCACCGACGGCGAGGTGACCCCCGACGAACTCGTCGAGCGGTATGTGTCGTTGGCGCTGACGGTGGTGGAGTACCGGCCGCGGTCGGTGCGGCGGGTGGCGCGTAGGTGAGTGCGGTCCGCGCACCGTCGGCGTCCCGCTAAAGTAGTGCGGCTACACCTGATTGTGGGGACAGTCGGGGTACTTGGGGAGGGGCGCTCACAGATGAGCCGTCGTAGTGGGGGAACAGTTGGTGTCTGGGCCGAGATGCAGCGGCAGCAGCAACGCCAGCGGGAGATGGAAGCCAGACGGAGCAGGCACGAAGCGCAGGAAGTGCGCGCCTACCAGAGGCGCGCCGCGCAGAGCCGGCGTGAGTATCAACAGGCAGAGGTGAGGCGTCGCACGGAGGCGTTGGAGACGCAGGTCGTCGCGTTGCAGGGGCTCCTCGCGGCAGGCTGCCGGGCACCCGCGTTCCGCGCGTCCTCCTTGCTGCGCGCCGAAGAGGTGCAACCGTTCTCGCCGGGGCCACTGGCGTACCCACTGCCCATGCCGAACCCGCAGCAGTACCAGGCGCAGGGCGGCTGGACCGCGGGGCGGCGGGCCCATGCGCAGGCCGAGGCGCGGGCGCGGTTCGAACGGGACTGGCATTCCGCCCAGGCCGCCGAGGCGCACCGGCAGCAGCAGCTGGCCGCGTACCAGCGCGAACACGAGCAGCGCAGCGACGCGCACCTGGCGGAGATCCGGCGGCACAACGCCGCGGTGGAAGCAGTGGCCGAGGGGGTGCGGCGCCACGCCCCGGACTCCGTCGTCGAGTACTTCTCGGCCGCGCTCTACGCGTCGTCGGCGTGGCCCGAAGGGTTTCCGCGCCAGGTGACGGCGGCTTACGATCCGGCCGCGCGCCAGCTGGTCCTGGACTGGGAGCTGCCCGCGTACGACATCGTGCCCGAGGCCAAGTCCGTGCGGTACATGGCCGGTGCCGACCAGTACAAGGAGACCGCGCGCCCCGTCGCGCAGCGCCGTGCGCTGTACCGGGAGGTGCTCGCACAGTGCGTACTGCTGGTGGTGCACGAGCTTTTCGCCGCGGACGAGTCGGGGGCCCTGGAGTCGGTGGCCCTGAACGGATTCGTCGACGGCCACGACCCGACGACGGGCCGGCCCGAGCACCTCGTCCTGGCCACAGTGATGGCCACCCGCACCGCGTTCCGCGACCTGCACCTGGCACAGGTCGACGCGTGCGGATGCCTGGTGGACGCGTTGCGGGGACAGCTCTCCGCGCGACCCGACCAGGCCGCTGTGGTCCGGCCAAGCCGACGGCCGCAGGATGTCGGCAGCCGCGTCGTGGCCCATGGCGACGACGACTCGGAACCCGACCTGTACGAGATGGACCCCATCGCGTTCGAGTCGCTCGTCGCCCGGCTCTTCGAGGCCATGGGCATGCAGGCGGTGACGACACAGCGGTCGAACGACGGGGGAGTGGACGTCAGGGCCCTGGATCCGACGCCGATCCGGGGCGGCGACATCGTCGTCCAGGTGAAGCGGTACCGCAAGACGGTGCCACCCACCGCCGTACGTGACCTGTACGGGACGGTGCAGGACGCGGGCGCCAACAAGGGTGTCCTCGTCACCACATCGGGCTTCGGCCCGGGCTCCCACACGTTCGCCAACGGAAAGCCACTGGAGCTGATCGCGGGTGCGGAACTCGTCGACCTGCTCCACCGGCACGGCCTGAGCGGGCAGTTGGGAGGCGGCGCCGGTCGCAGGGACGCGGGGGCGCAGCCGACGCCGGAGCAAAGCCCCGCCCTGCCCGACGACTACAACGTCCTGGGCATGTCGTGGGCAGGAGAGGTCGCCCTGGACGTGTGCGCCCTCGTCTGCCGCGGCTCCCGCGTTCTCGGCGACGGGCACTTCGTCTTCTGCAACAACCCGCGGACACCGGACGGTTCGGTGCGGGCTCTGCCGCCCAACGCCCCGGACAAGGCGGCGATCTGTGTGGCCTTCGACCAACTGCCGAGCGAGGCGGACCGGTTGGTGCTCGTCGCCGCCATCGACCCGGACGTCAACCCCGACGCCGATCTCGCGGGATTCACCCAGGCCCGCATCCGCCTGCTCGACCCGGGCCTCGCGGAACTCGCCCACCTGGAGGTCTCCGACGGGCGCCCGGGTGAGACGGCCCTCGTCCTTGGCTCCTTCCGCCACCGGCCGGGCGGGGACTGGGATTTCGTCCTGGGCGGGAAGGGGTACACCGGAGGCCTGGAGGAACTGGTCCAGGACTTCGGCATCGAGGTCGAGTAGTCCCTCCTGTCAGGGCGTCGGCACCGGCGCGCCCAAGCGGTACCCGTCGTCGGCCGAGAAGGCCGCGGCCACGGTGAAGCGGTCCGCGCGGACCAGGGTCTGGCGCCATTCGACCTGGCGGTGGGAGGCGTCGTGGCCGAGCCGGTCGATCGCGAACAGGGCAGTGGACTCGGGGCAGTCGAGCAGCTTGCGTTCCGCGCGGGTGGGGACGACGGCCCGGATGCGCTCCCAGCCGCCGCTGATGTGCGTACGGCAGTGGCGTTCCAGCTCGTCGTAGAGCGAGGTGTGCGTGAAGTCGACGGACAGGAGTGGGGCGGCGACGTCCGCGGGGAGCCAGACGCGGTCGACGGCGAGCGGCTCCCCGTCGGCGAGACGCAGGCGTTCCAGGTGGACGAGGGGAGTGGACTCCTCAAGGCCGAGGCGGGCGGCGATGACACCGTCGGCGAGCCGGTCGAGGCGGCGGACGACGCTGCGCTGGACGGCGCCGACCTCCTCGACGGAGCGGAAGAGGCTGTACGCCTCGCCGACCTTCTGCTCCAGCGGCCGGCTCGTCGCGAACCGGGACACCCTGCCCCGCTGCGCCGTGACCAGGCCCTCCGCGCGCAGCGTGCGCAGTGCCTCGCGGACGGTGTGCCGACTGACCTGGTACTCGGCGACGAGGTCGTGCTCGCCGGGGAAGACGTCGCGGAACTCGCCGTCCTCAAGGCGTCGCAACAGGTCGGCGCGGAGCTGGGACCACAGCGGCTTGCCCTTGGACCGGGTGAGCGGACGGGGGCCGGACTGTGAGCTGCTGGTGGGCACGGGATGCATGCTCGTCGATTTGCGGAGGCGGTGCAAACCCCCGGCCGCGCTCACACGAACGCGTCCACCAGCATGAACGCCGCCGTCGCGAGCAGCAGGACCGCGAACGTGCGCTGCAATGCCGGTCCCGGCAGCCTGGCCGCGAGGCGCCTGGCGTCCCACGCCCCGAGGATCGCGGCGCCGACGAAGGGGCCGAGCACCGCGGGATCGACGGAGACGCCCTCGGTCGTCAGACGGGTGGTGAGGGACACCAGCGAGTTGAGCAGGGTGACGACGAGGCTGGTGCCGACGGCCGTCCGCATCGGCAGCCGCAGCACGGACACCAGAGTGGGTACGGCCAGGAATCCACCGCCCACCCCAAGGAGACCGGTCACCGCGCCGAGCCCGGCCCCGGCCCCGGCGGTCCGCGCCGCCACCAATGGCGGTGGTCCGGTGCTCGTCGGCGTCGCGTCGACGCAGGCGCGTGTGCCGCGCAACATCGCCGCGGCGGCCACCGCGGCCAGTACGGCGAACGCGCCGGTCAGCAGGTTCTGCGGGAGGCGGTGCGCGAGCATCGACGCCCCGACGGTGGGCACCGCGCCGACCGCGGCGAACAGGACGCCGGTCCGCCCGCGGACGGTCCCGGTGCCCACGTGGCGGGCGAGCGCGGTGGCGGAGGTGATGGTGACGATGAGCAGGCTGGCGGTGCCCGCGTCGGCCGGGTCGACACCCAGGAGGTAGACGAGGGCCGGGACCGCGAGCACGCCACCGCCGCCGCCGAGCCCGCCGAGGGCCAGGCCGACGACGGCGCCGCAGAGTACGGCGAGGATCAGGACGTTCACGCGGGGATGCCGCCCCCGCAGGCCGGATGCTCGACCGGGCCGCGCCACGCGGCGAAGCCACCACGCAGATCGTCGGCGTCGAAGCCGCGGGCCCGGAGCACGGAGGCGGCCACGGACGAGCGGTTGCCGCTGGCGCACATCACGATGAGTGGCTGGTGCTGATGTGGCGTCAACTCAGCGACACGGGCGAGGAGTTCGGGCAGGGGGATCGTGTGGGCGCCGGGGAGGGTGCCGGTGTCCTGGATCTCGCCGGGGGCGCGTACGTCCAGCGAAGTGAAGGGGCGGGTGTCGTCGGTGAGGCGGGCGGCGAGGGCCGTCGCTTCCACGCGTGGCGTCGACGTTATGTGCTCGGCCCGCAGGGTGTCGGCGGGCAGGGCGCCGATGACCCGGTCGTAGCCGATGCGGGCGAGGCGGTTGCGGGCCTCGCGGGCGGTGGCGGGGTCCCCGCACAGGACGAGGTCGGCCCCGGCCGGGAGCACCTCGCCGCAGAGTTCGGCGAACCGGCCGCCGAGCGGGACGTTGACCGATCCGGGCAGATGGGCGGCGGCGAAGGGGGCCGGGGCCCGTGTGTCGAGGACGGTCGCGCCGGCGGCGACGGCCTGCCGTACGGCGTCCGGGGTGAGGGGAGGGACGGGGGAGTCCTCGTCGAGCACCGGGCGGGCCTCGCGGTTGCGCGCCGACGTGAACGAGAAGTAGGCGGGCGCCACGGACTGGCCGGAGGTCACGACCTCGACGAAGGCGTCCTCGGACATGTCGGCCAGGGCGTAGTTGGTGCGGCGCTGGGTGCCGAGGGTGCAACTCAGTTCGGTCGACAGGTTCTTGCCGCAGGCCGAGCCGGCCCCGTGCGCGGGGAAGACGCGCGTTTCGTCGGGGAGGGGGAGCAGGCGCTCGCGGGTGGAGCGGTACAGGGCGCGGGCCATCTCCTGGGCGGACCGGCCGCGTGCGTTGACCAGATCGGGGCGGCCGACGTCGCCGATGAACAGCGTGTCGCCGGTGAGGACGCCGTAGGGGACGGGGTCGCCGGCGTGCTCGCGTACGACGACGCAGACCGACTCCGGGGTGTGGCCGGGTGTGTGCAGGATCTCCAGGTCGACCTCCCCGAGGCGGAGGTGTCGGCCGTCGGCGAGGGGGTCGGTATCGAAGTCGACGTCGGCGGCGGAGCCGTACGAGATGGGTGCGCCGGTGCGCTCGGCCAGTTCCAGGTGACCGGAGAGGAAGTCGGCGTGGACGTGGGTCTCGACGACGCGCTCGATGGTGAGGCCGTGGTGTGCGGCGGTGGCGAGGTACTCGTTGACATCACGCTGGGGGTCGACCACGACGGCGCGGCCCGTGGTGCGGTCGCCGATGAGGTACGAGGCGTGCGAGAGGCAGTCGAGGTAGAACTGCACGAATATCAGCGGGCGGCCGGTGTCGTCGTGGGTGACTGGCTCCTTGGGCATGCGGGACTCCTGGGGCGTGAAGCTGCTGGTGGGTCGGGGTGGCGTGCGGGTCACGCGAGGCCGCGGAGCATGAGGTTCCAGTACAGGAACGGCAGACCGTGCCGCTTGAGGTACCACATGTCGGTGCGCTCGCGGACGGTGTCGATCAGCGGGATCGACGGGGCGGGGCGGCCGCTGTAGTCGAACTCGGCGAGCAGCATCTTGTCGCGGGCCGTGGTCAGCGGGCACGAGGAGTAGCCGTTGTAGACGGCGAGCGGCTCCTGGCCGTGCATCGTCGCGAGCAGGTTCTCGACGACCACGGGTGCCTGTTGCCGCACGGCGGCTCCGGTCTTGGAGTTCGGCGAGGAGCCCGCGTCGCCGAGAGCCCAGACGTTGGGGTACCGGACGTGCCGCATCGTGTACTTGTCGATCTCGACGTAGCCGGCCGGGGCGGCGGCGTCCGCGAGCGGGCTGCGCTTGATCCAGTCCGGGGCGCTCTGCGGGGGTACGAGATGAGCCATGTCGTACGGGAGGGTCGTCTTCAGGCCCGTGCCGATGTCACTGACGACGACCTCGCGCGCCTCGGGGCGGACCTCGGTGACCTCGCTGCCGTAGTGGACGTGGATGCCGTACCGGCGGGCCACGCCCTCCAGCACCCGCGCGAACTCCGGGACACCGAAGATGGTGTCCGTCGGGAGCACCAGATGGATGTCCATCCGGCCGAGAACACCTTCCCGGCGCCAGTGGTCGGCGGCGAGGTAGGCGATCTTCTGCGGGGCGCCGCCGCACTTGATGGCTCCGGGCGGCATGCTGAACACGGCGCTGCCGGAGCGGGTCTCGCGGATGAAACGCCAGGTCGCGGGCGCGGTGTGCGGCAGATAGTTGCTGGAGAGCCCGTCCTGGCCGAGTCCGGCCTTCAGGCCGGGCACGCCGTCCCAGTCCAGCTGGATGCCGGCGCAGACCACGAGATGGTCGTACGTCACGACACCGCCGTCGTCCAGGGTCACCTCCTGGGCCTCCGGGTCGACGGCGACCGCGGCGCGCCGGATCCACCGGACCCCCTTCGGCATCACGGACCTCTGCGGCCGAACGCTCTCCTTCAGCGGCGCCCGTCCGCCGCCGACCAGCGTCCACAGCGGCTGGTAGTAGTGCCGCTCGCTCGGGTCGAGTACCGCGACGTCCCGCTCACCGGCACGCCGGAGCCGCGCCGCGACCGAAATGCCGGCCGTGCCGCCTCCCACGATCACCGTCCGGTGGTGCTGTGTGGTCACCAAGGGAATCCCTCCCACGAATGTACGTACATCTACGCTAGGTCGCGTGTCCGTGGAAGTACAAGTGGCCGCCGGGATTCTGGCGCAAGATGTACGTACATTTATGGTGGGTTCGGTGCTGGCGATGCCCGCGGTCGGTACGGTCGGCCTGACGTTCGTGGCACACGGCGGACCACGCCGCACCTTCGCCAGGGGCGGCCGCGCGTGTGGGCCCGCGGTGGATTTCTTGCCGGGGTGTCAGGACTCCCCGGCCACCCACCCCCGCAGTGCCCCGTAGTACGCCCGCGTCAGGCGGCGCACCACCGTCTCCTCGGCCAGGTCCGTGGCGAGGAGGTCGAGGATGTCGCGGGGGTCGAACATGATGTTGTACAGGAACAGTGCGTGGTCGAAGTGCTCATCGGCCAGGTCCAGTTGGCGCAGCACGGCCCGGATCGGCCGCTCCCAGATGTCACGGACCGCGGTGATCACCTCGTCCTGCGCATGCAGTCGGGCCAGGAAGCCCTGCCGTGAGCGGACCTGGACGGTCGCCGCGCCGTGCCTGCGGACGAGGCGGACCCGCTCGGCCGCGACGGCCTCGAAGAGGGCGGTGCCGGTTCTGGGGCAGTCGTGGCTGAAGTTCCGGAGTTCGACGATGGTGCTGTAGACGTAGGCGGAGATCAGCTCTTCAAGGGTGGAGAAGTAGCGATAGGCCGTGGCCGTGGAGAGGCCGGCCCGCCGGGCGACGAGCGGCATGGACACCGAGGCGGGCTCGGACTCGAGGATGGCGCCCACCGCGTCGAGCAGCTTGTTGCGGTTGCGGACGGCGTCCTGGCGCGGTCCACGGTTGCGCGCCGCCGGTCGGCCGGTGCTGGTCACAGTGGCCTCCGAGGTCCATCCGTACTCACTGATCCATGAGATTCGAGTCTTACTTTCCGGCAGGGTATCTCAACTCGGTATCTGAACTGTTGTGTGTTCAAGGTGGTTCAAGGTCTTGACGGGCGGAGCGGCATGCCTTCAACTCGGTCACTAACTGAGACTGATGTCGCAGTTAGTGTCCATCGTGGAGGAGACCGATGTGAAGAGAGCCCAGCTCATGCGTCCGGCCCTCACGGCCGTGGCGCTCGCCCTCACCCTCACGGCCTGCGGCGCCGACCCGGCGGCGCGCAACATCGCCGACTCCCACCCGCTCCACCGGCTGCTGCCCGAGCACATCCGGCAGTCGGGGAAGCTCAAGATCGGCGGCAGTACGAACGTCGCTCCGTACCTGTACCGGGACGGCTCCGAAATCACCGGATTCGAGAAGGAGTTGATGGACGCGCTGGGCGAAGAGCTCGGCGTGGAGATCGAGTTCTACGACGCGGGATTCACCGCGCTCGTGCCGGGCCTGCAGTCCGGGAAGCTCGACGTGGCGATGGGGGACTTCACCGACACCAAGGAGCGGCAGCGGGCCGTGACCTTCGTCGACTACACGACCTCGTACCAGACCCTGTTCGTGCAGAAGGGGAATCCGAAACGGCTGAAGACCGCGGACGATCTGTGCGGCACCACGGCCGCCGCCACCGTCGGCAGCCTGTCCGGCGAGCTCGCCGCCCAGCAGGACACCGACTGCAGGAAGGCGGGCCGGTCCGGCGTGAAGCTCATCGAGATGGACAACGCCGCCGCCACGATGATGCAAGTGCGCACCGGGCGGGCCGACTCCGTGGTCATCGACTACGTCATCGGGCGGCATGTGGCCGAGAACAGCGACGCGGGCGACGTGGCGGGATCCCCCTTCTACGAACAGTTCCACGGCGCGGCCGTACGCAAGGACAACGCCCCCCTTCGCAAGGCGCTCGCCGCCGCATTCGAGGAGATCATGCGCAACGGAAGCTATGAACGGATCCTCAAGCACTGGGACATGGAGCAGCTGGCGATGGACGCTCCCCAGGTGAACGCGGCCACCTCATGAGCGCCCCGACCGTCCCGTCGCGCGCCCTCGACATCGAGGCCGCCGCCGCGCTGCCCGTCACCCCGGTCCGCAGGCCCTGGCAGTGGGCCGCGAGCGTGGTCGTCATCGCGCTGCTCGCCCTGCTCCTCGTATCGGTCGCGGGCAACTCCAACATGGGCTGGCCGGTCGTCGGCGACTACCTCTTCGACGCCGACATCCTGCACGGCATCGGCTGGACCGTGCTCCTCACCGTGGTGTGCATGGTGCTCGCCGTCGTCATCGGCGTCGTGGTCGCCGTGCTGCGGACATCGGGCAACCGCGCCCTGGCCGCGGCCGCCTCGCTGTTCGTGTGGTTCTTCCGCGGGACGCCGCTCCTCGTCCAGCTCATCTTCTGGTTCAACCTGGCGCTCGTCTTCCCCGAGTTGGGCCCCGCGATGTTCTTCGGGCAGGGCGCCGGCGGCATCGACACCAACGACGCCATCGACTGGTTCACCGCGGCCCTCCTCGCCTTCGGCCTGCACGAGGGTGCCTACATGGCGGAGATCGTGCGCGGCGGCTTCCTCGCCGTGGACCGCGGTCAGATCGAGGCCGCCGAATCCATCGGCATGACGAACGGTCAGCTGCTGCGGCGCGTGCTGCTGCCGCAGGCGCTGCGGGTGATCGTGCCGCCGTCGGTGAACCAGTTCGTCAACCTCTTCAAGGCCACGTCCCTGGTGGCCTTCGTGGCCGGACTCGACCTGCTCTCCGCCGTCCAGCACATCTACGCCACCAACTACGAGGTCGTCCCGCTCCTGATCGTCGCGAGCCTGTGGTACCTGGCACTCGTCTCCCTGGCCACACTCGGCCAGCACGTGCTGGAGAAACGGCTCAACCAGGGCTACGGGCACGCGCGCGTACAGATACGCAAGAACGCGAAGGAGGCCGCCGCATGACCGCCACCGTCACCGGCACCGCCATGGTGCAGGCCCGCGGGCTCACCAAGTCGTACGGCTCGCTGACCGTCCTCGACGGCCTCGACTTCGATGTCGACCGCGGTGAAGTGATCTGCCTGCTCGGCCCGTCCGGGTCCGGCAAGAGCACCCTGCTGCGCTGCCTCAACCGGCTGGAGAAGCCGGACGCGGGAGTCGTCGGTGTCGACGGGGAGATCATGGGCTACCGACGTGAGCCCGACCGCCTGCAGGAGCTGCGCGGCAGCCAACTCGCCCGCCAGCGCGCTGATATCGGCATGGTCTTCCAGCGCTTCAACCTCTTCCCGCATCGCACGAGTCTCGAGAACGTCGTCGAGGGACCGTTGCTCGTACGCAAGGAACCACGGGAAGCCGCCCTCGCACACGCCCGGCAGCTGCTCGCGCGCGTGGGTCTCGCCGACAAGGTCGACGCGTACCCCAACCATCTCTCCGGCGGCCAGCAGCAACGCGTCGCCATCGCACGCGCGTTGGCGATGCGTCCGAAGCTGATGCTGTTCGACGAGCCCACCTCCGCCCTCGACCCCGAACTCGTCGGTGAGGTCCTCGCCGTGATGAGGGACCTCGCCCGCGACGGCATGACCATGATCGTGGTCACGCACGAGATGGGATTCGCCCGTGAGGTCGCCGACCGGGTCATCTTCATGGACGGCGGCAAGATCGTCGAACAGGGCCCGCCCGATGAGGTCATCGACCACCCGCGGGCCGAACGCACCCGCGCCTTCCTCGCCCGCATGAACTGACCGCGCCGACTTCAGCCCCGCCCTCCACGACACCTTGGAGCCACCCGTGTCCCGCACCACCCCCGAAGCGCGCCCCTTCTCCGCCCGGACCATGACGTTCGTACGCGAACAATTCGCCCACCTGGAACGGGACGTGCACGGCACGGACCGGCTCTTCTTCGAGAACTCGGGTGGCTCGCTGCGCCTGCGCGCCGCCGCCGAGCGCGCACTGGACATATCCCTCTCGCCCGACAGCAACTCCCGGCCCACACGCGTCGCCCGGGGCCTCGCCCGCGTACAGAAGCAGGGTGAGGAGGACCTGCTCGCCTTCTTCGGCGGTCACCGCGACGGGGCCCTGCTGCCCACCGCCACGGCGTCCCAGGCCATGTTCGCGCTCGTCCGCGTCATCACCGACCACGTCCCTGGCACGAACATCGTCACGACGGCCCTCGAACACCCCTCCTCCTACGACGCCTGCACGCTCCACGCCGAACGCACCGGTCAGGAGTTCCGCGTCGCGCCGGCCGACCAGGGGACCGGTGGCATCGACCCGCGAGCCGTCGCCGCGCTGGTCGACGCGGGCACCTCGTTGGTCTCCGTCATCGCCACCTCCAACATCACCGGAGCCGTCACCGACATCGCGGCGGTCGTGGCGGCGGTGCGGGCCAAGAATCCGGAGGTGTACGTGGTCACCGACGGCGTCCAGTACGCCCCGCACGGAATCATCGACGCACGGGCGTGGGGTGTCGACGCCGTGAACATCGCCCCGTACAAGATGTTCGGCGACCGCGGCAACGCCTTCACCTACCTCTCGCCCCGCCTCGCGGCCCTCCCGCACGACAAGCTCGCCGCCGCGGGCAGCGACACCTGGGCCGTCGGCAGCTCCGCCCCCGCCGTCTACGCCGGCTTCTCGGCCATCGTCGACTACCTCGCCGCGGTCGGTGACACCGCACCCGGCACCGACCGCCGCTCCGCGCTCGTCGCCGGAATGCGGGCCGTCCACGCTCACGAACAGGCCCTCCTGCGCACCCTCCTGGACGGCACGGACAACCAGGCAGGGCTGCGCCGACTGCCCGGCGTCCACGTCCACTTCGCGGACCGCGCCGCCACCCTGCCGCGCGACCTGATCGTGCCCCTCACCTTTGACGACCTGCCCTGCACCGAAGCCGTACGCGCCTACGAAGAACGCGGCGTCATCGTCTACGAGCGGGTGGCGAGCAGCCCGTACTCCGAGCGCATCCTGCGGGCGGTGGGCCTGGAGGGCGTCGTGCGCGTCTCCCCGCTGCACTGCCACACCTTGGAGGAGATCGAACGGTTCCTGAGGGTGACGCAGGAGATCGCGGAGAAGGGGCGCGCCGGGGAATAGTCCTTGCCGCCGCGCCGTCCTTGGGCTAGGCAGTGCATGACCGCGCGACCGACAGAGACGGGGACCGTGCCCATGCGAGTCAAAGCTCTCGATCATTTGGTGCTGAACGTGGCCGACGTGGAGACGTCGCTCGAGTTCTACAGCGGCCGGCTGGGGCTCGAGCCCGAGAGGGTGGAGGAGTGGCGGGCCGGGAAGGTGCCGTTCCCGTCCGTGCGGATCGACGGCAGTACGGTCATCGACCTGTTCGCCACCGCGCGGGTCGAGGCCAACGTCGATCACTTCTGCCTCGTCGTCGACCCCCTGGACTGGCAGGAGGTCATCGACTCGGGAGCGTTCGACGTCCTGGAGGGGCCGGTGCCGCGCTGGGGTGCGCGGGGGCAGGCGCAGTCCGTGTACGTCAGGGATCCGGACGGGAACACTGTCGAACTCCGCTGGTACCCGCAGGACGCCGAGGGCTGAGTGCGGGACCTGCGGGCTTCCTCACCGGTCCGTTGACTGGCTAGAACGGCCGTGCGACGGTGAGAGCGCGTTGCCCCTTTTACCTGCCCAGGCCCCGCGCGAGCACGGGCCGATTCGAGAATTGGGAAGCGGATACCGTGACGCTCGGACACGCCCACACCTCTCAGCCCGCCGACGCCTCGGCCGACAGCGGCCGCAGTCTCACTCCGGCACAACTCGAGGCCTACGAGAAGGAGTTCGCGGCCCGTCCCGCCAACCGGCTGATGCAGAACGCCGTGACGCAGACGACGGTGGACGACATCGCCCTGGACCGGCGGATCGTCACCGCCATCGACCATTCCGTCTCGCACCACCTGGACGACTGGAAGGTCACCAACCAGAAGCGCAGCGGCCGCTGTTGGATGTTCGCCGGACTCAACCTGCTGCGTGTCGGCGCCGCGGAGAAGCTCGGCGTGAAGGACTTCGAGTTCTCCCAGAACTACATGCTGTGGTGGGACAAGTTCGAGCGCGCGAACCACTTCCTCGAGAGCGTCATCGCCACCTCCGACCGCGATGTCGACGACCGTACGGTGGCACGCCTGCTCGGCGACCCGATCAGCGACGGCGGGCAGTGGAACATGTTCGTGGCGCTGGTCGCCAAGCACGGACTGGTGCCCAAGTCGGCGATGCCGGAGACCGAGAGCTCGTCGGCGACCGGGCCGATGAACCGCGCCCTGATGAGCCTGCTCCGGCAGGGCGCCCGCGATCTGCGCCGCGCGACGGCCGAGGGGGTGGAGGCGCAGCGCGCCCGTAAGGCGGAGGTGCTCGGCGCCGTCCACCGCGTGCTCAGCATCCACCTCGGCACACCACCGCGGAACTTCCTGTGGCAGTGGCGGGACAAGGACCAGGAGTTCCACCGCGACGGCTGGATGACACCGACCGAGTTCGCCGAGGCGTATGTGCGCATACCCCTCGACGAGTACGTCTGTCTTGTTCACGATCCGCGCGAGTCGAGCCCGGCCGGCCGCACCTTCACCGTCGAGCACCTGGGCAACATCGTCGAGGCCCCGCCCGTGGTCTACCTCAACGTGGACATCGACCTGCTCAAGCGCCTCAGCATGGAGGCCGTCGTGGGCGGCGAACCGGTCTGGTTCGGCTGCGACGTCGGCCGGCAGATGCGCCCCGACCTCGGCATCTGGGACGCCGAACTCTTCGACTACGAGGCCGTCTACGACGCGTCGTTCGAGCTCGACAAGGCGGACCGGCTCCTCCACCACGAGACGCAGATGACGCACGCGATGCTCTTCACCGGCGTCGACGTCGTGGACGGCGCGCCGCGCCGCTGGCGTGTCGAGAACAGCTGGGGCGAGGAGAAGGCAGACAAGGGCTTCTGGACCATGAACGACTCGTGGTTCGGCGAGTACGTCTTCGAGGTCGCCGTCCGCCGCTCCTCCCTCCCGCCGGAGCTCTCCGCCGCCCTCGACGAGCCGCCGATCGTGCTGCCGGCCTGGGACCCGATGGGGGCGCTGGCCGACTGATCCGGTCGTCAGGGGAGCACCGGCGAGTCCGGGGACATGACCACGGCCTCCGGGCCCGGGTGTGCGACATACGGCACCGGTGACGATGCCTTCGCTTCCCGCAGGACCGACGCTCCGCCACCGGTCAAGCCCGCCCGGCGCCCGGCATAGGGGAAATCCTTAACGGGTGCGAAGGAACTCTCGATATCGCGGGCCACCCGCCGCGCCCTACCGTGGCAGCCATGACACCCGTGACACGCAGGGCAGCGGTGGACCAACTCACCTCGAACCAACGATCGTTCCGTGACGCGATGGCGAACCTCTCCGCAGGCGTCAACATCGTCACCACGGACGGACCGCGCGGTCGCGCCGGCATCACGGTGAGCGCGGCCTGCTCCGTCACCGACGACCCGCCCACCATGCTCGTCTGCATCAACCAGTCCAGCCGCAGCCACGACCTGTTCACGGAGAACGGGCGGGTCTGCGTCAACGTCCTCGGCCCCGACCACGCCGACGTCGCCAAGGCCTTCGCCGGCGGCGAACCCGCCGAGGAACGCTTCGCGGCCTGCGGCGACGTATGGGACCACACGCTGGCCGACGTGCCGGTGCTCAAGGGCTCCGCCGCCTCGATCGTCGGGCGCGTCACCGGCACCGCCGAACGCGGTTCGCACACCGTGATGTTCATCGAGGCGGAGCGGGTGCTCGTCGGCGAGGACGGGGCGGGCGCGCTGGTCTACTTCCGTCGGCAGTTCCACGCGATCCCGACGTCACTGACCGCGTGACGGGCGCTGCCCGCGCACGCGTGGAGAGCTCCCCGTCGGCCCGCGTGCCGATGCGGCCGTGAGGGGCCCGCTCCGCGAGTGCGCGGCGGCGGAAATCGCGCGGCGTGCAGCCGTACGCCGTCTTGAACACCCGGCTGAAGCGGCGGCCGTCCAGCAGCCCCCAGCGCGCGGCGATCATGCCGATGGGCTGCCGCGCCGCCGCCGGACTCGCCAGATCCCGCGCGCACCGCTCCAGACGGCGCGTCCGGATCCAGCCCGCGACGGTGAGGTCCTCGGCGGCGAACAGCTTGAACAGACAGCGGCGGGAGATCCCGTGCGCCCCGGCGATCGAGTCCGGGGTGAGCCCCGGGTCCGGGAGGTGGCTGTCGATGTGCGCGCGGATCCGCAGCATCATCGCGTGCCCCGGCTCCGCGGGCGCCGCACGGTCGAGTCGCTCCGACACCAGCGCCGTCATCAGCGACGCCGCCCCGTCCGCGAGGCCGGCCGCCGCGGGCACCGCCTCGGGCCGCACCGGCAGCATCGCCCGCGGCACCAGCATCAGCACCGTGCGGAAGGCGGTGTCGTAGCGGAACGCGTATCACTCCCTCGGCCGAGCCGGCGTGCTGCCCCGCCGGCTCGCCCGCACCAACCGGCACGGGGCGCACTACGCGGCGAGCCTGGCGCAGACGGTGCTCGCCGCCGTCCTCGTCGTGCCGTTCGCCGTCGCCGGGGCCGACCCGGTGCCGGCGGCGTCAGTGTGCTCGCGCTGATGCTGCCCCACCTGCTCACCTCGGTGTCCGTGATCGTGTTCTTCCGCAGGACCCGGCTCGATGAAAGGATCTGGCACACCGTGCTCGCCCTGCTGTGCGGCGCGACGGTACTGGCGCTGCGCAACTTCACGACCCTGGTCTCCGCGTCCGGCAGCACGACGCTGGTCCTGGAGCCGACCGTGGTCCTCGGCCTCCTGCGGCCGGGCGGCGCGGAGGTGTGTACGTACGAAGGAAGCGAGGAACCATGACAGGTGAACCGGCGGCCGACCTCGTCTATGTGCTCGACGACGACGAGCAACTGTGCCTCTCCCTGGCCTGGTTGCTGGAGTCCGTGCACATCAGGACCGAGTGGTTCACCGACGCCGACGCCTTCCTCGACGCCTTCGACCCGGACCGCCCGGCCTGCCTCGTCCTCGACGTACGTATGCCGGGCATCGGCGGATTCCG
Source organism: Streptomyces sp. NPDC002795 (assembly GCF_042888725.1). Lineage (NCBI taxonomy): Bacteria > Bacillati > Actinomycetota > Actinomycetes > Kitasatosporales > Streptomycetaceae > Streptomyces > Streptomyces sp. NPDC002795. Next base: position 516,469 of record NZ_JBIAQB010000003.1, read on the forward strand.
CGTACAGGAACTCCTCAACGCCCGGGGCGCCGCACTGCCCATCGTGTTCGTGTCCGCGCACGGAGACATCCCCATGTCGGTGCGCGCGCTGCAGGCCGGAGCCGTCGACTTCCTGGAGAAGCCCTACGATCCTCAGCGGCTGCTGGACATCCTGCAGAACGCCCTGCGGGTAGCCGGCGAGCGCTACGCGCTCCGAGCCGAGCAGCGCTCCCTGAGCGAGCGGATCACCCATCTCAGCCCGCGCGAACGCGAGATCCTGCGCCAGGTCGTCGAGGGCGTCCCCAGCAAGGTGATCGCGCGCCAACTCGGCATCAGCCTGAAGACGGTCGACGCCCACCGTGCGCGCATCCGCGAGAAGACGGACGCCGACACCCTCGGCGCGCTCATCGGCGACATGATGCGCTGCGGCCTGCGCCCCGAAGAGGTGTGACACCCGATGCCCGCCACCGCCGACCTCGCCTGCCCCGACCTGGCCCGCCTCTTCGAGGTCATCGACCACTGCGTCCTGGTGCACGACGCACACACCAAGGACATCCTGTGGGCCAACCCCGCCGCGCGCACCGCGCTCGGCTTCACCCTCGACGAACTCAAGCCGCTCAAGGCCCCCGACATGAGCTCCAACGCGGCGCAGTACGCGCGGCACATCGGCGTCGCCTGGCTCCAGCGGGCCGCCGACGAGGGCCGCAGCCGCATCGAATGGTGCTACCGGTCGAAGTCCGGCACGGACATCCTCAGCGAGGCGCTCGCCGTGCGCGTGGAGCTGTCGTTCGGACCCGTCGTCATGGTGCAGTTCCGCGACATCGCCGAGGAGAAGGCCACACGGCGTGACCTGACCCGCACCGAGGCCCGGCTGCAGGCGTTCCTGCGCAACCTCGACGAGGGCATCGTCGTCCTCGACGACGACGGCCGGATCTCCTTCGCGGGCGAATCGGCCGGCATCCTGCTCGACCGGGACCCCGACGACCTGCTCGGCACGGACTTCACCGCGTTCCTCGCGGCCGACTCCGGAGCCGTCCTGCGCGACGTACTGAAGGACACCTCACGGGGAGGCCGGCCCACCGACGCCCGCTACCGCCTGTCGGTCTCCGACGGCGCGGGCGGCGGCCCCGACCGCTGGTTCGCGGCGCGCAGCCAGTACATCGACATCGAGAACGACCTGCGGGGCCTGCTCCTCCTCTTCCACGACATCACCGACACGGTGCACACCGAGGAGGAACACCGGCGCGACGCCCAGTACCTCAACCACCTCGCCCGCTACAACGCCATGGGTGACATGGCGATGGCCATCGCCCACGAGGTCAGCCAGCCCATCGCCGCCGCCCACAACTTCGTCGCGGGCGCCCTCGGCCGCATCGACGACACCCCCGAATCCGGGCCGCTGCGCTGGGGCCTGGACCACGCCACCCGCCAACTCGACCGCGCCTCCACGATCCTGTCGAGCCTGCGCGCCTACGTGGTGCGCCTGGAGGACGCGAAACGCTCCGTCGACCTGAACGAGATCGTCGCCGACTGCGCGTACTTCGTCGACGTAAGGGCCAGGGCACACCACATCGCCGTGCGATGGGAACGCACGACAGCGGACCTGCCCGTCAGCTGCGAGAAGGTGCTCATCGGGCAGGTCGTCATGAACCTCGCCTTCAACGCCCTGGAAGAGATAGCCCGTTGGCCCGACCGGCCCGGCGAGGTCACCATCGCCACCCGCAGGGGCGCCGACCACGCCGAGGTCGAGGTGCGCGACACCGGCGGCGGCCTGCCGACGCAGCAGGGCGGGCGGATCTTCGACGGGGTGTTCACCTCGAAGGGCAACGGCCACGGCATCGGCCTCGCCCTGAGCCATCGCATCATCACCCGCCACGGCGGCGAGATCGAGGCGTTCCCGAACTCCCCGCGCGGCACCGTCTTCCGGTTCAGGCTGCCGCTGCGGGGCACGGGCGCGTAAACGATCAGGGAAATCCCCTACGTTCCGCCAGCCATTCCCAATTGTTGGCGCACCGTGACCGCGCATAGCGTGATGGGTGCATCGAGTTCGAGCGATCAACTCGCAGGCCAGGCAGGGGAATTACTCATGACGCAGACGCTGGATCCGCTCTCGACCTCCACCGACGCGGCCTTCGAGCACGTGCTGGACCTGGTGGCCGAGCGCAGGGCGGAATTCGAGACCGCGCGGCACGTGCCGCGCGACATGATCACCGAATTCAAGAAGGCGGGCCTCTACCGCGCCGGCGCGCCTCGGCGTTTCGGCGGTGAACCGCTGCCACCGGCCGCATTCCTGCGCCTGATCGAGCGGATATCGCGGGTCGACGGATCGGCCGGCTGGGTCGCGAGTTTCGGCTCCTCCCTGATCTACCTCGCGGCGCTGCCGCTGGAGACCCAGGAGCGGCTTTACGCGGACGGGCCCGATGTCGCCTTCGCCGGCGGCCTCTTCCCCGTCCAGAGCGCCGAACAGGTCGACGGCGGCTACCGGGTCTCCGGCCGCTGGAAGTTCGCGAGCGGCTGCAAGGGCGCCGACGTCCTCGGCGTCGGCATCAAGGTGGGCGAGGACCGGGCGGGCCGGCCGCGCACCGCGGTGCTGCGCCCCGAGGACGTCGAGATCGTCGAGAACTGGGACGTCATCGGGATGCGCGGCACCGGCAGCCACGACCTCGCCGTCGACGGGGTCGTCGTGCCCGAGGAGTGGACCTTCGTCCGCGGCGGCGAGCCGACCGTCGACGAACCGCTGTACCGCTACCCGGCCGTGCCGTACGCGGCGCAGGTCCTCGCCGTCGTCGGCCTCGGCGTGGCGCGGGCCGCGCTCGACCAGGTCATCACGGAGGGCGGACGCGCCAGTTACACCGGAGGGCCCGTCGCGGCCGACCGTGCCGCGTACCGGATCGCGGTGGGGCGGGCGGAGGCCCGGCTGCGTTCGGCCCGCGCCTTCTTCTACGAGATCACCGAAGAAGTGTGGGAGACCGTGCTGAGCGGCGATCCGGCCACCGCCCACCAGGCGAGCCTGCTGCGCCTCGCCTCCACCGCCCTCGCGCAGGAATCCTTCGACGTCGCCCGCGCCGCCTACCAGCTCGCGGGCATCCGGGCCATCGCGGACGGCAGCCCGATGCAGCGCTATCTGCGGGACGCCTCCGTCGTGCCGCAGCACGCGTTCCTGCAAGAGGGCCTGTACGACGGGGCGGGGGCGGTGCTCATGGGCGTCGACCCGTTCCCCGGCTATCTCTGAACCCCGTTATTTCTGAATCCTGTTCACGAAAGGTGTGACCCACATGTCCGCTTCCCCCCAGGCACCCCTGCGGACGCTGTTCTGCATCGGCGTCAACCAGAACTTCTTCGACCTGCCGACCGGCCAGGGCAAGGCGGTCTGGGACGGTTTCACCAGCATGCTCCGACAGCTGCACGAACTGCCGGGCGTCAATGTCATCGGCACCATCGACGACGACCAGCACATGGTCGGCCCCTCCGGCTCCTGGCCCTGGACCAGCTACGTCCTCGCCGACGTCGTGGACCAGCCGACCGTCGCCGCGGCCTGCAACCTCTTCCGTACCGTGCAGGTCGGCGAGCACGGCCTGTGGCGGTACATGAAGATCGAGGCCCGCGTCGGCCGTCCGCTCCCGGACGTGACGAAGTGAGCCCGGAGGGTGTGGGGGAGCGCTGGGAGGACGACACGCACCGCGTGGTCCTGGTCACCGGTGCGGCCGGCGGCCTCGGTGGCTGCATCGCCGCGCGCTTCTACGATCACGGGTACCGGGTCGCCCTGACCGACCTGGACGAGGACGCTGCCACCAAGGCGGCGGCCGAACTCGACCCCACCGGCGAGAACGCCATCGGCCTCGCCCTCGACGTCCGCGACAAGGACGCCTTCGCGCGCGCCCGCGACCGTCTCGTCGAACGGTGGGGCGCGGTGCACGTCCTCGTGAACAACGCCGGGCACTCCAAGGTCGAGTCACTCATGGACATCACCCCGGAGAGCTTCGCCGCCGTCGTGGAGACCAACATGCACGGCACCTTCTTCGGCTGCCAGGTGTTCGGTTCGTACTTCGCCGAGCGCGGCTACGGACGCATCGTCAACCTCGGCTCGCTCGCGGGCCAGAACGGCGGCACGGCGACCGGCGCCCACTACGCGGCGGCCAAGGGTGGCGTCGCCACCCTCACCAAGGTCTTCGCCCGGGACCTCGGCCCGCGCGGCGTCACGGTCAACGCCGTCTCGCCGGGCCCGCAGGACCTCCCGGTGGTGCGCCGCACCGTGGACCCGGAGAAGCTCGCGCAGATGGAGACGGTGATCCCGGTGGGCCGCCTCGGCCGCCCGCAGTTCATCGCCGACATGGTCGTCCTGCTCTCCGCCGAGCACGCCGACACGGTGACCGGCGCGTGCTGGGACGCCAACGGGGGGCTGTTCATGCGGTGATCACGGCAGCCGGGGGTCGACCGGGGCCACCGGGGCCCACAACCGGTCGGCCTCGCCCGCGGCCATGCTGTCCCGGTAGACATCGATCTTGTGGTCGATCATCTTCAGGTTCTCCCGGGTCTCCGCCAACTTGGCCAGCACCTCGGCGCGATGGGCCTCAAGCAGCGCCAGGCGCTCCGCCTCGTTGCCAGGACCGGCGGCGACCAGTTCCGCGTAGACGCGGATGCCGCGGATGGGCATGCCGGTGGCGCGCAGTTTGGCGCAGACGACGATCCACTTGAGGTCGAGCTCCCGGTACCGGCGGCGATTGGTACTGGTGCGGTCGACGGGGCTGACGACCAGGCCCGCCCGCTCGTAATAGCGCAAGGTGTGCACGCTGACCCCGGTGCGGCGGGCCGCCTCGGCGATGCTCACGCCTGCTGCGGGGATGGCTCCGTACGCGGATTCGGGCTTGATTTCGAGCACGCTCTCAATTCTAGCGTCGCGGTCATGAGTTCCTCCTTGCGCTCTCCCACGGCGGCGGTCGGCGACCCGGGCCCACGCCGCAAGTCCCTTGTCCTGGCGATCTGTTGCCTCAGCATCGTGGTCGTCGTGATGGACATCTCCATCGTCAACGTCGCGCTTCCCGCGATCCGCCGCGACCTGCACGCCTCCGAGTCCGGCCTGCAGTGGACGGTCGACGCCTACACCTTGGTGCTGGCCGCGTTCCTCGTCCTGGCCGGATCCACCGCCGACCGGTTCGGTCGCCGAAGGATCTTCATGTGCGGTCTGGCCGCGTTCGGCCTCGGCTCGCTGCTGTGCGGCCTCGCGCCGGGCATCGGCTGGCTCATCGCCGCGCGTGCCGTGCAGGCCGTCGGTGGCACGATGCTCAACCCTGTGGCCATGGCGATCGTCGCGAACACCTACACCGACGCCGCCGAACGGGCCCGCGCCATCGGCGTGTTCACCTCGATGTCGGGCCTCGCCCTCGCGCTCGGCCCGATCGTCGGCGGCGGTCTGGTCGACACGTTCGGCTGGCGGTCCGTCTTCTGGGTCAACGTCCCGATCGTGGCGGTGGCGATCGTGTGCTCCGCGCTGTACGTGCCCGAGTCCCGCGCCGGCCGCGCCCGCCGGTTCGACCCCGTCGGACAGGTGCTGATCGTCGTGGTCCTGGGCAGCGTCGTCTACGCGATCATCGAGTCCGGGGCGCTCGGCTGGACCTCTTGGCCCATCCTCGGGCTTCTCGCGCTCGCCGCGTTCGGCACGGCAGGCCTCATCGGATACGAACTGCGGTGCGGCGAGCCGCTGTTGGAGCTGCGCCTGTTCCGCAGCGTGCCGTTCAGCTCGGCGATCGTGACGGCGCTCCTGGCGCTGTGCGGGTTCGGCGCGTTCCTGTTCGTCACCACCCAGTACTTGCAGGACGTACGCGGTCTGCCGCCGGTCACGGCCGGACTCTGCCTGCTCCCGGTCGGCGTGCCGGTGCTCCTGGTGTCACGGCGCATCGGGCGCATGGTCGGTGCGCGCGGCCCCCGGCTCCCGTTGCTGATCGCCGGAGGCGCCCTGGCCCTCGGCGGCGGCCTGTCGCTGGGGCTCGGCCCGGACACCCCGCTGGTCGCGGTCCTCGCGGTCTACCTGTTGTTCGGTGTCTTCGTCGGCGCGGTCAACCCGCCCATCAGCAACTCGGCGATCTCCGGTATGCCGCGCTCGATGGCCGGTCTGGCCGGGGCGCTGGCCTCCACCGGACGGCAGGCCGGAACCACCTTGGGCGTGGCCGTCGCGGGCGCGGTGATGGGCCCGCATCTCGCGGGCGGCGGCGCGGAGTTCACCGGCGCCGCACACGGCGTGTGGTGGCTCGTCCTGGCGCTCGGCACGGGTGTCGCCGCCCTCGCCGTGATCGCCTCCAGCGCGTGGGCGCGCGGCACGGCCGTGCGGGTGGGGGCGGCGGCCGAGGCGCCGCACCCGTGAGCGGCCGCGCCCGGGCGTCAGCGTGCGCCGACCCCGTACACGCTCTGGTACCGCAGATACGCCGCGAGTCCCTCGGGACCCAGCTCGCTGCCCGTTCGGCCGCTGGCCTTCGCGCCGCCGAACGGGGCGACGGGGTCCGGCAGATAACCGTTCACACCGATCGTGCCGGCGCGCACGCGGCGGGCGACGGCCGCGCCGCGCTCCGGGGGTGCCGCCGAGCCCGAAGTCGGAGTCGTTGGCGATGCGGACGGCGTCCGCGGCGTCCTCGTAGGGGATGACGCACAGGACCGGGCCGAAGATCTCCTCGCGGGCCACGGTCCAGGAGTTGTCGACGTCGGCGAGGACGGTCGGCTCCAGGAACCAGCCGCGGTCGAGTCCGGCGGAGCGATGCCCTCCAAAGAGGCGGCGACCGCGTCGCTCCACTTGCCGTGCGGCGGACCGCTGATGGTCCGAAGGAGGGGCCGCGGACGCTGTGGACGCGCCGCGCGATCTCGCCGAGCTTGCCGGTAGTACCCCGGCCACGCCGAGGGCGGATACGTGCGCAGGTGCTCGCTCGCTGGGGTGCCTCGATCTCTTCCGGGGTCACGGACTGCTGGAACGCACCGGGTCTGCCGAGGCACCGTGGCGCGGGGAACAGCTCGGGAACGTCAGGTCACCGACGCCATCGCAGGGGAAGGTGTGGGGAACGCGTCCCGGGCAGGTGGGGTACGTGTTGTGCGGTCGCCGACAGTCTTTAACGATCGGACGACCTGGCCGGGCGCTCTTCTTCTGCAGCACCCGTCGGCCCGCTTGGGAATGCGCCCACTGCCTGGGCAGCGTCCCCTACCGCGGAACCGTCCACTGGAGCCACCCGACGGCTCCCACGATCGAGCACATGATGCCGGTGCCATGGGAAGCGGTCCCCCGCTGCCGCGAGAACATCCACTACGGCCTCGAACGCCGGGGCAGCCTGACGCTCTTCGCCGAGGTCGAGTGCTCGACGAAACTGGATGAGGGCCTGGCGTGCCGCAACGCCGCCAACCATGTCCCGCCCTTCAGCGACACCGACTACTGGACCGTCGAGCCGTGACCGAGCGGCAGTGCACCTCTACCGACGCCGGGAGGCGGCGGGCCCGGCCTGTCTGATCCGGCCCCGGGGAGGAGAGGTGCAACCTGCGGTGCTCCGGGCTGCACGGCCCGGAGCAGAGTTCAGGCGAGGTGGGCGGTGAGCAGGTTGGCGTCGAGGGGGCCCAGGTCGACGGTCCGGTCGGCGCGCGCGTAGCCGGTCAGCATGCGCTTCGTGGCGATCATGGACTCGTGGGAGCGGCGGCTCAGCGAGCGGGTCCAGGCGCTGACGGCGCGGTCGAGGTCTGCTTCGGGCACGGTTTCGTGCAGGAGGTCGATGCGGTGGGCTGTGGCGGCGTCGAACTCACGGCAGGTGAGCATGAGTTCGCGGATGCGGGAGAGCCCAACTTCGGTGATGAGGCGGCCGGTGGCGCCGCCCCATGCGGGCGGGAGGCCGAGGACGCCTTCGGGCATGCGGTAGCGGCTGGTGTCGGCGCCGACCCGGAGGTCGAAGTAGGAGACCAGGGCGAGGCCGGCGCCGGTGACCCGGCCGCTGAGGCGGGCGATGGTGATGGTGTCGGTGGTCTCCAGGGCCTGGCACAGCCGGTAGCCCTTGTCGACGATGCGGCGCAGGGCCGCCCCGGTCGGGTCGGCCTCGCGGGCGGCGGCGAACTCGGTGCGGTCCGCTCCCAGGCAGAAGTCTTCGGCTGTCGAGGACAGGACCAGGACCTTCACGTCGGTGCGCTCGGTGAGGCTGTCGAGCAGCTTCAGGAGGTCGTCGATGGCGGCGACGTCGAGTACGGCGTCGGTGCGGCCGGTGTGGAGGCGGGCGGTCAGGACGGGTCCGTCCTGGTCGATGTGGAGGGTCTTGTAGCCCTCGGAGGGCTGGGGGTCATCGGTCATGCGAGGGCGAGGTCCAGATTCAGGAGGCGGCGGAAGGCGACTCGGGGTGCCCAGAGTGGCGGACGAGTCAGGGTGAGGCGGGGTATGCGGCGGGTGAGGTGGGTGATGAGGGTCTGTGCCTCCATGCGGGCAAGGGGGGCGCCCAGGCAGTAATGGCTGCCGCCGCTGAATGCCAAGTGTCCCGGTGTGCGGCGAGGGTTGAAGAGGTGTGGGTCGCTGTGGCGGGCCGGGTCGTGGTGTGCGGCGCCGATCATGAGGTGGACCATCTCACCCTCGCGGACGTTCTGTCCGGCCAGCGCCATGTCGCTGGCGGCGACGCGACTGATCACGTGGGTGGGCGGGTCGAAGCGCAGGCTCTCTTCCACGGCGCCGGCGGCCAGTTCGGGAACCGCGGCGGTCGCGTCCCAGTGGTGTGGATGTTCGACGAGACGGAGGACGACCTGGGACAGGAGCGTCGCGGTGGTCTCCAGCGCAGCCAGCAGGACGAAGCGGCTCAGGTGGTAGACCTGCTGGTCGGCCTGGTCGCGGTCGCCTTCGATCGTGTCCCATGCGCGGATCCAGTGAGAGACGGGGTCGTCCCCCGGGTGGGCTCGGCGTGCGCGGACGAGGTCGGTGAAGTAGTCCCGCAGCTCGACGGTGGCGGCGTCGGATTGAGCGAGCTGGCTCGCACTCGGCAGCAGTTCCTGGGTGTGAACCTGGTCGTGGGTGAGCTCGCGCAGACGGGGCCAGTCGGCGCTGGGCAAGCCGAGCCAGCGACCGACGGTGGCGATGGGTAGTTCTTCACCGACCAGAGCGGTGAAGTCTGCGGGTTCTCCGTCGAGGAGGCGTTCGTGCAGCGCGTCCAGGAGTCGGTCGGTGGCGGCCGTGATGACCGGGCGGAGGCGTTCGATGGAGCTGCGGTCGAAGCCGCCGGCGGCACGGCGTACTCGGGTGTGCTCAGCGCCGTTGAGGGTGGGCAGCGTGTGGCTCATCTCCTGGGAGGAGGGAGCCATCCAGCGGGTCCCCTGCCCTTGCTTCTCGCGCCAGCGCCGGTCGGGCTCGATCCAGTTCCGGTCGCGCAGGACCTGGTCGCACTCGGCGAAGCCAGTGATCAGGTGGCCGCCCCAGGGAGCGGGGCTGACCGGTCCTGGGGCGGCGAGTTCGGCGTAGAACGGGAGAGGGTCGGATTGCCCCTGCGTGGTGCGCAGGCGCGAGAAAGTTCTGACGGTGGCGCGGCGAAGATCCTGCGGCAGTAAGGCGAGTCCCACTGTGCTCCTTCCCGAGCATCAGTCGGCATGAATACCCACAAGATCATTTGAGTATCCAATCACACTGCAGGAAAGTGGAGTTGCCTGCGTCACTCGCCCCTGACCCATGCCATGAATCCGCTGAACAGTCCCCCCTTGCGCTTTTTGCCCTGCCCGGGCTCGTCCGTGGCGCTGAACCCGGTCGAAACGGAGGCATGTGGTTCGGCCGCGGGCAGATTGGGTCCGGGTGTGGGCTGGTGTGCCACCGGGGCCGCGGGCTCGGGGGCGACGGGGGCCTTGGGTATGGTCCGCGGGGTGAAGTTGACGGGCAGCTGGCTCAGCGCGCGGCTCCACGGTGAGGGCACCCACTCCAGCGCTTCGAGCGGCTCCTCCAGCTCCACGTCGGGCAGCCGGTTGCGCAGCAGCTCGACCGCTGTCACCGCGATGAGCAGGGCGGGGTCCTTCGCCGGGCATGCGTGGGGGCCGGCCCCGAAGGCGAGATGGGCCTTGGAGTTCAGCCGCGCGCGGTGTTCGGTCAGCCCGGGGTCGGTGTTGGCTGCGGCGAACGAGATGAGGACCGGGTCGCCGGCGCGCAGCGTTCGCTCGCCGAGCTCGATGTCCACGGCCGGGTAGTGCCCGGCGTAGTTGGCGATCGGTGCGTACGACCACAGTGCCTGGGAGACGGCGTCCTCGACCGGAAGGCCGGTGGGCCAGTCCTTGCCGAGGTAGAGGGCGGCGCTGGTGCCGATGGCCGCGGAGAGTGGTGCGGTGCCGCCGGACAGTAGCGTGACGAGTTGGTGGAGGACGGCCTCGTCCGCCTCGGCCGGATCTTGGGTGACGAGCGCGTGCTGGCGGATCAGTTCGGTGGTGAGGTCCTCGCCCGGTCGGCGGTGCTTGAGCGCGATCAGCTCGGCGAGCGCCTGGTTGAGAGTCACGTCGGCGCCGGCGGTGCCCTCGAAGATGCCGGAGATTCCTCGGATGACCCGGTCGCCGATGTCGGGCGGGCAGCCGAACAGGTGGGAGAACACGAGCAGCGGCAGGGGGCCGGCGTATTCGGCCATGAGGTCGGCGCTGCCGTCCAGGTCCGAGCTGAAGCCGCTGATGAGGTAGTCGGCGGAGTCCTGGGTCTGGCGGATCAGGGCCCGCTCGTCGACGGTGGCCAGCGCGGCGGTGACCGCTTGACGCAGTTTCGCGTGGTCGGCGCCGTCGGAGAACAGGGCGTTGGGCCGGTAGGCCATCATCGGCAGGGCCGGGCTGTCGGCCGGCACCCGCCCCTCGTTCAGCGCGTTCCAGTGGCGTGAGTCCCGTGGGAAGGTCGCGGGGTTCTGCAAGATGTGCAGGGCGGCGTCGTAGCTCGTGACGAGCTCGACCTCGACGCCGGGGGCGATGTCGACAGGTGCGCTGGGGCCTTGTGCGCGCAGGTGTGCGTAGTAGGCCTCTGGGTTCGCCGCGAAGTCGGGCCCGTAGAGCGGGGTGTTGCCGCCTTGGGTGTGTGCGGGGCAGCCGGGCGGTATCGAGCGGGGGTCGGTCGGCTGGGGCATTCTGGCTCCTAGGCGGCGAGCTGGGTCATGAGGTGCTGCACGAGGGTGATCAGGGCCTCGGCGGAGGAGCGCTCGTCGCGCACGTCGCACCGCACGATCGGTGTCTGGGGCTCGAGGTTCAGTGCCTCGCGCACTTCCTTGAGCTCGTACTGGGCGTTGCCCTCGAAGGAGTTCACGCCGATCGTGTAGGTGAGGCCGAAGGACTCCACGAGGTCGAGGACGGCGAAGGACTCGTCGATACGGTCGGGGTCGACCAGGACCAGCGCGCCCAGTGCACCGCGTGAGAGGTCCTCCCACATTTCTGAGAATCGTTCCTGGCCGGGTGTGCCGAACAGGTAGAGGACCAACTCCTTGGAGAGGGTGAGTCGGCCGAAGTCCATCGCCACGGTGGTGGTCGTCTTGTTCGGTGTGCTCGAGAGGTCGTCGAGGCCGACGCTCGCCACGGTGATCTGCTCTTCGGTCCGCAGCGGCTTGATCTCCGAAAGGCTGCCGATGCATGTCGTTTTCCCCACGCCGAAGTGGCCGACGACGAGGATCTTCACTGCCTGGGTGACAGTTGGATCGAGGTACACGCTCACGCTCCGAATTTCTTCTGCAGGCCGGTGAGGACAGCGCTGACGACGTCCATGTCCACTTGTTCGCTGGCCGGGACCGGCTTGCGTACGACGAGCAGGCCGGCCTCAGCGAGTTGGGCCAGGAGGATGCGCACGACGCCGACCGGGAGCTGGGTGTGTCCGGCGACCTCGGCGACGGACAGGAACCCTTCAGCGACCAGGTCCATGACAGTGCGGGCCTCTGGCGTCAGGGTGCGGAGGGCTGTCTCGGTCCCCTCGGCCGAGGTCACCATCGCGGTGTGTTCGTACTCGTGCTGCGGAGGCAGCGTCCGCCCGCCCGTGATCACAAAGAGTGGCACGAGGTCGGACGTCACCACGGGCCCCGGGTCGGTGGGCTCAGACATGGCCCGGCATCCTGCCGACCGCGGCGGCCATCTTGGGCTCCACCTCGTGCAGTCGGGCGGTCAGTTGCTCGATATTGCAGTCGTGGTCGGCAGAGGCCGCAACGAGGGCACCGTCTCCCGCCGCGATGAGGACGATCCACCCGTGCTGGAACTCGATGGCCGTCTGCCGCCACACCACGGTCGCGGCAGGGCCGGCGAACTGGCCGGCGGCCCGGCTGTTGGCGTGAATGGCCGTCATCGCCGCAGAGATCCTGTCGGCAAGATCGCGCGGCAGGCCCGTGGTGGCACCCCGCGGCAAGCCGTCTCCGCCCAGGAGCACTGCGTGGCGGGCGCCGTGCACTTCGGCGAGCGCGTGGTCGAGGTAGCTCAGCACCTCGGCGGTCTCCTCGCCGGGCGCCAACTCCTGTCGGCCGTGACGGCCGCTCTGGGGTGAGTCCACGCGCGGGGCAGAGGTCATGTTGTGTCCCAGCCGGGCGACCAGCCGGTGCATGCGGTAGCTGATCTGCTGCATGTCCACATCGGGCTCCGCGGCGGCCGCCAGGTAGGCGCCCTGCCCGGCACCGATCAGGAAGATCCATCCGTGCTCAAGCTCAATGATCGTCTGCGTCCACGCTGCGTTCGGTGCGCTCCCGACAAACGGCGCGGTGGCCCGGCTCAGTGCTTGGATCCCGGACATGGCCGTGGAGATGGTGCTCAGTTCTTTCTCGGTCAGGCCTTCGGTGGAAGCGCGGGGAAGTCCGTCGGCGGACAGCAGCACGGCATGGCGCGCTCCGATCACGTTCTTGACGATGTCATCGAGCATCCATGACAGGTCAGCGCTCACCGGTCATCAGACCCTTCATTCTGAGAGGCTTCGCCGGCGCGAGCTTCTTGGGTGCCGCGCTGGAACGCGCCGAGCCCCCGGCTTGACCCTCTGGGCCCGCTCTGCTTCGCGCCGTCCACCGGGCGGGGCACGGTGCTGGCGATTGGTCGTGTGGCTGGCGTCTGTCGGGAAGCACGCTTGGGCAGCCCGTTCGCGGTGTGCTCACGTGCCGCTTCGGACGGGCTTGGTCCCTGCGACACCAGAGCGGGCGCGGTGGGCTCGGCCGGCGCAGGCATGGCTGGCGTCGGTGCGGGCTTGGGGGCCGCCTCTTCCATGGTCCACAGCTCTTCGGGGAGCAGCACGACGGCCCGCACGCCGCCGTAGCGGGACACGCCGGTGACGTCGACCTTGAAGCCGTACTGACGGGCGATCAGGCTGATCACCGGGAAGCCGAACTTCGGTTGCGTGCCCAGCTGCTGCAGTCGCGGAGGTTCGTCGCCGGACAGCAAGGAAGTGGCCCGCTGGCGGTCTTCGTCGCTCATGCTCACGCCGGCGTCGTCGATGACGATGCAGAGGTTGCCCTGGACGCGTTGGAAGGTCACCTCGATCGGGGCGTCCTGCTGCGAGAAGCTCGCCGCGTTGTCCAGCAGTTCGGCGACGGCGAGGGCGACCGGGGCGACCGCGGATGCCTTGAGGGCCAGGCCGGTCTGCTGCATGATCGACACGCGCTGGAAGTTGCGGATCTGGCCCTGGGCGTTGCGTACTACGTCGTAGACGCTGGCGGGGCGGTTGCGGCGGCCCAGTGGCGCCCCACACATCACCGCGATGCCCTGGGCCTTCCGTGCCATCTGGGCATTCGCGTGGTGGACGTCGAGGAGGTCGTTGAGGACCTCGTGGCCGCCGTGCTTGCGCTGCACCTTGTCCAGGAGCGCGGTCTGTTCGGCAGCGAGGCTCTGCAGGAAGCTCGCCGCACCCTTGAGGACCGACTTAGTGCTGTCTTCTGCGGCCGCACGTGCCTCGGTGATCACGCTGTCGCGCTCGGTCGTGGCCCGGTTCAGCTCGGCCTGTTTCAGCCTGAGGGTCTCGTGGGCCTGGTTCAGCTTCTGGTTCAGCTCTGTCTCGCTCTGGCGTCTCTTCTCGGCCAGCGCTCGGCTGCGGGCAATGAGTACAACGACAGCGACGACGGATATCAGCGCAATTGCACCCAGGAACCACACAAGTGCGTGTGTCATGGCGCCTCTCTTGGCACGGGCAAGTAGAACAGGCGACCCGTACCCCCGTCCTCATCCCCCGGGCCATGTCAAGTCGGCACGCGGAATGAGTTGATCAAGATCGCCGCGGGGATGCTATCAGGGCTTCTCGCACTCAACCCGCCTGCCATTCCACTCTGTTGGAGAACACGGACCAGCCGCCTCCGCATCAGAAGTGTTCTCGCCACACCTAGATCAATTCCAGCCAGCACGCCCCTGCTTGCCGCCCGACACACTCCTCTATCTCAGGAAGCCGTGACGCCGATCCGCCCCTGCCGCGCGATCAGCCGCGCCAGCTCGAACTCGACGTCGCGAGAGGCCTCCATATCGGCCACGCGAGGCGCGATCTTCTCCTCGGCGAACGACCGCACCTCCGCCCGGAGCTCCTCATGACGTGCCGTCATGACATGGGCGTCCATGGTGCAGCCTCTTCTCCGTACGACCGGTGATCAACATTCCGCTTCCTGACCTGACCACCTCCGGCCGCGAAAACACCAGCGCCCCAGGGTCGTTCCGGGGTCGTTCCACATACGACGGCGTGGCGCACTGTCGCCGGACGGGTCACCGGTCCACCAGCGCCAGCAACGGCCCCCGCTCCTCCTCCGGCACATACCCCGCGTAGTAGTCGTACAGGGTCCGCCGTGAGATGCGCGCCGCCGCCAGGCCGTCGCGGGTGCGGATGGCCTCCAGAACCTCCTGGTGGTGGCGGAGCGAGGTGCGCATGAGGGCCTGGCGGTTGTCCGCGTGGGCCACCTTGTCGGCGATCAGGGTGAGGACCGCGCCGCGGGCGACCTGGTTGGAGACCTCTATCAGCGCGTTGCGGCTGGCCCTCGCCACCACCTCGTGGAACGCCACGTCCGCCGTGCTGAACTCCTCGTAGCCCGCGTCGATGGCGTGCGCCATCGCTGTCACCGTCTCCTCCATCGCGGACAGTTCGGCGTCCGTGCGCAGACGCGCCGCGAGCTGGCTCGCCGAGCCGTCGAGGATCATGCGGAACGACACCAGCTCGGCCATCGAGATGCGCTCGAAGCGGGCCAGGCGTGTCATCTCCTTGGCCAGGCCCGCCGTGGTGAACGGCAAGACTTCCGGACCGTGCGGGTCGCCGTGGCGGGACCGGATCAGCCCGTCGCTCTCCAGAACGCGCAGCGCCTCGCGTACGGTGGGGCGGCTCGCGCCGAACTGGGTCACCAACTCCCGCTCGCTGGGCAGGCGTTGGCCCGGCTTCAGGTCGCCGGAGGCGATCGCCTGCTCGATCTGTTCCACGATGCGCTGGTAGAGGCGGACCGGCGCGACCCGCTGGAACCGTGCCCCGTCCGTCGTCACGGCGCCTCCCCCTGATCGCCACGAAGGGCGCTGTCGTCCGGCCACCGCGGGACCGCCTCGGCCGGGCGATTGCGCTCGTACCAGGACGCTGCCCGGAGGACGCCCAGGTCGTCGAAGCGGCGCCCCGAGATCTGCACGCCGACGGGCCGGCCGTCCGCCGTGAAGGCGCAGTTGACCGTCGCGGCGGGCTGCCCGGACATGTTGTACGGGGCGGTGAAGCCGATGTGCGACATGGTCTTGCCGGGTTCCATGAACGGCATCGGCTGCTCCGCCGCGAACGCCGCCACGGGTGCCACCGGCGAGAGCACGATGTCGTACGGGAGTGTCGCCGCCACCGTCAGGGACTGGATGCGCATGATCTGCTGGTAGCAGTGCAGCACTCGCGTGCCGGGCACGTCGGCGCCCTCGCGGCACCAGCCCATGATGTACGGGTGGACGCGCAGCGCGGCCTCGGGGGACAGCTTGCGGAGGTCGTTCCAGGAGCGCACCCGCCAGAACAGGTCGAGGTCGTCCAGGAGTTGCTGGGACATGAACGGCTCCACCGGTTCGACCGTCGCTCCCGCCGACTCGAAGACGTCCGCCGCCCGGCGCACGGCCTCGACCACCTCCGGGTCGCGCGGGCCTCCGCAGCCCGCGTCCAGGTGCAGGCCGACCCGCAGCCCGCGCACGTCCCCGGCCGCCCGCGACCAGTCGATGTCCTGCGGCGGCAGGCTCGTCCAGTCGCGCGGGTCGGGCCTGCTCAGGACCCGCATGAGCAGGGCCAGGTCGGCGACCGTGCGCGCCATGGGACCCGCGGCCCGCCCCAAGTACGGTGTGTCCAGGGGGACTCGGCCGTCGCTCGGCTTGAGGGTGGCAAGGCCCAGCCACGTGCCCGGAAGTCGGATCGAGCCGCCGATGTCCGAGCCGACATGCAGCGGCCCGTACCCGCCGGCTGCCGCCGCGCCCGCCCCGGAGCTCGAACCGCCCGTCGTCCAGGCCGGGTTCCACGCACTGCGGGTGATGCCGTGCCGGCTGGAGACACCGGAGGAGAGCATGCCCCAGTCGGGCATGACGGTCGAGCCGAGGACCGATCCACCTGATTCCAGGACCCGTTCGGTGATCGGCGCGTCCCGGTCGGGGACGACCGGCTCCACTCCCGCGTTGCCCGAAGGCATCGGGACGCCTCTGCGGGCGATGTTCTCCTTGAGGGTCACCGGCACACCGTCGATCGGCCCCAGCGGCTCCCCGGCCGCCCAACGCGCCTCGCTCGCCGCTGCCGCCTTGCGGGACTCCGCGGGATCCCGCACCCAGAACGCGTTGAGCACACCCTCGCGCGCCTCGATCACCGACTGCACGGCGTCGTGCACCTCGACCGGTGACACCGTGCGATCGGCGAAACGGGCGGTCATCTCGACGGCGGACATGGTGGCCAGGCCCTGTTCGCTGTACATCCGCACCCTCTCCTTCAGACCGGTGGACAGGCACCGCCCTCTTGACAGGCATCGACTCAGTCGTCACGGTACCTGTCAAGTGAGCTTACTGGTCAGGCCAGTTACGGCGGAAGGTGTCGTGCATGAGCAAGGACCGACGACGCGGGCGGCGCCCCGCCCGGACGCCCGCGTCCCTGCTGGCCTGCTGCCTCCTGCTGTCGGCCACGGCCTGCTCCGCCGGATCCACCGCCGCGGGGTCCCGCCCCGAGGGCCCCGGCGACTCCCTCGCGATCGGCGTCACCGCCGAACCCGCCAACCTCGACTTCACGAAGACCGACGGCGCCGCCATCCCACAGGCGCTGCTCTACAACGTCTACGAGAACCTCGTGAAGCTCGACCAGCACGGCACCATCCGGCCCGCGCTCGCGAGGTCGTGGGAGCTGTCGAAGGACCGCAGGACGTACACCTTCCACCTCACCAAGAACGCGAAGTTCAGCAACGGCGCACCGTTCACCGCCGAGGACGCCAAGTTCTCCATCGAGCGCGTCGTCCCCAAGTGGACCGTGGCGCTCAAGGCCCAGATGAGCGTCGTGAACCGCGTACAAGCCGTGTCCCGCGACGAGTTGAAGGTGACACTGAAGCGGCCCAGCAACGACTGGCTGTACCGGATGGCCACCCGCACCGGCGCCATGTTCAGCCGCACCGGCGTCGACAAGCTGGCCACCGACCCGGTCGGCACCGGACCGTACGAACTGAAGAGGTGGAACCGGGGCGACTCACTCACCCTCGCCCGCCGCCCGGACTACTGGGGACCGGCACCACACTTCGACACGGTCACGCTCAAGTACTTCAAGGACCCGACGGCGATGAACAACGCGCTGCTCACGGGCACCATCGACGTCATCGGCGCGATGCAGTCACCCGACTCCCTCTACCGCTTCGAGAACAACCCCAAGTACCGCGTCATCGAGGGCTCGACCAACGGCGAGGTGATGCTCTCGCTGAACAACGGGTCAGGCCCCATGAAGAGCAGGAAGGCCCGACAGGCCGTCCGTCACGCCATCGACCACCAGGCCCTCGTCGACACCTGCTGGGGCGGGCGCGGCAAGCTCATCGGGAGCATGGCGCCGCCGACCGACCCCTGGTACCAGGACCTCACCGACCTGTACCCGTACGACCGGGACAAGGCGCGCAGGCTCCTCAAGGAGTCGGGTGAGGCCGGGCACACACTGCGGCTGCGGATTCCGACACTGCCGTACGCCACCGCCTGCGGCACCGTCGTCAAGAGCCAGCTCGAACAGGCCGGATTCAAGGTCGAGTTGAGCCAGCTGGAGTTCCCCGCGGCCTGGCTGTCGACGGTGTTCAAGAACGCCGACTACGACATGACGATCATGTCGCATGTCGAACCCCGCGACATGCCCGCCGTGTTCGGCGACAAGAACTACTACACCCGCTACGACAACCCCGCGTTCCGCGATCTCCTCGCGAAGGCGGACACCGGCAGCCAGAAGGAGCAGACCGCCAAGATGCGTGCGGCCGCCCGGACACTCTCGAAGGACGCCGCCGCCGACTGGCTGTTCCTGCTGCCGAACCTGATGGTGGCGGACGCGGACATCACCGGCCTTCCGGTCAACAGCGTCACCGAATCCCTGGACCTCACCGGCCTGAGCCGGTCCGGCCGGACCGACGGATCCTGAAAGGCGGCCTGAACCGATGATCGTCCGTCTGGTGCAGCGGATCGCGATCCTGGTGGCGAGCCTGCTCGTCAGCTCCGTCGTGGTGTTCGCGTTCATGGCGGTGCTGCCGGGAGACCCCGCGCGCGTCGCCCTCGGGACCGGCGCGTCCGACTCCGCGGTCGCCCAACTGCGCGAACAGTTCGGCCTCGACCGCCCCCTCGTCGACCAGTACCTGGGCTGGCTGCACGACCTGGTCACCTTCGACCTCGGTGACTCGTACATCTCGCACACACCGATCGGCCCGCAGCTCGCCGACCGCCTCCTGGTCACCCTGTGGCTCGTGGGGACGGGCATGGTGATCGCCTGCCTCGTGGCGGTGCCGCTGGGCACGCTGATGGCGGTGCGGCACCGCAAGCCGTCCGGGCTCGTCCTGTCGGCACTGTCCCAAGTGGGCGTCGCCGTACCGGCGTTCCTCGCGGGCATCCTCATGATCACCGTGTTCGCGGTGGGGCTCGGCTGGCTGCCGGCGAACGGCTGGACACCACCCGTCGACGATCCCGTGCTCTTCCTCAAACAACTGCTGATGCCCGCGCTCTCCCTCGGCCTCGTGCAGGCCGCGGTCCTCACCCGCTACGTCCGCAGCTCCGTGCTCGACGTGCTGCGCGAGGACTACCTGCGCACCGCCCGCGCCAAGGGCCTGCGCCCGATGAAGGCACTGGTACGGCACGGGCTTCGCAACGCCTCCGTGCCGGTGGTCACCGTCCTCGCGCTGCAACTGGCGACGCTCCTCGTGGGCGCCGTCGTCATCGAGCGGGTCTTCGTGATCCCAGGACTCGGCAGCCTGCTGCTCGACAGCGTCGCGGGCCGTGACCTCATCGTGGTGCAGGACGTCGTCATGATCGTCGCGGCGGCGGTGCTGCTCGTGAACTTCCTCGTCGACCTGGCCTATCTGCTGATCGATCCCCGACTCAGGGTGCGTGGCTGATGACTGCTTCCAAGACCCTGGACACCGGAGCGCCGGTCCGTCGCCGCCGCAGGCCCCTGCTCGTCGGTGGCGTCGTCGTCGCGCTCGTGATCGCCGTGGCGCTGCTGTCCTTCGTCTGGACACCGCACGACCCGACGCTGGTGGACCCCGCCGTACGGATGCAGGAGCCGTCCGCCGAGTACTGGTTCGGCACCGACAAGTTCGGGCGCGACGTCTTCAGTCAGATCATGATCGGCTCGCGGACGACGCTCTACGTCGGCCTGGTCGCGGTCGGCGTCGCCGCGGTCATCGGTGTTCCGCTGGGCATCCTCGCCGGGATGGGCTCGCGCCGGCTCGGCGAACTCCTCATGCGCGGCAACGACCTGATCCTCGCGTTCCCCGCCCTCCTGCTGGCCATCATGTTCGCCGCCGTCTACGGCGCGGGCACTGGCGTCGCCATGGTCGCCATCGGCATCGCCTCCATCCCCAGCTTCGCCCGCCTGATCCGCGGCGGCACCCTCCAGGTCATGAGCACGGAGTACGTACTGGCCGCACGCGCGGCCGGACGCAGGCCGCTCGCCATCGCGGTGCGCCACGTACTGCCCAACGTCAGCAGCCTCGTCATCGTGCAGGCCTCGGTCGGCTTCGCGCTCGCCGTGCTCGCCGAGGCCGCGCTGTCCTTCCTCGGCTTCGGCACCCCGCCGCCCACCCCGTCCTGGGGCCGGATGCTCCAGGAGAGCCAGGAACTGCTTGCCGCCGCGCCCCGGCTCGCCGTCTTCCCCGGCCTCGCGATCGCGGTGGCCGTCCTCGGATTCAACCTGCTCGGCGACGGGCTGCGCGACCGCTTCGACCCCAAGGTGGAGGAATCCCGATGACAGCCGCTGCCGCGACCGACGACGTACTGAGAGTCCGCGGTCTCGACGTGTCCACCGGCGACGGCCGTACGCTCGTCGAGGACGTCGACTTCACCATCCGCTCCGGTGAACGCGTCGGCCTCATCGGCGAATCCGGCTCCGGCAAGTCACTGACCTCGCTGAGCCTCATGGGCCTGCTCCCCGAAGGACTGCGCGCCACCGGCTCGGTCCGGCTCGCCGGAGTCGACCACGACCTGGTCGGAGCGGACGAGGCGCGGATGTCCCGCGTACGGGGCAAGGACATCGCCATGGTGTTCCAGGAGCCCATGACCGCCCTGAACCCCACCATGCGGATCGGCCGCCAGATCGCCGAGGTGCTCCTCATCCACCGCACCCGGCCCGACCGCGCCTCCGCGCAAGCCGCCGCCGTGGAACTCCTCGACCAGGTGGGCCTGGCAGAGCCGGCGGCCGCGGCGCGCGCCTACCCGCACCAGTTCTCCGGCGGCCAGCGCCAACGCGTCGTCCTCGCCATCGCGCTGGCCAACGACCCCGCACTCCTTGTCTGCGACGAACCCACCACCGCGCTCGACGTCACCGTGCAGGCCCGCGTCCTCGACCTCATCGTGCGCGGGGTGGAGGACCGCGGCTCGGCGCTCCTGTTCATCACGCACGACCTGGCCGTGGTCGCCACCGCCTGCGAACGCGTCATGGTCATGTACGGCGGCCGGGTCGTCGAATCCGGCCCCGTACGCGAGGTGTTCACACGCCCCAGACACCGCTACACCCAGGGCCTGATCGGCGCGTCCGACCTGACGGCCGTCGACGAACGCGGCCGGCTCGCCACCATCGGAGGCTCGGTGCCGCCCGCGGGAGCCTTCCCCGCCGGATGTGTCTTCCGCAACCGGTGCACCAAAGCATCCGACCTGTGTGCGACCCGCCCCGTGTGGACCCCGACGGGCCCCGACTCCGGCTACGCGTGTTTCCACCCCGTGCCGAAGGGCCACGGCGGCGTACGGGGCGCGGGCACGGGTGTGGACACCCCCGACCACCAGGAGGCCGGCCATGGCTGAGCAGCAGACACCCGGCGACGCACTCCGCGTCACCGACGTCACCCGCGACTACCACCGGCCGCGCGCCTCCCTGCGCACCCCCGCCCCACCCGTGCACGCGCTGCGCGGCGTCAGCTTCGCCGTGCCGCACGGCCAACGCTTCGGCATCGTGGGGGAGTCGGGGTGCGGCAAGTCGACCCTCCTGCGCATCCTGGCGGGGCTCGACAAGCCGACGAGCGGCACCGTCGAAGTCGCGGGGCGCGACATCACGCGGCTGCGGGAACGGCAGCTCCGCTTCGTCCGCGAACGCCTCCAACTCGTCTTCCAGGACCCGATGAGCTCGCTCGACCCGCGGATGAAGGTGGGCGACATCGTGGCGGAACCACTCGTCGCTCAGGGCATCGGGAACCGCAAGGAGCGGGTGGCCGAACTCCTCGAATCGGTGGGCCTGGGCGCCGACGCCGCGCGACGCTACCCGCACCAGTTCTCCGGCGGCCAGCGCCAGCGCGTCTCCATCGCCCGCGCCCTGGCCCCGCGCCCGAGCATCATCGTGGCGGACGAGCCGGTCAGCGCCCTGGACGTGTCCGTACGTGCCCAGGTCCTCAACCTCATCGCCGACCTCGTCGACGAGCTGAACCTCACCCTCGTCTTCGTCTCCCACGACCTGTCCGTCGTGCGGCACGTGTGCGATCGCGTCGCCGTCATGCAGGCGGGGCAGATCGTCGAGAGCGGACCGACCGAGCAGCTCTACGAGGACCCCCAACACCCGTACACCCGCAGGCTGATCGCCGCCGTACCCACGCTGGAGAAGGCCCTCTCCGGAGTGACGGCGGCCGACCTCTACCAGGAGCACCACTCGTGAACGCACCCCCTGAACCGGCGGCAATGGCCGACCCGTCGACAACGGAATTCCCCGAGGGCCTGCCCGTCGGCGACACCTGGCTGCCCGCCCCCGCGAGCGACGACGTGCGCTTCCCGTACGACGGGTCGGTCATCGGCCGCGCACCCGTCGGCGACACCAAGCTGGCCCGGCGCGCCCTGGACGAGGCGGTCGCGGTCCGTACCCGCGTCGGCGCACTGCCTTCGCACATCCGCAGTACGGCCCTCCAGTCGACGCACGACGCGATCGCCGCCCGCAGCGCCGACTTCGAGCGCCTCCTCGTCCTGGAGACGGGAAAGCCGCTGGTCGACTGCCGGGTGGAGGTGGCCCGCACCCTGCTGACGCTGCGTACGTCCGCCGAGGAGGTAGCCCGGCTGCATGGCGAGACGGTGCCGCTCGACCTGCTGCCCTCGGGCGAGGGACTGCTCGGCTTCTGGACCCGCAAGCCGATCGGCGTCGTCGTCGGCATCGCGGGCTTCAACTACCCGCTGCTCCTCGCCGCGCACAAGCTCGCGCCTTCCATCGCGGCCGGCTGCCCGGTCATCGCCAAGCCCGCCCCGCAGACACCGCTGGCCACGCTCTGGCTCGTCCACCTGCTGCGGGAGGCGCTGTACGCGGCCGGGGCGCCGCGGGCGACGGTGCAACTGGTCACCGGAGGACCCGAGGTGGGTGAGGTGCTCACCACCGACCGCCGGATCGGCGCCGTCTCCTTCACCGGCTCCGCCGCCGTCGGCCACCGCATCGCCAAGGACGCGGCCCCCACCAAGACACTCCTCGAACTCGGCGCCAACGCCGCCCTGTTGGTGGCCGCCGACGCCGACCTCGACGCAGCCGCGGACGCCGTCGTACGCGGCGGCTACTACGCCTCCGGGCAGGCCTGCATCAGCGTGCAGCGCGTCATCGTGGAGGCGGCGGTGCGCGAGGAGTTCGTGGCACTCCTGAAGCAGCGCATCCCGGGGATCACGACGGGTGACCCGAGGGACCCCGAGACACGTGTGTCGGCCCTGATCGACCAGGGCTCGACGAACCGTGTCCGTACATGGGTCGAGGAAGCGGTGAAGTCGGGCGCGGTACCGGCCGCGGGCGGTGACATCAAGGACGGCGTCATCGGCCCCGCGCTCCTCCTGGACCCGGACCCCGCGCTGCCCGTCTGGAGCGAGGAGATCTTCGGCCCGGTGGTGTGCCTGCGCTCGGTCCCCGACATGGACGCGGCCTTCGAGCTCGCCAACGACTCCCGGTACGGGCTCCACGCGAGCGTCTACACCGCGTCGCTGGACACGGCGTTCGCCGCCGTGGAACGCCTGGAGGCGGGAGGTGTGGTCGTCAACGAGGTGCCAGGATTCCGCTCCGACACCATGCCGTACGGCGGCGTGAAGGACTCGGGGGCGGGCCGCGAGGGGCCGAGGTTCGCGATCGACGAACTGACGGTGACCCGCATGGCAGTGATCCGCCCGAAGACGAACCCGAAGACGAATCCGACGACGAACCCGACGACGAAGAAGGACCGGTGACACGGTGACGACCCAGGAACCGACGCGGCCCACCGACTACACGGGCCTGTTCCGCCTCGACGGGCGCAAGGCCGTCGTGGTGGGCGGGGGCGGCGGCATCGGCCGGGAGAGCGCCCTGGCACTTGCCGCGCACGGCGCGCACGTGGTGTGCGCGGACCGCGACCTGAAGGCGGCCGAGGAGTCGGCCTCGCTGGCCCCCGGCATGTCGGCGTACGCGCTCGACGTACTCGACACCGAAGCGGTCGACCGCGCGGCCGAGGACCTGGGCCCGGTCGACGTCCTCGTCTTCACCGCCGCGACGAATGTCCGCAAGCGCCTCCTCGACTACACGTCGGAGGAGTTCGACCGGGTCGTCGCCCTCAACCTGCGCGCCTCCTTCGACCTGGTGCGGGCGTTCGGCCGCGGCATGGCGGAGCGCGGCCGGGGCAGCATCATCGGCTTCAGCTCGATCCGCGCCGTGACGGTCGAGCCGGGACAGGGCGTGTACGCGGCGACCAAGGCGGGCCTCGTCCAGCTCGCGCGGACGGCGGCGGCCGAACTGGGCCCGTCCGGCGTGCGCGTGAACACCATCGCGCCGGGCGTCGTGTCGACCCCGCTGACCGCGCAGATCCGCGCGGTCCCGGAGTGGTCCGCCGCGTACGCCGAGAAGAGCGCGCTCGGCCGCTGGTCCCGCCCCGACGAACTGGCGGGCGCGGTCGTGTACTTGGCGTCCGACGCCTCGTCCTTCGTGACGGGCAGTCAACTGTTCGTGGACGGCGGCTGGACGGCCGTCGACGGCCGCTATACGCCGCCGAGCTGATGCAGGGGAGCGGAGGCTAGAGCGGGCGTCGCGCCACGAAGACGAACTCCTTCCCCGGCCGGTCGGGCGCCCCGCGGACCCCCGTGACCTCGTAGCCGTGCGCGAGCAGGTCCCGCTCGACCTCCTCCCGGTCACGGAAACGCAGCGTCGAGTCCGAGGCCAGGGTCTGCCCGTCGGCGCCGAACACGAAGGTCTGGCGGAAGGTCACCAACGGGCCGTCCACGTCGGTCAGTTGAATCCACTTCTCGACCGGCCCGACACCGGGGATGTCAGCCACCTGGTGGGTGCGGTCACGGGTCCACTCCTCCCAGGCGCGGCGGGCCGGATCGCGCGTCTCGAAGACGAGGTGCCCGCCGGGGCAGAGAGCTTCGTAGGCGCCCCGCAAGGTGCTCCGCCACGCCTGTGGGTCGGCGATCGCCTGGGAGACATTGGCCGTCATGGTCGCGAGGTCGACCCGGAGCGGCGGGAGGGTCGTCACGTCACCGTCGATCCACCGCACCCGCTCGCCGCCCGGCTTGCCTCGGGCGACGTCGAGGGACGCCGAGGCAGGGTCGACCCCGACGACCTCGATCCCGCGGTCCGCCAGGAGCAGCGCGAACACACCTGTGCCGCATCCGATGTCGAGCACGCGGCGCGCCTCGAAGGCCTCCGCGATCCGGAGGTAGGCGTCGAGATCGCCGCGGTCGGGATCGAGCGGGTCGTAGATCGCGGCGAGCCGTGGGTGCCCGAAGCATGCGTCAGTCATGCGGCCGACGGTAGGTGCGGCCGGACCCGTTGTCTCGTCAATTGCCGGGCGCGCACACGGTCCGCAGCGGCAGCGGCACCGTAACCTCACCCGTCAGATCAGATCCGACGGATCCGTGTTCGCCCCGCACAGCAGCACGGCGACCCGCTCGCCCGGCGCGGGCCGGTAGGCGCCCGAGAGCAGGGCCGCAGCGGCCGCGGCCGTGCCGTGCTCGACGACCACGCGGTACCGGTCCCAGACCGTGCGGCGGGCCCTGACGATGTCCTCGTCGGTCACGAGAACCGACTCGACCCCCGCGGTGCGCGCGACCTCGAAGGCGATGTCGCCGATCCGGCTCGCGCCGAGCGAATCCGCGGCGACCCCCGAGACGGGCACCGTCACCGGGCCGTCCGCGGCGAGCGCCGCGTGCAGCGTCGGCGCGTTCTCCGGCTCGACGGCGACCACCTTCGCCCGCCCCGCGAGCGCGGTGGCCACTCCCGCCATGAGCCCGCCGCCACCGACGGCGATCAGCACGGTGTCCAGCTCGCCCGCGGCCTGCTCCCACAGTTCAAGGCCGATCGTGCCCTGCCCCGCGCACACCGCGGGCTGGTCGTAGGCGTGACAGAACAGGGCGCCGGAATCGGTGACCCGCTTGGTCGCCGCCTCGTAGGCGTCGTTGTACTTCACGCCGACCTGCACCACGTCCGCGCCGAGCTCGCGCAGCCTGGCCACCTTCACGGCGGGCGCCGTCTCGGGCACGAACACCTCGGCCCGGGTGCCCAGTTCGGCGGCGGCGTACGCGAAGGCGAGCCCCGCGTTGCCACCGGACGCAGCGACGACCCCGGCGTCGGTCAGCAGGCCCTGGTCGGCCGCGGTGAGCAGATGGTTGAAGGCGCCGCGGGCCTTGAACGAGCCGGTGTGCTGGAGCAGTTCGAGCTTGAGCCAGGCCCGTCCTGCCGTCGGCGCGAGCTCATGCGGAGCCACCTCCACGAGCGGGGTGCGCCGCACGCGCCCGCCGATGCGCAGGGCCGCCGACTCGACATCTTCCACAGTGATCAAAACGCGCCTTCCTACGAATATCTGCAACCGGCACGGTGACGCGAGGGGACCTCAGGTTCGACCGGCAGGACCGACGTTACCGGCGCTGTCGTCCGAAGCCCGCACCGCCGCGTCCGCGACCACCGCGTCCTGCCAGGCCATGCCCGATCCCTTGAACAGCACGGGCCGGTCCGTGGCGTACGGAGACTCGTCGCGTACGACCCGTGCCATGGGCAGCAGCCGCGCGACCGGCAACACACCCTCCGCCACGGGGATCACGATGTCGCCGCACTCCCGCAGCGCCGTGTCCACGTCCTCCACGATGACCTGGGCGCGGGCCGTCAGGGCCGAGTCCACCTCGCGGGCGTCGGCGTCGTGCGAACCGACGGCCAGCACGACGGCGTCGTCACCGAGGAGGGCCGAGTCGAAGAGCGGGGTGCGGGAGGGCGTCGCGCACACCACGAGGTCGGCGCGCCGCACCCATGCCTCGGCGTCCGCCGTCGCCACCACCCTGTCGTCCCCGACCGACGCCGGGTCCACCCGCGACGGGTCCCGAACGACGTAGGTCACCTCGGCCAGTTCGGCACCGACATCCCTCAAGGTCCGTACGTGGCCGGCCCCTTGGGGTCCCGCGCCGAACACCACGACCCGCCACCTTCGCCCCGGCCGCGTCAGCAGCGGCAGTACCGCCGCCACCGACACGGCAGGCGTACGCAGCGTGGTCAGCGCCGCGCCGTCGACGACCGCGGCGGGTGCGTACGACGGCGGGCGGAAGACGAGGTGGACGCCCTGGATGCGGGGGAGTCCGCGGTCGGCGTTGGCGGGGACCGCCGAGATCGCCTTCACCCCGACACCGAACTCGGACGCGGCGGGCATGGCGAGCAACTGGCCTTGGTCACCCGGTAGTTCGAGGATCGATCGGGGCGGTCCCGCAGCCGTGGGGTCGAGGCCGCCGATGAGTGCCTCGCGGATCGCGGCGACCGCGTCGCGGGGCGGCAGCAGCTTCGTCAGCTCGGTGGCGGCGATGTACTCGATGTGCGGGGGTCGGTCGTTCTGCGCCTTCTGCACCTGTGCTCCTCTTCGCGTGGGCGAGGACGGTTGATCACCGTATCCCCGAAGGGTCAGTCGGCCGGCCCCGCCGCGTCCTCGTCCGCCTCCGGCTTCGTGTGCAGGATGTCGCGCACCTGGTCGGCGGCGCGGAGCATGCTCTCGCTCATGAACTCGCTGTACCGGGCGATGTTCTCGAGCCGCGCGGCGGCCGCCGTGTCGCGGCCGAGGACCCCGACGCCCTGCCGTGCGACCTCGGCGAGCTGCGCGGTGCCGCGGGCGCTCGCGACCGTCGACCGGTACCAGACGTCGTCGTCGACGCGATAGCGCTCGCGGCGCCGGGTTTCCCGCTCGCGCCGGATCAGGCCCTGGTCATCGAGGAACGCTATCGACTTGGAGACGGACGCAGGGCTGACGTCCAGGCGCCGCACCAGCTCGGACGCGGTGACACTCCCCGCCTCGCTGGTGAGCAGGCATGTCAGTACGCGCGCCGTCATCTTGGGCAGACCCTGCTGCATGAGGAGGGTCGTGAACATCTCCTCGTACTCGCGCACCGCCTCGTCGTCCCGCCCGGAGGCGCGCGCGGGCTCCCGTGGGGCGGCCTGCTTGCGGCGGTGGGCGCGGTGTTCGGTGGCGCGGTGGGCGAGGTCGGCGCGGTAGGACGTGGGTCCGCCGTTGCGCATCACCTCGCGGGTGATGGTCGAGGTGGGACGCTCCAGTCGGCGGGCGATCTCGGCGTAGGCGAGCCCGTCGGCGAGCCCGAGCGAGATCTGCTGCCGTTCCTGCTGGGTGAGTCGGCCTCCCGGCATCGCGAGCACCTCTCCTTCTTCGGCGTGGACCTGAATCAGTGTCAGCGTAGCGTTCACCCTCAACTCGTTGCAACGGAACTGTGCGTTCTGTTGCGTTAGATCTCTACTCGTTGCAATGAAATTGCCACGCTGACCTGCGAGTTGACCTTTGGAGTGCAACGAGTACGTTGATTGATCATGAAACGCAACGTAGCTTTTCACTCATCGGAAACAGCGCGACAACTACAGCTCAAGGAGCACACGATGCAGAAGTTCGACACCTCCGCCGCCATCTCCGCCGTCCTGCGTCTCCCGGCCGGCCGCGTCCAGGTCATCGCCGCGGACCGCACCGACACCACCGTCGAGGTCCGCCCCGCCGACTCCTCGAAGGGCCGCGACGTGAAGGCCGCCGAGCGGACCACCGTCGAGTTCGCCGACGGTGTCCTGCGGGTCACCGCCCCGGCCGAGAAGAACCAGCTCCTCGGCGCGTCCGGTGCCATCGAGGTGACCATCCAACTGCCCGCCGGATCAAGCGTGGAGGCCGTCTCGGCCGCCGTCGAGTTCCGCGGCGTCGGACGCCTCGGCGAGCTGGCCTGCGAGGGCGCGCACGGCGCCGTGAAGATCGACGAGGCCGCGAGCGTGCGGCTGTCCTCCTACGCCGGTGATGTCACGGTCGGCCGGCTGACGGGCCCCGCCGAGATCAAGGTGCAGAAGGGTGACATCCGCATCGCCGAGGCCACATCGGGCGCGCTCGAACTGGACACCCAGATGGGCCATGTGACGGTCGACGTCGCCCGGGGTGTCTCCGCCACCCTCGACGCGGGCACCGGTTACGGCCGGGTCCACAACTCGCTGACGAATGCCGAAGGCGCGAAGGACCGGCTCACCATCCACGCGACCACCGGCCACGGGGACGTCACCGCCCGCAGCCTGTGACCTCGCACCACCGCACGACGCCCCACCACCGCGCGGGGCCCGCCCACTGACCCCGGGCCCCGCGCGCACCGCCCGACCGACCCGCCGAACCAGGAGAAGCCATGACGAACCGCACCGCACCCTCGGCCGCCGCTCCGTGGACCGGCATGGTCCCGGTCGACGACACCGCCCTCGCCGTCACCGACTCCGGCGGCCCCGGCATCCCGGTCCTCTACCTCAACGGCCAGTTCGCCACGCAGGGTTACTGGCGCCGGGTCCTCGCCGACCTCGGCCCGCAGTGGCGGCACATCACCTACGACGAGCGGGCCCGCGGCAGAAAGTCGGGGCGCTCGGCGGACTACTCCTTCGAGGCCGCCGTCCGTGACGTCGACGCGGTCCTCGCCGCGAGGGGCGTCGACCGGGCGCTGATCGTGGGCTGGTCCTACGGCGCGTACGTCGGCGCGCACTGGGCGAGCCGGAACCCGGAGCGCGCCATCGGCGCGGTCCTGGTCGACGGCGCGCAGCCCTTCGACTGGCTGGACGAGGCGATGGAGGCACGGATCCGCAAGCTGTTCCGGCGCGTCGGATGGTTCGCGCCGCTGGTCCGGCCGACGGGCCTGATGCCGCGGATGTCGGCCGCGCAGATGGCCGAGAGCAACATCGAACTCGGCAGGCTCGGCGGCACGAGCGAACTCGGCCCCGTCCTCGACGCCATCACCGTCCCCACGCGCTACGTCGTGGCCTCCGGCTCGTCCTTCGGCAGCCGCGGCGACGAGCAGGAGCGCATTCGCGCCGGACTCGTCGAGGTGACCGACCGCAACGCCCACATCGAGATCCACGCCAAGGTCGCCAGCAACCACGGCGCGATCCTGAAGAAGGACTACCGCGCCATCGCCGAAGCCGTACGCACGATCTGCTGAACAGGGGCCGCTGGTAAGCCCGTTGTCCACTACGACCAGGGCAGGACCAGCGCGCCCCAGGCCACCACGGGGCCGATGGCCACGATGCCGCCGGTGTAGCTGATGACCTGGCGGTAGAAGCGGCGGGGGTCGACGCCGCGGGCGTTGCTCAGGACCAGAGCGCCGTTCGTGGAGAAGGGGGACGTGTCCACGATCGTCGTCGAGACGGCGAGCGCGGCGATCAGACCGGCGGCATTGAGATGGCTGGACAGCAGCAGCGGTACGGCGACCGGGATGATCGCGGTGATGATCGCCGTGGAGGAGGCGAAGGCCGAGGTGATGGCCACGGTGAAGCACAGCAGCAGGGCGACGAAGAGCGGGGCGCCCAGGCCTGCCGCGTGTTCGGAGATGTTCTCGATGATGCCGGCCTTCTCCAGCATGGCGATGTACGTCATCATCCCCGCGACCAGCAGCAACGTCGACCAGCTGATCCCGTCCACGGCCTTCTCCTGCCGCTTCATGTCCACCAGCGCGAGCAGCGCACCCGCCGCGAGCGCCAGCAGCCCGATCTCCAGATGGAAGCCGAGCGCGCCGACGACCAGGACGACCAGGGCGCCGAGCGTGAGCCACTGCCGCCAGTCCGGCATGCCGGAGACGGCAGGTTCCGCGTCCCCGGGCGCCGCTTCGGCGCCCTCGGCCAGCGGGGCGGGGCGCTTCGCGAGGAGCGCGTAAGTCACGGCGGACAGCACCAGGTTGATCACGAAGCTGGCGGTGAACAGGGTCACGGGGGAGACGTTCAGCGTGGTCTTGTCCACGACTCCCAGCACCAGCGCCCCGGACACGGCGAGCGGCGAGAACGCCCCCGCGTGTCCGCCGCTGATCACCATCATGCCGACGACCAGCGGGTTCAGCTTGTAACGGTGGGCGAAGTTCATGCCGATCGGAACGAGGAGCGCGACCGCGGCCGGAGTGAACGTGCCGAAGGCCGTCAGCAGCGCCGCGACCAGGAACAGCACCCACGGAATGAGCGCCACCTTGCCGCGCACCAACCGCACGCCCGCGGTGACGAGCCAGTCGATGGTGCCGTTGCGGCGGGCGACGGAGAACAGATAGGTGACCCCGACGATCGTCACGAAGAGATCCACAGGGAACCCCTCGAAGATCTGGTCCTCGGTGAGACCGAGCGCGGCGGTGCCGACCACGAAGGTCGCGACGAAGGCGAGGATGCCCAGGTTGATCGGCAGCACGGTGCCGACAACGAACATCACCAACAGGGCGCCTATGGATATCACTTCGGCAGACATCATTGTCCTTGATGCGGTGGGGACAGGGGCGGGGGCGGGCGGCCGGTCGCGGGCCGCCCGTGCGGGGGGTGTGGTGTGTTCGTGCGTTGGTGCGTCCCGGTCAGGCGGCCCGCTGCTCGTCGGCGCCGGGTACGTAGATCCGGGCGTCGGCGAGCAGTCGCGCGGCCCGCCGCACGGTGACCCGGCCGGGTCGGCCGTCCCGTACGTCGGAGCAGCGGACCGCGACCACGCCCGCCGGGGTGCCGAGCCGCAGCCAGCCGTCGTCCCGGGCGGCCGCGATCCCGTGGACCACGGAGTCCTTCACGAGCCCCGCGGCGGCGAGGGCGACGGCCGAGGTCAGGCCGATCGCCGGGTGCGGCGCGTTCATGCTGAGCATGCGGACCGAGACGTCGTGGTCCTCGGCCGCGATGTGTTCGCCGAGCGTCGTGGTGTACGGCGCCGGAGCCCCGACGAGGCCCACCTTCGGCACCGCGTCACCCGGCGCACGCCCCGGCTCGACCAGACCCATCAACGGCGCCGCGGCATGCCGGATCGCGCGCAGCCACGGCACATCGGCCCGAACCTCGTCCAGGGACTCGGAGCCGCTGCGCCCCGCCCCGTCGGCGTCGACGAGGACCACAGGGGCACCGGCGTCCACGATGCTCACGAGGACCGGGTCGGCGTCGTGGACCGGCAGCTTCTGCGTGGCCTGCCCGGTCGGGAGCAGGGCGCCCGTGGTGCCGCCCGCCGGATCGCGGAACGTGAGGTCGACGGCGACACCACCGGCGCGCGTGCCCGGAACGGTCTGCCGCCCGAAGTGCTGCACCACGCCTCCCGTGGTGTCCACGACGCCCTCAAGGACCGCGCCCGTGTTGCTGTTGCGCATGACCACGCGGGTCCGGTCGCCCGCGATCGGCACCATCCCCTTCGCCACCGCGTACAGGGCGACGCCCGTGGCACAGTTGCCGCAGTTGCTCGTCCACTCCACGGTGGCGTCGCCGATGCCCACCTGAGCGAAGAGATAGTCGATGTCGACGCCAGGATCGGGCGAGACACTGACGATCGCCGCCTTCGATGTGGTGGGGGTGGCGCCGCCGACACCGTCCAGTTCCACGGGGTCCGCGGCGCCGTACGCGGCGACCAGCATCCGCGTCAACTCCTCGCGGTCCGAGGGGACATGGACCTGCTGGAACAACCAGCACTTGCTGGTGCCGCCACGCACGAGCGTCGCAGGGATGTGCACGTCTGAGGCTCTTCCTTGATCAGTGGTGAACGCCGGCGGAACAGTCCGTTCCGACGATTGCCAAGACCATCGCAGAGCCACGACTTGGGGACAATGGCAGTTCACTTCACTCGGGTTAAGCTGCGCTAAAGTCACACCCATGCTGAACGTGCGCCGCCTGCTGCTCCTCACCGAGGCCGCCGAGCGCGGCTCGCTCACCGCCGCCGCGGAGGGGCTGGGCATGACCACCTCCGCGGCCTCCCAGCAGATGTCGCTCCTGGAACAGGAGGCCGGGCAGCCCCTCGTGGAGCGGCTGCCCCGCGGTATCCGGCCCACCCCGGCGGGCGCCGCGCTCGCCGAGCGCGGCCGCGCCGTACGTCGTGAACTGCGCGCAGCCGAGGCCGACCTGCACTCGTTCGCCGCCCTCGACCAGGGGACACTGCAACTCGGTTCGTTCCCCACCGCGAGTGCGTCGCTGCTGCCGCTGGCGCTCACCAAGTTCCGCCGCAGCCACACCGGCATCCGCATCGAGGTGCGGGCGGGTGTGCTCGCCGAACTCCGCGAGATGCTGCACACCGGCGAGGTGGAACAGGCGCTGCTGTGGGACTACGAGTGGAACCGTGTCGATGACGCGGCCCTCGCTCTCACCCATCTCCTCGACGACCCCACGGTGCTCGTCGTCCCCGCCGACTCCCCGCTGCGCGCCCACTCGCCGGTCCACCTCGGCGGCCTCGCCGACCAGGAGTGGATCATCCGCGCGGACAACCACCCCGTCGCCGACGTGCTGCGCCGCAGCTGCCGGCAGGCGGGCTTCGAACCGCGTATCGCCTACGCCTCGCACGACTACCAGGAGGCGCAGGCCATGGTCGCGGCCGGACTCGGCATCGCCCTGGCGCCCCGGCTCGCCCTCACCAGCAGGCGCAGCGACGTCCGACTGCTGCCGTTCGCCTCCGACGTCGCCGCGCCGACCCGCCGCATCCTCCTCGCGCGCTCCACGTCCCGGCCCGCGACGCCGCCCGCGCAGGCGATGGCACGCGTCCTGCGTACGGTGGCGCGGCGGTTCGCGGCGCCGGGCCTCGACCGGGCGCAGCTCGGAGCGGTGCGCCGCGGCTGAGGGTGGTCACATGGTTCGGCCGGTTCAGACGGTCAGTGTCACGGACTGCGTCGAGTCCGACGAGCGGCCCGTCCCGATCTCGTACGTCCCCGGTTCCACGGCCAGGTCCAGGGATCGGGTCACCGACGCCAGGACCGTGTCGTCGAGGGGGAACGCGACCGTGGCCTTCTCGTCCGGCGCCAGGTCCACGTGCCGGAAACCCCGCAGCTCACGGACGCGCGGCCAGGACGTCCCGCCGCTGACCCGGCGCACGTACAGCTGCACGGTCTCGCGGACCGGCCGGTCCCCGGTGTTGGTGACCTCGACCTCGCACACCCCGTCGGCCACGCACGGAGCGCCGAACTCGGTGGTGGTGTAGGAGAGCCCGTGACCGAAGGCGTAGAGGGGTGTGCCGGGTTCGTCGACGTAGCCGCGGAAGCCGTGGTCCTTGGAGTTGTAGAAGACGGGGAGCTGGCCGGAGGAGCGGGGGACCGAGACGGGCAGCCGTCCGCTCGGCTCGCAGACACCAAAGAGCACGTCCGCGACGGCCCGGCCGCCCCACGGCCCCGGATACCAGGCGCTCACCAACGCCCCGGCCCCGTCGGCGAGTTCGGGCACCGCGTGCGGGCGGCCCTGGATCAGCACCGCGACGCACGGCGTGCCGGTCGCCGCCACCGCCTCTGCGAGTGCCCGCTGCCCGGCGCCGAGCCGGACGTCGGCGAGGTCGACGCCCTCACCGCAGGTCATCTCCGTCGGGTTGCCGGTGGCGATGACCGCGGCACCGTTGTCGTCGAAGAGTGTGTCGTGTTCGCGTGCGCTGGAGCCACCGAGCACGAGCACCGCGACATCGGACGCGGCGGCCAGCGCCACGGCACCCGCGATCCCCGAACGGTCGTCGCCCACCAGGTCACAGCCGCGCGCGTACGTCACGTCCGCACCGGCCTCCCTCAGCCCGGCGAGCACCGAGACACCACTGTCAGGTCGCTGCGGCGACGTGTAGTCGCCGATCTGCTGCGGCACCGAGTCGGCGTTCGGGCCGATGACGGCGATGCGCTTCGCGTCGGGTCCGAGGGGGAGCAGGGCCCCGTCGTTGTGCAGGAGCGTGATCGACGCGCGGGCGATCCGCTCACTCAACTCTTGTGCATGAGCGCCTTGTTGTTGTCCATCGGCGACGTAGGGGCGCTCGAAGAGGCCCAGCCGGAACTTCAGCGTCAGGACGCGGGCCACCGCCGTGTCCAGGACCCCGACCGGGACGAGACCGCGCTCCACCGCCGTCCCCAGCTCCGGGAACACCCCGTCCCACAGGCTCAGATCCGTGCCCGCCGACAGGGCGAGCGCCGCCGCCGACGGCCGGTCCCCGGCCAGCCGCACCAGGCGGTCGAGCGCGCAACCGTCCGCCATGACCAGGCCGTCGAACCCCCAACGCTCCCGCAGCAGCCCGGTCAGCAACTCGTGCGAGGCCGCACACGGCAGACCGTCGAACTCGTTGTACGCGGCCATCACACCCGCCGCCCCCGCCCGCACCCCCGCGAGGGCCGCCGGGAGATGGATCTCGTGCAGCTCGCGCGCGCCGATCTCGGTGGCGGCACTGTTCCGCCCACCCACCGAACTCCCTTGCCCCGCGAAGTGCTTGAGCACCACGGCAGCCCGGTCCGCGCCGAAGGTCTCACCCGCGCCCTGCATCCCCTCCACCAGCGCCTCGGTGAGCCGCGCCGCCAGGTACGGGTCCTCGCCGAAGCACTCCTCCGCGCGGCCCCAGCGCGGATCCCGCACCAGGTCGAGCGCCGACACGAGCGCGATGTGCCCGCCACGGGCCCGCAGTTCGGCCGCCGCGGCGGCCGCCGCCTCCCGGTACAGATCCGGGTCCCAGGTGGCACCGACCGCCAGGTTCACCGGCAGCACGGTGCCGTCGAGCGCCTGATGGCCGTGCGGCACCTCCTCCACCATCAAAACGGGGATGCCCAGCCGCGTGTTCTCGATGACATGCCGCTGCACCGCGTCCGCGACACGCGCCCCGTCCGCCGCCGTGATGCCGTCGCCGAAGGTGACACCTGACCACGGGTCGGCCCGCTGCAACCCGTACAGCGCGCCCATCCCCTCGAACCGTGCCACCTCCTCACGGAAGGCGTCCGTGAGCCGATGCCCGTCCGCCGTGCGCTCGTAGGCGTCCCAGCCGTACATCCGCTGGTTGACCTGGCCGACCTTCTCGGTGAGTGTCATCCGGGCGAGCAGGTCACGCACCCGGTCGGCGACCGGCGCGTCCGCGTCCTGGTACAGCTCCATGGGTCAGGCCTCCGTGTCCAGTTCGAGCACCCGCACCCCGTACGGCGCGAGAGTCACCTCGTCGAGCGGCTTGCCCAGACGGTCCGAAGGACGCACCGTCAGCTCCTCGTCCGCCTGGCTGACCAGCCACAGGAACCGCCGCCCGTCCTCGTGCACGAGGGTGTCCGCGCTGACCAGCGGCGTGTCCACGGTCACCGGGCGGGCCGCCCCCGCGACCTCGGCGAGTGCCGCGTACAGCCGGTGCGTCTGCTCCGGGTTCACCCGTGCCGTACGCGCCGCCATGTGCTCCAGCGGATACGTGGCCAGGACCGTGCGGCCCGCGCCCATCTCGTGGACGAGCAGCGCCGGACGGCCGTGCGCGTCCGTCGCGACGACCCGCGCGCCGTCCGGCACGACCGGCAGCCACGCGCGGCTGTCCTCGTTCCCCGCGACGGGGAAGCGCAGCGTCTCACCGGCCCGCACACCGCCGAAGTCCTCGGTGAACGTCATGGCCAGCTCGTCGTCCTCGATCGGCTCCGCCACCCCGTACGACAGCTGCATCTCGACCCCGAACAGACCGTCCAGGTCGTGGAACCACGGCCCGCGCGTACCCGGGTGCTCGCCCGAGCAGAACGACAGATACACCGTCGCCCCCTCGCGCGCCCGCTGCTCCAGGTCGCGCCGCGTACGCGTCGTCAACTGCCGTGTGGACGGCAGCAGATACAGCTGGACGTCACCGGCCTCCGGCAGCCCGTCGACCTCGCGGACGATCCCCACCGGGAGGTCCGCGCCGCGCGCGGCGACGTAACCCTGGTGCAGCGAGGAGAAGATGAGTGGCCGGTCGGCGGGGCGGCTGTACGGGTAGCCCTTCTCCAGGAACGCCGGGACGACGAGCGCCGCGCCCGCGTCCGTGCGCCGGCAGCGCGGGAAGTCCACGGTCTTCAACACATCGGCGAAAGCGGCGAGTTCACGCAGCGGTTCCTTCGGGAGGCCCGCACTGTCCGTGATCCCGAAGTGCATCTCGAACGGGTGGTGGTCGTACGGCGACTGCTCCCACAGGTCATCGTAGTCCGTGTTGTTCCACGCCATCCAGCCCGTCGCACCGCCGAGCAGTGAATTGTGCAGGGTCTGACGGTAGTAGACACCAGCGTTGCGCGCGGACACGGTGTCCGTGGACACACCGAACTCCTCCAGGATCACCGGCTTCCCGGCGACCGCCGCCAGCTCGCACTCGAACGCGGCCCGGTAGTGCTGGCGCGGCCGGTCCGTGTCCGAGCGATAGACGTGCGGGCCGACGAAGTCCACGTACGGGTCGGTGTCACGCAGCGAGAAACCGTTGTCCTTGCCGGTGACCTCGATGCCCCACGCACCGTCGCCCAGCGACACCGGCTGCGTCGCGCCAGCCGCCACCACGGCCTGACACATGAACTGCGCCCACGCCGTCACCACGTCGGAGGACGGCGGGTCGACCTGGTAGATCCGGCCGTACCCCGGCATCTCGTTGGTGATCAGCCAGCCGGTCACCGCCGGATGGTCCTTGAACCGTCGCGTCATCTCACTCGCGAACCACGCCTGCCGGCCGACCATCCACACGTCCTCGTACAGGTCGCGATTGCCGCGCCAGGCCGGGTCCCAGTTCTCGCCGGACATGTGCCCGACGATGAAGGTGGGCACCGAACCCATACCGAGTTCCTCGTGCGCGTCGAGGAAGTCCCGGAAGTGGTCGCAGAGTTGCTCGTCGATACGGTGCGGCTCCGGGTGGAAGTCGGGCCAGTAGAAGAACGAGCGGGTCATGTTCAGGCCGTGGTCGCGGAGGACCGTGAGTTCCTCGCGTACGACGGCCGGGTCGTAGTTCCGCCACATCAGCGGGCCGCCCGTGCGGGACCAGTAGTTGGTGCCGAGCCAGGGGAGAACGGACGGGTGGTGGGACAGCTGGGCGCTGTGGCGACGCATGATGCTCCAGAAGATGGTGCCGAAAAGGTAGAAACGCGAGGTGAGTTGGGCCTACGAGGTGGCCGGACCTGTCGACTCCCGTACGACGAGCCGGGGGCGTTCGGTGAGTTCGGGCGCGGGCACGCCCTCCTCGCCGACCTCCGCGAGCAGCACCCGCGCGGCCGCCGCGCCCACCAAGGTCACCCGTTGGTCGACGGTGGTGAGACGTGGGTGCAGCCAGCGGCCGAGCGGCAGGTCGTCGTAGCCGATGACGGAAAGGTCGCCCGGGACCGACAGGCCCGCGCGCTGGGCGGCGCCGATGCCGCACATCGCCATCGAGTCGTTGGCGTAGACGATCGCCGTGGGGCGGGGGGAGAGGGCCAGGAGCCGCTCCGTGGCGGCGATCGCGGCCTCGGCACCGAAGTCCGTGGGGATCACGGCGGCCGGGGCGAGCCCGGACCGGGCGAGCACATCGGTCAACACACCCTGCCGGAACCCGGAGTGGACCAGCTCCGGCGGACCGGACACATAGCCGATCCGCCGGTGGCCGAGCGCGAGCAGATGTTCCACGGCCTCCGTGACACCGGTCTCCTGCCGACTGAGCATCACCCCGTCAGGGCCGCCGAGCAGCACGAACGGCAGTCCCAGGCGCCGCAGTTGGGTCGGGCGCGGGTCGTCGGTACGGCTCTCCGTGAGCACCGCGCCGTCCACGCGGCCCTCGGCGGCGAGCCGCTCGTACAGCCGGCCCTCCTCGTCGACGTCCGCGACGAGATGAAGGAGCAGACCGTAGCCACGCGGCGCGAGCTCGCTCTCCAGACCGTTGATCAGCTCGCTGAAGTGCGGGTCCGTGCCCAGCACGTCGCTGGGGCGGCGCACCACGAGGGCGACGGTGTGGCTGCGGGAGCGGCGCAGGGCGCTGGCCGCCGCGTTCGGCGACCAGCCGAGACTCGCGGCCGCGTCCTGGATACGGCGGCGGGTCTGCTCGGAGATCCGGCCCGTGCCGTTGAACACCTTCGACACCGCGGCCGGAGACACCCCCGCCTCGGCCGCCACGTCCTTGATGGTGGGACGCCTGCCCGTCTTCGGCACACTCACATCTTCACCGCCCCACTGACGAGCGCCGACTGCATCCTCTTCTGCAGCACCGTGTACACGACCCACACCGGGACGAGGGTGAGCACGGTGCCCGCCGTCAGCACACCGTAGTCCGTGCCTGTCACCGACTTCAGGGTGGGCAGGGCGACTTGGACGGTCCGCAGATCCGGGTCGGGGCCGATGATGACGAGGGAGTACAGGTACTCGTTCCAGAAACTCAGGAAGTTGAGGAGGAGCACCGTGGCGATGCCGGGCAGACACATCGGCGTATAGATGTGACGCAACACCGCGAAGGTCGAGGCACCGTCCATCCGCGCCGCCTCCTCCATCTCCTTCGGGATGGTCCGCATGAACTGCACCAGGATCACCACCGACAGAGGCAGCGCCGTCGCCGGGAGCAGCAGCACCATGAACGTACGGGTGTGGAACAGGCCGGCCGCGGCCGAGAGCAGGAACGTCGGGAACAGGGCGGCGAACGTCGGGATCAGGAACCCGAGCGAGAAAACCTTCTCGATCACCGACGCGAGCCGGCCCTCCGAACGGGCCAGCGCGAAGGCCGCGGGGATCGCGAGCCCCAGAGTGAGGACGAGCGCCACCACGGTCACCAGGGCCGAGTTGAAAACCGCCGTGCCCAGGCCCGCGGTCCGGAAAGCCGTCGTGAAGTTGTCGAGGCCCAGTGAGGTCGGCGGCGCCAGCGGGCTGCCGAAGATCGCGTCATTGGACTTGAACGCCGAGACGACGAAGTAGTACAGCGGCACCGCGAGCACCACCGCGTACCCCCACACCAGGATGTGCGCGGGCCACCACGACCGGCCGAACTTCGCATGACTCTTGCTCATGGGAACGCTCATGGGAAAACAGCTCCGATCGGCTCAGACTTCAGTGGCTGGCGCGGAAGACACGGCGGATGGTCAGCAGGCCCACGAGCCCTGACAGGAACAGGATCACGCCCACGGCCTGGCTGTATCCGAGGTCCGCCTCGATGAACGCCTTCTGGTAGACGAGGAAGGACAGCGTCGTCGAGGAGGTGCCGGGGCCGCCCTGGGTGAGCAGCAGCACGTTCTGCGCCGAACCGAACAGCGTCCACAGCAACTGAAGCATCGTCACCACACCCACGTAGTCCCGCACGACCGGGAAGTGGATGCGCCACATCGTCCGCCAGTGCCCCGCCCCGTCCAACTGCGCCGCCTCACCGAGGTCCTCGGGAACGCTGGACAGACGCGCCGCGAACAGCACGGCGGTGAACCCGATGCCCGCCCAGATGTCCATGGCGATCAGGCAGTACAGGGCCGTCGAGGGACTGGCCAGCCAGGCGTCGGTCAGCGAGTCGAGGCCGAGCCCCGAAAGGGCGCCGTTGAGCAGGCCGTCGGGGGAGAGGGCGGCGTAGAAGACCATCGCCTTCGCCGGCGTCGAGATCAGGCCGGGCACGAACAGCAGGTACCGGATGACGCGATGGCCCGGCGGCTTCTGCGCCACGTAGTAGCCGATCATGTACGCGCACACGATCATCACCGGCAGCGCGATCACCAGCTGGACCGCCGTGTTGCGCACGGCCGCCCAGAAGGCCGGATCGGCGAACACCGTACGGAAGTTGTCGAGGCCCGCGAAGGACACCGGCTGGAGCATGCCCGGCCAGTGCAGGGCCGCGATCACGAAGATCGCGACCATCGGGCCGACCATGAACAGCAGATACCAGACGAGCGCGGGCAGCGCGAGGATCGTGCTGCCCTGGCGCTTGCGGCCGCCGCTGGGCTTTACGGGGGTGGGGGCCCGGCCCGCGGTGACGGCGGGCCGAGGCGTTGTGATCGTCATCGGGGGCGACTTCCGTTCTCGGCGTTCTCGGCGTTCTCGGCGGGCGGGCTCACGCGGAGCGGTACGCGGATTCCAGCGCGCTGCGGATGGCGCGCGCGGAGGTACCGGGGGTGAAGGCGATCGACGTCGCCTGGATCAGCGGCTGCGCGGCGACGGACGGGATGTACTGGTCCGGCAGCACCACCTGATCGACCGAGTCGCCGAGTTGCTGCGCCTTCGCCACCAGCGGGAAGTCCTTGCTCAGCGCGTCGGTCACCACCGACATGTCACGACCTCCCTCCGTGACGAACCGCCCCACGACATCCGGCCGGTACATGAACCGGATGAACCGCTCCACCGTCCCGATCTTCTTCACGCCGTTCGGGCTGACCCAGAAGCCGGAGACGGTGTACGTGCGCAGGATCGTCGGCTTCTTCCGCGCGGCCCCTTCGGTGAGCGGGAAGCCGCCTACCGAAGTGCTCTTGACAACGTTGTCGGGGACGCTGGCGAGGGCGGACGACATCGCCGACTGCATGGCCGCGTGCCCCGTGTTGAACTGCGTCGTCATCGCGTCCGACGTGAGTCCCTGCGCCTTGTCGGCGAACACCCCGGCGTCGCGGAGATCCACGAAGTACCCGATGCCCTCCTGTGCGCCGCGCGAGCCGCTGAAGTCGCCGGTGCGGTACAGGTGTCGGGCCTCGGCCGGGGTCAGGAACGTCTGGATGATCTGGGCGAGCAGCTTCTGCCCCGTCCAGTCGTTGCCGCCCACCGTGAACGGGGTGATGCCCTTGCCGCGCAACTTCCGTGCGGCGGCGACGAGTTCGTCGGACGTGGTCGGCGGGGCGTCGACCCCGGCGCGCTCAAGGAGGGCGTGGTTGAAGGCGATCGGCCAGTTCGTCCCGATGTAGGGGAAGGCGCGCAGCCGCCCCTGACCGTCGGTCCACTCGGTGACCGCCTTCGGGATGACGCGCTCGCGCAGCCCCCAGTCGTCGAGGTAGCCGCCGACCGGAACGGTGGCGCCGACCTCGGTCCACGACAGTGTCTTGTCGTAGAGGTTGACCATCACGACATCGGCCTCGGCGCGCGCGAGCCGCGAGGTCTCGTACACCTGCCCGAGGTCATCGCCGTTGATCAGGTTCTTCACGGTGATGTCCGGGTTTTCCTTGCGGAACTGGTTCACCACCGCGCGGAACGTGGGGGAGCCGGGCGCGTTCCCGCCCATCTGGCTGTGGAGCACCAGGGTGTCGGGGTCGGAGCCATAGGCGCCGCACGCACTGAGCGCGGGCACCGCCGCAAGGCCCGCACCCAGAGCCATGAAGCCGCGTCGATTCATCGGGGAGCGCAAGGCGGGAGGCCTCCTGTCGCGTTGGTATATCGATATACCTTCGGGGTGCGAGCACCGTAAGCAGGAAGCGGGGCGGGGTCAACCCTTTGGTGTGGAGGAGAAGTTGCGCGGGTGTGGGGAGGGGGCAGGGAATTCAGCCGGACGGCGCGACCGGGGCCCGCATGCCGAGCCACTGCTCGGCACCCCAGGCCTCGAACCGCTCGACCTCGGCGAAGCCGAGCTTCGCCGCGAGGGGCATCGAGCTGGTGTTGGCGGTCTGGGTGGTGAGCACCACGGGTTCGCCGGGAAGGGTGTCGGCGAGCCAGTCCAGTGCCGCCGCGCACGCTTCGGACGCGTACCCGAGTCCCCAGGCCCGCGGCAGGAACAGATAGCCGAGATCGGCCTTCCCCGCGGCGGCCGGGCGTTGGTGTGCCGGAGCCCTCCGGAGCAGAATCTGGCCGATCATCGCCCCGTCGAGCTCGACGACGAAGCTCCCGGGCCACCGCTCAGGCACTCCGGGCAACTCGCGCTCCAGTGCTGCACGCGGCCGGGGCCCGCCGAGGTAGGTGTGCACCTCCGACGAGGCGAGCAGCTCGACGAACGCGGCACGGTCCCGGGCCTCGGACCCGCGAAGCACGAGCCTCTCGGTCCTGACCGGCTCGGGCGGCCAGCCGGTGAGTCCCAGTTCTTCCATCGCCGCACGCTAACAGGCAGTCGCGTCAACCAGGGCCCTTCTGACGGATCTTGCCGGAGTCGCGGGCCGTGGCACGCACATCTGCTGCGTTGTCGTCGGTTGCCAACGCTCCGCGTTGACGCCCTCCTCCGCCTTGCGGCTGCACGCACCAGAACCCACTCGCCTGCACCGCACGTGGACGCCGTCCGCGTCCAGCCTGATCCGTCAGAAGGGCCCTACCCCTGCGCGGTAGGCCGCACCACGATGTCACCCACGTCGACATTGGCCGGCTGCTCGACGGCGAAGGCGATGGCGTTCGCGATGGACTCCGGCGGGATGCCGATGTCGGCCATGGACGAGGTGATCCGGTCCTTCACCTCCGGCGCGATGTGATCCGCGAACTCCGTACGGGTCATGCCCGGCGAGACGACCGTCACCCGCAGACTGTCACCGGCCTCCTGGCGCAGACCCTCGGAGAGAGTGCGCACCGCGTTCTTGGTGGCCGCGTACACCGCCTGCGTCGGGACGATCCGCAGACCGGCGGTGGAGACGACGTTCACGAAGTGGCCCGAGCCCTGCTCCCGGAAGACCGGCAGCGCGGCAGCGATCCCGTACAGCACGCCCTTGAAGTTGACGTCGATCATGTTCTCCCAGTCCTCGACGCGCAGGTCGTCCAGTGGGGAGATCGGTCCGATCCCGGCGTTGCTGACGAGCGCGTCGAGCCTGCCGAAGCGGCTGCGCGCCAACTCGACCAGTGACGCGAGGTCCTGGCGGACCGTCACATCGGTGCGAATCCAGACGACTTGGCCGCCGGACTTCTCGATGCGGGATGCCAGCGCCTCCAGGCGTTCGGTGCGGCGCGCTCCGAGGACGACCTTCGCGCCGCGTTCCGCGAGCAGCAGGGCCGTGGCCTCGCCGATGCCGCTGCCGGCGCCTGTGATCGCAATGACTTTGCCTTCGATTCCCGACATTGGTGTGTCCTTCTGAAGGGGTGGGTGTGGGCAGGCCGAGGCCGTGCCCCCGGAGTGGAAGTGGGGGATCCCCCACTTAGGCTGATGGTGTGACCGTAAGTGGGGTAGCCTCCACTTAGCAAGTGGGCACGAAGGGGAGCCGGCGATGGACCGAGGTACTCAGCGGCCGCTGAGAGCGGACGCGCGACGCAACAGGGAGAAGATTCTGACCGCCGCGGTGCGGGTGTTCACCGAGGACGGGCTCGACGCCGGCCTCGAACACATCGCCAAGGTCGCGGGCGTCGGCAGCGCGACCCTGTACCGCAACTTCCCGACCCGTGAGGCCCTGATCGAGGCGGCCTACCGCAACGAGGTGGCCCAGCTCTGCGAGGCGGCCACCGGACTGCTCGAGGCGCACCCGCCGTACGAGGCCCTGCGCGCGTGGACCCGCCGTTTCATGGACTACGCGAGCGCGAAGTACGGCATGGCCGACGCCCTGCGCGCCATGGCAGCCGAGGGCGGCAATCCGTACGGGCACAGCCGGGACATGATCGAGGCGTCCATCGCCGAGCTGATGGAGGCCTGCAAGGAGGCCGGGGTGATCCGCTCCGACATCCCCACGAGCGACATCTTCGCCGCCCTCGCCGGGATCGCCCTCACCTCGGCGAAGCCGGATCAGCGCGCCCAGGCCGAGCGGCTCCTCGACCTCACCCTGGACGGGCTGCGGCGCACCCCCTGAGTGCTCAGGCGCGCACACCGGGGTGGGCGCGGGGCCTGCTGGGCGGGGGCAACTCCCCGATGTCTACGAAGAGTTCGGGGCGCTCGGCCTGGATGGTGCCGATGTCGGCGAACACGATCTGCAGGTGACCGCGCAGCGCCTGCTCGGCCCGTGGTGCGTCGCGCAGTTCGAGGGCGTCGACCACCGCCTTGTGCTCGTCGATGAGGTGCTCGATACGGCGGGGCAGCGGCAGGCTCAGCCGGCGGGCGCGGTCGAGGTGGGCCTTGGCGGTGGTGACCGTGCGCCACAGTGTGCGGTGGCCGCTGGCCTCCAT
This sequence comes from Streptomyces sp. NPDC002795, assembly GCF_042888725.1. NCBI lineage: Bacteria > Bacillati > Actinomycetota > Actinomycetes > Kitasatosporales > Streptomycetaceae > Streptomyces > Streptomyces sp. NPDC002795. The sequence continues at coordinate 561,083 of NZ_JBIAQB010000003.1, forward strand.
CAGGCGGCGGTGGAACGCCTCGTCCTGCTCGAAGAACAGATCGTCGTCCGCCGCCTCGAACGCGGCGCGCTGGGCGTCCAGAATCGCGCGCAGCGCGGCGATGTCCTCGCCGTCGGCCCGCTGCACCGCCTCGCGCAGCGCGGCCAGTTCGAGCGCCTCGCGCATGAACTGGGCCTCCAGGACGGCGTCGACGCTGATCCGTGAGACGAACGTGCCGAGCTTCGGGAAGATGTCGACCAGCGACTCCTCGCCGAGCAGGATCAGCGCCTCACGCACCGGGGTGCGGCTGACGTCGAGTTCCGCGGCGAGTTCGTTCTCCGACAGCGGGGCGCCCGGCAGCAGTGCGAGGGACGTGATGCGCGAGCGCAGCAGCGCGTGCACCCGTGCCCGGTTCGACTCCCTGGGCGGCGCCGCCTCCGCCGTGCGTCGTGTCGTCTTCATGGTTCGTCGCTGCTCGTCCCGCATGCCGTCACCTTCTCACCTCAGCTGCGGAAATTCTTACATACAAGCCTTGTATGTAAGTAGCTGCGCAGGTAGAAAGTGACAGGCCCGCCCCCGACCGGAGGTCAACGATGACCAGCCACCCCGTCACCGACACCGAGGTGACGACGCAGTCCGGCACGACCCCGCCACCTCGCCCCCGCGGCCGCGGCAAGAACGTCCGTTGGGGCATCGCCGTGCTCTGCTTCGGCGGCCTCGCGGTCAACTACCTCGACCGCTCCACCCTCAGCGTCGCACTGCCCGCCATGTCCAAGGACCTGCACATAGGCCCCGAGACCCAGGGCTTCGTCCTCAGCGCGTTCTTCGTGACGTACGCGATCTGCCAGCTGCCCGCCGGTGCGCTTCTCGACAAGTACGGCGTGAAGCGGGTCTTCGCGCTCGGCGCGATCTGGTGGTCGGTGGCCACCATCGGCATGGGCCTGGTGCGCGGTGTCGGCTCGCTCATCGGGGCGCGGATGCTGCTCGGCGCGGGCGAGGCCGCGGGGTACCCGGCGCCCGCGAAGGCCGTCTCGCGCTGGTTCCCGCGGCACGAGCGCACCCTCGCCAACAGTGTGTGGGACAACGGCGCCCGCGTCGGCACCGCCATCGCCCTGCCGCTCGTCACCATGCTGGTCTCGGTCTTCCACTGGCGGGTCGCCTTCGTCGTCTGCGGACTGCTCGGATTCCTGTGGATCATCGGCTGGTGGCGGCTCTACCACGAGCCCGCCGACCACCCGAGGCTCAGCGCGGAGGAGCGCGAGTACATCGAGGCCGGCGGCGCGCGCATCGAGGAGACACCTGCCGAGAAGGCGGACGCGCCCAAGGTGCGCTGGCGCGACCTGTTCCGGTACCGGACGGTCTGGGGCATGATGCTGGGCTTCTTCTGCCTCAACTACGTCATCTACTTCTTCATCACCTGGTTCCCCAGCTACCTCGTCGACGAGCGCGGCTTCGACCTCCTTTCGCTCGGCTTCTTCGGCACCGTCCCCGGCCTCGTCGCCATCGTGGGCTCACTGCTCGGCGGCTACACGGCCGACCGGCTGCTGCGCAAGGGCTGGTCCACCACCAAGGTCCGCAAGACCTGCCTCATCTCCGGCACCCTGTGCTCGTCCGTCATCGCGCTCGCCGTCGTCGTACCGACCGCGTCCGGCGCGCTCGCGCTGCTCTCCCTGAGCTACGCCTCGCTGACCTTCGCCACCGCGTCCGTCGCCTCGCTGCCCGCCGACGTCGCGCCCACCGCAGGCCATGTCGCCTCCCTCGCCGGCATCCAGAACTTCGCCTCGAACGTCGCGGGCGCCCTCGGCCCGATCGTCACCGGCTTCCTGCTGGCGGCATCCGGCGGTTCGTACCTGGTGCCGCTGCTGGTCTCCGGCGCGCTGTCGATCGTCGGCGCCCTGACCTACGCGTTCGTCATCAAGCGCGTCGAACCGCTGCCGGTTCGCTAGGGCGTTGGATCCCGTCGTCCCGTCGTTCGACACCCCCAGAAAGGAGCGCCCTCGTGACCACCACCATCACCACGCACCGCGCCGCCGTGCTGCACGGGCCCAAGGACCTGCGCGTAGAGGACCGTTCAGTGCCCGAGCCGGGCGACGGTGAGGTGCTCGTCGCCGTCCGCGCCGTCGGTCTGTGCGGCTCCGATCTGCACTACTACGAGCACGGCGAGAACGGGCCGAACGTGCTGCGGCAGCCGACCGTCCTCGGCCACGAGCCGTCCGGGTACGTCATCGGCCGCGGCGCGGGCACGGACGACCTGCCCGAGGGCACGCCCGTGGCCATCGAACCCGCACACCCCTGCGGGCGCTGCGCGCTGTGCAGGGCCGGGCGCTACAACCTGTGCCCGAAGGGCACCTGCTTCGGCTCACCTCCCACGAACGGCGCGCTGGCCGAACTCATCGCCGTACCAAGGGACTTCGTGCACCCACTGCCCGAGGGCATGGACGTGAGGCTGGGCGCGCTCGTCGAACCCCTCGCGGTCGCCGTGCACGCCGTGCGTCGCGCCGGCGTCGCGCCCGGCGAGCGGGTCCTGGTCACCGGCGCCGGGCCGATCGGTGTGCTCGTCGCCCAGGTCGCCGCCGCCTGCGGAGCCCTGGTGACCGTGTCCGATGTGGCCCCGGCGCGGCGTGAGTTCGTGGCCCGGTTCGGCGCCGAGACCATCGACGCGACCGCGCTCACCCCCGACCCCGACCGGGCACACGCGCTCGCCGACCCGGACGGCTACGACACCGTCCTGGACTGCTCCGGCGTAGGACCCGCACTGGTCTCCAGGATCCGCGCACTGCGTCCCGGCGGCACCGCCGTCGTCGTCGGCAACCCGAACCGCCCGGAGACAGAACTCCCTTTGGCCTGGATGCAGCGCCAGGAGATGTCCCTGCTCACCTCCTTCCGGTACGCCGCAGGGGACTTCGCGGCGGCCGTGCGGCTCGCCGGGGCCGGCCGCGTACGCCTCGAAGAGCTGGTCACCGCCGAGTTCCCGCTGGAGCGGGCCGACGAGGCGTTGCGCTCCGCGCTGGTCGACCGTACGCAGATGAAGGTGCTTGTTATGCCCGGCGGGGTGGTTGTGTGACCGGCTCCGATCGGCGCGGTCTGCCGCGGCTGGGACGGGCTGCGTTGGCCTGCTCAAGCGCCGCGGGGGCTGGAAGAGATTGGGGCTCTGCCCCATACCCCGCTGCCTCTCGTCCCAGAGCGGGGCTTGAGGGTGCCCCCGGCATCGTCCACCTCGGGCTCGGGAACTTCCACCGCGCCCACCAGGCCGTGTACACCGCCGACGCGCTGCGGCACACCGACGGGCCGTGGGGGATCACCGGTGTGTCCACCACGTCCGGCAACCGCCCCCGGCCGGTGATCGAGGGCATGGCCGCGCAGGACGACCTCTACACCGTGCTCACCCTGCACCGCGACGGCGCCGTCGCCGCGGGCGTGCCCGGCGTGCACCACAAGGGACTTGTCGCCGACGGGCAGGGCGCGGACGTGGTCGCCGCCATCGGCGCCGCCACCACCCGCATCGTCTCCCTCACGGTCACGGAGAAGGGCTACACGTTCGGCGCCGACGGCCGCCTGGACCTCGACGACCCGATCGTCCGCGCCGACCTCGCGGGCGGCACACCGCGCACCGCGCTCGGCCTGATCGCACGCGGGCTGCAACAGCGGCTACGCACGGGCGCCCCGCCCGTGACGCTCCTCAGTTGCGACAACCTCATGGACAACGGGCGCCAACTCCGGTCCCTGCTCGACGAGTTCATCGCCGCGCTGCCTGTCGCCGAGCGCGAGGACCTCCAGGCGTACGCCGACGCCTCCGTGTCGACGCCGAACAGCATGGTCGACCGGATCGCGCCCGCCACCACCGACGAGCACCGCGACATGGTCGCCCGCGCGTTCGGCGTCCGTGACACCGTGCCGGTGCCCGCCGAACCGTACAAACTGTGGGTGATGCAGGACGACTTCCGCGCGGGGCGTCCCGCGTGGGAGAAGGCGGGCGCGGTGTTCACCGAGGACGTGGCGCCGTACGAGCTGATGAAGCTGCGCCTGCTGAACGGCGCCCATTCTCTGCTCGCCTACCTCGGACTGCTGCGCGGCCACCGCTCCATCGACCGGGCCGTGGGCGATGAACTCCTTGGCGGCGCCGTCGAGTTCGCGATGCGTGAGGAGATCCTGCCGACCGTCCCCGAACCCGCGGGCATGCCCGGCGCGGCCTACGTCGGCGAACTCCTCGACCGCTTCGCCAACCCGGCACTCGGCCACCGCACCGCCCAGGTCGGCTCCGACGGCTCCCTGAAGATCCCCGTGCGCTGGGCCGGAACCCTCACCGAGTCACTGGCCGCGGGACGCGTGCCGCGCGTGCTCGCGCTCGGTTTCGCCGCGTACGTGCGCGTGTTCACGGCCGACGGCGCGTACGACGAGCGGAGCCTGGGCACCGTCCACGACGGCGCCCGCGCCCGCCTCACCGCCCTCGCGTCCCGCGCGAGCGGCCCCGATGGCAAGGCCCGCCTACTGCTCGCCGAAGGCGGGCTGCTGCCCCAACTGGTGGCCCAGCACGCCGAGTTCGCGGACGCCGTCGCCGAGTCCGCCCGGACCCTGGACGCACACGGGGCCGAAGCCGCACTGCGCGCCGCCCGCATCTGAGCCCGAGACACCACACCACGACGCCTCCCGAGAGAAGGGCTCCGCATGTCCTCCACCATCACCTCCGCCGAGGTCTTCGTCACCTGCCCCGGCCGCAACTACGTCACCCTGAAGATCACCACCTCCGACGGTGTCACCGGCATCGGCGACGCCACCCTCAACGGCCGCGAGCTGTCCGTCGCCTCCTACCTGCGCGACCACGTCTGCCCCACGCTCATCGGCAAGGACCCGGCCCGCATCGAGCATCTGTGGCAGTACCTGTACAAGGGTGCCTACTGGCGGCGCGGGCCGGTCACCATGACCGCGATCGCCGCCGTCGACGTCGCCCTGTGGGACATCAAGGGCAAGGTCGCGAACCTGCCCGTCTACCAGCTGCTCGGCGGCGCCGCCCGCGACGGTGTCACCGTCTACGGCCACGCCAGCGGCAACACGATCCCCGAACTCCTCGACGACGTACGTCGGTTCCGCGACAAGGGCTTCCGCGCGGTCCGCGCCCAGGCGGCGGTGCCCGGACTGGAACGCGTCTACGGCATGCGCAAGGGCGACGGAGACACCTACGAGCCCGCCGACGGCGATCTGCCGACCGAGGAGGTCTGGGACACCGGCGCCTACCTGGACTTCGTGCCGGAGTACATGGCCGCCGTCCGCGAGGAGTTCGGCTACGGTTTCCAACTGCTGCACGACGTGCACCACCGGCTCAGCCCGATCGAGGCGGGCCGGCTCGGCAAGTCCCTTGAGCCGTACCGCATGTTCTGGATCGAGGACCCCACCCCGGCCGAGGACCAGGAGGCCTTCCGCCTCATCCGGCAGCACACCACGACACCGCTCGCGGTCGGCGAGATCTTCAACTCGATCTGGGACTGCCAGCACCTCATCACCAACCGGCTGATCGACTACATCCGCGCCTCCGTCTCCCACGCGGGCGGCATCACCCACCTGCGCAGGATCTTCTCGCTCGCGGAGCTGTACGGGGTGCGCTCCGGTTCGCACGGCGCGGGCGACCTCTCCCCGGCGTCGTTCGCCGCGGCGCTCCACCTCGACCTGTCGATACCGAACTTCGGCATGCAGGAGTACATGGCCCATCTCCCCGGCTACGAGGAGGTGTTCCACACGTCCTGGACCTTCGAGGACGGCCTGATGCACCCCGGCGGCCGCCCCGGCATCGGCGTCGACTTCGACGAGAAGGCCGCCGAGCGCTTCCCGTACGAGCGCAGGTACCTGCCGGTGAACCGGCTGCGGGACGGGGGTGTGCACGACTGGTAGCGCAGGCGGGGCAGGCGGTTCATATCGTGAAGAGGAGGTCGATCATGAACATCAGCTGGTGGACGTCCACGTTGATGTAGTACTGGTCGAAGTCGAGCGGCCCACCCTTGAGGGAGGTCGTGGTGCGGACGTCGTGCGCCAGCATGCCCGGGATGCCCCTTGGGGCGATCGCCGAGTACTTGGTGCCGGCCCCGTTGAACAAGATCTGCTCCGGGAAGAACACCGCTGACTTGAACTGGCCGGGCACCGTCATCTCGACTGCCAGGATTTTGCTGAAGCGGTCCTGGATACGGGCGATCTGCGGGCCCACCGAAAGCGCGGCGCCGGGCAGTTTGATCTCGGCGCCGCTCAGCAGCCCCAGATAGAGCGTGTCGATCACCTGGTCCGACGGCATGAAGTACGACGTGCGCGCGGTGTCCACGAACTTGACCTTGCGGCCGCCGGGCTGATGGATCCAGATGTCCAGGGCGAGCATCGGCGGGCCGAAGCTTCCGGAGAGGTCGGTGACCGGGGTACCGCGGGCGTCGACCAGCTGCTTGGAGGGGTCTTTGACGTCGTCGACCAGCTGGTTCATGGCCCATCGCTCCTTGGCGGCGAGCCGGTCGAGCGTGATGTGCAGCTTCTCGTGGCCGTGGGAGAGCAGTTCGAAGCCCTCCCCACCGAAGACGCCCCGCAACCCCTGCCACTTGGCGCGCAGCTCGGGGGCGGTGTACGCGGGATAGTCCACCCGGTGCATCAGGTTGAGGAACCAGTCGGCGACGCCCAGGTGGTTCACGAGATGCACGCGCTTGGGGTCGATGTGAAGTGCTTCGCTGGCGTCGGCGAGTTTGGCCCGTACCTGGAGCTGGTGCTGGGTTGGCGCCAGGTACGCCTGGTGCGGGCCGAGGACCGTGCGGGCCTCCCGCAGCACCGAGGCGAAGTGCAGCACACCGGGCTTGGTCACGGTGCCGAGGGGTGGCGCGCCGAGGCCCTGGAGCAGCGACGTGTTGTGCAGCCATGCCTTATGGAGCATGCCGTCCAGGCTGAACTTCTTGCCGCCCATGGCCCTGAGCCCACCTCCCGGCCGGTGCTCGCGATGTCTACAGGCCGAGTACCGTGCGCAGATCCCCGTAGTAGCCGTGCAGTTCGAGCAGCGGCCTGACCTCGGCCCACTGACCCGGCCCCAGGGAGAACACGAACAGCAGCAGGCTCTCGTCGACGTTGTCGATGTACTGAGCGCGGTACGCCCGCAGTTCACCGAGGCGGGCCAGCGCGGGCAGCGCGAGCGCGTTCGGCCGCATCAGCAGCGTGGACAGGATCTCGTCGAGCATCGACAGCTGTCCGGTCACGGTGTGCAGGGTGTGCGCCAGGAGGATCGCGTCGGCGATCCGGGCCGCGGTCACCGCGCCCGGGGCGATCTCCGCTGCCGGAGTGAAGAGCAGGACCAGAGAAATGGCCGAGGCGAGCTTGCTGAAGGTCGACCAGAAACCCTCCCACAGAGCGGACGACTTGCGGCGTTCCTCGAGTTCGGGTCGCAGCACGGCCACGTAGTGTTGGCGGACGACACGGGTGAAGCTGTCGCGGCGCACCACACCCGTCTCCGCCAGGGTGTCGAGCATCGAGTCGCAGACCAGCGGGAAGTAGGCGGCCGAAGGGCCCAGCCGGGCCAGCGCCCAGTCGATGAGTGCGGCCTCCGGACCGGGGGGTTCGATGACGACCTCGGAAATGTTGTCGACGGTCACCGGCAGGCCGTCCTCCCAGCGGGGGCCGGCGCCCCGCAGCACGGCGGAGGAGATGCTGCGCCCGGCGTCGATGCCCTCGCCGAGCCGGTCGGCCCGGTCCAGGAACTCCTTGAGCGTGCGGCCGATGAGGTGCTCCATCTGCCAGCGCTTGGTGTCGTCCTCCATGCTGTTGAGGGCGAGCAGCGCGAGCGGGGCGTTGAGGTGGATCACCCGCCGCATCGACTCGTACAGTTCCAGGGCGGCCCGGGCCGCCTCACCTGGCTGCTGCTCCTTGTCGCCGACGAGCGCGTCGCACTTCTTGCGCTGGGCGTGGGCCGTCCGCATCGCCTTGTAAACGGCTTCGGCACAGCCCGGATCCTTGAAGGCCCACGCCTTCCCGGCGATGGTGGCGTAGTAGCCGAGCGGAACGTCGACCTTGATGCGGTGGAAGCCGAAGTGCTTCCAGGCCGCGGCGAGTTCGGACGCTACGTGGGACAGCTGCAGGGTGAGTCGCTCCGCCGCGAGCCGTTCGATCTCGATCAGCTCCTGCCGGATCAGCAGATACAGCACCCGCTGGGTGAAGCGGAAGAACTCCTGAGCAAGCGCCAGCGGCCGGTCCTCGGCGGTGAGCCGGTCCTCGATGGCATCGGCCACGGCGGTGATCGCCGTCCAGCCCTGGTAGGTGTAGAGGTCGAACAGCTGGCGGTAGAGGTCGCGGTCGAAGACGACGACCTCCTCGCGGCCGGCCACCGGCACCTCGGGATATCCGGACTCCTGTGGCAGCCCGCGGAGGTGGGCGGACCCGGCCGCCTTCCGGAAGGCGTCGCGCAGCTGTACCTCGTACTGGCGCAGCCGCACGAGGTACAGCCGCTTCAGCCGGCCGATCAGCGTGGAGTCGTCCTCCGCGCTCGGCAGTGTGAACGGATCCGGCCCGCGGGTGAGGCCCTCGTCCGGATCGGGCCACAGCTCCACATGTGTGAACATCAAGGCCTGACCTGGGGGTTTGACCCATGACCGTTGCGCAGTGCCTGTCCGCCGGACGGCTGCTTGGTGTCGACCTGGTCGGCGCCGGCGCGCTCGGCCGCCAGATCGGGCAGTCGGTCCTGGCTGCCTTGCAGGTACACCAGCGTCGTCGGCACCACGAACGACCAGGGCTTCCCCTCCGGGGTGGCGTGGTAGCGGTCGTCCTGTTGCCGGCGCAGCTCCTCGTGGATCGGCAGATACAGTTGATCGCCGATGACTGGGGCGTCCCCGCCGAACCAGGGCTCGCGGGTGCACAGGAAGTGCTCCACGTCGGCGTTGTAGTGCTCGGACACCGGCACCAGGACCCGTACCGCGCCGGCCCGCAGGAACGCCTCGAAGTGCGGGTCCGTGGGCTCGGTGCGGCCGCTCAGCTCGACCCAGCGCTTCGGTGTGCGCCAGAAGTACGGGTAGAAGACGTACGAGATCTGCCGCCAGTCGAATGCCTGCTCAAGGAACTGGATGTGCCGGCCCTTGTCGCGCGAGGATTCCAGGCGCGGCAGCGGATAGGTCACCTCGCGCGGGCCGTTGGAGAAGGTGACGCAGGTGATCTTCTCCTTCTTCTTCTCGTCCCGGTAGACGTCCTCGTCGACCCTGACCCGGATGGTGTCGGCGTCGACGGTGCGGCTGCCCATGGTCTCGTCGTCGGTCAGCAGATCGTCCGAGTCGTCGGCGTCGAACTCTTTGCTGATCATGGCGAGGCACTGGCGCTTGAGTTCGGTGAGGATCGTCTCCCGGTTGACCGATTCGGGTCCGCCGCGAAGGAGTTGGGCCACCGGCACGGAGCTCATCTCGGCGACCTTGTTGCGGTAGTCGACCTGGCGGGACCGGTAGTCGAGCTCCAGCTGCTGGTTCTCCCGGTCCACCCGCTCCTGCTCGATGAGGCGTACGGCCGTGTGGATCTTCTGCTGCCAGGCCTTGAGCTTCACCGTGCCGATCTTCAGGATCAGCGTCAGGGACACCGAGTACTCCGTGACGTCCTGGTGGGCGACCGACAGGGTGAGCAGGTCCCCGTCCATCAGGATCGGGCCGTCCGCCGGCGGCGAGACGTCGCTCTGCGGCGGGTGCAAGAGGTGGTGCTTGATCGTGAGCACGGTGTCGTCGTAGCGCAGCAGGTCCGCACCGTTCATGGTCACGGTGAACTGGTTCCAGTCGAAGGTCGCCGTGTGCTTGTTCTTGTCGGCCGGGAACTCGTCCAGCTCGCGGTAGAGGATCACGCCGGTCGGCCGGACCGTCCGCACCTCGTAGCCGTCGAGACCCTCGACACGGGACTGGTAGGTGTCGATCAGAGGGTGACGCTCCTTGGGGATGTCCTTGCGGGCGAACGTCACCTCGTTCGTCGCCGTGTTCATGAGGGTCACCCGCTTGTATTCCACTGGGTAACTCTCGTTCTGCAGGCCGTACTTCTGCTGCAGCCCGGCGAAGCACTGCGCGTCGATGTCGTCGGGCGTGAAGGACAGCTCGACCTTCTTGTACTCCGGCTCCTTCGGCTGCTCCAGACACGGAAGTTCCGCCTCGTGCTGCCGCAGCCGCGAATCCACGAAGAACGCCGAGGGCTCGGGCAGCACGAACTCGAACATCATCCGGCAGCCGTAGTTGAAGACCTGCGCGCAGTACTCCTTGTCGACCCAGCGGTAGATGCCCGAGACGTGGCCGTGGCCCTCTTCATTGTGGAACTCGTGCTCGTTGCGCTCCTCGACCTCGCGCAGCTTGGTCATCGAGCGCTGCTGGACGGTGCGCGACTGCACCCGGCTGACCGCCTTGCTCACCACTTCCTGCGAGAAATTGAGGGCGGCCTTGTCGGTGCGGTCCTGGGTCCTGCTCCAGGTGATGCCGCCGCCGATGTTGACGACGACGCTGGGCGCCTGCCCGTACGACAGGCTCAGGTTGGCGTTCGCGCCGAGCTGTTCCTTGACCACGCGCTCGCACTCGTTCTTGACCTCGAAGCGAGTGGTGGAACCGGTGTCGGTGGTCGTCTCGCTGTCCTCCTCGGTGGTGCCGGAGAAGACGTCCTCACTCTTGGACAGCAGCCGGTGGTGGCGCTTCTTCAGCTCGCCGAGCATCACGTTGTGGATGTCGGAGATCTCCCCGGGCCGATAGCCCACCAGCCACTGTTTGACGACCTTCAGTTCGGCCACACCCACCGGCTTGATCTCGTTGAACGGGGTGCCGCAGTAGCGGAACAACCGCGCGAACATCGGGTGGATCACCGGCTTCGCGGCCAGCAGCTCTCTCAACTGGGCGCCGGTGGCCACGGATGGGCCGGCCAGGTGCTCCAGGACGTGCAGCGTCCGCAGCCCGTCGATGATCCCCGACAGGTCGAGCGGGGCCCACCGCCGAAGGATGTAGAGCAGATACAGGGTGTCGAACAGGACCCGCTTGGCCGCCATGAACTCGACGCTGTGCACGGCCCCGTCGTACACGACCTGTCGTGCGACGCGCCCACCGAGGGCCTGGTCGAGGTCCTGCCGGAACTTCGCGGGCAGCGTCGCGGGCGACTGCTCCGCCGCCGCCCGCAGCACCTTCAGCACCGCGTTGAGCCTGGCCACCAGAGGCACGCCCAGTATCTGGTCCAGGGTGTCCGGCAGCACGAAGTACACATCACCCACCCTCAGATGCGCATGCCGCTCCAGCTCGGCGAGGTCCACGGGCGCGCTCGGCTCCATCGCCTCCCGAGGGTGGCAATTGGCGATCACGCGAGGGGTGAGCAGGCCGAGAAGGGCGTCGAACAGGTCCTGCATCGCCGCGTCGGACGGCTCCTGGTGCTCGCAGCACACCTTGGTGAAGACCAGCCGCCCGATCCTGGAAGGGCTGTTCGGCGAGTGCAGATCGGTGTCCTCGCGCACCGCCTTGCCCGCGCGCAGGACAAGGGCGTCGTCACGGATGTACGCGCGGCGCAGCACCGAGGCGTCGACCGCCCGCGGCGGCCGGACCACCAGGAAGTCGAGGATCGGCAGCCGCTCGTACTCCTTGGGTTCCGCGTCGTCGGCCACGGCCGCTCACCCGGCGTACTGCGGGCCAGGGGAGGCCACCGGCGGCGGGGTGAGGCTGCGTAGCGCGGTAGCCCACAGGTAGCACTTGGAGGTCATGTCGATCAGCTGATCGGCCGGGCCGTTCGGAGGGAACCGCAGGACGGCGGCGATCGCCTCCGCGCCCCGGATCGCGGTGCGCTGCCGGTTGCTGCTGCCGGCCCGGGTGAGCGGTGCCGGCGCCTCCTGGCCGGCCACGGCGGGCAGCGGGAACTGGCGGTCGATCTCCTCCAGGAGCTTGTCGGCGTTGGCGTCCTCGCGGAACGGCCAGTCGGGGTGCGGAGGAGTCGTGATCCCGAACGCCGCGTTGATCCCGGCGTCGTGCAGCAGCGGATAGGAGAGCTGCCGGGCGATCCCACCCAGGGTCTCCTCCACGCTCCACACCAGGCTGTCGCCGTGCAGGCCCGCCAGATAGGACTGCAGCGTCACATGGGCGTTGCGCACCGACGCGAGCAGCAGGTCGACGCCGGTGTCGTAGACCCGTTCGGCGTACTTGCAGCAGGCGTCGAGGAGGGCGTCGCGCTCCTGCGGGAAGCTGAAGCCGCCCGCGTCGCGCACCGGCCGGGACGCCGTCTCCTGGAAGGCGCCCAGGTAGACGGCGGTGCGCTGGGCCCTGTCGGGCACCCGCTCGTCGTGACCGTACCGGGCCCGCAGCCGGGCCAGATCACTGGCCGACCCCTTCTCGCGCAGCCGCGTGAACATCTGCGGGCGTTCGACCGCGGCGATCGCGACCCGGTGCGCGGCGCACACCACATGGTCCATGTGCAGGTAGAAGTAGAGCGCCGCCGCCTGGCCGGGGTCCGAGGTCAGCGCGTCGAACGATGCCTCGTCGGCGATCGGCGGCCCGAACCGCCCCTCGCCCTCGCGTCCCTGATCCCGGTCGCCTGCGGCCTTCGTCGTGCCCTTGCGGCTGCTGGTCGGCATTGCGCGCCCCCCTGGTTTCGGGCAGGGCCGACGCGGCGGCCCCAGGCCAGGGAGAGTAGGACGGCAGGCTGGTTGGCGAAACGGGCCAACCGGCCCTGATGTGGGGCATGTTCGGGCGCAGGGGCGGATCGGATCGGACGGTTCACGGTCCGGATGGCCGGCCGGCGGTTCAGCCCAGGCAGTCCTCCGGCCTCGTACCCCGGTGCGTCAACGGCAGCCCCAGCTCGGCGCGTTCGGTGAGCCAGCGCGTCGGGCGGTGGCGGGGGTCGCCCGTGGTGGTGTGCAGGGAGCGCTGAAGGTCCAGCATGCGGGCGGCGCCGATGCGGTCGCCCCAGGCCAGCGGGCCTACGGGGTAGCCGAGGCCGAGTGTCACGGCGAGGTCGATGTCCGCCGGGGCGGCGAGCGAGCGCTCGGCGATCGACGCGGCGACCGACACCACCGAGGCGAGGAGGCGCTGGGCCACCGAACCGGCGGTGTCACGGACGAGTGTCACCGTGTGGTCGCCGCGGGCCAGGACCGCGCGGGCGTCGCGGGCGGCGGCCGGGTCGGCCGCCGGTGTCACCGACAGCACACGGCGGCCGCTCGCCACCGACAGCGGGTCCACGCCGAAGGTGCGCGCGGCGGGGAGCCCGTGGGCGGCGACCGCGTCGGCCACGGTGGTGCCCCAGACCGGGACGAGGGCAATGGCCTCGGCGGATGGGCGGCTGTCGTGCTCCACGGAGGCGCCGGCCGTCGTCAGCGCGTCCCGCAGGGCCTGCACGTCCCCGCCCTCGCCCGCGACGTGGACCGGGCGGCCCGCGTCGCCCGTCACCGGCTCCTCGGGGGAGCCCGACTCCTCTAGGCCGTACGCGTACCAGCCCTGCCCGGTCTTGCGGCCGAGCAGGCCCGCCGTCACCCGGTTCGGTGTGAGGTAGGACGGGCGGAGCCGGGGCTCGTGGCGGAAGCCCTGCCAGATGGAGTCGATGACCGCGGCCGTGACATCGAGCCCCGTGAGGTCCATCAGCTCGAACGGACCCATCCGCAGCCCCAGTACATCGCGCGCGACGCGGTCGATGTCGACGGGCCGCGCCACCGACTCCTCCAGGAGCGCGAGCGCCTCGGTCACCAGGCCGCGCCCGGCGTGGTTGACCAGGAAGCCCGGTGTGTCGGCCACCGTCACCGCCCGATGCCCGCAGCTTTCGACCAACTCCATGAGGAGCGAAGGGAGTTCGGGGCGGGTGGCGGCGCCCGGCACCACCTCCACGATCCGCATCAGCGGAACCGGGTTGAAGAAGTGCAGACCCGCGAGGCGCGTCGGGTCGTCGAGCGAGGCGGCGATCCGCGTCACCGACAGGGACGACGTGTTCGTCGCGAAGACGGTGGTGGCCGGCAGCGCCTGCTCCAGCTTCCCGAAGACCTCCGCCTTCGTGTCCAGGTCCTCCCGTACGGCCTCGACCACCAGCTCCACGTCGGGGCCCGGTGCCCAGGGATCGTCCAGCGGGATCAGCCGCGCCACGGCCGCCGCCCCGTCGTCGGCGGTCATGCGGCCCTTGGCCACCGCGCGGTCCAGCATCGACCGTACGAACGCGACGGCATCGCGCACCGCCTCCGCCCGGACGTCACCCAGCTCGACGGTGTGCCCGCCGCTCGCCGCCCACTGGGCGATGCCGCGGCCCATGGCTCCGGCGCCGACGATCCTGATACGCATGGCAGTTGGGGTCCTTTCGCAGATTCGGGAGGTGTGCCGTACGGGGTGGGTCAGCGGAGGTAGACCCGGCCGGGGTCGACGTCCTCGCGCAGCAGCCGCAGCTCCGCCGCGCTCGGCGGTTCCACCGTCTCGACGCGGTCGGCCACCTTCAGGTCCCAGCCCGTGGCCTCCTTGACCTGCTCGACGGTGACACCGGGGTGGACGGCGGTGAGCCGCAGTTCCTCGCCGACGCCCTCGCGGGCCAGGATGCCCAGCTCGGTGATGACACGCGTGACACCGACGCCCAGCGGCCGGATGCCCTCGGCGAGCGCGCGGTCGGGGCCGGGGGTGGTGCAGAAGTCCAGGGTCTCGGTGAAGGAGCGCGGGTTGTGCCGGCGCATCACGACGAAGACCTCACGGGAGTTGGCCATCACCTCGATGCCGCCGCCGGATCCCGGCAGCCGTACCGACGGGCTCTCCCAGTCCCCGATGACCGAGGTGTTGAGGTTGCCCCAGCGGTCGATCTGCGCGGCGCCCAGGAAGCCGACGTCGATGTGTCCGCCCTGCAGCACACACCCGAACAGGGCCGGCATCGAGAGCACGGCCTCCGCGCCCGAGATGAGCACGGCGTCCGCGATGGTCTCCGGCAGGTGCGAGGGGTGTGCGCCGCACACCCCGGACTCGTAGACGACCTCGATCTGCGGGGCGACCGTCAGGTGCGCCAGTTCGGTGGCGAGGGTGGGGAGGCCGATTCCGGCGAACACCGTGCGGCGGGCGGCCAGTTCGCGTGAGGCGACGACGGAGAGCAGCTCCGAAGAGGTGACCGTGTCGGTGACCCCGGGTGTCTCGGGCGTGGCGGCAGTCATGGTGGTCCGTTCCTTCTCGTGTGTCGCGTCCTTCTCGTGTGTCGCGCTCACAGTCGCCGCCCGTAGTTCACCGGTTCGCTGAGGGCCTCGCCGACCGCGAGTCCCTCCCAGAACTCCTCGCCCTGCTTGGCGACGTACTCGGCGTGGTCGGCCGTCCCGTACACCCACTCCGCCAGCCACTCCTGGAGACGCTGAGGATCCTTGCTGATGTGCGACCAGGCGCGGTAGAAGGCGTTGTCGCGGTCGTAATAGCCCTGCGCGAACGACGGGTGCGCGCCGCGCGGACACACCACGACGGCGTCGACGGCGTGGGCAGGGACGAGCGTGCGGTTGGGGTCCGAGCGGACCACGTCGTCGTCGACGAGCTCCTCGACCACCACGATCGCCTTGTCGGCCGCGTACACCGCCTCGGCCTGGATGCCGGTGAGGCCCCAGATCTGGGTGTTGCCGCGACGGTCGGCGCGCTGCGCGTGGATGATCGTGACGTCCGGGTTCACGGGCGGGACCACGTAGATCTGCTCGGGTTCCCCTTCGGGGCCAGGGTAGGGCGAAGTCACCTTCCGCAGCGCGTTGTTGATGCCGGGCAGGTCGCTGCCGCCGTAGGAGCGCAGCGGGTAGAACGGGAGGCGCTGGGAGCCGGCCAGGTAGCGGCAGATCATCCCGTAGTGGCTGTACTCCTCGAACGCGAGCGGCGCGGGGTCCGCTCGCTCGATCCTGCGGCGCAGTTCACCGAGCGAACCCGCGGAGGAGTTGCCGACGAAGGAGGAGACGAGGCGCGAGACGCAGCCCGCGGCGAGCATCTGGTCCACGACGATGTCCGCCGTCATCCGGACGACCGTGAGGTCCCTGCGGCCCTGCCGGATGATCTCGTGTCCGGCGGCGGTGGGGACGAGGTGGGTGAAGCCCTCGATGCTGACGGTGGCGCCGTCGTGCACGAAGGCGGCGATGGCCTCCTTCATCGACATGACCTTCGGTGACACGGTGCTCCTCGGTGAGTGCGTAGGGGTGGCCCTACCGTGTCAGCGCCTATTGATTGCCGTCCAATACCAAATTAAGGTCGGATCAAGACTCCTGATTAATGAATCTCCTGATTGATGAAGGGGGGCGGGCTCGTGGAGCTGCGTCATCTCACCGCGTTCACCGCCGTCGCCGAGGAACTCCACTTCGGGCGGGCCGCCAAGCGGCTGCAGATGGCGCAGCCGCCGCTGAGCCAGCAGATCCGGCAGCTGGAGAAGGAGCTCGGCGTCCAGCTCTTCGAGCGCAACACCCGCTCCGTGCGCCTCACCAGCGCGGGGGAGTCCTTCCTCGAACCCGTACGGACGGTGCTCGACGACCTCGACACGGCGGTGCGGGCCGCGAAGGCCGCCGGGCGCGGGGAGTTCGGCCGGGTCACCATCGGCTTCGCCGGCGCCTCCAGCCACGAGACACTGCCCCGGCTCACCCGCGCGGTACGGGCCGCGCACCCGGCCCTCGAACTGGTCATGAAGGGCCAGACGTACGCCAACGTCGCGCTCGACCGGGTCGCGGACGGCTCGCTCGACCTCGGTTTCGTGCGGCTCCCGGTGACCCAGCCGGGCGTGGCCCACCGGGTCATCGACGAGGAGGAGCTGCTGTGCGCGCTGCCCTCCGACCACCACCTCGCCGCGCTCGACGAGATCCCCATCGGGATCCTCGCCGACGAGCCCTTCGTCTCCTTCCCCGCGAACGCCGGGTCGACGGTGCGCGACGCCATGGTCGAGACCTGCGAGGCGGCCGGGTTCAACCCGCGCGTGGTGCAGGAGGCCCCCGACTCGTACACGATCCTGGCGCTGGTGGCGGCCGGTGTCGGTGTCACGCTCACGGTGTCCTCGGTGCGGCACATCCAGCAGACCGGGCTCGTCTACCGGCCCCTCGCGGGAGAGCCCATCCGGCGTCAGGCGGCCCTCGCCTGGCGGGCCGACAACCCTTCGGCTGCCCTCCGTGCGGTGCTCGCGGTCTGCGAGGAGGCGCTGCCGACGCCCGGAAGCGCTGATGCAGACCCCGGAGGCGCTGATGCAGACCCCGGAAGCACTGATTGAGACGCCTCCCGTCTTGATGGATCGAAAACTTGGTATTGGACCGACTCAGCGGTCGGGTGCGATGGTCGCCTCACCTCCCTGAGCCGCCCGAAAGGTGTTCCGCCGTGCCCGAACAGGACGATGTCGTCATCTGCGAACCACTGCGCACCCCCATCGGGCGCTTCGGCGGCGCCTTCGCCCGGCAGACACCGGCGGCGCTCGCCGCGCGCGTCGTCTCCGAGCTCGTCGCCCGCACCGGAATCGACCCGGACCGCGTCGACGAGGTGATCCTCGGGCAGGCCTACCCCTCGTCCGACGCCCCGGCCGTCGGCCGCGTCGCCGCCCTGGACGCCGGCCTTCCCGACACCGTCACCGGCGCCCAGATCGACCGGCGCTGCGGCTCCGGACTGCAAGCCGTACTCGACGCCGCCATGCAGATCAGGGCCGGGTTCAGCGAGGTCGTGATCGCCGGCGGCGTCGACGTGATGAGCGCCGCCCCGTACTACACACACGACGGCCGCTGGGGCATCAAAGGGCCCGGCCTCCAGCTCCACGACTCGCTCGCGCGCGGCCGGGTCACCGCGGGCGGCATCCACCACCCCGTCCCCGGCGGCATGATCGAGACCGCCGAGAACCTGCGCCGCGAGTACGCCATCAGCCGCGCCGACCAGGACGCCCTCGCCCTGCGCTCGCAAGCACGCGCCGCCCGCGCCGCCCAGGAGGGCCGCTTCGACGCGGAGACCGTGCCCGTCACCGTACGGGGCCGCAAGGGCGACACCGTCGTCAGCTCCGACGAGCACCCGCGCCCGGACACCACCGCCGAGCAACTCGCCGCGCTGCGGCCCATCATGGCCAAGTCCGACCCGGAGGCCACCGTCACCGCGGGCAACGCCAGCGGTCAGAACGACGCGGCCGCCGCCTGCCTCGTCACCAGCGCCGCCACCGCCGAACGCCTCGGCCTCACCCCGCTGGTCCGCCTCGTCTCCTTCGCCCGCGCGGGCGTCCCCGCCAGGACGATGGGCATCGGACCCGTCCCGGCCACCCGGGCCGCCCTGGAGCGCGCCGGGCTCACCCTCGCCGACCTCGACCTGATCGAGCTCAACGAGGCGTTCGCAGCCCAAGTCCTCGCCTGCACCCGCGAGTTGAGCCTCGGCGAGAAGGACCACGAGCAGCGCATCAACATCAACGGCTCCGGTGTCTCCCTCGGTCACCCCGTCGGAGCCACCGGCGCCCGCATCCTCGCCACGCTCGCCCGCGAGATGCACCGCAGCGAGGCGCGCTACGGCCTGGAGACCATGTGCATCGGTGGCGGCCAGGGCCTCGCCGCGGTCTTCGAGCGCGTGGCCGCGTAACGACTCCCCAGTCACCAAAACAGTCCCCAGCAGTCCCCGCCCGTCCCCATCCGCTTGATCAACGACGTTCACGGAGCGACCCATGAGTGCGTCCACCGCCACCTCACGTGCGGAGACCAAAGCCGCCAACAGAGCAGGAGTCGGTGCCTTCGTCGGTTCCACCATCGAGTGGTTCGACTTCTACATCTACGGCACCGCGGCGGCGCTCGTCTTCGACAAGGTGTTCTTCCCCGAACTGGAAGGCGCCATCGGCACGTTGGTCGCCTTCGCCACCTTCTGGGTCGGCTTCCTCGCCCGACCCATCGGCGGGATCATCTTCGGTCACTTCGGCGACCGCCTGGGCCGCAAGAAGACCCTCGTCATCACCCTGCTGATGATGGGGATCTCCACCACCGCGATCGGCCTGCTGCCGAGCTACGCCTCCATCGGCGTCGCGGCCCCCATCCTGCTGGTCTGCATCCGCATGATCCAGGGCATCGGCCTCGGCGGCGAATGGGGCGGCTCCGTCCTCATCGCCTCCGAGAGCGCGCCCAAGGGCAAGTCGGTGCTGTACGGGGCGTTCGCCCAGCAAGGGTCGCCCGTCGGCAACACCCTGGCCACGCTGAGCTTCCTGGCCATCAGCCAGCTGCCCGACGACGCCTTCGTTTCCTGGGGCTGGCGCGTGCCGTTCCTCGCCTCCGCCGCCCTCGTCCTGGTGGGCCTGCTGGTCCGTCTGAAGGTCGCCGAGTCCCCGGCCATGGCCAAGCTCATCGAGAAGAAGGAAGTCGTCAAGCTTCCGCTCACCGAGGTGCTGCGCAGCCACCCCGGCCTCATCGCCCTCGGCATCGGCGCCTGCACCATCGGCCTGTCCGCGACGTACTTCAAGTCGACGTTCGCCCTGTCCTGGGCCACCACGTCGCTCGACTTCGACCGCAGCTCCTTCCTGACGATCATCCTCGTCGCCAACATCACGCAGGTCATCGTCCAGCCCTTCGGCGCCGTGCTCGCCACCAAGATGAAGAGCTGGTCCCGCGCGGTCACCGTCATGCTGGTGCCCGAACTGGTGCTGCTGCCCGTGATGTTCCTGCTCATCAGCACCAACAACTACGGCCTCGCGATGCTCGGCGTCGCCGTCGCCACCATCCCGCACTGCCTGTACTACGCGGCCCTCGCCGGCATGCTCGCCAGCCGCTTCCCCGCCCACCTGCGCTACACCGGCATCTCCCTGTGCTACCAGCTGTGCGGAACGATCCTCGGTGGCACGACCCCGATCGTCGGCCAGTTCCTGCTCAACCGGACGGGATCCATCACCGCGGTCATCGCCTACGCCCTGTTCCAGGTCGCGTTGACGCTGGGCTGCATGCTGCTCCTGCTCAAGCGCCCCAACCACGACGAACTGGCCGCGGACCCGGCCCCGGCACCCCGCACGGTCGCCGCGTCCGCGTGACCGGCGGCAAAGCAAGCCCCTGCGGCGTTTGAGCAGCGGGTCCGGGGCAGAGCCCCGAGGCCGCACCCCTGGCACACGCGTACCTCAAGTCAACGACGAACGGACACCCCGCAATGCCCCTGACCGTCCATGGCATCCCGGAGATCCTCGGCCTCACCGGACGCGACCTCGGGCACTCCGAGTGGAAGGAGATCACCCAGGAGCTCATCGACACGTACGCGTACGTCTCCGGGGACCACCAGTGGATCCACACGGACGTCGAGCGCGCAGAGGCGGGCCCGTACGGACGCACCATCGCCCACGGCTACATGGTCCTCAGCTGGGGAATCCCGATGTTCGGCGAACTGCTCCAGGTCAAGGGCGTGGGCCGGGCCCTCAACTACGGTGTCAACAGGGTCCGTTACCCGGCTCCCGTGCCCGTCGGCAGCCGTGTACGCCTGCACGCCTCCGTCACCGACGTGACGGAGGTCGCGCGGGGCGGCGTGCAGATGACGCGGGCGTTCACCTTCGAACTGGAGGGCTCAAAGAAGCCGGCGTGCGTGGCGGAGTCACTGACGCACTTCTACCCGTAGGCCGGCGGACCGTCAGGGACGGTCCAGCGGCGCCGGCCTACGGACACCTGCCCTACTTCTTGACCGGCGTCATCTTCTCCGTGTAGCCCGGGTGCCGCTTCAGCCAGGTACGCACCGCGTCCTGCTGCGCGCCCTTGTCGGCCTTGTTGATCACGGACTCCAGGTCCATGAGCTGCTTCTCGCTCATCTTGAAGTTCTTGAGCCAGCCGGCCACGCGGGGGTGCTCGTCGGAGAAGCCCTTGCGGCCGACGCCGCGCAGGTCGTCGCCCTTGCCCCAGGCGTGCTTCGGGTCCTTCAGGTTCTTCATGTCGAAGTCGGCGTAGGCCCAGTGCGGGGTCCACAGGCTGACGACGATCGGCTTCTTCGCCGCGTACGCGCGCTTGAGTTCGGCGAGCATCGCGGGCGTGGAACTGTCGACGACCTTGAACTTGGAGCCGAGGCCGTAGGCGGGTACGACCTTCTTCTTCAGGAGGGCCGTCAGGCCCGCGCTGGCCTCGATGCCGGTGATCTTGCCGCCGAGCTCGCTCGCGTGGCTGTTCAGGTCGGCGAGGGAGTCGACGCCCTTCATGTACGCGGGCACGGCCAGCTTGTTCTCCATCTTGCCGGTGTACCAGGTGCCCAGGGACTCGACGTCCTTGCCGTACTTCTTCCAGTACGGCGCGTGCGTGACCGGGAGTGAGGCGTCCGTCTGGAAGTCCACGTCGCCGCGGGACAGCGCGGTCCACAGCGGGCCGAGCTCGAACTGCTTGACCTGCACCTCGTAACCGCGGCGCTCCAGGGCCTCCTTCCACAGGTACGTGGTGGCGGTGGCCTCGTCCCAGGGGATGTAGCCGATGGTGATCTTCTCGCCGCTGCCGACGCCCGAGACCGTGGACTTCTCGGAGCCGCCGAAGGCGCCCAGGCCACCGGCGACGAGCGCGAGGACGACGATGCCGACCCCGGCGAAGGCGGGGCGGGGGCGGTGGTTCCAGAACTGCGTGCCGAAGCCCGTGACGGTGGCGCGGCGCTTGGCCGTGAAGCGCCTGCCCAGCGGCGAGACCTGGGTGCCGAGCGCGCTGGTCATCCGGTCCAGGTAGATCGCGAGCAGCACGATGGCGATGCCGGCCTCCGCGCCGAGCCCCACGTTGAGCTGGCCGATGGCCTCGTTGACGTCGCCGCCGAGCCCCTCGGCGCCGACCATGCCCGCGATCGCGGCCATGGACAGGGCCATCATGATGACCTGGTTGACACCGGTCATGACGGTGGGCAGCGCCAGCGGGAACTGCACGCGCAACAGGATCTTCTTGGGCTGCGTGCCGAACGCCTCGGCGGCTTCGACCAGTTCCTTGTCGACCTGGCGGATGCCCAGCTCGGTGAGGCGGACGCCGGGCGCCAGGGCGAAGACCAGGGTGGCGACGATGCCCGCGGGGGCGCCACTGCCGAAGAACAGGATGGCCGGGATCAGGTAGATCATCGCCGGCATCGTCTGCATGAGGTCGAGCACCGGCCGCACCGTCGCGCTGACCCGCTCGGAGTACGCGGCCCAGATGCCGACCGGCACCGCGATGACCAGCGCCAGGATCGTGGCGACGAGCACCAGCGACAGCGTCATCATCGCGTGTTCCCACAGTCCGAGGGAGTCGATGAAGGCGAAGCCGACGAAGGCGAGGACACCGGCGAGCAGTCCGCGCAGCCACCAGGCGCACACGGCGAAGATGCCCGCGAGGAGCAGCGGTTGCGGGGCGTCGAGCACGAGGAGGATGCCGTCGTAGCAGCCCTCGAAGACGGCCTTGAAGAAGTCGAACAGCCAGGCGGCGTTGTCCAGGAGCCAGTTGACCGCGGTGTTGACCCAGTCGCCGAAGGGGATGCTAGGCACGGGCGATCACCTTGTCCCCGGCCGTTCCGCCCTGTTCGGCGGTCGCGCCCTCACCGAGCACGGCAAGCAGCCGCTCCTGGCTCACCACACCGATCAGTACCTCGTCCTCGACGACGGCGACGGGCTCGGAGGTCCGCTGCGCGCACGGCGCGAACAGCTCGGCGAGCGGGGTGTCGGGACCGACACGGGCGGGCGCGTTCGCGAGCAGCTCGGTGTCGGTGAGATCCGTCCGGCCCGAGCCCGCGCGCAGTGCGTCGGGGGACTCCATGACGGCGCCGGCGGTCAGCACCCGCGAACGGTCCACGTCCTGGATGAAGTTGGTGACGTAGTCGTCGGCAGGGCGGACCAGGATGTCCTCCGGTGTGCCGTTCTGCACGATGCGGCCGTCGCGCATGACGGCTATTCGGTCGCCGAGGCGCATGGCCTCGTTCAGATCGTGCGTGATGAAGACGATGGTCTTCTTGAGCCTCTTCTGCAGCACGAGCAGCTGGTCCTGCATGTCACGCCGGATCAGTGGGTCGAGGGCGCTGAACGACTCGTCCATCAGCAGCAGTTCGGCGTCGGTGGCCAGCGCGCGGGCCAGGCCCACGCGCTGCTGCATGCCGCCGGAGAGCTCGTCGGGGAAGGACTTCTCCCAGCCTTCGAGCCCGGTCATCGCCAGGGCTTCCGTGGCCCGCTGCTCGCGCTCCGCGCGCGGCACACCCTGCACGGCGAGGCCGTACGCCGCGTTCTCCAGCACACTGCGGTGCGGGAACAGCGCGAAGTGCTGGAAGACCATGCTGATCTTGTGGGAGCGGACCGCCCGCAGCTCCTTGGCGGGCAGGGCGGTGAGGTCCTGACCGTCGAACTTCACGTGCCCCGAGGTCGGCTCCGACAGGCCGTTGAGCATGCGCAGCAGCGTCGACTTCCCCGAACCGGACAGCCCCATGACAACAAAGATCTTGCCGGATTCCACCGTGAAGGAGGCGTCGATCACGCCCGCGGTGGTCCCTTCGGACCGCAGATCCTCACGGTCGGCCCCTTGACGGAGCCGCTCGACCGCCTCGCCCTGTCGCCTGCCGAACACCTTGTACAGGTGCTCGGCCTCCAGCCTGACTGACACGTGAACCTCGTTCTCTTCGACCTGTGAAAGGTTGCAGAATCAAGCAACATCCGTCGGTCGTGGCGCCTGCCCCGGGTTCGTCGGGGCAAACACCGTCGGTGAGCCTCAGGCCCTCGCCGGGGTGTAGAAGTCGGGGCGTTTCGGGATGTCCGTGGTGACCACCCGGCCCGAGGTCCGGGACTCGATGGTGGCGCCGGTGATGACGGTGGCCGCGTAGCCGTCCCAGGCGGAGGGGCCCGTGGGCTCGCGGCCCGCCGTCAGGTGCGCGACCCACTCGCGGAACTCGGTGTCGAAGGCGTCGGCGAAGCGGCCCGTCCAGTCCGGCAGGATCGCCGTGCTGTGCGCGCCCGCCGTGCGCACACCGACCGCCGCCGGATCGGGCAGCCGGACGAGCCCGTCCTCGCCGACCGTCTCGCACTGGATGTCGTAGCCGTAACGGCAGTTGACGAACACCTCCAGGTCGATACGGACGCCCCGCGCGGTCTCGAAGAGCATGAACTGGGGGTCGGTGAGGTGCGTGAGCTTGTGTGTCGTCGAACGCGGGACGATCACCTGGGCGGAGACGATCTCGTCGTCGAGGAGCCAGCGCAGCACGTCGATCTCGTGCACCGCCGTGTCGAGGGCGGCCATGTCGGAGGTGTACGACTCCACGGACGATGCGTTGCGGTGCGCGCAGTGCACCATCAGCGGGGTGCCGATCCGGCCCGCGTCGATGACCTCCTTCATCTGCCGGTAGCCCTGGTCGAAGCGGCGCATGAAGCCCACCTGGACCAGCCGGCTGCCGTGCGCCCGCTCCGCCTCGACGATCTTCAGGCAGTCCTCGGGGGTGGTGGCGAGCGGCTTCTCGCAGAACACGGGCTTGCCCGCCGCGATCGCGTTCAGGACGTGCTCCGCGTGGGTCGGCCCCCACGACGTGACGAGCACCGCGTCGACATCATCGGAGGCGATCAGTGAGGCACCGTCGGCGTGCACCCTCGCGCCCGGGTATCGCGCCGCCTGCGCCGCGCGCTCCGCGTCGATGTCGGTCACCGCGGTGACCCGGGCACCGACGATCACATCGGTGAGCCGACGGATGTGCTCCTGGCCGATCCAGCCGGCCCCGATGACACCTATGCGCACACTCTTCTCCTCAGACGTCACCGTTCACCTCGCGGAGCTTCTCCTCGACCTCTGCCGCGGTGGGCATCGCGTCCGAGCAGGCGAGACGGCCCGCCACCAGCGCACCCGCGGCGTTGGCGAACGACACCGTCCGTGCCACGTCCCAGCCCGAAAGCAGCCCGTGGCACAGCGCCCCGCCGAACGCGTCGCCCGCGCCGAGCCCGTTGACCACGTCCACCGGCACCGGCGGCAGTTCGGCGACCGCGCCGCCGCGGTCCATGGCGAGCACACCCTTGGGGCCCTGCTTCACGACGGCCAGCTCAACTCCCGCCGCCAGCAGGGCCGTTGCCGCCGCGTGCGGCTCCCGCTCGCCGGTCGCGATCTCGCACTCGTCGAGATTGCCGACGGCCACCGTGGTGTGGGTGAGTGCCTCGCGGTAGTACACCCGAGCCTCAGTGGGGTCCTTCCAAAACATGGGCCGCCAGTCCAGGTCGAAGACCGTCGTCCCCCGCTTGGCCCGGTGCCGGAGCGCCGCCAGCGTCGCCGAACGCGAGGGCTCCTCGCAAAGACCCGTCCCCGTCACCCAGAAGATCCGGGCCGCCGCCACCGCGTCCAGGTCCAGATCCTCGGGGTCGATGTCCAGGTCCGGCGCCTTCGGCAAGCGGTAGAAGTACAGCGGGAAATCGTCCGGCGGGAAGATCTCGCAGAACGTCACCGGCGTCGGCGCGACGTCCGACGTGCCGACGAACGAGGCGTCAACTCCATAGCCCGACAAGGCAGTTCGCACGAACTCACCGAAGGGGTCCGCGCCGGTCTTCGTGATCACCGACGTACGCCGTCCGTAGCGTGCCGCGGCGACCGCGACGTTCGTCGGGCTGCCGCCGAGGTACTTCCCGAACGTCGACACCTCCGCAAGCCCCACGCCCGTCTGGAGCGGATACACATCCACTCCGACGCGGCCCATCGTCAACACATCGAACGGCATCTCGGCTGGCGTCCCTTCGCTCCGGGCTTCTGGCGCGCGCTGGCCCGAGTACGATCGTCCTTGTTCAAATGTCCTGTCAATGGGTGGTCGGCCGCTCACGCCGGCCCCACGTGTCCGAGAAAGGCCGACCGGTGACCGCGAACGTTCCCGCCGATCCGACCGCGCTGCACCCGATGCCCGGGCAGCCGCGTGTCGTCCTCCTCAAGCCCCTGGTGAAGTCGCCTCTCATCGAGGTCGGCGAGTTCTCGTACTACGACGACCCGGACGACCCGACCGCCTTCGAGACCCGCAACGTGCTGTACCACTACGGGCCGGAGAAGCTGGTCATCGGGAAGTTCTGCGCGCTGGGGGAGGGTGTGCGGTTCATCATGAACGGCGCCAACCACCGCATGGACGGGCCCTCCACCTTCCCGTTCCCGATCATGGGTGGGTCCTGGGCCGAGAACTTCGACCTCATCACCGGGCTGCCGGGGCGGGGCGACACCGTGGTCGGCAATGATGTGTGGTTCGGCTACAACGCGATGGTGATGCCCGGCGTCCGCATCGGGCACGGCGCGGTGATCGCCTCGGGGGCCGTGGTCGTCGACGACGTCCCCGACTACGGCATCGCCGGCGGCAACCCGGCCCGTGTCATCCGCCGCCGCTACAGCGACACCGACATCGAGCGGCTCCTCCAAGTGGCGTGGTGGGACTGGCCGTTGGAGCACATCACCGCGCACGTACGGGACATCATGTCGGGGAGCGTCGACGACCTGGAGCGGGCCGCGCCGACCGGGTGAGCCGGGCGGCGCGGCGGGCTCAGTGCAGGCAGAGGCAGAAGGGGTGTCCTGCCGGGTCCGCGTAGACCCGCCAGTTGGTGTCCGGATGGATCTGGTCCGTGCGCTCAAGGAGGGTCGCGCCGAGAGCGAGCACCCGCTTCTCGTCCGCTTCGAGGTCGTCCACGTCGAAGTCCAGATGGACCTGTTGCGGGCGCTCCTGGCCCGGCCACCGCGGCGCCTGGTACCCGTCCACCCGCTGGCAGGCCAGAGGTGTCCCCTCGAACCCCACCACGTCGACCCAGTCGGGATCCTCGGGGTCAAGGACCACCCGGCCGCCGAGCAGCTCCGCGTAGAACTCGGCGAGCTGTACGGGGTCGGCGCAGTCCAGCGCGACCGCCTGCAGTTTTCGAATCACTTCCGGCACTCCTCGCTCGTCCGCCGCTTCAGCGACATCCTGCACGGGAAGTGCCGTACCCGCCACCGCGGCGGACACACCCGCCGCGGTGGTGTGCCGTCAGCCGCGACCGATCAAGTCCGGTGCGCGCTCCGGCAGTTGCTCGGCGGAGGTGTCCTTGCCGGGGGCCGTGTCAGTGGCCGTGGCGACGTCGGGGTCCTCGCCGCCCGCTCGGCGCCACAGCGGCTTCAGCCGGTACGTGAACAGGTACACGATGACGGCGACCCCCGCGGCGACGAGCATGCTGAGGTCACCGGCCCCCGGGTGGGCCGCGGCGAAGGCGCCGGTGTAGATGTCGGACACCCAGAACGGCACGGATGCCGCGACGCCGAGGGCCCAGGCCACCAGGCCCCAGTCGACGATCCTGGAGCGGTCGTAGAGCTCGGCGATCCTGCGGGGGTCGCCGCGCCCGCCCAGGTAGAAGTCGATGAGGAGCACGGCGGCGAACGGCGCGATGAAGTACGCGGTGAGGTTGAGGAAGACCTTGAACTTGTCCTCCGTGCCGGAGGCGCCCCACAGGCTGATCCCGTACGCGAGGACACAGATGCCGGCCACCGCCTGGGTACGGGTGACGGGGACCTTGAGGGTCTGGACGGAGATCGCGCCGCCGTACACGTTGAGGAAGTTCTGGGCCAGCGCGGACAGGCCCACGGCGACGAGGGCGGGCACGGCGAACGGGCCCATCAGCTCGTGCAGGGCCGTGATGGTGTCCGAGCTGGAGGCGGAGGCGCCGACCACGACGCCGAGGATGCCGAGCCAGGCGATGGTGAGGAAGTTGCCGAGGGCGGTGTACCAGGTGGTCTGCCGGACGACCTTCGCGGTGTCGGGGAGATAGCGCGAGTAGTCGGAGGCGAAGGGCATCCACGCCACGAGGAACGCCAGGAACCAGCCGCCCAGCGTGATCGAGCCGCCCGCCGCGCCGACATACCCGTCCGCGTGCGGATTCGCCTCGAAGAGGCTGCCGCCGCGGACCACCGCCACGACCGTGATCAGGACGAACAGCGGGGTGAGGACGTACGTCAGCGCCCGCTGAAGGAAATTGATCATGTTGTAGCCGAAGATGGCCACGACGAGCTCGACCACGGTGAGCAGGAGCGCGCACAGCCAGTACGGCAGGTGACTCAGCTCCGCGAAGGCCTTGCCGCCGAGGATGACCGTGACGGCCGCCCAGCCCACACCGGAGAACACGTTGATGTAGGCGACGGGCAGGAAGTTGCCGAAGAAGCCCAGCGGCCCCCTCGCCTGGATCTGCTGCGGCACACCGAGGCGGACGCCCATGCGGGACATGACGGCCATCAGCAGGGCGCCGACACCGGCGCCGACGACGATCGCGGCGGCGGCGGTGGTGAAGCTGAGCCCGAAGTACGCGGCGCTGAAGCCGAGCAGGATGACCGGGAAGTTCAGTCCGGCCGCGAACCACACGAAGAACTGTGAACTCGGTTTGCCGTGTCGCTCGCTGTCGGGGATGTGGTCGACACCGAACGGCTCGACCTTGGTGACGGCGCTGCCGTAGACAGGTGGGCCCTGGGAATCATGGGTCATGGCGTGCTCCGGGGGACGAGGATGCGGGGGCGGACGCGAGTCACCACGGAAGGGGCGCCGTCTGCGAGATGTCGAAGAAGCCACCACCGCTGTAGACAAGCGGGGCGAGCTCGGAATGACCCGCCGACACTACACGTCCGGTGAAGACGGTGTGACTTCCGGCCTCCAGGCGCTCACCGATCTCCACCTCCAGCTGGGCGGCGGAGCCGTCGAGCAGCGGGGCGCCGTGCTCGCCGGGCGCCCAGTCCAGGGCGGCGAACTTGTCGGTGCCCTTGCTCGCGAACACCTTCGCCACGTCGAGCTGGTCGGCCGCGAGGATGTTGATGCCGATGTGGGTGGCACGGTGCAGCGCGGGGTGTGTCGACGAGCTGCGCTGGACACACACCAGGACCATCGGCGGGTCCAGCGAGATGCTGGAGAACGCGTTCACGGCGAGGCCCCTGGGAGTCCCGTCGTCGTCGGTGGTCACCACGGTGACACCGGTGATGAACTTCCGGTGCACGCCCTTGACCAGGTCTGCGTCGACGGCGGCCTCGTGTGCCGTCGTGATGATGCCGAGCGCCTCGAGGAGCTGCCGGGAGTCGAAGGTCACAGACTCCTCGGTGACGGTGTCACCGTCGAAGCGGGCGAACGTGGCGCCCGACACCTCGACAGGCCGGCCGGTGGGCGGCACACCCATGAACGTGTCGGTGTGCCGCCCCGTGCTGCGCCAGCGGACGGCGAGACGGTCCCCGTCCACGACCAGGTCCTCGATGTCGGTCCGCAGATCGGGGAACGCCGCGCGCACGGCGCTGATGCTCTCCTTGAACCCGGCGCGGTCCTGAGCGGTGCCGGCCGGTCCACGGCGGCGCACGTAGCCGGGGCTCAACACGGCGTCCAGGGCGTCGACTTCACCCCGGTTCCAGGCCGCGTCCCAGGCGGCGCGGAGGCGGGCGGGGCGGTCGGTGGCGTGTTCCAGGGTGAGTGACATGGCGGCTCCATCGATCGGATCGGCCTGCTCTTGCATGGCAGATCTGTTGTATGGCAGTGGACCGTAGGAATCGGGCATCCGTCGTGTCAATGGTTCGGACGGAATTCACTGCTTCCCATGGCGTATTGCCGCTAACTCCTAGGTCAGGGAGGGGTATTTGCCGTCGACCCTTGACGGCTCTCCGCGTCACTCTTAGCCTCGCTGCCATGGCACAGCAACAATCAGCAGGCCAACAGCTGTGGGCCACACCCACACGAGGCAGACTGCGCAAGGTCGTGACCGTGGTGGACGAGGTCCTCCTGGAACTCGGGCGGCCGGTCGCCACTCCCGTACGCCGCGTCGCCGCGGCCGCCGTCATCGAGAACCCCTGGGCCGGGCGCGGATTCGTCGCCGACCTGCAGCCCGAGGTGGAGGACATCGCGCCCGGCATCGGCCGCCTCCTCACCGACCGGCTGATCGAGACACTGGGCGGCGTGGAGCACGTCGAGGCGTTCGGCAAGGCGGCCGTCGTCGGGCTCGACGGGGAGATCGAGCACGGCGGGGCGCTGATCCACACCCCGTACTTCGGCAATGTGCTGCGCGAACTGACCGAGGGCACCTCGATCATCGTGTTCAGCGACGACCGGCTCGCCGCCGGCGAACCGCTGACCGTCCCGGTGTGGCACAAGACCGCTGCCGCCACCCGCTCCCACTACCAGACCGTCCAGATCCGGGTGCCCGACGCGCCCCGGCCCGACGAGATCGTCGTCGTGGCCGCCGCCGCTTCGGGGCCGCGCCCCAACGCCCGGATCGGAGACCGCCGCCAGGACCCCGTGGTCCGCCTCGCCGACTTGGAGACCGCCCGATGAACCTCCGCAAGATCCTTACCTACGTCGAAGACATCCACGCCGAGGGCGGCCGCCCCGTCGACTCGGTGGCGCGCACCGCCGTGGTGCTCGCCGTGATCGAGAACCCGTGGGCGGGCCAGGGCTTCGTCACCGACCTGCTGCCCGGCATCGACGAGGTGGCACCCCAGCTCGGCGAGCTGCTCGCGCCGCGCGTCGTGGAAGCGCTCGGCGCACCCGTCGAGGCGTACGGGAAGGCCGCCATCGTGGGCCTCGACGGCGAGGTCGAGCACGGCAGCGCCCTGATCCACACGCTCAAGTTCGGCGACCACTTCCGCAAGGCGGCGAACGCCACCACGCTGCTCCCGGCCGTGGAGAAGCGCGCGGTCGCCGGAGGTGTCTTCGACATCCCGCTCAAGCACATCACCGACGCCACCGTCCGCTCCCACCACCAGAGCATCGAGGTACGGGTCCCGGACGGCCCCCGCGCCGACGAGATCGTCATCGGCCTCGCCGCCGCGTCCCAGGGCCGCCCGCAGGCCCGCCTCGCCCCGCTCTCCACCGAGCAGTAGGCACCGCCATGGACAAGCCGCCCCTCGTACTCCTGCACGGCGTCGGCCTCGACCGCACCATGTGGGAGCCCGTCACCGCCCTGCTGGCCGACCGCTTCACCGTCAGCGCGATCGACCTGCCGGGACACGGCGCCCGCCCACCCGTGCGCGGCGACGTGACCCTGGCGGAACTCGCCGACGGGGTCGCCGGGCACATCCCGCCGGGCTCACACCTGGTCGGGTTCTCGCTCGGCGCCCTGGTCGCCCAGCAACTCGCGCTGCACCGGCCGGAGTTGACGCGCACGCTCACCTCGGTGAGCTCGGTCTGCCGCCGCACCCCGGACGAGCGGGCGGCCGTCCGGGCCCGGCTGCGAGCCGCCGAGAACGACTTCGCGGCGAGCACCGCGGCGTCCATCGAACGCTGGTACGCGGGCACCACCGTGCCGGCCGAGACCATCGACCGGACACGGGCCACACTGAGCGCCAACGACGTCGACTCCTTCCTCGGCTGCTACCGGGTGTTCGCGGGAGCCGACGCCGAGCTGGGCCCGCGGCTCGGTGACATCACCGTGCCCGCGCTCGCCGTGACAGGCGAGAACGACCCCGGCTCCACCCCTCAGATGACGCACCGGCTCGCCGAGGCGCTGCCCTCGTGCCGGGCCGTGATCGTGCCCGGAGCGCGACACATGCTGCCTGTCGAGCGCCCGGACGCGTTCGCCGAGGCCCTCACCACGTTCATCGCGCAGAGCGCACAGCACACCGACGAGAGCGCACCTGGAGACACCGCACATGTCTGAGCCCACGACGCTCACGACCTGGAAGCACTTCATCGGCGGCAGGTGGGTCGAGCCCGCCGCGGGCGAGTACTTCGACAGCACCGACCCGGCCACCGGCCGCACCCTCTACCGCGCCGCCCGCGGCACCGCCGCCGACATCGACAAGGCCGTCGCCGCCGCCCGCGCCGCCTTCGAGGACCCCAGCTGGCGCGACCTCAACCAGACCCGGCGGGGCCACCTGCTGCGCCGCCTCGGCCAGCTCATCGCCGAGAACGCCGACGAGCTCGCCCTCATGGAGTCGCGGGACAACGGCAAGCTGCTGCGCGAGATGCGCGGCCAACTCGCCTCCCTGCCAGAGTACTTCCACTACTACGCGGGCCTCGCCGACAAGATCCACGGCGAGACCATCCCCACCTCCGACCGCGCCGTCCTCAACTACACGGCACGCGAACCCCTCGGCGTCGTCGGCGCGATCACCCCGTGGAACTCGCCGCTGACCCTGACCACCAGCAAGCTGGCCCCCGCCCTGTGCGCGGGCAACACGGTCGTCGTCAAGCCCTCCGAGTACACCTCGGCGAGCGGACTGCGCCTCGCGGAGCTCGCCCTGGAGGCCGGCTTCCCGCCCGGCGTCGTCAACGTCGTCACCGGGTACGGCGCCGAGGCCGGGCAGCCCCTCGTCGACCACGAGGACCTCGCCAAGATCTCCTTCACCGGCTCCACGGCGACCGGATCGAAGATCGCCGCGTCGGCCGCGGGCCGCTTCATCGGCGCCACCCTCGAACTCGGCGGCAAGTCACCACAGATCGTCTTCGCGGACGCCGACGTGCCGAACGCCGCCATGGGTGTCATCGCCGGTGTCTTCGCCGCGGCCGGACAGACCTGCATCGCCGGCAGCCGCGTCTTCGCCCACCGCTCCGTCTACGACGAGCTGCTTGAACGGGTCTGCGAGCGCGCCAAGTCCATCCGCATCGGCGACCCCCTCGACGAGGCCACCGAACTCGGCCCGCTCGCCTTCGAGGCACAGCGCGACAAGGTCGCCGCGTACGTCGACCTCGGCCGCGAGGAGGGCGCCCGCGTGCTGACCGGCGGCGCGCCCACCGACGGTGGCACGGGCGGCTGCTTCTACGAGCCGACCGTCCTGGTCGACGTCGACAACAGCATGCGCGTGGTCCGCGAGGAGATCTTCGGCCCCGTCGTGGCGATCATGCCGTTCGACACCGAGGACGAGGTCGTCGGCCTCGCCAATGACACCGAGTACGGGCTGGCGGCCGGGATCTGGACCACCAGCCTGTCCCGCGCCCACCGGGTGGCCGGCCGCCTCGACGCGGGCACGGTCTGGGTCAACACCTACCGGGCCATGTCCCCGATGTCCCCGCGCCAGGGCTTCAAGGCCAGCGGCGTCGGCGTCGAGCACGGCACCGAGACCATCAAGGAGTACACCCGCCTCAAGAGCGTATGGATCAACACGAGCGAGGAGCCCGTGGCCGACCCGTTCACGATGCGGAGCTGAGGCCCGCCATGCCACAGATCACCGTCACGCTCGCCGAGGGCCGCACCCCCGAGCAGATCAGGACCTTGCAGCACGAGGTCCACGAGGCCGTGCTGCGCTCGATCGACACCCGGCCCGAGTACATCCGGATCGTCGTCCACGAGGTGCCCACGACGCACTGGTCCACGGGAGACACCACGATCGCCGAGATGCACGCGCCCCACACACCCACCCCCACCACCGAAGAGGAGATGTCATGAGGTTTTCGCTGTTCGTGCACATGGAGCGCTGGGACGAGAGCACCACCCACCGCGAACTCTTCGAGAACCTCACCGAGCTGACGCAGATGGCCGAGGCCGGCGGGTTCAGCACGGTGTGGGTCGGCGAGCACCACGCCATGGAGTACACGATCTCGCCCAGCCCGATGCCGATCCTGGCGCACCTGGCGGCGAAGACCGACACCATCCGGCTCGGCGCGGGCACCATCATCGCCCCGTTCTGGCACCCGATCCGCGCCGCGGGGGAGACCGCGCTCCTCGACGTGATCAGCAACGGCCGGGCCGAGGTCGGCCTGGCCCGCGGCGCGTACCAGATCGAGTTCGACCGCCTCGCCGACGGTCTCAAGGCCTCCGACGGCGGCAAGCACCTGCGTGAACTCATCCCCGCCGTACGGGCGTTGTGGCAGGGCGACTACGCGCACGACGGCGAGATCTGGCAGTTCCCGACGTCGACCAGCGTGCCCAAGCCGGTGCAGCGGCCCACCCCGCCGATGTGGGTCGCCGCCCGCGACCCCGCCTCGCACGACTTCGCCGTCTCGCAGGGCTGCAACGTCATGGTGACCCCGCTGATGAAGGGCGACGAGGAGGTCGCCGCCCTCAAGGACAAGTTCGACACCGCCGTGGCCAACCACCCCGAGGTCGAGCGCCCCGACATCATGGTGCTGCGCCACACCCACGTGCACGCCCCGGAGGACCCGGAGGGCTGGCGCCCGGCCGCCGAGGGCATCAACCGCTTCTACCGCACCTTCGACGCCTGGTTCGGCAACAAGAAGGCCCCGGTCAACGGCTTCCTGGAGCCCAGCCCCGAGGAGAAGTTCGCCGAGCGCCCCGAGTTCGCCCCGGAGGCCCTGCGCAGGACCGCGATGATCGGCACACCCGCCGAGGTCATCGAGCGGCTGCGCGGTTACGAGGAGCTGGGCGTCGACGAGTACAGCTTCTGGATCGACAACACGCTCTCGCACGAGGAGAAGCGCGAGTCGCTGCAACTGTTCATCAAGGAGGTCGTCCCGGCCTTCGAGTAGGCCGCCCGGTCACACGGCATTGCCCGCCTTCTTGCATGGCAATTCCGGGATTCCCCGTCAATTGACGCCACACGTCCCCGAAGACTAGGTTCTCGTGCCATGCAAGAGCCCGATCACCTCGCAGGCAGCCCGCTGAAGCAGACCAGCATGCAGGCGAAGGTCGCCGAAGAGCTGCGCCGGATGATCATCAGTGGGGAGCTGCCGCCACGCTCCAGCCTCTCCGAGATGACGCTGTCGCAGACCTTCGGTGTCAGCCGCACCCCGATCCGCGAAGCCCTCAAGCAGCTCCAGATCGAGGGCCTGGTGGAGGTGCGCCCGCGGGTCGGCACGTTCGTCGCCGTGCCCTCGCGCCGTGAGATCACGGAACTCTTCCAGATGAAGGAGCTCCTCGAAGGCGCGGCGGCCCGCCTCCTCGCCTTCCGCGGCAACGTCCCCGAGGTGGAACGGCTCGCCGCCAACATGAGCGCCGCCGACGAGGCGGTGCGGGCCGGCGACTCCGAGCAGTACGAGAAGCTGGTTCACGACTTCCACGAGCTGATCATGGTCGGGGCCGACAACTCCAAGCTGGAGGCCCACTACCGCACCCTGATGAACCAGCTCGCCTACGCCCGCCTCGTGCGCACGTCCCTCTCCCAGCCGGGCCGCCTCACCGAGTCCGACCACGAGCACCACCGCGTACTCGACCTCATCCGCGCCAGGGACGGCGACGGCGCGGAGCGCGTCATGCGCGAACATGTGCGGCGCAGCCATCAGGCACTCATGGCGGGGATGGACGACGAGCGGTTCAAGGACTGAAAGGACTGAAAGGACGCAAAGGGCCGAGTCGGCGGCGTCGGCGGAATTCGGGTGCGGACACCGGGACTTGTGGTGTGTCATCGACCGCATGGCCATCGAGTTGAGGACACCTGGCGTCGACGATCTGGACGAAGCCGCCGACGCCCTGCGGGCATGGCAGCACGACTCGGCGCCGATGCAGCTGCACCCCGGCGACCTGGGCTGGTACCGGCGGTTCGGCGTGGAGCGCGCCGCGGCGGCCGTGCGGACGTGGCGGCGTGACGGGCGGGTCCTCGCCGTCGGACTGCTGGACGGCCCCACCCTGCTGCGGCTGACCCTCGCGCCGGACGCCCACCAAGACGTCGAGCTGGCACGGGAGTTGCTGGCCGATGTGGGGGAACCGGGGCGCGGGGTCCTGCCCGAGGGGCCGGCCGACATCGAGGCGCCCGAGGGCGCGCTGCTGCGCGACCTCCTGACGGAGGCCGGCTGGCGCCCCGGTGAGGCGTGGACGCCGCTGATCCGCGATCTCACCGAGCCGGTCCCGCCCCCGGCCGTGCGGATCGAGGTGGCGGGTCCTGAGCGGGCGGACGCGTACGCCGGTGTGCTCCGGGCGGCGTTCGACAGGTCGACGTTCACCGCGCAGCGATGGCGCGCGATGGCGGTCGGGTCGCTGTATGAGGAGGCGCGGTGTCTGCTCGCCTACGACGACGGGGGCGCGGCGGTGGCGGTGGTGACGGTGTGGTCGGCGGGGCCTGGGCGGCCCGGACTGCTCGAACCGATGGGCGTGCACCGGGACCACCGGGTCCGTGGTCACGGGGCGGCGATCTGCGCCGCCGCGGCGGCCGCGCTGCGCGAACTCGGCGCGTCGAGCGCCCTCGTGAGCACACCGAGCGCCAACACGGCGGCCGTGGCCACCTACAAGGCGGCGGGCTACCGTCCCATGCCCCAGGTCAGGGACCGCTCCCGGCAGGCGTAACGGCTTCTAGTCGCCCACCGCGCCGTCAGCCATCTCCCGCAGGATGTCGATGTGCCCGTTGTGCCGCGACGTCTCCTCGATCAGGTGCATCAGGATCCATCCGATGCTGACGTGCGTACCACCCCTGACCGGCTTCTTCGCCGTCGCCGACAGATCGGTGTCGGCCACCAGTCGGCGATACCGCGCGCTCTGCGCCTCGTATGCGGCGATGAGTTCGGGCACGGGCGTCTGCGCGCCGAGCCGCATCTCCCGGTCGGGATCCTCGTCCGTCCACGGCCCCGCGTCCTCCTCGCCGAGGAAGATCACCTGGAACCAGTGGTACTCCACCCACCGAAGGTGGTTGATCAGACCGCCCAGTGTCATGAGCGGCGAACCGGGCAGCGGCGCCGCGCCGCCGTGCTCCGGCGCGAGGTCGGCGCACTTGGCGACGGCCGTGGCGCGCGCGTAGTCGAGAAACGTCGTGAGCATCGTGCGCTCGTCCAAGGACGTGGGCATGTCGGTGCGTGTCATGGCGGGATCCTGGCACGCCCGGGACCCGAGAGGTACCGGATTACGCGGAGCCCGCCCCGCCCAGCCGCTCCCGCAGCGTCCCCGCGAACTCCTCCGCGCGGCCCAGCTGTTTGCGCAGGTCCGCGACGCGGTCGGCCGCCGCACGCTCGAAGTGGCGTACGCGGTCCAGGAGTTGCTCGCGCTCCTCGCCCTCGGGCGGCGGGGTCGCGTCGAGGCGGTCCGTGGCGTCCAGGAGGTCCCGCATCTGGTCGAGGGTGAAGCCGAGCGGCTTCATGCGGCGGATCACCATCAGGCGGGCCACATCGTTCTCGGTGTAGAGACGGAAGCCGCCCTGAGAGCGGGCGGACGGGATGACGAGGCCCGTCTCCTCGTAGTGCCGGATGGTGCGCAACGACAGCTCGGTCCGCGCGGCGACCTCGCCGATCTGCATGTGCTCGCTGCTCACGCGGCGCCTTTCTCCGTGTCTGCGTGGTGTCACCGAGGCCACAGTCGGCGAAACCGATCTCTACCCTAACGTCAGGGTAGAGTTGCTGGTCGTCCCGGCCGGCCCTGCGCCGCCCGTCCCTTCCGTACACACAGGCCACGCGACGCCGCTGTGCCCGACCACCACGACAGGCTACTTACCCTTGCCCCCCTCCTCCGCCTCCTCCGCCCCTTCCGTCCCGTCCCCGGCCGCCCGGCTGCGGCGCCCGCGCCGCCCCGACTGGTGGTCCGACCCGAAGGTGTGGCGCACCGAGATCCTGGGCGGGCTCGTGGTGGGGCTTGCGCTGATCCCCGAGGCGATCTCGTTCTCGGTCATCGCGGGCGTCGATCCGCAGATCGGTCTCTTCGCCGCGTTCACCATGGCCGTGACCATCTCGATCGTCGGCGGACGGCGCGCCATGATCTCGGCCGCCACGGGCGCGGTCGCGCTGGTGATCGCGCCGCTCAACCGGGAGCACGGGTTCGGCTATCTGGTGGCCGCGGTGATCCTGGCCGGCGTGTTCCAGATCGTCCTCGGCGCGCTCGGGGTGGCGAAGCTGATGCGGTTCGTGCCGCGCAGCGTGATGGTCGGCTTCGTCAACGCGCTCGCCATCATGATCTTCATGGCCCAGGTGCCCGAGATGACGGACGTGCCGTGGGCCGTCTATCCGCTGATCGTCGGCGGGCTCGCGCTGATGGTGTTCTTCCCCAAGGTCACCAAGGCCGTCCCGGCGCCGCTCGTCTCCATCGTCATCCTGACCGTCATCACGGTCGCCGCCGGGATCGCGGTGCCGACCGTGGGGGACAAGGGCGCGCTGCCGTCCTCGCTGCCGGTACCGGGGCTGCCGGACGTGCCGTTCACCTTCGAGACCCTGAGGATCATCGCGCCGTACGCGCTCGCGATGGCGCTCGTGGGGCTGATGGAGTCCCTGATGACGGCCAAGCTGGTCGACGAGATCACCGACAGCCGCTCGTCCAAGACCCGCGAGTCGATCGGGCAGGGCATCGCCAACATCGTCACCGGCTTCTTCGGCGGCATGGGCGGCTGCGCCATGATCGGCCAGACGATGATCAACGTAAAGGTGTCGGGCGCGAGGACCCGCCTGTCCACGTTCCTCGCGGGCGTGTTCCTGATGGTGCTGTGCGTGGTCTTCGGGCCCATCGTCTCCGAGATCCCGATGGGCGCCCTGGTCGCCGTCATGGTGATGGTGTGCTTCGCGACGTTCGACTGGCACTCCATCGCCCCGAAGACACTGAAGCGGATGCCGGCCGGCGAGATCGTCGTCATGGTGCTGACCGTCGTGGTCGTGGTCGCCACCAGCAACCTCGCGATCGGCGTCGTCGTCGGCTCGATCACCGCGATGGTCATCTTCGCCCGGCGCGTCGCCCACGTCGCGAACGTCACCCCGGTCACCGACCCCGACGGCGGCCGGGTCGTCTACTCGGTCACCGGCGAACTCTTCTTCGCCTCCTCCAACGACCTGGTGACCCAGTTCGACTACGCGGGCGACCCCGACAAGGTCGTCATCGACCTCTCCGCGACGCACATCTGGGACGCCTCGTCGGTCGCCGCGCTCGACGCGATCGAGACCAAGTACGCGGAGCGCGGCAAGGCCGTCGAGATCGTCGGCTTCAACCCGGACAGCGCGGCCCTGCACGGAAGGCTGAGCGGCGAACTCACCGCCAGCGGCTGACCCCTTCCATCTGCGATAGCCTCCCTCCTCTTTGGACGAGTGAGAGGCACGACGTGCAGGTTCAGGTGCGGGGGCGGACGGTACGTCGATGGGTCGTGGCGGGGGTGTCGGCGTTCGGCGGGATCTTCCTGGTGGTCGGGCTGATCCTCACGTGGTCGTCGGTCTCGCTGCTGCGGGAGGCGGACCGTACGACGGGCAGGGTCGTGGCCCTGCAGTGGCGCGACGCCGACACCGGTTCGTCCCGCACGTCCCGGGGCCGGGACGAACCCTCCGCGTACCCCGTCGTCGAGTTCGCCACCACGGACGGCACCGCGCACACCTTCCGCAGCTCGACGGGCTCCAACCCGCCCTCGTACGAGGAGGGGGAGCGCGTCGAGGTGCTGTACCGGGCCGACGCCCCCGAGGACGCGCGGATCAACGGTTTTCTCTCGCTGTGGCTGCTGCCGCTCATCTTCGGCGGGATCGGGCTGATCGCCGCCGCCGTCGCCACGGGCATCGCGGTCTTCGGGCGGCGGCGCGCGTAACCCGCCCCGGGTCTGCTCTCGGCGTTACTTGGGCTCGGTCGCGATCTGGATGAGGTTGCCGCAGGTATCGTCGAGCACGGCGGTCGTGACCGGGCCCATCTCCAGCGGCTCCTGGGTGAAGCGCACGCCGAGCGCGGTCAGCCGCTCGTACTCGGCCTGTACGTCGTCGACGGCGAACTGGGCGAGCGGGATGCCGTCCGCGATCAACGCGTCCCGGTAGGGCTTGACGGCCGGGTGGCCCGAGGGCTCCAGGAGCAGCTCGGCCGCGTCGGGCTCCTCGGACGACACGACGGTCAGCCAGCGGGCCTCGCCCAGATCCACGTCGTGCTTCTTCTTGAAGCCGAGGATCTCGGTGTAGAAGTGCGCCGCCTTGGCCTGGTCGTCGACGAAGACGCTGGTCATGTGGATCTTCATGGGGTGCTCTCTTCCGGGTCCTGTGCGGGGGGTGCTGGCATGAGCCACCGCTCCGATATCTGGCGCAGCGGGGCGGTGTTCACGTCGTGGAACTTGTAACGCCCCTCCCGCCTGGCCTCGACGAGTCCGGCCGCCTCCAGCACGGCGAGGTGCTGGGAGACGGCCTGTCTGGACAGGCTCAGCTGATGCTTCATGGTCAGCCGGGAGCAGATCTCGAACAGCGTCTGCCCCGACTTCCGCGTCAGCTCGTCGAGGATCGTGCGGCGGGTGGGGTCGGCCAAGGCTTTGAAGAGGTCGTCGGCCACGAGCCCAGCATAGGCAAGTATTGGCTTGCCTATCAACCGGGAGCTTGCCTATCAACCGGAAGGGGGAAGCGTGTGTCACTGCCGGTGTGCCGGTCGTGGTGTGTCCTTTCCGGAGCTGTCGAGCGCGGGGCTCGTCGGCTCCGGCAGCCCCCGGAACAGCAGCCAGCTCAGCAGGGGCATGAGGATGAGCGGAGTCAGGGCGGTGCGCAGGGATGTCTGGTCGGCGACCGTGCCGATGAGGGGGCTCGTCAGGCCGCCGATGCTCACCGTGAGGCCGAGGGTGATGCCGCTCGCCGTGCCGACGCGCGACGGCAAGTAGTCCTGGCCGAGCGTGACTTGGAGCGAGAAGGGGACGTACAGGCCCGCGGAGGTGAAGGCGAGGAAGACGTAGAGCGCCGGGCCGGGCACCCACACCACACCCGCCACCGACGCCGCCGTCAGCAGGTACGACCAGCGCGAGACGGTGACCCGGTTCCAGCGGCCCGCCAGCGCGCCACCCAGGACGCTGCCGACCGCGCCGCCCACGTAGAGCACGAACAGGGCCGCGGTGCCCGCCACTTCGCCGCCGCCCATGCGCTGCGTCGCGTACAGGGAGACGAAGGTGCTCAGGCCCGTGAACACGATGGAGCGGCACACCACCGCGAGCGACAGGCGGACGAACGCCGGCACGTCGTCCTTGGCGGGGGGCTGCGTGGTGGCGGACGAGGTGTTCTCGCGGCGACCCAGCGCGCGCAGCACCGGCAGGCAGATCGCGGCGCCGGTCGCGGCGGGCAGCGCCAGCAGGGGAGTGAACCGCAGGCCGCCCGTGGCGACCGCGGCGGCGACCAGGAGCGGGGCCAGCGCGAAACCGACGTTGCCGCCGAGCGAGAACCAGGCCATCGCGCTGTGGCTGCCGCGGCTCGCGAGCCGGGCCACCCGTGCCGACTCCGGGTGGTAGGCGGCCACACCGAGTCCGGACAGCGCGACGACGCCGAGGGTCACCGCGTATGAATCGCTCACCCCGCTCAGCGCGATGCCCACGCCCGCGAGCAGGGTGCTGAGCGGCAGCAGCCACGGCATCGCCCGGCGGTCGGTGAGCAGGCCGAAGACCGGCTGCGCCACTGAGGACAGCAGAGACGCCGCGAGCACGATGCCGGACACGGCGGCGTAGCTGTAGGCGCGTTCGGCGACGAAGTACGGCACGAGCGAGGCGACGGCGCCTTGGTAGACGTCCACGCACGCGTGCCCGACAGAGAGCAGAGGGATGGAGGTGTTCTTTCGCACCCGGTCATCGTCGCGACCGGGCGCTGTGTCCCGCTTCCGATAACCTGCCAGACAATGTCGAAGAACCGCCACACCGTCCGGCACACCCCGGTGGCGCCCACCCGCACCAGGTATCTGGCCCACGGGGCCGAGATCGACGCCCACCGGCACGACGACCACCAGATCGCCTACGCGGGCCGGGGCGTCGTCGCCGTCACCACCGACGCCGGGTCGTGGGTCGCGCCGGGAACGCGAGCCCTGTGGGTGCCCGCCGACACCGTGCACGCCCACCAGGCCCACGGCGACGTCGAACTGCACTTCGTGGGCCTGCCCGCGACCGAGAACCCGCTCGGCCTCGACACCCCGGCCGTGCTCGCCGTCGGCCCGCTGCTGCGCGAGCTGATCATCGAGTACGCGCGCACGGGGTCCTCGGACACCACGAACGTCGGAACCCCCGAACGGGCGCGCCTGCGTGCGGTGTTGCTCGACCAGCTGAAGGTGTCACCGCAGCAGCCGCTGCACCTGCCGACGCCGACCGCACCCCTGCTGCGCGCCGTGTGCGACATCCTGCACGCGGATCCCGCCGACCGTCGCACCCTGGCCGAGCTGGGCCGGGAGATCGGGGCGAGCGACCGCACGCTGTCCCGGCTGTTCCGCGGCGACCTCGGCATGACGTTCCCGCAGTGGCGCACCCAACTGCGCCTGCACCACGCGCTGGTCCTGCTCGCCGACCGGACACCGGTGACGACCGTGGCGCAGCTGTGCGGCTGGTCGTCGACGAGCGCGTTCATCGATGTGTTCCGGCGTGCGTTCGGACACACGCCGGGCAGTTATCCGGGCAGCCACACGGGTCAGGACGAGGGCCGGTCCCGCGCCGAAGCCAGTTCGTCCCGCAGCAGTGCGGCCTCGCCGACCTGACCCGTGCGATACGCGGCCCGTGCCACCAGGTGGGCCGCGACCGCGCTGGTCAGGAGCTGGAAGAAGGCGACGAGGGCGAGCGTGCCCAGGTCGACGCCGGAGCGCAGTCGCAGTGCGACGCCCGCCACGAGCAGCAGCATGCCGAGCGTCTGGGGGTTGGTCGCGGCGTGGCTGCGGGTCAGTACGTCGGGCAGCCGGAGCATGCCGATGACGCCGGTCAGGCAGACCGCGGCTCCGGCGAACAGCAGGATGGATCCGGTGAGGTCGGTGACGTCGTGCCAGTTCACGGGCGCTCCTTGGAGCCTTGGTCCTTCTTGAGTTCCTTCTTGAGTTCCTTCTTGAGGTTGATCTTGGGGTTCTTTTTGAGGGAGATGGCGCCGGATCTCGGCCGGATCCCCGGCCGGTCGCGCGCGGCGATGAAGCGGGCGATGGCCACCGAGCTCGTGAAGCCGAGGAAGGCGATCACCAGCATGATCGACAGGTAGTAACTGGTGCGCGTGATAGCGGCGTTGACCCCGATCCCGGCGATGATGAGCACCGCCGCGATGTCCACGGCCACGGCACGGTCCAGCATCGAGGGCCCGCGCCAGATCCGCACCAGGAGCAGCGCGCCGGCCAGGACGATCAGCACCAGCGCGCCGTTGAGCAGGATGTCGTTGGCCAGCTTCATGCGTCGGGCGCCCTTCCGTCGGCAGGTTCGGGAGCTTCGGGATCGTCGGGTGCGTCGGGTGGCGTGGGCTCCGTGAGTCGGGCGATCTCCTCGCGCGTGCCGAAGGCCCGTACGACGAGGGTCTCCAGGCGCCGCACGTCGGCGCGGGCCCGGTCCACCGCCCGTGGGTCGTCGGCGTGCGAGACGTGCAGGAACAGGGTGGCGGTCGAGCCGTTGACCTCCACGAGCGCGCCGCCCGGGACGCTGGACACGGCGACGGCGGTCGCCGCGATCATCAGGTCGGTGCGGCACCGCAGCGGGACCGCGATCACGGCCGCGGGTCCCGGCCTGCCGCGCAGCGTCTGCCAGGTCACGGTGACCGTGGACGATGTCATGTCGTACAGGAGATAGCCGGCGAGCCGGACGATGCCGAACGGCCGCAGGCGCAGGTCGAGTTCGACGGCGGGCAGCGGGAAGACCAGGCACAGCACGACCGCGACCACCACGCCGCTGATGACGTTGCCCCAGCTCAGGCCGGTCCACAGCAGCGTCCAGATCACCGTGAGCCAGGCGATCAGCGGCAGGTCCATGCGGCGCCAACGCGTTTTGTGGCCAGAGGAGTTCACTGGTTGAGCACCGCCTCGACGTAGGGCGTGCGGGTCAGGAGTTCGGCGGCCGAGCGGTCGGCGAGGCCGGTCAGCGGGGTGGCCAGCAGGGTGTAGGACAGGCCGAGGGCGACCGCGGCGGCCGTCGCCACCGTCATGGCGCGGGGGACGCGCATCGTGGTGCGTACGGACACGGCGGTCGCCACCGTGACACCACCGCCCCCGCTCTCCTCCGGCGCCGAGTCCGGATCGTCGCTCTCCTCCAACACATCGCCCTCGGACGGTGGTTGAGCGGGGGCCGCCCGCCAGAACACCAGGTTCCACACCTTCGCCATCACGTACAGCGTCAGCAGGCTCGTCACGGCAGCCGCGGCGAGCAGCGTGTACGACCACACACCACCGGCCGCCGCGCCCGCCCGCATCAGGCCCAGCTTGCCGAGGAACCCGGACAGGGGTGGGATCCCCGCGAGGTTCATGGCGGGCACGAACCAGAGCGCGGCGAGCAGCGGAGCCGAGCGCAGCGTTCCGCCCAGGCGCGTCAACTCCGTTGTGCCGTAGCGTTTTTCGAGCAGGCCCGCCGCCAGGAACAGCGTCGTCTGTACGGTGATGTGGTGTGCCGTGTAGACGATGGCGCCGCCGATGCCGCCCCGAGTGCCCAGCGCGAGCCCGTACAGCATGAAGCCGATGTGGCTGACGAGGGTGAAGGACAGCAGGCGCTTGAGGTCGGTCTGGGCGACCGCCCCGAGGATGCCGATGATCATCGAGGCGAACGCCACCGCCATCAGCACGCCGGAGAGCCGGTTGCCCGGGAAGAACAACGTGTCCGCGCGGATCATCGAGTACACGCCGACCTTGGTGAGCAGCCCGGCGAACACGGCCGTCACCGGCGCGGGCGCCGTCGGGTACGAGTCGGGCAGCCAGGCCGCGACGGGGAACGCCGCCGCCTTCACCCCGAACACCGTGAGCAGCAGCACCTCCGCCAACGTGCTGACCCCCAGCGGGAGTTCGGGCATCCGCTGCGCGAGCTGCGCGAAGTTCACGGTGCCCACCGCCGCGTAGGTCACGGCGATCCCGCACAGGAACACCAGCGACGAGACGAGGGAGACGACGACGTACGTCGATCCGGCCCGCACCCGTGGCTCCGTGGCACCCACCGTGAGCAGCACGAAGCTGGCCATCAGCATGATCTCGAAGCCGACGTAGAGGTTCACGAGGTC
Organism: Streptomyces sp. NPDC002795; assembly: GCF_042888725.1. Lineage (NCBI taxonomy): Bacteria > Bacillati > Actinomycetota > Actinomycetes > Kitasatosporales > Streptomycetaceae > Streptomyces > Streptomyces sp. NPDC002795. The sequence goes on from NZ_JBIAQB010000003.1 coordinate 605,530, forward strand.
GCCCGCGAGGAAGGTGAGTGACACCCCGGCGACCAGCACCAGATACGCCGGGTGGAACACGGCGATCGGTGCCCGCTCCTCGCGGTCGGCCATGCCCTGGCTCATCGCGTAGATCAGGACGATGAAGGTGACGGCGCCGGACACCAGGAGCATCAGCGCGGCCAGCCGGTCGGCGACCAGGGTCACGCCGAGCGGCGGTCCGAAGTCGCCGAGGTGCACCACGAGCGGTCCCGTGCGGTCGGCCTCGACGAGCAGGATGACATCGACCGCGACGACCGCCGCGAGCACCCCGACCGTGATGAGCCGGTGCAGCCAGCGCAGCCGGGGCCCGATGAACAGGGTCAGTCCGCACACCACGAGGGGCAGCACGACGGGCAGCGGGACGAGGGAGTTCACCGGGTCTCCTCCGGGCGGGTCTCGGGGGGCTCGGCGGGGTCGGCGGCGGACGCCTCTGGCGGGTCCGTGCCGAGGACGTCGTCCCACAGGTCGCCGTTCGCGTCCCGGGCGCGGGCCTGGTAGGCGCGGTTCGCGCGCAGCCGGCGGCGCTGGTCGCGCCGCTCCTCGCGCCACGCGCTCGGGCCGTCCTCGCGGTGCAGCTCCCGCAGCTCGGCACGCTCGGCGGAGATCTCCGCGCGCAGCACCACCCGCCGGTCCGCGACGTCGTCCGGCACGAAGTCCGAACCGGTCAACTGGCTGCTGCGGTACGCCATCGCGAGCACGAACGCGGTGGTGGCGAGGGTGATGACGACGGCGGTGAGGATGATGGCCTGCGGCAGTGGATCGGTCACCTTGGACGCCTCGACGCCCGGGTAGAGGAGGGGCGGGGACCCCGCCGCCCCTGTCGAGGCGAGGACGAAGAGATTGACGCCGTTGCCGCACACGATGATGCCGACGAGTACCCGGGTGAGGCTGCGTGTGTGGATGAGGATCCCGCCTGCGCTGGTCAGCACGACCGCGCAGACCAGCAGGGTGAGACTGACGGTCACGAGTTCCGCTCCTCCCCGGCGAGCGCGAGACTCGCCCTGTACTCGGTCTGCTGGTCGATCTTCGAACCGAGCGCCCGTACGACGTCCAGGACCACCCCGAGGACCAGCAGATACACCCCGAGGTCGAAGACGACGGCGGTGCTCGCGTGCCAGTCGCCGATCAGCGGCAGGTGCCCGTGCCAGATCCAGCCGTGCAGCACCGTGCCGTCGGCGAGCCCGACGAGCGCGACCGTCGTCGAGAGGGTCAGTCCGAGTCCGGTGAAGAAGCCCGGGTGGACCGGCGCGGCCACCGCCAACTCGTGCCGCCCGCCCGCCAGATAGCGGATCGTCAGGGCGACACCGGCGACGAGACCGCCGACGAATCCGCCGCCCGGCAGGTTCTCCGCGCACAGCAGCAGGTACACCGACAGCATCAGGATCGGGTGGAAGACGAGCCGGGCGACCACCTCGAAGACGACCGAGCGGTGCTCCGGGGCGAGCGTGTCACCTGCCACCAGCCAGCTGCGTTCGGGCGCGCCCTGCTGGTACTTGGCGGGCACCTTCAGCCGGGACGTCGCCAGCGACCACGCGGTCACCCCACCCGGGAGCCGGGGCGGCGGCGCACTCGCCCGGCCCTGGCGGCGGTGCACGTACAGCAGGCTCGTCACACCGAGCACCGCGACGGCGAGGACGGCCGACTCACCCATCGTGTCCCAGGCCCGGAAGTCCACGAGGATCGTCGCGACGACGTCCTTGAGGCCGTGGTGCGCGGTCTCCTTGATCAGCGCGGCACCCGCCGGTTCCGCCGTGCGCGCGCCTGTCGCCAGCCACACCGAGCAGGCCACCGCCACACTGCTGCCGAGCGCGATCAGCATGCTCACACCCCAGCGCCAGGTTCGCTGCGTGTCACCGAAGAACACCGGGAGGCGCCGCAGGACGAGGACGAGCACCACGGTCGACACCGTCTCCACGCCGAACTGGGTGAGCGCCAGGTCGGGCGCGCCCTGCACGACGTACAGCAGCGCCGTGCCGTACCCGGTCAGGCCCGCGAGCACCGCCGCCTTCATACGCCGCTGCACCACCAGGCACATCAGCGCGCACGCGCACGTCAGCGCGCCGACGCCCACCTGCATCGGGTGGTCCCACAGGCGCGGCGCGGGTGTGCCGTGCCAGGGCCGGTCGGTGGCGAGGACCGCGAGCAGCCCGACGAACATGACGCCCAGGACCGTCGCCACGTACGAGGGCAGCGAGCCCTTCTGTACCGCGCCCGTGATCTGGAGCGCGGACCGTTCGAGGCCGAGCACGGTCCTGCCGAACACCTCGTCCGCCTTCGGCCAGGCGAACCGCCGCCCGAGCCGCACCACCGGCCCCCGCGCCAGGAACAGCGCCGCGCCGCCCGCCCACGCGAGCACCGACAGGCCGAGCGCCGTCCCGAATCCGTGCCACAGCGCCAGGTGGTAGGGGTGCGCGGGGACCGGGTACTGCTTCGCGTACTGCTCGAAGAGGTGCGCCGTCCAGTCGATCCCCGGACCGAGCAGCAGCCCGGCGAGGGCGAGCAGCGCGGGCGGCGCGAGGAAGGCGAAGCCGACGCGGTGCACAGGCGTGTCGGCGACCCGGGGCTTGCGCGCGAACGCGCCCCACAGGAAACGCATGGTGTACGCGGTGGTGAGCGCGGAGCCGACGACGACGCACGCGAGCACCCAGCGCTCGCCCACGCTCCCGTGCAGCAGCGCGTCGAACGCCGCCTCCTTCGCCGCGAACCCGAGCAGCGGCGGGAGCGCCGCCATCGACGAGCCCGCGAGGACGGCGACCACACACACCCAGGGAAGCCTCCGCCCCACCCCCGACAGGCGCCGCAGATCGCGGGTGCCGCTCGCGTGGTCGACGATCCCCGTCACCAGGAACAGCGGCGCCTTGAACAGCGCGTGCCCCAGCAGCATCGCGATGGCGGCGAGGGCGGCGTCGTACGTACCGGCGCCCGCGAGCACCACCAGGAAGCCCAGCTGGCTGACGGTCCCGTAGGCGAGCACCAGCTTGAGGTCGTTGAGCCGCAGCGCACGCCACCCGCCGAGCAGCATCGTCACCGCGCCCAGCGTCAGCAGCACGGGACGCCATGGCGCGACATCGGCGAAGGCGGGAGCGAACCGCGCCACCAGATAGACGCCCGCCTTCACCATCGCGGCGGCGTGCAGATAGGCGCTGACCGGGGTGGGAGCCGCCATCGCGTTCGGCAGCCACATGCTCAGCGGCCAGATCGCCGATTTGGCGAGCGCCCCGCACAGGATCAGGACGATCGCGGCGGACAGCGTGCCGCTCGCGGCGGGCGGCGACTGAAGGATGTGCGAGATCCGGTACGTGCCCGCCAGGTGACCGAGCATCAGGAATCCGACGAACATCGCGAGCCCGCCGACCGAGGTCACCGTCAGCGCCTGCAGCGCGCAGCGGCGGCTGGCGCGTTTCTCGCTGTCGTAGCCGATGAGCAGGAAGGACAGGACGGTGGTGAGTTCCCAGAACAGGTAGAGGGTCATGAGGTCGTCGGCCAGGACGAGCCCGAGCATCGCCCCCGCGAACGCGAGGAGGTTGCCGCCGAACGAGCCCAGCTGCCGGGCGCCACCGTCGAAGTAGCGCACGCAGTACAGCAGCACCAGTGCCCCGATGCCGGCGGCGAGCAGCACCATCACGAGGGACAGCGCGTCGAGCCGGAACGCGATCTCGACGTCGTACTCCCTGATCCACCACCAGGCCTCTTCGCTCGCCCCGCCCCCGCTCACCTCACCCCAGCGGGACAGCGCCAAGCCGAGGGCGGCGGCGGGTGGCAGCGCGAGCAGCACGAACCCGCGTGGCCCCACCCGGTGGATCAGCGGGGCAGCGCAGAGCGCGACGACGAAGTGTGCGAGGACCAGTGCGGTCATACACGATACATATCGGTTGAAATGGCGCGTTCCGGGTGGGGCGCGCCGGGGCGGGAGCCGTTCCTGTGGCTACGGAGCTCGGTGTGCGGCGAGCGATGCCACCACGCCGCCGTCCACCAGGAGGTCGGTGCCCGTGACGAAGGACGCGGCTGGGGAGAGGAGGAAGGCCGTCGCCTCCGTGATGTCGTTCGGGGTGCCCGCGCGGCCCGTGCCCGAGCCCTCGATCATCGCGCGCATGTGGGAGCCCGACTCACCGGCCAGCTCGGCGCGGCCCATCCGGGTGGAGATGACCCCGGGGCTGACCGTGTTGACCCGGGCCCCGCGCGCGCCCCACGCGAGTGAAGCGGCCTGTACGCGCAGGTGGTTGGCGCGCTTGGCGAGGGAGTAGGCGGCGCCGGGGTCCGACAGCGTGTCAGGGCGCAGGAACGGCAGGCCGAGAAGGTCATCGGTGGCGGTGGAGCGCAGCGCGGTCTCGACCTCGGGCGGCAGCGGGGCCATGTGTCCGGCCATGGACGCGATCACCACGCCCGCGCCGCCCTCGGCGACCACCTTGCCGAACTCCTCCAGAACGAGGGCCACACCCAGCAGGTCCACGGCGAGCACCGCCGCCGTCGGCGCCTGCACCGGGGAGAGGCCCGCCGTGTGCGCGACCTGCGTGACGGGGCCGAGCGCCGCGCACTGTGCGGCGAGCGCCGCGACCGAAGCCCGGTCCGAGACGTCGACCCGCACCGGGGTGACCTCGTAACCGTCGGCCGTCAGCTCGTCGACCGCCGCTGCCAGCAGCTCGCCGTCGAAGTCGGCCGCGACGAGCCGGGCCCCGGAGCCCTGACGTCGGGCGATCTCCTTGCCCATGCCGCCGACACCGATGACGACGACCACTGGCTTGGACATGAACTTCCTCCTCGTTGATGTTGATCAGGCCGGTATTGCACTGCATTACGCTGCCCACGTGACGAACCCCTCCGACCCCTCCGAGCCCGACCGGACCCGCCCGGCCAACCAAGGCCGGCGGGTCGCCGCCCGCAACCGCGCCGCCCTCATCGCCGCCGCCCGCGAGGTCTTCGCCGAGCAGGGGCTGAACGCGCCGCTTTCCACGGTCGCGCGCCGCGCCGGGGTCGGGCAGGGGAGTCTGTACCGGCACTTCGCCGACCGGGTGGCGCTCGCCTCGGCCGTGCTCGACGAGAACGTACGGCAGATCGAGACGGCCGCCGCCGAGCCGGACGCGAGCCTCGAATCCGTGCTCGGCGTCGTCACGTGGCACATCACCCGCTCCACGGCCTTCGTCGACCTGCTGCGCGTACGCGGGGACGACGAGCAGGGCCGGGAACTCTCGGGGCGGGTGCGCGGAGTGCTCGACGGGGGCCGGCGGGCGGGGCAGGGGCTGTCCGCCGACGAGTTGATGCTCGCCATCGCGATGGTCTCCGGCGCCGTAGCAGGCCCCACCCTCGCCGAGCGCGAGCGCCTGGCGCTCGCTGCCTGGGGGCTGCTCGGCGTCGAGGTGGGGCCGCTGCGGTCCGTGGAGCTCGCGGAGGACTGAGCGTCAGCCGCCGTTGGAGAGGCGGATTCCCTTGGCCAGCGCGTCGAACTCGTAGACGTACCCGCCCTTGGGACCGCTGACCGTCATGTACGCGGCGCGCCCGCCCGGCGTGATCGCGACATTGGTCGCCGACTGGAGGCCCTTGGCCTCCTTCGCGGGAACCTCCACCGTACCGAGGCGCTCGCCGTACTTGCTGAAGACCGCCATGGCGGGGCGGCCGTGCAGCGCCTGGTAGAGATTGCCCTCGGCGTCCACGGCGATGGAGTCCGTCTGCGCGACGCCGCCGTCGACGTGGATGGCCTCGTGCTGTGTGGTCACCGCGGTCTTGTCGGCGTCGAGCAGCAGGTACGAGACGGTGTCCTTGGCCAGCTCGCTGATCCACAGGCCCTTCTGCCCGGGGTCGAACATCACGGCGTTGGGGTGCGCGAGCTTGTCGGCGAGGACGGTGGTCTTCGCGCCGTCCCGGTCGATGCGCACGATGCGGCCCTCGGCCTCGCCCGTCTTCATGCCGTGCAGATCGCTGACGTAGAGATTGCCGTCGTCGTCGAACGCGATGTCGTCGGGGTTCATCGGGGATCCGTCGACCTCGCCGGAGAAGAACGTCCGCCGGTCCGAGCCGTCCTGCGCGATGCTGATCACGTCGCCCGACTGGTACTCCGTCAGATATACGCGGCCGTCGTGCGGGCTGATCTGCGCGGAGGTGTAGGCACCCGTCTTGTCGCTGTAGACGCCCTTGTGGTCACCGGACTTCACGTCGACGGAGATCACCTTGGGCTCGCCGGGCGGCGCGGTGACGTCCACGACGTACAGATCGCCGCTCTTGGTGAGCACCGGGCCTTCGAGCAGCGTCATGCCGGTGGCCTCGTGCGGGTCGGTGACGTGGGAGAGCTGGGTGGCCCGGATGGTGTGTCCCTCGCCCGAGGCCGGGGCGGCGGGGCGCGCGTCCGAGGTGGCGGTCTGCGTGCCGCAGGCGGTGAGGGTGAGGAGGCCGAGGGCGGCGCTTGCCGCCAGGAGGTGTCTGGTGGTCATGGGGGAGTGCACCTTTCTGTCGTCGTCCGGGTTGCGCCGCGTCGTGGTCGAGGTCGAGGGGCTCTGCCCCGGGCCCCGCGGGCTCTCGTCCCAGAGCGGGCTCTATCTGCACAACTCAGGCCACGGACCAGCCCCCGTCCGACGGCAGGACGACCCCGTTGAGGTTCACCGCGTCCTTGCTGAGAAGGAACGTGACGGACGCCGCCAGCTCCTCCGCCATCGCCAGCGAGGGGATCGCCACCCGCATCTTCGCGGTGCGCGCCGAGCCGTAGGGCGCGCCCGCCGGGACCGTGATACCCGTGGCGACGGCGCCCGGTGCGACCGCGTTGACCTGCACTCCCGTGCCCGCGTACTGGTACGCCGAGGACTTCGTCAGGCCGACGAGGGCGTGCTTCGACGTCGTGTACGCGGCGCCGGCCGCCGAGCCGCGCAGCGCAGCCTCCGACACGATGTTCACGATCCGGCCGCCGCCCGCCGCGAGCATGCCCGGCACGACGGCGCGCATCAGGTACATGGGCCCGTCGACGTTGATGCGCATGACGCGCTCCCAGATCCTGTCGTCGACCTCGTGCACGGCGGCGTCGTTGTCCATCACGCCCGCGACGTTGGCCAGCGCGTCGACGCGACCGCCCGCCGCGGCGAGCACGGTGTCGGCGGCCGTGGGCTCGGTGATGTCCGCGGTGACCGGCACGAGCGTCTCGCCCAACTCGGCCGCCAGATCGGCCAGTTTGTCGCCGGACACGTCCACGGCGACCACCCGGCCGCCCTCGCGCACGATCCGCGAGGCGACGGCCTTGCCGATGCCGGAGGCCGCGCCGGTGACCACGACGGTCTGGCCCGCGAAGCGGCCGGAGGTGAGCTGCTCGGTCCACGGCTCGGGGGCGCCGGTCTCGATACCGGTGTCAGGGGTCGTGGCCGTGGGGGCGGCCGGGGGAGCGGTGGGCAGGCCCTCGGGTATCTCGCCGGTCTCGGCGGCGGTGACCAGCACATCCACCAGCTCCGCGGGGAACTTGCCGCCGGACATCTTCACGAGCTGCTCCAGTGGCAGGCCGAGCGCGGGGGCCAGGGCCTCCTCGCTCTGCCCCTGCGAGGCCAGCATGGAGCGCAGGATCTGCCCGGCGGCCGGGTCGGCGAGCCAGTCGCGCAGCGGGGAGGCGGGGGTGAGGTTCGACATCGCGGACCTTTCACATCGAGTCACGTCATGGAGCGGGCCGCACCGGACCCCTACCGGACAGTGTTGTCCGGTTGTTGGGTTACGGTACCCGTGACGGTGCGGAAGTCCCAGTGAGGGGCGCTCCCTCCGCCGCATGTCCCCCCACGAGAGGAAGCCGCCGCATGACCCTGCCGCAGTGCGACACGCCCCCCACCCCGCAGGAGACGGCGGAGCTCCGCGAGCGCTACCGCGCCGAGCGCGAGCGCCGCGTTCGCCCCGAAGGCGCCGCCCAATACCGGTCCACCACCGCCGAGTTCGGCTACTTCGCCGCAGACCCGTACGCGGGCGAGGTCCCCGAGCGCGAGCCGCTGCGCGACGAGGTCGACGTCGCGGTCGTCGGCGGCGGGTTCGGCGGGATCCTGGCGGGCGCGCGGATGCGGCAGCAGGGCCTGGAGAAGGTGCGGGTGGTCGAGCAGGGCGGCGACTTCGGCGGCACCTGGTACTGGAACCGCTACCCCGGCATCCACTGCGACATCGAGTCGCACGTCTACCTGCCGATGCTGGACGAGACCGGCTACGTGCCCGAGTGGAAGTACGCGCCGGGCGACGAGATCCGGCGGCACGCGGTACGCATCGCCGAGCGCTTCGACCTGTACGAGGACGCCCTCTTCTCCACCGCCGTCACCGCCCTGACCTGGGACGGCGGCGCCCACCAGTGGGTGGTCGCGACGGACAGGGGCGACGAGTTCCGCGCCACGTACGTCGTCACCGCCACCGGCACCCTCTCCGAGCCCAAGCTGCCCGGCATCCCCGGCATCGAGGACTTCAAGGGACACACCTTCCACACCTCGCGCTGGGACTACGGCTACACCGGCGGTGGCCCCGATGGCGGCATGACGGGCCTCGCCGACAAGCGGGTCGGCGTCGTGGGCACGGGCGCCACCGGCGTCCAGGCCATCCCGAAGCTGGCCGAGGACGCCCGCAAGCTGTACGTCTTCCAGCGCACGCCCTCCGCCGTCGACACGCGCGGGCAGCGGCGGGTGACGCCGCAGGACGTCGGCGCGGACCGGCCCGGCTGGGCCGACGAGCGTCGCGAGAACTTCCTGCGCATCGTCTCCGGTGAGGATGCCGAGCGTGACCTGGTCGCGGACCGCTGGACCGAGTCGGCGGGCCTCCTCGAAAAGCTCCTGCCGAGCTTCCGCCGGGACGGCGAGGCGGACTTCGAGGCCGCGTACGAGGCCGCCGACCACGCCACGATGAACCAGATCCGCGACCGCGTCGCCGCCGAGGTCACCGACCCCGCCACCGCCGAGGCCCTCAAGCCCTGGTACCGCTACGCCTGCAAGCGGCCCACGTTCTCCGACCTGTACCTGCCCGCCTTCAACCGCGACAACGTCACGCTCGTCGACACCGCGGACACCCACGGCATCGAGCGCATGACGGAACGCGGCGTCGTCGTGGGCGGGGTCGAGTACGAGATCGACTGCCTGGTCTTCGCCACCGGGTTCTCGGTCGGCGTCTCCGGAGTCACGTCGGGGAAGCTCTCGGTGGCGGGCCGCGACGGCGTCCAACTCCTCGACGCGCTCGCCGAGTTCGGGCCGCGCACCCTGCACGGCTTCACCTGCGCAGGCTTCCCCAACCTGATCCAGCTTGGCCCGATGCAGAACGCCTCCAGCGTCAACTTCAGCCACATCCTGGACGAACAGGCCGCCCATGCCGCCGCTCTCGTGGCGGCCGCGGAGGAGGCCGACGCCGTCCTGGAGCCGACCCCCGAGGCCGTCGACGCCTGGCGTGCCATCTGCGCCCAGGGCTCCCCGGACCACGAGTGGTTCCACGCCGATTGCACCCCCGGCTACTACAACCGCGAGGGCCGCGGCCGCCCCAACGGCCCGCACGCCTACCCGCACGGCGCGGTCGCCTTCCACGAACTGCTGCGGCGGTGGCGGGAGGAGAGCGTGGGGGAGGTGCTGCGGAAGAAGGGGTGACGGTTGCGTAGGCCCGGCCCCTACGGCTCCAGGTTCTTCAGGTCGGCGCGGAACGAGTGGTGGTCCGAGTACTCGCTCGGACGCACCGCATGGCGACGCGCCTCGAAGCCGCGCAGGAAGATGTAGTCGAACTTGCTGTACCAGTCCGTGGTCGTCCCGCAGCCGGGGTCGGCCGCGGGGTGGCACGCGGGGTCCGCGTCCTTGGCCAGTGACCACATCGGGTCGAGTTCGGGAGCGTCCGGCACGGCGTTGAAATCGCCCAGCATGACGGCGCGTTCGTGCCGGGCGGCCGCCTTGGCGAAGAAGGCGACCTGCTTCTCGCGGAACGACTCCTGCTGCCGCTGCGCGAGATGGGTGTTGAAGACGCGGACGGGGCGGCCGCCCACCGAGGTGGTCACGGCCAGGTAGCCGCGGTCCTCGGAACCGCCGTCCGGATACTCGACGGTGACCGGGTCGGCCATCGGCGCCGCCGAGAGGATCGCCTGGCCGTAGCCGCCCGCCCGCCACGGAAGTCCCCCGCAGCGGCCCCAGTTGCGCAGGACCGACCCGTACTCGACGTGGTACGTCAGCCCGTAGAAGGTCTTCAGGTAGGCACGGATCTCCTCGACGTCCCGCACGCACGCCTCTTGCAGGCCGATGACCTGAGGTGCGTACGTCGCGATGTCCGCCGCTCTGCCGAGGTTCTGGGCGCTGCCGCAGGGGTTGCAGATGTTCCACGTCATGACGCGGCTCGGCACGACGTCCTTCGCGGCGCCGACGGGCAGCGGAAGCGGCTCGGAGATGAGCGCGCCGCTGGGCGTGCTCGGGCCGATGAGCACCATGCAGACCGCGGCCACGGCCACCGCGAGGACCCGCTTGCCCCGTCCGAACACCGGCACCTCCTCAGGGCGATCCTGTCATCGCACCGTCGTCGTCTGGAGCAGTTCGCGGGCCATTTCGCGCGCTGGCGCCTCGGTTTGTTCGGCGATGCGGTGGAACGTCTCCTGGGCGGGGCGGGCCGGCCAGTCGTGCGGGAGGTGACAGGCCGGCAGCCGGGGGTCGGCGCGGATGGTGTCGAGCCACTCGCTGACGAGCCGCAGTCGGGCGCCGAGCGGGTCGTCGGCGCCGACTCCGGGCCGTTCGCGCGGACCGTCGCGCCATCTCTCCTCGAAGGCGCGGTAGCGGGCCGCGATGCTCTCCAGGTCCCAGGTGTCGCGGATCATCCGCTCGATGTCCGTGGCCACCCCCGCCGCCCCGTGGAAGACCTTCACGTACTCGGCGAGCCCCAGCTCCCCGACCACCTCCGACACGTCCACGTGGCCCGGCGCGATCCACAACCCGCTGTAGAGCGTGCCGAACCCGGACCACACGAGCCGGGAGCGCAGTTCGTGGCGCCGGCGCTTCCAGGCGTCGGGCAGCGAGAAGGCGAGCAGCGTCCAGGCGCCGTCCCACTCGTCGTTGACCGCGCCCTGCTTCCAGATGCGGGCCCGGCCGTCGTCCAGCACGTGCTTGGCCTGTTCGGTGAGCCCGAAGTGCATGCGGCGGCCCTCGCGCCGGCGGTGCAGCAGGCCCCGGTTGACCATCCGCGACAGCGTGGAGCGCACGGCCTGTTCACCCACGCCGACCCGGCCGAGCACCTCGATGATGCTGCCCGAGTACACGCACAGGTCCCCGTCCTCCGCCAGCACGTGGTTGCCGAAGAAGGCGAGCAGGAGCGACTGCGGGCGGGGCTGCGAGCTGTCCGCCGCGTCACTGATCGGGTCGTCGATACCGGTGTCCTCCACGCCGGTAAGCCTACGGTCGACCACCGACAACGCGGCGGGCGGCCGTCCGGGCTCAGCGGCCATCGGCGGAGGTCTCCTTGGTGAGAGCGGCGGGGGCCTCCACGGTGTGCGCGAGCGCGTCCTTGCCGGTCTCGCGGACGAACCACAACGAGAGCGCGGTGATGAGTGAACCGCCGCACAGCAGCAGGGCGATGGGCGTGCTGTCGCCGCTCCCCGCCACCAGGGCCCCGGCGATCATCGGGGAGAAACCGGCGCCGATCAGGGTGGCGCCCTGGTAGCCGAGCGAGGCTCCGGTGTAGCGCACGCGCGTGCCGAACATTTCGCTGAACAGGGCGCCCAGCGGCCCGTACATCATGGACTGCGCGAGCCCGTGCCCCAGCACCACGGCCAGGATCAGCAGGCCGGGCGAGCGGGAGTCGACGAGCGCGAGGACGGGAAAGGCGAGCGCCGCCGAGACGAGGGCGCCGGCGAGGACGACCGGGCGGCGGCCGATCCGGTCGGAGAGAACCGAGGCGCACGGCAGCACGATCAGCGCGACCGACGAGGACACCGTGAGCGCGGTGAGTGCCTGCGAGCGCGCGTAGCCGATGTCGGTGGCGTAGGAGATGAGGTAACTGGTCAGCAGGGACTGGGTGGTGAAGGCCCCGATGCCGACGCAGCAGGCCAGCAGGACGGGGCGCGGGCGGCGCAGCACGTCGATGATCGGGAGGCGTGCCGTGCCGCGCTCCTGCTTCACCTCGGCGAACAGCGGGCTCTCGACGACCTTCAGCCTTACGAAGAGGCCGACGCCGAGCAGCACCACGCTCAGCAGGAACGGCACCCGCCAGCCCCACGACATGAACTCTTCCTTAGGAAGCGTGACGACGAGAGCGACCACGGCGGCCGAGAGCAGGGAGCCGAGCGGCGCTCCCAGTTGCGTGAAACTGGACCACAGTCCGCGCCGCCGCGCCCCCGCGTGCTCGACCACCATCAGCGTGGCGCCGCCCCACTCACCGCCGATGGCGAGGCCCTGCACGACGCGCAGCGTGATCAGCAGCAGCGGCGCCCAGACACCTACGGTGTCGTACGTCGGCAGCAGCCCGATGAGGAAGCTGGCGCCGCCCATCAGGCCCATCGTGAGCAGCAGCATCGACTTGCGCCCCAGCCGGTCGCCGAAGTGCCCGAAGACGATCCCGCCGAGCGGACGGGCGACGTATCCGGCGGCGAAGGTGCCGAACGCGGCGATGGTGCCGACGGCCGGTTCGGCGCCGGGGAAGAAGAGTTCGCCGAAGGCGACGGCGGCCACGGTCCCGTAGACGAGGAAGTCGTAGAACTCGACGGCGGTCCCGAGGAGCCCGGAGAGGGCAACTCGCCTTAGTTGCTTGGTGCGTTGGGACATCACGGACTCCCTTGGGCAGGGGAAGGGTGCCCGCGAATGTATGCGTGTTGATGACTGCGGTCAATAAAGTGCACAACATCGGAGGGTTGGGGCGGAGAGTCGGTGAGCTAGTCGGGCAGCGGTCGGTTCGCGACGACGTTCTTCATCACGAGCGTGGAGTTGAGGCGCTGCACCCCAGGAAGGCGCGCGAGCTGCTGGTCGTAGAGCTGCTGAAAGGCGGTCAGGTCGGCGGCGGCCACCCGCAGCAGATAGTCCGGATCGCCGAACAGGCGCTGCGCCTGCAACACATGCGGCACCGCCGCCACCGCCTCCTCGAACGACGCCACGGTGTCCCGGTCCTCCCAGCCCAGGGTGACGAAGACCAGCGCCTCGAAGTCCAGGCCGAGGGCCGACGGGTCGACGACGGCGCGGTACCCGCGGATCGCCCCCGAGCGTTCGAGATCGCGCAGCCGGCGGTGACAGGGCGAGACGCTCAGCTTCACGCGGGCGGCCAGCTCGGTGATGGTGAGACGGCCGTCCATCTGCAGCTCGGTCAGAATTTTCCGGTCCATGGCGTCCATGGAGAATATTCTCCCTCAGGTTCGCCGTTCACGGGGTAAAGAAGGGAACACTTACGGGCGAATCCGGCCTAGCCTTCCTCGCGTACAACTGCACGTGAGAGGGATCGACATACATGGACACGACCACGTTGGCCGCATTTCTGGCCGTGGACCTCCTGCTGGTGTTCACACCGGGCGCGGACTGGGCCTACGCGATCGCGGCCGGACTGCGGGACCGCTCGGTCGTCCCGGCGGTCGCCGGCCTGATAACCGGCTACGTGGGATACACACTGCTCGCCGTCGCGGGCCTGGCCGTGCTCGTGGCGAGTTCGGCGACCCTGCTCACGGTGCTGACCGTCGCCGGGGCCGGGTACCTGGTGTGGCTCGGCTGCAACGTGCTGCGGCAGCCCGCCGTGCTGACCGCCGGTGAAGAGTCCGTCGGCGCCTCCCGCCGCCAGGTCATGCTCAAGGGCATCGGCATCAGTGGCCTCAATCCCAAGGCGCTGCTGCTGTACCTGGCCCTCTTCCCGCAGTTCATCCACCCGGCGACGGGCTGGCCGGTGGCCGTGCAGACGGGTGTGCTCGGCACCCTCCACATGACCGCCTGCGCCGTCGTCTACCTCGGTGTCGGCGTGCTGGCGCGCACCGTACTGAAGACACGGCCTTCTGCGGCCCGGGCGGTGACGCGGGCCTCCGGGGTCATGATGATCGCGATCGGTGGTTTCCTGTTGGTGGAGCAGTTGTCGTAGACGAAGCCCGGGGAGAGCGTGTGAACGGGGAGAGCGTGTGAACGACGAGACAGTGGCCCGCGTCCGCAAGAGCTTCGAGCGCCAGGGGCTTATGGCCCACCTGGGCGCCGAGCTGACGGAGATCACCGAGGGGCGTGTACGCATCGTGCTGCCGAGCAGACCCGAACTCTCCCAGCAGCACGGCTACTTCCACGCGGGCGCCACCAGCTCGATCGCCGACAGCGCAGGCGGCTACGCGGCGTACACGCTGTTCCCCGAGGGCACCGAGGTCCTCACCGTCGAGTACAAGATCAACCTGCTCGCCCCGGCCGTCGGCGACCACCTGGAAGCCGTCGGCACCGTCCTGAAGCCGGGCCGCACCCTGACGGTGTGTCAACTGGAGGTCTTCGGCGTGCAGGGCGAGCGGCGCAAGCTGGTGGCGAACGGGCAGCAGACCCTGATCCGCGTGGACCGGCCCGCGACGGGCGCGTGAACGGGATGTCCGCCTTCACCACCGACCGGCTGGCCATGCTGCCGCTGCGCGTCGAGCACGCGGAGGAGATGGCCGGTGTGCTCGCCGACCCGGCCCTGCACGCCTTCATCGGCGGCGCGCCGGACACGGCCGAGGAACTGCGGGCGCGCTACCGGCGGATGCTCGCGGGCTCGCCCGACCCGGCCGTCACCTGGCTCAACTGGGTGGTCCAACTCCGGTGCGAGGAGCGCCTGGTGGGCACGGTGCAGGCGACCGTCGCCGGCGGCGTCGCGGAGATCGCGTGGGTCGTCGGCACCCGGTGGCAGGGGCGCGGCTTCGCCACCGAGGCCGCGCGGGCGCTCGTCGTACGGCTCGGGGAGCAGGGTGTCGGGGAGCGGGGTGTCGGGACGTTCGTCGCCCACATCCACCCCGAGCACCGCGCGTCCGCCGCCGTCGCCACCGCCTGCGGGCTCGCGCCCACGGACGAGTGGCACGACGGCGAAGTGACGTGGCGACTCACCGGGTGATGGTGCGCAACGGCGCTCAGCGGAAGGCCGCGAGCCCGGTCAGGGTCTTGCCGATGACCAGCGAGTGGACCTCGCTCGTCCCCTCGTAGGTCAGCACCGACTCCAGGTTGTTGGCGTGCCGCATCACCGGGTATTCGAGCGTGATGCCGTTCGCGCCGAGGATCGTGCGGCACTCGCGGGCGATCTGGATGGCCTCGCGCACGTTGTTCAGCTTGCCTACGCTGATCTGCTCCGGCGTGCCGCGGCCCTCGTCCTTGAGCCGGCCGAGGCGCAGCGCGAGCAGCATGCCCTTGTCGAGTTCGAGGGCCATGTCGGCGAGCTTCTGCTGGGTGAGCTGGTACGAGGCCAGGGGGCGCTCGAAGACCGTGCGGTCACCGGCGTAGGAGATCGCCGCCTCCAGGCAGTCGCGGGCGGCGCCGATCGCGCCGAACACGATGCCGAAGCGGGCCTCGTTGAGGCAGCCGAGCGGCCCGGAGAGGCCGCGCGCGTTCGGCAGCATGGCGTCGGCGGGCAGCCGTACGTCCTCCAGGATCAGCTCGCTGGTGACACTGGCGCGCAGGGACAGCTTGCGCTTGATCTCCGGCGCCGAGAAGCCGGGCGTTCCGGCCGGGACGAGGAAGCCGCGCACACGTTCCTCGGTGCGGGCCCAGACGACGGCGATGTCCGCCACCGAACCGTTTGTGATCCACATCTTGGCGCCGTTGAGGACCCAGTCCGCGCCGTCGCGCTTCGCGTTCGTCCGCATCGAGCCGGGATCGGAACCCGCGTCGGGCTCGGTGAGGCCGAAGCAGCCGATCTTCTCGCCCGCCGCCATGCCCGGCAGCCACTGCTGCTTCTGCTCCTCGGAGCCGTACTTCCAGATCGCGTACATCGCGAGCGAACCCTGCACGGAGACGAGGCTGCGCAGCCCAGAGTCCACCGCCTCCAGCTCCATACAGGCGAGCCCGTACGAGACGGCGCTGGTGCCCGCGCAGCCGTAGCCCTCCAGGTGCATGCCGAGGACGCCGAGGCCGCCCAGCTCACGGGCGAGTTCGCGGGCGGGGATGGCGCCGGCCTCGAACCACTCGGCCACCTTCGGGCGCAGCTCGCGCTCGCCCATGGTGCGCACGGTGTCGCGGATGGCGCGCTCCTCGTCGCTCAACATGCCGTCGATGTCGACAAGGTCGAAGGGGTGGAGGGGAGTTGAGGACGACGGCATCGCGGGCTCCTTGGCTGCTGACTGTTAGCTGTGATGACTGACGGCTGGCTGCTGACAGATGCGCGGGGTGGCGCTAGGGTGCGGATACGGATATCGGATTTTGGATCCAACTTCTTCGAGTCCTCGGATCGTAGCCGCACGCCCACCTCTTGCCAAGGTTCCACAAGGAGAGCCGCATGCCGGCCACAACGCCCGCCGCCCAGGGAGCCCTTTCAGGGCTCGTCGTCGCCGACTTCGGCCGGGTCCTCGCGGCCCCGTACCTGACGATGCTCCTCGCTGACCTCGGCGCCGAGGTCATCAAGGTGGAGCGCCCGGGAGTCGGCGACGAGACCCGCTCCTGGGGGCCGCCGTTCGCCGACGGCGAGGCCACCTACTTCCTCGGGGTCAACCGCAACAAGCGCTCCGTCGCCCTCGACCTGGCCGAGGAGTCCGGACGCGCGGCGGCCCGCGCCATCGCCGCGCGCGCCGACGTCCTCGTCGAGAACTTCCGGCCCGGCACCATGGACAGACTCGGCCTCGGCTACGAGGAGTTGAGCGCGCTCAACCCCGGCCTCGTGTACTGCTCGGTCACCGGATTCGGCACCGCCGAGGGTGCCGCGCTGCCCGGCTACGACCTGCTGGTGCAGGCCATGGGCGGCCTCATGAGCGTCACCGGGGAGCCGGGCGGACAGGGCACCAAGGCCGGCGTCGCGCTCGTCGACGTCATCACGGGGATGCACGCGGGCCTCGGAGTCATGGCGGCGCTGCGGCACCGCGAAACCACCGGCGAGGGACAGAAGGTCGAGGTCTCCCTGCTCACCTCGCTGCTCTCCGCACTCACCAACCAGGCCTCCGCCCATGTCGCCGGGGGAGTGGTGCCCCGCGCGATGGGCAACAAGCACCCGAGCATCGCCCCGTACGAGGTCCTCGACGCCAAGGACCGGCCGCTGGCGCTCGCCGTCGGCAACGACCGGCAATTCGGCGCGCTGTGCGCCGAGTTGGGGGTCCCCGCGCTCGCCGACGATCCACGCTTCGCGAGCAACACCGCGCGCGTGGCCCACCGCGAGGAACTCCTGGCCGAACTCACCTCACGCCTGAAGGAGCGCGGCGCCGACGAGTGGTTCGAGACACTGACCGCCGTCGGCGTGCCCTGCGGTCCGATCAACGACCTCGGGGAGGCCTTCGCCTTCGCGGAACGCCTCGGCCTCGCCCCCCGTGTGCACATCGACGACCCGAACCGCGAGACACCCGCCGCCCAGGTCGCCCATCCCATCCGGCTCAGCGCCGCGCCCGCCGCGTACGTCACGGCGCCGCCGCGGCTCGGGGAGCACACCGAGCAGATCCTCGCCGAGCTGGGGCTTTCGGGTACTTCCGCCGCAGGTGAGGCGGGCGATGTCGGTGGCGCTCCGTAGGATGGGCGCCGTTCACCACGTGCTGCCGACGCCCGGCAGAGAGGAAGAGGAGCCGCCATGACCACGCCCGCGAGCAGGCGGCGGCCCCCCACGGCGCAGCAGTTCGTCCTTGAAGAGCTGCGCCGCGCCATCACCAGCGGGGAGATCAAGCCGGGCATGCCGATCCGGCAGGACGCCCTCGCCGAGCAGCTCGGCGTGAGCCGGGTGCCGCTGCGCGAGGCGCTCAAGACGCTGGAGGGCGAGTCCCTCGTCGTCCACCACGCGCACCGCGGCTACTTCGTGGCCGAGCTGTCCTTGGCCGAGCTGCGCGAGGTGTACCGCATCCGGGAGCTCCTGGAGGCCGAGGCCGTACGCGCGGCGACGCGCGGCGACGGCGCGGTCCTCGACGCCCTGGAAGAGGCCCAGGAGGAGGTGGAGGCGCAGGCCGCCGCGGCGGACGTCGCGGCGATGGCGGCCGCCAACCGCAGATTCCACTTCGTCCTCTTCGAGGCGTCCGGCATGCACCGCCTGGTGCGCCTCATCGCGACCCTGTGGGACGCCACCGACGCCTACCGCTCCCTCTACTACGCGGACTCGATCAGCCGCGAGCACGTCCTCGTCGAACACCGTGCCGTCCTCGACGCGCTGCGCGAGGGGCGCACGGAGGACGCCGTGCGACTGCTCGACGGACACCGCGAGCATGCGGTGGCGGCGCTGGAGGGGCTGCTCGGCGAGGGAGCGGGCGCGTAAATCGGTGGAGGCGCGGGACCGGACGGCCTAGGTTGGCCGGGTTCGCGACCCCCCGTCGAACGTAAGGAACACCCCTCGTGGATCTGCCACGCATCTTCACCATCCGCGAAAGTAACCACCGCATCCACAACCCGTTCACCCCGGGCAAGCTCGCCGCCCTGGGCCGGGCGCTGCACCTGCCGCCCGGCACTCGCGTGCTCGACCTCGCCAGCGGTTCGGGCGAGATGCTGTGCACCTGGGCCCGCGACCATCACGTCACCGGAACCGGAGTGGACATCAGCACGGTGTTCACCGAGGGGGCCCGCGCCCGCGCCGCCGAACTCGGTGTCGCCGACCGGATCTCCTTCGTCCACGGTGACGCCAGCGGGTACGTCGCGGACGAGCCGGTCGATCTCGCCGCGTGCATCGGCGCCACCTGGATCGGGAACGGCGTGGCCGGCACCGCGGACCTCCTCGCCAGGAGCCTGCGCCCCGGCGGCCTGATGCTGATCGGCGAGCCGTACTGGCGCCGGGAGGTGCCGGATGAGGAGACCGCCAAGGCCTGCCACGCCACCGGCAAGGACGACTTCCTGCTGCTGCCGGAGCTGATCGAGAGTTTCGGCGACCTCGGGTACGACGTCGTGGAAATGGTGCTGGCCGACCAGGACAGCTGGGACCGGTACCAGGCGGCGCAGTGGCTCAACCTCCGCCGCTGGCTCGACAAGAACCCCGAGGACGAACTGGCCGCCGAGGTACGGGCCGAGCTCATCACCGAGCCCGTCCGCTACACGCGCTACCAGCGCGAATATCTCGGCTGGGGGGTCTTCGCGCTGATGGCGCGCTGACGGACCCGCTCTTGTCTCTGGTGTCCTACGGAGTCAGCAGACGCTGTCCGACGGCTTCGGGTTGCCGAGCCCGAACAGCGGGCGCAGGCGCAGGCCAGCCCACGTACCGAGGATGGCGACGGCTCCCCAGATCCAGCCGTGCAGCGAACCGGAGACGATGCCCGCGAGGTACGCGCCGATGTTGCAGCCGCCCGCGAGACGCGCGCCGATCCCCATCAGGACGCCGCCGAGGACCGCGGCGACCGCCGTACGGGCCGGGATCCCGCGGTGCAGCTTCCACACACCGCCCGCCGCGGCGGCGACCGCGGCGCCGACCATGATGCCGATGTCCGTGAGGCTCGTCTTGTCCGCGAGCACCGGGCCCGCCAACTGCTCGGCGCTGCCGGGCTGCTGCCAGAACGCCCACGTCTCGGGGGACCCGCCGAGCGCGCCCACCACCTTCGAGCCCCACAGTGAGAACGCGCTCGTCACGCCCCACGCGCCGCCGGACACCAGCAGCACACCCGCGCCGAGCACCGCGAGCACCACGGCGCCCGCCGCCAGCGGCCAGGAGCCGCGGACCGTACGGAGCAGCGCGCCCTTCGCCGACGGCGGGGCGCCGACCGGCGGGGGATTGCGGCGGGCCTGCACGGCACGCGCGATGAACCAGATCGCGGCGAGCGCGACGATGGTGATCGCCCAGGAGCCGAGCCAGCCGACGTGATCGGACAGCAGGTACGGGTCGAGCGCCGGCAGGTCGCCCCAGAGCCCGAACTGCCAGGCGGCGAGGGTCGAACCGACGATGAACCCGAAGAGGGTGAGGACGATCGAGGTCTGTCCCGAGCCGACCGCGAACAGGGTGCCCGACGCGCAGGCGCCACCGAGCTGCATGCCGATGGCGAAGACGAACGAGCCCACGATGAGGCCGATGCCGATCGGTCCCGCACTGGGCGCGGGCACCGAACCGAACAGCCCGGTGCCGGTGCCGATGATCAGGGCGAAGAGCGTCGCCGTGGTACCGAGCAGCAGGGTGTGCGCCCGCAGCCCGGTGCCGTTGCCGACGGCCACGAGCTGCCGCCAGGCGGAGGTGAACCCGAACCGCGAGTGGAACAGGGCGATTCCGAGCCCGATGCCCAGGAGCAACAGGACACCCGGCTTGGCGCCGTGCTCCACGAACACGTAGGCGTCGAGGACCGCGCCGATGACCCCGGCGCCGACGAGCGGCCGCCACCGGGTGGGCGGCGCGGCCTCGGCGACCGGGGCGGGCGAGGAGGTGGGGGACGGGGTGAGCAGGGCGGCGCGCGGCGGCGCCCCGACGGGGGGAGCGGTGGTCACGGCAGATCTCCGGCAGGTGGAGTGGGAAACGCTCGGGCGCGGGGGAGGAGCGTCAGCGACGACAGAGCGCGTCGTCGACACTCCACGACGTGGCCGCGAAGAGCGCGAGAGCCAGGTGCCGAGCGGGTCCGAACATGTGCGCCACCTTAGGCTCCGCCCCGGGTTACGTGAACGCGCGTCTCACATGGCGGTCGGGCATGCCAAGCCCCGCTCTGGGACGAGAGCCAGCGGGGTCCGGGGCAGAGCCCCGGGGCTCAACCCCGTCAGGCTGATGCGCACGGCGCCGCCCTCCGGGGGCTCCTCAATCGCCGGAGGGGCTTGAAATGGCTCACGCCGGATACGCATGCGTCTGCGTCGCCTTCACCGTCGCCCACACCGCGACGCCGGGGTGCAGCCCCAGCTCCGCCGCCGCCACCGTCGTGAGATCCGCGGCCAGCGGAAGCTCGCCGGAGAGGGCCGCGCGGATCTGATCCCCGTGCGTCTCCATGCCGCTCACCTCGCAGCGCCACAGGTTGCGCGCGCTGGAACCGGTGGGGCGCTCGCGGTGCAGCGTCACCGCGCTCGGCGGGAACGCCACGAAGACCGGCCCGGTCAGGTCCTCCGTGGTCGTGATCGCGGGACCGTCGTCCGCGATGTGGACGGTGTGTCCATCGGCGTTGCCCCGGTACAGGTTCAGCCCCACGAGCTGGGCGATGTAGTCCGTGCGCGGGCGGCGCGCGACGTCCGACGGCGCGCCCTCCTGGACGACGTGGCCGTGCTCGATGACGACGAGCCGGTCGGCGAGCACCATCGCGTCCAGCGGATCATGAGTGACCAGGACCGCGACGGCCTCGAACTCGGCCAGGTGGTGGCGGAGTTGGGCCCGTACGTCCAGGCGTGTGCGGGCGTCGAGCGCGGCAAGGGGCTCGTCGAGGAGCAGCAGCCGCGGCCGCGTGGCGAGCGCGCGGGCGAGCGCGACGCGCTGGGCCTGGCCGCCGGACAGCCGGCGCGGCTTCGCCCCGGCGTGCTCCACGAGCCCCATCCGGTCGAGCCAGGCCTGCGCCTGCGTACGGGCCTCGGCCTTCGTGGCGCCCTGGCAGCGCGGCCCGAACGCCACATTGTCGAGGGCGGTCAGGTGCGGGAAGAGGAGGTAGTCCTGGAACACCACACCCACCGGGCGCGACTCCGGCGGCGTGCCATCGAGGGACGTGCCGTCGAGCCGGAGATGTCCGCCGTCGAGCGGTGTCAGCCCTGCCAGCGCGCGCAGTGCGGTCGTCTTCCCGGCCCCGTTCGGGCCGAGCAGCGCGACGACGTCGCCGGGGTTCGCGGTCAGCGCCACATCGAGCCGGAAGTCGCCGCGGTCCACGACGAGCCGCGCGTCGAGACCGGCCCCCGCCGCATCCTCGGGCGCCAACGTCTTCTGAAGGTCGGTCATGACGCGGTCATCCAGCGGTCACGCAGGCCTGCGAGGACCGTGATCGACACGGCCAGCAGCACCAGGCTGAGGGAGATCGCCGCCGCCGGGTCGCTCTGCATGGCGAGGTAGACGGCGAGCGGCATGGTCTGGGTACGGCCGGGAAAGTTGCCCGCGAAGGTGATCGTCGCGCCGAACTCGCCCAGCGCCCGCGCCCACGCGAGCACCGCGCCCGCGGCGATACCGGGCGCGATCAGCGGCAGCGTCACCCGCCGGAACGCGGTGAACCGGGAGGCGCCGAGCGTCGTGGCCGCCTCCTCGTAGCGCGGGTCGGCCGCCCGCAGCGTGCCCTCGACGCTGATCACGAGGAACGGCATCGCCACGAACGCCTCCGCGATCACGACACCGGTCGTGGTGAACGGCAGCGTGATCCCGAACCAGGAATCCAGGTACTGCCCGACGACACCGTTCCTGCCGAGCGCCGTGAGCAGCGCCACGCCGCCCACCACGGGCGGCAGCACCAGCGGCAGCGTCACAAGCGCCCGTACGAGACCGCGCCCCGGGAACTCCGTGCGCGCGAGCAGCCACGCCAGCGGCACCCCGAGCACCAGGCTCACCAGCGTCGCCAACGTGGCGCACACCAGCGACAGTTGGAGCGCCTGCCACACCTCGGGACTGGTCAGCTGCTCGGGCAGCTGCGCCCACGGGGCCCGTACGAGCAGCGCGATCAGCGGCACCACGAGGAACGCCAGGCCCACGAGCGCGGGCACGAGCAGCGGCAGCGGAGGGACGCGGCCACGGCGCCGCCGCGACCCGCCCTCCACAGTCTCCTTCGCCGCTACGGTCACGGCTTCAGGAACCCGGCGTCGGTCAGCGCCTTCTGCCCGTCGGCGGACTTGACCAGCTCGATGAACGCCTTGCCCGCCTCGGCGTTGGGCGCCTTCTTCAGCGGGGCGATCGGGTAGTCGTTGATGGCGTCCTTGGACTCGGGGAACTCCACGCCCTCCACCTTGTCACCAGCCGCGTGCACATCAGTCTTGTACACGACCGCCGCGTCCGCCTCCTTCAGCTCCACCTTCGTCAGGGCGCTCTTGACGTCCTGCTCGTACGAGACGGGGGTGAGCTTCAGCTTGCTCGCGGTGAGCGCCGTCTGCGCGGCGGCGCCGCACGGCACCTCCTTCGCGCACAGCACGACCTTCTGGCCGGGCTTCGTGAGGTCCTTCAGGGACGACACCTTGTGCGGGTTGCCGGGGAGGGTGGCGATCTCCAGCTGGTTGCGGACGAAGGTGCTCGGACCGCCGTCGGCGTCACCGGCGTCGGTCACCGTCTTCATCGTCTTGGGGCTGGCGGCCGCGAACACATCGGCCGGGGCGCCGCCGGTGATGCCCGCGGCGAGGCTGTCGCTGCCGCCGAAGTTGAAGGTGACCTCGGTGCCGGGGTGTGCCTTCTCGAACTGCTTGCCCAGCTTCTCGAAGCTCTCCTTGAGAGAGGCGGCGGCGAACACGTTCACCGTCCCGGACAGCTTCTTGCCACTGGACGAGGAGCCGGCGGACTCCGCGTCGCCGGACGATCCGCAGGCGCTCAGCGTCAGCACCGCCGCCGCCCCGACGCCGGTCACCTGGAGCATGCGGCGGGTCGTGGTCCTGCGTGCGGAACGGGTTGTCACGGTTCGGCTCCCCTGCTGTGTCCTGGATCGCTTACGGCGACCATACTGCCGCATCTGCAAGGGGGAAGTCCCCTGTGGGTTCGCATGATCCCGGCAGGTGGACTGTGTGGGTGCGCATGTGCGTTCGTACGTACAAGCAAGGGGGTTGTTTGGAGCGGCGCTCACGTGCGGTCGATATGGACATTCGTCGACTTCACGCGGGCCGTGGCCTCCATGCCGACCTCCAGGCCGAGCTCCTCCACCGCCTCCCGCGTGAGCAGCGAGACCAGCCGGTGCGGCCCCGCCTGGATCTCCACCTGGGCGGCGACGTCGCCGAGCTTCACGGCGGTGACGATCCCGGGGAAGGCGTTGCGCACCGAGGTGTACGAGGGGTGGTCGTCGGCGTCGTCGCCCGCGGCCAACTCCACGGAGAACGCGGCGAGATCCTTGCCCTGGACGACCCGGCGCCCGCTCTCGTCGCGGTGTGTGACGATCCGCCCGGCGTCCGCCCACCGCCGCGCGGTGTCGGGGCTGACGCCGAGCAGCCGTGCGGCCTGGCCGATTGTGTAGGACTGCATGCGGCCAAGATAGCTTCCGGCCACCGGGCCGAGACCGCCCGGCGCACCTGCCGAGAACGTCGCGGTGCCCCTGCCTACAGCCGCGCGACCAGCTCCTCAAGAGGCGCGGGCACGCACCCGGCGTCACAGGCCGCCTCGGTCAACAGCCGCCCGTAACGGATCTTGCGGCCCGCCTTGGTGCCGAGGAACCGCCACAGCCGACGGTGCGCCGTCCTGTCCTGCTGGGCGGGCTGGCGGGCGAAGGTCTGCCAGGGATGCCACTCGCCGGCTTCCCGGACGAGCTCCTCCACCCGTGCGACACCGAGCGCGCGGATGAACTCGTCCTCCAGGTCCGCGACACACACGAAGACGGTGTCGCCGCCCCGCTCCAGGGCCCGGTCGTAGAACCGCCGCTCGCGCTCGTCGCACAGCCCGCTGAGCCGCAGCCCGAGCCCCGCGGGCCCGAGCAGCCGTGCGTACCGCCCCACATTCATGGCGCCACCCATGGACACGACGCACACGCCCTCGGCCGCGAGGTCCCGCCCGCGCCGCTCGGCGAGCGCGTCGACCGCCGCGGCATCGCTGAGCCCTTCGAGGAGTACGGCGCTACGGATGCGAAGGCGCACGGCCAACTCGCGCGCCGGCTCACCGGAGCCGCCCGCGGCCCACTCCGTGACCGCGTCGTGGAACGCCTTCATGCCCGCCGTGTCCGTCGTCTCCGTCACGTGCTCAATCCTCTGATGGAAGGGCCGGGAGCCCAACCGAGTATCACGGCGAGGAGGAATCTCGGTCGAACCGCTCCCGCGCCGCACACCACCGGTACTAGCCTCGAAGTCCGTTCAAAACGCCCACGCGTGCCGTGGGCACATTCCGTGGGCCGTTGCTACGGGTACGTACCGCGGCCCCTGTATGACGACCCCCAGGGACCGGTATGGATGCCACACCTCCAGGACCCCGTCTCCTTGAGCGTGACCTCGAAATGGCCGCGGCGACAAGGGCGTTGGACGCGCTGTGCGGTTCGCGGCGCACCGGCGGGGTCGTCGTCTACCGGGGTGAGGCGGGCGTCGGGAAGACGGCGGTGCTCACCCGGATCGCGGACGCCGCCCGCACCCGCTGCACCGTGTACGCGGCGCGGTCCGGCGAGGCCACCACGCATCAGCCCTTCCACCTGGTGCGCCACCTGCTCGGCCCCGCGCTCGGCTCGGCCGTGCCACGGGCCGCGTCCCGTCCCGCCCTCGACGTCGCGGGGCCCGCCCTCGGTCTCAGCGCGCCCGGCGCCCGCCCCGCCGACCCGCAAGGCGTCCGCGACGCGCTCGACACGCTCCTCGCCGAACTGGCCCGCGAGCGGATCGCCGCCCAGGACGGCCCCGAGCCCCTCGTCCTGCTCGCCGATGACGCCCACTGGGCGGACGGCGAGAGCCTCACGTGGCTCGCCTCCCTGGCGCCGCGCCTCGCCGCACTGCCGGTCCTGCTCGTCGTCGCGCACCGCCCCGAAGAACTCGCGGACACCTCGCGCGAGGCCGCGGGCGACCTCGCCGCGCTCGCCCGCGCCGCCCGCCTGCACGTCACCCTCCAGTCGCTCACCCAGGAAGCCACCGGCGACCTGGTGCGGGGCGTGCTCGGCGACACGGCCGACGACGTGTTCTGCCGCGAGGTGTGGGCGGTGACCACCGGAAACCCGTACGAAGCCGTGGAACTGCTCGCCAAGTGCAGCGCCCGCGGCCTCGCCCCGACGCAGGACGCCGCCCCGGTGCTGCGCGCCTTCGGCACCACGGCGCGCGGCGGCGGCATCGTGGCCCGGCTCGGCGAACTCGACGCGGACTGCAACCGGTTGGCGTGGGCCGCCGCCGTCCTCGGCACCGACATCACGTTCGCCGCGGCGGCCGGCCTCGCGGGCCTGGCGCCGGAGCGGGCCACCCGGTGCGTGGAACTGCTGCGCGAGGCCCGCATCCTGGCGCCCGACGCGGGACCGGGCGGCCCCCGCCCGCCCGCGTTCGGAGAGGTCCTCGACCCTTCCGAGGCGCTCGACTTCCAGCACCCCCTCGTCGGCACCGCCGTCTACCGCAGCGTCCCGCCCGCCACCCGCACCGCCCTGCACGGCCAGGCAGCCTGGACGCTGACCCGGCGCGGCCACGGACCCGCCGCGATCTCCCGGCACCTCCTGGAGGTGCACCCAGACGACGACCACGAGGCGGTCCGCCTGCTGCGCGAGGCCGCCGCCGAACACCTCGCCGTCGGCGCGCCCGAAGCGGCCCGCCGCTGCCTGGAGCGCGCCCTGCGCGAACCGCCGTCCGTCGTCGACCGCGCCCAGGTGCTCTACGAACTCGGCTGCGCCTGCCTGCTCTCCTCGCCCGCCATCACCGTCAAGCACCTGCGCGCCGCCCTCGAACTGCCCGGCCTCACAGAGCAGTTGCGCATCGACGCCACCCTGCGCCTCGCCCAGGCCCTCGCCCACGGAAACCAGATGCGGGACGCAGCGCGCTGCGTCGCCGACAGCGCCGCCGTCACCCCGGCCGGCACCCAGCAACTGCGGCTGCTGGCCGCCCGGTTCATGTACGAGTCGTTCCTCGCCGAGGAGGACGACGGGCCCGCGCGGTCCGAGCAGCTGGTCCTGCTCGCCGACGCGCTGCCCGGCGCCGACAACGCCGAGCGCGCCCTGCTGACCCTGCGCGCCTTCGACGCGATGCTGCGCGGCGAGCCCGCCGACCACGTGGCGGACCTGTGCGACCGCGTCCTCGTCGAAGGACGGCTCGCGCCCGGGCTCGGCTGGACCGACACCGAATGGGGCTTCGAGATCCCCGCCCTGCTCGGCATCACGCTCGCCTACATCGACCGGCTGCACGACGCGGAGGGCCTGTTCACCGAAGCGCTGCGCACCTTCGAGCTCGGCGGCTGGAGCGGCGCCCACCTGGCCTTCGCGCACATCCTGTGCGGAGCCGTCGAGCGCAGGCGCGGCCGCCTCGTGGAGGCCGAGGCGTACCTGCGCGAAGGGCTGCGTCTCGCCGAACGCGTCGGCGAAGGGGCCACCGTCCAGTGGGACGCGCTCTGCCTGCTGATCGACACCCTGCTCGCCCGCGGCCACGTCGACGAGGCCCACCGGCTCGCCGACGACCACGGCTTCCGCGCGCCCTACCCGGACGCGCTGATCCTCCCCGACGCCCGCTCGGTGCGCGGCCGCCTGCTGCTCGCACTCGGCCGCACCAAGGAGGCCAGAGCCGAACTCGAGAGCACGGCCGCCTCGACGACGATACGAGGCCGCTACAACGTGCAGTGGGCGCCCTGGTCCTACGACCTCGCGGACCTGATCGCCGATGAGGACCCGGAACGCGCCGCCACGCTGCTCGCCGACGCGCGCCACTGGGCGGGCGTGCTCGGCACCCGCAGCGCCGTCGGTGAGTCCCTGCGTCGCGCGGCCGCGTCGGCGCCACCGGAGCGGGCGCGCGCCCTGCTCACGGAGGCGGTACGCAAGCTCGCCGACTCCCCGGCCGCGTACGAGGAGGCGGCGGCCCGCCTCGACCTGGCCGAAACCACGACCGACCCCGACCAGGCCCGCCGCGCCCTGACCCTCGCGGAGACGTGCGGTGCGGACGGCTTGGCGCGGCGGGCGCGGGCGCTGATCGGGACCACTTAAGCCCTTGCGGCGTGCTTGCGGTGTGGGATCGGTGCCGGTCAATCAAGCCCCTGCGGCGATTGAGCAGCGGGGTCCGGGGCAGAGCCCCGCGGCGTAGGCAACGCGTGCCGCAACCGACCGGTCACCCCGCCGCCGGCTCCGTCACATGCCGCCACGTCCGCACCAGCTGACTGAACTCCTTCACCTGCACCAGGACATGCTCACGCGCAGCCTCCTCCGCCCGGTCCGCCGCCCCCGCGGCAACCGCGTCGGCGATCGCCCGATGCTCGGCGAGGGAACGCCGCATCCGGTCCGGCACCCTCAACTGCAGCCGCCGGTACGGCTGGAGGGCCCGCTTGAGCGCGTGGGCCTGCTGGCGCAGATACTCGTTGCCGCACGAGTCGTAGACGATGGCGTGGAAGCGGGCGTTGGCGTAGTAGTAGGGGTCGGCGTCGCCCGCGAGCGCATGCTGCTCGCACTCCCGCAGCGCGTCCTCCAGCTCGGCGAGCGCCTCCCGCTCTATGCGGCGCGCCGAGAGCCGTGCCGCCATCCCCTCCAGCTCCGCCATGACCTCGAAGCGCTCGGCCAGCTCGGACACGCTCAGCTCGGTGACGTACGTCCCCTGCTTCGGGCGGATCTGCACCAGGCCCGACCGTTCAAGGGCCTGCAACGCCTCGCGCACCGGCGTGCGCGAGCAGCCGAACTCGCGCTCCAGCTCCGCCGGGTCAAGGCGTTCGCCCGGCCGGTACCGGCCGTCCACGACTGCGTTCTCCAAGGCGTCGCGCACGCGCCTGGCCTCAGGGACTCGAGCCATCTCCACCTCCTCCGCTCGCCCTCCGCTCGCCCAGATTATCCGCCTGCTCAGGGGGTGGCGTCGGCCCTTCCTGTGATCTACGGTGCGGTTGTTATATACATCACGGCCCACGATGCATATCAAGCGTCGGAGCCAGACGTGGGGAGGGGCGCAGATGGAACGGCGTGAGGATCGGCACGACAGCTGGCTGCTGACCGACCTGTACCGGGCTCTGGGGGAGCGGCGCGGCGGCCACCCGGAGACCGACACCCCGCTCGATCAGCTGCTCGTCGCCTGCGAAGTCCTGATGAGCGACGTCGGCGAGGCCTCCACGCGCGCCGTCGCGGCCCGCGCCCTCGCCGCGTACGACGCGCTCGACGACGCCGGCAGGACCACCTTCTTCACCCACATCACCCGGACCTACGACGCCGACGCCGACCAGGTCCGCGCCGCCTACCGCCGCTGGGAAGAGGCCCGCGCCACCGGCTCCCAGGGAGAGGTGGAGCTCGTCCGGCTCTTCGACGTCGTCGAACCGGCCCGCCAGCAGCTCCTGCGCCGCATGAACCACGCGCCCGACGCCACCCTCGCCCTGGTCCACATGCGCGCCGACCTGCGCCGCCTGCTGCCCGCCCACCCCGAACTGCGGCCCCTGGACCACGACTTCCACCATCTGCTCACGTCCTGGTTCAACCGCGGTTTCCTGCGCATGGAGGAGGTCACCGTGGACTCGCCGCCCGCGCTGCACCGGCATCTGCTGCGCGGCGAGAAGGTGCACCCGATGGCGTCCGAGGCCGAACTGCGGCGCCGCATCGAGCCCGAGGACCGCCGCGTCTACGCCTTCTTCCACCCGGCCACCGGCGACGTACCGCTGATCTTCGTAGAGGTCGCCCTCGTCGGCGGGCTGCCCGACAGCATCGCCCCGCTGCTCGACCCCGGACCCGCGCTCAGCCCCGCGCACGCGGACACGGCGGCGCTCTACTCCATCAACAACGCGCTCGACGGCCTCGCCGGCGTCTCCTTCGGCAGCTTCCTCATCAAGCAGGTCATCGAGCAGGTCGGCGAACAGCTCCCGCACCTGACGCAGTTCGCGACGCTGTCACCGATCCCAGGCTTCAGGGCGTGGCTGGAGGGGCGGGCGGAGGTCGAACCCGAACTCGCCTCCCTGGTAACGGAGTTGAGCAACTCGGGCGCGGTCGACAACGCCGAAAGCATCCGCCCCCGCCTCCTCCCGGTCCTCGCCCGCTACATCACCGCCGAACGGCGCCCCGACGGCCGCCCCCTCGACCCCGTCGCCCGCTTCCACCTCGGGAACGGCGCCGCCGCCTGGCAGCTCGACTGGCCCGCCAACGCCTCGCCCGAGGCCTGGCGCCAGTCGTACGGCGCGATGATCAACTACCGCTACGAACCGGATCAGTTGGAGCGCCGCCACGAGGACTTCGTGCGCCGCGGAGCAGTCGCGGTCGGCGGCCCTCTCAAACAAGACTCCCCACCGAACGGTGCCCCGCAGCACGAGCCCTCACCAGGCCGGACTCCGTGAGCCCGGCCCCCGCAGGACCCGCCCCCGAGGGCCCGGACCGCGTCAGTCTGGGCCGCGCAGGGCCGGACCGCGTCAGGCCGGGCCCCGCAGGACCGGACCCCGAGGCCCCAGACCACGTGAGACCGGACCTCGTCAAGCCAGCCCCCGCAGGACCGGCCCCCGAACGGCCAGACCGCGTACGGCGAGCCCGCGTCAGGCCAGACCCTGAACGACCAGCCCCCGTACCACCCGCCCTCGGTAGGCAAGAAGAAAGGAACCACCCCCGATGAGCACGCAGCCGAGCCCCTCGACCGCACCACCCTTCCGGACCATTCACCGGTCCTTCGTCGAGCAGGCGGAACTCCGCCCGGACAAGGCGCTCTTCGAGCTGCCCGACGGGCGGTCCGTGACCTACCGCGAGACCGCGGAGACCGTGCGACGCATCGCCGCGCGTCTCGTCGCCGACGGTGTCACCCCCGGCGACCGCGTCGCCATGCAGGTCGACAAGTCGGTCGAGGCCATCGCCCTCTACCTGGCGACGTTGCAGATCGGTGGTGTGTTCCTGCCGCTCAACACCGCCTACACCGGCGCCGAGATCGACTACTTCATCGGCGACGCCGAGCCGCGCGTCCTCGTCTGCCCGCCGCAGCGCCGCGCCGACCACGCTCACCGCGAGGGCCCGGACCTCGTCGTCGAGACCCTGGGTACCGCGGGCGACGGCAGCCTCCTCGAAGGCGACGCCCACCACGACGACGTACACGAAGCGGCGGCGGGCGACCCGGCGGCCATCCTCTACACCTCCGGCACCACCGGCCGCTCCAAGGGCGCGATCCTCACGCACGAGAACCTCGCCTCCAACTGCGAAGCCCTGCTCGGCGCCTGGCAGTTCACGTCCGATGACCGGCTGATCCACGCCCTGCCGATCTTCCACGTCCACGGCCTCTTCGTCGCCGCCAACATGGTGCTCGCCTCGGGCGCCTCCATGTTCTACCTGCCGAAGTTCGACGCCGACGCGATCGCGGAACTGCTGCCGCGCGCCACCGTGCTCATGGGTGTGCCCACCTTCTACACGCGCCTGCTCAAGCACGAGAAGGTCACCCCCAAGACGTGTGCCTCCATGCGTCTGTTCGTCTCCGGCTCGGCGCCGCTGCTCGCCAGCGACCACGAGGCGTTCGAGGCCCGCACGGGCCAGGCCATCCTGGAGCGCTACGGGATGACCGAGACCGGCATGAACACCACCAACCCGTACGAGGGCGGGCCCCGCAAGCCCGGCACCGTCGGCAAGGCGCTGCCCGGCACGGAGATCCGCGTGGTGGACGCCGAGACCGGAAAGCCGCTGCCCGACGGAGAGGTCGGCAGCGTCGAGGTCCGCGGCCCGAACGTCTTCGCCGGCTACTGGCAGATGCCCGAGAAGACCGCCGCCGAGTTCCGCGAGGACGGCTTCTTCATCACCGGTGACCTCGGCCTCATCGACGAGGACGGCTACCTCTGCATCTCCGGGCGCGGCAAGGACCTGATCATCTCGGGCGGCTACAACGTCTACCCCAAGGAGATCGAGACGCTCCTCGACGCCCACCCCGCGGTCCTCGAATCGGCCGTGATCGGCGTCCCGCACCCGGACTTCGGCGAGACGGCCGTCGCCGTCGTCGTCGCCGCGCCGGGCCAGGAGCCGAACGAGCGGGAACTCATCGACTCCATCTCCGCCGACCTCGCCCGCTTCAAGCACCCGCGCGCCGTACGCGTCGTGGAGTCGCTGCCCCGCAACGTCATGGGCAAGGTCCAGAAGGCCGAACTCCGCAAGCGGTACGCCGACTTGTTCGCGACCGCCTGACCTTCCTTCTCGCTCACTTTTTCCCGGTCTCTCAATGTGGAGAAGACGATGGTCCTCTATGGAGTGGCAGCGCTGGCGGTGTGCATGCTCACGGGCACGCTCGTCGGTGAATACCTGGGCGAGGCGCTCGGCGTCGACGCCAATGTCGGCGGCGTCGGCTTCGCCATGATCATGCTCGTGTTCGCGACCCACTGGCTGCGCCAGAAGGGGAAGTTCCCCGAGGCGAGCGAACAGGGCGTGCTCTTCTGGAGCGCGATGTACATCCCGATCGTCATCGCGATGGCGTCGACGCAGAACGTCTACAAGGCGGTCACGGGCGGCCCGATGGCCCTGCTGGCCGGACTCGTCGCGCTCGTCGCGGGGTTCGCCCTGGTGCCGGTGATCGCGCGGATCGGCGGGCGCGGGGAACCGCTCCCGCCGCTGACCGAGGCCAATACCGAGGCGGAGTCCGCCACCGAGAAGCAGGCGGTCTGACATGGATACGTTCGTCTCCGTCTGCAAGGACAACGGCCTCATAGTCGCCTTCGCACTCGTCGGCACGCTCATGCTGGTCTCGGCATGGCTGTCCAAGAAGCTGACCCGAGGGCGGCTGCAGGGCTCCGCCATCGCCATCGTGCTCGGCCTCGCGCTCGCCTACTGGGGCGGCTCGGCGACCGGGGGAGACGCGGGGATCGCCGACATCGCCGCGCTCTCCGGGATGAGCCTGATGGGCGGGGCGATGCTCCGCGACTTCGCCATCGTCTCCACCGCGTACGGCGTGGACCTGAGGGAGCTCAAGGGGGCGGGGGCCGCCGGCGTCCTGTCGATCCTGCTGGGCGTCGTCGTCTCCTTCGTCGCCGGTGCGCTCATCGCCGCGCTGTTCGGCTACCGGGACGCGGCCTCGCTCGCGACCATCGGCGCGGGCGCGGCCACGTACATCGTGGGTCCCGTCACGGGCACCGCGGTGGGCGCGAGCTCGGACGTGATCGCGCTGTCGGTCGCGGCCGGCCTGGTCAAGTCCGTGGTGGTGATGGTGGGTACGCCGCTGGCCGCGCGCCTGATCGGCCTGAACAACGCCAAGTCGGCGATGGCCTTCGGCGGCCTGCTCGGCACCACGTCCGGTGTCGCCGGCGGCCTCGCGGCCACCGACAAGCGGCTCGTCCCGTACGGGGCGATGACGGCGACGTTCTACACGGGCGTCGGCTGCCTCCTGTGCCCCTCACTCTTCTACGTGTCCCTGAGGGCGCTCGTCGGCGGATGACAGGAAACCAGGAAGGGGCCCACGCGGGGCCCCTTCCGCATCCGCCTTCGCACTGTTCGTCCTCCCGTTCGCAGCACAGCGCCATCCACACTCCCGTTCATCGGAAGCAAAGGTTGTGCACATGCCTCGAATTCGTACGATCACGACCGCCGCAGCCGCCGTCCTCGCCCTTGCGGGCGGCGGCCTCGCGGGAGCCCCGGATCCGGCAGAGGCGAGAGCCGGGCAGGGCGGCGGCAGCGCTTGGTTCACCTCCTGGGCGCAGTCCCAGCAGGACGCGGCGACGGATCCCCTGCGCGACCAGTCCGTCCGCACCGTCACCCATCTCAGCCAGGGCGGGGACGGCGTCCGCGTCCGTATCCAGAACACCTTCGGCACGGCGCCCCTGGAGATCGGCGGCGCCTCCGTCGGTCTGAGCGGCGACGGGGCGTCCATCAAGGGCGACACCCACCCCGTTCGCTTCGGCGGGAAGACCCGTGTCACCGTTCCAGCGGGCGGCGAGGTGTGGAGCGACGCCAGTGACCTCAAGACGGCCGCCCAGGACGACGTGGCCGTCTCCGTCGCGCTCAAGGGCCCGGCCACCGCCGGTCAGCACCGCACCGCGCTGCGCACCAACTACCTCACGCCCGAGGGGACCGGCGACCACACGGCGGACACCAGCGGCGCCGCGTACACCAAGACCGTCGACGCCACGTACCTGGTCAGCGCGGTCGACGTGCACAACCCGCGCCTCAAGGGCACCTCGGTCGCCTACGGAAGCTCGGTCGTCGACGGCGTCGGCAGCACCAACTGCGGCCCCGGCTGCACCGAGACCGGCACCAACCGCCGCTGGACCGACGACCTCGCGCGCCGCGTGCACCGCGAACTCCCGCCCACCGAACAGGTCGCGATCGCCAACGCGGGGATCAGCGGCACGACGAGCGCGGCCGACTGCCCCGGCACCCCGCCGAACGTCCAGGACCTCGACGCCGCCACCCGCCTCAAGCGAGACGTCCTCGCCCTGCACGGCGTCACCTCGGTCCTCTACTACTACGGCACCAACGACCTTGCCTTCGGCTGCGACGGCGGGCAGATCCTGGCCAGCTACAAGAAGGTCTTCAAGGAACTGCGCGACGCGGGGATCAAGGTGTACGTCACGCCGATCACACCCCGCCCCGGCTACACCGACCGGAGCAACCTGGACCGCCACACGGTCAACCTCTTTACGAAGAAGGCGAGTTCGTGCGACGGGACCTGCGACGGCGTCATGGACTTCGACGAGGTCCTGAAGGACCCGCTGCACCCCAACAGCATTGAGCCCTCGTACGACAACGGGGACGGCGTCCACGCGAACATCGCCGGCCAGCAGGCGATCGCCGACTCGATCTCGCTGCGGATGGTGACCTTCGGTTCCCTGTAGGGAATGGCGAATTGCCTAAAGGTTATAGGCAGGAGCACAATGGCTTTCGGTAGAAGTCGGAGGGGCTCACGAGAGGGCGTACGGTCATGGCGCGTGCCGGATTGAGCGCGGAGCGGCTGGCCCGCGCCGGTGCCGAACTCGCGGACGAGGTCGGCTTCGAGCAGGTGACCGTCTCGGCCCTCGCCCGGCGGTTCGACGTCAAGGTCGCGAGCCTGTACTCGCACGTCAAGAACTCGCACGACCTGAAGACGCGGATCGCCCTGATCGGCCTGCGAGAGCTGGCCGACCGGGCCTCCGACGCCCTCGCGGGGCGGTCCGGCAAGGACGCGCTCACCGCCCTCGCCAACGTCTACCGCGACTACGTCCGCGAACACCCGGGCCGCTACGCCGCCGCCCAGTACCGGCTCGACCCGGAGACGGCGGCGGCGAGCGCCGGCGTGCGGCACGCGCAGATGACGCGGGCCGTGCTGCGCGGCTACGACCTCACCGAACCCGACCAGACCCACGCCGTCCGGCTCCTTGGCAGCGTCTTCCACGGCTACGTCAGCCTCGAAATGGCCGGCGGATTCAGCCACAGCGCACCCGACTCGGACGAGAGCTGGGCGCGGAGCCTGGAGGCGCTCGACGCACTGCTTCGCAACTGGCCCGCGCAGACGTGAGCCCGCGCACGGTCGTCCACCCTCTTGATCAACAGATTGACGCCACAGTGAACAGCACGAACACCCCGAACCCCGTCCACACATTGACCACCACACCGCTGACGGACAACCTCGTCCATGGTGCGATCGACATCGAGCGCACCGCCCGCGGTCTCCTCCCGCACCGCCTCCCCGCCTGGGCCCGCGCCCAGAACACGGACGGCCAGCTGACCATGGCCGAGTCGCAGCCCTCCGGCGTCCGCCTCGCCTTCCGGACCCGCGCCACCGTCGTCGAGCTCGACACGGTGCCGACCAAGCGCGTCTACGTAGGCGTGCCTCCGCGCCCCGACGGGCTCTACGACCTGCTCGTCGACGGCCGGCTCGCCGCACAGGGGAGCGTGTCCGGCGGCGACACCCTCACCATCGACATGAGCGCGGGCACCTTCGAGCACGAGTCGGGAAAGCCGGGCACGCTCCGTTTCGCCGGTCTGCCCGACGAGCCCAAGACCGTCGAGATCTGGCTCCCGCACAACGAGACCACCGAGCTCGTCGCCCTGCGCACGGACGCCCCCGTGGAGCCCGCCGCGCCCCTCGGGGAAGCGGGCCGCAAGGTGTGGCTGCACCACGGCAGCTCCATCAGCCACGGCTCCGACGCCGCGAGCCCGACCACCACCTGGCCCGCGCTCGCCGCGTCCCTCGGCGGCGTCGACCTGATCAACCTGGGGTTCGGCGGTGGCGCCCTGCTCGACCCGTTCACCGCGCGCACCCTGCGGGACACCCCGGCCGACATGATCAGCGTCAAGATGGGGATCAACGTCGTCAATGCCGACCTGATGCGCATGCGGGCCTTCACCCCCGCCGTGCACGGCTTCCTCGACACCATCCGCGAGGGGCACCCGACCACCCCGCTCCTCGTCGTCTCGCCGATCCTGTGCCCCATCCACGAGGAGACGCCAGGACCCGGCGCCCCCGACTTCAGCACGCTCGCCAGTGGACAGCTGCGCTTCATGGCGATGGGCGATCCGGCCGAGCGCGCGCAGGGCAAGCTCACCCTCGTATCCATCCGCGAGGAACTGGCCCGCATCGTCGCCCAGCGCGCGGCCGACGACCCGCACCTGCACTACCTCGACGGCCGCGAGCTGTACGGCGAGGCGGACCACGCGGAGCTCCCGCTGCCGGACTCTCTGCACCCCGATGCCGCCGCCCACCGCCGCATCGGCGAGCGCTTCGCGGACCTGGGGATCGGTGCTCTGGGCGGGCCGGTTAGCATATGAGCGCCGCCTAGCTCGAAAGAGACGCACGTGACTGTCAATGACGACTCGTTCACCAACTGGAAGCACCGCGAGGAGACCGCGGAGGCAATGATCCCGATCATCGGGAAGCTGCACCGCGAGCGGGACGTGAACGTCCTGCTGCACAGCCGCTCCTTGGTGAACAAGTCGGTGGTCAGCCTGCTGAAGGCCCACCGATTCGCCCGCCAGATCGCCGGCGAGGAGCTCTCGGTCACCGAGACGATGCCCTTCCTGAAGGCCCTCGCCGCACTCGACCTCGGGCCTTCCCAGATCGACCTCGGCATCCTCGCCATGACGTACAAGACCGACGACCGGGGCCTGAGCGTCGAGGAGTTCACCGCCGAGGCCGTCGCCGGTGCCACCGGCGCCCTGAAGCTGGAGCGCGGTGAGGGCCGCGACGTCGTCCTCTACGGCTTCGGCCGCATCGGCCGCCTCGTCGCCCGCCTGCTCATCGAGAAGGCGGGGTCCGGCAACGGACTGCGGCTGCGCGCCATCGTCGTGCGCGGCGGCGGTGAGCGGGCCGCCGAGGACATCGTGAAGCGGGCCTCGCTGCTGCGCCGTGACTCGATCCACGGCCAGTTCCAGGGCACGATCACCGTTGACGAGGCGAACAGCACGATCAACGCCAACGGCAACGCGATCAAGGTGATCTACGCCAACGACCCGTCCGAGATCGACTACACGGCGTACGGCATCAAGGACGCCATCCTCATCGACAACACCGGCAAGTGGCGCGACCGCGAGGGCCTGTCCGAGCACCTGCGCCCCGGTATCGACAAGGTCGTCCTGACCGCGCCCGGCAAGGGTGACGTGCCGAACATCGTGCACGGCGTCAACCACGACATGATCAAGCCGGACGAGCGGATCCTGTCCTGCGCCTCCTGCACCACGAACGCGATCGTGCCGCCGCTCAAGGCGATGGCCGACGAGTACGGGGTGGAGCGCGGTCACGTGGAGACCGTCCACTCGTTCACGAACGACCAGAACCTGCTGGACAACTACCACAAGGCCGACCGTCGCGGCCGCTCCGCGCCGCTCAACATGGTCATCACGGAGACCGGCGCCGCCTCCGCCGTCGCGAAGGCGCTGCCGGACCTCAAGGCGCCGATCACCGGCTCCTCGATCCGCGTCCCCGTCCCGGACGTCTCGATCGCGATCCTCAGCCTGCGGCTCGGCCGCGAGACCACCCGCGACGAGGTCCTGGACCACCTGCGCGACGTCTCGCTGAACTCGCCGCTGCGCCGCCAGATCGACTTCACGGACTCGCCCGACGCGGTCTCCAGCGACTTCCTGGGGTCCCGGCACGCGTCGATCGTCGACGCGGGCGCGACCAAGGTCGACGGCGACAACGCGATCCTCTACCTCTGGTACGACAACGAGTTCGGCTACTCGTGCCAGGTGATCCGCGTCGTCCAGCACGTCTCCGGCGTCGAGTACCCGACGTTCCCGGCGCCCACCGCCTGACGCCCGGTTCACCTCCCGAGGCCGGTCCCGCCTTCTGTGGGGCCGGCCTCGCGGCACTTGACGGAATGATCAACTGGGGCGCAGGATGGGCCGCATGTTCATGCATCGCGCCCACGCTCTCGGAACGGCCCCCGTGCCGGACCGATGTGGCTGCGCGCGCAGCGGCTTGTAGCGGGCATCTCGACCCCTCGCCGAACCATCCCGTACGTCTTGTAGAAGCCATCGCCCCGTAGGGCGTTGGCCGCGCACGTACCACGTACCACGTACTACGTACTACGTACCGCGTACCGCACGTACGGATCACTCTCGCGTTCAGCGCGTTCCCTCGTCACTGCGTGCCTGTGGAGGCCCCCCTTGTCCGTGACCGAAATGCCCCCTTCTCTCTCGCTGCGCCCCGCCCACATCCCCGCCGACGGCCTCTACGAGGGGAGCCGCGTCCTGCG
Source organism: Streptomyces sp. NPDC002795 (assembly GCF_042888725.1). Taxonomy (NCBI): domain Bacteria; kingdom Bacillati; phylum Actinomycetota; class Actinomycetes; order Kitasatosporales; family Streptomycetaceae; genus Streptomyces; species Streptomyces sp. NPDC002795. The sequence continues at coordinate 643,792 of NZ_JBIAQB010000003.1, forward strand.
CCGCACCCCCGAAGGCTGGCAGGACCGCCCCTACGAGCTGTTCGACCTCGTCCCGCAGGGCGCCACCATCGGCGCCGAGATCAGCGGCCTCGACCTCAGTAAGCCGCTCTCCCCGGAGCTGCGCGAGGAACTGAACCGGGCCCTGCTCGAATGGAAGGTCCTGTTCTTCCGGGGCCAGCATCTGACCAGCGAGCGGCAGCGTGAATTCGCCCGAAACTGGGGCGAGTTGGAGACCAACCCGCTCCTGGAGCGCGGCGACAGCGAGGACGTCGTCCGCTTCGACAAGGGCGCCGGCGGCGTCCCCAGCTACGAGAACGTCTGGCACACCGACGTCACCTTCCGCGAACGCCCCGCGCTGGGCGCCGTGTTGCAGCTGCGCGAGGTACCGCCGTTCGGTGGCGACACCATGTGGGCCGACATGGCGGCCGCGTACGACAACCTCTCCGACGAGGTGAAGGCGCGCATCGAGGGCGCCGAGGCCGAGCACGACTTCCTGCCCGGCTTCCGCCGCTTCTACGGTCCCGAACGCCTCGCGCAGTGGCAGGAGTTGTTCCCGCCGGTCACCCACCCGGTCGTGCGCCGCCACCCCGAGACCGGTCGGCGCATGCTCTTCGTGAACACCTCCTTCACCACCCGGATCCTCGGCATGGAGCGCGCCGAGAGCGACCGGCTGCTGCGCCTGCTGTACCAGCAGGCGCACGTGCCGGAGTTCCAGGTGCGGTTCCACTGGCAGCCGGGTGACATCGCGTTCTGGGACAACCGCGCCACGCAGCACTACGCGGTGGCCGATTACGGCGACGCCCGCCGGGTCGCGGAGCGCGTCGCGATCGCGGGGGACCGCCCCTTCTAGGGTCCTGGACGGTCGGTGCGGGCGGCCCGAAATCCCTCTCTCCGGCGAGGCGTTGGCCGGGCCGCCCCTCGATACTGGCCCCGCAGAGCACTCTGCGCAGGGACCAGGCCACGAGGAGCCGCACCATGCGTCTGCCGCGCCGCACCAGCCCGTACCTCGTGGACGGGGCGCTGGCCGCCCTCGTCCTGTTCGCCGTGTCCCTGCAGTTCCTGTTTCCCGACGAGGGCGGCGACCCGCTGTCCTGGCAGGGCTTCCTGCTGGGCGCGGGCACGGCGGTGCCCCTGATCTGGCGGCGCCGCGCGCCGCTCCTGTGCGCGGCCGCGATCACCTGTGCCACCCCGGCCATGGCGCTCTACCACGCGCCGCCGCCCGACGTCGTGTACGGCGGACTCGTCCTGCTCTACACGCTCGCCGCGTACGCGGAGCCCGTGCCGCGCCGCGTCATGCTCGTCGGCTGGCTGATCGGCGCGTCGGCGACGATGTCCATGAAGGAGCACGCCGAACCCTTCGAGTACGCCTTCCACCTGCTCAGCGTCCTGAGCGCCTACGGGTTCGGGGTGCTTGCCCGCACCCAGCGCGCGTACACCACCGCGCTGGAGGAACGCGCCCGCGCCCTGGAGCGCGAGCGCGAGATCGACCGGTCCCGCGCGGTGACCAGCGAACGCGCCCGCATCGCCCGGGACATGCACGACGTGGTCGGCCACGCCGTCAGCCTGATGGTGGTCCAGGCGGAGGCGGGCCCCGTCGTGGTGCGCAGCGACCCCGTGCGCGCCGAGGCGGCGTTCGACGCGATCGCGGGCGCCGGGCGCGAGGCCTTGCAGCAACTGCGCCTGATTCTGGGCGTGTTGACCGACACCGGTAACGGTAGGGGCGGCCTCGCGGCTCCCGTTCCCGGACTCGCCCGCCTCCCGGACCTGATCCGCCAGGTGTCCGCGACCACCGACGTGACCGTCACCCTGCGCGCCTCGGGCCACCCCCGCCCCATCGGCGCCGAAACGGAGACAGCCGCGTACCGGATCGTCCAGGAAGCCCTGACCAACACCGTCAAGCACGCGTACGCTGCCCGGGCGGACGTACAACTCGACTGGGGGGCCGCGGAGTTGGTGATCACCGTGACGGACGACGGAACCGGCTCCGGATCATCCGCGGCCAGTGGCGGGCGTGGACTCGTCGGCATCGAGGAGCGCGCCGCGGCCTGCGGCGGCAGCGCGCGCAGCGGGCCCGCTCCGCACGGCGGATTCCGTGTCACCGCAAGGCTGCCCGCGACCCATAGGCCCGCCGCCGAAAAGGCGCCATGAGCATCCGCGTGGTCGTCGCCGACGACCAGGAGCTGGTACGCAGCGGCTTCACCATGATCCTCGAAGCGCAGCCCGACATCGAGGTGGTCGCCGAGGCGTCCGACGGAGCCGAGGCCGTCACCGAAGTGCGCCGCCACGCCCCGGACGTCCTCCTCCTCGACATCCGCATGCCGCACATGGACGGCATCGAAGCGGCCAGACGCGTCTGCGAACAGTCGAGTTGCCGCGTCGTCATGCTCACCACGTTCGACCTCGACGAGTACGTCTACGAGGCGCTGTACGCGGGCGCGTCCGGGTTCCTTCTCAAGGACGTACGCCGCGACGACCTCGTGCACGCGGTCCGCGTCGTCGCCGCGGGCGACTCCCTCCTCGCCCCGTCCGTGACCCGCCGCCTCGTCGCCGACATCACACGCCGACGCCCCAAGTCCCCCGAACCGCCCACCCTTTCGACGCTCACCGCCCGCGAGACGGAAACCCTGCGCCACCTCGCCCGCGGCCTCACCAACGCGGAGATCGCCGCGACCCTCCACGTCAGCGAACACACGGTCAAGACGCACGTCAGCAACGTGCTGAGCAAACTGCACCTGCGCGACCGGGTACAGGCGGTCATCTGCGCGTACGAGTCGGGGCTCGTGGCGCCGGGTTAGCCGATGGGCTTCATGAAGCAGATCCTGCCCGGCCCGCCCGGCACCTGTCACTCACCCGCGCGACCCATGCCCCGCGCCCCGCCTCCCCCGTACGCGTGAGTCGGGAACCGCCCGTCCCGGCGATCCGCCGCACCCCGTGCGCGACCACGCTGACGGTGACCCATCGGAACCCTCCGAGGAGGCGCCGTGCTCAGCGCACTCGCCCGGGCGGCGACCCGCCGCCCCCGTACCGTGATCCTCACCTGGCTCGCCCTGATCGTGCTCGGTTTCGGGCTCGGCACCGGTGTCTTCGGCCGGCTCTCCGACTCGGTTCCCGACGTGCCGGGCACCGAGTCCGACCGCACCGCCGAACTCCTCGACGACATCGACCCGCGCGGCGAATCCCTCAGCGCCGTCGTCGAGGCACCCCGCGTCGCCGACCCCGCACTGCGCGAGCACGTCGAGCGGGCCGTCACGGACCTGCGCCGCATCCCCGGTGTCGCCGACGTCCCCGACCCGTACGCCACCGAGGGCCTGGCCTCCGGCGACGGCCGCGCGCTCATCGTGCCCGTCGACCTGAAGGGCGGCCTCGACGACGACGCGGAGGACAGGACCGTCGACGCCGTCGCCGACCGGGTCAAGGAGATCGAGGGAGCCGACGTCCACGTCAGCGGCGGCCCCCTGCTCGGCGACCAGCTCGGCGAGCGGGCCCAAGAGGACGTACAGCGCGCCGAGTTGATATCCCTTCCCATCGTGCTCGGGCTGCTTCTGCTGATCTTCGGCGGGCTGCGCGCGGCCGGACTGCCGCTGCTCGTGGCGGTGAGCGGCGTGGCGGGCGCGTTCCTCGCCCTGTTCGCCTTCAGCCAGGTCACCGAGATCTCCGTGTACGTGATCCAGGTGACGACCATGCTCGGCCTCGGCCTGGCCGTGGACTACGCGCTGTTGATGGTGATGCGGTTCCGGGAGGAGCGGCGGGTCGGCGGCGACGTCACCGAGGCCGTGCACCGCACCGTCGCACGCGCGGGCCGCACCATCCTCTTCTCCGGCCTCACCGTCGCCGTCAGCCTCAGTGGACTGCTCGTCTTCCCCAGCCCGTTCCTGCGCAGCATGGGCCTGGCCGTGGCCGCCGTCGTGGTCGTCGACATGCTCGCCGCGCTGACCCTGCTGCCCGCGCTCCTCACCCGGTTCGGCGCACGCATCGCCCCGTCCAAGCCCCGCGCACCCGGCGCGGAGGGACGCGTCTTCGCCCGCCTCGCCCGGTTCTCGGCCCGCCGCCCCATCGCGGTGACGACGGTGAGTGTCCTCGCCCTGCTCACGCTCGCGCTGCCGGTCGCCAACCTGCGTATCGACATCGGCGACGCCCGCCAACTCCCCGCCTCCACCGAGGCGCGCCAGCTGTACGACACCGTGCGCGCGCACTACCCGGCGGGCGTCGGCGTCGACCCGGTCGTCGTCGTGGCACGCCCCGGCACGGACCCGGCCTTCGAGACCCGCGTCAAGGCACTGGACGGCGTCGCGTCGTCCGAGACCCGGGCCCTCGACGACGGCACCCGCGTCCTGAGCGTCACCCCGGCCGGCTCAGTGGATGGCGCCACGGCGACCCAACTCGTAGAACAGGTAAGGGAGTTGCGCGGAGACGATCCGGTGACCGTGGCGGGCGTCGCCGCCCGGCTCGTCGACTTCCGCCAGATGCTCGCCGACCGCGCACCCTGGGCCGCGCTCACCGTCCTCGCCGGGATCTTGGCCCTGCTCTTCGCGTTCACCGGCTCGCTCCTGATCCCGCTGCGCACGGTCCTCACCACACTGCTCAGCCTGGGCGCCGCGCTCGGCGTGGTGGTCCTCGTCTTCCAGGACGGGCACGCCGCGTCCTGGCTCGGCGGAGAGGGCCTCGGCGCGCTGAGCCTGACCGCGCCGCCACTCATCGTCGCCATCGCCTTCGGGCTCGCCATGGACTACGAACTGTTCATCCTGGCCCGGATGCGCGAGTCGTGGCTCGCCACGGGGGACGCGCAGGAAGCGGTGGTGACGGGCCTGAGGCGCTCGGGCCGCGTCGTGAGCTGCGCGGCGCTTCTCCTCGCCGTCGTCTTCGGCGCCTTCATGACGGGCGGCTTCGCCCCCATCCTGGAGATCGGCCTCGGCCTCACCCTGGCGGTCGTGATCGACGCGACGATCGTACGGATGTTGCTCGTACCGGCGTCGATGGCGCTCATGGGCAAGCGCGCGTGGTGGGCGCCGCGAGCGCTGCGCAGGGCGCACGAACGCTTCGGCCTACGAGAGGAAGAGCCCCCGAAAGAACGCCTGATGACGTCGCGTCAGTAACGGCGTGACAATAGCGGCGCGTACGTGCAGGGGCCCCGGACACACGGTCCGGAGCCCCTGCACGTGAGGTGGTGACTGCCGTCAGACGACGGCGATCGACCGGCCCGCCCACTCCGGGGCGGGCTCCGTCAGCTCGGTGAAGCGGTCGCGGACCGCGGCCGGGAACTCGGCCGCCTTCCCCGCCTCCTGGTCGACGTGGATCGCGAGCAGCTCGGTGGTCGCCACCGGAGCCGCGTCCGGGGCGGGCTCGTCCGCCTCCTCGTCGACCACGAACATCTCGTGCGTGAAGCGCGCCTTCTTCGACGCCGCTCCCAACACCCGCGTACGGATGGCGAGATGGGCCCCGTCGGGGACGTCACGCAGATAGCGGATGTGCGATTCGACCGTGTAGAGCGAGCAGTGGGTGGACTCCCGGTAGGTGGAGTCCAGGCCCGTCTCGATCATCATGGCGTCGGTGGCGTGACCGAAGGCGAGAACGTAGAACGCCTCGCTCATGTGACCGTTGTAGTCGATCCACTCGGGGCGGACCGTGCGGTGCAGAAGGGGGAGCTGCGTCATCGCGGGTCCGCCTTTCCGTTCCCGTTCGCGTTCAGTCGGCCCGTCGCGCGCAGCACGTCGATGACGCCCTGGTCGCGCTCGGCGACGAGGTCGGCGATGGAACGGCCGTCCGCGGCGACATCGCAGCCCGCGACCACGGAGTCGTACAGCTGCTTGTCGAGCTCCGGGGCCTCAAGGCGCGTCCACGGCGACTTCAGGGACGGGCCGAAGTGGTCGAGCATGTGCGCCATGCCGCCCTCGCCGCCCGCGAGCGCGAACGTCAGCATCGGGCCCATGAACGCCCAGCGCAGGCCGGGGCCCTCGGTGATCGAGTCGTCGATCTCCTTCACCGTGGCCTCGCCGTTGGCGACCATGTGCAGCGCCTCGCGCCACAGGGCCTCCTGGAGGCGGTTGGCGATGAAGCCGGGCACCTCGCGGTCCATGGTGATGACGGACTTGCCCGCGACCTCGTAGAAGCGGGAGGCCCACGCGGAGGCGTCCGCGTCGGTCTGCTCGCCACCGACGACCTCGACGAGCGGGATCAGGTACGGCGGGTTGAACGGGTGCCCGACGACCAGACGGGACGGGTCCGCGGCCGTGGTCTGCATGTCCGTCATCGGGTAGCCGGACGTGGATGAGGCGATGACGACGCCGGCCGGCGCCGCGGCGTCCAGGCGGGACAGCAGGTCACGCTTGAGGTCGAGGTTCTCGGGGGCGCTCTCCTGCACGAACTCGGCGTCGGCGACGGCCTCTTCGAGGGTCGGGGTGACCGTGAGGCGCTCGCGCGAGGCGCCGTCGGCGAGGCCCATCTCGGTGAGGGCGGGCCAGGCGGCGTCGACCAGGCGGCGCAGCTTCTGCTCGGCGTCGGGGGCCGGGTCCCAGGCCTTCACGTCGTAGCCGCGGGCCAGGAAGTGGGCGACCCAGCCGCCGCCGATGACGCCGGCTCCGACGCAGGCCACCCGGCGGACGTCTTCGGGAGCGGTGAGGGGAGAGGTCATGAGGGTGGTGTTGCCTTCCGGTGGTGCGGTGTGCGTGTACGTGTGCGTGTGCGTGTGCGGGGGAGGTCAGGAACGCGGCTTGAGGCCGAGCAGCGCGCGGGCCTCGTCCGGCGTCGCGACGCGCGAGCCGAGGGACTCCGTGATGGTCACGGCGCGCTCGACGAGCTGGGCGTTGGTCGCCTTGTTGCCCTTGCCGAGGTAGAGGTTGTCCTCCAGGCCGACGCGGGCGTGCCCGCCGAGCAGGATCGACTGCGCCACCCACGGCATCTGCATGCGGCCGAGCGCGAAGCTGGCGAACTGGGCGCCCTCGGGGAGCATGTTGACCATCGACTGCAGCACGCCCGGGTCGGCCGGGGCGCCCCACGGGATGCCCATGCACAGCTGGAACACGGTCGGGTCGTCGAGCAGGCCCTCGGCGAGCAGCTGCTTGGCGAACCACAGCTGGCCGGTGTCGAAGATCTCCAGCTCGGGCCGCACACCGAGCTCCTGGATGCGCTTGGCGCCCTGGCGCAGCATGTCGGGCGTCGACACGTACAGGTTCGAGCCGTCGCCGAAGTTCAGCGAACCGCAGTCGACGGTGCAGATGTCGGGCAGCAGCTCCTCGACGTGCGGCAGCCGGTCGAGGCCGCTGACGAGGTCGGTGCCGGGCAGGTGCTTCGTCGGGTTGTCCGGGTCGATGACCAGGTCGCCGCCCATGCCGGCGGTCAGGTTGATGACGACGTCGGTGCCGGTCTCCTTGATCCGCTCGACGACCTCGCGGTACAGCTTCGTGTCGCGCGAGGGGTCACCGGTCTCGGGGTCCCGTACGTGAATGTGCACGACGGCGGCGCCCGCGTCGGCGGCCTCGACGGCGTTCTTGGCGATCTGCTCCGGGGTGACGGGCACGTGCGGGCTCCGCCGCACGGTGTCGCCGGCGCCGGTGAGAGCGGCAGTGATGATGACGTTTTCGGTGGGCATAAGGGGACCTCCCAAGGTGAGTGAAAATAAGGCCCGCTGTTGGACGGGAGCCAGCGGGGTCCGGGGCGGAGCCCCGAGTCGTCGGCTACGGGTTCGTGATCACGCAATCGACGTAGGAAACCAGCGCCGAATGCATCGCGTCCGCGGCCGAGCCGAACGACTCCCGGCTCACCGAAAGGACTTGCGTGGCAAGCCCGTCGATGAGCGCGGTCAGCGCGTACGCCGCGGCGGAAGGATCGACGGACGACCGGAACACGCCCTGTTCCACGCCGCGACGCAGGACATCCGCCACGGTCTCCCGCCACTGCCGGTAGTACTCGGTGTGCAGCCGTCCCACCGTCGTGGAACGCGCCGCCTCGGCCCACAGGTCGAGCCACACCTTCCACTGGCGGCGCTGCTGCTCCGTGCGCGGCGTCTGCAACTCGATGAGCTGGCGCAGCTCCGCCGCCGCGTCGTCCGCCTCCGCGAGGTGGGTGGCGCGGCGCGCGGTGTCCTCGTCCATGCACCAGCGCACCGCGGCCTCCAGGAGGTCCGCGCGGCCGGGGAAGTGGTAGTGGATCGCGGCGGTGCTGGTGGCGCAGGCGCGGGCGATGTCGGAGACCCGCACCGCGTGGAACCCGTGCTCGGCGACGAGCCGGACCGTCTCCTGGACGATCTGCAGCGGCCGACCGCCCGCCACGGGCGCGGGCGCCTCGGCCTCGGTCTCCAGGGGCCGCGCGCCGAGCAGCCAGCCCGGGTCGACGCGCGCCTCGTCGGCGATCCGGGCCAGCTCGGCCACCGTGAACCGGCGGGTGCCGCTCAGGGAGCGGGAGAGCTTCGACGGATCCATGACGATGCGGCGCGCGAACTCGCGCTGGCTGACACGGGCCGCCGTGATGACCTCACGGACGCGGGCGGCGGTGTCGGCAGGGCTTGCCTCGTTGCTGGATTCCACGGGGCACGACCCTAACCATGTGTTGAGAAGAACACAACACGGATGCCCTCTTCTACCGGAAAACACTGGCCATTGAGGCTCTGACTTCCTCATCAGTCACCATCGCAACGCGCGGGGCGGCGTCGACCGGCGCCGCGGATGGCGCGGCCCGCACGCGAAGCGTGCGCTGTGAATCGTGTCAACACCCTTGCCCACAAGGGGAGTTGACCCCATAGGGTGCGGGTCCTACGTTCCCGCTGAGCACCAGGGCCCCAGGGGGATACCCATGCGTTGCACACGTCGCACACTTACCGCTGTCGCCACCACGATGCTGCTCGCGGCCACCGCTGCCTGCGGCTCCGGCTCCGACAGCGAGAAGTCCGAATCCACCGGTGACGTCGGCACCACGAACCTCAAGATCGGCATCATTCCGATCGTCGACGTCGCCCCCCTGTATCTCGGGCAGAAGAAGGGTTTCTACAAGGAGCAGGGCCTCAGCCTGTCCATGACCATGGCGCAGGGCGGCGCGGCGATCGTGCCGGGCGTGGTCAGTGGCCAGTTCCAGTTCGGCTTCTCGAATTCCACCTCGCTGATGGTCGCCCAGTCCAAGGGCGTCCCCGTCAAGGTCGCCGTCAACGGCGTCGGGTCGACGGGCAAGGACGGCGGCGACTTCGGCGCCGTGGTCGTGAACAAGGACAGCCCGATCAAGTCCGCCAAGGACCTTGAGGGCAAGAAGGTCGCCGTCAATACGCTCAAGAACATCAACGACACTACGGTCCGGGAATCGGTCCGCAAGGACGGCGGCGACCCCTCCAAGGTGAAGTTCGTCGAGCTCGCCTTCGACCAGATGCCCGCCGCGCTCGACAAGGGGCAGGTGGACGCGGCGCAAGTCGTGGAGCCGGCCACCGCCACCGTCAAGGCGCAGGGCGGCCGAGTGATCGCCTCCAACTTCGTGGACACGGCGCGCAAGTTGACCATCGCGATGTACTTCTCGTCGACTCAATACATTGATCAACACCCGGACATCGTCAAGAAGTTCAGCGCCGCCACCCGGAAGTCCCTCACCTACGCCAACGCCCACCCCGAGGAAGCCCGGGACATCGTCCGCACGTACACGAAGATCCCGCAGGCGACCCTGGACAAGGTGACCCTCCCGGCCTGGCCCGCCCAGTGGAACCGCCCCTCGCTCGACACCCTCGCCAAGCTCGGCGAGCAGGACGGCCTGTTCGAGAAGACCCCCGACCTCGACGCGCTGCTGCCGTGATCCCCGGAGTGCCGGGACTGCTCGGGCTGCTGGTGTGCGCGGCACTGTGGGAGGCGGTGCCGCGCATCGGCCTGGTCAACCCCGACTTCCTGCCGCCCTTCACGACCACACTGAACGCCCTGCGCGGCGAGCTCGCCGACGCCGCCTTCTGGGCCGCGCTCGGCGACACCCTCACCGGCTGGGCGCTCGGCCTCGCCCTCGCCACCGCGGGCGGCGTCCTCACGGGCCTCGTCATCGCCACGGTCCCGTACCTGCGCGAACTCACCGCGTCCACCATCGAGTTCCTGCGCCCCATCCCGTCCGTGGCGCTCATCCCGCTCGCGATCCTGCTCTACGGCACGGAGCTGCGCTCGGTCCTGCTGCTCGTCGTCTACGCCGCGTTCTGGCAGGTCCTCGTGCAGGTCCTGTACGGGGTGCGGGACGTGGACCCGGTCGCCGACGACACGGCGCGCGCCTTCGGCCTCGGCACGTGGGCGCGCGTGCGGCACGTCGTGTGGCCCACCGCCCTGCCGTATGTGATGACAGGGGTACGGCTCGCCGCCGCCGTCGCGTTGATCCTCGCCATCACCGTCGAACTCGTCATCGGTGCACCGGGCTTGGGGCACCGGATCAATATTGCGCAGAGTTCACAGGCCGTCCCGGACATGTACGCATTGATCCTCGTGGCCGGCTGTCTGGGCGTATTGATCAATGCTGGAGCGCGGTTCGTGGAGCGCCGCTCCCTGTCCTGGCATCAATCCGTACGGTCGGAGGCCCCGGCGTGAGCCGCACACTCCGCGCCCTGCGCGCCGCCGCGCTCGCCGTCGCCCTGCCCTGTGTCCTGGTCGCCATCTGGTGGTTCGCCTCCGACGCCAGCACCAGCTTCTACGCACCGCCCCTGCGCACGATCCTCGGCCGCTTCGACGACACCTGGACGCCCGACCGGCTCCAGGACGACGTCCTGCCCAGCGTGGCGCGCCTGCTCGCCGGATACGCGGCCGCCGGCGTCGCCGGGGTGGCCCTCGGCGTCGTCATCGGGTCCTCGCGCCGCGCCCGCGCCGTGTGCGAGCCCGCCCTGGAGTTCCTGCGTGCGGTGCCGCCGCCGGTCCTGGTCCCGGTCATCATGCTGTTCGCGGGCATCGGCGACACGATGAAGATCGCTGTGATCGCCTCCGGCTGCGTCTGGCCCGTGCTGCTCAACACGGCCGCCGGGGTCCGCGCCGTGGACCAGGTCGCGGCCGAGACGGCCCGCTCGTACGGCATCGGGGGAGCGGCCCGGCTGCGGCGCCTGGTGCTCCCCGCCGCGAGCCCGCAGATCTTCGCGGGCCTGCGCCAGGCCCTGTCCATCGGCGTCATCCTCATGGTCATCAGCGAGATGTACGCCTCCAGCAGCGGCCTCGGCTTCGCCGTCGTGGAGTTCCAGCGCTCCTTCGCCGTGCCGGAGATGTGGACCGGCATCCTCGTCCTCGGACTGCTCGGGGTGCTGCTCGCGCTGCTGTTCCGGCTCGTCGAACGGCGGGCGCTCGGCTGGTACCACGGATCGCGCGGGGCGCGGCGGAAGGCGGGAGGCGGCGGTGCTTGAGGTCACGGGACTGCGCAAGCTCTACGAAGGTTCGGGCCGGCAGGTGGAGGCACTGCGGGACCTGACGTTCCGCCTCGACGCGGGCGAGTTGGTGTGCGTCGTCGGCCCCTCCGGCTGCGGCAAGACGACGCTCCTGAAGTGTGTGGCCGGTCTGCTGCGGCCGACCGGAGGATCGGTCGCCCTTGACGGCGCCCCGGTGACGGGCCCGCGCCCCGGCCTCGCCGTCGTCTTCCAGGAGTACGGGCGCAGCCTCTTCCCGTGGATGCGGGTCGCCGAGAACGTCGAACTCCCGCTCAGGCAGCGCAAATCGATCCCCAAGGCGGCCCGCCGCGAACGCGTCGCGGAAGCCCTCGAAGTGGTCGGCCTCGCGGGCGTCCACCGCGCCTACCCGTGGGAACTCTCCGGCGGCATGCAGCAACGCGTCGCCATCGCACGCGCGTTGGCGTACGAACCGGAGGTGCTCCTGATGGACGAGCCCTTCGCCGCCGTCGACGCCCAGACCCGCGCCGACCTGGAGGACCTGGTGCGCGGCCTGTGGCGGGAGCGCGGAATGACGGTCCTGTTCATCACGCACGACATCGACGAGGCCGTGTACTTGGGGGAGCGCGTGCTGGTCCTGAGCGCGTCGCCGACGGTCGTGCTCGACGACGTGGCGATCCAACTGTCCGTACAGCGCGACCAGTTGACGACCCGGGCCGACGCACGGTTCACGGCTCTCAGGAGCCGGGTCCTCGAACTGATCCGGCAGGGCGGCACGGTGGGTGCAGGTGATGAGCGCGACGAGCAGGCGGCAAAGGATATGCGGTAACCCGCGGTTACCGTCAGGGGGCAGCGATCGAATTCCCCCGCCCCGGCCCGGATGCCTTACCGTGTGGCCGTGGACAGTCAGGGTGAGCGGGCGGTTCGGCTGCGCCTGACCGGGGCCGCGGCCCTCGCAGCAGTATCGGGTGGGGCGGGCGCGTGGGCGTACGTGCGCAGCGGCGCGTCCGCGGGCGATCTCGTACGGGACCTCTCGGTGGGCTGGGCGTATGTGGTCGCCGGCATCGTCGCCTGGCGGCGCAGGCCCGCCAACCACACCGGGCGCCTGATGGTGCTCGAAGGCATCACCTGGTTCCTCGGCAACCTCCAGGGCACCGCGGTGCCCGCGCTCTTCGCCTTCGGCGCCTGGTGGGAGGCGCTGAACATGGCGGTCCTCCTGCACCTCGTCCTGTCGTTCCCCGAAGGCCGCCTCACCACGGTCCTCTCGCGCCGCCTGGTGCAGTTCGCGTACGGGCTCGTCGCCGTCGGCGGATTCGTGCGCACGCTCCTGTTCGACCCCGCGGCCCAGGCCGGGGCGACGTACCTGGACTGCCGCGACTGCGGCCCGAACCTGCTGCACGTGCCCGCCTGGGACGGCCTCTTCGGCCCGTTCGACGCCGCCTATCACGCGGCGGGCTGGGTCCTCTCGGTCGTCGCCGCCGTCGCGATCGTGCTGCGCTGGCGCAACGCCTCCGCGGCCCGCAGGCGCGCCCTGCTGCCCGCCTGGATCGGCATCGGCGTCGCCACGGCGTTCCTCATGTGGGACATGTTGTTCTACGTAGTGCCGTGGTTCGGCGGCGTCGGTTCCGTGCCCGAAGAGGCCGTCTACTTGTTGTCCGACCTCGCCCAGGTCGCCGTCCCCTTCACCTTCCTCGCGGGACTGCTGCGCATGCGCCTGCAGCGCGCCGAGGTCAGCGGTCTCGTCATCGACATCGGCACCGACTCCGACCCGGCGCGGCTGCGCGAGGCGCTCGTCCGGGTCCTCGGCGACCCGACCCTGCGGCTCGGCCTGTGGGACGAGCGGCGCGGCGGGTACGTCGACGGGTCGGGCCGCGAGATCGCCGCCGAGGGCGCGGGGCGGACCCCGGTCGCCGCCGCGGACGGCCGCCCGCTCGCCCTGCTCCACCACGACCAGGCGCTCGACGAGGACCCCGAACTCCTGGAGTCCGTGGCCGCCGCCCTGCGCCTCGCCCTGGAGAACGTCTGGCTGCGTACGCGCGCGAAGGACGTCGCCACCCGCATCGTGGCGGCCGCCGACGCCGAGCGCGGCCGCCTGGAGCGCGATCTGCACGACGGCGCGCAGACCCGCCTCGTCTTCGCCCTGATGTCCGTACGCCGCGTGCAGAAGGGCCTCGCGGACCACCCGGACGCGGCGCTGCGCGAGGCCGCCGACGAGGCCGAGGCCGGCGTGCGGCACGCCATCGCGGAGCTGCGCGGCATCGCCCACGGCATCCACCCCGCCGTCCTCACCCGCGAGGGACTCGCCGCCGCGCTGAGCGAGCTGGCCGAGGAGGCCACCGTGCCGGTCGTCGTCGCGGCAGAGTCCCGCCGCTACGACCCGCTCGTCGAGTCCACCGCGTATTTCACCGTGTGCGAGGCCCTCACTAACGCGGCCAAGCACGCGGAGGCCCGAGCCGTCAGTGTCTCCGCCCGGCATCACGAAGGGCGGCTCGTGGTGGAGACCGTGGACGACGGCGTCGGCGGCGTCGACCTCGCGCGCGGCACCGGCCTGCGCGGCCTCGCCGACCGCCTCGCCGCCGTCGACGGCGTACTGCACATCCACAGCCCCGCCGGGGGCGGAACCAGAATCAGGGCGGAGCTGCCGTGCGGGTGATCGTCGCCGAGGACTCGGCACTCCTTCGGCTGGGGATCGTACGGCTGCTGACCGACGAGGGCATCGAGGTGGTCGCCGAGTGCGGCGACACCGCGCCGCTGCTCGCCCTGGTCGCCGAACACACCCCGGACGCCGTGCTGCTCGATATCCGTATGCCGCCCACCCATACCGACGAGGGCCTGGTCGCGGCGGCGGCCGTGCGCGCGGCGCACCCCGGGACCGGTGTGCTGCTGCTCTCCCAGTACGTGGAGACGACCGCGAGCGTCCGGGCGCTCGCCCAGCGGCCCGAGGGCTTCGGCTACCTCCTGAAGGAGCGCGTCGCCGACGCCGAGGAGCTGAGCGGGGCACTGAAGCGGGTGGCCGCGGGAGAGACCGTCGTCGACCCGCTGGTCGTGGCCCGCCTCATGGACGCGCCGCGCCCACCGGGGCCGCTCGACGAACTCACAGGACGCGAGCGCGACGTGCTCGCGCTGATGGCCGAGGGCCGCTCCAACGAGGCCATCGCGAACAAGCTGGTCATCGGCGGCAAGACGGTCGAGACCCACGTCCGCAACGTCTTCGCGAAGCTGAGCCTCGAGACGGACCCCTCCGAGCACCGCCGCGTGATGGCGGTGCTGCGCTTTCTGCGCGGCTGAACCGCGCCTGCTCACCCGCGCCTCCTCCGTAAGAAGGCAAGAAATTCCGGCTACCCGCTCCGTCGGACGACGCGCCACCCCCGTAGCCCCCGTGCTCCCCCGAACGTCGTCCGCGGAGCGGTGCCGGACCTCAACCGTAGGCGGCCCGACCGGGAGAGACATCAGGGCCAGCCCTGAGATCCGGAAGTGACCCAGGGCACATACCGTTCGGTCGGGGTCGAGGCGTAGAGTCCCACCAGGAGTACAAAACTAGCGGCGCTAATTTACCGCTGGGGCACTCTCCCGACCTGGTCCACCGCCGAACCAGCAGTCAGTACGGAACGGAGCGCTACCCGATGGCCACCCTCTCGCTCGCCGCGATCCTCGCCGACAACGCCCGCCGGCACCCCGACAAGACAGCCCTCGTCGCGGGCGAACTGCGCAGCACCTTCGCCGAGTTGTGGCTCCAGGTCCGCAAGCAGGCCGCCGCCCTCACCGAGCTCGGCGTCCGCCCCGGCGACAAGATCGCCCTCATGGCGCCCAACACTGCCGAGTTCCCGCGCGCCTACTACGCGGCCATCGCGGCCGGCGCCGCCGTCGTCCCCGTACACCTGCTCCTGTCGGCGCCCGAGGTCGAGCACGTCCTCAAGGACAGCGGCGCGACGCTCCTGCTGTGCCACCCGGCGCAGGCCAAGACCGGCGAGGCGGCCGCCGACGCCGTCGGCATCCGCACCGTCGCCCTCGGCGCCGACGGCGAGCTGGAGAAGCTCACCCACGACGCCGAGCCCATCGCCACGTACGCCACCCGCGACGCCGACGACGCGGCCGTCGTCTTCTACACGAGCGGCACCACCGGCGTCCCCAAGGGCGCCGTGCTCAGCCACCTCAACCTCGTCATGAACGCGACCGTCGACGCCTTCGACTGCAACGAGTACAGCCCCGACGACATCGTCCTCGGCGCCCTGCCGCTCTTCCACGCCTTCGGCCAGACCGCCTCCATGAACGCCGTGTGGCGCGCCGGCAAGACCCTCGTCCTCATGCCGCGCTTCGACGCGGCGAAGGCCGTCGAGCTGATGGTCCGCGAGCACGTCACCGTCTTCCAGGGCGTGCCCACCATGTACGTGCATCTGCTCTCGGCGGCTTCGCAGGCGCATCAGCAGGGGGCCGAACTGCCGCGTCTGCGCGTCGCGGTCTCCGGCGGCGCCTCACTGCCCGTCGCGGTCCTCGAACGCTTCCAGGAGCTCTTCGGCGCCCCCGTCCACGAGGGCTACGGACTGAGCGAGACCTCGCCCGTAGCCTCCGTCAACCAGCCCTGGTACGGCGCCAAGGCGGGCACCATCGGCCACTCCATCTGGGGCGTCGACGTCGAGGTCGCCCGCGCCGAACTCGACGACCGCATCGAACTCCTTCCCACCGGCGAACTCGGCGAGATCGTCGTCCGCGGCCACTGCGTCTTCTCCGGCTACCTCGGCCGCCCCGAACAGACCGCGGAGGCCCTCGTGGACGGCTGGTTCCGCACCGGCGACCTCGGCACCAAGGACGACGAGGGCTACCTGCGGATCGTCGACCGCAAGAAGGACGTCATCATCCGCGGCGGCTACAACGTCTACCCGCGCGAGGTCGAGGAAGTGCTGATGCGCCACCCCGGCATCGAGCACGTCGCCGTCATCGGCCTGCCCGACGAGGTGCACGGCGAGGAGGTCTGCGCGGTCGTCGTCCTCAAGCCGGACGCCTCGCTCGACGCCGCCGAACTCACCGCGTGGTCCAAGGAGAACCTGGGCAAGCACAAGTACCCGCGCCGCGTGGAGTTCACCGACCAGCTGCCGCTCGGCCCGAGCATGAAGGTCCTCAAGCGCGAGCTGCGGGACATGTACGCGGCTTGAGGTGTACGGGAATTGGGGCGCCGTGACCGCGGCCCCACGGCCCGCCGGACCCGGTGAAACGTAACCCGTATCACCATGCGGCGCCCCTGACGCCCGACAGGTAGTTGCGTCTAGCATCTGTCCTCGCCATGCACGACATACTCGGGATATCCCCCTGGGAGTTCTCCGCCCTGGCCGCCGCGGCCATGGTGGTGGGGTTCTCCAAGACGGCCGTCAGCGGCGCCAATACGGTCAGCCTCGCGGTCTTCGCCGCGATCCTGCCCGCGCGCGCCTCCACCGGAGTGCTCCTCCCCATCCTGATCTGCGGCGACCTCCTCGCCGTGCTCACCTACCGGCGGCACGCCCACTGGCCCACCCTGTGGCGCCTGTTCCCCGCCGTCGGCGCGGGAGTCGTCCTCGGGACCGTCTTCCTCGGCTTCGCGGGGGACGGGGCCGTACGGATGTCGATCGGCGTGATCCTGCTCGTCATGGCCGGGGTGACCCTCTGGCGCCGCAAGCAGGCGGCCGCCGCCGACACCGGGTCGACGCCGAGCCGCGCGGCCCGAGTCAAGGCCGGCTCGTACGGGGTGCTCGGCGGCTTCACCACCATGGTCGCCAACGCGGGCGGCCCCGTGATGTCCATGTACCTGCTGTCGGCGGGCTTCAAGAAGCTCGGCTTCCTCGGCACCTCCGCGTGGTTCTTCCTCATCGTGAACTCCGCGAAGGTACCCTTCAGCGTGGGCCTCGGCCTCATCGACCGCCGCTCGCTGCTCCTGGACGCCGCACTCGTCATCTTCGTCGTGCCGGGCGCGGTGATCGGCAAGGCCTGCGTGAACCGGATCAACCAACGGCTCTTCGAGCGACTCGTCATCGCGGCAACGGTCCTCGGCGGCCTCCAACTCCTGCTGAACTGACGCCTGGAGAGAGCCCTACATGGGGACCAGCGCGCGCTCCGAACCCGACTGGCTCGTCAGCCCCTGCGCCATGTCCTCGGCGAGCAGCCGCTTCGCGATCAAGTCGACCGCGACGCGCAGCTCCGCGTCCGCCGGGCGGCCGACATCCGCCTCGACCTTCGCGCTCAGCCAGTCGCCCCAGGCGCGGTTGATGACCTCCGACTCCCGGCGCCCCGCTTCGGTGTGCGAGAAGTACGAGCCCGTACGCGTCAGGAAGCCCTCGTCGACCATCCGCTGGAACACCGGCACCAGCACCTCCGGCGGTACCCTGCGGCGCGCCGCGATCATCCCGAGGCTCGCGTGCCCGACCATCCGCGTGAAGAAGTCGACCTGCATCACGGCCCACGCGCCCGCGACGTCGAGCCGGGTCTCGGATCTCTCCAGGATCTGCCGCGCGGTGTTGAGGTTCGTCTCCTTCACCAGGTTCGCCACGGACCGCTGGAGCACGTGCGACGGATCGCCGGACGACGGCTGCGCGAATCCCTCGCCCATGTCCGAGGAGCCCGCGCGCGCGGTGTCGCGCAACTCCACCTGCTTGAGGAACAGCGCCACCAGGAACCCGATGACCGCCACCGGCACCGTGCACAGGAACACCGTGTGCAGCGAATCCGCGTACCCGTTGACGATCGGCTCGCGCGCCGCTTCGGGGAGGCCGTGCAGGCCCTGCGGGCTCTGCGCGGCCTTGGCGAGCGCTTCCGGAGCGATCCCGGTCCCGGCCCGCGCCGCCTCCGCCACGCCCTGCTTCAGGTTCGGCTCCAGGCTGTTGGCGTAGACCGTGCCGAACACGGCGGTGCCGAACGAGCTGCCCAGCGTACGGAAGAACGTGACACCGGAGGTCGCGGTGCCCAACTCCGCGTACTCGACGGTGTTCTGCACGGCGATGGTCAACACCTGCATGCACAGCCCGATGCCGAGCCCCAGGACGAACATGTACACGGACTCGAGCCACGCACTGGTCGAACTGTCCATCAGGGACAGCAAATACAGCCCGAGCGCCATCACCAGGGCGCCCACGATCGGGAAGATCCGGTACTGCCCGGTCTTGCTGACAACATTGCCGGAGAAGATTGAGGCGATCAACAGACCGATCACCATGGGCAATGTGCGTACACCCGAGATGGTGGCCGAGTCCCCGTCCACGTACTGCAGATACGTCGGCAGGAACGTCATCGCGCCGAGCATCGCGAAGCCCACGATGAAGCTGAGGATCGAGCAGACCGTGAACACCGGGTTCCGGAACAGATGCATCGGCAGCATCGGTTCCTCG
Organism: Streptomyces sp. NPDC002795; assembly: GCF_042888725.1. Taxonomy (NCBI): domain Bacteria; kingdom Bacillati; phylum Actinomycetota; class Actinomycetes; order Kitasatosporales; family Streptomycetaceae; genus Streptomyces; species Streptomyces sp. NPDC002795. The sequence continues at coordinate 662,443 of NZ_JBIAQB010000003.1, forward strand.
GCCCGCATCTCCACCCAGCAGAACAGCCCGAGCGCGATGAGACCGCCGACGAAGAGCCCGATGATGACGCTCGAACCCCACGCGTACTCGTTGCCGCCCCAACTGGTCGCCAGAATCAGGGCGCTCGCCCCGACCGCGACGAGCGCGATGCCGAGGTAGTCGATGATCGGCTTCGCCGCCGACTTCACCACCGGGATCGTCCGGGCGGCGGCGATGACGACGACGATCGCGATCGGTACGTTGACGTAGAACGCCCAACGCCACGTCAGGTGGTCCGTGAAAAGTCCGCCGAGCAGCGGCCCGATGACGGTCGAGACACCGAAGACGGCGCCGATCGCCCCCTGGTACTTGCCACGCTCGCGCAGCGGGATGACATCCGCGATGAGGGCCATCGCCGTCACCATCAGACCGCCGGCGCCGATGCCCTGCAGCGCCCGCCAGGCGATGAGCAGCGACATGTTCGTGGCCAGGCCGCACAGGAACGAGCCGGTGATGAAGATGATCGCCGAGAGCTGGAAGACGATCTTGCGCCCGAACATGTCGCCGAACTTGCCGACGAGGACCGTGGCGACGGTCTCCGCGAGCAGATAGGCCGTCACGACCCATGACATGTGCGCCGCGCCGCCCAGGTCCGAGACGATCGTCGGAAGCGCCGTGCCGACGATCGTCTGGTCCAGGGCGGCCAGCAGCATGCCGAGCATGATCGTGCCGAAGACGATATTGCGGCGGCGTCTGTCGAGTACCGGCGGAGCCGCCTCGGCGGCCGGCGGCGGGGCTGCTTCTTCGGTGGTCGTCACTCTCGCAGGTTCACATCGGGGCCTGGGCGGCGCATGTGGGTGGGGGCCGGACCGGTGACATGCACTCGCCGCGTCGGGTGGGGGCGTGCGTGTGCCCCGGGGGCGAAGACGGGCGGCGGCGTGCGCGCCCGGCGCTCCGCGTCAGGTGAGGCGCGGCGCGACGGAGGCGGCGTCCACGGGTTCGCTCCTCCGCTCCACCTCATCGGCCAGATCCCGCGCCCACCGCACCAGCGCCGCCGTGTCCAGCCCGGCCGGCGCGACGCCCTGCCACGCCGCGATGCCCTCCGCGCCCCGGCGCAGCAGCCGGGCGCCCCCGGTTGCGTTGCCGCGCGCGGCGTGCGTCAGCCCCACGGCGGTCTGCGCGAGAGCCCGCCACAACCCGCGCTCGCCCTCCGGGCCCGACTTCCACGCGTCCTCGAACACCTCATGCGCATGGAACGGCCGCCCGGAATCCAGCAGCGTCTGCGCCTCCGCGACACTCTGCGCGGCCGTCCGCACGACACCTTCGGGCTGTCGCTCGACACCGGCCGTGCCATAGGGGAGCGGCCGACCGAGGCCGTCCCGGGGCCGGGCATTGCGTGCCCGTCCCTCCTGGTCACGGTCCCGTTCCCCACTGCGCGAAGTGCTCATCCCCCGATTCTCGCGCACCCGCCCGCGCGCCCGCAGTTCCGGTTTCAAACCACCCCTGAGCTTGGGGTATTGTTCCTCTTGTCGCCGCCGGACGGGCCGGAGAAACACCGGGCCGAAGGCAGTGGGCATCGGGACGTGGCGCAGCTTGGTAGCGCACTTGACTGGGGGTCAAGGGGTCGCAGGTTCAAATCCTGTCGTCCCGACAGTTCGAGCGATCGAATGTCGCAGGTGAGGGGCCGTTTTCGAACGGCCCCTTTCTCGTGTTCGGGGGTGGCTGGGAGAGGGCTTGCTCCCACGTGCTCCCACATGGGCGGTAGGCCCGGGCGAAGAAAGTGCCGACGAAGACCGGGACGTCGACCACCAGGACGTCGACCTGTTCAGCCGCGTCGCGTGGCGGGGGCCTTTCGCTGCTGTGGCCACAAGGAGGAATCGTTGCGGTCGAGTTGTCGGGGCACGGGGGAGTCGAGGCCCTAGGTGAACGTCGTCATGATCACCGGGGTGGTCGGCCGGGCGTAACCGATGGGCGGCTGGTCCCCGGCCTGAAGGAGACGCGGACCACCCGCGCCCCCTCACCTCTCCAGTTCGAGCTCCTCCCGCCGGTCCGCCCGTCCCGCCGCCCGCGCGAACGCGCACACATGGCGCTCCATCCGCCGCTTGGCGCCCGCCTCGTCCCGGGCCCGGATCGACTCGTTGACCCGCGAGTGGGCCCGAACGGTGAGGTGGCGGATGTCGTCGTCGAGGAAGTGCTCGATGTCGGTGGCGGAGTGGATCGCGTCGGCGAGAGCTGTCATGAGGCCGATGAGGAGTTCGTTGCCGGACGCGCGCGCCACCGCGGTGTGCCGGCGCACGTTGGCGCGAAGGAATCGGGGGACATCGTCCACCGTGCCTGTGTCCGCCAACTCCTCGTGCAAGGCGTCGAGTTGCATCATCTCTCCCTCCGTGCGCCGGACCGCGGCGAGCGCGGCGCAGGCGGGCTCGACGGCCTCCCTCCTCTCGTGCAGCGCGTCGAGCCGGAGGCGCCGGCCCCGGATGACCAGCTAGACCGCGCCGGCCACCGGCCCTTCGTCATCGAACGCCCGGATGAGCTCCGCGGCCTCGTCGAGGCTCTCGCCGAACGGCTCACCAACTCTGCCCGGCGAGCCCCATGAACGGATCGACCCTGCACAGAGCCCCGCCGACCGCGCCGGGGGGCTTCGGCAGCAACACGCGAGCAGCCTCGTGAGTGTGGCCGGCGACCGGCTCCAGGACACCGCCCGCCAGGTGGCCTCGGTCCTGCCCGGTGTCAGCCACGGATACCCTGCTGCCGTCGAGCGACTGCCGCGACGCGACCGACCCCGTACCCGCTCCCGTACCTGGCGCAAGCGCGCCCACGAACCGCTGGGCCGCATGGTCGCCCACCGCATCCAGCCGCGCGACCCGCTGTACGACAAGGCGCAGGACGGCCACTGCAACCTGATCTTGGGACACGATCGTCGCGCGGGTGCGAGGTCGGAGGAAGTCGTCCGGATGCCGGCCGTCGACGCCTTCCCCCCCCGGAGGGCTCAGCCGGTGGAGGGCTGCCCCCGGCCCGGTGCGGGGGAGGACTGCGCGGCCTCGGCCTCGGCCTTCGCGTTGCTCACCGCGGCGGCGGCCTGCTTGGCGACCTCGTCGGCGGCCGCGGCCGCGCTGTTCGCCGGCGCCTGCTCGATCTCCGGCGTCCCGCCCTCGTCGGAAGTGCCGACGGCGTCGGCGTTCTCCGATCGCGCGGCGTCGGGAAGCCCCGTCTTCGAGTGGTCGCCGAAGGCGGTGGTGACGGTGCGGATGGCCTCGGTCAGCTCTCCTGGGATCACCCAGAACGTATTGTTCTCGCTGTTCGCCAGGTGCGGGAGGGTCTCCAGGTACTTGTAGGCGAGGATCTTGTGGTCGGCGTTGTTGCGGTGGACGGCCTGGAAGACCCGCTCCACGGCCTTGGCCTCGCCGTCCGCCCGCAGGATCATGGCCTGCTGCGTGCCCTGCGCCTCCAGGATGTCCTTCTGCTTCGTACCCTCCGCGGTGAGGATCTTGGCCTGCCGTTCCCCCTCGGCGTGCAGGATGGCCGCGCGCTTGTCGCGCTCGGCCCGCATCTGCTTCTCCATCGCCTCCTTGATCGTGTTCGGCGGATCGATGGCCTTGATCTCGACGCGGTTGACGCGGATGCCCCACTTGCCGGTGGCGTCGTCGAGGACGGTGCGCAGCCGGGTGTTGATCTCCTCGCGGGAGGTGAGCGTCTCCTCCAGGTCCATGCTGCCGATGACGTTGCGCAGCGTGGTCACGGTGAGCTGGTCGATCGCCTGCAAGTAGTCGGCGACCTCGTAGGCCGCTGACCTGGGGTCGGTGATCTGGTAGTAGAGCACGGTGTCGATGTTCACCACGAGGTTGTCCTCGGTGATCACCGGCCTGGGGTCGGAGGAGTACACCTGCTCACGCACGTCGAGCTTGGTGTTCACGCGGTCGGCCACCGGCAGCACGAGGTTCAGGCCGGGCTGCAGCGTGCGGCGGTATCTGCCGAACCGCTCGATGTTGTAGCGGCGGGCCTGCGGCACGATCCGCACCGAGGCGGCGACGAGGAAAATGATGACGAGGGCCGCCACCAGGATCGGGATGACTACGGGATCCATGCGTCCTCCATAGATAAGTGCTCAGCCGGTCATGGAAGGAGTTCGCGGGGATAGACCACGGCCGTCGCGCCTTCGATCTCCATGACGTCGACCAGTGCGCCCACGGGGATCACCTGGGTCTCGTCGAGGGTGCGAGCGGACCATTCCTCGCCGGAGAGCTTGATCAGACCGCGGGTCGCGGTGACCTCCTGCATCACCTCGGCACGCTTGCCGATCAGTGCGTCGCTGCCATCGCGGGTGAGAGGTGACTGCGACAGATGCCGCAGCGCGACAGGCCGTACGAGGAGGAGGCCCGCTGCCGCCGAAACCCCGAGCGCCACGAGCTGACCGAGCAGGCCGACGCCCACACCGGCGACGACCGCGGTAACCAGGGCCGCACCCGACAACAGCCCGAAGACCAGCGTCAGCGTGAAGAACTCCGCAGCACCGAGCCCCGCGGCGGCGAGCAGCCAAATGAACCATGGCATGGCGATCAGCCTCCCTCAGGGGCCCTGTTCACAAAGCTACCGTCTGGGACGCCGGACAGAACAGACTTAACCGGCTTGTTCAGGGTGTCGGGGGCACCCACGCGGATATCCGCTGCCCGTTCCCCCTCGCCGCGGGCCTCGCGTGGAAGTCTGGGTATGAGGTCTGTCCCGGCGGAACGACGAGCGGAGGACGAAGTGGACTTGGGACGGTTCGCGCAGCAGATGGCGTCCATGGCGCGGGATCTCCTGGCGCAGGACTCGGTCGACTCCACGCTCCAGCGGATCACCGCGACGGCCACCGAACTCGTCGACGGCTGCGACGCGGCGGGCATCCTCATCCTGCACGACACGAAGGTGGAGACCCTCGCCGCCACCCACCGGATGGTCACCGACAGCGACCAGATGCAACAGCAGCTCGGTGAAGGGCCGTGCTTCGACGCCGCCCACGACGCGCGGGGAGAGCACGTCTTCCGCATCGCGGACCTCACCAACGACTACCAGCGCTGGCCCGCCTACGCCCCCCGTGCTCGCGAACTCGGCGTCGGCAGCATGATGGGCTTCCTGCTGTTCACCGACGACGAAGACCTCGGCGCGCTGAACTTCTACTCCCGCGAACCCGGGGCGTTCACCCAGGACAGCGAACTGGCCGGGCTGCTACTGGCCTCCCACGCGGCCGTCGCCTTCTCCAGCGCCCGTACCCATGCCCAGATGGAACACGCCGTCGCCACCCGCCACGTCATCGGCGAGGCCATGGGCATCCTCATGGGCCGCCACCACATCACCGAAGACCAGGCATTCGACGTGCTGCGCCGCTACTCACAGGAGAGCAACACCAAGCTCCGTGAGGTCGCCCGCCAGGTCTGTGAACACGGCGGCCTGCCCTGACCTCGCGCCATCCGCACGTCCGGGGGCAGGCGGCCGGGGCGCCGCATCCTGTGTGGGCGTCAGGGTGTGAGTACGGTCTTGATCATGCCGTCGTCCTTCGCCTGGAACGTGGCGTACGCCGCCGGCCCGTCTTCGAGCGGCAGGGTGTGGGTGGCGAAGTCCTCGACTCCCAGGACGTCTTCGTCGTCGAGGAGCGGCAGGATGTCATCGACCCAGCGCTTTACGTTGGCCTGCCCCATGCGCAGCTGGATCTGCTTGTCGAACATGGTGAGCATCGGGACCGGGTCCACGGCGCCGCCGTACACGCCGATGATCGACACGGTGCCGCCACGGCGGACCACGTCGACAGCCGTATTGAAGGCGACCATGCTGTCCACCCCGGCGCGGCCCATCACCTTCTCCCCGAGGGCATCGGGCAGCAGGCCGGCGACCCGCTGGGCCGCCCTCGTCAGCGGGGCGCCGTGTGCTTCCATGCCGACTGCCTCGATCACGGAGTCGGTGCCACGGCCACCGGTTCTGGCGCGGACTTCGTCGCCCACCGCGCCCTCGTGGTCACGCAGGTCGATCGTCTGCACCCCGTGTGCCGCGGCGCGGGCGAGTCGTTCGGGGACCAGGTCCACGCCGATGACCTGGCTCGCTCCGCGGTGCAGGGCGATGCGGGCGGCCATCTCTCCGATCGGCCCGAGGCCGATCACGGTGACGCTTCCGCCCTGCGGGATGTCCGCGTAGGACACGGACTGCCATGCGGTGGGCAGGACGTCGGACAGATAGAGGTAGCGCTGATCCGGCGGCCCGTGCTCCACCTTGATCGGCAAGGTGTTGCCGAACGGGACGCGCAGCAACTCGGCCTGCCCTCCGGGCACTTGACCGTAGAGCTTGGTGAAGCCGAAGAGGGAAGCTCCCATGCCCTGTTCGGTCACTTGGGATGTCTCGCACTGCGAGTGCAGGCCTTGGCCGCACATCCAGCACGTACCGCAGGAGATGTTGAAGGGCACGACCACACGGTCCCCGGCTGATACGGCGGTGACCCGGGAGCCGACCTCCTCGACGATGCCCATGGGCTCGTGGCCGAGGATGTCACCAGGGTCGAGGAAGGGCCCGAGAACCTCGTACAGATGCAGGTCCGACCCGCAGATCCCTGACGAGGTGATCCGCACGATGATGTCGGTCGGGTCGACGATTCTCGGGTCGGGGACGGTGTCCACCCGGACGTCGCGCCTTCCATGCCAGGTCAGAGCCCTCATCGCCATCTCCAGTGGTTGACCCCCGCCTCTCCAGCCTGGGGCAAGCGGGCGGACCGCGCCAGCGGCCTCCGCCGGGCCGCCCGGGGCCTGGGTGGCGAGAGGTGGCATCGAGGCGTGAGGTAGGGGTAGGCGTACCGGGCTCTGCCCGGGCCCACAGAAGAGGAGCCATCCCCATGCCGGACAAGTCAGCGTCCACCGACGTCGTAGAACTGATCCTCGACGACCATCGGCGGATGGAGGAACTGTTCCGTCAGATGCGCAGTGTGGAGGCCGAACGCGCCGACGCACTCAGGGAGTTCGCGGGTCTCCTGATCGCGCACGCGCTCGCCGAGGAGCACGAGGTCTATCCCGCGCTCAAGCGTTTCCGGGACGTCGACAACGACGAGGTCGACCACGGAGTCGAGGAACACGAGGACGGCAACAAGGCGCTGCTGGCTCTCCTCGAGGTGGATGACGTCGGCGGCAGCGACTGGGACGAGAAGCTGGAAGAACTGGTCGAGGCAGTCACTCACCACACCGATGAGGAAGAACGGACGATCCTCAACGGCGCACGCGAGAACGTGCCCATGGAGCGCCGCGAAGAACTGGGCACCACCTTCACCGAGGACCGGGCCAGGCATCTGCGGGCGGACTGCGGAAACGTCGACAACATTCGCCGCATGGTCAAAGCCTGAGCGGACCCGCGCCAGGGGCGCCCGGGGCCTATGAGGCGGACGGTTGTGACGTGGCGGGGAGGGTACCCGGAGCCCGTCGCGATCAACGAAGGCGGGAGAAGCCGATGGCTATCAGACACCAGCTGATCAGGCGGCCGACGAGCGATGTGTGGAAGGTGCTCTCGGATGTCAGGCGCTACGGCGACTGGGTGCCCGGGACAGCCCATTCGGAGCCCGGCGAGGGCGCCTGGCCGCAGCCCGGCTCCAGCCTCACGTTCACCGTGAATGTGGGCTGGTGGTCGGTATCGGGGCAGACCACCGTCCGACGGTGCGAAGAGCCCGACATTCTGGAGCTGGAGGCGGACAGCGGATGGCTGGGAACGGTCCGGATCGCCATCGACGTCCGTCCCTGGGGTGAGAACACCCTGGTCATCATCGACGAACATCCGCTGACAGGCATCGGCGACAAGGTGCACAACCCGGCAGCGGACGCCCTCCTCCAGCTGCGGCACCGCACCATGCTGACGCGGCTGGCGCGTGTGGTGGAGGAGGCCGCCCCCACCACACGCTCGCCCCAGCCCGTCTGACCTCACCTGCGGTGCTCAGTGCCTGCGGCTGGTGGCCTTGCCGAGCCGGAGAAGCCACGCGCCCGTCGCTGCCAGCAGCAGGGCCGCGATGCCGAGGAGTCCTGCTCTCGCGCGCGCCGGTGTCCGCCAGTTCCTCGCCGTGCGACGGGGTGGGCGAGGCCGACGGGGTCGGGTTGTCGGTGGCGCTGGGAGTCGGCGAGTCGGTCGGTGTGGGGGTGGGTGAGTCCGTCGGTGTGGGTGTGGGTGTAGGTGTGACGGTGTCGGTGGGCGTGGGGTCGGGGGTCAGTGGGTTGACCGATGTCGAGACGCAGGAGTGGTTGTCCGCGGTCTGGGTCTCGCGGCTGCCGGTGTACACGTCGGCGCAGTTCGCGATGTTGGTCCCGCCGGGCACGTCATCGTGTGCGTGGACTGTCACGCTGAAGGTGCGTGTCTCGCCTGGCTTCAGGGTGTGCAGCGGGCAGGTGATCGTGGTGCCGCTGGCGGGGCATTCGGCGGGCAGCTTTTCGATGTCGAGGTCGAGGGAGTCGGTGTTGTCCTCGACGGTGACCTCTTGGGCGTCGGAGGGGCCCTCGTTGGTGACCTTGAAGGTGTAGGTGTACGTGCCGTCCGGGCTCACCTTGGCAGGACCGGACTTCTCCAGTACGACGTTGGTGCGGGTCTGGGCGATCGTAATGGTGCGGGCCTGGGCGCTCTGCGCGTCGCTGCTGGTGGCCGTGGCCTCGTTGACGATGTTCGTGCCGTCCGTGGTGTCCGACAGGACCCGTACCGGGATCCGGTAGGTCGCCGAGGCGCCGGGGGCCAGGTCGGTGCCGCTGCCGCCGCAGGTCACGGCGGATCCGACGACGGTGCAGCCGTCAGGGGCCGACCCCTCCAGGGCGAGGTGGGCGTCCAGGGTGTCGGAGACCGTCACGTCGTGCGCCGTCTGGTCGCCGGTGTTGGTCACCTCCAGGGTGTAGACGCCGGTGTCACCCACCGTCAGAGGATCGGGCGAGACTGTCTTGTTGAGCTGCAACGGGCCCGCCGCCCGCGACTCCGGTCCCCGCTGAGCCGGGGAGTCGGCGGACGGGCGGGACGGTTGAGCTGGCCGCAACGCCGGACCGCGGCCGCGGTCCGGCGTTGCGGCCGGGCCCCGGGTGACGGTAGTGGGCGTTTCCTGTGCAAGAGCGGCGACACCGTACTCCGGTCGCGCGCCGGCTCAGCCCGACCCCCGCCCCTCCGGCCCACTGAGCTCCGCGGTGAACTGTGCGCCGGCGAGCAGCGCCAGGTTGGACAACCACAGCCAGATGAGGAAGACGACGGCGCCTGCCAGCGATCCGTAGAGTCTGCTGTAGGTGCTCAACTCCGAGGTGTAGAAGGCGAATCCGGCGGAGGCGCACAGCCACAGGAAGGCTGCCAGGGCGCCGCCGGGGATGCTGTGGGCGCGGACGCGGGCCTGCGCGGGGCCGGTGCGGAAGACGATGACGACGAGCAGAGCGACCACGCACAGCAGCATGGGCCAGCGCAGCAGACTCCAGGTCCACGCGGCGACGGTGCCGAGGCCGAGGTAGCGGCCCAGTGTCTCGGCGACCGGACCGGTCATCAGGAGCACAAGGGCGCTGAGCACGAGGATGCCGAGCAGGGCGAGCGCCGTGATCAGGATGCGGTGGGCCTTGTGCCAGGTCGAGCGGCGGTCCGCCACCCGGTGCATACGGTGGACCGCACGACGGAACACCGCGAGGTAACTGGAGGCCGACCACAGCGCGCTGACCGCCCCGACGCACAACAGCGTCCAGGCGGCCGTGCCGTGGTGCAGCGCTCGGGACAACACGTCGTGGAGCTGGCTGCCCGACTGGCCGGGAGCGTAATCGCTGACGTGGGCGATGAATTGCTCGGCCGTCCGCGGGCTGATGAGGCTGAACGCCAGGGAGATGACCAGCAGGGAGGGCAGGACGGACAGGATCGCGTAGTACGTGAGCGCGGCCGCGGAGTCCGACATGTCGTCGCGCCACATCGACACCGGGGTGCGGCGCAGCGCGGCTCTCCAGGCCGACATGGGACCGGCACCGCTCGACGGGAGGGGGTGTGGGCCGCGCTCGTGCGACGTTCCGTCGAAGGTGTGTGGGTCAGCGGACATGCGGCCTGCGGTGCGAGGGGGCGGAGAAGCGGATGCGCATGCGGAAACGGTACGGGGCGAGAGCGTCCCCCGTGTCCGAGGCGATCCTGGTGAGTGGGGGGAGGACGGTGGAGGGCGTGGTGTCGTGGTGAAGGCGCACCCGCAGCACGGCGTCGAGCCGATCCGTCCGTGCCCCGCCCCGTACCCGGGACCGGCAGTGGGCGACACCGTCGACGTCCTCCACGAGAGCGGACAGTGTGTCCTCCAGGGCGCGGGTGCGCAGATGACTTCGTGAAGTGGGCAGGGCCAGCAGCCGTCGGCCTCCGGAGCGCAGTTGCCGCGCACCCCACCAGGCGAGCAGGACGGCGACGGCGACCGAGACGGCCATGACGGTGGGCGTCCACCACTCCTGGCCGCGCAACGAGGGGGCGGACCACTGTTCGGGGACGGTGGACCGCCACGACGTGTGTCCTGAGCCGAGCCGGCCGCCCCCCGCCACGGCGACCAGGCCGAACAGGGCCAGCGCGATCCGGTTCACGAGCGTACGGCTACGGGGCATCGGTGACACGGCCCTTCTGGTGGCGTGACTCTTGGACCTTGACGCGCAGTCTCAGTGGGCGTCGCAGGCAGCAACCGTCGAGGACGCCATGTGCCGCGACCTGGATGTCGCGTCGCACGATCGCCCCGTCCCCGAAGGCCAGTTGGGCCCGGACGACGACGCGGCGCCGACGTACCCGGACACGTACGGTGCTGATCCCCGGGACGTCGCCCACGGCATCACGCACCACAAGAGCGATCGCCGTGCGGTCCATGGCCGCCAACAGGTGTGCGTCGGGGGAGGTCAGGGTGAGCAGACCGCGGCGCCCGGGGCTGACGGCCAGGGCGATCATCAGGAATCCGAGGAGGGCGAGCGCGCCGGCGGCGATGCCGACGACGGGGGTGTCCGGGCCGTGCCGCTCCAGCCAGCGGACCGTGTCTGCGCGCCAGGAGGCGGCAGGACGGTGTGCCACATGCACCCTGAACATGTCGACCGCCAGAACGCCGCAGGCGGTGGCGGCCGCCAGAGCGAGCAGCGCCGTCGGCAGCCTGCGCTGCGACCACCAGCGCAAGGGGGTGCGTGAGCCGGAGCTCCCGGCGCCCCGGTGTGTGGCACCCGGGTCGCCGACCGCCGTGGTCGTCGCGGGCCCCTCCGCGGCCGGAGCGGGAAGGAGCCCGGTGACATGAACCCGTGCCACGCTGACGTGAAGCCCCGTCAACTCGCCTGTGCGGCGGGTGACATGCTCCTGAATCAGGCGCGCCGCCTCGGGCAGCGGTGCCGGGAACGGCAGCGTCACCTTCACCCCGACGTCCGCCCGGCGTCCCCGCACGGTCGCGGAACCCGCCCCGGTGCTCCCGGAGGCCGACGCGACCTCACCGGCCGTACGCCCGGCGATCTTGCGCACGGCCCTGTCCGAGACGACCGTCGTGCCCCGCTCGGCGGCCTCGGTCATCGCCGGCCCCGATCCCAGCCGTCGCGCAGGTCCTGGACCCGCCCGCCGGCGTCGAACCAGTGCCCCACCGCCCCGCCCAGAGCGCCGAGGGCAGCCACGAGCAGGAACGCCCCGAAGCCCCCGAAATACCCAGCAAAGGCCAACGCCATCCCGGCGAGCATCCCGGTCATCGCTCTGGTCACTGCCACCGCTGCCACCTCACCCTTCTCGACCGACGCCCCCCGGGCCCCGGCCACCTCCGTCGGCCCGTACATACGACCAACCGGTCAGTCCACGCGGGTCTCCGTGGCGGGTGCCTCGTCGTCCTCGGGCAGGTGGACGTCGTTGATCGTGACGTTCACCTCCACCACCTCCAGACCGGTGGTGCGCTCCACCGCGGAGATGACGTTCTCGCGCACATCGCGGGCCAGGTCCGAGATCGGGACCCCGTACTCGACCACCAGGTCGACGTCGATGGCCGTCTGCCGCTCGCCGACCTCGACCTTCACACCCCGCCCGACGTTCGGCCGCCCGCCCGGCACCCGGTCGCGCACAGCGCCGATGGTGCGCGAAAGGCCGCCGCCCATGTCGTGGACACCAGGAATCTCCCGAGCCGCGAGACCTGCGATCTTCACCACGACGACATCGGCGATGGACGTCCTGCCGCGATCGGCGGCGGGCTGATCGACTCCCGTCGCGCCGCCGAACAGCTCCGTCGTCTGCGGCGGCCGGCCGGCCCGCTCCGGCTGCACGTTCTTGGTGGCCGGTGCGCTCTGCGTGTTCGTGCTCATGGCGTGTCCTTCTTCCTGCGGTCGGTCAGATGCCGTTACGTGGATAGACCCGCCCCGGAAGCATCTGTGACGCGCCAAGAGGAAGAACCTTTTCGAACTCTGTGGCAGTGGACTTCGAAATCCTCGAATTCCTGCGTCACAGATCCGGCGCAGGTGTGTCCAACAGTCAGGAAGACACGAAAGGAGCCACTCAGTGGCGGGTGCCCGCAGAGATACCGCACCGCCGGAGGGCGGGAGCGCGAGCGATGACGCGCTCCTTGCCGTCCGGGCCGCGGAAGGGGACGAGGACGCCTTCGCCGTTCTCGTCCAGCGGCACGCTCCCGCGCTGCTGCGGCTGGCCACACGGCTGCTCGGTACGCGCACCGAGGCGGAGGACGCCGTGCAGGACGCCTTCGTCAGCGCGTGGCGGCGGCTCCCGGAGTTCCACGGCTCGGCGTCGTTCGGTACCTGGACGTACCGCATCGTCACCAATCGTTGCCTGAACATCCTGCGGTCCCGCAGGCCGGTCGTGCCGCTGGAGACAGCCGCGGAGGTGCCCGCGCCCGAGCACACGGTCTCACCGGCCCGGATCGCCGAGGCCCGCGGCGCCGTACGCGAACTGGGCGCGGCCCTCGACCAGTTGTCGGCCGAACAGCGCGCGTGCTGGGTGCTGCGCGAACTGGACGGCCGGCCCTACGACTTCATCGCGGACGCGGTCGGAATCAGCCAGGAGGCTGTCCGCGCCCGTGTCTTCCGTGCACGACGCTGCCTGACTCAAGCGATGGGGGCCTGGCGATGACCGCTCACACCGACCCGCCCAACACACACTCCGAGGGCGCCGACGACGAGCAACTGCCCTGCGGCCGCCTGCTGTCCCAGGTGTGGAGTACGTGGGAGGAGCAGGCGGACGACCCGCACCTGCACGCCTGCCCGTACTGCCGGAGCGCCGTCGAGGATCTCGACCAGCTGGAGTCCGTGGTACGCGACCTGCGCGGGGAACCCCTGGACGAGACCGCCCACGACGACACGGCCGCGCTGACCCGCCGCGTCATGGACGTCGTACGACTCGAACTGCGTCCCGGCCGCCCGCTCCCCCTCGGGGAACCCGACGAGGACCTGTGGGTGATGGAGGCGGTCGCCGCGCGGACCCTGCGCGCGGCCGCGGAGACCGTGCCCGGGGTGCGGGCCGGTTCCTGCCGCCTTCGGCCCCTGCCCGGGCAGGGCGCACCGGATCGGGTCGAGGTCGGACTCGAGATCCACGCACCGTTCGACGCCTCCCTGCCCGACCTCGCGGAGGACGTCCGTACGCGGGTGTGGCAGGCGGCGGACCGCGACCTCGGGATGCCCGTCGGGGCCGTGGACATCCGTGTCACCGACCTCATCGACAGCACGACCGATGGCCAGGAAGGCCGAGCCCGATGACCAGGACCAGCACCCCCGACCAGCTCACCGACGCCATCGCCCGCGCAGTGGCCGATGTGCCCGGTGTGGCCTTCCTCAAGCCCGACCTCGCCGGGCGCCTGCGCAACGTGGGTGGCGGGCCATCCGGTGTGCGGCTCACCCCTCCACAGGGTGCCGACGGCTTCTGGCACATCGAGATCCAGCTCGTCGCGCTCGCCCGATCCCGCGCGGTGGACGTGGCCCGCGCTGTCCGCCGGACGGCGGAGGAACACTTGGCGAGAGCCGTCCCGGACCAGAGCACGCGGGCCCACGCCACCGTCACGGTCACGGGACTGATCTGACCGGGGAAGGTGGTTCGGTACGCGCGGCTTGAGGGGGCCGCCGTGACAGCGTCGGCCCCAGTCGTAGTCGGACGTACTGGCAGTAAAATTTTTTGAGACAAAACTGAAAGTCTCCTGTAGCGTCGCCGCCATGTCCGAGACCGAAGAGTCTGATGTCACGCTCGGGGACCGCCTGCGACGCCGCCGGAAAGCTCTCCAGCTGACGCTGCAACAGGTGTCCGAAGCCACCGGCATCACGGTTGGTTACCTGTCGCAGCTCGAGCGCGGGCGTGCCAATGGAAGTGTCAGCACCTTGCAGAAGATCTGCGGTGTGCTGAAGCTCAATGTCGGTGATCTCTTCGCGTCCAGCGGTACGCCCGCGCAGCCGGTTCTGCGCTTCGCGGACGCCACAAAGAGGCAGTTCGGCAACAAGGCGTCCAAGGTCAAGCTGACCCCGGCGCACTTCGACCACCTCGAAGTGCTGCTCGGCACCTTTGAGCCCGGTGGTGACACCGGCACGGAGCAGTACACGCACGGCGCTTCCGAAGAGCTCCTCGTGGTGCTGGAAGGCCAGGTCGAATTACAGGTCGGCACCGCGGCCTACATTCTCGGCCCGCTCGATTCGGTGAGCTACAACAGCGGTGACCCCCACAAGGTCATCGAACGTACGGGTACACACCCCGCCAAGGTCATGTGGACCATGGCGCCCCCCACCTACTGACCGGCGGATCCCCCAACCGCCTGCGGCCACCCGGGCCGGACGGGCGAACTCCCGTTCCGGCAGCGGCACTTCGTGGCGACGTATCACTCGGCGTCGGCCCGCGATCATCTGACGAGACACCATGGGAGTTGTTTTGTCCGTTACGTCCCCGCAGCGTGACCAGAAGGCGGGATCCGAACTCCGAGGCGTCGCAGGCATGGCGTTCGCCGAACTCTGGGAACGGTTCTCCTTCTACGGCCTGCAGAGCATCCTCGCGTTCTACCTGCTCGACGCGTTGAGCGAGGGCGGGCTCGCCCTGCCCGCCGCCGCTGCGGTCGGCATCACGGGTGCCTATGGCGGCGCCGTCTATCTGGCCCAACTGCTGGGCGCCTGGGCGGGGGAGCGCCTGGTCAGCCCCCATGCACTCGTCCTCGGCGGCGGCATCGTCATCGCCCTGGGCCACATCGTGCTCGCCGTCGCGCCCGGACTGCTCGGGCTGAGCACAGGGCTCGTCCTGATCGTCTTCGGCACGGGAGCGTTGAAGACCAACATCACCTCCATCGTGGGCTTCATCCTCGCGAGCGAGAGTGCGGCCAAGAAGGACGCCGGTTTCTCGTACTTCTACATGGCGATCAATACAGGAGCCGTGCTCGGCCCGCTGACCACGGGCTTCGCCCAGAACCAGTGGGGCTTCCACATCGGCTTCGGGCTCGCCGCGGTCGGAATGATCATCGCACTCGTGCAGTACGTCCGGTCAGCGGGGGCCCTGCCGCCCCGTGCCCGTGAGGTCATCAACCCGCTGCCCGCGGCGGCGATGCGCAAGGCCCTCTGCATCGCTGTCGCCGCGATCGTGGTCGTCACCCTGGCCGCCCTGTCCGGCATCCTCAAGGCCGAGCGGCTCTCCATGATCGTCACGGTGGGAACCCTCATCACCGCCGCCGTCTACTTCGCGCTCATCCTGCGCTCAGGGAACGTGACCTCCTCCGAGCGCCGCCGCGTGAGCTCCTACATACCCCTGTTCCTCGGCGCATCGCTGTACTTCGGGCTGCTCTTCGCGAAGTTCACCGCCATCTCGCTCCTGGTCAAGAGCCGCGTGGATCTCGACATCGGCGACTGGTCGTTTCCCGTCGGCTGGATCACCATGATCTCGTCCGCGTCCGGCGTGGCCATGCTTCCGGTCGGCGCCGCCATCTGGAAGAAGATGGGGTCACGCCAGCCGAAGGCCGGTACCAAGTTCGCCATCGGTCTCGTGCAGATCGGCCTGGGCTTCGCGTTCATCCTGGTGATCTCCGCGCTGTTCGACGGCACCACCATCCCGTTCGGCTACATCGTCGTCTTCATGTTCATCATGGGCAGTTCCGAGATCTTCGTCGGGCCCATCGGCCTCTCCCTGGCCACGCAGATCGCGCCGAAGGCCTTCACCGCGCAGATGGTGGCCATCAACTTCCTCACGCTGGCCCTCGGTTCCTCGCTCTCGGGCCTGCTCGGGCAGTACTTCACCGCCGTCTCGAACAACACCTACTTCCTGACCCTCGCGCTCGGAGCAGTCGCTGCGGGCCTGTCCCTGTACGCGTTTCGCAGGCCCGTCCACCGTGGCCTGTACGCCGGAATCGAGGCCTGACCCGCATGACCACTCCTCGCATCGCCGTGATCGGAACGGGCACCATCGGAGCGCAGACGCTCTGGCAACTCGCCAAGCACGGCGCGGACGTGACCGGCTACGAACTCTTCAGCCCGGGACACTCGCGTGGAGCCGCCGGCGGCGAAACCAGGCTGTTCCGCCACATCGACGTGGAACACCTGGAGTACCTGGCCGTCACCGGCCGGTCGGACCTCATCTGGCGTGAGCTGGAACAGGAATCCGGGCGCACCCTGCGCAACCTGACCGGCGCCCTCGCCATCGGCAGCACCAACAGCCCCGCGACCCACACCGCGCTCAAGAGCGCGGCCGCGCTCGGCAGCCGCGCCGAGGTCTTCAGCCGCGAGGAAGCACAGCAGCGGTTCCCGCAGTACCGGCTGCACGAGGACGAGATAGCCGTCCTCGACAAGGACGCCGGCATCATCTACCCCGAACGCACCGTGCGTACCGCCGCGGACGCGGCTGTCGCACGCGGCGCACGGATCCTGCGCGAATGCCGTGTCACGGCCATCGACCAGGTCGGCAGCCAGGTCGACATCGTGGCCGACAACGGTACGGAGCGCTACGACCGGGTCGTCGTCGCGGCGGGCGCGTGGACCGCCACCCTCCTGCCGGACATGGCCCCGTACCTCGCGACGCGGCGCCTGATCTCGTCCTGGTACCTGCCCAGGGCAGGCAGCACGCTCGACGGAATGCTGCCCTACCTGCGCACGGAACCCGACTACTCCTACGGGCTGCCGACCGCGGACGGCCTGGCCATGAAGCTCGGCGTCGGATTCCGCGACCACCTGCCCATCGAGTCACCGGACACCGCGCCCCTGCGCATCACCGACGAGGACCTCGAACCGATCCGCGCCGTCGCGCGTGACCTCTTCCCGATGCTGGACGACTACCCGATGCGCGCCCAGGCCTACTTCGAGGCCTACACGCACTCACGCATCGAGTTCCTGCGCGAACACCCGGGCATGCCCTCGGTCTTCGTCTGCGCGGGGTTCTCCGGCAAGGGCTTCAAGAACGCCCCGGCCTTCGGCGAACTCGCCGCCCGGGCCGCCCTCGGCCTGCCACCGGAGAACGACGACGCGGCGTTCATCCTCGACGCCGAGCATGTGTCGCTCGGGACGGAGTTCCGTCCGGTGCGAACGAGTCGGGGAAGGTGAAGGCGTGCGGCGCGGAGCCGTGGGCGTTGAGGTGTTCCAGTTTGGACACACCGTCCCGCCAGGTGGGTGTCACGGCGTCGGTGACCCACCAGAACACGTAATTCGCGTGCCCTGTCCGCTCGAACCAGTCGTAACGCCTGTTCAGCGCCTCACGGTGCAGACCGGTGTAGATGGCGTCGACGGCGAGGCGCAGGTCGGTCCAGAGGGAGAGAGTCGCCGCCAGGGCGGTGGTTTCCGGCGTTCTGCCCTTGTCGTACCACGTCGGTACGGCGAACTCTCCCCACGCGCCCCAGTCCGCCTCGAAGAGCGAGCCACGGTCACCGCCTGCCGCTTCGGCATGTGCGAGGTATCCGGGGTGCTGAGCGATCTTCCCGTAGACGGCTCCACCGATGTCGTAGAACTCGCGCGTGAGGGGTGAGGGGTCGGCGAGAGGTGACTTCAGGACGCCGAATGTGTACAGAGCGAGCTGGGGCAATGTGTCTCTCCCGTTCGTGGTGCGCGGCCGGCCACTGAGCGTGTCCCGAGTCATGACCGCGTAGCGGTTCCGCATCCCTCGTCCCCCGCGCCACCCGCCCGCTCGTCCATCGCGGTGCTCCGGTCGTACGGGTCCACCACTGCGCCGTCGCCCGAGTTCAGGGCGTCGGTGAAGGACGGTGTGAGGTAGCCGGTGTAGGTGTCGCAGCCCGCGTTCGTGGTGTCCACGCGGTTCGAGAGGACCGAGAAGGTGCCCGGCTCCGTGATCACCTTCGACGGGTCGGGCCAGTTCATCACCACTTCGCGGCGGACGATGACGCGCGTGACACGGCCGTCGCCCGCCTCCGGGCTCATGACCGGGTACACGTACGTGACGTCGGTGGTGACTCTCAGCGCCCCCTTGTCGCCTTCGCGGTACGTGACGCGGCCGCGGGTCTTGACCACGTCGCCGACCAGTTCCGCCTTCGATGTGTCGAAGCGGCTGAACAGCACGAGCGGGTTGTACTTCTCGCTCGGCGCGGTCAACGCCCTGTCCAGGAAGGCGCGTTCCTTCGGCTGGTGGGGGTTGATGAGGGCGATGGCCTCGGCGGGGTGCTCGCCGCGCAGCACACCGGGGTCCAGGCTCGAAGCGGCGAGGAAGTCCCGGGAGCGTGCGAGGGTCCGGGCGACCTGTGCCTTGCTCATCCAGCCGGTGGCACGGGCCGCGGGCAGTGTGATCCCGGCCGTTCCGGAGGCCCAGCGTGCGGCGGGTGAGCCCCTGAACGGCTCGTCCGACGTGGGGCGCGTGGCCGCCTCGCCCGGCGGCGGCGCCGCGAGCGGTGTCGCCGCGTCGGAGCCGCCACCGAACAAGTCCGTCACCCGTCCCGGGGCGAGTGCCACGACCGCGAGGGCCAGCGCCGCCACCAGGCCGAGCGCGTACCAGCCCTTGCGGCGGCGCGGCCGGGGCGGCTGGTGCGAGCGCCATGGCTCGGGCCGCGCGTCCTCCTCCTGCAAGCGGCGCGTCACCATGCGGGCGCGCGCCGACGGCTCCTTCGGCGCGTCCCGCACACCGTCCTCGGACTCCTGGAGGAAGCGCTCCCAGTCGTCGTCCGACAGCGACGAACCGCTCTGATCCCCACCCGAATTCACTGGTGAACTCCCCTTGTGCCGTGCCGTTTCCGTGGCCGCCCGTCCCTCCCCAGGGCAGGCCGCCGTCGACGGATGATGGCACATGCACGAAAGCCGGGCGACGCCGGAGGGGAGGGACCGTTCCCGAACGGCCCCTCCCCTCCGGCACTCGGCGAACGGTCAGACGCGGTCCGCCGCGATCAGCAGGTACTGGAACGAGCCGTCCCTGTACGAGTTGATGAACGCGTCCTCGATCCCCGTGACCAGCGACGACGTGGCCCGCAGCTCCCAGTACGGGAGAGTGTCGGGGGTGAGGTCGATGACGGTCTGCGGGACGAGGCGGTTGTCGGCCATCGCGCGCAGATACTCCCGGCGCGAGTGGATGTTGCACTCGAAGTGCGCGTTGATCTGGGACACCCACTTCGAGGGCTGGCCGTACCGCGGGTTCCAGCAGCCGGTGATGGTCACATAGCGGCCGCCGACCTCCAGGATGCGGGAGTGTTCGGCGAACAGGTCGTGCAGGTCGACGTACATGGTCGACTCGTTGTTCCACGACGCCGCGATCTGCCCGCTGTCGAACGGGGTGTCCAGCATGTTGCAGACACGCGCCCTGACGCTGTCCTGGATGCCGAGTTCCTCGGCCCGCCCGTTGGCGAAGTCGGCCTGCTTGGCCGAGAGTGTGACTCCCTCGACCTTGCTCCCGAAGCGCTGGTGCGCCATCACCATCGAGCCGCCGCGGCCGCAGCCGGCGTCCACCAGGGTGTCCTCGCGTCCGATGTCACCGAGGTGCCCGAGCAGGTACGAGGCCTGCGCCGACTCAAGGCGGTGCAGCTCGGCGATCAGCTTCTGCTCGTTCGCGCCACCCGCTCCGTCACCGAGCGCGGAGTGGTCGACCGCGCCGATGCCGTAGTGGTGGTGGTACAGACCGTCGACATCGCCGAGCCGCAGATTGACCGGCCGGGCCTCGCCGTCCCAGTAGCGGGCGATGTCCCCCTGATAGGGCGTGGCCGGCTCGGGGATGTACGGGGAGGTGCTGGGGGCCGTGGCGGTGAGTTCGGTGCTGGTCACTGATGAGTCCTTTTCTCTACCAGAAGTCGGGCAGGCTGTAGCGGTAGGTGTTGTTCTGGTGCCATTGGTGGTTGCCGTCGACCCACGCCGCGACGCCCCGCAGGAAGCGCTGGACGTTCGGGAGCGGGCAGGCGGCGGCCAGGGCCGCGGCCTCTGTCTCGAAGGCGTGCATGAGTTCGTTGTGGACCTCGACCGACTTGAGGTAGGCCTCCTTGTCGGACAGGTCCTCGCGTTCCGCGATCACGACCGGCAGGTTCAAGTGCCGTCCGGGAGCGTCGAGTTCCTTCGTGTACGAGTACAGGTCGTTGACGATGGTCGTCGCGTTCCCCGCGAGCGCGATGACCTTCTGCATGTCCGGCAGGGCGTGCAGATCCGCCGGCAGTTCATAGCCGCCGACGGTGTCGGTGATGGTCGGGCAGGGGCGGAAGTTGTTGAACTGACGCATCGCCAGGTACTCCCACACCTCCGGTACGTGGTCGTGCTCGGACCAGGCCGCTTCGGCGAGGTAGCCCATGTGCAGGCGGGCCATGTCGTGCCGATAGCGGTCGGCCTGCGAGGCGCTGCTCGCCTGGACGAAGTACTCCATGGCGGAGCGGTACGCGCGCCGGGGCGCGTCCGCGTACAGCGACTCGGCCCACTGCGGCTGGTACTCCCGCGTCGTGTACAGCGGGTCGAGGGTGGTGTGTGCGAGCAGTAGCCGCGAGCCGAGGCCGACGGGCGAGCCCCCGTGGTCCTCGCAGTAGCAGTCGTCCAGCGCGTTCTCCGCCATCATCAGCCGGGTGGCGAGCATGAGGTGGTCGACAGTGGGTGCGTCCGGGTGACAGCCGACCATGTAGCTGCCCACGGAGAATCCGTCGAACTGCTCCTCCCAGTCGTCGGGGTACAGGTCGACCTCGTCCATCGCCCAGGACTTGATCCTTCGGCTGACCTCCGCGACCCGTACGGGATCGGGATCGGGCGCCGGGTGGTGGTACAGGCCGGGAACGGGTCGGCCCTTCGCGGTACTTGGAGCCGGGTCCGCGGGAGTCGGCTCCGGCCGCGCGGTCAGCCGCAGCCCCGCCGTGCCGAGGCCACTGGGCCCGCGCAGCAGCCGCCCCAAGTCGGCTCCGGCGGAAGGAACTTCGGGCGCCGGCGGCTCGACCGTAGGAGCCTCGGCGGCCTGCGAGGGCACACGTGGCGGGCCGCCCGTGACGGCGCCGATGTCGCGGGCGCGGGCCGCGGCGTCGGCCAGGACCTGCGCCCCGAAGCGGGAGACCGCTTCCGGCAGGCTCGACTGAGGAGGTGTCGGCTCGGGCGGGGGCATCCATGTCTCCTTGAGGGCTCCTTGGTGGGACGGTCGGCGGCGGCCTCGCCCCGCTACCTGCTGGGCCAGCGGCCGATCTGCACGTTCTCCAGCACACCGACCGCGTCCGGCACGAGGATCGCGGCGGAGTAGTAGGTGCTGACGAGGTACTTGGTGATGGCCTGCTCGTCGACGCCCATGAACCGGACCGAGAGCCCCGGCTCGTACTCGTCCGGCAGGCCCGTCTGGTGCAGGCCGATGACACCCTGGTTGTCCTCGCCGGTACGCATGCAGAGGATCGAGCTGGTCCGCTCCTTGGTGACCGGGATCTTGTTGCAGGGCAGGATCGGCACCCCGCGCCAGGCCGGGACCTGCTGGCCGCCGAGGTCGACGTGGTCCGGATACAGCCCGCGCGCGTTGAACTCGCGCCCCATCGCAGCGATCGTGCGGGGGTGCGCCAGGAAGAACTTCGAGCCGCGGCGGCGGCAGAGCAGCTCGTCCAGGTCGTCCGGGGTCGGCGGTCCCGAGTGCGGCTGGAGGCGCTGCTTGAAGTCGGCGTTGTGGAGCAGGCCGAACTCCCGGTTGTTGACGAGCTCGTGCTCCTGACGCTCACGCAACGCCTCGATGGTGAGCCGCAGTTGCTCCTTCGTCTGGTTCATCGGCTCGTTGTAGAGATCGGCGACCCTGGTGTGGACGCGCAGGATCGTCTGGGCGGCCGAGAGCTCGTACTCGCGCGGCCTCGCCTCGTAGTCGACGAACGCGCCGGGCAGTTCGTGCTCGCCCACGTGTCCCGCCGACATCGGGATCTCGGCCTCGCCGCGATGGTTCTGGCCCCGGCCCGCGAGCGACTTGAACGCGTCGATGTGTGCCTGGAGGGGCGGCGCCGCGGACAGCACGGCCGCGAAGTCGGCGCGCGACAGGGTGAGCAGCGTGCCCGCGGTCTCGGCGACCGCGGTCTGCTCCCAGCGGGCGTCCTCGTCCAGGAGCGCGTGGTCCCCGAAGCGGTCGCCGTCGGCGAGTACGTCGAGCGCGACCTCGTCGCCGTAACCACCCTCGGAGAACTGGCTGACACGTCCGTGGGCGATCAAGTGCAGCCGGTCCGCGGGCGCCCCGCGCTCGACCAGTGTCTCGCCGGCCCGGAAGTCGCGCTGCTCGCACCGGTCGGCGATGGCGGTCAGTACGTCGACGTCGTCGAAGCCGCGCAGCAGCGCCAGTTCGCCGAGTTCGCGGGGGATCACCCGGACGTCGGAGCCGTCCTGGATGAACTCGATGGTCCCGTCGCCGACGGTGTACGTCAGGCGGCGGTTCACCCGGTAGACGCCGCCCTTGGTCTCCACCCAGGGCAGCATGCGCAGCAGCCACCGCGAGGTGATCTCCTGCATCTGCGGGGCGGACTTGGTGGTGGTGGCGAGATTACGGGCGGCCGCCGTGCCGAGGCTGGTCTGCTTGGGCAGGGCCGCCGCGGTGTCCGGGGTGGTCGAGTCGACTGTCATCGGGTGAGCTCCCTTTGGTCGGGCGAAAGCGCGCATGCCCGTTGCGACGGGACAGAAAAAGGAAAGGTGGACAATTCACAGGTAATGCGTCCAGAACCAGAATCACCGTAAGGTCCGCCTCGCCCGCCGGGCCAAGGAAAGTCGGCGACATTCGCTCGATGCGATGATCAAGCTCGCGCGGTGTTTGCCTGGGGACCGACGGAACTCGGCCGGTTTTCCCGGCGAGCCCGTGCGGACGCAGGCCCCCGCCCGCGCGGCGGGAGAGGACCGCGGCGTCGCAAACCCGACGGAACTCGGCCAACGGCTGCGCGGACCTCCTTGCCGACCCCGAGCCGGGCGAGGTAGAGGGGTGGCACCGCGGAACCCCGGAACCCACCCGTGCGACGCCACGAGCCACCGCGTTACCCTGGCCGCCGTAACCGGACACGGGGTGCCCCACCCAAGGGCTGAGAACACACCCGTCGAACCTGAACCAGTTCGTACTGGCGGAGGGATGTCTCATGCCTGTGGCGCATGTTTCCAATGGCCTGCCTGCCGACCGCGAGAGCGGCGCCTTCGACGGGCGGATGCCCGCGGCACCCGGCGACCTCGGCATCGAGGGGCACGGCATCGAACCGGTCCCCGAGGGCAACCGCTACGGCGGAGCCGGGCGCCTGTTCACCGTCTGGTTCGCCCCGAACCTCACGATGACCGGAGTCTTCACCGGCACCGTCGGCATCGCGCTCGGACTCGACTTCACCACGGCGCTCGCTGCCGTCGTCCTCGGAACCCTCGTCGGCGCCGTGCCGACCGCCTACCTGGGGACGTGGGGAAGCAGGACCGGCGCGGGGCAACTGCCGCTGGCCGGGCTCGCGTTCGGGCGCGGAGTCGTACTGCCCGGAGTGCTGCAATGGCTGTCGTCCATCGCCTGGGACGCGCTGATCGGCCTGTTCGGCGGTGACGCGCTGGCCCGGCTGTTCGGCTGGCCGTTCTGGGTCGGCGTCCTCGTCATGCTGCTCGCCCAGGGACTGCTCGGTGTCTTCGGCTACGAGGCCATCCACCGGCTGCAGATCGTCATGACCTTCGTGCTCGGCGCCGCGTTCGCGCTCATCGCCTGGCGGCTGCTCGACGGTGTGCACCCCGCCGCCCACGGCTCCGTGCACGGGGCCGACCGCGTCGGCGCGTTCGTCCTGACCAGCACCATCGCGCTGAGCCTCAGCCTGTCCTGGGCGCCGTACGCCAGCGACTTCAGCCGCTATCTGCCCGCCACCACCTCCCGTACCCGCATGTTCTGGTACACGCTCCTCGGGCTGCTGGTGTCGTTCGTGGCCGTCCAGGCGCTCGGCCTGTGGGGCGCCTCCGTGCTCACCGACCAGACGGCGGCCGGGGTCGACAAGATCCTCGGCGGGGGAGTGGTCGGCGGATTCGGGCTCCTCGCGGTGGCGCTGGCCGCGCTGTGCAGCAACGCCATGAACGACTACAGCGGCTCGCTGGCCCTGCAGACCATCGGGGTGCGCATCCCGCGCCCGGCGGCCGCCGCCCTCGCCGCCGCGCTCGGCTTCCCGCTCGTGCTGTGGATGCACGCCGCGGACACCACAGCGCGATTCCAGAATGTGCTGCTGTTCGTCGGGTACTGGATCCCCGGCTTCGTGGCGATCGTCCTCGTGGACTGGCGCGCGCGGGCGAAGGCGCGGGCCGGAGCACCGATCGACCTCGCCGCCGAGCGCGAGCGGCGACAGCCCGCCTGGCCCGCCCTGCTGGCCTTCGCGGCTGCCTTCGCCGCGGCGGTCCCGTTCATGGACACCAGCCTGTACGTGGGTCCGGTGGCCGAAACGCTGCACGGCGCGGATGTGTCGTACTACGTGGCGTTCCTCGTGGCCGCCGCCGTGTACGCGCCGCTGCGGCTGCGGCGACGCGCCTGACCCGCTGTACGAGCCCGAGCACCTCGCACCTCCTGTACTTGGAGCCACCCCATGCCTCACACGTCCCCCAGCCACCCTGGCCGCCCCGATGACCTCGTCGCGTTCGCGGCGCAGGCGCTCGGGCGCGTACAGAACGAGTCACCGCTGGTGCAGTGCCTGACCAACGCGGTGGTCACCGGGTTCACCGCCAATGTCGTGCTCGCGGTGGGTGCCGCGCCCGCCATGGTCGACATCCCGGACGAGGCGGGGCCCTTCGCCCGCGTCGCCTCGGGCGTGCTGGTCAACCTCGGCACCCCGCGCGCCGAACAGCGCGCCGCGATGCCCGAGGCGGCGCGGGCCGCGGCCGAAGCGGGCACACCATGGGTGCTCGACCCGGTGGCCATCGGCGCGCTGCCCGTGCGCACCGCGCTCGCCGCCGACCTCCTCGCGCTGCGCCCGACGGTGATCCGGGGGAACGCCTCCGAGATCATCGCGCTCGCGGGCGCGGGCGGTGGCGGCCGGGGTGTGGACGCCTCCCACGGTGTCGGCGACGCCGAGGACGCGGCAGCGCAACTCGCGCGCACGGCGGGCAGCGTGGTCGCCGTGTCGGGACCCGTGGACTACGTCACCGACGGGACGCGCAGCGCCCGGATCGCCAACGGGGACGCCCTGTTGACCCGCGTGACCGGCGGCGGCTGCGCGCTGGGCGCCGTGATGGCCGCGTTCGCCGCGGTCGACGAGGACCGGTTCGCGACGACCGTCGCCGCCACCAGCGCGTACACCGTCGCCGCCGAGTCCGCGGCGCGGACGGCGGCCGGTCCGGGCAGCTTCGCCGTCGGATTCCTGGACGCGCTCGCCGCGCTCACCCCGGAGGACCTGGCGAAGCGGGCGGAGGTGTCATGACGGCACGTACTCAACCGATGGGTACCGGAGCCGACTTGTCGGTGTATCTGGTCACCGACCCGGACCAGTGCGCGGCCCGCGGCCGCACCGTGGCCGAGACCGTCGAGCGGGCCGTGGCCGGAGGTGTCACCGCCGTACAGATCCGCGAGAAGCACGCGAGCGGACGGGAGTTCCTGCGAACCGTCCTGGACGTCGCCGAGGTCCTCCCCGACCATGTCGCGCTGATCGTCAACGACCGGGTCGACGTGTTCCTGGCCGCGCGCTCGCACGGCGCACGCGTCACCGGCGTCCACGTGGGCCAGTCGGACCTGCCCGCGGCCTCCGTACGCCAACTCATCGGATACGAAGCCGTGTTGGGCCTGAGCGCCGCCACCGCCCACGAGCTGCACACCGCCGCGACGTCCCCGGCGCGCGTCGACCACGTCGGCATCGGCGCCCTGCACGCCACCCGCACCAAGGCCGACGCCCCTGAACCACTCGGCCGCGACGGCTTCGCCGCACTGGCCGGGCTCAGCGAGCTGCCCGCCGTGGCCATCGGTGGTGTCACCCCCGACGACCTGCCGTACCTGCGGGCCGCGGGCGCGGCTGGAGCCGCCGTCGTGTCCGGCATCTGCGCCGCCGACGACCCACGCGCCGCGGCCCGGTCCTACGCCGACGCGTGGGCCGGCGGCCCGCACCCGCGTACCCATACCCGTAACCGTGCCCGAAAGGATGCCTCCGCATGACCGAGACACCTGTCACCGAGGCCCCCGCGGTCGCGCCGCCCCGCGTGCTGACCATCGCCGGGTCCGACTCCGGCGGAGGCGCCGGGATCCAGGCCGACCTCAAGACCATGCTGGCCCTCGGCGCGCACGGCATGAGCGTGCTCACCGCCGTGACGGCCCAGAACTCCCTTGGCGTGCAAGGCGCTTGGAGCCTCCCGCTGGACGCCGTGCGCGCCCAGTACCGCAGCGTCGTCGACGACATCGGCGTCCAGGCGCTCAAGACCGGCATGCTCGCCGACCCCGACATGGTCGTCACCGTCGCCGAGCTGCTGGCCGAGGCGCAGGCCCCCGTCGTCGTGGACCCCGTCAGCGTCTCCAAGCACGGCGACCGGCTGCTCGCCGACAACGCGATCGACGCCGTACGGGACCGGCTGCTGCCGGTGGCGACGGTCGTCACCCCGAACCTCGACGAGGTCGCCGAACTCACCGGCGTCGCGGTCGAGTCGGACACCGCGGAACGAGACATGCGGCGGGCAGCCGAGCGACTGCTGGCCTACGGGCCCCGCTGGGCGCTCATCAAGGGCGGCCACCTCCCGGGCGAGGCGGTCGACCTGCTGACCGACGGCGCGGACGAGCACTGGCTGCGCTCGCCGCGCCACAACAACGCCCACACCCACGGCACCGGCTGCACCCTCGCCTCGGCCGTCGCGGTCGGCCTCGCACAGGGGCACGGCGTGCCGGAGGCGGTGCGACGGGCGAAGGAGTATGTCACCGGGGCGATCGCGGCGGGGTTCGCGCTGGGGGCCGGGATCGGTCCTGTGGACCATGGGTGGCGGTCCCGCGAGACCGGCTGATGGTGTGTCAGTCGCGCGCTTCGTGGACCACGTCCCCCGCCACCACGACGAGTTCCGCGACGGTGCCGGGGATGTCCTCGGGGGCGGCCCGGAGGATGTCGCGGGAGAGTACGGAGAAGTCCGCGACCTTGCCCACGGACAGTGAACCGCGCTCGTTCTCAAGGAAGTTGGCGTACGCCGAACCCATCGTGTACGCGTGCACGGCGGTGGCCACGTCGACCGTCTCCTCGGGCATCCACGCCTGCCCGCCGGCCAGCGGCTTGCGGGTGATGGCCGTGTAGATGCCGATCATCGGGTCCATCTCCGCGACATTCCAGTCGCTGGAGAACGCCAGCGTCGCGCCGGCCGCGTCGAGTGTGCGCATCGGCCACGCCTTGTGCCAGCGGCCCGCGCCGACGTTCGCCGCCCAGTCCTGTCCGGGCCCCGCGATCTCCGGTGCGCAGTGCCGAGGCTGCATGCATGCGACGACGCCGAGTTCGGCGAAGCGCGGTGCGTCCGCCGGGTCCAGGCACTCGACGTGCACGACCTGGTGGCGGGCGTCGCGCGGGCCGTTGACGGCGCGGGCCTGCTCGACGGCGTCCAGGACGGTGCGGATGCCCCGATCGCCGGTGGCGTGCACGAAGCACTGGAAGCCGCGCGCGTCCAGCTTCGTGAGCAGGTCGGCGAAATCCTCGGCCGGGTAGAACGTCTCGCCCCGGTGGCCCGCGCAGCCGGTCGCGTACGGTTCGAGGAGCGCGGCCGTACGCGGCTCCACGACATCGTCGATGTAGAGCTTCAGCGGGCCGAGCCGCATGTGCTCGTCGGAGTACGCGTGCGTGGCGGCCTCGAAGTCGTCGAGGTCCGCGTCCGAGGTGCCGCGCGGGTGGAACAGGGCGGCGACGAGCCGTGAGCGCAGCCGCCCCTCGGCCCTCGCCCGCTCGAACAGCGCCAGGTCGTCCAGGGAGTTCTGCGGCTCGACCACCGTGGTGATGCCGAACCGGATCGCGTCGTCGAGCGACCGCACGAGCCGCCCGTACTGCCGCTCCGGGGACGCCCACGGCACACCGAGCTCGCGCAGCGCCCGGTGTCCTTCGCGGGACAGGCCGCGCACGGCGAAGTCCCTGACAAAACCGGTCGGTTGACCCGTCGCAGGGTCGGTCTGCGCGACCCCGAAGGGCAGTTCCGTACGGTCGGCGCGCACGCCGAGCCGGTCCAGGGCCGCCGTGTTGAGCCAGGCCGTGTGCACGTCGTAGCTCAGGACCATGGCCGGGATGTCGCCGGTGACCGGGTCCAGGTCGGCGGCCGTGGGCATCCGGCCGTCCGGCAGCGCCGAGTAGTCGAACGCCTCGGCCTCGATCCAGGTGGCATCCGGGTGGTGCTGGCGCCAGGCGGTGATGCGGTCGTGGATCTCCGACAGGCTTGCCGCGCCAGCGAGTTGGACACAGGCGTCGTCCGAACCGAGCCGGACGTGGTTGTGGGCGTCGATGAACCCGGGCAGCACGAGCCGCCCGCCCGCGTCGACGACCCGGGTGTCCGGGCCCGTCCAGCGCCCGGCGTCCGTGTCGTCGCCGAGCCACACGATCCGCCCGTCACGCACGGCGAGCGCCTCGGCCGCGGGCAGTTCCGGATCGACGGTGTGGATGCGGGCGCCGCGCAGGACGAGGTCGGCGGGTTCGGGGGCGTGGTGCTGTGCGGGTGCCATGGGGATGCGGCTCTTTCTCGTACGAGGGTGTCTCGGGGGAGGTGTGTGGTTACGCGGTGTGCGGGCGCGCGCTGGTGCGGGCCAGCGCCGCGTACACGACGGCCGCGACGACGGCGCCGGCGGCGCTGAGGTCCATGCCGCCGAGCGGGGCCACGAGTGGACCGCGCCACAGGGCGCTGTCGCAGGTGAGCGCCGCGAAGGCCATGCCGGTGAGCAGGGCGGTGAGGCCGGCGGGGCTGAACCCGGCGCGGTACCAGTAGCGGCCCGCGCGCCCGGTGTGCAGGGACTCGGCGTCGTAGCGGCAGCGGCGCAGCACCATGTCGGTGAGGAAGACGCCGCCCCACGGCGCGAACACGATGACGAGCAGCGACAGGAACGACAGCAGCGACTCCGTGAAGTCGACGAGGAACAGCGCGGCGAGGGAACCGGCGGCCGTCACCGCCGCGCTGATCAGGATCGCCTTCGCGCGGCTCCAAGGGATGCCCAGAACCTGGAGGTTGAGGCTCGACGAGTACAGCGTGATGATCGAGTTGGTGACCGAGCCGCCGAGTACCAGGGCGAGGAACAGCGGCTGGAACCAGCCGGGCATCAGCCCCTGCGTCCCGGCCACCGCGTCCGTGAGGTCGGCCTGCGTCGCGGCCGCCGCGCCGGCGACGCCGAGGGCCACGGAGGAGATGAGCCCGCCGAGTGCCCCGTTCCAGGTGAGCGCGCGCATCGTGGTCGTGGTCGGCAGGTAGCGGGTGTAGTCGGCGGGCATTGGCACGTAGCTGATCGGCCCGGCGAGGACCACGACGAACGCGAGGGACCAGGCGGCCGCACCGCCCGGCGCGGGCGCGGCGCCGGTGTCCGTGCCCGGCAGCAGGAACAGCAGCATCGCAGCGAACCCGATGGTCAGCGCGTACGCCAGCCAGCGCTCGGCCCACTGCACGGTGGCGTGGCCCCACAGCGCGACGGCGAAGGTGAGGGCAAGGGTGGCGGCGAGGCTCGCGGCGCGGGCGGCCGTTCCGTGCCAGCCGAGTTCGGCGCAGATGGCCTGGAGGGCGAGGACGCCGACGACCGTGTTCACGATCGTGTAGCCGATGCTGACGATCCAATTCAGCAGGCCCGCGGGCCAGTTGCCGCGCACGCCGAACGCGGCACGGGAGATCACCAGGGTCGCCGTGCCGGTCCGTACGCCGCTCATGCCCGCCGCGCTGATGGCGAAGAACGTGAGCCCGCCGAGGACGACCGCGAGCACCGCCTCCCAGAAGGACAGGCCGAAGGAGACGGCGAGCGCGCCGTTGATGACGTAGGTGAACGTCAGGTTCGAACCGAACCAGAGCCAGAACAGGTCCCGGGCGCCGCCGTGCCGTTCGGACTCCGGGATCGGGTCGATGCCGTGCTCCTCGACCTGGAACACCTCGTCCCGGGGCGCCTGTGGAGGTGTGTCCGGCGCGGGGGCGCTGTGCGCGGCCGGGTGTGCCGTCATGCCGTCGCCTCTCGTTCTTCGTCGCAAGGGAACGGCTTGAATGCCGTTCAAGAAACTTGAATGGCATTCAAGATGCGGCGGGGTAGTGTCCTACGTCAAGAGGTAGGCTGCGATCAGTACGAACAGCGGTGAGGGGCGGCGCGAATGGCGGGGTCGACGACGGCACGGCCGGGGCGGTCGGGCGGCGATCTGCGGACCCGTACGCTCCAGGAGGCGACGGCCGTCGTCGCCGAGCAGGGCCTCGCGTCCCTGACCATGGCCTCGCTCGCCAAGCGGCTCGGCACCAGTGGCGGGCACCTGCTCTACTACTTCCGCTCCAAGAACCTGCTGCTCGTCGAGGCCCTGCGCTACAGCGAATCCGCGCTCACCGAGGAACGTGCGGCGCTGCTGGCCCGCCGCGTGACCCCGGCCCGCCGACTCGACCTCTACCTCGACCTGTATCTGCCCGCAGGTCCCCGCGACCCGCGTTGGATGCTCTGGATCGAACTGTGGGCGCGCTCCGGCGCCGACGGCGAACTGCGCGCTGCGCAGCAGGAGTTGGACCAGGGCTGGCAGCGCGACCTGGAGGCGATCCTCGCCAAGGGGGTGGACCGGGGCGCCTTCGCCGTCGACGACGTCCCCGGCCGCGCGGCCCAACTCCTCGCACTGCTCGACGGGTTGAGCACCCGGGTCGTCCTGGGTCAGCCGGGCGCGGACCGGCCCGGGGCGGTGTCGGCGGCGCGCTCCGCGGCGCGGGCGCTGGTCCCGGCCGCCGGCTGACGACTCGCCGCCGCGTTGCGGCCAGTCGTCAGCGGCCCGGCCGGCTGCCCGGCACCGGCGTGGCGTCGGGCTCACGGGTGGCCATCGCCATCGCCATGAACAGTGCGACGAACCAGAACAATCCGGTGAAGGCGCCGATCACATTGACCACGACGACCAACCGCAGGCGCTGAACCCTCCGGTGACGGGCGACGAGCGACGGCACGCTGAGGACGGCCAGCGCCACGAGCGCCGGACGGCCCGTGGGGGCATGTGCGGTCAGCCCCCGTACACGTCCTCCACGTACCGCCCCTCCGCCATCAGCTCGGTGAGCCACTGCTCCGCCGCGGACTCGTCGGCGCCCGGTGTGCGTTCGCGGTGCAGTGTGCGGAACGCGGCGCGGACGCCGGGTGCCATCCGGGCGCCGTCCCCGCACACGTACACCCGCGCCCCCGCGTCGAGGAGGCGGCCGATCTCGGCGGACTCGGCGGCGATGCGGTGCTGGACGAAGGCGTGGCCGTCGACCGGGGCGTCGCTGAAGACGGGGCGCAGCGAGATCGCGCCCGCGGTGTCGGCGGCGCGGAGTTCGCCGGCGTGCATAAAGTCACGCTCGGGGTGGTCGCAGCCGAAGTAGAGGAGGGCGGGCGGAAGTTGGGTGTTCTGGGCCGCTCGTTCGGCGATCACTCCGCGGAACGGGGCGAGGCCCGTACCCGCGGCGATCATGATGACCGGCTCGGGGGCGTCAGGCCCGATGCGGAAGGCGTCGCGGCACGGCTGGACACGGCCCAGGACGGTGTCGCCGGGGAGGGCCCCAGCCAGGTGGTGTGAGCCTGTGCCCCGGTAGCGGCCGGTGCCGGACGCGGCGGGCGCGTCGAGCACGGACACCATCAGGTCCACGTGGCCGGGGAGGTCGGCCGGGGTGGACGAGATGGAGTAGTGGCGCGGGCGCAGCGGCGGCAGCAGGCCGAGCAGCAGGTCCCAGCCGAGGACGTCACGCAGCGCCGGGTGGTCCTCGACCAGCTCCAGGAAAGTGCGCGGGTCGTCGGCGGGCAGCTCCCGCAGCGCGGCGGCCTCCGGCGGGCAGGGGTTGGCGGCGGCGAGCGCGGCCACCTCGTCGGGGCCCGGCCGGTGCTGCAACTCGACGTGGAACGTAAGCAGTTCACGCACCGTCACGGGTCGGTCCAGCGGAAGGGCGTCGCGGCGCGGTCGGGCGTCACGGATGTCGAGCAGCGCGTCCGGGTCGAGGTCGAGGACCTTCAGCGCGCGGTCGACGAGGCCGTCCTCGTGCGCGGGCAGGACGGCAAGGTGGTCGCCGGTCCGGTACGACACACCATCGGGCAGCGCGAGCCGCACGAACCGCTTGACGCGGGGGTGGCCGGGCGCCGTCAGGTCGCGCGCCTCGGTGACGGTGAACGGAACGAGCTCGTGCCTGGTCGCGGCGGCGGTCAGCGGTCCGCCGGTGATCTCGCGGATCTCGTAGGGCGCCGTGGGTGTGTCGGTGGCGGTGGCCTCCGGGTCCCCGTACCGCTCCAGGAGCGCGGTACGCAGGTCGGCGGTGAAGGTGCGGACGGTGCCGCCCAGGTCGCCGGAGGCGTCGGCGGCGGCCCGCTCGCACAGCCGCTCGGCGCCGAGCGCGGCCAGGCGCTCGTCGATGCGGGTGGGGAAGTGCTGGTAGGTGGCGGCCCAGTTGCGGTCACCGACACCGAGCACGGCGTACGAGACACCTTCGTGAGGCGCCCCGGTGTCGAGGCGGGCGGCGAACTGCCCGGCGTCGTCGGTGGGGCGGCCGTTGTAGGACGCGGCGACGATCACCACGGGACGGTCGGTCGGAAGGCCCTCCGCGTAAGCGTCCAGCGGGGCGACCTCCGTCTCGCAGCCCAACGCGGCGGCCTCGTCGGCGAGCTGGGCTGCGAGGCCTGTGCAGGTGCCGTAATTGCTGCCGTGCAGGAACAGGGCGCGGGTGCCGGGGAGTACCCGGGCCGGCAGTGTGTCGGCCGCCAGGTCCGTTTCGGGCCTGGCGGTGGCGCCGGGCAGGGGACTGTGCCGGCGGTCGGCCGGGGTGCGCGGGGCGAGCGTGAGGGTGAAGCCGTCCGGCTTCAGGGTGAGGGTCTCCTTCACCGTCAGCTCGTAGTCGGCGTGGTCGACGAGCCGGTAGCGGTGCACGAGCATCGCGAGCAGCATCGTCGCCTCGTGCAGCGCGAACTGCCGCCCGATGCAGGCCCGTTCACCCGTACCGAAGGGCAGATACGCGTGCGGCGAACGCGCTGCCTCCGCCTCCGGCGTGAACCGGTTCGGGTCGAAGCGCTCCGGGTTGTCACCCCACACCGGCTCGCGGTGCAGCATCGGCGCCAGCACGGTCACCCCCTGCCCCGCGCGCAGCGGGATGCGGCCGCCGAGCAGGGTGTCCTCGCGGGCCTCCCGGCTGAACGCGGCTGCGGTGGGCCACAGGCGCAGCGCCTCGTTGAGGACCTGCCGGGTGTACGTGAGGCGGCCGACCTCGTCGAAGTCCGGCTCCGGGTCCGTGGTGTCACCCCACAGGGCGTCCACCTCACGGCGTACGAGATCGAGGACGGCCGGGTTCTTGGCGAGGTAGTACAGGGCGAAGGACATCGCGCCCGACGTCGTCTCGTGCCCGGCGATCAGGAACGTGATGACCTGATTGCGGATGTTGGCGGTGTCCAGCGTGGAACTGTCCCGCGGGTGCTCGGCCGTCAGCATCAGGCCGAGCAGGTCGTCGGTGTGCCGCTCGCCGCTCTCGACGCGCGCGCTGATCACCTCGTCGACGACCTGGGCGAGATAGTCGGCGTCGGCGCGGAACGCCGCGTCGGCGGCCTCGTAGTCACCGCCGGGCACCCGCGCCAGGCGCTTCATGCTCCACTCCAGGCAGCGCACCATCGCCTCGACGAACGGGTGCGGCTCACTGCTCTCGAAGGACGCGAAGTCGTAGCCGAACCCGGCGAGTCCGATGGTGTCGAGCGTCATCCGTGTCATGTCACCGGGCACGTCGACCGGGCTGCCGTCGGCGGCGGCCACGTCCCAGGACTCGACGAGGCGGCGCGCGACCTCGTACATCACCGGGTGGTACGTACGCATGGAGCCGAGCGCGAAGGCCGGCATCAGGATGTCGTGGGCGCGCGCCCAGTTCGGCTCGTCGTTGTACGCGGTGAACAGGCCGTCGGCGGCGAACTCGCGGACGTTGCGCAGCGCGGGGCCGATGCTCTTCGCGAAGCGGGACTCGTCGGCGAGCTCGGTGACGAGGTCGAGGTCGGAGACGAACAGGGCGTCCCGCCCGTGCACCCGCCGCACCAGCCGCGGACCGTGCTCCCGCATCAGGCCCATGATCTGTTGCAGCGGTCCGGGGCCGAGGCCGGTGGCGGTGACGTCGACGACGGGGACACCGGCGGCGGCGTAGGCGCTGTCGTCGGGCGTGGGGGGAACCGGCATGGTGGGGTGCCTTTCGCGGAGGGGAGCCTGCGGCCTCCAGCTTGATCCGCTTCCCCTGCTGGTCAGCGCCGGTTGACTACATGATTGTGTAGTAGCTGACGGTGTATCGGCCTTGTGCCCGGGTGCCGTCCATGGCACAGGCGACACGTACGGGTGGTGGGAGGCGAGGCATCGGTGGACACCGGGAACGCCGTGGTGTGGCGCAATCGCGCGATGGTGCTGTTCGACCGGATCCCGATGCCGGTCGCGGTGTGCGATCCCTACGGCGACGTACGGCTGGTGAACGCAGCGTTCGCCCTGGAGTGGGGAACCACCGCGGGACGGCTCAAGGGGCGTGCGATCCTCGACCTGTTCGCGCCGGTCGACGCGGCGCAGGTCGACCGGATCGCGCAGGCGCTGAAGGCGCGCCGCCGCTCGCGCTACACGGTGGCGGTGGCCTGGCACGGCGGCGACGGGGTGCGGCGCCAAGGCGAGTTGATCGTCGACACGGTGGGCGAGACCGCGAACAGGGCGCCCGATCTGCTGGTGACGGTACGGGTGCTCGACGCGGCCGTGGTGTCCGCCCGGACACCGTCCGCCACCGCGCCGCCGCACCCGCAGGAGGCGCGGATCCTCGCCCTGCTGGCCGCGGGCGCCACGACGGCCCGCGCGGCCCGCGAGACCGGCCTGACGACGGACGGCGTCACCTACCACCTGCGCCAACTGTCGCGCCGCTGGGGCGCGTCGAACCGCACGGAACTGGTCGCCCGCGCGTACGCGGAGGGCGTCCTGGCCGCGGGAGTGTGGCCGCCGCGGCTCGCGACGCCGGTGAACACGCACGACGCAGACGGGACGGACACGTAAAAGCCCGGGCCGCCCACGACACACGCGGGCGGTCCGGGCTCTTGCGTAGACGGTGGTTACACCGGGCTCTCGCTCGACTCCGAGGCCCCCAGGTCCACGTTTTTCGTCTCCTTGCTGCACAGCAGCGCCACGAACGTGAGGACGGCCATCGCCGACAGGTAGACACCGACCAGCCACGGAGAGCCGTCGCCGGCCTCCCACAGCGCCACCGCGATGAACGGGGCGACGGCCGCGCCGAGCACGGAGCTGACGTTGTACGAGATGCCGGAACCGGTGTAGCGCACGGACGTCGGGAACATCTCCGGGAGCAGCGCACCCATCGGCCCGAAGGTCAGGCCCATCAGCGTGAAGCCGAGGACCAGCCACAGCACCACACCGAGCGTGCCGAGCCCGATCAGCGGCACCCACACCAGGCCGAACACGAAGATGCCCGCGGTGATCCAGGCCAGCGTCCTGCGGCGGCCGTACTTGTCCGCCAGCGGACCGGAGACGAGCGTGAACGCGGCGAAGAAGACCACGCCGAAGATCAGCATCAGCACGAACGTCGTGTAGCTGTACCCGAGTCCGGGCACGGCGGCGTTCTTCGCGGTGCGGCCGTAGCTCAGCGAGAACGTCGTCATCAGGTAGAAGAGCACGTACGTGGCCAGCATCGCGAAGGTGCCGAGGATCAGCTGCTTCCAGTGGTGCTGGAACACGGTCGCCAGCGGCAGCTTGCGGACCTGCTTCGTCTCCTGCGTCTTGGTGAAGACCTCCGCCTCGACCAGGCGCATCCGCACCCACATGCCGATCGCGACCATCACGGCCGAGAACAGGAACGGGATCCGCCACCCCCACGAGAGGAACGCCTGCGACGGCTGCGACGGGTCGGCGCCCGCCGCGGACGGCAGGAGGGCGGCGATGACCAGGAACAGGCCGTTGCCGATGATGAATCCGAGCGGCGCGCCCAGCTGCGGGAACGTGCCCCACAGTGCCCGCTTGCCCGGCGGCGCGTTCTCCGTGGCGACCAGCGCCGCACCGCTCCACTCGCCGCCGAGCGCGAAGCCCTGCGCGAGCCGCATCAGCACGAGGAGCGCGGTGGCGACCCAGCCGATCGACCCGTACGTGGGCAGCACGCCGATGAGGAAGGTGGCGATGCCCATCGTGAGCAGCGAGACGACCAGCGTCTTCTTGCGGCCGAGCCGGTCACCGAGGTGTCCGAAGAAGGCGGCACCGATGGGCCGGGCCACCATCGCCGCGCCGAACACGGCGAACGACGACAGAAGCGCGGTGGTCGGGTCGCTGCTCGGGAAGAACAGCGCGGGGAAGACGAGTACGGCTGCGGTCGCGTAGACGTAGAAGTCGTAGAACTCGATCGTCGTCCCGATGAGGCTGGCGATCAGGACCCGCGAGCGCGGGTTGACCGGCGCGGCCGGGTTCGGGCCGGACGTGGGGGACGGCGCGGCGGACTTGGCAGGTGCCGGGCCGGTGGCAGAAGCGGACATCTCGGGTCAATCCCAGGGGCGTTGCGGTGTACGTCCACCGGCGCTCGACGCCGGCGACCCTCGTACCGATCGGACGGTACGAGGATCACAACCCTTCCATGTGTCTCACTTACCGGTAATGGGTGTTCGATATATGAGACACGGAGCAGGAGGGTGCTCCGCCTACACGGCCATCCACCGCTCCAACCCGGCGGCATCCAGCGGCAGTTCGGCCGACAGCACCTCCGACCCGGCCTCGGTCACCAGGATGTCGTCCTCGATGCGCGCCCCGATGCCGCGCAGCTCCGGCGGCACGGTCGTGTCATGGGCGTGGAAGTACAGCCCCGGCTCGACCGTGAGCACCATGCCAGGGGTCATACGGGCGCCCTGGTACGCGGAGTAGTCGGCGCGGGCGCAGTCGTGCACGTCGAGGCCGAGGTGATGGCCGATGCCGCACACCAGATAGCGGCGGTGGTGCTGGCCCTTGGGGGAGAGGGCCTCGTCCACGGAGACCGGCAGCAGCCCCCAGTCGTCCAGGCCGCGCGCCACGACCTCCATCGACGCCGTGTGGAAGTCGGTCCACTCCCGCCCCGGGCCCACGGCGTCGAGCCCGGCCCGGTGCGCGCGCTCCACCAGGTCGTGCACGGAACGCTGGGCGGAGGTGAAGCGGCCGGAGGCCGGGAAGGTGCGGGTGACGTCGGCCGTGTAGTAGCTGCGCGTCTCGACACCCATGTCCAGGAGCACCGCCGCGTCCTCGGCCACGGGGCCGTCGCAGCGCACCCAGTGCAGGGTCGCCGCGTTGCGGCCGCTCCCCACGATGGTGGCGTAGCCGGGGCCGTTGCCGTACGTGCGGGCGTAGCGGTCGAAGGTGCCCTGGAGCCAGCGCTCGCCACCGCCGCGCACGGCCGCCGGGAACTCGCGGACCACGGCCCGGAACCCCTCGACCGTACGGTCCACGGCCTCGCGCAGCTGGCCGACCTCCCACGCGTCCTTGACCATGCGCAGCTCGGAGAGCGTACGGCCGAGGTCGGGGGAGGCCGCGACGCCATGGCGGCGAGCCGTCTCCGGATCCAGCGGGCCGGTGAGCAGCGGCCCCTGCGCCGCGCACGCGGCGAGTGCCTCGTCCAGGGCGCCCGGTGCGGCCGTCTCCAAGCCCAGCGCTCCGCGCCAGTCGTCCAGGCCGGGGGCCGGGCCCACCCACAGTTCGCCGTGCGCCGCGTCCGCGAAGAACCCGGGCTCGCCCGGCCGGGCCGGCGGCGGCAGATACAGCACCGCGTCGTGACCACCGGGCACGGGCCGCAGCACCAGCACGGCGTCCTCGACCGCGCACCCGGTCAACCAGTAGAAGTCGCTGTCGGGCCGGAAGTCGTACGCGGTGTCATTGCTGCGCACCGGGGCGCGTCCGGCGGCGATCACGAGCGGCCGCCCGGCGAACTCCGCACTGAGCCGCGCACGGTGCGCGGCGGCCGCCTCGGCGGCACCCGGCACGGTCGGCGGCGTACGGTCGGCCTCGTCCCAGCCCTGCCCCATGTACGCGGTGAAGTCCGGCAGTTCGGCCAGGCGCGGCATCCGGGGGTCCGGGGTGCTGGGGCGGGGGACGGAGCTGCCGAGGGTCGTGTCGGTCATGCCGGATCCACTTCTTGGTAGTGCCGTTGCGTCGACGTCGGCGCAACGAACGAGAAACTGTTCGGAACACCAAACGCATCGTGCGGCATAGTGTTCGTCAAAGCGAACGCTGTCAAGGGAGTCAGGGAGAGGCTATGGACGTTCCTCAGGAGTCGGTCCGCGACATGGTGGCGACCAATCTCCGCCGCGCGAGGACACAGCGCGGCCTGTCGATCTCGGAGCTCTCGCGACGCTCCAAGATCGGCAAGGCGACGCTCTCCCAACTGGAGTCCGGCACGGGAAACCCCACCATCGAGACGGTGTTCAGCCTCTCGCGCGCCCTGGAGGTACCCGTCTCCGACCTCCTGGAGACACGGGCGCCCGGCGGCCTGACCGTCGTGCGCGCCAAGGAGGTCGAGGTACTCAGCGGCGAGGGCGTCGACCTGCGGCCGCTGCGCCGGATGGACTTCGGCGACCTGGTCCTCGAGGTGTACGACCAGGTGGTACGGGCCGACAGCAGGCAGGACTCGCTCGGCCACGTGGGCACCGAGCACACCATCGTGCAGACCGGCCGGCTCCAGGTCCGCGTCGACGGCGACGAGGTGGAGCTCGGCCCCGGCGACTATGTGGGCTTCGACGCCACGCTCCCGCACTCCTACACGGCGCTCGACGGCGACGTGCACTCGGTGCTGCTGCTTCAGTACCGGCCGCACGAGCACGCCCACTTGGGGATCCCGCACCCGAAGAGGGGTGCCTCCGAGCCCCAGGGCGACTGAGCACCGCACGCAACCGCACGCATTCTTTGATCACTCACCGCGGACCCGTTGACACCCCCTGACGGGCCGTCCTAGCCTCCGAACTGTTCGATGAAACGAACGGAGGCAGTTCGATGCACGGAACGCGGGCGGTCAATCGGGCGGTCAATCGGGTGGTCATTCTCGGGGCCGGAATCGTCGGAGCCGCCTGTGCGCGGGAGCTGGCCCTCGCGGGCTGCGCCACCACGGTCGTCGACCGCGGCCGCCCGGCCGCCGCGACCACCGCGCACGGCGAGGGCAACATCCTCGTATCCGACAAAGGCCCAGGCCCCGAACTCGAGTTGGCGCAACTGTCCCGCCGCCTATGGCCGCAGATAGTCGCCGAAATCTCCGAACACACCCCAGACATAGATGACTTGACGGAATGGGACCCCAAGGGCGGCATCGTCGTCGCCACCACCGACGACGGCGCCCGCGCACTCGCCAAGTTCGCCGACTCCCAACGCGCCGCAGGCGTACGGGCGGACACTCTGGACGCCGCCTCCCTCGCCGCCGCCGAGCCGTACGTCACCCGCGACCACACAGCGGCGATCCACTACCCCGAGGACGCCCAGGTCCAGCCCGCCGGCGCCGCCGCCGCCCTCCTCGCCGACGCACTACGGGCAGGCGCGACCCTGCGCACCCACTGCGAGGTGCACGGCGCCGTCACCCGCTCCGACCGCCTCACCGCCGTCCGCACATCCGACGGCGACCTCATCGAGGCGGACATCTTCATCAACGCGGCAGGCCCCTGGTCGGGCGAACTCTCCACCCGCCTCGGCGCCCCCATCGACGTCCGCCCCCGCCGCGGCGACGTCCTCGTCACCACACCCCTCCCGCCCACCGTCTTCCACAAGGTCTACGACGCCGACTACGTGGGCGCCGTCGGCAGCAGCGCCGAGGACCTGCAGACCTCCGCCGTCGTCGAATCCACCCGCGCGGGCAGCGTCCTCATCGGCTCCTCCCGCCGCCGCGTCGGCTTCGACGACCGGCTCAGCGTCGAGGCCCTGTCCGCGATCGCCGCCAAGGCACTGCGCCTCTTCCCGTCCCTCACGGACGTACCGGTGATGCGCGCCTACGGCGGCTTCCGCCCCTACGTACCCGACCACCTGCCCGTCATCGGACCCGACCCGCGCCTCGCCGGGCTGTGGCACGCGGGCGGCCACGAAGGCGCGGGTATCGGCCTGTCCGTCGGCACCGCACGCCTCGTGCGGGACCTGCTCCTGGGCCGGCCGGCCGAGATCGACGCGACGCCGTTCCGGGTGGACCGGCCGGCCGTCCTGGGACGCACACAGAAAGGCAGCGCGGCATGAGCCCACGACGCATACCGGCGGCCACGGACGCCGTCGGGCGGCGCGAGACGCCGCTGACGATCACCGTCGACGGCGAGCCCGTCACCGGAATCGAGGGCCAGTCCATCGCAGGTGTCCTGCTCGCCTCGGGCCGCCGCTCCTGGCGCCACGGCCGCTCCGGCGCACCCCGCGGCGTCTTCTGCGGCATCGGCGCCTGCTTCGACTGCCTGATCACGGTCGGCCCCGAGCGCGACGTACGGGCGTGCCGCAGGCGGGCGCGGGACGGGGACGAGGTGCGCACACAGGCACGCGGAGGCGGCGAGGAACTGTGACGCCGAACCACGACCGCACCGAAGTCCCACGTCACAGTCCCCTTACGGCCCCTCTCAACCCGAACCCCACGGAGGGCACATGACACGCCACGTAGTGGTCGTGGGCGCCGGGCCCGCCGGGCTCGCCGCCGCGGATGCCGCGCTCGGTGCGGGGGCGCGGGTCACCCTGATCGACGAGGCCGAGCAGCCCGGCGGCCAGTACCACCGGATGCTCCCCGAGGCCTACGCGGCCGCCCGGCCACAGCACCTCCACCACGGCTGGCGCGCCTTCGACGAACGCCGCCGCCGGGTCCTCGCCCACCCGCGCTGCGCCTGGTGGTCCGAGACCGCCGTGTGGGCACTGGAGCGCCCCGATCCGGCCGAGCCGGGACCGCCGCGCGTGCATGTGCTGCGCGGTCCGGCCGACGGCGGCGGCCGGGACCGGCACACCCTCGACCCCGACGCGCTGGTGCTCGCGGTCGGCGCCCACGACCGCGTACTGCCCTTCCCCGGCTGGGAGTTGCCCGGCGTGTACACCGCGGGCGCGGCGCAGGCGCTGGTGAAGGGGGAGCGGGTGGTGGTCGGCGACCAGGTGGTCGTCGCCGGGAGCGGGCCGTTCCTGCTGCCGGTGGCCGCGTCGCTGATCGAGGCCGGGTCGCGGGTGCGTGAGGTGCTGGAGGCCAATACGTCAGGCACTCTCGCACGGGGCTGGGGGCGGCGGCCCTGGGAGCTGGCCGCGCAGGCCGGGAAGGCGGCCGAACTCGCCGAGTACAGCTCCGTGTTGGCGCGGCATCGGGTGCCGTACCGCGCTGGGCGTACGGTCGTCGAGGCGCGCGGTGATGGGTGTGTGGAGGAGGTCGTCATCGCTCGGTTGCGTGCCGACTGGTCGGTTGTGGCGGGTAGTGAGCGCACAGTCGCGGTCGATGCGGTGTGTGTTTCGCACGGGTTCAGTCCGCAGTTGGAGCTGCCGCTCGCCGCGGGGTGTGCGCTGCGCGCCACCCCGGCCGGGGAGTTCGTCGAGGTCGACGGTGACCAGCGCACCACCTGTCCCGATGTGTACGCGGCCGGGGAGATCACCGGCATCGCTGGCGCGCCCGCCGCCCGGGTGGAAGGTGCGCTCGCTGGGTGGCTGGCCGCGGGTGGTGACCGTAATGCCGTCGCTGTGAGGCGGTTGCGGACCAGTCGTGATCAGGGGCGTGCCTTCGCCGCCCGCCTTGCCCGTGCGCATCCCATTGGCGCCGGCTGGTCCGGGTGGCTGCGGCCCGAGACCGTGGTGTGCCGGTGTGAGGAGACGGACTACGCCACCGTGTGCCGGGCCGCCACCGACGAGTCCACCGCGGCCCCACGCGCCGCCAAGCTCGCCACCCGCGCCGGACTCGGGCCGTGCCAGGCCCGGATGTGCGGGCCCACCGTCGCCGAGATCGGTGCGCGGCTGCGCGGGCCGGGTGACGACGACCGTGTAATCGAGGGCCTGCCTCCGGCCAGTGAGCATCGGCGGCCCATCGTTCGTCCGATCCGGCTCGGCGATCTGGCCGCCGGTCCCGGAACCCGTTCCATGTCCGACAGCAACTCCCGTACAGAGGAGAGCAGTTCATGAGTGACATCAAGCAGCAGAAGCAGGGTTCCATCGGTCTCGGTGGTGTCGTCGTCGCCACCGCCCTGCCCTACTACGAGGACGCCTCCGCCCCCGCCGGGCTCGCCGTCGACTACGACCGCTACGCCGAGCACTGCCGCTGGCTCATCGACAACGGCTGCCGTGGTGTCGGGCCCAACGGGTCCCTCGGCGAGTACTCGTCCCTTACGGATGGGGAGCGCAGGAAGGTGGCCCGGACCGCCATCGAGGCGGTCGGTGACGATGGCGTCGTCGTGGTGGGGGTGCATGGGGTCGGGGCCCATCAGGCGAAGCACTGGGCCGAGGTGGCGGCGGAGGACGGGGCTGACGGTGTGCTGTGTCTGCCGCCCACCCTGTATCGCGCCAACTCCCGTGACGTCATTGACCACTTCGAGGCGGTGGCTTCTGTCGGGCTGCCGGTGATGGTGTACAACAATCCCTTCGACACGAAGGTCGATCTCACGCCGGAGCTGCTCGGGGAGATCGCGCGGATCGACAACATCGTCGCCGTGAAGGAGTTCTCCGGTGACGTGCGGCGGGTGCTGGAGATCAAGGAGAAGGCGCCCGGGCTCGACATCATCAGTGGTGCTGATGATGTGGTGCTGGAAAGTCTGTTGATGGGGGCCACGGGGTGGTTCGCCGGGTTCCCGAACGTGTTTCCCGCCGAGTCCGCCCGGCTGTACGACCTGGCGCTCGCGGGGAAGGTGGAGGAGGCGCGGGCGTTGTACGAGCCGCTGGTGGCCGCCTTCCGGTGGGACTCGCGGACCGAGTTCGTGCAGGCCATCAAGTTGGGGATGGAGAAGGTCGGCCGGTTCGGCGGGCCCTGTAGGCCGCCGCGCGGGGCGCTGCTGCCCGAGATGCGCGAGCAGGTCGAGGCGGACATGGCCCGTGCGATCGCCTCGCTCGACGACCGGGAGGCGTGATGCGGTCCGTCCGCACGCTGAGTGCCGTCGACTCGCACACCGAAGGCATGCCCACCCGCGTCGTCACCGGCGGCGTGGGGCCCATACCCGGTGACACCATGGCCGAGCGGCGTACGTATGCCTTGGAACACCTCGATGAGCTTCGGCGGTTCCTCGTTGATGAACCGCGTGGCCACGCCGCGATGAGTGGTGCCGTGCTCCAACCCCCGACCCGTCCCGACGCGGACTGGGGTGTCCTGTACGTCGAGGTCAGCGGCTTCCTGCCGATGTGCGGGCACGGCACCATCGGCGTCGCCACCGTGCTCGTCGAGACCGGGATGGTGGAGGTGAGTGAGCCGGAGACCGTCGTCAGGCTCGATACGCCTGCCGGGCTCGTCGAGGCGCGGGTGGCTGTTCGGGAGGGGGTCGCTGAGCAGGTGACCTTGCGTAATGTGGAGTCCTTTGCGCTGGAGCTGGATGCCACCGTGAAGGTGCCCGGGTACGGCGAGGTGCGCTACGACATGGCGTACGGGGGGAACTTCTACGCGATCACTGAGCTCGACCAGCTCGGTCTGCCCTTCGACCGGGCCCGCAAGGACGACATCCTCAAGGCCGGGCTCGCCATCTCCGACGCCATCAACGAGCACAACCGGCCCCGGCATCCCGTCGACCCGGTCATCGGCGGCTGCAAGCACGTGCAGTTCCTCGCCCCCGACTCGACCGCCCGGCACTCGCGCAACGCCATGGCGATCCAGCCCGGCTGGTTCGACCGCTCGCCGTGCGGCACCGGCACCTCGGCCCGGATGGCGCAGCTGCACGCACGGGGTGAACTCCCGTTGCACACCGAGTTCGTGAACGAGTCGTTCATCGGGACGCGATTCACCGGACGGCTCGTCGGTGCGGCCGAAGTCGGTCAACTGGGCGCTGTCGTACCGGAGTTCTCGGGACGCGCCTGGATCACCGGCACGGCCAACTACCTCCTCGACCCGCGCGACCCGTTCCCGCACGGCTTCGTGCTCTGACCCCGAAGAGCCCCTGAAGACCCATGAGGAGTAGGCACCGTGTCCCGTACGACCACCAACCCACCCCGTGACCCGGCCGGGCCCGACGGCAGACTCCTCTCTCGCGCCGGCATCTTCCGCCTCAAGCCCGTCGACGGCTCGGAGGAGGTGAGCAGCGGAGGTCTGCAACGCACCATGGGGCTCTGGCAGTTGGTCGCCCTCAGCCTCGGCGGCCTGGTCGGCGCGGGAGTGTTCTCGCTGGCCGGCGTCGTGGCCAACGAGGACGCCGGGCCCGGCGTGATGCTCTCGTTCCTCATCGCCATCGTCGCCAGCGGCGCGGCCGCCCTCTGCTACGCCGAGTTCGCCGGCTCCATCCCGAAGGCGGGCTCCGCCTACACCTACTCCTATGCAGCGCTCGGCGAGTTCGTCGGCTGGGCCATCGGCTGGGACCTGCTGCTCGAATACACCGCGATCGTGGCCGTGGTCGCCATCGCGGTGTCCGGGTACTTCTCGTACATCCTGGAGCATGTGGGCATTGATGTGCCGACCTGGATGCTCGGA
Source organism: Streptomyces sp. NPDC002795 (assembly GCF_042888725.1). NCBI lineage: Bacteria > Bacillati > Actinomycetota > Actinomycetes > Kitasatosporales > Streptomycetaceae > Streptomyces > Streptomyces sp. NPDC002795. The sequence continues at coordinate 707,367 of NZ_JBIAQB010000003.1, forward strand.
GCGCCCGGGACCGGGTCCGGACATCGTGTTGACCTGTTTGCTCTGCTGTTGTGTCTGTTGCTTGCGTTCGTGCTCTCGCGTGGGACGAAGGAGTCGGCGCGGTTCGAGACGATCCTTGTTGTGGTGAAGCTGGGCATTGTCGCGCTCGTGGTCGTCGCCGGGGCCTTTCATATCAAGGCCGGGAACTACACGCCGTTCCTGCCCTATGGGGTGGGTGGCGCGTTCACCGGAGCGGCCACCGCGTTCTTCGCCGTCTACGGGTACGACGCCATGAGTGCCGCCGCGGAGGAGAGCGCCGAGGCGAAGAAGGTGCTGCCGAAGGCCATCATCATCTCGCTGGGCATCGCCGCGTTCATCTATATCGCGGTGTGTGTCGTGCTGTTGGGGATGCAGAGCTATCGGGACATCGATGTGGCGAGTCCGTTCTCCAGTGCGCTGGCGGCCGTTGGGCTTGGTGGGCTCGGGCTTGTGGTGGCCGTGGGCGCCGTCATCGGCATCACCACGTCGGCGTTCGCCAACATGCTGGCGGTGTCCCGGGTCTGGTACTCGATGAGCCGTGACGGGCTGCTGCCGCGGTACTTCGCGCGCAACCACCCGCGCAGGCACGTGCCCACGCGGGTGATCTGGCCCGTCGGCATCGGCTCCGCGCTCATCGCCGGGTTCCTGCCCATCCGGGAGGCCGCCGACCTCACCAACATCGGCATCCTGATGGCGTTCATCGTGGTGGCCATTGCTGTTGTTGTGTTGCGGAAGACCCGGCCCGATCTGCCGCGTACCTTCCGTACGCCGCTGGTGCCCTGGGTCCCGGCGATCGGTGTCGCGTTCTCCGTGTGGCTGATCAGCAACCTGGACTGGGTGACATGGGCCCGGTTCGCGGCGTGGATGCTCATCGGGGTCGGTGTCTACGCGGCGTACGGGTACCGGAACTCGGTAGAGCACCGGGCAGGTCAGCGCAGGTAGGCGAGGCCCGGGTGGGCCTGCCGGTACGCGTCGACCAGGCGGCGTGCCACGTTCGCCGAGTCCACCAGCGGGTGCAGCGCGAACGCCTTCACCGCCGTCGCCCGCGATCCCGAGCGGGCGGCGGCGAGGATCTCGCGTTCGACCGCCTTGACGGAGGTTACGAGGCCCGTGGCATGGCCCGGCAGCGGGTCGACGGCGACGGGGTGCGCTCCGTTGGCGTCGACCAGGCACGGGACCTCGATCACGGCGTCCGCGTCGAGGGCCGAAAGGGTCGTGCGGTTGCGGACGTTGAGGATCAGCGTGGTGCGCTCGTCGCGGGCGATGGCCCGCATCAGGTCGAGCGCCACCTTCTCGTAGCCGCCGGACTCGGTGAGGGACGCCTCGTCGCGCTCGCCGGCGCCCGCCGCCTCCCGGTTCTCCGCCATGTACGTGGCCTCGCGCTCGGCCCGCGTCGCGTCCCACGTCTTGAGCGGCGGGGCCGCCGGGTCGCGCATCCGGTCGTAGAAGCGGGACTGCTGGACGTGCAGGAACGCGCCGCGCGTGGCCTCCGCCTCCTGGTACGCGTGGACCGCCTCGCGGTTGAAGTAGTAGTAGTGCAGGTACTCGTTGGGGATCGAGCCCAGTTCGCGCAGCCACTCCGTGCCGAACAGCTTGCCCTCCTCGAAGGAGCCGAGGAGTGTGTCGTCGGCGAGGAGGCGGGGCAGTTCGTCGCGTCCGTTGACCTTCAACGCGCGTAGCCAGCCCAGGTGGTTGAGGCCCACGTAGTCGACCCACGCGTTCTGGGGGTCGGCGTCGAGCGCTCGTGCCACGCGCTTGCCGAGGCCGACAGGGGAGTCGCAGATGCCGATGACACGGTCACCGAGGTGTGTCGAGAGGGCCTCCGTGACCAGGCCCGCAGGGTTGGTGAAGTTGATGAACCAGGCGTCCGGGGCGAGTTGGGCGACGCGGCGTGCGATCTCCTCGACCACCGGGAGTGTCCGCAGGCCGTACGCGAGGCCGCCCGCGCCGACCGTCTCCTGGCCCAGCACGTCCTCGGCGAGCGCGATCCGCTCGTCCGCCGCGCGCCCTTCGAGGCCACCCACCCGGATCGCCGAGAACACGAAGTCGGTGCCGCGCACCGCCTCGTCGAGGTCGGTGGTGACGGTGACCTTCGGCGCGTCCGGCACCCCTTCGGCCTGTTCGGCGAGGACTCGGGAGATCGCGTCGAGGCGCTGACCGTCCAGGTCGTAGAGGGCGACCTCGGTGACGCGGCCCTCCGCGTGGTCGGCGAGCAGGGCCCCGTACACGAGGGGCACCCGGAATCCGCCGCCGCCGAGAATCGTCAGTTTCATACGTGGACTACTTTCACGCCGGCCTCCGTGAGCGCCGTACAAGTCGGCGCCGGGGCGGAGGAGTTGGTCACGAGAACGTCGAGGGAGTCGGGGCCGCACACCTTGGCCATGCCGGTGCCGGGGAACTTGGAGGAGTCGGCGAGGAGCACCGTGCGGTCGCTCGCCGAGATCATGGCGCGCTTCACCGGGACCTCCACCACGGTGGTGTCCATCACCTGCCCGTCCGGGCGGACGCCGCTGGTGCCGAGGAACAGCCAGTCGGCGTGCAGCTGGCGCAGGTTGTCCTCCGTGAGGAAGCCGACGAGGGAGCGGTACTCGCGACGGACCATGCCGCCGAGCAGCACCAGGTCGATGCCGGTGTCGTCGGCCAGCTCCTCGTACACCACCAAGTTGCTGGTGATGACGGTGAGCCGGCGGCCGTGGAGCTGGCGGGCGAGGCGGTACGCGGTCGTCCCGATGTCGAGGAGGACGGACTGTCCTTCCGATATCAGGGACGCGGCGTGCTCGGCGATGGTGTCCTTCTCGGGGACCCGCACCTGCGCGACCTCGGAGAAGGGCTGGTCGCCCTCCTCCATGACGGCGCCGCCGTGCACGCGGGTGAGGAGCCCGTCCTCCTCCAGTTTCACCAGGTCGCGGCGGATGGTCGCCGGGCTCGCGGTGAGCTGCTCGGCGAGCTCGGCGACGGACGCGGGCCCACCGGAGCGCAGCGCACGCAGGATCAGGTGGTGTCGTCGCTCTGCCAGCATGCGGCGCACACTACTCGTCAAATTCAAGCAATTCCATGCTCACATTTGTCCAGAGCTTGATTGTGTGGTGCCGACATGAGTTCATCCGGTGCTCACCATCCGTACCGTCTGCACTCGTAGCGTCCCTGCGTACCGTCCGCCCCCGCCATCGAACCCAGGAGCCGCCGACATGACCGATCCCCTCTCCAGCCCCGTCTCCCGACGCCGTGCCCTCGCCCTCGGTGCGGGCGCCGTCGGCGCCGCGGCCGCGGGCTCCCTGCTGCCGCCCTCCCTTCAGCGGGCCCTGGCCGCGGAGCCACCGGCCGGCGGGCTCGACGCCATCGAGCACGTGGTGATCCTCATGCAGGAGAACCGGTCCTTCGACCACTACTTCGGCATGCTGCGCGGCGTACGCGGCTTCGGGGACCGCAACGCGGTCCAACTCGCCGACGGCAAGCCCGTGTTCGAGCAGCCCGATGGCGCGAAGAGAGTCCTGCCGTTCTCCGTGCGCGCGGCCGCAGAGGCGCAGCAGCACGACCTGCAGTACATCGACGCCCTCAACCACGACTGGAACGGCGGCCACAAGGCCTGGAACAACGGCTGGATGAATCAGTGGGTCTCCGCCAAGACCTCGGCCACCATGGCGTATTACGACCGCTCGGACATCCCGCTCCAGTACGAGCTCGCCGACACTTTCACCATCTGCGACGCCTACCACTCCTCCATGCACAGCTCGACGAGCCCCAACCGCAACTACCTGTGGAGCGGCAACTCCGGCGACGAACCGGGCGGCGGGCGCGCCATCGGCAACGACGCCTACGCCGAGGGCACGCACAAGGGCTACGACTGGCCCACCTTCGCCGAACTCCTGGAGAAGGACGGCCGCAGCTGGCAGACGTACACCGAGTGGGAGAACTTCACCGACAACCAGATCGAGTTCTACGCCTCCTTCAAGTCGGTCGCCCGCAAGGCGCTGGCGAAGACCGGCGGGCACACGTACATGGAGTCGTTCTACGCCGCCGTTCGCAAGGCTGACGACGCCGACGACGCGGCCGGGCGGGAGCGGCTGCTCGGGCTCCTGGAGGAGGGCGTCGAGGCGCTCACCAAAGCCGAGCGCAGCCTGTTCGAGCGCGCCCTGCGCCGCGTGCCCACCGGCAAGCTCGCCGAGCGCTTCGCCGCCGACGTCGCCGCCGGGAAGCTGCCCGCGGTCTCGTACCTGGTGCCCTCCGCGGTCGACTCCGAGCACCCCAGCGTCTCCGTGCCCGCCGCGAGCGCCAGCGTCCCGTACAAGGTGCTCGACGCGCTGGCCTCGCACCCGGACGTGTGGCGCAAGACCGTCGTGCTGATCAACTACGACGAGAACGACGGCTTCTTCGACCACGTCCCGCCGCCCGTGCCCGAGCCGGGCGACCCCGACGAGTGGTGGCAGGGGCAGCCCACCGGGCTCGGCATCCGCGTGCCGATGCTGGTGATCTCGCCCTGGTCGGTGGGCGGGTACGTGTGCTCCGAGGTGTTCGACCACACCTCCGTCAACCGCTTCCTGGAGAAGTGGACCGGCATCGAGGACCCGAACATCACGCCGTGGCGCCGCCGGATATGCGGCGACCTGACCTCCGCGTTCGACTTCGACACGGCGGAGAAGCAGCCCGCCGTGCGGAACCCGGGCCCGGTGCCACCGGCCGCCGCCCGCTGGAAGCCGACCCCTCCGGCCGACCAGAAGATGCCCGTGCAGGAGCCCGGCACCCGCCCCGCGCGCCCGCTGCCGTACCAGACGGACGCGTACGCACGCCTCTACGACGGCCGCGTCGAGGTCACGCTCTCCAACACCGGTGAGTCCAGCGCCCACTTCGCGCTCTACCCCTACGAGGGCGAGTTCGACGTGCCGCAGCACCGGGACGTCTCCGGCACCCGCGCGCTGACCGTGACACCGGCCAAGGACCGCTACCGGTTCACCGTCACCGGACCCGGCGGCTTCCGCCGCGAGTTCGCAGGCCTCGCCGCGTCCACCGCCGAGGTCACATCGACCGTCCGCTCCAAGACCCGCGAGCTGCGCATCAAGCTGGCCAACCACGGCACCGAGGCCAAGGTGTTCACGGTCCGCCCGCAGGCCTACGTCCGCGCCGCCGACGCCGCGGCCCTGACCCGCCAGGTCCGCGTCGCGCCCGGCGACAGCACCACCGTGACGCACCCCGCCGCGAAGGCCCAGGGCTGGTACGACCTGGTGGTGCGCTGCGAGGACGAACCCGACTTCGCTCGGCGCCTGATGGGCCACATCGAGAACGGGCGGCCCTCGGTGTCCGGGTGACCCTGGGGGACGCCTCCCGTGGGAAAAACGGTCGCCGGGCCCGGGCGTACGTGGCTACGCTCGCCCCGGCCGGAGGCCGCTCCCGCGAAAGGTGACGATGAGCGTACGCAAGCTGCACCAGGACGAGCCGGACATCGACGAGGCGCTCGTCCGCGCGCTCGTCGACGAGCAGTTCCCGCGGTGGGCGGACCTGCCCCTGAAGTACGTCGACTCGCACGGTACGCAGAACGTGCTGTACCGGCTCGGCGAGGAGTGGGTGGTCCGGCTGCCGCGCCTGGCCGGCGTCGTCCCGGAGCTGGCGGACGCGCGGCGGTGGATGCCGTATCTGGCGGCCCGGCTGCCGGTGCCCGTACCGGAGCAGGTGGCCGAGGGGGAGCCGGGGCACGGCTTTCCGTGGCCGTGGGCGGTGCACCGCTGGCTGCCCGGCGCGAACCCGGCCGTGGGGCGGCTCGACCGGCCCGAGGCGCTGGCCGAGGATCTGGCGGGCTTCGTCACGGCGATGCGCGCGATCGACACCGAAGGGGCGCCGGAGTCCTTCCGCGGGCGGCCGCTCGCCGAACGGGCCGACGGAACCCGCGAGGTGATCAACCGTCTGGACGGGACGATCGACTCGGCGGCCGCCCTCGCGATCTGGGACGAGACCGTGAGCACCCCGGGCGCGGGCCGCGCCGTGTGGCTGCACGGGGATCTGCAACCCGGCAACCTCCTGGTGTCGGACGGCGGCCGGCTCGGCGCGGTCATCGACTTCGGGTGCATGGGCACGGGGGACCCGGCCGTCGACCTGATCACCGCCTGGTACGTCCTGGCAGGGCCGGAGCGGCGGATCTTCCGGGAGGCCGCGGCGGTCGACGACGACACGTGGGTGCGCGGCCGTGGCTGGGCGCTGACCATCGCGGTGCACGAGCTGGCGTACTACCGGGACTCGAACCCGTTCATGGTGCGGACGGCGTCCCGCGTGGTCGGCGAGATCCTCGCCTGCGCCGACCACGGCTGACAGGTCCTAGACGGGCGGCGCGAGCGGTGCTTCTTGCTTGTCGCGCTGATGCGGGATGACGATCGACGGGCTGCCCGTCGTCAGCGCCACCGTCCGCACCGGCGACGGGATGGAGATGCCCTCCGCGCGGAAGCGCGCGTGCAGCCGCTTGATGAACTCGTGCTGGATCCGGTACTGGTCGCTGAACTCACCGACGCCCAGGATCACGTTGAAGCTGATCCGGGAGTCGCCGAACGTGTGGAAGCGCACCAGCGGTTCGTGCTCGGGCACCGCGCCCTCGACCTCCTTCATCACCTCGGCGACCACCTCGACCGTCACCCGCTCCACTTCCCCCAGGTCGACGTCGTAGCCGACCCCGGCGAGCACGGTCAGGGTCATCTCCTGTTCCGGGCGGCTGAAGTTGGTCATGTTCGTGCCCGACAGCTGCGTGTTCGGGATGATCACGAGGTTGTTGGAGAGCTGGCGCACCACCGTGTTGCGCCAGTTGATGTCGACGACATAGCCCTCCTCGCCGCTGCTCAGCCGGATGTAGTCACCGGGCTGCACGGTCTTCGAGGCCAGGATGTGCACGCCCGCGAACAGGTTGGCGAGCGTGTCCTGAAGGGCGAGCGCCACGGCCAGGCCACCCACGCCGAGCGCGGTGAGCAGCGGCGCGATGGAGATCCCCAGGGTCTGCAGAACCACCAAGAACCCCATCGCGAGCACCACGACCCGCGTGATGTTCACGAAGATGGTCGCCGAACCGGCCACGGCCGCACGCGACTGCGCGACCGCCCGCACGAGCCCCGTGATCACCCGCGCCGCCGTCAGCGTCGCCACGATGATGAGCAGCGCCGTGAGCGACATGTTCACGTTCCGCCCCGTACGCGGGGTGAGCGGCAGCACCTCGGCGGCCACGGCGGCGCCCGCCGCGACCGCGGCCCACGGCACCAGCGTGCGCAGCGCGTCGACGATCACATCGTCCCCGGCCCACCGCGTCTGCCCGGCACGCACACCGAGCCAGCGCAGCAGAGTGCGCAGCAGCAGCCCCGCCAGCAGACCGCCGAAGAGGGCGACACCGGCGAGGATCAGGTCGTGGAGTTCGACGCCGCGGCTCATCGCGCACCTCCCGCACGCAGGTCGAACAGTGCGGTGGAGTCGGATATGTGATGCTTCGTCACGTGGTACCTGCTCGTTCGGGGCCGGGAGCGGCGCACCGACCGGTATCGCGGTCGCGGGCGCACTGCGGACATACTGCCGTACGTGCCCGAAGTGTGGAGAGGGTGGGGACCTCAAGTGTGCGCGAACCGCTGGCCGCCGCTGACATCGGCGTGAACGCGCTGTCGCGCGCTTTGAGTCGCCCGGAGCCGGTGATCCCGCGCGGCCGGCCACGAGGCCGGGGAGCGGGCCCTACAGGCGCTCCACGGCGCGGAACGCCGACAGGCATGCCAGCAACCGGCGCGCGGGCGGTGTCAGTTCGCCCACGAGGAGCGGTTCGCCGCCGTTCAAGCGGCCGATCAGGGCGCCCAGTTCGCGCGCCGTGAGGCCGGTCCGCGTGACGTGTCCGCACGCCGCGACGAGGCGGTGTCCCCCGGCCCGCGTCCACACCACGCGCTCCGTGGCCCGCACCGAGTCGTCGTCGGTGAAGTACCCGGGCCGCGTGGGCGCCGGCGCCGGGCGAAGGCCGCCGTCCGTGGCGTGCCGCAACACCTCGTGGGCCAGGCGCCGGTGGAGCGGCGCGGGGCGGGCCTCCCGGCGGAGGTGGCCGAGCGTCGCCGCGAGGGCCGGGGGCAGGGTGCCGGGCAGGTCGTCGGGTGCGTCATCGTCCGGTACGAGGGTGTCGACGGCGCTCCATGTCCCTTGTGGGGGCACGTGGTTGGCGGGCGGTGAGGGGGTGCGCGGGACGGTGATGCGCACGGTCGTGGCGGGGGAGCGGGGCGCGTGCATGGTGTGCTCGTGGTCGGCCGGCCAGTACAGCAGGTCTCCGGGGGCGGCCGTGGTCGTCCAGTACCGGTTCTCCGGTCCCGTGAGGTGGACCTGATGGCGGCCGTGGAGGACGTAGAGGAACGTTGCTGCACGAGGATCGGGACGCGGGGGCGTGGACGTCCCGTGGCACAGCGTCGTGCCGACGGCTGCAAGGGGCTGCCCGACCCGGTCCCACAGATCGGCCAGGAAGGCCCGCTCCCTGGCCCACAGCGGATGGTGCCCCGCGTGCAGATCCCGGACGGCGAGGGTGAAGGGTGTGTCGCCCAACTGCCGTCCGAGTCGGCGGTCGTAGGCGGCGAACGAACCGTCCTCCGGCCGTGGCAGCAGATCACCGGGTTCGACGAGGCGGCGCGGCCCCACCGCGAACCGGACCCGTTCGTCGGCGTCCGCCGTGGTGTGGTGTGCGGCGGCCACGGTGCCCTCGAAGACCTCGTGGGGCTCGAAGGGTCCGGCGCCGTGGGTCGGGCGGAGCAGCGCGGGCCGGCGGTCCCAGTGGTCCGCCGCGAGCCGTTGCCAGTCGACCGACCGGCCGACGGGGCCGAGGACGTCGATCGGGAGGGCGGCGCCCGCCCTCACGGGTACGGCTCCAGTGGTGTGACCGCGACGGCCCGTGAACGGCACAGCTCGCGGAGCAGTTCGTCCAGGTGGGGGCCGGACAGCCCCGAGGCGCGCGCCAGGTCGGCCACGGTGGTGTCTTGGTGTGTCGTGCGCAGACAGGAGAGCACGCGGTCGGCCGCGCGGCCCCGGACCGGCCACACATGGCCGTTCGCCGCCCACAGCGCGTCGTCCGGGCCGGTGGCGACCCGGACGATCTCGCTGACGCACAGCAATCGGTGCCGGGAGGTGAGGGGCACGGCGGGCCGCGGCGCGGGCGCCGGGTTCAGGCCTGCCGCGGAGCGCAGCCCGGCCCAGCGTGCGAGCAGGGCCCGCTCGACGTCCGGGTCGGTGAGCACCTCCGTGAACAGCCGGGCGGAATCGGCGAGTTGGGCGGGGAGCGCCAGTCGTCCGTCGGCTCTCGCGGGCAGCGGATGGGGGAGTGTCACCGGGCTGTCCGTGTGCGGGTCGCGTCTTCGCGTCAGCGCGCGGACGGCTTCCGTGACCAGGGGCAGGGCCGAGGCCGTCCGGGCGGGCACGCTCACCCGCAGCGTCGTGCACGGTCCCGTACGGTGATCGAGGTGCCGGCTCCCGGCGGGCCAGTGCATCAAGTCCCCCGCACCGGCCCGGAGTTCGTACTCGGTGCCGGTGTGCTCGGGGCGTACCCGCACGGTCAGTTCGCCGTCGATGACCCAGGTGAGGGACGCGGCGCCGGGGTCGCCCGCCTCGGTGGCGGAGTGGTGCCGGTCGCCGACGGCCAGCTCTGCGGTCACCGGGACCGCGGGCCACCCGACGTACCGCCAGAGCCCTGCCAGGGCGTCCCGTACCCGTGACCACGCCGAGAAGTCCCGGTGCAGCGGATCGGTGGCGGTCAGCAGCCAGCCGTCGCCGCCGAGCTGCGGCGCGCGGGAGAGGCGCGCGATGTACTCGCTGAGGCTCCGGTCGGCCCGGCCGGGCAGCAGTGGCCCCGGCTCGCACAGGATGCCGTCGGCCGTGGCCAGGCGCAGGGGTGTGGAACCGGGGTGCTCGGCCGCCGTGCGGAGGAGCGCGTGGGCGTCGGCCGGGTCGAGGCCGGGCGCCGGGGTGTCGGAGACGACCACCGGGTCCCTGGCCCAGTGTGTCTCGGCGAAGCGCCGCAGCGCGGGGTCGTGGGGAGCGGTCCTGCGGGCGGAGGTGTGCCGTGACTTCATCGGGTGGGGATCTCCTCGGTCCCACGTCGGGTGGTGCCGGGTTCGCGACCCTGCCAGAGCGCTTCCTGCCGCGTCAACGCTTTGCGAAGAACCGGTGAACGCGTGCGGGGAGGGAGGGGGAGGCGAGTGGCGTCCAGGGGTCGGTTGGCGCCGGAAAGGTGTGGATCTTGTGAATTGGCGGGTTGACGCCTGCCGGAATACGCGACTCCGCCCCATTTGGGTAGGCGGGCCGCATGGCATGGTGGGCGCGCTCGTTCAGATGTCCAGGAAAGGCCCCTCATGCCCCTCGCATTGTTCCGCCGTAAGGGCGCCGGTTCGGCAGGGCGGGGAGGTGGGCCCGTCCACTCCATGCCGCAGGGCGCGGGTGGCGTGCACTGCGAGGTGACCGACCCGTTCGGTCAGCCCATGCCGGGCGCCGAGGTCACGGTGACCCAGTCGCAGAGCGGGCGCGTCTCCGTGAAGGCCACGACCGACCCCTTCGGCCTGGTCTTCGTCACGCTGCAGCCCGGCCGCTACAGCATCCTGATCGCGGCCGAGGGCCTGGAGCCGTTCCAGCAGACGGTCGAGATCGTCGCGGGCGAGACGCTGCCGCTCACCGGCATCCAGTTGCACGTGGGCCGCTCGCCGGAGCTGCCGCAGCCCGGCACCTGGATGTTCGACCCGCCGCACACCGCGATCCGCTTCATCGCCAAGCACGTCGGCATGGCCCACGTCCACGGCCGCTTCACGAGCTTCGAGGGTGGCATCCAGATCGCGCCCGACATGGCGGACTCGCGCGTCGAGGTCCGTATCCACGCGGCGTCGATCACCACGGGCAACAACACCCGTGACAACCACCTGCGCTCCGCCGACTTCCTGGATGTCGAGAACTACCCGTACATCCACTTCAGCTCGGACCGCTTCATCTACCGCGGCGGCTCCAAGTGGACCGTCCAGGGCGCCCTCACCATGCACGGTGTGAGCCGCACGGTCGACCTCGAGACCGGCTACCTCGGCGTCGTCAACGGCGGCTACGCCGAGGAGCTGCGCTGCGCCGCTCTCGCCACCGCGGAGCTGCACCGCGAGGACTACACCCTGAACTGGCGCACGATGCTCGCCAAGGGCATCGCCGTCGTCGGCCCCACGGTCAAGCTCGAAATGGACCTCCAGGCCATGCACCGCAGCGCGGACACGCCCACGCCGCCGGAGTAGCACGCCGACCCGCGTATGCGCACCGTCGCGCCGCGTGGTCAGGGGCCCGCTCGCGGCAGGGTGGCCCCCTGTGGAATGGTTAACAGGCGAAATGTCCCATTCCGCCCCTGGAGGTCCCATGTCCTCGAAGCGTCGCCGGAAGAAGAAGGCACGCCGCAAGCACGCGGCGAATCACGGCTCCCGCCCGCAGTCCTGACCGCGGCGGCGGGCCCGGGGTGGGGTCACACGCGCTGTGCGACCCCACTGCCGACCGCGGACGCCCACTCCGTGACCAGCGACTCGTACTCGGCGCGGTCCTCGGGGTTCAGGCGCCCATCGGTGCGCGCCCACAGGTCACGAATCTGCTCGTTGACCACGTCGGCGGACCGTACGGTGCGTGGGGCTGGAATGGCGGACATGTGAAAGAGCGTAGGGGATCCGTACGTGTATTCGCTGCGGTCCGTCACGTGGCTATCGCCATGTGTGAGTTTCGTCATGCCTGTCGGCGTGATGACTCCTGTCCCGCTCAAGTGGCCCGGTCCCATACGCCACTTCAGCTCTTGCGGCCCACCGCCCCGTACATCGGCACCGGGGATCCGTCCCGGTCCTCGTCGACGGCCAACTCCGGGTGCCAGTCGGGGAGCCAGACCACGCCGGGGTCCACGAGATCGAGTCCGGTCCCTGTGAAGAACTTCGTCATCTCCTCGTGCGTGCGCGGCGCGAGTGTGACCCCGCCGGCCGCGTACATGTCGATCGCCTGCTGCGTGCGCGACGGGTCGTAGTCCGCGGCCACGTGCGACAGGACCAGGTGGCTGCCCGAGGGCAGCGCGTCCACGAAGGTACGGACGATGTCGTACGCGCCCTGGTCGTCGGGGATGAAGTGCAGGAGAGCGATCAGCGACACCGCGATCGGGCTCTCGAAGTCCAGGATCTCCCGCGCCAGTTCGAGGATCCGGTCCGGTTCGCGGGCGTCGGCCTGGACGTAGCGTGTGACCCCCTCCGGGGTGCCGCGCAGCAGCGCCTCCGCGTGCCGCAGCACGATCGGGTCGTTGTCGACGTACACGACGCTCGCCTCGGGTGCCGCGCGTTGCGCGATGCGGTGCAGGTTCGGCTCGGTCGGGATGCCGGTGCCGATGTCGAGGAACTGAGTGACGCCGCCGCGCGCCGCGAGCATCCGGGTCGCGCGGTGCATGAACCAACGGTTGTGCCGCGCCGCGTACTTGGCGGTCGGCTCCAGCGTGGTGATCTGCCGGCCGAGCTCCTCGTCCACCGGGTAGTTGTCCTTGCCGCCGAGGTACCAGTCGTACACCCGCGCCGGGTGCGGCCTGCTGGTGTCGATGCGCGGTGGGGTGGGGGATGTGTCGGGCGTCGAGGGCATGGGTGGCTGCAACTCCCTTGTCGTCCGGGCATGTTCGAGCACGTGCACGAGCATCCTGCCGTACGGGTGCGGAATGTGTGGCCGCAATGGGAGAGGACGGCGGGGCGGAGTCGAATCCGAGGCGGGAGCGTGAGCCCGGGTGGAGTGCGCATCGCCGGCTCAGTGCTGCTCCGGCCCGTCGCCCTCGAACGCCCCGTGCCGCCCCGCCCCCGCCGCGAACCGGCCCGCCCCTTCGAGCGCCCCGCCCAACACGCCCATGCCGTAACGGAGTTCCGCGCCCATCGCCGCCGCCTCGTCCCGCCCGTGCTGCTCCCGCAGGGACGACCGGTCGCTGCGCAGGCAGTCCTGCGGGAAGGCGGCGATCTGCGCGGCGAGCGTCTCCGCCGCCGCGCGGGAACCGCCGGGCGGTACGAGGCGGTTGGCGAGGCCGATCTCGTACGCCTCCTTCGCCGGGACGGGGCGGCCGGTCAGGATCAGGTCGCTCGCGCGGCTCTCGCCGACGAGGCGGGGGAGCCGGACCGTGCCGCCGTCGATCAGCGGGACGCCCCAGCGGCGGCAGAAGACACCGAACACCGCGTCCTCCTCCACGACCCGCAGATCGCACCAGAGGGCGAGTTCGAGGCCGCCCGCCACCGCGTGCCCGGCCACGGCCGCGATGACCGGCTTCGTCAGGCGCAGGCGCGTCGGACCCATCGGGCCCTCCCCGTCCTCCGCCACCCGGTTCCCGCGCTCCGTGCCGATCGCCTTGAGGTCGGCGCCCGCGCAGAACGTGCCGCCCTCGCCCCACAGCACGGCGACCCGCGCCGCGTCGTCCGCCTCGAACGCGCGGAAGGCGTCGGCCAGTTGGCTCGCCGTCGGCCCGTCGACCGCGTTGCGGGCCTCGGGGCGGGACAGGACGACGGTGGTGACGTGGCCTGCGCGTTCGACACGGACCGGCATGAGAACTCCCGGGGTCAGGTGACGGTGAGCTTCAGCTTCGCATCCGCCGTCGAGCTGCTGCCCACGTACAGCTCGAACGTGCCCTCCTCGACCCGGAATTCGCCGCTGGAGTCGTTCGTCCAGAAGCCGAGATCCTCCGCGCCGAGCCGGAACCGGACCGTCGTCGACGCGCCCGCCGCCAGCGTGACCCGCTTGAACCCCCGCAGCCTGCGCACCGGTTGGGTCAGGGAGGCCGCCACATCGCGTACGTACAGCTGCGCGACCTCGTCGCCGGAGCGCGAGCCGGTGTTGCGGACCTCGACCGACACCTCGAAGGTGTCGCCCTTGCGCAGAGCGCCCGCCGGGATGGAGGAGCGGCTCAGCTTCGGCGCGCCGAAGGCGAACGTGGTGTAGCTGAGGCCGTACCCGAAGGGGAACTGCGGCGTCGGCGGCAGGTCCAGGTACTTCGACGTGTACTTGTTGTCCTTGTCGTACGGGCGGCCCGTCGACTCGTGGTTGTAGTGGATCGGGATCTGGCCGGTCGTGCGCGGGAAGGAGACCGGCAGCTTGCCGCCGGGGTTCACCGCGCCGAACAGGACGTCCGCGATCGCGTTGCCCGCCTCGATGCCGGGGTGCCAGGCCTCAAGGACGGCCGGAGCGCTGTCCAGCCAGTCGCCGACGGTGAACGGCCGGCCACCCACCAGAACCACCACGAACGGCTTGCCGGTCTCCGCGATCGCCGCGATCAGCTTCTCCTGCGCGCCCGGCAGCGAGATGTCGCTGCGGGCCGCGGCCTCGCCGCTCATCGACGCGGGCTCGCCGACGACCACGATCGTGACGTCCGCCGACTTGGCCGCCGCCACCGCGTCGGCGATGCCGCCGGTGTCCTTGCCGTCCGGGTCGACGCCGCGCGCGTAGCCGACCTTGGCGCCCGGCGCCGCCTTCTTCACCGCGTCGAGCACCTTCACCGCGGGGAACTTCTCGGCCGACGCGGGCACCACCCACGTACCGAGAAGATCCGCGGAGTCGCCGAACGGGCCGACGACGGCGAGGGATTTGACGGTCTTCTTCAGCGGGAGCGTGTCCTTCTCGTTCTTCAGCAGGACCATCGAGCGGGACGCCGCCGTGCGCGCCGCCTTGCGGGCGTCCGCCGACGGCTCGTCGATCGCCTTCGACTCCTCCACGTACGGGTCGTCGAACAGGCCGAGCTCGTACTTGAGGCGGAGCACGCGGGCCACCGCGTCGTCGATGCGCCGCTCCTTGATCTTCCCGGCACGCACCAGCTTCTTGCCGTTGGTGAGGAGATGGGTGCTGGTCATCTCCATGTCGACGCCGGCGTTGAGGGAGAGCCTGGCGGCGTCCGCGCCGTCCTCGGCGAAGCCGTGCGCGATCAGCTCCTGGACGCCCGTGTAGTCGCTGACGACCAGGCCCTCGAACCCCCACTCCTTCTTGAGGATGTCGGTGAGGGTGTGCGCGTTGCCGTGCGCGGGGACGCCGCTGATGGTGTTGAAGGAGGCCATCACCGTGGCGACGCCCGCGTCCAACGCCGCCTTGAACGGCGGGAGATAGAGGTTGCGCAGGCGGGACTCGGACACGTCGACCGTGTTGTAGTCGCGGCCGCCCTCCGCGCCGCCGTACGCCACGAAGTGCTTCGCGCACGCGGCGACGGTGTCCTTCGAGCCGTACCCCGAACCCTGGTAGCCCTTCACCTTGGCCGCCGCCAACTGGGCGGTCAGGTACGGGTCCTCGCCGTTGCCCTCGGCGATGCGGCCCCAGCGCGGCTCGTGCGTGACGTCCATCATCGGCGCGAACGTCCAGTGCACACCGTTGGAGCGGGCCTCCTTGGCCGACACCTCGGCGTCCGAGCGGGCGACGTCCGGGTCGAAGCTGGAGGCCTGGGCGAGCGGGATCGGGAAGTTGGTCCAGAAGCCGTGGATGACGTCGAGCCCGAGCAGCAGCGGGATGCCGAGCCGGGACTCCTCTACGGCGAGGCGTTGCAGCTCGTTGGTGGTCTTGGCGCCGAAGATGCTGAACACGGAGCCGACCCGCCCGGCCCGCGCCGCGTCCTCGACGGCCTTCGTCGTGCCGGAGCCCGGATTGAGGTCGTAGGACCAGGGAAGCTGCTGGAGCTGGCCCAGCTTCTCTTCGAGAGTCATACGGGCCAGCAGGCTCTGGATCTTGCTCTCGTACGGGCTCGGCTGCCGCTTCACCGCGGCGGTCGCGCCGCCGGCCTGGCTGGTCACGACGGTACTCGCGGCGGCGGTGACGCCGATCGCGGACAGCAGGGTGCGCCTGTGCAGCTGCGGCATGTGTTCGCTTCCCGATAGGCCGAGTCCCGCAACTTGTGTGGCGGGCACAAGAATTGAAGCGAAGTTACGTTCCGGTTACTCAAGGGTCAAGAGGTGCGGCCGGGGTGTCGTCCGGCTCTTGACCTCAAGATTGGTTGAGGTCTTAGTGTCATCGGCATGAGCATGGAGAGCACAGCCTGGACGCAGCTGTACAGCGTCATGAATGCCCAGGACGGCGGGCCCAAGGGCCGTCCCTTCGCCCGAGCGACCCTTCGCAGGATCGCCGAATTCGCCCGGCCGCACCGGCGCCGCATCGCCCAGTTCGTGTTCCTGAGCATCCTGACCGCACTGCTCGCCGTGGCGACACCGATGCTCGCGGGCTCGGTCGTCAACGCGATCGTCGGCGGTCACGACGAGGGCCACGTCATCCGCCTCGCCGTCCTCATCGCGGTCATCGCGCTCGCCGAGGCGGGGATCGGGCTGCTGGCCCGCTGGCTCTCGGCGAACCTCGGCGAAAGCCTCATCCTCGACCTGCGGACGGCCGTCTTCGACCACGTACAGCGCATGCCCGTCGCCTTCTTCACCAGGACCCGCACCGGAGCCCTGGTCAGCCGCCTCAACAACGACGTCATCGGCGCGCAGCGCGCCTTCAGCAACACACTGTCGGGCGTGGTCGGGAACGTGGTCACGCTGATCCTGACCCTGGCCGTCATGCTGACGCTGTCCTGGCAGATCACGCTGCTCGCTCTTGTCCTCCTGCCGGTCTTCGTACTCCCCGCCCGCCGCATGGGCTCCCGCATGGCCCGCCTCCAGCGCGAGGCCGCCGCACACAACGCGGCCATGGGGACGCGGATGACCGAGCGGTTCTCCGCGCCCGGCGCCACACTGATCAAGCTGTTCGGGCGCCCCGGCGACGAGTCGGCGGAGTTCGCTGAGCGCGCGCGGCGGGTGCGCGACATCGGCGTCCGCACCGCCATGGCGCAGTCGGCGTTCATCACCGCGCTCACCCTGGTCTCCGCCCTCGCCCTCGCACTCGTGTACGGCCTCGGCGGCTACTTCGCGCTGACCGGCACCCTGAAGGCGGGCGCGGTCGTCTCCCTGGCGCTGCTGCTGACCCGCCTGTACGCGCCGCTCACCTCGCTCGCCGGCGCCCGCGTCGAGGTCATGAGCGCCCTCGTCAGCTTCGAGCGGGTCTTCGAAGTGCTCGACCTCAAGCCGCTCATCGAGGAGAAGCCCGACGCCCGCGCGATCCCGGAGGGCCCGGTCGCCGTCGAGTTCGACGACGTCCGCTTCGGCTACCCCTCCGCCGACAAGGTGTCCCTCGCCTCCCTCGAAGAGGTCGCCTCCCTCGACACACGCGGCGGCGCCGAGGTGCTGCACGGAGTCTCCTTCCGGGCCGAACCCGGCCAGACAGTGGCGCTCGTCGGCTCGTCCGGAGCCGGAAAGTCGACCATCGCGTCGCTGCTGCCGCGGCTCTACGACACCGATGGCGGGGCCGTCCGCATCGGCGGCCTCGACGTCCGCGACACCAGCGCGGTCTCGCTGCGCGCCACGCTCGGCATGGTCACGCAGGACGGACACCTCTTCCACGAGAGCATCCGCGCCAACCTGCTGCTCGCCCGCCCCGAAGCGAGCGAGGCCGACCTGTGGGACGTGCTGACCCGCGCCCGCCTCGCCACGCTCGTCCGCGACCTGCCGGACGGCCTCGACACGGTCGTCGGCGAACGCGGCTACCGGCTCTCCGGCGGCGAACGCCAGCGCATGACCATCGCCCGGCTGCTCCTCGCCCGCCAGCGCGTCGTCATCCTCGACGAGGCCACCGCCCACCTCGACAACACCTCGGAGGCAGCCGTGCAAGAGGCCCTCGCCGAGGCCCTGGAAGGCCGCACGGCCGTGGTCATCGCCCACCGCCTGTCGACGATCCGCTCCGCCGACCTGATCCTCGTGGTGGAGGACGGACACGTGGTGGAGCGCGGCACGCACGTGGACCTGGTGGCAAGGAACGGCCGCTACGCGGAGCTGTACCGGACACAGTTCGGCGGAGCGGAGGTCGCGGAAGCGGCGTAATCCAAGCCCCGCCGGCGATTGAGGCGCGGGGTCCGGGGCAGAGCCCCGAGACGTAGGCACGGCGCCGCGCACCCTGCAATTGGCCCGCAGCAACGACCAGTTGACGACTCCCACCGCAACGTGACCCCGGGTTACCCTGACCGCATGCTGGTAGGCCGCACAGCGGAATGCACGCGCCTCGCCGACCTCGTCGACGGGGCGCGCACCGGGCACAGCGCCGCCCTGATCGTCCGCGGCGAGGCGGGCATCGGAAAGACCAGTCTC
The DNA here is from genome assembly GCF_042888725.1 of Streptomyces sp. NPDC002795. NCBI lineage: Bacteria > Bacillati > Actinomycetota > Actinomycetes > Kitasatosporales > Streptomycetaceae > Streptomyces > Streptomyces sp. NPDC002795. The sequence goes on from NZ_JBIAQB010000003.1 coordinate 725,516, forward strand.
CTCGGCTACGCCGAGTCCGTCGCCCGCGACCTCACGCGGCTGCGCACACAGGGCATCGAAGCGGAGCGCGAACTGCCGTACGTGGGGCTCGCGGACCTGTTCCGGCCGGTCACCGACCACCTCGACCGGATCCCCGAACGGCAGGCGGCCGCCCTCACCGGCGCGCTGGCCCTCGGCCCGGCCGCCGCGCAGGACCGGTTCGCGGTCGCCGCGGGAACGCTCAGCCTGCTGGGCGCGATCAGCGAGTCCGGTCCTGTCCTCGTCGTCGTCGACGACGCCCAGTGGCTCGACCCGTACTCCCTGGACGCCCTCGCCTTCGCGACCCGCCGCCTGGGCCGCGAAGGCGTGGTCGCCCTCTTCGCCACCCGCGACAACGAAGAGACCGCGTCCCGCCTCGCGCCCGTGGACTCCCTCAGCCTCCAGGGCCTCGACGCCGGGGCGGCCCGCGAACTCGTCGCCGAGGAGGCCGCTCAGCCGCTGCCGCCGCACGACATCCAGTGGCTGCTGTCCGAGGCCCGCGGCAACCCGCTCGCCCTCGTCGAGCTCCCCGCCCTGCTCGCCCATGGCGGCCACCGCCCCGACAGCGGCGCCCCGCTGCCCATCGGCGACATCCTCGCCCGCACCTTCCACAGCGCCATCACCCGGCTCCCCGACACCACCCGGGACGCCATGCTGCTGCTCGCGGTCCTCGGCCCCCGCCCCCTCGCCGGAACCGAACGGGTGCTGCGCGCCCACGAGTTGACCTACGCGGACCTCGAACCGGCCGAGCGGGCCGGCCTGATGACGGTCGAGGAAGGCGCATACATCTTCCGCCACCCGCTCGTCCGCTCCGGCGTCTACCACGGCGCGACCGCCGTCCGCCGCTGGCGTGCCCACCGCACCGTCGCCCGGGCCCTCCAGGGCGCCCGCGCCCCCGCCGCGCTCGAACGCTACGCCTGGCACCTGTCCGAATCGGGCGCCGACCCCGACGAAGAGGTCGCCACCGCGCTCGCGAAGGCGGCGTCCGGCGGCCCCGCCAGCCTCACCTTCCCGCTCGCCGCCCGCCTGTACGCCCACGCCGCCCGCTTCACCCCCGACGACGAGGGCAAGGCGCGCCGACTGCTCGCCGCCGCCCGCGCCGCCCAGGCCGCGGGCTCCCTCGACGAGGCCGCCGGCCTCCTGGACCGCGCCCTCGACCACGCCGCACACGAACGCACCCGCCTGGACCTGCGTCAACTGCGCTGCTACGTGGACATCCAGCGCGGCCGGCCCGCCCGCGCACGCGAGCAGCTGCGCGCCGCCGTCGACCAGGCCCGCCGCGTCGACCCCGCGCTCGCCGCCGTCATGCTCGGCGGCATCACCCTCACCGAACTCGCCATCGGCGACCTCACGGCGGCCCGTGCCACCTCCGCCGAGTCGATGCAGCTCGCGGACGCCTCCGGCGACGAGGCGGCGGCCCTGCCGGTGCGCCTGCTGCACGCGCTGGTCGAACTCCTCGGCGGCAACGCGGAGGACGGCCGCGCCCTGCTCCACGACCTGGAAAAGCCCCTGGCCGTACCGGACCTGTCCTTCCCCTACCCGGTCTCTGGTGTCGGAGGCCTGTGCTACCTGGCCACCGAAGAGCTCGACCAGGGCCACGCGCTCCTCGACCGCGCGGTGCACGCGGCCCGCTCCTCCAGCACGGTCGGCCTCCTCGCCCATCTCCTCGGCACGCTCTCCGTCGTCGAGTTCTGGCGCGGCGAGTGGAACGCCTCACTCGCCCACGCCGACGAGTCCGCGCGGCTCGGCGAGGACACGGGCCGTGTCATCGAGGTGTGCCGCGCACTGGCGGCCCAGGCCCGTACGGAAGCGGCCCTGGGGCGCGAAGCGGACTGCCGCAGCCACGAGGCGCAGTGCCGCTCCCTGGCCCTGGCCGCCGAACTCCCCATGGACGCGGCACGCGCGCGTGGCGCGCTCGGCCTCCTCGAACTGGGCCTGGGCCACTACGAGGAGGCGGCGGCCCACCTGGAAGAGGTACGCGCCTTCTCCCTCGCCAACGGCCGCGGCGACGGCCTCTACCTCTCCTGGGCCGCCGACCTCGCCGAGGCCTACGTCCATCTGCACCGCACCGACGAGGCGTACGAGGTGCTGCGTGTCCTGGACCACGAGGCGGGCCGCGGCAGGCGTCCCCTCACCGCCGCGGCGGCCGCCCGCTGCCGCGGCATGCTCGAACCGGCCTACGTGGAGCGGCACATGGACCGGGCTCTCGCCGAACTCTCCGACATCCCGGCCCCGTTCGAGCGGGGCCGCACCGACTTCGCGTGCGGTGAGCTGCTGCGCCGTCTCGGCCGCCGCAGCGAGGCCCGCCGCCGGCTGCAACGCGCCCTCGCCACCTTCGAACGCCTCGGCGCGGCCGGCTGGGCGGTCCGCGCCGCCGCCGAACTCCACGCCGCGGGCGGTGACCGCATCCACTCGGGCCCGACGCCCCTGGACGGCCTCACCCCGCAAGAACTCCGCGTGGCCCTGGCGGTCGGCCGCGGTGTCACCAACCACGAAGCGGCGGAACAGCTCTTCCTCAGCGTCAAGACGGTCGAGTTCCACCTCGGCAACATCTACCGAAAGCTGGACGGGGTGCACCGCAGGACCCAACTCGTGCGCCTGCTCAGCGAGTCGGCGCACCCGTGAGCGCCTCTGAAGCACACACGGAAAGTGGGGGTGCCCGCACCGGGCACCCCCCGTCCCCCGTATCCCCCGTGGGTTCCCCGTTGTTCCCCCGTCGGATCCCCCGTGTCGAAAGCCCCCGTGTGCTTTCGTGTCTCCACGATGGACCCGGCCGGACCCCTGGGCCACGGGGAAAACCCTGGGGTCGGGGGCCAGGGGGATACGACGATCGGTGTAGACGGGGCAACGGCGCAGGTCACCCGGCGGCCGCCGACGCGTCGTAGCGGTAGATCCACCCACTGCGCAGCAGCGGATCCGCGTCCCCGAGCGCCGCGTCCCGCTCGCGCTGCTCCGGGCCGTCCGGGAGGTGGTTGTCCTCGGCGCGGGAGTGGCTGGCCCGCTGGAGGCGGGTCGTGCGAGGGAGACGCTCCGTTTCGTAGCGCGACAGGGCCTCGTCGGGGGCCCCGGGGTTGGCGGTAAGGCAGCGGGCCAGGACCGCCGCGTCCTCCAGGGCCTGCGCCGCGCCCTGGCCGTAGAAGGGGAACATGGCGTGTGCGGCGTCACCGAGGAGCGTCATGCGGCCCCGGGTCCAGGAGGGCAACGGCGGGCGGTCGTAGAGCGCCCAACGGCCCGGCACTGAACCGGACGTGATGAGGGAGGTCACCCGGCCGTCCCAGTCGGCGAACTCCGCGTGGAACTCCTCGACCGTCGCCGTCGCGCTCCACGACTCCTCCGTCGCGTCCGTCGCCGGGGCGAACGCCACCACGTTCACGCCGTCGCCGCCGGAGATCGGATAGTGCACGAAGTGGCGGCCCGGGCCGAGCCACAGCGTCTGCGCGCGGCGCAGTGCGAAGGCGGGAGCCGCGGCGGCGGGGACCACCGTACGGAATGCGCACAGGCCCGAGAACCGGGGCGCCTCCGGTTCGGCGACCGTCCGGCGGACGAGGGAATGCATGCCGTCCGCGCCGATCACCAGGTCGGCGTCGGTGCGGGTGCCGTCGGAGAAGGCCAGCCGCACCCCATCGGCGTGCGGCTCGACGGCCGTGCAGCGCGCGCCGAGCCGCACCGCTTCGTCCGGCACCGCCGACCTGAGCGCGTCGAGCAGATGGGCGCGGTGCGCGGTGTACGTACGCTCCCCGTAGAGGCGCTCGCACACGCCGTCGAGACGCTCCACGGACAGCACCGTGCCGTCCTGCCAGCGCCTGAACTCCCAGCCCCAGTCCAGGGGTACGGACCGGCGCAGCGCGGACTCCGCCACGCCCAGCGCGCGCAGCGGCCGCACCGCGTTGGGCGCGAGTACCAGACCCGCGCCGACCTCGGTGAGCGCGGACGCCTGCTCGTGCACGGTCACGCTCAGCCCCGCGCGATGGAGGAAGGCCGCGGCCGCCATGCCGCCGATCCCACCGCCCACGATCGCGATCCGCGGTCCCGTCTGCTGCTTGTCGCGCACTGCTTCCTCCTGGATCCCTACCGTGTACGCCCTTGCCCCCGACGTCACGCTCCCGCCGGGGTACTGCTGTTCTCCGGCTCCGCCCCTGCGCCCGCCAGCGGCCCGTCCCGTGCTGTCCCCTTGAACATCGCCGCAAGCCCCGCCCCGAGTACCGCCGGGACCACGAACGCGTAGAAGCTGGCCTTCGGCCAGGTGAACAGGACGGTGACCGCGCCGAGGTAGCTCGGGCCGACGATCGCCCCGATGCGGCCGATCCCGAGACTGAACCCGAGCCCTGTGCCGCGGAGTTGGGCCGGGTAGTAGTGGGCCACCGCGATGTTGACCAGGTTCTGTGTCCCCAGCGCGCCCAGCCCCGCGACCGCGGACGCGAACAGCAGCACCGGGCGGGGCTGCGGCGTGCTCAGCGTGATCATCGCGAGTGCGGCGAGCAGAAAGCTGGCCACCGTGGCGGCCTTGAGGAAGCCGCGGTCGGCGAGTACGACAGCGGCCAGCGTGCCCAGGACCGCGCCCACGTTGAACGCGATGGAGAACTCCAGGGACGAGCTGAGGTCGTAGCCGTTTCTGACCATCAACGTCGGCAGCCAGGTGCCCGCCCCGTAGACGAGCACGAGGCCGGTGAAGGTGGCCGCCCAGAAGAGGAGGGTCGCCCTGCGGTGCCGGGCGACGAGGATCTCGCCCAGGCGGTTGGCGGAGACGGACGCCTCCTCGGTCTCCCGCGCCGCCGCGGGAAGCACCGCCGGTACGACGCGCCACACCACCGGGACGAGCACCAGCGGGAAGACGCCGAAGAGGAACAGGGTGTGGAAGTCCCAGGCGGGCAGCAGCACACGGCCGAGGACGCCCGTGATGATGCCGCCGAAGGCGAGACCGGTCAGAGCGGTGCCGACGTGCAGATTGCGGCGCGCGGGCGTGGCGGACTCGCTCACGAAGGCGGTGACCAGCGGGATGAGCGCCCCCAGGCCGATGCCGGTGGCGAAGCGGGTCGCGGCGAAGAAACCGAGCGTCCCCGCGACCGAGCTGAGCAGCATCCAGAGGGAGAGCCAGGTCAGGCCGATCACCATCGGCAGGCGCCGCCCGTACAGGTCCCCGGCCCAGCCCGCCGCGACGGAACCCAGGGGCATGCCGAGCGCGGTCAGGCTGCCCAGCAGCCCCAGGGTGGACTGGGTGACCTCCCAGCCGGGGTGGTCGAGGAGGGAGGGGCCGACCGCGCCGAGGATGAACAGGTCGTACCCCTCGATGCACAGCACGGCCAGACCGAGCGCCGTGGCCGTGCGCGCCCCGGTGGTACGCATCGTGGTCACTGGAGACGCCCCTGTTGCCACTGGCGCACCCAACTGCGGCCGTAGTCATTGCCGTGCGGGGTGCGCAGCACGGTGTGGACGTGAAAAGGCTCGGGGGAGTCGTAGTCGAGGAACACGCCGCAGTGGTGGTCGAGTTCGGCGAGGACCACGGGGGACTGGACGCGGTAGTAGAAGACGTCGTCCGGTCCGTGACCGCCGATCCAGCAGAACCACGTCTCGTCGAGGTGTGCGCGAACTTCCCGCATCCGGGCGGCGCGTGGGCCCGCCGGCAGGAGCTTGTGGAACTCCTCCACGATTCCCGCCACCAACTCTCGGGCAGCGGGCGGCATGTCACGCACACACACGCCCTCGAAGGGGATCACGCGGTTGTCCTGGAAGGCGCCGGCGAGATGCCGCTCGTCACCGGGATGCACCCGGTCCTCCGGCATCCCTGGATCGACCATCCGCTCGTACACGGTGGCCGCAGAGCGCAGTTCGGGGGTGAGTGCCGTCATGACCTGTCGGCCCAGCGTGATCCGTTCGGTGAAGGCGGGAGGTCCGGCGTGCGGACCGGCGTCGATCCGGTTGGGCTCCGCCCCGAGAAAGACCGGCCCTATGGCGGAACGGCCCTCTACGACAAGGCAGTTGACTGCACAGTGGTGGCCGAACAGCTGCCATCCCCACGGGGCGGTCTCGTCGGGCGTGCCGTACAGGGCGAAGTTGTAGCTGAACTCGCCCAGGATGTTCTCCAGGCCGACGACCTCTCCGAGGAAGCCGTTGATCCGCATCATCGTGCGGACCTCCTCGTACCCCTGCGCGCTCAGGGACTTCCGTACGAGGGCGAGCGCCGCGCGGCGCACCTGTGGCGGCTGGAGTTCGAGCCGCAGACCGGTGTCGAACTGGATGAACTCCGGGTTGGCCCACGTCTGCCACTCCACCGCGTCCACCGCGTACCGGATCCGCTCCCGGCTCTCCGTGTCCAGAGTGTCGAGCAACTCCCGTGCCGCGGTGACCGTGTCGGCGACGGGAGCCTCCTCGCCCGGCTCCGCCGGTTCGAGGGGGTGGATGCCCTCGCGCAACGAGCCGTCCTCGGTGATGCCCCTGAAGTCGTTCTTGTAGAGCGGCCGCCAGCCCCGGATGAGCCCCCCGGTGAACGTGCCCTCGGCCTGCGCGACCTCCCGATAGGCGTACGGGGCAAGGCCCTTGAGGTCTTGGATGCGCGGATGACCCGGTGGAAAGAGATACTCGCGAAACGCGGCGGATGACATCGGGTTCCTCCCGGACAGGACCTAAAGCGGCGTGTTGTGGCGGGCCACGGCCGCGCGCACGGCGGCCTCGTCACCCGCGGCGATGGCGTCGACGAGGTCCTCGTGCGCTCCGCACCGCTCGGCCCGGTACCGCTGCGAGGCCTCCGCGTCGTCGTCGAGCCGGGAGGAGGTGGAGGAGTTGAGGTGGCCGAGTGTTCCGGTGTAGACGGCCGCCGCCATGCGGTTGGGGCAGATGGCCACGATCCGTTCGTGCAGCGCCCAGTTGGCCCGAATGAACGCGTCCCAGTCAGGCGCCGCCCGCATCCCTTCCAGGAGCGTACGCAGGTCGGTGACGTCCGCGTCGGTGCGGCAGCGGGCGGCGCCGACGTCGACCAACACCTCCAGATGATCGCGGAGTTCGATGGCGTCGGCGACCGTCTCGGGCTCGTCCTGGACGTCGAGCAGGGTGTGGCGCAGTCGCACCACCGGGCCCCGTTCGGCGACGAAGAGGCCGCCGCCGCGGCCGGGGCGGATCTGGAGCGCCCCGCGGTCCCGCAGGATCCGCACGGCCTCGCTGACCGTCGAGTAGGCGTAACCCGTCTCCTCCCGCAGGGAGTCGAGGGTGCCCACCGGGTCGCCGGCCCGGAGGCCGAGCGAGCGGATGCGGGCGTCGAGGTCGGTGGCGAGCTGCTCGGCGCGCGTGCGGCGGGGCGCGGCGCCCAGGCCGCCGATGACCGCTTGTCGGGCCGCTGGTTCGTCAGGCATAGTCGCCATCGAAGCACAAACCTCCGAACCTTTAAAGGGATTGAACCTTCAGAGGGATCGGGACGTCCTTCGAGCAGGGAGCAGTGCATGCGCATAGTGGGGATCCGACGGCCGGGCGCGGTAACGGAGGTGGCCCAACTCTCGGACGACGGGCGGGAGGTGACGGTGCTGGCCGCACTCGACGCGTTCTGGTCCGACCCCTTCGGACATCTCGCGGCGGACTTCGACGGGCCGAGCCTCGCGGCCTCGACCGTGAGGTTCGTACCGCCGGTGCGGCCCGACGCCCGCGTCGTCTGCATCGGCCTGAACTACCTGAAGCACGTGGCGGAGGGCACGTTCCGCGAGGCCGAACTGCCCGAGTACCCCACGCTGTTCGCACGCTGGAGCCAGTCGCTCACCGTGGACGGCGCTGTCGTTCCCGTCCCGTCCGGCGAGGACGGCCTGGACTGGGAGGGCGAGGTCGTCGCATGGGTCGGGGCGCCGCTCGTGGACGCCACCCCCGAGGAGGCGCTGGCCGCGGTGGTCGGCTACTCCACGTTCAACGACCTCACCGCGCGCCGCGCCCAGAAGCTCACCTCGCAGTGGATCCTCGGCAAGAACGCCGACCGCTCGGGACCGCTCGGGCCGATGGTCCCGGCCGCCGAAGTCGGCGACCTGCGCGAGGGGTTGCGCGTGGTCACCCGGGTGAACGGGGAGATCGTCCAGGACGGCAGCACCGACGAGATGGTGTACGGGGTGGGTGACACGCTCGCCCATATCTCCCGCACCTTCACCCTCCGCCCCGGTGACCTGCTGGCCACCGGCACCCCTTCCGGAGTCGGCTACGCGCGTACGCCGCCGTGGCTGCTGCGGCCCGGCGACGTGGTGGAGGTGGAGGTGGAACGCCTCGGATCGCTGCGCAACACGGTGGTCGGCAACGCGGCGCGCCAGGCCCCCACGGTCGCGCGCTGACCGGCCGCGCTCAGCCGGTCTGCTGCAGCGCGCGGAACTGCTCGAACCAGACGTTGCGGCCGAGGGTGCCGTTCTCGTTCGGCCGCACGGTCCGGTTGGCGTACAGGGGGTTGAGGATCCATGGTGTCTTGTCGGCGTCCCACTCCGAGGCCATCGACTCGATCTGCAGGCCTCCGTAGGTCGCCACCGCCAGTTTCCCGGTGTCGCGGAACGCCTTCATCTGCGCGGTGAGGTAGTTCCTGTGGGTGTCGAACCACTGGGTCATCGAGATGAAGTCGTTCCACTTCTCCTGCGGGAACGGCTGCTTGATGGCGTCCCCGATCACCTGCCACACCTTCCGGCCCGGGTCCACGTTGTGACGCTTGGCGAACGCCGGGGACACCGGGTCGTCCATGTGCTCCGTCCAGAACTGCACCAGGGAGAACTCCGTGGCGAGGAACTTCTGGTCCGAACGCAGGGTCGGCACCACGTAGTTGATGTACTTGGCGGCGTTCTGCAGCGACGTGACGTGCGGGTGGATGTCGACGCCGGCGAGCTCGGGTGTCCTGTTGACGAACCGCAGCCACCGCTCGGTCGCGGGCGTGCGGCTCTCCGGGTCGTCGAGGTGGTTGAGCGCGCCCATGTAGAGACTGGTCCCCGAGCCCGCGCCGCCGTGCTGTTCGCGGTACGCGATGACGTGGCGGGCCAGCGTCTCGTAGAACACGTTCAGGGTCTTGTCGCGCTCTTCGTTCAGCGTTTCCAGGAACGGCTCGTTGCCGATCGTGAGGATGTCGACCTTGCCGAGGACGGCGGCCAGCACCCGGTCCACGAGGGCCAGCAGGTCCTTCAGCTCGGGGCTGCCCGGCGCGGGGAGCGGGCCCTTCGTGGGGCCCAGCGAATAGGGGAACTTGAGGGAGAGGATCGTCTTGCGGCCGTCACCGTGCGCGGTCAGGAGCGCCTTGACGGCGCGCTGCCGCGTGATGTCCTCCTCGAGATCGCCCGGCGTCACCGGGACGAAGCCGCGCACCCAGGTGGCCGAGAGTGCCTGAAGTTGTGCGGCGCCGAGGCCCGCGGGGTCCTCGTTGAAGTTGACGCCGAGAGCGCCGTCGGGCGCGCCGGACGGGGCCTTTCCGGCGGCGGCCTTGCCCTCGATCGACTCGGAGGCCGACTTCGACGGCGAGCCCTTCGCGCCGGACGGCTTGGCATCATTCGATGACGGTGAGCACGCGGCGGCGAGGAAGGCGGAGCCGGTGACGCCAAGGAGCATGCGGCGAGAGGTGGTGTGCCGAGTCACTGCTGTCCGTTTCTGTGTGTGGGGGGATCGCTGTCCACTGCACCGACACCGTAGGCACGGACGTGCGCGCAATTGTGCTGCTGTGACAGCCCCGCGACATCATCCTGACAACGTCAAAACCCCGGATGTCTCAGGCGCGGGCCTCCACCGCCGGAGCCGAACCCGGCAGCGGCCGTCCCGCGGACTCCGCCGCGAAGTACGCCGCCACGGCGCCGATCGCACCCGCCGCCATCAGGTAGTAACCAGGCACGTTGACATCACCGGTGGCCTGCACCAGAAGGGCGTTGACGACGGCGGTCGTGCCACCGAACAGCGAGACCGAGAGGTTGAACGCGATCGAAAGACCGCCGTAGCGGATGTCCGTCGGGAACAGCGCCGGGAGCGTGGACGGGATCGTGCTGTTGAAGCAGAGCAGCATCAGCGACATCAGCACCAGGCCGAAGAAGACCGACATCAGGGTGTTCTGCTGGATCAGCAGCACCGAGGGAACGCCGAGCACGATTAGCATGCCGCAGCCGAAATACAGGACCGGCTTGCGCCCGATACGGTCCGAGAGACGGCCGACGAAGGTGATGAGCACCATGCCGACGGCGAGGACCGAGATCTCCAGAAGCTGCGCCCAGGTGGAGCTCACCGACGGGGCGAACTTGTCGATGTACTCCAGCATGTACGTCGTGAGCATGTAGTTGGTGACGTTGAAGACGAGCACCAGACCCATGCAGATCAGCATCGGACGCCAGTGGTCGGTGAAGACCCGGCGGATCTCCTTGAGGGTCTGATTGCCCTCCCGGCCCTGCTGCTTCGCCGCGGCCGCCTTGAACGCGGGGGTGTCCTCCAGCTTCAGACGGAGGTAGAGCCCGATGATGCCGATCGGCCCGGAGATCAGGAACGGGATGCGCCAGCCCCAGGACAGCAGGTCCTCGTGCGACATGACGCCCGGCAGCTGGATGACAAGCCCCGCGACGCCGCCGAGGAGATAGCCGGTCAGCGTGCCGAACTCCAGCCAGCTGCCCAGGAATCCGCGCTTCTTGTCGGGGGCGTACTCGGCGATGAACGTCATCGCGCCGCCGTACTCGCCGCCCGTCGAGAAGCCCTGTACGAGGCGGGCGAGCAGCATCAGCAGTGGGGCGGCGGGGCCCCACGTCTCGTAGCCGGGGATGAACGCGATCACGAAGGTGCCGATGGCCATCATGATGACCGTGATCGACAGCACCTTGGTGCGGCCGATCCGGTCGCCGAGCGGACCGAAGAACATGCCTCCGAGCGGACGCACCAGGAAGGCGACCGCGAACAGGCCGAGGGTTCCGATCGTGCCGACGGTCTGGCTCGCGCCGGTGAAAAACACCGCGGTGAGCACCGGGGTCAGATTGGCGAAGACGCCGAAGTCGAACCACTCGGTGATGTTTCCGATGGCTGCGGCGCCGACGGCCCTCCTGGTCACCTTGGGGTCGGTCACCAATGGCTCGTCGGCCGGGCCCGCCTTGCTGTCGGGAAGCTCGGAAACGGTGTGCGCGGCTGGCACGTACTACTCCTCAGAATTGCGGGGTACTGCGGGTGGGACGCCCGCACAGGGGCTTCGGGTCGATCCAGTGAACGAGGTGGGGGAGGTGCTGCCCCGGCCGGCGTACGGTGCGGCCGGCCTCCAGGACGGCGCCGGTCGCCGGGAAGACGAGCAGAGCGACGACCGAGGCCACCAGGGCCGTCGCGGTCGCCGGGGAGCTCGTGGGCGCGAGCAGCGCCGTACAGATGACCGGCAGGCCGAGGCCCAGGCAGGCGGCGGCAGGCGTGCGCACACCGAGGGCCGCGCTCGCTCCGGCGCGGGCGAGTCCATGGCCGAATCCGGCGCACACGGCGGCGCCCAGGGTCGCCCAGGTCGACGTTCCCGCCGTCAGCGACAGCACGGAAAGGCTCACCAGCAGTGCGGTGAGGCCGGTGAACTGCGCGCAGCGGAAGCCGAGTTCGGCGGCGAGCGGCCGCGCGAGTGCCGAGCAGACGAGAACGGACAGCGGGACACCGCAGACGACGGCCGGATCGCTCCGCCCCGAGACGATCAGGACGGCGGGAACGACGGCGAGGAACAGGCCCGCCGTGGCCCAGGCCAGAAAGCGGACGGCCGAGACCATGGCGTACAAGGCGCGCATCCCCGTGGGGACGACCCGATTCCGGCGCAGGAAAGGACTCTTGGACAACACCGGGGAAGAGTGTCACCCGTAACTGATCGACACAATTACACGATCTTGCATGTGACCGTGCAAGATGGTCGAATGATCGATCCCAAGCTCAAGGTGCTGCAGATGGTCGAGGCGCACGGCGGAGTGACCGCGGCCGCCGAGGCCTCGGGGCTCAAGCCGTCAACGGTCTCGTACCAGGTGAGGCAGCTGGCCGAGCAGGTCGGCGTGGTGCTCCTGGAGCCCGCGGGCCGCGGCATCAAGCTGACCGCCGCCGCCCGTACGCTGCTCCGGCACGCGGCCGTCCTGGACGCGCAGTGGGAGCGGGCCCGCAGCGACCTGGCCGCGATGGCCGACGTACAGACCGGCTCGTTCACGCTCTGCGGCTTCTCCACGGCCGCCACACATCTGCTGCCGTCCACCGCCGCGACCCTGCGCGACCGGCATCCGCAGCTCGGGGTCCGCCTGGTGGAGGCGGAGCCGGCGCGCTGCTTCGAGCTGCTGCTCACGGGGGAGGCGGACCTCGGCCTGGTCGTCGTGACGGCCGGCTCACCGCCGCTGACCGACGAGCGCTTCGAACAGCAGCCGCTGCTCGACGACCCGCTCGACCTGGTCGTCCCCGCCGACCATCCGCTGGCGGCGCGGGACCGGGTGGTCCTCGCGGACGCCGCCCGCGAGACGTGGATCGTCGGCACACCGGGCACCACGTACCACGACCTGCTGGTCACCGCGTGCATGGCCGCCGGGTTCATGCCCGACATGGGCCACCAGTCCGACGAGTGGGACACCGGCACGGCGATGGTGGCGCACGGCCTCGGCGTGATCCTGGTGCCGCGCCTCGCCCGCATCAACACGGAATGGCCCGTGGCCCGCGTCCCTCTCTCCGGCGAACCCGCCCCCGCCCGCCGCATCCTCGCCGCCACCCGCAAGGGCGGCGCCCGGCACCCCGTGGTGGCGCAGGCCCTCGACCTGATCAAGGCCTCGGCGTCGAACCTGGTGACGGCCGAGTAGCGGCGGCCTCCGAAGGGTGTGTGAGAACCACCAAGGAGTGCGCCTCCAGCCGGACGGTCGCTTCGGCCTTGTACTCGGACTCGTCCGACACACCATCGGACTCTGCCGTGTCGATCCGTGGTGCCCAGGAGGCGCCGTACGAGGCGTCGGGCAGCCGGAACTCCATCGGGGCCCAGTAGAAATTGAAGAGGATCAGGAACGAGTCGTCGATGACACGCTCCCCTGAGCTGCCGCGTCCCGCGATCTCGTCGCCGTTGAGGAAGACCGCGAGGGCGTGCGCGTCGGTCCTGTTCCAGTCCTCGTCCGCCATCTCCGTCGCGTCGGGGCGCAGCCACACCAGGTCCGGCAGGCTGTCGTGGTGGCCGGTGGCGGCCTCGCCGCGGAAGAAGCGGCGTTGGCGCAGCACAGGGTGCGTGGACCGCAGTTCGATGAGATCGCGGGTGAAGGCCAGCAGGGAGGCGCGTTCGTCGTCGAGGTTCCAGTCGACCCAGGTCAGTTCGTTGTCCTGGCAGTAGGCGTTGTTGTTGCCCCGCTGGGTGCGGCCCAGCTCGTCTCCGTGGCTCAGCATGGGGATGCCCTGGGACAGCACCAAGGTGGCCAGAAGATTGCGTTGCTGCCTGGCACGCAGTGCGCGCACGCCCGGGTCGTCGGTCGGCCCTTCCGCTCCGCAGTTCCAGGACCGGTTGTCGTTCTCGCCGTCGTTGTTGTGCTCCCCGTTGTCCTCGTTGTGCTTCTCGTCGTACGACACGAGATCGCGCAGCGTGAATCCGTCGTGCGCGGTGACGAAGTTGATGCTGGCCCGCGGGCGTCTGCGGTCGTGCTGATAGAGGTCGGCGGAACCGGTGAGCCGGGAGGCGAACTCCGGCAGGACCCCCTCCTGGGCCCGCCAGACGTCCCTGACGCAGTCGCGGTACTTGCCGTTCCACTCGGACCACAGCGGTGGGAAGTTCCCCACCTGGTAGCCACCTTCGCCGAGGTCCCAGGGTTCGGCGATCAGCTTGACGCGGCTGATGACGGGGTCCTGCTGGACGAGGTCGAAGAAGGCCGACAACCGGTCGACCTCATGGAACTGCCGGGCCAGCGTGGCCGCCAGGTCGAAGCGGAAGCCGTCCACATGACACTCGGTGACCCAGTACCGCAGTGAGTCCATGAGCAGTTGCAGGACGTTGGGGTGGCGCATGAGGAGGCTGTTGCCGGTGCCCGTGGTGTCGTAGTAACGACTGAAGTCGTGATCGGCGAGACGGTAGTACGACGCGTTGTCGATACCGCGGAAGGACAGCGTGGGGCCGTTCTCGTTCCCCTCCGCCGTGTGGTTGTAGACCACGTCGAGGATCACTTCGAGGCCCGCGGCGTGGAGCGACTTGACCATGCTCTTGAACTCGGTGACCTGCTCGCCGAGCGTGCCGTGGGCGGCGTAGGCGTGATGCGGCGCGAAGAAGCCGATCGTGTTGTAGCCCCAGTAGTTGGACAGGCCGCGGTCCCGCAGAAAGCCGTCCTGCACGAACTGGTGCACCGGGAGGAGCTCGACCGCGGTCACCTTCAGAGCCGTGAGGTGGTCGAGCACGGCCGGCGTGGCCAGCCCCGCGTAGGTGCCACGCAGGGCTTTTGGCACAGCGGGGTGTCCTGCCGTGAGGCCCCGCACATGTGCTTCGTAGATGACGGAATCGGCGTAGGCGTGGTCCGGCGGTTCATCGCCGGACCAGTCGAAGGCGGGGTCCACGACCACGCTGCACAGGCCCTGCCCACCGGCACCCGCTGTGTCGGCACGATCGTGGACGGCCTTGGCGTAGGGATCAAGCAGGAACGCCCCGGCGTCGCAGCGGTGCCCCGAGGCCGGCTCCCACGGGCCGTGGATGCGGTAGCCGTACTGCTGGGGCGGCCCGGTGTGCGGCACGTAGCCGTGCCACACGGAGCCGTACACCTCGGGCAGTGTCACGGTGCGTTCGGAGCCGTCGGTGTCCAGCAGTACGAGGTCCACCTGGTCGGCCACGGCACTGAACAAGGCGAAGTTCGTGCCGTGGCCGTCGTAGGTCGCTCCGAGCGGGTAGGGGCGGCCGCTCCGCACGCGGGTCGAGCCCGCGGGTCGTGCGGTCACGAAGGAACGCCGGTGCCGACAGGCGCGGGCTTCGAAGTGGTGAACAGCAGCGCGGAGCGGGGCAGTTGGAGCGCTTCGCTCGCACCCGGAACGGGATGCGTGGGTGTGAGGACCTCGCGTACCCCGGTCCTGCTGCGCAGGGAGAACCACGCGATGCGCCGGGCGGCATGAGTGCAGTTGCCCCACCCGTCGCTGATGGCCGCGATCTGCGCCGAGCAGTGCTCGGAGAGCTCCTGGGAGGCGCCGGTGGCGGGTGCTTCATGGGACACGGCGTTGATCAAGTGCTGCCCGGTCCACCACGCCTCGACCTCGATGCGGTTCTCCGGCTCCCCCTGAATGGCGAGTTCCAGCAGTAGACCGAGGCCACGGGTCACCGAAGGTGTCAGCCGGTCGAGCCCCCAGTACCGCGTGTGTGCGGCCATGATCCGCTGGATCTGGCCGACGCGTTCGGGGGCCGGCTCCACGGCGATGTGGTAGTAGCTGGGCGTTGCCTGATGCATGGTTCCTGCTCCTCACCGCGTAGCTCGTGGTCCGCCGCCACGGCGGAACCGTGCGTACGGACCGTGAGCATGGGTCGCTTGAGAGTCATCGATCAGCCTGTGCTCCGTACTCCATTCGTGCAACCCGAGCGTGACCGGGCCGCCACTCACGGTTCAACAGGCCGGATCGCCGCGGAGCCCACACCATGGGTGGGGGAGCAGCCGACGGTGACGAGGCGCTCCCTCTCCGTGATCGGCACACGGGCCCACCGGGTCCGGCGGCACGGAGGACCGGAGGTCGACCATGGGCACGTCGCGTGTCGCCGGAGAAGTTGGCCAGTGCCTGGTGAGCTACCGCTCCTGGGAGCGCCGATTCCTGATGTCTCCGGCCGACTCCGAGGCCCGCGAGGGATTCGAGCGCGCTGTCGCCGCCCTGTGCCGGGCGACGGGCGAGCGGTGCGGCCGGGAGGCCGCCGAAGCGGCGCAGCGCTCCGGGCCACCCGCGTCCGACCGGGAAGGTGACTTCGAATGACGACGCTGTCGAACACGGTTCTTCCCGTCCCGATCGAGGATGTGAGGCCCGCGGTGGACGGAGGCCGACGCCCGGCCAAGGCCGTCGTGGGGGAGTCCTTCACGGTCTCGGCCCTGGTCTTCGTCGAGGGTGACGGGGTCCTCGGCGCCGAAGTGGTGTTGCGCGCGTCCGACGGGGACGAGGTGGGCCGGTGGCCGATGGCGCGGTCGGAGCCGGGGGCCGATCGCTGGAGCGCCGAGGTGTGTGCGGACGGCCCCGGGCGGCTGAGCTACTGCGTGCGGGCCTGGCGCGACCCCGTGAGCACCTGGCTGCGGGACGCCAGGATCAAGGTGGGCGCCGGCGTGGACTGCGAAAGCACGCTGGAGGAGGGGGCCGTGTACCTGGAGACACTGGCCGAGGCCTCGAAGGGCGAAGCGCGCCGTGCCCTGAGCGCGGCGGCCGACCTGCTGTGCGACGCGGCCCGGTCCCCCCAGGACCGGCTGGCCGCGGCCATGAACCCCGCTGTGTGTGCCGCGTTGAGTGACAATCCTCTGCGCGAGCGCCTGACAGAGAGCCGGCGACTCCCTTTGCTGGTGGAGCGGGAGCGGGCTCTTTTCGGGTCCTGGTACGAGTTCTTCCCGCGCTCCGAGGGGGCGGTGGTCAAGCCCGGTGAGCCTGCGGTGAGCGGCACCTTCCGCACGGCGGCGCGGCGGCTCGCGGCGATCGCCGCGATGGGTTTCGACGTGGTGTATCTGCCGCCGGTCCATCCCATCGGTACGACGTTTCGCAAGGGTCCTGACAACTCGCTGTCGCCGGGTCCGGACGACGTGGGGGTGCCCTGGGCGATCGGCTCGCCCGAGGGCGGCCACGACGCGATCCACCCGGAGCTGGGCACGTTCGAGGACTTCGACCATTTCGTGGGCCGGGCGCGGGAGTTGGGCATGGAGGTGGCCCTGGATTTCGCGTTGCAGTGTTCGCCGGACCATCCGTGGGTGCAGAAGTACCCGGAGTGGTTCCAGCACCGGCCGGACGGCTCCATCGCGTATGCGGAGAACCCGCCGAAGAAGTACCAGGACATCTTCCCGCTCGCTTTCGACAAGGACATGCCGGGTCTGGTCGCGGAGACGACGCGGGTCCTGCGGCTGTGGATGGACCACGGGGTGCGGATCTTCCGGGTGGACAACCCGCACACCAAGCCGGTCGTCTTCTGGGAGAAGGTGATCGCGGACATCAACGGCAGCGACCCGGACGTGATCTTCCTGGCGGAGGCGTTCACCCGTCCTGCGATGATGCACACCCTGGCCGCAATCGGCTTCCAGCAGTCGTACACGTACTTCACCTGGCGCACCACGAAGCAGGAACTGACCGAGTACGCCCGGGAGTTGGCCGGGGAGGCGGCCTGCTACATGCGGCCGAACTTCTTCGTGAACACCCCCGACATCCTGCACGCGTTCTTGCAGGACGGCGGCCGTCCCGCCTTCGAACTGCGCGCCGTCCTGGCCGCGACACTCTCGCCGACCTGGGGTGTCTACAGCGGGTACGAACTGTGCGAGAACACCCCGCTGCGCGCGGGAAGCGAGGAGTATCTCCACTCCGAGAAGTACCAACTGCGGCCCCGTGACTGGGAGTCGGCGAAGCGGGAGGGTCGCACGATCGCCCCGCTGATCACCGCGCTCAACGCGATCCGGCGCCGCAACCCGGCCCTGCGCACGCTGCGCGACGTGCACTTCCACCACGCCGATCAGGACGCGGTGCTGGTGTACTCGAAGAGCGTCCGGACCGCACAGGGCTCGAACACGGTCCTGGTCGTCGTGAACCTCGACCCGCACCACACCCAGGAGGCGACGGTCCACCTCGACTGCGAGGCTTTGAAGGTCGCGCCTGACAGCACGTTTCGTGTGCACGACGCGTTGACCGGCGAGACGTATGCCTGGGGCGCCACCAACTACGTGTGTCTGACGCCGGGTGAGTCGCCCGCGCACATTTTCACCGTCGGTTGAGCCACGAAATCGCTCTCCGCAACCGGCATGAACAACGAGGGAGTGAACTTCATGACGGCGAACGAATTCGTCATGCCCGCACGCCCGGACGCCTTGCCGCGCGACCCGGACTGGTTCAAGCGTGCCGTCTTCTACGAGGTCCTGGTCCGCTCCTTCCAGGACAGCAACGGCGACGGCATCGGAGACCTGAAAGGCATCACGGCGAAGCTGGACTACCTCCAATGGCTGGGGGTGGACTGCCTCTGGCTTCCCCCGTTCTTCAAGTCACCGCTCAAGGACAACGGTTACGACGTCGCCAACTACATCGCCGCTCTGCCCGAGGCCGGCGACCTGGCGGACTTCGTCGAGTTCGTCGACGCGGCACACCACCGCGGCATGCGCGTGATCATCGACTTCGTCATGAACCACACGAGCGACCAGCACGAGTGGTTCCAGCAGTCCCGCTCCGACCCCGATGGCCCCTACGGCGACTACTACGTCTGGTCCGACGACGACAAACGCTACGCGGACGCCCGCATCATCTTCGTGGACACCGAGGCCTCGAACTGGACCTTCGACCCGGTCCGCAAGCAGTACTACTGGCACCGCTTCTTCTCCCACCAGCCGGACCTCAACTACGAGAACCCGGCCGTCCAGGAGGAGATCCTCGCCGCCCTGCGCTTCTGGCTCGACCTCGGCATCGACGGCTTCCGCCTCGACGCCGTGCCCTACCTGTACGCCGAGGAGGGCACCAACTGCGAGAACCTCCCCGCCACCCATCACATGCTCAAACGCGTCCGCAAGGAGATCGACGCCCAGTACCCCGACGTGGTGCTGCTCGCCGAGGCCAACCAGTGGCCCGAGGATGTCGTCGACTACTTCGGAGCACCCGAGACCGGCGGCGACGAGTGCCACATGGCGTTCCACTTCCCCGTGATGCCACGGATCTTCATGGCGGTGCGCCGCGAATCGCGCCTCCCCATCTCCGAGATCCTCGCCAAGACCCCGCCCATCCCGTCCGGCTGCCAGTGGGGCATCTTCCTGCGCAACCACGACGAGCTGACCCTCGAAATGGTCACGGACGAAGAACGCGACTTCATGTACGCGGAGTACGCCAAGGAACCGCGGATGCGCGCCAACGTCGGCATCCGCCGCCGTCTCGCCCCGCTCCTGGACAACGACCGCAACCAGATCGAACTCTTCTCCGCGCTCCTGCTCTCGCTCCCCGGCACACCGATCCTCTACTACGGCGACGAGATCGGGATGGGCGACAACATCTGGCTCGGCGACCGCGACGCGGTCCGCACCCCGATGCAGTGGACCCCGGACCGCAACGCGGGTTTCTCCTCCTGCGACCCCGGCCGCCTCTACCTGCCCACGGTCATGGACCCGGTCTACGGCTACCAGGTCACCAACGTGGAGGCGTCGATGTCCTCCCCGTCGTCCCTGCTGCACTGGACCCGCCGGATGATCGAGATCCGCAAGCAGAACCCGGCCTTCGGCCTCGGCTCCTACACCGAACTGCCCTCCTCCAACCCCGCGGTACTCGCCTTCCTGCGCGAGGCCCCCGCGACCGAGGACGCGGGAGACGACCTGGTCCTGTGCGTGCACAACTTCTCCCGCTTCGCCCAGCCCACCGAACTCGACCTCCAGGCCTTCAACGGCCGACACCCCGTCGAACTGATCGGCGGAGTGCGCTTCCCCGCCATCGGCGAACTCCCGTACCTGCTGACCCTGGCGGGACACGGCTTCTACTGGTTCCGCCTGAGCGAGGACTCGGGCGTGGCCTGCACCTCGGGCAGCCTCTCAGGATTGGACCGGATGTCATGACCCGCCCTCTGGCCGAACTCGACGACGCGCGCCCCGCACTTCTCGGCTCGTCGCTCAACGACCTGCTCGGACGATGGCTCCCGCGACAGCGCTGGTACGCCGACAGCGGCTGTCGGATCACGGACATCTCGGTAGCGGCCGCGACCGCACTGACACCAGAGTGCTTCCACCTGCTGGTGCGCGTGAACGTCGCCGGTGAACAGGACGTGAACTACTACCAGTTGATACTGGGCGCGGCCGTCGATCCGCCCCCGCGACTGTGGAAGCACGCCCTCGGACAGGTGGACGGGCCCTCTGGTGGCACCCTGGTCGTCTACGACGCCGTTCACGACCACCGCGTGGCGATCCTGCTGCTCGACCGTCTCCGTCAGGGCGGCGCGACCGGCACCCTCCGCTTCGAGTCCCTGCCGCGTGCGTCGGTGCCGACGGGGCTCGCCCCTCGCGTCCTGGACGTGGAGCAGACCAACACCTCGATCGTGTACGGCGACAGGCTCATCCTCAAGCTGTTCCGCCGTGTCCAGCGAGGCGTCAACCCCGACCTGGAGGTGACCGCCCGGCTGGCGCGATGGGGACACACGTCGGTCCCGGAGCCCACGGCCTGGTTCTTCATGACCGAACCGTTCCTGGGCACCCTCGGCATGGTCCAGCCCTACTTGGCCGGGGCGACCGACGGATGGGAACTGGCCCTGCACTCGGCCTCCACGCAGGGCGACTTCATCAAACAGGCGTGGGGCCTGGGCCGCACGACCGGCGAACTGCACGCGGCACTCGCGCAGGTCTTTCCCACGAGGTCGCCCGCGGGCCACCACCCGGCGCGTCTCGCCGAGGAGATGATGTGCCGCCTGAAACGCACGGCCGACGCGGTCCCGGCCCTCCGCCCCCATGTGCCCGCCATACAAGGCATCTTCGCGGACGCCGCGGCGACCCACAGCGACCTGTCCCTGCAACGGATCCACGGAGACCTCCACTTGGGTCAGGTCCTGTGGGCGGACGAGGGCTGGCACGTGGTGGACTTCGAGGGAGAGCCCTCACAGCCGCTGGCGGAGCGCCGTGCCGACCGTTCACCGATCCGGGACATCGTCGGAATGCTCAGGTCCTTCGACTACGCGGCGCACATGGGCCCCACACCACGCCCCGAGTGGGCCGACCAGTGCCGTACCGCGTTCTGTTCCGGCTACAGCGGAGCGGGGGGCTTCGAGCCGACGGGCGCGCCTGAGCTGCTGCGCGCGTACGAGGCCGACCGCGCCGTCTACGAGGTGCTGTACGAGGCGACACACCGCCCCGACTGGATGACCGTCCCGCTGAAAGCAGTGGCTCGTCTCGCCGACTCACGCTGAACCGCGAAGCCGCCGGACCGAACGCCTCCCGAACGCCTCCCGAAGGGGACGACCATGACCGTCAACGCGACCGCCGACCCTATCCTGCACCGACAGGCCGGCGCGGCACCGAGCGTCGACGCGGGTACTCGTACGGCGCTGCTGAGCGGAACCCACCATGATCCGCATGCGGTGCTCGGAGCGCACCCGGCACCGGGGGGCGTCATCGTACGATGCCTCCGCCCGTACGCCACCGAGGTGGCGGTGCTGGCCGACGGCACGGCCTGGACCCTGCGACACACGGGCGACGGCCTGTTCGAAGGTGAGCTCCCTCTCACTTCCGCCCTGGTCCTGGAATACCGGCTGCGGGTGACCACCGCCGAAGGGGTCGCCGAGGTGGACGACCCGTATCGATTCCTGCCTGCCTTGGGGGAGTTGGACCTGCATCTCATCGATGAGGGTCGCCACGAGGAACTGTGGACAGCGCTGGGCGCCCATGCCCTGGAGCACCAGGGTGTGCAGGGGACCCGCTTCGCCGTGTGGGCGCCCCGCGCACGCGGTGTCCGTCTCATCGGTGACTTCAACTACTGGGACGGCACCTCGACGCCCTTGCGTTCGCTGGGGCACTCCGGTGTCTGGGAACTGTTCGCACCGGGCATCGGCGAGGGCGAGCTCTACAAGTTCGAGATCATCGGCCCCGACGGTTCACGCCGCGAGCACGCGGACCCCATGGCGCGTCGCACCGAGCGGCCGCCGGCAACGGCGTCCGTGGTCCATGCCTCCCACCACACGTGGGGCGACGAGGCCTGGCTGGAGCAGCGCGGCGAGCGTCCCGTCCACGCGTCCCCGTTCTCGGTGTACGAGGTGCACCTGGCGTCCTGGCGCCCCGGCCTCACCTACCGCCAGCTCGCCGAGCAACTCCCCGCCTACGTATCGGACTTGGGTTTCACGCACGTCGAGCTGCTGCCGGTGGCCGAGCACCCCTTCGGCGGGTCATGGGGCTACCAGGTCACCGGCTTCTACGCACCGACGGCCCGCCTGGGCAGCCCCGACGACTTCAAGCACCTGATCGACGCCCTGCACCAAGCGGGCATCGGCGTCCTCATGGACTGGGTCCCCGCCCACTTCCCGCGCGACGACTGGGCGCTGGCCGAGTTCGACGGCCGCCCGCTGTACGAGCACGAGGACCCGCAGCGCGCCGCGCACCCCGACTGGGGCACCCTCGAATTCGACTACGGCCGCAAAGAGGTCCGCAACTTCCTGGTCGCCAACGCCCTGTACTGGTGCCAGGAGTTCCACATCGACGGCCTGCGGGTCGACGCGGTCGCCTCGATGCTCTACCTCGACTACTCACGCGAGGAAGGCCAGTGGACCCCGAACCGGTTCGGCGGCCGCGAGAACCTCGACGCCGTCGCCTTCCTCCAGGAGATGAACGCCACCCTCTACCGCCGCGTCCCCGGCGTGATCACCATCGCCGAGGAATCGACGGCCTGGGACGGCGTCACCCGCGCCACCCACCACATCGGCCCCGGCGCCAACGGGAATCAAACACGCGGAGGACTCGGCTTCGGCCTGAAGTGGAACATGGGCTGGATGCACGACTCGCTGGACTACATGAGCCACGAGCCGGTGCACCGCAAGTTCCACCACAACGACATGACGTTCTCGATGGTGTACGCCTACAGCGAGAACTACGTACTGCCCATCTCCCACGACGAAGTCGTGCACGGCAAACGCTCACTGGTCTCGAAGATGCCGGGCGACTGGTGGCAGCAACGCGCCAACCACCGCGCCTACCTGGGCTTCATGTGGGCCCACCCCGGCAAACAACTCCTCTTCATGGGCCAGGAGTTCGCACAGGGCGCCGAGTGGTCCGAGGCGGACGGTCTGCAATGGAGCCTTGTCGAAGAGGGCTCGACCGCCAGGGAGGACCATGTGGGAGTGCGGCGTCTGGTCCGGGACCTGAACCGACGCTATACGGCCGACCCGGCGCTCTGGGAGCGCGACACCGACCCGGCAGGTTTCCGCTGGGTGACTGCCGACAACGCGGACGACAATGTGCTTGCCTTCCTCCGCTACTCGGCCGAGGGCGACCCGCTCCTCGCTGTCTGCAACTTCTCCCCAGTGGTGCGGGAGGGTGTTCGGCTCGGGGTTCCGCTGACGGGCTCCAGCAGCTGGCGGGAAGCCATCAACACCGATGCGAAGCGGTACGGCGGCAGCGGGGTCGGCAATGAAGTGCCGCTGGTCCAGGAGTCGTTGGCCTGCCACGGCCTGCCCGGTTCGCTGACCGTGTGCCTTCCGCCGCTCGCCACGCTGTGGCTGACGCCAGGGTACGTAGGTTCGTGTGACGTCTGAACCCTCGACTCCGACGGCGACGTATCGGCTTCAGTTGCACCCGGACTTCGGGTTCGCCGCCGCGGCGGTGGCGGGTTCGACGCACGGCTACGACGTGGTGGACCACACGCGCGTACGCGCGGAACTGGGCGGCGAGCACGAGTACCGCGCCTTGGTCGACCCCGGCGAGGCGCACTGCCTCGCCTACACACGCTCGGGCCGCGTGGTCGTGGCAGCGACCCGGCTCTCCCTGCGGCTCGCCGACGCCGGCGCCGGCGGCTGGCGGACCACGCAACTCGCCCTCCCCGAAGGCGAATGGGTCGAACTCCTCGACGGCCCACGGTGCACCTCCCGGTGGCACTCCTCGTACCCGCCGAGTACACATGAATCGTCGAACCGGCGGGTCGGCCCACGACTCGGTCCACGGCGCAGGAGAGAGCCCATGAGTGACATCGAGATCCGCGACGACCGCGAGCACGGACTGCTGCGGGCCCGCTCCGGCGGCGAGGTCGTCGGCCACATCCAGTACCTCGTCCTGGAAGAACCCGAGCGGGCCCTCGCCCCGGTGCACACCGTCGTGGAGCCGGAGCACGAGGGGAAGGGGATCGCGGGCTCGCTCGCCCGCGAGCTGTACGGCATCGCCGCGCGCGAGGGGGTGGCCGTGGCGCCGCTGTGCCCGTTCGTCGTCCGGTGGGCCGAGCGGCATCCGGGCGAGGCGCCCGAGGCCCCCGCCGACCTGCTGCTCGCCGCGAAGGCGGCCCTTGAGGCCGACCCCGACAAGTGGTGAGACGGCCCTGCGCACGGTGATCACCCGCGCGTAGGGTGACCAGTCATGAACCTGACGCTCGTGCACACCTCGCCCGTCCACGTGCCGGTCTTCGACGCCCTGCGCGACGCCGACCACCCCGGCCTGGAACTGCGTCACGTCGTACGTGAGGAACTGCTGGTGCGGGCCGCCACCGAGGGGCCCGAAGCCGTCACCGACCAGGTTCGTACGCTGCTCGAAGCGGCCGTCGCCGACGGGGCGGACGCCGTGCTGTGCACGTGTTCCACGCTCGGCGCCGTCGCGGAGGGACTCGCCTTGGAGGCCGGCGTGCCCGTGCTGCGCGTGGACCGGCCGATGGCCGCGCGGGCCGTCGCCGAGGGGGAGCAGGTCGCCGTCGTCGCCACGGTGCGCAGCACCTTCGGGCCGACCCTCGACCTGGTCGAGGAGGAAGCCGCGCGGGCCGGGCGTGCGGTGGACGTGCGGACCGTGTTCGTCGAGGGTGCCTGGGAACGCTTCCTCGCGGGCGACCGGGACGGATATCTCGCGCTCGTCGCCGAAGCCGTCGACAGCATCACCGACGCCGATGTCGTCGTCCTCGCCCAGGCCTCTCTGGCCGACGCCGCCGAGCGCGCCCGCACTGCTCTGCCCGTGCTCTCCAGCCCGCGCCCCGGACTCCTTGCCGCCGCTTCGGAATGCGCGAGCGTCAAGAGCGCTTAGGTTGAGGGGAGTTGTCCGCACCGGACAGAGTTCCCCGAACAGGAGGCAGCGCACATGACCGAGCGTGACACCGACGTCGTCATCAGCCCCAGCGGATGGGTCGCCGAGCAGGCCCGCACCTACGAGGAGTCGGGCGGCACCAAGGGCACCACCTTGCAGGGCGCCCCGTGCCTGCTCCTCGACTACGAGGGCCGCAAGAGCGGCCAGTGGCGGCGCACCGTCCTGATCTACGGCACGGACGGTGACGACCAGCTGATCGTGGCGTCGTACGGCGGCGCGGACCAGCACCCGCAGTGGTACCTGAACCTTCAGGCCAACCCCGAGGTCCGGCTGCGCGTGGGAACCGAGCGGTTCACGGCGCGCGCCGAGACCCTTTCGGCGCAGGACAAGGAGCGGGTCTGGGACTCCCTCGTGGACCTGTTCCCGCCGTACGCGGACTACAAGAAGAAGACAAGCCGCGACATTCCCGTCGTACGGCTGCGTCGCACCGGCGGCTGAGACCCGGCAGCAGGCGTGGACTCGGCGGGCGTGGGAACGCGAGCCGGGAGACAGTGGACAGGTCCCCTCCGAACCGCTGGAGGATCCACCGATGACCCATCCGTTCCCCGACCCCATCCCGCCGATCCCCACGCCAGGACCGGATCCCGGTCCTGGTCCCGCTCCCGGTCCTGGCCCCGGCCCCGACCGGCCGGATCCCGGCCCGATGCCTGACCCGTTCCCGACGCCGGTGCCCGAGCCCACGCCGCGGCCCTCGCCGTCCCCGACTCCGCCGCTGCCGGACCCGGACCCCGACCCGCACCCGCCGGAGCCCGAACCGTCACCCGCTTAGCCGATGCGGCTACGCCTCGACCTCGGAGCGGTCACCGCCCCACAGCGTGTGGAACGAGCCCTCCCGGTCGACCCTGCGGTACGTGTGCGCGCCGAAGAAGTCCCGCTGGCCCTGCGTGAGCGCGGCCGGCAGGCGCTCGGCGCGCAGCGCGTCGTAGTAGGCCAGCGCGGCAGCGAAGCCCGGCGTGGGCACACCCTGCGTGGTCGCCGCGACCAGGACGGAACGCCAGTCGTCCTGCGCCGCGGCGATCTCGTCGGCGAAGCCCTTGTCGGACAGGAGCGAGACCAGGCCCGGCTCGGCCTCGTACGCCGCCGTGATCCGGTCGAGGAACGCGGCGCGGATGATGCAGCCACCGCGCCAGATCCGGGCCACCGCGCCCGAGTCGATGTTCCAGTCGTACGTCTCGCTGCCCGCGGAGATCTCGTGGAAGCCCTGCGTGTACGACACGATCTTCGAGGCGTACAGGGCCTGTTCGACGCGGTCCGCGAAGGCCGCGGCCTCCGACTCGCTCAGCGTCTCGGCCGTGGGGCCCGCCAACTCCCGTGACGCGGTGCGCAGTTCCGCGTGCCCGGAAAGGGAGCGCGCGAACACCGCCTCCGCGATGCCGGACACCGGCACGCCCAGGTCGAGCGCGATCTGCACCGTCCAGCGACCTGTGCCCTTCTGTTCCGCCTGGTCCTGGACGACGTCCACGAAGGGCTTCCCCGAGGCCGCGTCCACGTGCGAGAGGACCTCGGCCGTGATCTCGATGAGGTAGGAGTCGAGGCGGCCCGTGTTCCACCCGCGGAAGATGTCGGCGATCTGCGTGGGGGAGTATCCGGCCACATCGCGCAGCAACTGGTAGGCCTCGCCGATGAGTTGCATGTCGGCGTACTCGATGCCGTTGTGCACCATCTTCACGAAGTGGCCCGCCCCGTCGGGGCCGACGTGCGTCACGCAGGGCGCGCCGTCCTTCGCCTTGGCGGAGATCTTCTCCAGCATCGGGCCGAGCGAGGCGTACGACTCGACGCTGCCGCCGGGCATGATGCTCGGCCCGTGCAGCGCGCCCTCCTCGCCGCCGGAGACGCCCGTTCCGACGAAGTGGATGCCCTGCTCGCGCAGCTCCTTCTCGCGGCGCCGGGTGTCCGCGAAGTGCGCGTTGCCACCATCGATGATCATGTCGCCCGCCTCCATGAGCGGCGCGAACTCCTTGATCACCGCATCGGTCGGGTCGCCCGCCTTCACCATGACGACCAGGCGCCGCGGCCGTTCGAGCGCGGCCACGAACTCCTCGGCGGTCTCGGTCGGCACGAAGATGCCCTCCTCGCCGAACTCCGAGACCAGCGCGTGCGTGCGGGACGCCGTGCGGTTGTGGAGGGCGACCGTGTAACCGTTGCGGGCGAAGTTCCGGGCGAGGTTGCGCCCCATGACAGCGAGGCCCGTGACACCGATCTGGGCTGTAGTGCTCATGCCTGTCACTCCTGTCGTTTCTGTCGCTTCTATATACGGAAAATGAAAGATCTTGTTCATTTCTGGTGGGTGTCGGGTTAGTTTGGCGATCCGATCCCACCGTGGATTCTCTACACCGTGGACTCTCTACGAATTTGGAGCCGTGCGTGCCTCATTTCGACCTGTCACTCGACGCGTTGCGTACGTACCAGCCGGAGTTGACGGCCCCCGACGACTTCGACTCCTTCTGGGAGAAGACCCTGGTCGAGGCCAGGGAGCACGACCTGGACGCACGCTTCGAGCCCGTCGATGTCCCGTACACGGCGGTCGACGTGTTCGACGTTACGTACGCGGGCTTCGGCGGGCATCCCGTGAAGGGCTGGCTGATCCTTCCGGCAGGCACGAACGAGCCGCTTCCGGCCGTCGTCGAGTACATCGGCTACGGGGGCGGCCGCGGCCTTCCGCACACCCACCTGCGCTGGGCGGCCGCCGGGTTCGCGCACTTCGTGATGGACACGCGCGGGCAGGGCAGCGGCGGCAGCGTCGGCGACACACCCGACCCCGTCGGCTCCACGCCGTCCCAGCCGGGCTTCATGACGCGCGGCATCCAGGACCCGCACGCGTACTACTACCGCCGCGTCTACACGGACGCGGTGCGCGCCGTCGACGCGGCCCGCTCGCACCCGTTCGTGGACGCCTCACGGGTCGCCGTCACCGGAGGCAGTCAGGGCGGCGGCATCACCATCGCCGTGGCAGGACTCGTGCCCGACCTGGTGGCGGCCGCCCCCGACGTGCCGTTCCTGTGCGACTTCCGGCGCGCGGCCACGCTCACCGAACGGCACCCGTACCGCGAGATCGCCCTCTACCTCAAGGCGCACATCGGCGAGGACGAGCGCGCCTTCCGTACGCTCTCCTACTTCGACGGCATCAACTTCGCCGCGCGCGCCACGGCCCCGACCCTGTTCTCCGCCGCCCTGGAGGACCTGACCTGCCCGCCGTCCACGGTCTTCGGGGCGTACAACCACTGGGCGGGTGCCGAGAAGGCGATCGAGGTGTACGCGTTCAACGACCACGAGGGCGGCGGCCCCTTCCAGCAGGCCGCGCAACTTCGTTGGATTCCTGGCCACTTGAGGGCCTGAATCCCGCCAAAGTAGCCAGGGGCACTCTTGTCCACCTACGGAGGAGCGGCTAATTTGCCGCTCCTACGTGTGGCTGCTTGCGGCCGAGGGGGCATTCATGGCGATACGCGGCCGGCACCGCCGGTACAAGGCGGGCCGGGTCAACCGGGCGTCGCTCACCGTGACCGTGGGCGGCGTGGGCATGGCCATCCCGATCGTCGGCGCGGGCACGGCGCAGGCCGCGGACGCGGAGACGTGGAACAAGGTCGCAGCGTGCGAGTCCTCCGGAAACTGGAGCATCAACACCGGCAACGGGTTCTACGGCGGGCTCCAGTTCACCCGCTCCACCTGGGCCGCGTTCGGCGGCACCGCCTACGCGCCGCGCGCCGACCTCGCCACCAGGGGCGAGCAGATCGCCGTGGCGGAGAAGGTGCTCAAGGGGCAGGGGCCCGGCGCCTGGCCGGTGTGCTCGCAGCGCGCGGGCCTCACCCGCGAGGCCGCGGCGCCCGACACGCGGCCGCAGAGCACACCGCAGTCCCGGGCGGGACGCGCCCAGATGTACCGCGTGATCAGCGGGGACAGCCTCTCCGGCATCGCCGCCGAACGGTCCGTGAAGGGCGGTTGGCGTGCGCTGTACGCCGCGAATCGCGCCACGATCGGCGCCGACCCGGACCTGATCACCCCCGGGCAACGCCTCGCGGTGCCGGGCAAGGGGAAGACGCAGGCGCAGCCCGCGGAGAAGGCCGCCCCCAAGCCCGTCGCCAAGAAGTCCGACACGGCGAAGGCCACCACGCACAACGTCGTCGCCCCCGTCGCCGCCTCCCTCGGCACCCCCTACCGCGCCGCCGGTTCCTCCTGGTCGAAGGGGTACCACACGGGCGTCGACTTCGCGGTGCCCACCGGGACCTCCGTGAAGGCCGTCGCCGCAGGTCACGTCGTCTCGGCCGGCTGGGGCGGCTCGTACGGCTACGAAGTGGTGATCCGGCACGCCGACGGCAAGCACAGCCAGTACGGGCATCTGTCGGCGCTGACGGTCAAGAGCGGCCAGCGCGTGGTGGCGGGCCAGCGCATCGCCCGCTCCGGCTCCACGGGCAACAGCACGGGCCCGCATCTGCACTTCGAGGTGCGGACGGGGCCCGGCTTCGGCAGTGACGTGGACCCGCTGGCGTATCTGCGGGCCCGCGGCGTCAGGATCTGAGGGGCTGCGTCTCTGAGGGGCTGCGAAGGGCTGAGCGGGTTTCAGGGTCAGGACCGGATGTCCTCGGCCGTCCAGCCCCCGCACGGCGGCTCCTGCCGGGACTTCGGCGCGCGCGGCGGCAGCGGCACGGAGTCGAGCCCGGCCGGGCTGTCCGGCACCACGGGCGGGACCGCCGGTGACACTCCCTGCGCGACGACCGAGGCGCCCGCGACCGCGCCCGCCCCCGACCGGCGGCCGCGCCCGATGCGCTCCGTCGTCAGCAGGATCAGGCCGCCCGCCGCCACGACGCCGCAGCCGAGCGCGAGCGCCGTGCCGATCGTGCCGTACCGGAACGATTCGCCGAACATCGTGATGCCGATGGTCGCCGCCACCACCGGGTTCACGACCGTCGCGGTCGCCAGCGGCGCCGCGAGCCCCGCCCCCCGGTAGGAAGCCTGCGACAGCAGCATCCCGGCCACGGCCAGGCCCGCGATCGCCAGGAGCGTGGCGAGCTGTTCCAGCGGCTGCCCGGTCCAGTCCTCGGTCACGGACTTCGTGAACACCGACGCCATGCCGAACGCGCCACCGGCGGCCACCGCGAGCAGCACCGCGCGCACCACCGGGTGCCGGTGCGCCACGCGGGCCGTCGACATCAGGGCCAGCACACCGCCCGCCGTGATCAGACCGACGAGCAGGCGCTGCGTCCCGTCCAGCGACTGCTCGGTCGTGGACCCGGTCAGCGAGAGCAGGCCCGCGAGCCCGACCGTCGCCATGATCGCGCCGCGCCAGGCCGTCGCCCCGGCCCTGCGGCCCACGAGGAGCGCCGACATCGGCAGCGCGAGCACGATCGTCAGGGCGCCCAGCGGCTGCACGACGCTGAGCGGGCCGAAGGCGAGCGCCGCGACGTGCAGCAGCGCACCCAGGCCGTTCAGGCAGCCGGCGCCCCACCAGGCGGGCCTGCGCAGTGGCGCGTACGCCGCCTTGGGCGACGTCGCGGCCACGCGCTCCTGCACGATCGCCCCGCCCGCGTACGCGACGGCGGAGACGAGCGAGAGCAGCACGGAAAGCACCAGGTCGCTCATGTGGCGCCCCTGGGGGTGCGGCGTGGCGCACGATCGCTTCTCATACCCTCCACAATCCCTCTTTCCCGCCCTCCGCGTCGTCCGACCTGAGCACGCATTGAGTCCTACTCCCGTTGGAGTAGGCCGCATCCTGAGTCATCCCCAGGGCGGGTGCCCCAGGGGCCCGAGGGAGACTCGGGCCCAGTTGCCGTCCGTGCCCTTCCGCACGGGCCCCTCCATGGGTGACCATGAGGTGCGCTTTCGAACACAGCGATCCAGAAGCGAGTGTCGCCGACCGACGACTACGGGGGCCGCGCGTGCGTGTGGGACTGCTGACCAGGGAGTACCCGCCGGATGTCTACGGCGGCGCCGGAGTGCACGTCGAGTTCCTCGCGCGCGAGCTGCGCCCGCTCGTCGACCTCCAGGTGCACACGTGGGGCGAGGGAGCCGCCGACGGCGTGCGCCGGCACCGGGCCTGGCCCGCGCTCGACGGGGCGAACGACGCGCTGCGCACCCTCTCCGTGGACCTGGCCATCGCCGCGGCCCTGGAAGGCCGCGACCTCGCGCACTCCCACACCTGGTACACGAACCTGGCCGGGCACCTGGCGGCGCTGCACCTCGGGATACCGCACGTGATGACCGCTCACTCCCTGGAGCCGCTGCGCCCCTGGAAGGCCGAGCAACTGGGCGGCGGTTACGCGCTGTCGGCGTGGGCGGAGCGGACCGCGATCGAGGCGGCCGACGGGGTGATCGCCGTGTCGCACGCGATGCGCAAGGACATCCTCGCCTGCTATCCGGCCCTGGAGCCGAAGAAGGTCCGTGTCGTGCACAACGGCATCGACGTCTCGCTCTACCACGCCGACGCCGGCACGGACGTGCTGCGCCGCTACGACATCGACCCCCAGCGCCCCTACATCCTCTTCGTCGGCCGCATCACCCGGCAGAAGGGCGTGCCCCATCTGCTGCGCGCGGCAAAGGGACTGACGAAGGACGTCCAGGTGGTCCTGTGCGCGGGCGCGCCCGACACCCCGGAGGTCGGTCGCGAATTCCGGGAGCTGGTCGACGAGTTGAAGGCCTCGCGCGACGGGGTGCGCTGGATCCCGTCCATGCTGCCGCGTACCGAGGTCATCCAACTTCTCACGCACGCCACGGCGTTCGCGTGCCCCTCCGTGTACGAGCCGCTCGGCATCGTCAACCTGGAGGCGATGGCCTGCGGCACCCCGGTCGTCGCCTCACAGGTCGGCGGCATCCCCGAGGTCGTCGCGGACGGCGAGACGGGGCTGCTCGTCCCGTACACGGCCGCCGACCCGCAAGGCTTCGAGGCGGGGCTCGCGGAAGCCCTGAACCGGGTGGTCGCCGACCCCGGCGCGGCGCGGGCGATGGGCGAGGCGGGCCGGGAGCGGGCGGCCGCGGAGTTCGGCTGGGGCGCGATCGCCCGGCGCACGGTCGAGGTGTACGAGGAGATCCTCAACGGCACGTGAATCACAGGGGGGTTGGGATGCGCGGCGGACCTTCGGTGCTCGGGATCGTACTGGCAGGCGGGGAGGGCAAGCGGCTGTTGCCGCTCACGGCGGACCGGGCGAAGCCCGCGGTGACTTTCGGTGGCACCTACCGCCTGGTCGACTTCGCCCTGTCCAACCTCGTCAACGGCGACATCCTGCGGATCTGCGTCCTGACGCAGTACAAGTCGCACTCGCTCGACCGGCACGTCACGACCACCTGGCGGATGTCGAGCCTGCTCGGCAACTACGTCACCCCGGTCCCGGCCCAGCAGCGGCTCGGCCCGCGCTGGTACTCGGGCAGCGCCGACGCGATCCTGCAGTCCCTCAACCTGGTTCACGACGAACAGCCCGACTACATCGCGGTGTTCGGCGCCGACCACGTGTACCGGATGGACCCGCGGCAGATGCTCGCCCAGCACATCGAGTCGGGCGCGGGCGTCACGGTGGCGGGCATCCGCGTGCCGCGCAAGGAGGCGTCATCGTTCGGGGTCATCATGCCCGCCCGCAACGGCACGCGCATCGACGCCTTCCTGGAGAAGCCCACCGACCCGCCGCCGCTGCCCGGTACCCCGAACCAGGTCTTCGCGTCGATGGGCAACTACCTGTTCACCACCAAGGTCCTCGTCGACGCGCTCCAGACCGACGCGGAGGACGCGGGCTCGGCGCACGACATGGGCGGTTCCATCGTGCCGATGCTCACCGAGCGCGGCGTCGCCCAGGTCTACGACTTCGACGGCAACCACGTACCGGGGGAGACGGACCGCGACCACGGCTACTGGCGCGACGTCGGCACCCTCGACGCCTACTACGACGCCCATATGGACCTCATCTCGGACACCCCGGTCTTCAACCTCGACAACCGGCGCTGGCCGATCTACACCCACCCCGGCCAGCTGCCGCCGGCCAAGTTCTGCGCGGGCGGCATCGCGGCCGAGTCGATCGTCAGCCCCGGCTGCGTCATCCGCGGCCAGGTCACCCGCTCCGTGCTCTCACCGGGCGTCGTGGTCGAGGACGGCGCGGTCGTCCAGGGCTCGGTCCTGCACGACAACGTACGGGTCGGCAGGGGAGCGGTGGTGCGTGGCGCCGTCCTCGACAAGAACGTCGAGGTCCCGGTCGGCGCGACCATCGGCGTCAACCCGGGCCGGGACGCGGAGCTGTACACGGTGTCGAAGGGCGGCGTGATCGCGCTGGGCAAGGGGCAGGCGGTGCACTGAGCCCTCCGGCCGGCGCCCGCACCCGACCGCCTTGGCTAACCTGCACGGATGAGCCCCGACCTGACCCTCCTGCCCCGCGTCGCCCACCGCGGGCAGGAGGTCACCGCGCCCCGGCTGCGCGGCCTGCTCGCGCTCCTCGCGGGCGAGCCGCGCACCGGGTGCAGCACGGAGCGGCTCGTGGCCGGGCTGTGGCCGGAGGAACTGCCGCGGCGCCCGGGCAAGGCGGTGCAGGTCCTCGTCGCGCGGGCGCGGGCCCAGCTCGGCGCCGACGTGATCGTGAGCACACCGACCGGCTACCGGCTCGGCCTCACCGAGGACCAGGTCGACAGCTCCGCGCTGCTGCGGTACGCCGCCGTGTGCGCGGAGCGGGCCGGGGCCGGGGACCACGCCGGCGCGCTGGCCGTGGCCGATGACGGGCTCGCCCTGTGGGAGGGCGCCCCGGAGGAGGACGGCGGCGCGGACGATCCCGTGGCTGCGCTGCGCGCCGAACGCGCCCCGGTCCACCGGGAACTCGCCCGCGCGAAGGCCCTCGCGCTCGCCCGGCTCGGGCGGTACGCGGAGGCCGCGGGGCCGCTCGCCCAGACCCTCGCCCGGCTGCCGCGCGACGAGGAGGTCCTCGCCGAACTGCTGCGCGCCGAGGCGGCCACCGCGGGACCGTCCACCGCGCTGGCCCGCTACGAGACGTACCGCCGTGGGCTGCGTGAGGAGCTGGGCGCCGACCCGGGGCCCCAACTTCGCGCCGTCCACACCGAGTTGCTGCACGACGAACCATCCGTCGTCCGGCACGGCGTACCGCACGAACCGAACCAACTCCTCGGCCGCGACGCGGACATCGGCGCGGTGGAACGGCTGCTGCGCGGCTCGCGCGCCGTCACCGTCGTCGGCCCCGGCGGACTCGGCAAGACCCGGCTCGCGTACGCCGTGACCCGCCGGGCCGGACAACGCGTCGTGCACGCCGTGCCGTTGGCCGGTGTCAGCGCGGACGCGGACATCGCCGCCGAGGTGGCCTCCGCACTCGGCGTCGGGGAGGGGCGGCACGGCGCCGTCGGCGGGCACGCCCCGGCCGACCCGGTGTCCGGCATCGCAGGAATGCTGGGTGGCGGGCCCGCGCTGCTGGTCCTCGACAACTGCGAGCACGTCATCGAGGGCGTCGCCGGCCTCGTCCAGGCACTGCTGTCCCGCGCCCGCGACCTGCGCGTACTCGCCACCAGCCGGTCACCCCTCGGGCTCACATCGGAGGCCGTGTACGCGCTGCCGGAACTGGCTCCGGACACCGTCGCCGAGCTGTTCGGTCAGCGGGCCAGGGCCGCACGGCCAGGCGTCGACCTCCCGCCGGACGCGGTCGCCGAGCTGTGCGGGCACCTCGACGGGCTGCCGCTCGCCGCGGAGCTGGCCGCGGCGCGGGTGCGGACCCTGTCCGTACCCGAGATCGCGCGCCGCCTCGCCGACCGCTTCGCCCTGCTGCGCGGAGGCGTACGCGACGTCCCCGAACGGCACCGCACCCTGCACGCCGTCGTCGAGTGGAGCTGGAACCTGCTCGCGGACGAGGCCCGCACCGCCATGCGCACGCTGTCCGTCTTCCCCGGCGGATTCTCCGCCGACGCGGCGGAGCGGGTCCTCGGCGACAAGGCCCTGGACGTGCTGGAGCAGCTCGTCGAGCAGTCACTGCTCACCGTGTCCGACACCTCGTCAGGGGCCCGGTTCCGGATGCTGGAGACCGTACGGGAGTACAGCGCGGCCAGGCGCACGGAAGCCGGCGAGGAGGAGCGGGCCGTCGGCCACCTCTGCGCCTGGGCCCGCGAGTTCGGAGTCAGCCATCACGACACACTGCTCGGCCCACGCTCCCCGGACACCCGGGAGCTGATCAAATCCGAGCAGGACAACCTCGTGACCGCCCTCCGGTACGCCCTGGCCCGCGGCGAAGGACCCACCACCGCCGCCGTCACCGCCGTGCTCGCCGCCCTGTGGTCCACCGACTCCGACTTCGCCCGCCTCTTCGCCCTCGCGGCCGACACCGGCGCCCCGCTCTCGCACTACCGCCCCGAACCCGAGTACATCGAAGTGGCCCGCGCCGCCGCCGTGTTGTGCGCGGCGAGCCTCATCGTCGACCACGCCCCGCGCGTCCTGCGCCACCTCGTCACCCTGCGCCGACTGCCCCCGGCCCCACCGGACACGCTGCTGCGCGCCATCGCCGCCGTGCTGGTCGCCGTACCCGAGATGCTGCCTCCCAACTACGACGTCCTGCGCGAACTCTGCGGCAGCCCCTACCCGTTGGTCGTCTCGGTCGCCGAGAGCGTCGCCACGTACGTCTGGGAGTACGAGCACGACATGGACCGCACGCTCGCCTCGGCGCGGCGGGTCGTCGACGTCCTGGGGCCGGTCGACAGCCCACCCCTGGAGGTCATGGGCTACTCACGGCTGAGCCAGCTCTGCCTGACGACGGGGGACGGCGACGCCGCGTACCGCTACCTCGGGGCGGCCCGCGAGGCACTGCCCCGGTTCGGCGACGAGAACGACTACGTCGGCATCCGCTGGGGCTTCGCGCTCGCCTGCCTGCAGCGCGGGGACCCGGACGAGGCCGAGACCTGGCAGCGCCGCGCGGAGACCGAGGGCACCGCGCAGAAGGACCCCTTCTACAGCCCCGACCTGGGCGTACGCGCCGAGATCGCGCTCGCCCGCGGCGACACCGGAGCCGGGCTCGAACTGTGGCGCCGCGCCGTCGCCCGGCTGCCCGTCGCCGGGGCGCAGCAGGACGGCGATCCGTGGCACGACCCGTGGGCACTGCAGATCCAGGCGACGGCCGTGACGGCGCACGCGTACGCGGACCGCCTCGCACCGGTCGCCGACACGGTCGACCGGCTGCGGTCCTTGCCCGCGGGGCCGGCCGCCGCCTACGTGGCGCTCCCCGTCCTCGGCACCGTGCTGCACGCGCTCGGCGCGGCCGGGCTCACGGACCGTAACCCGGCAGCCGTACGGACGATCGCGCTGGCCGAACGGCTGTGGGTGCTGCGGGACTTCCAGCCCACGATGGCGGCGGCCCGCGCCCGTCACGCGGCCGAGAACACCGACCGGGCGGCGTACACCGACGCGGTGGCCGAATACGCCGCCCTGGGACGGGAAGAGCTGAGGGACGCGGCCCGCGCGGCTACCTTGTATGGCTTGTGAGCTTCGCGCCGACTACGCGTGGTTCGTTGAGGGGGGACTGTGCAGGGCGATCCGCCGTGGTAGGGCATCTTCGTGATCTCGGCCGCGGTGACGGTGGTCCTTGGCGTGATCGTCCTGTCGGTGATCGCCACGATCGCTCTCGGCGTGGGCCGAGTGCGCAGGTGGCGCCGCCGAAAGGCGCCTACGCCGGATCGCGGTTGAACAGCGCCCTCGACCAGAAGAACCCGAGCGCGGTCAGGGCCAGACACCAGGCCAGAGCGAGCCACCCGTTGTGGCCGATCTCCGTGCCGAGCAGCAGCCCGCGCAGTGTCTCGATGAGCGGCGTGAACGGCTGGTACTCGGCGACCGGCTGGAACCAGCCGGGCATCGCGTCGATCGGCACGAAGGCGCTGGAGATGAACGGGAGGATGATCAGCGGCATCGCGTTGTTGCTCGCCGCCTCGGCGTTCGGACTGGCCAGGCCAAGACCAACGGCCACCCAGCTCAGCGCCACGGCCACCAGCACCATCAGGCCGAACGCCGCCAGCCACTCCAGGGCCGTCGCGTCCGTGGAACGGAAACCCACGGCCACCGCCACGGCGCCGACGACGAGGACACCGGCGACCGCCTGCAGCACGCTGCCCACGACATGCCCGATCAGCACGGACCCGCGATGGATGGCCATCGTACGGAAACGGGCCATGATGCCCTCCGTCATGTCCATCGTCACCGAGATCGCGGTCCCGGCAGGAGTGGCGCCGATGGTCATCAGCAGGATGCCCGGCACGAGATAGCCGATGTACGCGGTGCGGTCGGCGGGGCCGCCACCGATCCCCGCGCTCATCACGTCGCCGAAGACGTACACGAAGAGCAGCAGCAGGACGATGGGCGTCAGCAGGATGTTGAGGGTGAGCGACGGATAGCGGCGGGCGTGCAGGAGGTTGCGGCGCAGCATCGTGCAGGAGTCGCGTACGGCGAGGGACAGGGCGGTGCTGCTCATCGGAGGGCCTCCTCGGGCCGGGTGGCGGACGTGTCCGCTCCGCCGGTCAGGGCGAAGAACACGTCGTCGAGGTCGGGGGTGTGCACGGACAGCTCGTCCGCCTCGACGCCCGCCGCGTCCAACCAGTCGAGTACGGACCGCAGTTCGCGCTGGGTGCCGTCGCTGGGGATCCGCACCGTCAGCGCCTCGTCGTCCGTGGTGACATCGCGCAGCGCGGCGACGGCGGCCCGGTAGCCGCCGGGGTCGGTGAACCGCAGCCGCACATGGCCGCCCGGCACGAGCCGCTTCAGCTCCTCGGCGGAGCCGGTGGCCGCGATCCTGCCCTCGCTCAACACGGCGATGCGGTCGGCGAGTTCATCGGCCTCGTCCAGGTACTGCGTGGTGAGGAAGACGGTGACACCGTCGGCGACGAGATCGCGGATCATGCGCCACATCGTGTGGCGGCTACGCGGATCGAGGCCGGTCGTCGGCTCGTCGAGGAAGAGGATGCGCGGGGAGCCGACCAGCGTCATGGCGATGTCCAGGCGGCGCCTCATGCCGCCGGAGTAGGTGGCGGCGGGCTTCCTCGCGGCCTCGGTGAGATCGAACCGGTCGAGGAGCTCGGCGACCGCCCGACGGCCGTCGCGCCGGGGCAGGTGGTGCAGATCCGCCATGAGGTGCATGTTCTCCTCGCCGGTGATCAGGCCGTCGACGGCCGAGAACTGTCCGGTCACACCGATCGCCGCGCGCACGGCCTGCGGGTCGGTGGCCAGGTCGTGGCCGCCGACGGACAGCTCGCCCGCGTCGGCGGTGACGAGCGTGGAGAGGATCTTGACGGCGGTGGTCTTGCCCGCGCCGTTCGGCCCGAGCAGCGAGAAGACGGAGCCGGTGGGCACCGCGAGCTCGATGCCGTCGAGGACGGTCTTGTCCCCGTAGGCCTTGCGCAGGCCGCGCGCTTCGATGGCGAGGGGTGGGGGCGGGGAGCCGCCTGTCGTGGTGGTCATGCCGCAGAGGCTGCGGCATGACGCATTCAGCATGGCTTCAGAGTGGCTTCAGCCCGGCACAAGGCTCCGGCGTCGGAGGATGCGCGGTCTGCGCTCTGGTGCTCACGGACAGGCCTGGGCATGCTGATTCGGAAGGCCAACTGTGAAGGAGCCGCCATGACCAGCGATTCCCGTAACGACGACGCGGCTGCTCGCCGCCGCAAGGCGAAGAAGGCCGACGAGCTTCGTCGCCGCCGCAGGCGGGAGGAAGAGGAGCGGGCGGCCCAGCACCAGGCCCAGGACGACGCGGCGAGGGCGGCCCAGCAGCAGGCCGCTGAGCAATAGGCCGCGCAACAACAGGCCGACGCGCTGGCGGCAGCCGACGCCGCCCCGCAGCAGTGGGGCTGAGCCGCCCTTCCGTTCGACCGTCGCCGAAGGGCCCACCGGGTGATCGACCCGGTGGGCCCTACGTGCTGCCGGGTAGCGCCGCCGGCACCCCGCCCCGCACCACCACCTTGCTCCCGCGGTCTTGCCGGACGCGGCCGCCCGTGCTGTGATGCCAACTGCCCGTCCTGGCAACAATGTTCAACGAAGTCCAACGCAATGCACCGCAGTTGCACAGACCCGAGCGGCGAGCCGCCACTCTTCCTCGAAGCGTCCAGCACAGGAGGATCCGTGCGCACTAGCAGACTCAGAAGCCTCAGAAGTCCCGGAGAACCTCGAACGCTCAGACGTCACGCAAGGCACCTGTCCCTGCTCCTCACCGCGGCCCTGGGCCTCAGCGCACTCGCTGTGGCCCCCTCCGGCGCCGCCGCCCCCGCGGACGACGACCCCGTCGTGCCACACGGCCTGAAGGGCGAGTACTACACCCAGTCCGCCGCCGGTGCCTTCGACTTCGACGAGCTCAAGGCCACCGGCTTCGACCCGCAGATCGACTTCAACAGCCTGGAGTCCCGGCTGTCGTCCGCGACCGGGCGCGCGGACGACGCGAGCGTGCGCTGGACCGGGAAGCTCGTCCCGGAGAAGTCCGGGCCGACAACGTTGTCAATGATCGGTGACAACGGCTTCCGGCTGTGGGTCGACAACAAGCTGGTCATCGACCACTGGGTCGACGACTGGGACAAGGAACAGACCTCCCAGCCCGTCGACCTGACCGCGGGCAAGGCGGTCGACATCAAGGTCGAGTACTTCGAGCACTACGGCGGCTCCAACCTCCACCTGCGCTGGACCGAGCCCGGCGCGCAGAAGGAGGCCATCCCGTCCTCCGCGTTCCGGCTGCCCGACGACTGGAAGTACGACGGCGCCATCGGCACCACCGTGCTCGGCGACGGCCGCACCCTGAAGCTGGACTTCGCGCAGAAACTGGGCGCCGTCCCCGGCGACATCAACGACCACCTGAAGGCCGTCATCGGCGGCGCCACGTGGCCGCTCGGCACGGCTGAGGCGGACCCCGACGACCCGCGCGCGCTGCTCGTGGGCCTCGACGAGCCGGTCGTCGGCAACAAGGAAGGCGACGCCCCCGGCCAGGCCGACGTCACCTACGACGGCAAGGGCGGACTAACCGGCAGCGACGGCACGGCCGTCGGCTCCTTCTGGTCCAGCGGGCCCAACCACTCGACGCACGAGCTGACCACCAAATGGGGCGACGACGTCACCCCGGCCAACGCCCACCGCGAGTACCCACGCCCGCAGCTCACCCGCGACAAGTGGCGCAATCTCAACGGCAGTTGGCAGTTCGCCGCGGCCAAGGAGGGCGAGCAGCCGCCCGTCGGCAAGAACCTCGGCGAGAAGATCCTCGTGCCGTACCCGGTCGAGTCCCAGCTCTCCGGCATCGAGCGCCACGAGGACCGCATGTGGTACCGGCGCACCTTCACCGTGCCCGCCGACTGGAAGGTCGGCGACAAGCAGCGGCTGCGGCTCAACTTCGGCGCCGTGGACTGGAAGTCCGAAATCTACGTGAACGGCACGAAGGTCGCCGACCACAAGGGCGGCTACGACAAGTTCAGCGCCGACGTCACCGACGCCCTCAAGCCGGGCCGCACCCAGGAACTGATCGTCGGCGTCTACGACCCGACCGACGCGGACAAGGGCGAGAACCCGCCCATGGGCAAGCAGCGCCTCGACCCCAGCGGCATCTGGTACACCCCGTCCTCCGGCATCTGGCAGACCGTGTGGATGGAGCCGGTCGCCACCGATCACGCCGGTGACCTGAAGGTGACGCCGAATGTGAAGACGGGCGAAGTGGCCGTGTCCGCGAAGGGAGTTCGTGACGGCGTTCCCGTCACGGCGAGCGCGTACGCGGACGGCAAGAAGGTCGCCACCGCCACCGGCACCTCCGGCGGACCGCTCACCCTGAAGATCGCCAAGCCGCACCTGTGGTCGCCCGACGACCCCTTCCTCTACGACCTCAAGGTGAGCGTCGGCGCCGACAAGGTCGGCAGCTACTTCGGGATGCGCTCCATCTCCGTCGAGAAGGTGAACGGCACCCCGCGCACCGTCCTCAACGGCAAGCCGACGTTCCTGATGGCCACCCTCGACCAGGGTTTCTGGCCCGACGGGCTGCACACCGCGCCCAGCGACGACGCGCTCGCGTACGACCTGAAGATGCACAAGAAGATGGGCTTCAACTCGGTCCGCAAGCACATCAAGGTCGAACCCGACCGCTGGTTCTACTGGGCCGACAAGCTCGGCCTGATGGTCTGGCAGGACATGCCGTCGATGGAGGCCGGGAAGAACCCGTCCACCGAGGCGCGCGCCGAGTACGAGCGCGAGATGAAGACCATGATCGACCAGCACATCAACCACCCGTCCATCGTCATGTGGGTCACCTTCAACGAAGGCTGGGGCCAGTACGACGAGGGCCGCATCGCCGACCAGGCGAAGTCCTGGGACCCGACCCGGCTGATCAACGGCCAGTCCGGGCTCAACCTCGGCCGCGACGGCGGCACCGGCGACATCATGGACGAACACGGCTACCCGAGCCCCGCCCTGCCGCCCAAGCCCGACGGCGAACGCGCCCTGGTCGCGGGCGAGTACGGCGGCCTCGGCCTCGCCGTACCCGGCCACGCCTGGTCCGTCCAGCAGTCCTACGTCGACGTGGACCCGGCGACGTACACGGACGACTACCTCAAGAAGCTGGACGAGGTGCGGGCGCTCGCCTGCAAGGGCGGCAACGGCGCCGTCTACACGCAGATCTCCGACGTCGAGGGCGAGCTGAACGGACTGCTCACCTACGACCGCCGCGTCGTCAAGCCGGACGTGAAGCGGGTGTCCGACGCCCAGCGGGCGCTGATCCGCGACGCCTCGCAGGACACCGTGGCGAACTGCTCCTGATCCCGTACGTCCCTGGGGCGGGCCCGTGTCGACGGGCCCGCCCTTGGTTTCCCCGCGGCCGCCGAAGTCTTGACGGGCGGTCGGACCGCGCGAAGAATGATCGCCCACGCTGACAACGTTGTCGAAGGGTGCACGACGATGAACAGGCGCACCACTACCAGAAGACTCGACCCCAGACCCGTATCAAGACCCGTCCGCCGCACGCTGGGCGTGCTGGCCGCCGCTGCGGCGCTGCTCGGCGCCGGGCTCGCCGCTCCCGCCACGGCCTCGGCCGCCTCCGGCAGCGGCCAACTCACCGACCTCGTCAACCCGTTCATCGGCACGGAGAACGAGGGCAACACCTACCCGGGCGCGGCCGTCCCCTTCGGGATGGTGCAGTTCTCGCCCGACACCGGGCACAACACCGGCTACGACTACTCGGAGAACCACATCCGGGGCTTCTCCACCGTCCATCTGTCCGGCGTGGGCTGCGGGTTGGGCGGCGATCTGCCGGTGCTGCCGACCGTCGGCGACATCGGCAGCACGGACTACGCGAAGTACGCGGCCGAGTTCAGCCACGACGACGAGAAGGCTTCGCCCGGCTACTACAAGGTGGGTCTGAAGTCCGGCATCGACGCCGAGCTGAGCGCCACCAAGCGGACCGGCGTGCAGAAGTACACGTTCCCGGCCACCGACAAGGCCAACGTGATGATCAACGCCGGCCAGTCGCTGCACAAGACCGTGCACACCAAGGTCGACATCCTCGACAGCAGGACCGTGCGCACCGCCATCACCGGCAGTGGCTTCTGCCAGGACACCAAGCAGTACACGCTCTACACGATCACCAAGTTCGACCGCCCCTTCACCACATCGGGCACCTGGAAGGGCGACACCGTCACCGAGGGCTCGAAGTCCTCGGCCGCGGACGCCGAGCGCAACGGCGCGTATCTCCGCTTCGACACCAGCAAGGACCGCACCGTCGAGGCGACCACCGCGATCTCCTACGTGGACGAGCACGGCGCCGCGCTCAACCTCAGTAAGGAGGGCGGCCGTTCCTTCGACTCCGTGAGCGGAGCGGCGCGGTCCGCGTGGGAGGACCGGCTCGACGACGTCAAGGCGCAGGGCGGCAGTGAGACCGTGCGCCGGACCTTCTACTCCTCGCTATACCGCTCGTTCCTCGCGCCGAACATCGGCAGTGACGTCGACGGCCGCTACACCGGCTGGGACCAGAAGATCCACCGCGCCAAGGGATTCACGTACTACCAGAACTGGTCGCTCTGGGACACGTACCGCACTCAGGCGCAGCTGCTGTCCCTGCTCGCCCCGCGCGAGTCGCGGGACATGGCGCTGTCGGTGATCCGCATCGACAAGGACAGCGGCTGGCTGCCCAAGTGGGGCTACGGCACGGTCGAGACGAACATCATGACCGGTGACCCGGTCACCCCGTTCCTCACCAACGCCTACCAGCAGGGCCTGCTCAAGGGGCACGAGGAGGACGCCTACCGGGCCCTGAAGAAGAACGCCGACGGCGTGCCGCCGGCCGACTCCGCCCCCGTGGGCCGCGAGGCCAACAAGCAGTACCTGGCCGACGGGTTCGCGCCGTACATCAAGGGCCGCGAGCATGTGAAGCCCGGTGACTCCGATTACGACCACGGTGCCTCGGCCACGCTGGAGTACGCCCTGTCCGACGCCATGCTCGGCCAGATGGCGAAGGAGCTCGGGCACAAGGGCGACGCGAAGCGGTATGCCGAGCGGGCGCAGAACTACCGGAAGATCTTCGACAGTTCGACCGGATTCTTCCGTGCGCGCGACGCGTCGGGCGCCTTTACGGGACCGGCCGACCCGGCGAAGAGCGAAGGCTTCCACGAGGGCACGTCCTGGCAGTACCAGTGGCTCGTGCCGCAGGACCTGCCCGGCATGGTCGGTCTGATCGGCGGAAAGGAGGCCGCGAACAAGCGGCTCGACTCGTTCTTCGCCTACGAGCAGCTGGTGAAGGACCCCGCGAAGACCGCCCGCGAGGTGTGGGTCAACGGCCCGTACGACTACTACAACGCGGACAAGTACAACCCGCAGAACGAGCCCGACCTGATCGCGCCCTACACCTACCTCTCCACCGGCCAGCCGTGGAAGACCACCGATGTGGTGCACGCCGCGCTGACCCTGTTCACCGACACCCCGACCGGCATGACCGGCAATGACGACCTGGGCACGATGTCCGCCTGGAACGTCCTGTCGTCGATCGGGATCTTCCCGGTGCAGCCCGGAACGGACACATGGAGCCTGTCCACGCCCGTCTTCGAGCGGGTCGACGTCAAGCTCGACCGGCACTACTACCCGAAGGGCGCGCTGACCGTCCGGGCGCCCGGCACCTCGGAGGGCAACCGGTACATCCAGTCGGCGCGGACGGACGGCGCCGCGTACGACAAGACGTATCTGACCACGGAGGATCTGCGGGGCCTGCGGAACCTGTCCTTCACCGTCGGCGGCGAGCCGTCGGCGTGGGGGACCGGTGCCGATGCGGCGCCACCCGCCCTCAAGTGACGTAAAAGACACGTCACTTGAGAGACCGGTGAGTCACATGAGGCCCACCCCTCCCAGGGGGGTGGGTCTTCATCAGTTGTTAACGCAGCGTGCCGTGATCGTACTTGACCGTAATCGACTGCTGGAGGTTGACTGCGGGCTCACCGTCGTCGACGCGAGAGCCCTCCATGACCTCTCTGAGTTCGGACTTGCTCGCTCCACTCGACCTGACCTTCTGGAACATCGAGACACCTGAACACCCCATGCACCTGGGAGCGTTGGGCGTCTTCGAGGCCGAAGGGACCGGCGCCGCACTGCACGCCTTCGAACTGCTCGCCACCCGCGCCGCGGGCGTGGCGGGCCTGCGCATGCGGATCGCCGGCGTGCTCGTGCCGGTCGGCGGAGCGGCACGCGTACCCGCCGCCGACTTCGACCCGCTCGACCACGTGTGGATGGCAGGCCCCGTCGACGACTTCCACGCCGCCGCGGGCGCGCTCATGGAACGCCCGCTCGACCGCCGCCGCCCGCCGTGGGAGGCGCACGTCCTGCCGGCCGCCGACGGAACGTCGTTCGCCGTGCTCTTCAAGTTCCACCACGCCCTCGCCGACGGACTGCGCGCCCTGACCCTCGCCGCCGGCGTCATGGACCCCGTCGACCTGCCGGCCGCCCGTCCCCCGAAGGCCGCGCCCGCCCCGCCCCGCGGCCTGCGCCTGCCGTTTCCCGGGCTGCGCGAGATCACCCTCGGTGACCTCGACCCGCGCCGCTACCTCGACCACGT
This sequence comes from Streptomyces sp. NPDC002795, assembly GCF_042888725.1. Lineage (NCBI taxonomy): Bacteria > Bacillati > Actinomycetota > Actinomycetes > Kitasatosporales > Streptomycetaceae > Streptomyces > Streptomyces sp. NPDC002795. The sequence continues at coordinate 770,352 of NZ_JBIAQB010000003.1, forward strand.
GCGCACGCTGGCGGCCGGCGCCACCCAGGCCGTGTCCATCGGCGCGTCCGTCGCCCGCGCCACCTGGGGGGTACGCACGTCGCCCGCGCTCGCCTCGAAGGCCAGTGGCACCCGGCGCACCGCCGGTGTCGTGCTCGACCTCGACGACGTGCACCGCATCCGCAAGACGGTCGGCGGCACGGTGAACGACGTACTGATCGCCGTGGTCGCCGGAGCCGTGCGGCGCTGGCTCGACGAGCGCGGCGACGGCAGCGCGGGCGTCGAACCCCGCGCCCTCGTCCCGGTCTCCCGGCGCAGGCCCCGCACCGCCCACCCGCAGGGCAACCGGCTCTCCGGCTACCTGGTCCGCCTCCCCGTCGCCGAGCCCGACCCCGTGGAGCGGCTGCGCGCCGTACGCGCCGCCATGAACCGGCGCAAGGACGCCGGGCCCACACGCGGTGCGGGCGCCGTGGCCCTGCTCGCCGACCATGTGCCACCGCTCGGCCTGCGCCTCGGCGGCGGCCTCGTCGGCCAGAACGCGCGCCTTCTGTTCGACCTGCTGGTCACGAGCGTCCCGCTGCCCAGCCTCGGCCTGAAACTCGGCGGCTGCCCCCTCACCGAGGTCTTCCCGCTCGCCCCGCTCGCCCAGGGACAGGCCCTCGCCGTGGCGGTGTCGACGTACCGCGGGAAGGTCCACTACGGGCTCGTCGCCGACGCGGACGCCGTGCCCGATCTGGACGTGCTGGCGCGAGCGGTGCGGGACGAGGTGGCCGAGCTCGCGGCCGCGTGCGAAAAGGTGGCCTAGGACGGCGTGGACGGCTTGTCGTCGGGTGACACCTGCGGCGAGCCGTGGCCGTCGAACCAGAGTTTGTGCACGGCCGCCTCCAGGGTCGACTCCGTCTCCAGTACGCCGTCGAGCGAACGGACCCGACTTTGGAGGAAGGCCCACAGGTCCTTGGCGTCGGCGACGAGTACCTGGGCGAACACGTCCCACTTGCCGAGCGTCGTCGACACGTAACTCACCTCGTCGCAGGCGCACAGCGCCGCCACGACCGCGTCGTGCCGCTCCGGCGCGACGCGCACGAACAGCAGGGCCAGATTGCCCCTGCTGAAGCGGCCGGGATTCGCGAACGCGGTGATCTTGACGATGCCCGCCTCCTCCAGGCGGCGGAACCGCCCGCGCACCGTGCCTTCGGAGACGTCGAGGGACCGGGCGATCTCCCGGAACGCCCGGCGTCCGTCCTCCTCCAGCGCGGAGATGATCGCGCGGTCCAGTTCGTCGAGGTCGTCGAGTTCCGTCATGAGGCGATCCTAGGCGCGATGCGCGAGGCATCGGCCGTCGACCTCGTGTAATGCGTCGCACGGAGTGCACGCCGCTCCTGATCGCGTAGCAAAAGCCGCCATCGGATTTCTGATTGCGTAGAGCGGGACCCTTGATGTTCGCGCAATGCGCAGCGTATGTTTCCCGGCGTGACGCGATGCGCCCCCGAAATCCTTGCCTGCTGCGCAATCCGGGGCTGTCGTCGCGAGCTGGTACGCAACGCGCTGAGGAGTGTGAGCATGTCGACGCAAGCGACGCTGCCCGAGGTGGGGGAGTGGGGGTGGCCCGGCGGTGCGGAATCCGCCGTCTCCCTCACCTTCGACGTGGACGCCGAGGCCGGATGGCTCGGCGAAGGGCCCGCCTACGAACGCCGGTTGACGACTCTGTCCGAGGGCCGGTACGGCGTCGTGCGCGGCATGCCCCGCATCCTGCGGCTGCTGGCCGAGTACGGCATCCGGGCCACCTTCTTCGTGCCGGGTCACACCGCGCAGACCCACCCCGGTCTGGTGGAAGGCATCCTGACGGGCGGTCACGAGGTCGCACACCACGGACACCTCCATCTGCGCAGCGACAAGGTGTCGCCGGACGCGCAGCGCGCGGAGATCGAGCAGGGCCTCGCCGCGCTGGAGGAGGCGGGCGCACCGCGGCCCGTCGGGTACCGGTCCACGTCGTGGGAGCTGACCCCGGAGACCTTCGACCTGCTGATCGAGCACGGATTCGGCTACGACTCGTCCTGTATGGGCGACGACCGCCCGTACTACGAACTCCACCACGGCAAAGCCCTGTTGGAACTCCCGGTGCACTGGTCCCTCGACGACTGGCCCCGCTACGGATGGAACATCGACACCGGCGGCAACACCGCCGCGCCCGGCGAGCTGTACACGTCCTGGCTCGCCGAGTTCGACCTGGCCAGGGCCGAGCGCCGGCACGTCGTCTACACGATGCACCCCGAAGTCATCGGCCGACCCCAGCGCTACGTCGAACTCACCCGGCTCATCGAGAAGTTCGCGGAACGCGGAGGTGCCTGGTACGCGCCGCTCGCCGATGTGGCCGACCATGTACGCCCCCTCCTCCCGGTGAGCGGACGGTGAGCGCGGCGCACACCCGGTTCGTGTCGACCGCGCTCGAACCGAGGGCGCGCGGACGCGAGTTCGGAGAGACCTGGCGCGACCGGGTCGCCGCGACCGTCGCCGGATACCGTGAGCTGTTCGGGCGTGGCGGCCTGACCGGCCTGACTGTCCCCGGGCGCGCGGCCCTCACTGTCGTCGAACGCTGGGCACCCGAACTCGCCCAGGAAATCAGGGGGATCGCCGAGGGCTCCGGACAGCCCGTGGAGGCCGTCGCCGCCGTCAACGCCAGGACCGAACTCCTCGCGGACGCCCGCCGGGGGCCCGCGGCGGGAGAGTGCAGCACCGTCGTCGCGCTCCGTGGACCGGGGCAGGAGCCGCTCGCCGCGCAGAACTGGGACTGGTACGCCGGACTCGCCGACAACTGGCTGGAGTGGGAGATCCCGCACCCGTCCGGCGAAGGTCCACCGCGGCGCACCGTCACCCTCACCGAGTACGGCATCGTCGGCAAGATCGGCGTCAACGACCGAGGCGTGGGCTGCCTGTTCAACATCCTGCACCACCGGCGCGACGGGGGAACGCCGGGCGTCCCCGTCCACGTGATCGCCCGCCGGCTCCTCGACACCTGCGACACCGTGACCGAGGCCCTCGCCACCATCGGCTCCGCCCCCGTCTCCGCGTCCACCACGCTCACCGTCGTCGGCGGGCTCGACGCCGGGAAGACCGCCGTCGCCGCGGAGTTGTGGCCCGGCGGCCCCGCGCACGTGCTGCCCGACCCCGACGGGCTGCTGCTGCACACCAACCACTTCCTCGTCCGCCCCGCGGCCGACGGCGACACCGAACCGGTCACCGACCCCGACACCCTCGTCCGCTACGAGGTGCTGCGCCGCACCCTCACCGGACGCGGCGCCGACCTCGGCGACACCGAGGCCCTCGACGCCCTGCGCGACCACAGCGGAGGCGTCTGCGTGCACGCCCCGCACGGCCGCGCCGACGCCTTCCAGACCCTGGCGAGCGTCCGGATCGACTTCGCGGCCCGCGCGCTGCGCATCGTCCCCGGACCGCCCTGCCGCACCCCGCACACCAGCGAGTAAGGAGCAGCACACCGCATGATCAAGCTCAAGCGCATCGACAACATGGACATCCTCACCCACGACGTGCAACGCCTCGTGGACTTCTACCACGGCACCCTCGGCCTGCCTTTCCACCTCCCGTACGAGCCCGAGGAGGAGTGGGCCGCCATCGACCTCGGCAACCTCACGCTGTACCTCTTCAAGTCCGAGACGGGAGCGCACGCCCCACGCCGCTCCGAGGTCAACGCCGAGAACGCCCCCGGCCTCGACTCGATCGCCTTCGCGGTCGACGACCTGGACGCCGCCCACGCCGCGCTCGACGGCACCGTCGAATGGGTCACCGACCAGCAGATCGACTGGCACCACCCGTCCGGCACCTGGTACCGGTACCGGCCCTTCTACGACCCCGACGGCAACATGCTCTACGTCACCGAGCCGCACCCCGCGGGAGCCGCCGCGTGAGCACCGCACCCATGAACACCGATCTCACCGGCCGCCGCGCACTGATCACCGGCGCCGCCCGCGGCATGGGCCGCGCCCACGCCCTGGCCCTCGCCGCGCGCGGGGCACAGCTCGCCCTCGCCGACCTCGACATCGCCGAACTCGCCGACACCGCAGGCGAGATCACCGCGGCGGGCGGCACGGCCGTGCCGTTCACCGCCGACATCACCGACCGCGACCAGGCCGAGAAGCTGGTCGCAGGGGCCGTCGCCGCGCTCGGCGGGATCGACATCCTCGTGCACAACGCCGGCCTGATCCACTCCATGACGGGTCTCGCGGACACCGACGACGCCGACTTCGCCCGGCTGCTCGCGGTCAACGTCTGGGCCCCGCTGCACCTCACCCGCGCCGCCCTGCCCGAACTGCGCCGCAGCGACACCGCCCGCGTCATCTTCGTCAACTCGCAGTGGGGGCAGGTCCCCGACGGTCACAGCTACGGCTACATGGTGTCCAAGGCCGCCCAGCTGGGCCTGATGAAGACCCTCGCCCAGGAGTTCGCCGGCGAACGCATCCTCGTCAACGCCGTCGCGCCCGGCGCCGTCGCCACCCGCATGGTGCCCGACGGCAACTACGAGGCCGAACTGGCCGCCGTGCCCATCGGGCGGATCGCCCAGCCCTCGGAGATCGCCGACGTGGTCGCCTTCCTCGCCGCCGACACCGGCTCGTTCATCACCGGCCAGACGATCCCCGTCAACGGCGGCGCCCTCGTCGTCGGCATCTGACCCGGACCCCACCCCGTACAGACAAGGGCTCTTGATGACCCAGCAGACCCGCACCCTCAGCAAACGCGAGCAGGCAGAGCGCGCCATGCGCCACTCCTGGTTCCCCGTCGCCCGCTCCGTCGACCTCGGCGCGCCGCAGCCCGCCGTCCTCCTCGGCGAGCAGCTCACCGTGTTCCGCGACGACGAAGGCACCGCCCGCGTCACCGCCCGCCGCTGCCCGCACCGCGGCGCCGACCTCTCCCTCGGCAAGGTCCACGGCCGCTCGATCGGCTGCCCCTACCACGGCTGGCGCTTCGACGGCGCGGACGGCGGGTGCACGTACGTGCCCTCCCTCGCCGACCAGGGCCGTATCCCGCCGAAGGCGAAGGTTCCGGTGTACCCGGCCGTCGAACGCTTCGGGCACGTGTGGACCGTGCTGGAGGAACCCGTCACCGAGCTGTACGACCCCGAGGCCTGGCGCGGACGGGACCTTCAGTGGCTGGCCGCCGAGCCGCTCCACTCGCCCACCGGAGTCGCCGTCGCCATCGAGAACTTCCGCGACGTCGCGCACTTCCCCTTCGTCCACCAGGTGTCCATGGGGCCGACCCCGGAGGTCGTCGAGCCCCTCGAAGTGCGCCGCGACGGACTCGACGTGCACATGGAGCGCCCCCTGGACGCGGGCAGCGGCGACTGGGCCGCCCAGGGCGACTGCATGATGGCCTACCAGTGCACCGCACCGGGCCTCGCCAGCATCAGCTACCACTACGCGAGGGCGGGCCTGCGCATCGTCGCCGGATTCCCCTCCCCGGTCTCCTACGAGCAGGTCAAGATCTTCTGGGGCGTCGCCAACGACCGAGACTTCCAGGGCGACTCGATCGAGGAGTGTCTGCGCGTCGAGGAGATGGTCTACCTGGAGGACCTGCCGATCGTGGAGAACATCCGGCCGCGCGAGGTCCCCTGGGACGGTGAGGTGCCCGAGTTCTCCGCGCCCGCCGACCTGTTCACCCTCAACTACCGGCGCGCGTTCGGCGAGTTGATGCGCCGCACCGAGGCGGCGCTCGCCTCCGGGCAGGGATAGCGCGATGGCCCCCGGCACCCCCGAACCCGCGGTGGACCGCCTCCTGGTCCGCGCCGTGGAGCGCGTCGCCGACGGCGTGGTGGCGCTCACCCTGGCCCGTCCGGACGGAGCCCCGCTCGCCCCCTGGACGCCCGGCGCCCACCTGGATCTGCACCTCGCCCCCGGCCTCGTACGGCAGTACTCGCTCTGCTCCGACCCCGCCGACCTCGGGCACTACCGCGTCGCCGTGCTGCGGGTGCCCGAGGGTCGCGGCGGCTCGGCCCACGTCCACGACGAGCTGCGCCCCGGCGGCCTGCTGACGGTCTCGCGCCCCCGCAACAACTTCGAACTCGCCGACGCGGGACGGCATTTGCTCGTCGCAGGCGGCATCGGCATCACCCCGCTGCTCCCCATGGCCCGCCGGCTCGCCGCGCGCGGCGCACCGTGGCGGCTGCTGTACGGCGGCCGCTCCCGCGCCACCATGGCCTTCCTCGACGAACTGCCCGACGGATCCGTCACCCTCGCCCCGGAGGACGAGACCGGCCGGCCCGACCTCGCCGGATTCCTCGCCGAGTGGCCCGACGCCACCGTCCACGCCTGCGGCCCGCCGGGACTGCTCGACGCGGTCCGCGCCGCGCACCCCGGCCCCGTCCGCACGGAACGCTTCACACCGGCGCCCCAACCGGCTGGCACGGACGGGGCGTTCACCGTCCGGCTGGAGCGCTCCGGGATCGATGTCGACGTGCCCGCCGACCGGAGCGTGCTCGACGCCGTCCGCGGCGCGGGGGTCGCCGTCGACTCGTCCTGCGAGATGGGCCTGTGCGGATCCTGCGAGACCAAGGTCCTGGCAGGAGACCCCGACCACCGCGACGACCTCCTCACCGACGAGGAGAAGCGCACCGCCACCACCATGATGCTCTGCGTCTCGCGCTGCCTCGGCAGCCGCCTCGTCCTCGACCTCTGAGAACCCGGCCCTCACGACGGCGGGGCCCGCGCCCCGCCGCACCCCCCATGCACCCCGAAGGGGATCACGCATGTCCTCCCGACTCGACAACAGCAACCGGCCCCCGGCCACGGGACCGGCCCCCGCCCAGGCCGCCCTCGGCAAGAAGATGCGCTGGTACGACGGTTTCGCCCTGTCGCTCACCATGCCCGCCGCGCTCATCGCCTCCCTCGGCGGCTCCATCGGCGGACTCGGCGCGTGGGGCGCCCTCGCCCTGTGGGCCTTCGCCACCGTCCTGGCCACCGCCGCGAACTGGATCTACACCGAACTCGCCGCGATGTTCCCCGAGTCCTCCGGCGGCATCACCCACTACGCCACCGAGGGCTGGAGATCGCGCGCACCGGTCGTCGGCCCGCTCGCCAGCATCGGCTACTGGTTCCCCTGGTCCACCGCGCTCGCCGTGTACGCGGGCATCGTGGGCTCCCTCGTACAGGCCCAGTGGTTCCCCGGCCAGGACTGGTCGTGGAGCCTCGGCCCCGTCACCGTCGACTTCCCCGTCGCCGTCGGCCTCGTCGTCATCGTGCTGCTCTTCGCCGCCGCGATGACCGGCCTGCACGTCGCGATGGGTGTCGTCTACGTCACCGGCGCCATGCTCCTCGTGCCACTCGCGGTGTTCATCGTCGGCCCGTTCCTCAGCGGCGACTGGTCCGCGGCGAACCTGCACTGGAGCCTGCACGGCGGCGCGGCGGGGCTTCGCGAGGCGCTGGTGTGGCTGTACATCATGGCGTGGACCTCGTTCGGCGTGGAGGTCTGCGCGACCTTCGCCCCCGAGTACAGGGACACCGTCAAGGACACCTCGCGCGCCCTGCGGGCCGGCGTCCTGTTCTGCCTCGGCGTGTTCGTGCTGATGCCGCTCGCTCTCGGGGGGTACGTGGGCGAGGGTCCCATCGCGGCGGAGCCGACCACCTTCTACGTCACCGCGTTCCAGCGCCTCATCGGCGGCGGCGCCGACCTCATGGTCGTCTTCCTCATCGGCTCGCTGCTGCTCATCATGATCACGGGCCTTGCCGACGGCTCCCGTGTGCTCTATCACATGGGTGTCGAGGGCACGACGATCCGGCAGGCCGGTGTCCTCAACAGGCGAGGGGTCCCCGCCAGAGCCCTGGTCGTCGCCCTGATCCTGAACATCGTGGCGCTCACCACGCTGCGCACCCCGTTGGCGATCATCGTCACCGGGAACCTCGGCTACATCCTCACCCACGTCCTGGCCCTGTCCGGCTTCGCGCTGCTGCGCCGCGACCGCCCCGACATGGCCCGGCCGATCCGGCTGCCGAACGTGTTCGTGCCCGCTGCCTGGGCCCTCGCGGGCCTCCTCCTGGTCATCCTCGTCGTCGGCGCCACGGGCTTTTCCGTGAGTGGCTACGGGGGGTACAAGGAGCTGGCCGTGGCGCTCGGCGTCCTCACCACCGGCGTCCTGCTGTGGCTGTACCGGACGAAGGTGCAGGACGCCCGGGACCGGCCGGAGCCCGAGGCGGAGTGACGCCCGTCATTTGGTCGACCCCACTCCCGCCAGTATCCTCCGGATCTGGCGGGATCAACCGAGAGACCTGTAAGGTGCCGCCTTTTGGCAGCCGCGCGGCCCCAGACGGATTCCTCGCGGCACGAGCGACACGAGGAACAGCAGCGGCGATGACCGTGACAGAGGACAACCAGGCCGCCGACGCCGCCGAGGGCACGGACACCGCCGAGCACGACGATCCCGCCCTCGGCCCCGGCATCGACCCCGAGCGACTCGCCGTCTGCCTCGCCGTCCTCGAGGAGCTCGACAAGATCGACGTCGACCACCCCGACGCGATCACCGTCCGCAGGGCCACCGCCGGGATCTACCGGACCGTGAAGCAGCGCCGTCGGCAGGAGCGCCGCGCCGCCAAGACCGCTCACGACAAGGCGGTCACCGAGTCGACGGCGACCGGGTCCGCGCAGCGCATCGACGACGAGACCGAGGGAATCCTGCCCTCCTCGCAGACCGAGGAAGGCAGGCTCGCGGGGATACTCCAGCGCCCCCGTTCCTGCTACACCTGCAAGACCCGCTACGTGGAAGTCGACTACTTCTACCACCAGCTCTGTCCCGTCTGCGCCCGCCTGAACAGGACCAAGCGCGAGGCCCGCGCCGACCTCACCGGCAAGCGCGCCCTGCTCACCGGCGGCCGCGCCAAGATCGGCATGTACATCGCCCTTCGCCTGCTGCGCGACGGCGCGCACACCACGATCACCACCCGCTTCCCCAAGGACGCCATCCGCCGCTTCAAGGCGATGGAGGACTCGGCGGAGTGGATCGACCGACTGGAGGTCGTCGGCCTCGACCTGCGCGACCCGGGCCAGGCCGTCGCCCTCGCCGAGCAGGTCGCCGCCGCCGGGCCGCTCGACATCCTCATCAACAACGCGACGCAGACCGTGCGCCGCCTGCCCTCCGCCTACGCCGCGCTCGTCGACGGCGAGAGCGCGCCGCTGCCCGCGGGCGAGCTGCCGCCGCACACCGTCATCGGCGCCTTCAACTCGGGCTCCGTCGACGGCATCCAGGCGCTGCCGCTGGGCACCAGCGGCATCGACGCCCAGAAGGTCGCCGACCTCGCGCTCGTCGCGGGCAACGCGAGCGTCGAGCGACACCTCGACGGCTCCGCGATCGACGCGGGCGGACTCGTCCCCGACGTCGTCGAGTCCAACACCTGGGTGCAGACCATCGACCAGATCTCCCCGGTCGAGCTCCTCGAGACCCAGCTCTGCAACTACACCTCGCCGTTCATCCTGATCAGCGCGCTGCGCCCGGCCATGTCCGACGCCGCGAAGAAGGCGGAGAGCGGCCGCGCGTACGTCGTGAACGTCTCGGCGATGGAGGGCGTCTTCGGCCGCGGCTACAAGGGCGCCGGCCACCCGAACACCAACGCGGCCAAGGCCGCGATGAACATGGTGACGCGCACCAGCGCCCACGAGATGTTCCAGGCCGACGGCATCCTCATGACCTCCGTCGACACCGGCTGGATCACCGACGAGCGCCCGCACTACGACAAGCTGCGCCTCGCCGAGGAGGGCTTCCACGCCCCGCTCGACCTCGTCGACGGCGCCGCCCGCGTCTACGACCCCGTCGTGCGCGGCGAGGCGGGCGACGACGTGTACGGCGTCTTCCTGAAGGACTACGAGCCCGGCAAGTGGTGACGCAACTGCTGGTGGACGGCGTCGTTCGACGCGCCGCCCGCTGAGGCGGCGCGCACCCGCGTACCGCCGTCCACCAGTAGGTCCGCCCCGGTGATCCAGGACGCCTCGTCCGACACCAGCCAGCGCACCGCCCGCGCCACGTCCTGTGGCTCCCCGATCCGCCCGGACGGAAGGCCCGCCGCCACCGACTCCTCGGCCCGCTCCCACACGAAGCGGGCCATCTCGGTGCGGACAAGGCCGGGGGAGACGGAGTTGACGCGCACCAACGGGCCCATCTCGCCCGCCAGTTGAGCGGTCAGGTGCAGCAGTGCCGCCTTGCTGGTGCCGTACGCGCCGACGTTCGGGCCGACATGGCCCGCGCCCTCCGTGCACACATTGACGACGGCGCCGCCGTGTTCGCTCATCCACGCCCGCCACGCGCACTGCACCAGACGCAGCGGCGCCTCCACGTTGACCGTGAAGGCCGTGCGCCAGGCATCCGGATCGGCGTCCATGAGCGGCCCGTACGGCTGGTTGGTCGCGGCGTTGTTCACGACGATGTCGACCCGCCCGAACTCCGCCATCGCCCGCTCCGTCACCTCCCACAGATGCGCCGGATCAGCCACGGACCCGGGCACGCCCACCGCGTCCGCGCCGCGTGCCCGCAGTGCCGCGACGGCCTCCCGCACCCCGGCCGGATCCCGGGCGGTCACACACAACTGGGCGCCGCAGTCGGCGAGTTCCTCCGCGATCGCACGGCCGATGCCGCGCGAGGCGCCGGTCACGACGGCCGCCCTGCCGTCGAGCACACGCGGGTGATCCGTGAGAGCCATCGAGGACGCAGCCATGCGCGTACGGTCTCACGCACGGCCGGTACATGACGATGCGTCAGCTGTGCATGGTTCGTGCGCCGTTCGTGGAGGTGCTAGCGCACGTACGAAGCATGAGTGGCCGCCACGAGTTCGAGCACCGGGAGCCAGTCCTCCATGACCCCCGCGTCGAGCCCCACCACCTTGCCCGCATCGTCCGCCTGCCGCACCGTCACCGCGTCCTCGGCGTGCGGGTCCGCCTCGAACGCCGCCACCTCCCCGGACGTCATCGGCCCGCCCTGAACGCCCAGCGTCAGCGCGCTCTGCGCGGACAGACCGCGCCCCGGCTCGCTCGTCGCCAGATACCGCTTCGCCGGCACATGCAGCCTTACGAGCTGTGCCACCCGCTCGCCGAGCAGCCCGCGCACCGCGTCCGCCGCGCGGTCCGCGTGCCCCGCGTCGTCCCCCGGGCACAGCAGATGCCCGAGGTCGTGGACGAGCCCCGCGACCTGCAACTCCTTGTCACTGGGCCGGGAGCGGCGCAGCAGTGCCGCCGTCTGGAGCGCGTGATCGTGCAGATCGACGGGGTCGCCGCTGCGGTCCGGGGTGTCCCAGGCGCCCCGGCAGGCGTTCAACGAGGCCATCAGCTCTTCGACGGTGCGTAGTTCGACGCGTTCCATGGACGACTCCTCCCGAAGCTCTTCCGCAGCCTGCCCGGAAGCAGACCATGGTGAACTGAGGCCGAGCCGACCCACCGGTCAACAGGACGTGAACGCTGTCCCCTTTCCTCCATGGTGCAGAATTGCCGCATGCGCCGCCTCACCGTTCCCGCTCTCCTGGTGACCCTCCTGGTCACCGTGCTGGGCGCGGCATGGGGCAGCGACTTCGGCGGCGCTCCCGCCGGACCGGCCCCGGCCCTCGCGTCCGTACAGCAAGTGACGTCGCCCGGCGGCACACCCGACTGCGACCGGCAGGGACAGAACGCCCCCGACAGCCGCCAGGGCGTGCCCTCGCGCGGCACGAGTGCTCACGAACTCCTCGCCCCGCTCGCGTACGCACACGGGCACGGCGCCACCGCGCCGCTCACGGGCATCGTGCCGCCGCCCCCGGCGGGCCGTGGCCCGCCGCCGCCCAATGATCCGCCCTCACCGGTCGAACTGTCCGTCCTGCGCGTGTAGATGACGCCCCGCCCCACCCGTCATCACGCCTTCCTCACGCACGCAAGGACGACTTCGTCATGCCCAAGAACACCACCACCCGCACCAAGCAGCGCCGCTCAGCCGCGATCGCGGCGGCCGTCGCCGTGGCCGCGATCCTCCTCGGCACCGTCTCGTACACCGCGACCAGGCCCGAGGCCCGTACCGACGTGGCCGACGTGTCCGATCAGCAGGCGGACAGCACCGAGGCCAACGACGAGCTGACCGACAAGCTCACCAAGCTCGCCCGGCGCGACGCCAAGGACCCGCTCGCGCAGGGCCGCGCGGACGCCCCCGTGGTCCTCATCGAGTACGCCGACTTCAAGTGCGGCTACTGCGGGAAGTTCGCCCGCGACACCGAACCCGACCTGGTGAGGAAGTACGTCGACGACGGCACGCTGCGCATCGAGTGGCGCAACTTCCCTATCTTCGGCGCCGACTCGCAGTCCGCCGCGCGCGCCGCGTGGGCGGCGGGACAGCAGGGCCGCTTCTGGCAGTTCCACAAGGCGGCGTACGCCGACGGGGCCAAGGACAAGGGTTTCGGCGCCGACCGCCTCGACGCGCTCGCCCGCGAGTCCGGCGTGAAGGACCTCGACCGGTTCCGCACCGACCGCGAGGGCAAGGCGGCGCGGGCTGCGGTGAAGCAGGACAGCGACGAGGCGTACGCGCTCGGCGCCACCTCCACGCCGTCCTTCCTCATCAACGGGCAGCCCATCGCGGGCGCGCAGCCCGAGGCCGCGTTCGAGCAGGCCATCGAGGCGGCGAAGGCGCAGTCCGCGAAGTCCGGCGGCGGCAAGTGAGCGACATCGGCTACTTCGCGGCGTTCCTCGGCGGCCTGCTCGCCCTGCTGAGCCCGTGCAGCGCTCTGCTGCTGCCCGCGTTCTTCGCGTACTCCATCGACAGCCCGACCCGGCTCGTCGCCCGCACCGGCGTCTTCTACCTGGGGCTCGCCACCACCCTGGTCCCGCTCGGCGCCGCCGGCTCGTACGCGGGCCGCTTCTTCTACGGCAACCGGGATCTGCTCGTCTCCGTCGGGGGCTGGCTGATCATCGCGCTCGGGGTGCTGCAGATCGCGGGACGCGGCTTCGCCTCGCGCCGCATGTCGGAACTCTCCGGCCGCATCCGCCCCACCAACGCGGTGTCGGTGTACGCGCTCGGCGCGGTCTACGGCCTCGCCGGATTCTGCGCGGGACCGATCCTCGGCAGCGTCCTCACGGTCGCGGCGCTCGGCGGACACCCGGTGTACGGCGGGGCGCTGCTCGCGGTGTACGCCCTGGGGATGGCCGTGCCGCTGTTCCTGCTCGCCCTGTTGTGGGAACGGTTCGATCTTGGCGGGAAGCGGTGGCTGCGTGGCCGTCCGGTCCGCATCGGCCGTTTCGAGACGCACTCGACGTCGCTGGCCTCCGGCCTGTTCTTCCTGGTGCTCGGCACACTCTTCCTCGTGTTCGACGGGACGACGGCGCTCCCCGGACTCCTCGACGTCGACGACTCGTTCGCCGCCGAACAGTGGGCGCGCGGCATGGGCGGCCGCGTGCCGGACCTGCTCGTCCTGGTCGCGTCCGTCGTGCTGGTGGCCGGCTTCTTCCTCGTACGGGCACTGCGTGGGCGTGCGGAGGCGGAGAGGGTGCCGGTCGAGGGCGAGTAGCATGCGGCGGAAAGGGGCGAGTTGACGCCAATCTGACGCCGATCTCCGGCGTCGGCCGCCCCGCCCCACGCGCCCCGGTGGCCCCGGGCGGCGCCTGGGGCCGCGTCAGCATCGCCCGGCGACACGCCGTGATGTCCTGAAGTGCCCTCGTACGAGCGAAAACCCGTCGCGCCGGGGCGGGTGCCCGTGGCTGAATGAACGCCGGGCGACCTCCGAAAGACCCAGAGATTTCAGCCCCAGTGAGCGGGCCCCCGCTCATATGGTTAGGCTGTAGCCGCACGGTTACCGCAAGTGGGTCCGACACCTTGACCCATGGTGGCCGTACAGGGAGAGACCGAGAACCACGGCCGACCCCACCAGCGACAACCGGCGCCACCGCGCCCGAACTGGCCCTCTACACAAGCCCGATCGGGCGCCGGACCCCGCGCGACGCTGGGCCGGACTGCCGAAGCGGGTTACCCGACACACAAGGAGTGCGCGGTGACACCAGAGAAGACGAATCGCGAACAGAGCCCGAAGGACCGAGCCGAGCGGGCCGGCCGGCGCAGGCCGGAGAAGCTCGGCAGTCTCGACGTCTGGGCGAGGTCGGCGCCGATCCGCCTCGCGGGCTACGAGGACGATTTGGCGGAGCCGCACATTCTGCCCAGCGTGGATTAGTTCGCCGGGCTGTGGTCGGGGTCGCGGGGCTCTGCCCCGGACCCCGCTCCTCAATCGCCGGAGGGGCTTGAACGGTAGACCCGTTGGCCCCCCACGAAGGTCTGCGCGACCCGCGTCGCGCCGATCTCCGTCGCGGGCCCGGCGAACGGATCCCGGTCCAGCACGACGAGATCCGCCAAGCCCCCCGCCGCAATGGACCCCGTCTCCGCGTCCAGATGGTTCACGTACGCGCTGCCGGAGGTGTACGCGGCCAGCGCGTCGCCGAGCCCGATCCGCTGCTCCGGCAGGAACACCGGCGTCCCCGCAGGCGCATCCGCAAGGACCCGGTTCACCGCGACATGGATCCCCTGCAGCGGATCCGGGCTGCTCACCGGCCAGTCGCTGCCCGCCGCAAGCGTCGCCCCGGCCCGCAGCAGCGCCGCGAACGGGTACTGCCGGGCCGAGCGCTCCGCCCCGAGGAACGGGATCGTCAGCTCGTCCATCTGCGGCTCGTGCGCGGCCCACAGCGCCTGCATGTTCGCCGTCGCGCCCAGTTCCCGGAACCGGCCGATGTCGTCGGGGTGCACGACCTGGAGATGCGCGAGGTGCGGGCGTGTGCCGGTCCAACCATTGGCCCCCCGTGCCGCTTCCACGGCATCGAGTGCCTCGCGGACGGCTCGGTCGCCGAGCGCGTGGAAGTGCACCTGGAAACCGTGGGCGTCCAGCTCGGTCACGTACTTCTTCAGCGCCTCGGGCGGTACGAAGCTGATCCCGCTGTTGTCCGAGCGGCAGCCGCAGCCGTCGAGATACGGGCCGAGCAGCGCCGCCGTCCCGTTCTCCGCGACCCCGTCCTGCATGATCTTCACGGTCGTCGAGCGGAGGCGGCCACGGGTGCCGGCCTCGCGCCGGGCGAGCAGTTCCGGGATCTGCTCGGTGCCGCGCGCCCGGTCCCACCACAGCGCGCCCACGACACGCGCGGTGAGCCGGCCGTCGTCCGCGCACGCCAGATACGCGTCCGTGGGGTCGGTCAGGTTGGCGTGATCGCCGAGGATGGCGTCCTGCCAGGCCGTGACGCCGAGGGAGTGCAGGTGCTCCTGGGCGCGGAGCAGGCCCGCGATCTTCTCCTCGCGGGTGACCGGGGGAAGCAGTCGTCCGACGAGGTTCGCGGCGCCCTCCTGGAGCATGCCCGTCGGTGTGCCGTCCGCGTCGCGCTCGATGCGGCCGTCGGACGGGTCGGGGGTGCGGGCGTCGAGCCCGGCGGCGTGGAGGGCGCGGGAGTTGACCCAGGCGCCGTGGTGGTCGCGGTTGACGAGGTACACCGGCCGGTCCGGCACCAGGGCGTCCAGCTCGGCCGCCGTCGGCAGCCCGCCCGGGAACGCCTCCATCGCCCAGCCGCCTCCGGTGATCCACTCGGCATCCGGATGCGCGCTCGCGTACGCGGCGATCTGCTCCCGGTAGTCGGCGAGCGTCGTCGAGCCGCTCAGGTCGCACTGGCCCATCTCCATGCCGGCCCCGACGGGGTGCGCGTGCGCGTCCTGAAAGCCGGGGACCAGCAACTTCCCCGCCAGGTCGACCACTTCGGTCCGCGGACCGATCAACTCGCGCACCTCGTCGTGGCCGACGGCGACGATCCGTTCGCCCCGCACCGCGACCGTGGTGGCGCGGGAGCGGGCGGGGGAGCCGGTGTGGACGGGTCCACCGGTGAAGACGAGGTCGGCGGGTGCGGTCATGGTCTCAACTCCTAGTGCATGTACGGGTGTTGTGAGGGGTGGCGGTCAGTTGGCCGTCGGCCCGGCCAGTTCCACGGCGTCGGCGTCCGTGCCGCGCCCGGTCCTGAAGTACGGGGAGCGGCGCCCGTACTTGGCGACGGCGGCCATCACGAAACCGGACGCGACGATCGCCGACGGCACCGCCAGCATGAACCAGCCGTTGTCCGGCGACAGTTCGAAGTGGTCGCTCATCGTCGCGTACGAGTACGCCAGGTACGCCCCGATGCCGAGCAGCGCGAGCGCGCTGAGCCCCGGCACGAGCACCGCGCGCACCGCCTCCCGGGGCGCGGTGCGCAGCAGCGAGCGGAAACGGACCGAGCAGGCGAGGGCCGTGAGGCCGTAGTAGAGGGCGACGGTGAGCCCGATGGAGTTCACCGCGGCGAGGATCATCTCGTTCAACTTCGGTATCGCCAGGGCGAGCAGGGCCACCGCCGCCGCGATCGACATCACGACGACGGTGCCCGCGGCCGGCGAACCGTAGCGGGGGCTCACCCGTGTCCACACCTGGCCCATCGTGCGGTCCCGGCCCATCGCGAGCAGCCCGCGCGCCGTCGGGATCACGCCGGCCTGCAGGGACGCCACCGCCGAGAACAGCAGCGCGAGCAGTGGCAGGCTGGCCACCGGCTCGTCGGCGAGCTTCGCGCCGAGGTAGGTGAGGGCCTGCGGGCCCTGCTCGACGAGTTCGGGCAGCGACATCTCGCGCTGGAAGGCCACGGAACCGTAGAGGAACAGCGCGAGCATCGCGAACAGGGCGATCAGCCCGCCGCGCCCCGCGTCCCGCACGTCCTTCGTCTCCTCGGTCACCGCGAACGCCGCGTCCCAGCCCCAGAAGAAGAACACCGCGAGGACCAGCCCCTGTGCGAAGGCCGTGCCGCCATGGATGTCGAACGGGTTGAACCATGACCACTGGAAGGCGTGCGAGCCGGTGACCAGGGACCAGCCGCAGAAGCCGAGCAGCACCACGTACTCGAAGACGAGCAGCCACGCCTGGAGGCGGGTCGCCTTGCGGACGCCGGTGACCGCGGTGACGGTGACGGCGGTGAGCACGAGCAGTCCGACGACGGTCGAAAGAGCCGTCGAGTTCGGGTCGAGGTCGACCCCCAACAGCGTATGCAGATCTGCCTTGTTGGCGAACTGGAGGAAGACCGAGCCCGTCACCGCGCTCGTGTACGCCATGAAGACCAGCGTGCCGACGAGGGTGACCCAGCCCGTGAGGAAGCCGAGCCAGGGGCCGAGCGAACGGCCCACCCAGACGTAGCCGCTGCCCATGTTCGGCTCCTGGCGGTTGAGGCGCGCGTACGCCACCGCGATCCCCAGGATCGGCAGGAACGCCACGAGCAGGACCGCCGGCGCGTGCAGCCCGACCGTCGCGGCGAGGGAACCCATCCCGATGCCGATGCTGGTGGTCGCGGCGGTGCTCGACGCGGCCATGGCGATGCCGTCGACGACGCCGAGGGAGCGGCGCAGGCCCGGTGGTTCGCTTCTCATGATCGATCTCCTGACGGCAGGGGAGGCAGGGGAGTGGGAGGTGCGCGGGGGGCGGCGACCGCGATCAAATCGGCCTTGTCAGCTTGCGTCAATGGTGTTGTCATAAGCGGGACGTGTCGGGCGGAGGAGGGGAGAGTGCCGTGCCGGAAGGGCGGATCCCGGTGGAGCGGCGGCGCCGCAAGCCGACCAGGTCGGGGGTGCTGCTGTCCGAGGACGTCATCGTCGACTGCGCGCTGCGCCTGGTCGGGCAGCACGGAGCCGACGCGCTGAGCGTGCGCAGGCTCGGCGCGGCGCTGGGCTGCGACCCGAGCGCGCTCTACCGTTACTTCCACAGCACGGACGACCTGCTGCTCGCCGTCTCCGACCGGATCATCGGCGAGGCCATGGACGGCTTCCACCCCGAGCGGATGGCCTGGCGCGACGGACTGCGCGAGTTCGGCCTGCGCATCCACCGGGAGTACCGCACACACCCGCGGGTGGCGGCGCTCGCCTCGTACCGGGTGACGCGGCGGGCGCACGAGTTCCGGGCCGTCGACGCGGGGGTCGGGCTGCTCAGGCGGGCCGGCTTCGGGGACGAGGACGCGGTGCGGCACTACTCCGCCTTCGTCGACACGGTCCTCGGCCACGCGGCCCTCGACGCCGCGTATCTGGCGCTGCCCGCGGAGCGGCGGGAGGCGGACGACCGGGCGTGGACGGCGGAGTACGCGAACCTGTCGGCCGATACGCATCCCCAACTCGGCGCGGCGCGCGCGTACTTGCCGCTGATGGCGGGGAGTTCGTTCGAGGTGGCGCTGGAGCTGCTTCTGACGGCCCTGGAGGTCGCGGCCGCGGGGTGAGCGCAGGGCCTGCGCTAGCGCCCCGCCGGCGGGGCGGCGTAGGAGAACCGGTACCCGGCGAAGTCGGCGACGTGGACGAATCCGAGGCGCTGGTAGAGGGCGTTGCTGGTCGGGTTGTCCGGGTCGGTGAACAGGACGACGTCCGTCGCGCCGGCGGCCAGTGCGGCCCGGGCGGCCTCGGCCGTCACGGCGCCCGCGTAACCGCGCCCCCGGTGCTCGGCGGGGGTGTGGACGGGGTCGATCCGGATCATGTCTCCGACGAGCGAGGTGCCGGCCGCCATGGAGACGGGCGCGCCGTCCGGGGTCTCCCAGAACGTGAAGTGCCGGTCACCGAAGCGTGAATCGGCCCAGGCCCCGGCGTCGATCAGGCTGATGGACGCCTGCTCGCCGACGTCGACGCAGAACTCACGGCACCAGCGCACGAGTTGCTCATGGTCGCGGTCTCCCGTCGGACGCCCCCGTCCGTCCGGACCGGGCTGCGGCGCGGTGAGTGTGCCGAGCCGGTAGAGGTGGGTCCGCCAGAAGGGGTCCGCCGTCGCGCCGGTGTGCCGCTGCCATGCCTCGGCGAAAGCCGCGGCCGTCGCCCGGTCCGCGATGACGTCTGCGGGGGCATGGCCCAGGTCGGCCAGTTGGGCGGCGAGGCGGTCGGTCCGACGGGCGGACAGGGGCGTGAGGCCCAGACGGCCGCGCGGCGTGCGATAGAAGACGGCGCGGACCTCGCCCGCCGACTCCAGCCGACCGAAGACGGCCGTCTCGTCGCCCTGTGCTCCGGGGCCACCGATCCGCAGCTTCTCGATGTCCGTCAACGGTGTGTTGTGCAGGGCGGGGCGGGAGCGCAGGAACTTGTCTGCCCGGGCGAGGAAGTCCTCGACGTCTTCGGTGAGTTGCCAGTCGTCCGAGGTCATGCTCCACGATCTCCCGGGCCCAACTGTCCCCGCAACCACTCCTCCACCTCACCCACATGCGCCGCGGCAGCGGCCCGCGCCGCCTCTGGGTCGTGGGCGGTCAGGGCGCGGAGGATGCGGGCGTGTTCGCGGCGGGTGCGTTCGAAGGCGCCCTCCTGTTCGTAGCCGCGCCAGACGCGGGCGCGGAAGGTGCGGGAGGACAGGCCCTCCAGGATCGCCGCCATCGTGTCGTTGCCCGCGGCCGCGGCGATCGTGCGGTGGAACGCCAGGTCGTGGGAGAGGATCTCGTCCGGGTCGTCCGTCGCCTCCATCGCCGCCAAGTGGTCCTCGACCTCGGCGAGTTGGGTGCGGGTGATGCGGGCCGCCGCGAGCGCCGTGGCCGTCGATTCCAGGATGCGGCGCACCTCCAGGAGCTCTACGAGCTGGGGCCCGCGTGACAGGTCGGCCACCACGCCGAACGTCTCCAGGAGGTCGCCGGCCTCCAACTGCGTGACGTAGATGCCGGATCCGTGCCGCGCCTCCAGGGCGCCGAGCACGGTGAGTGCCCGGATCGCTTCCCGCATGGAGCTGCGCGAGATGCCGAGCTGCACCGCCAGATCCCGCTCCGTGGGCAGCCGTTGGCCCGGCTGGAGCTCCCCGCTGCCGATCATCACCTTGAGCTGCTCAATGGCCCGCTGGGTGACCGTGGCCTTCTGCATGCCGCGCAGTGTAACCAGCCAGGTGGTCGGACCACTACAAGGGAAGTCGGACCTCTTCGCGGCACCAGAGGGCGTAAATACCGAGAAAACTTGCCTACGAAGGGTGTTGGCGCCCCGAAGTGGTCTGATAAATATCTCGGCGCGGGCCGGAACCGGAAGGGCGGGGGCCGACCGCGCCCATGACTTCAGGAGCCGAGGAGCAGTCCGATGACTGGCACCACGATGGACTCGAAGGGAACGACCAGGGGGAACGGGGCGCAGCGCGCCCGTAGTTCCAGGCGGCGAGGGCTGAGCGCGGTGGCCCTGCTGGGCTGCGCCGCCCTCGCGCTCACCGCCTGCGGCAGCACCAAGGACACCGCGGCCGGCGCGGGTGGTGGCGGAGGAGGCGACGGCAAGGGCAAGGTGGGTGTCATCCTGCCGCTGCTGACCTCGCCGTTCTGGCAGTCGTACAACGACTACGTGCCGAAGATGGCGAAGTCCGAGGGCGTGGACGCGCTGAAGACCGTCAACTCCAACAGCGATCCCTCGCAGCAGATCACGGACATCAACAACCAGCTCAACCAGGGTGTGAAGGGTCTCGTCGTCGCGCCGCTCGACAGCGCCGCCATCGGCGCCGGGCTCGACCAGGCCGAGCGCAAGGGCGTCCCGGTCGTCGCCGTGGACGTCGCGCCCGACAAGGGCAAGGTCGCCATGGTCGTACGGGCCAACAACGTCGCGTACGGCAAGAAGGCCTGCACGTACCTCGGCGGCCAGGTGAAGTCCGGCAAGGTCGTCCAGATCATGGGCGACCTCGCCTCGGTGAACGGGCGTGAGCGGTCCAAGGCGTTCCGGGACTGCGTGAAGGAGAAGTATCCGAAGCTGAAGGTTCTGGAGATTCCGGCGAAGTGGGAGTCGGACACCGCCGCCTCCAAGCTCGACACCCTCCTCAACGCCAACCCCGACATCAAGGGCATCTACATGCAGGCGGGCGGCGTCTATCTCGCGCCGACGCTGCAGACCCTCAAGTCCAAGGGGATGCTGGAGAAGGCGGGCTCCGCGAAGCACATCACGATCGTGTCGAACGACGGCATCCCGCAGGAGTTCGACGCCATCCGCAAGGGCCAGATCGACGCGACGGTCTCACAGCCCGCCGACACGTACGCCAAGTACGGCATGTACTACATCAAGGCGGCGATGCAGGGGAAGAAGTTCAAGCCGGGACCCACCGACCACGGCTCGAAGATCGTGAAGCTGCCCAGCGGCACCCTTGAGGACCAGCTGCCCGCCCCGCTGGTCACCAAGAAGAACGTCGACGACCCCGAGCTGTGGGGAAACACCGTCAAGTGACCGCCGCCACCCCGCCGTTGGTCGAGGCCCGCGGCATCGTCAAGCACTACGGGCCCACGGTCGCCCTCGCCGACGGCCGACTCACCGTGCGCGCGGGCGAGTCCCACGCGCTCGTCGGGCGCAACGGCGCGGGCAAGTCCACGCTCGTCCAGGTCCTCACCGGGCTCCAGGCCGCCGACGCGGGCACGCTCACCTTCGACGGAGAGCCCGCACCGCCGCTCGGCGACCGCGAGGCGTGGCGCGCCAAGGTCGCCTGCGTCTACCAAAAGTCCACCGTCATACCCGAGTTGACCGTCGCGGAGAACCTGTTCCTGAACCGGCAGCCGCACGCCCGGCGCGGCTTCTTCAGCTGGAAGAAGCTCGACGCCGAGGCCCGCGAACTGCTCGACACCTGGGACGTCCGCGTCGAACCCGGCGTGCGCACCGCCGAGCTCAAGGTCGAGGACCGCCAAATGGTCGAGATCGCACGGGCGTTGAGCGGCGGCGCCCGGTTCATCGTGCTCGACGAGCCGACCGCACAGCTCGACAACCGCGAGATCGAGCGCCTCTTCGCCCGCATGCGCGCCCTCCAGGACTCGGGCGTGACCTTCCTGTTCATCTCGCACCACCTCCAGGAGGTGTACGAGGTGTGCCAGACGGTCACCGTGCTGCGCGACGCCCGCTGGATCACCACCGCCCCGGTCGCCGAACTGCCGCGGCCCGCACTCGTCGAGGCGATGGCGGGAGAGGTGGTCGCGGAGCAGGCGGCGGCAGCGGCGGAGGCGGTCGTCGAGCAGGCGGCCGACGACTCGGTCGAGCCCGTCGTGCTGGAGGTGGCGGGGCTCACCTCGGACACCTACGAGGACGTGGACCTGACCGTGCGGCGCGGCGAGGTCGTCGGGCTCGCGGGGTCCAGCGGCAGCGGCAAGATCGCGCTCGCGGAGTCCCTGGCCGGGCTGCACACGCCGACGTCGGGCGTCGCCCGGCTCGACGGGCGCGCGCTGCCCTTCGGGGACGTGTCCGCCGCGCTCGCCGCGGGCGTGGGGTGTGTGCCGCGCGACCGGCACGAGCAGGGACTCGTCACCGGGATGTCCATCGGCGACAACTCCACGCTGTCGGTGCTCGGGCGGCTCGGCCGACGCGGGTTCATCGGCACGGAGAGCCGCCGGCGGTTCGCCCGCGAGCTGATCGAGCGGCTCGACATCCACGCGGAGGGACCCGACCAGGCCGTGTCCGATCTCTCCGGCGGCAACGCGCAGAAGGTGGTGATGGCCCGTGCGCTCGCCTCTGACCCACGGTTGCTCGTGCTGATCAATCCGACGGCCGGGGTCGACGTGAAGTCGAAGGAATCGCTGCTGCGCAGGGTCGACAGCGCGCGGGACGACGGCACGGCGGTCCTCGTCGTGTCGGACGAACTGGACGACCTTCGGCGCTGCGACCGGGTTCTTGTGCTGTTTCACGGTCGCGTAGTCGCGGAGCACGCGGCGGGGTGGGCCGACCATTCGCTGATCGCGTCGATCGAGGGGGTTTCCAGTGACGTCCACCAGTAAGGCTCCGGCCTCCCCGCCGGCCCGGCCGCGGGGCTCTGCCCCGGACCCCGCTGCTCAAACGCCACAGGGGCTTGGCAGCGCCAAGAACGTCCTCTTCCGCCGCGCACGCGAACTCGCCCTCGTACCCGCTCTGTTGCTGCTCCTGATCCTCGGCGCCGTCCTCAACGACTCGTTCCTCACCGAGCAGAACATCATCTCCATCCTCGGTTCCTCCGCCGCCCTCGCGATGGTGGTGCTCGCCGAGTCCCTCGTCCTGATCAGCGGCAAGTTCGACCTGTCCCTTGAGTCGGTCGTCGGCATCGCGCCCGCGTTCGGCGCGCTGCTCGTGCTGCCCGTCGCGCAGTCGGGGTTCGGGGCCGAATTCCCCGTCGCCGTCTCGCTGTTGGCGGTGCTCGTGGCCGGGGCCTGCATCGGTGCCTTCAATGGTGTGCTCGTCGTCAAGCTGAAGCTCAACGCGTTCATCGTGACGCTCGCGATGCTGATCGTGCTGCGCGGACTGCTCGTCGGGGCGACCAAGGGCAAGACACTGTTCGGGATGCCCGACGCGTTCTTCGCGCTCGCCACCTCCACGTTCCTGCGGGTCCCGATGTCGGTGTGGTTCGCCGCGATCGCGTTCGGGGTCGCGGGGCTCATCCTCAAGTACCACCGCGTGGGCCGCGCCCTGTACGCCATCGGCGGCAACGCCGAGGCCGCGCGCGCCGCCGGCATCCGCGTCGAGCGCGTCATGCTCGGTGTCTTCGTCGTCGCGGGTGTGCTCGCCTCCGTCGGAGGCATCATGCAGACCGGATACGTGGGTGCCATCAGCGCCAACCAGGGCAACAACATGATCTTCACGGTGTTCGCCGCCGCGGTCATCGGAGGCATCAGCCTCGACGGCGGCAAGGGCACCATGTTCGGCGCCCTGACCGGCGTACTGCTGCTCGGTGTCGTACAGAACATGCTGACCCTCGCCCAGGTGCCGTCCTTCTGGATCCAGGCCATCTACGGCGGAATCATCCTGCTCGCCCTCATGGTCGCCCGAGTCACCACCGGCCGCGCCCAGGACTGACCCCCGCTCCCGCCCCGCCTCCGCCCGAAAGGCACCCCGTTGTCCTCGACACCGCCCCGCGTCACCGCCGTCGACACGTACGACATCCGGTTCCCGACCTCACGGGAGCTGGACGGCTCAGATGCCATGAACCCCGACCCCGACTACTCCGCCGCGTACGTCGTGCTGCGCACCGACGACCCCGACGGGCACGAGGGGCACGGCTTCACCTTCACCATCGGGCGCGGCAACGACGTCCAGGTCGCCGCGATCCGCGCGCTGAGCCACCACGTCGTCGGCCGCCCGCTCGACACACTGTGCGGCGACCCCGGCAGCCTCAACCGCGACCTGATCGGCGACAGCCAACTGCGGTGGCTCGGGCCCGAGAAGGGCGTGATGCACATGGCGATCGGCGCCGTCGTCAACGCGGCCTGGGACCTCGCCGCCAAGCGCGCCGCCAAACCACTGTGGCGGCTCCTCACCGAGGCGGACCCCGAGTGGCTGGTGTCCCAGGTCGACTTCCGGTACATCGCCGACGCCCTCACCCCGGAGGAGGCCCTGGAGCTGCTGCGGGCGGGGCGGCAGGGGGCCGACGACCGGACCGCGCGTCTCGTCGAGCGCGGCTACCCCGGCTACACCACCTCGCCCGGCTGGCTCGGCTACAGCGACGAGAAGCTCACCCGCCTCGCCCGGCAGGCCGTCTCCGACGGCTTCACCCAGATCAAGCTGAAGGTCGGCGCCGACCTCGACGACGACATCCGCCGCTGCCGCACCGCCCGCGCGGTCGTCGGCCCCGACATCCGTATGGCCATCGACGCCAACCAGCGCTGGAACGTCGGCGACGCCGTCCAATGGACCAACGCCCTCGCCGAGTTCGAGCCCTACTGGGTGGAGGAGCCCACCAGCCCGGACGACATCCTGGGGCACGCGTCGATCCGCCGGGGCGTCGCTCCGGTCAAGGTCGCCACCGGGGAACACGTGCAGAACCGCGTCGTCTTCAAGCAGCTCCTCCAGGCCGGCGCCATCGACATCCTTCAGATCGACGCCGCGCGCGTCGGCGGGGTCAACGAGAACCTGGCGATCCTGCTGCTCGCCGCGAAGTTCGGCGTCCCCGTGTGCCCGCACGCGGGTGGCGTCGGCCTGTGCGAACTCGTCCAGCACCTGTCGATGTTCGACTTCGTGGCACTGACCGGGACGACCGAGGACCGTGTCATCGAGTACGTCGACCATCTGCACGAGCACTTCGTCGACCCCGTCGTCGTCCACCAGGGTCACTACGCCGCCCCGACGGCCCCCGGCTTCTCCGCCACGATGCACGCCTCGTCCATCGCCGAATTCACCTACCCGGACGGCGAGTTCTGGGTGAAGGACCTCGCCACGAACGTACCCGAATCCGCCGACCCGAACGGAGCCGCCGCATGAGCGAGGCACGCGTCCACAGTGTTCAGGACTTCACGGGCCTGAAGGCCCTCGTCACCGGCGGCGCCTCCGGCATCGGCCGGGCCACCGCCGAACTGCTCGCCGCGCGCGGCGCCGACGTCGCTGTGCTCGACCGTGACATCACCGACGTGGAGAAGCCACTGCGCGGGTACGCCGCCGATGTCACGGACGACGCCGCCGTGCGGGCCGCCGTGGCCGCGGCGACCGGCGACCTCGGCGGCCTCGACGTACTCGTCAACAACGCGGGCATCGGCGCCCAGGGAACCGTCGCCGACAACGAGGACGCCGAATGGCACCGGGTCCTCGACGTCAACGTCATCGGGATGGTGCGCGTCGCGCGCGCCGCGCTCCCCACGCTCCGGGCCTCCGAGCACGCGGCGATCGTCAACACCTGCTCCATCGCCGCCACGGCGGGCCTGCCGCAGCGGGCCCTGTACGCGGCGTCCAAGGGCGCCGTCCTGTCCCTCACGCTCGCCATGGCCGCTGACCACATACGCGAGGGCATCCGCGTCAACTGCGTCAACCCCGGCACCGCCGACACCCCCTGGGTCGGCCGGCTCCTCGACAAGGCCGACGACCCGGCCGCCGAACGCGCCGCCCTCGAAGCCCGCCAGCCCACCGGGCGCCTGGTCTCGGCGGACGAGGTCGCGGGCGCCATCGCCCACTTGGCGAGCCCCCTGTCCGGCGCGACGACCGGCACGTCCGTCGCCGTGGACGGCGGCATGCAGGGGCTGCGGCTTCGCCCCGTGGAACAGTGACCGGCATGCGCACCAGCACACTCGGCCGCGGCGACGTCCCGGTCACCGCACTCGGTTTCGGCGGCGCGGCCATCGGCAACCTCTACACGCCCGTCCGTGACGAGGAGGCGCACCTCGCCCTGGACGCGGCCTGGGACGCGGGCATGCGCTACTTCGACACCGCGCCGCACTACGGCCTCGGCCTGTCCGAGCGCCGGATCGGCGCGTACCTGCGCACCCGGCCCACGGGCTCGTACACCTTGTCCACCAAGGTCGGCCGGCTCCTCGAACCGGATGGCGGAGGCGGCGACGACAGCGCCGACGGCTTCGATGTGCCCGCCGCGACGCGACGCGTGTGGGACTTCAGCGCGGCCGGGGTGCGCCGGTCCATCGAGGAGAGCCTCGGCCGGCTCGGCGTCGACCGCATCGACGTCGCCTACCTCCACGACCCCGACGACCACGCGCAGGAGGCCTTCGGCGAGGCATACCCCGAGCTGGAACGGCTGCGCGGCGAAGGGCTCGTCGGCGCCATCGGCGCGGGCATGAACCAGTCCGCGATGCTCACCCGCTTCGTCCGTGACACGGACGTGGACGTGGTGCTCTGTGCGGGCCGCTACTCCCTGCTCGACCAGCGCGCGTTGGACGAGCTGCTGCCCTCGGCCGCCGAACGCGGTGTCTCCGTCGTCATCGGCGGCGTCTTCAACTCCGGGCTGCTCGCCGATCCCCGGGAGGGCGGCACGTTCGACTACGCCGTCGCCCCGCCAGAGCTCCTCTCCCGCGCCCGGCGGCTGAAGGACCTCGCCGAGCGCCACGGCACCACCCTGCGCGCCGCCGCGCTCGCCTTCCCGTTCGGTCATCCAGGTGTCACCAGCGTGCTCGTCGGGACGCGCTCGGCAGCCGAAGTCACCGACACCGTGCGGCAGTTCACCGCGAAGGTGCCCGCCGCGTTCTGGCAGGAGGCCCGCGACCGGGACCTCCTGGCGGCCGACGTGCCCGTCCCCTCGGAACAGGAGCCGTACGCGTGAGAATCGCCCTGCACACCAAGGTCCGCGCCGACCTGATCGACGAGTACGAGGCCGCCCACCGCGAGGTACCGGAAGAACTCGTCACCGCGATCCGCGCGGCTGGCGCGCGGCAGTGGACGATCTGGCGCAGCGGAACCGACCTGTTCCACGTCATCGAATGCGAGGACTACGCCCGCATGCTCGCCGAACTCGACAAGCTGCCCGTGAACATCGCCTGGCAGGCCCGCATGGACGAACTCCTCGACGTCGCCCACGACTACTCCGCCGAAGGCGCGGACGCCGGACTGCCCGTCGCATGGGAGCTGCCGTGACACCCGGAATCGTCGACGCGCACCATCACGTCTGGGACCTCTCCGTACGCGACCAGGACTGGATCACCGGCCCCGAACTCGCCCCGATCCGCCGCACGTTCACCCTCGACGAGCTGACCCCCGAACTGCGGGCGGCCGGTGTCGACGCCACCGTGCTCGTGCAGACGGTGCCCGTCGCCGAGGAGACGCCCGAGTTCCTGGCGCTCGCCGAGCGCAGCGAACTCGTCGCGGGGGTCGTCGGCTGGACCGACCTGACCTGGCCCGGCGTCCGCGACACCCTGGAGGAGCTGCGGGAACTGCCGGGCGGGCGGCACCTGGTGGGCATCCGGCACCCGGTGCAGGGCGAGCCCGACCCCGAGTGGCTGCTGCGGTCCGACGTGCGGCGCGGGCTTGCCGCCGTCGCGGACTCCGGGCTCGCCTACGACCTGTTGGTCCTGCCGCACCAGCTGCCTGCCTGCGTGAAGGCCGCCGCCGAGCACCCAGAACTCACCTTTGTTCTCGATCACTTGGGCAAGCCGCCGATCGCGGCGGGGGAGCTCGCGCCCTGGCGGGACGACATCCGTGCGCTCGCCGCGCTGCCCAACACCTTCTGCAAGCTCTCCGGCATGGTCACCGAGGCCGACCGGTCGCGCTGGACCGTCGACGATCTGCGGCCGTACGCGGAGACGGTCATCGACGCCTTCGGCCCCGCCCGCGTGATGTTCGGCTCCGACTGGCCGGTGTGCACCCTCGCGGCCACGTATCAACAAGTCGTGGGCGCTGCGCGGGAGTTGGTCGGCGGGACGGACCCGCAGATCTTCGGGGAGGCCGCCCGCCGCGTCTACCTCAGCCGCGTCGGCGGCAGGAACTCCCGTACGTAGGTCCGCTCCCACCACGCCCCCGTCTCCCGCAGCTCCCGCCACGTCGTGAAGCGGTAGCGGTACACGCGCGCCCGGATGTGCACGGGCGGCGCGTCGGCGGGGAAGGGGGAGTGGCGCAGCAGCCGCAGCGTGTCCCGGTCGCCCTCCAGGAGCCGCTCGACCAGGACCTCGAACCAGGACCTGGCGTACGCGGGGGAGAGCGCGGCGAACCACATCATCCAGTCGAGCCGCAGATGGTACGGCGCGAACTGGCGCGGAAGACGGCGTGGATCGCCCGGCTTTCCCTTGAACTCGTAGGCCAGCCAGCCCGATTCGGGGTGCGGCACCTCCTGGGCCGTGCCCTCGATCACGATCTCCTGCCGGACCCGCCCGACCGAGCCGAACGCGCCGTACGTGTTGACCAGGTGGAGGGAGTCGTAGGAACGGTTCATGGACTGGCGGGGGGAGAGCAGATTGCGCACCGGGCGGTAGCTGAGCGCCGCCACCACTGCCGTGAGGGCGATGACCACGATCTCGTACCAGAGCGGCGCCGCGGGGAGCGCGGGAGGTGTGTGCAGGGCGGACAGGTCGAGCGCGGACGCCGCCAGGACGATCGCGAGCCAGTTCAGCCACGCGAAGTTGCCCGAGGCGACCAGCCAGAGCTGGGTGACGATCATGAGGGCCGCCGCCCAGGTGGCGACCGGCTGCGGCGTGAAGAGGAGGAAGGGGACCGCCAGCTGGGTGACGTGGTTGGCCGCGACCTCCACCCGGTGCAGCGGGCGCGGCAGATGGTGGAAGAACCAGCTCAGCGGGTTCGGCATCGGCTGTGTCTCGTGGTGGAAGTCGAGACAGGTCAGCCTCCGCCAGCACGCGTCGCCCCGGATCTTGATCAGCCCGGCCCCGAATTCCAGCCGGAACAGGAGCCAGCGCAGCAGGAACAGCACCAGGACCGGCGGCGCCACCTCGTCGTTCCCGAGGAACACCGCCAGGAAGCCGACCTCCAGGAGCAGCGACTCCCAGCCGAAGCCGTACCAGGTCTGGCCGACGTTCACGATCGACAGATACAGCGCCCACGGCACCAGCCACAGCAGCATCGCCGCCCACAGCGGCACCAGCCCGTCCACCCCCGCGAGCAGCCCGGCCGCCACCACCGCACCGCCCCACGCGCACCCGGCGAAGAACCGGTCCGAGTAGTGCAGCCGAAACAGCGAGGGCGCGGCCCGCCACGGCACCCGCGCCACGAACCGGGGGATCGGCGTCATCCCGCGCTCCCCGAGCAGCGCCCTGAACTGGAGCGCCGCCGCCACGAACGCCACGAGGTAGAGCGCCGCGAGGCCCCGCTGGAACACCAGGCGGGCCGGCCAGTAGTCCGAAGCGCCGAACCAGTCCATGCCTCCAGTGTGTGCCCCGTTCGCCGTCAGAAGCGCCCCAGGTCACGACGTGCGGGCGAGGGGGGCTCGGCCTAGCGTGGGGCCCATGGGCGCGGGTAGCGGGGGCGGCGAGGAGTCCGGGAACGCCCCAGGCGGGGAGGGCCCGGAGGACTCCCCACGCGGATTTCTGGAGGCCTACGGCCGGGGCCTGCGCATGGGCAGCTTCGACTGGGACCTCGACACAGGACTCATGGCGATGGACGCCCAGGCCCACGAGGTCTTCGACATCCTGCCGGAGGAGTACGACGACCACCCCGCCACGCTCGCCTCGCGCGTTCCGTCCAGTGACGGCGGACGGCTCGACACCCTCGTCTCCCGGGCCCTCAAGAGCGGCGACGAGACCTACGGAACGTACTTCCGCATCCGCACCCGCAAGGGCGAGATGCGCTGGACCCACACCCGCGGCTACATCCGGCGCGACGACAACGGCCGGCCGCGCCGCATCGTCGGCATCGTGCGCGACGCCACCGACGAGCTGAACGACGCCACCGTGCAGGCCGAGCGCGAGGTCCGCCAGGCCCTCAGACGCCGCGAGACCAGCGTCGTGCAGCAGACCACCGCCGCCCTCGCGCACGCCCGGACCGTCAAGGACGTCATCGACGTACTGCGCGACACCCACGGCATCGACCATCTCGGCGCCACCAGCTTCGTCATGGGCCTTGTCAAGGGCGGGCGCATCCACCTCGTCGCGGAGGGACCGCGGGGCAGCTTCGTGCCGGGCACCGGCATCAGCCGCGTCGACGCCCCGTACCCGATGAGCGAGGTCGTGCGCACCCTCAAGCCGTGCTTCATCGAGTCCGCCCGGGAGTTCGCCGAGACGTTCCCGGAGCTGTGGCCGCACCTCACCCACCTGGAGATCAAGTCCGCCGCCTACCTGCCGCTCATCGCGCAGGCCCGGCCCATCGGCGCGGTCGGCCTGCTCTACCACGACCGCGAGGGCTTCACCGAGTCCGAGCGCAACGTCCTCGTCGCGCTCGGCAGCAGCATCGCGCAGAGCCTCCAGCGCGCCATGTTCTACGAGACGGAGAAGGACCTCGCCCAGGGCCTGCAACAGGCCATGCTGCCGCGCACCATCCCCGACGTGCCGGGCGCCGACCTCGCCGTCCGCTACCGCGCGGCCTCCCTCGGCCGGGACATCGGCGGCGACTGGTACGACGTGATCCCGCTGCCCGGAGGCCGCGTCGGCGCGGTCATCGGCGACGTACAAGGACACGACACACACGCCGCCGCCGTCATGGGCCAGCTGCGCATCGTGCTGCGCGCCTACGCCGCCGAGGGCCACACGCCCGCCACTGTCATGGCCCGCGCCTCCTCCTTCCTGCACGAACTCGACACCGACCGCTTCGCGACCTGCCTGTACGCGGAGGCCGACCTGTCGACCGGCGTCGTCCAGCTCGTCCGGGCCGGACACCTCGACCCGCTGCTCCGCCTGACCGGCGGAAACTGCCGCAGGCTGGTGGTGGAGGGCGGCCTCCCGCTCGGCCTGTCCGCCGAGTTCGGGCGGCTCGAATACCCGGTGACCACCGCCGAACTCGACCCCGGTGAGGCGCTGGTCATGTGCACCGACGGCCTCGTCGAACAGCCGGGTGCCGACCTCGACGACGGGCTCCAGATCCTCACCACGCTCATCGGCACGGGCCCCGACGACCTCGACCAGCTCGCGGACCGGCTCGTCGCGTCGTGCGAGGAACGCGACGTCGAGGACGACGTGGCACTGCTGCTCCTGCGCCGCCGCGGTGCGGGCGCGGTGCAGAGTGCCGCCCGGCTCACCGAACACGTGCCGCCCGGCGACCCGGAGGCGCTGACGGCCGCCCGCCACATGATCCGGCACGCCGTCCGCGCGTGGGGAGCCAAGGAGAGCGCCGACGAGATCGAACTCGTCGCCGACGAGATGATCACCAACGCCCTCATGCACACCGAAGGACCCGCCATCGTCACCCTGCGCGTCCTCACCGGCGCCGACCGAAGACTCAGGGTCGACGTGGAGGACACCTCCAGCGCCCTGCCGCGCCGCCGCGAGGCGGGCGAGGACGGCGTCTCGGGGCGCGGACTGCTCCTCGTCGACCAGCTCGCCGACGTATGGGGCGTCGAGGCGCGCGGCGCGGGCAAGTGCGTCTGGTGCGAATTCGTGGTGCCCGGGCGCGGGTGAGAGGCTGGAGGACATGCCGGAGCTCCCCGAGGTCGAAGCGCTCAAGGACTTCCTCACCGAGCACCTGGTGGGACACGACATCGTGCGCGTCCTGCCGGTCGCGGTGAGCGTCCTGAAGACGTACGACCCGCCGCTCACCGCCCTGGAGGGCCGCACGGTCACGGCCGTGGCGCGGCACGGCAAGTTCCTGGACGTGAGCACCGGGGACGGCCCCCACCTGGTCACGCACCTGGCCCGCGCGGGATGGCTCCAGTGGAAGGAGCGCCTCCCCGACGGCCCGCCGAAACCCGGCAAGGGACCGCTCGCGCTGCGCGTCGCCCTGGAGACCGGCGAGGGCTTCGACCTCACGGAGGCAGGGACGACCAAGAAGCTCGCGGTGTACGTGGTCCACGACCCCGGCGACGTCCCCGGCATCGCCCGCCTCGGCCCCGACCCGTTCGCGGACGACTTCGACGAGGCGGCCTTCGCGCGCCTGCTGAAGGGGGAGCGGCGCCAGATCAAGGGCGCCCTGCGCGACCAGTCGCTCATCGCGGGCATCGGCAACGCCTACAGCGACGAGATCCTGCACGCCGCCCGCATGTCCCCGTTCAAACCGACATCCGGGCTGAGCGCCGAGGACGTGCACACCCTGTACGAGGCGATGCACACGACGCTGACCGAAGCCGTCGAGCGTTCGCGCGGGGTCGCCGCGGGGAAGCTCAAGGCCGAGAAGAAGAGCGGGCTCCGCGTCCACGGACGAGCGGGGGAGGCGTGCCCCGTGTGCGGGGACACCGTCCGCGAGGTCAGCTTCAGCGACAGTGCGTTGCAGTACTGCCCGACCTGTCAGACGGGCGGCAAGCCGCTCGCCGACCGGCGGATGTCGCGGTTGCTGAAGTAGGCGCCGCTGAAGGAGCGGGTCACCGGATGGGGAGCGTCAGCAGCGGGACGCCGTCCGCCGCCCGCACCTCGAACCGCGCGAGGTCCGCGGGCCGCTCCGCCACCCCGCCGTCCAGCGCCACCGGGTCGCCGCGCACCGTCCACGTCGCCACCGTCTGCTCCGAGCCGTCCCGGCCCACCGCGACCAGCTCGCACACCCGCGGACCGCCCGGGTCCCGGACATCCAGGCCCACTTGAGTGCCCCAGTCCCGGTCGTCCGCCGTCACGGTCGCCGCCACACCGGTCACCGCGTCGTGGCCGCGCAGCGTCGCCGTGTGCCCGGGACCCGCACCGACACCGGTGAGCAGCGCGACGCCCTGCCCCGCCGCCGCGAGCACGAGCACCGCCGCGACGGCCGCACCCCACAGGCGGCGCCGTGTCCTGCGGTGCAGCGCGCCGAGCCGGTCCACGGCCCGGTCGAGGAACGTCGGGGCCGGACGCGCGAGCACCTCCACACAGGGCGGCGTCGCCCGCGCGTACAGCGCCAACTGGCCCGCCGTGGGCGCCAGTTCACCGACAAGTGACGCACACGTGGCGCACTCGGGCAGATGGTCCTCGAAGCGGAAGCGTTCCGCGGGGTCGAGAACCCCCAGCGCGTAGGCGCCTACGTCGCGATGCCGTTCCAGGGACCACATGCCTTCCTCCGTTTGTCGCCCACGGGTACGCAGGAGGCGGCTGATTCATTCAAGCGACCGCGCGATTACACTCCGCCGCATGTTGCGCGCACTGGCCGTCGACGACGAGGAACCCGCCCTCGCCGAACTCCTGTACCTCCTGCGGGCCGACCCGCGCGTACGCAGCGCCGAGGGCGCCACCGACGCCAACGAGGCGCTGCGCCGCATCGGCCGGGCCCTGGAGGGTGGGGACGGCGCCATCGACGTGCTGTTCCTCGACATCCAGATGGCAGGCCTCACCGGCCTCGACGTGGCACGGCTCCTCGCAGGCTTCGCCCGCCCTCCGCTCGTCGTCTTCGTCACCGCCCACGAGGACTTCGCGGTCAAGGCCTTCGACCTGAAGGCCGTCGACTACGTCCTCAAACCGGTGCGCCGCGAGCGCCTCGCCGAGGCCGTCAGCCGGGTCACCGAACGCGTCGCGAGCAGCACGCCACCGGCCACCGTCGCCGACCGCATCCCCGTCGAACTCGGCGGCGTCACCCGGCTCGTGGCCGTCGCCGACATCACCTACGCCGAGGCGCAGGGCGACTACGCGCGGCTGCACACGCAGGACGGCGTCAGCCACCTGGTGCGGATACCGCTCAGCACCCTGGAGGAACGCTGGCAGGAACTCGGCTTCGTCCGCGTCCACCGCAGCCACCTCGTCGCCCTCCACCGCATCGACGAACTCCGCCTCGACGGAGCCGGAATGACCGTCAGGGTGGGCACGGCAGAAATCGCGGTGAGCCGCCGCCACGCAAGCCGAGTCCGCGAGCTGCTGATGCGCGGATCAAGCCCTCGCGGCGATTGAGCAGTTCAAGCTCCGGTGCCGGTCGAGCAATTCAAGCCCCTGCGGCGATTGAGCGGCGGGGTCCGGGGCGGAGCCCCGAGTCGGTACCCCGTGAGGCCACGAGCCACCCCTTCCCCCAGGCCACCCCACCTGCTTAAACTCCGCCCGTGTCCGATCACCCCCAACGCGAAACCGTGACCGGCGAACCCCGCCAGGTCCCCGGCCCGGCAGGCCTCCGTACGCAATGGGAGATCGACGAACAGACCACCCTCGGCGCCGCCTACGTCCGCTCCCTCATGCGCAGCCAACTCCGCGCCGGAATCACCGCGTTCATGCTCCTCGCCGTCCCCGTCGCCGCCCTGCCTCTGTTCTTCGGCGCACTGCGCAACGCCGCCGTCCAATGGCTCGTCCTCGGCTTCGGCTGCTACCCGTTCCTCGTGCTCATCGCCTGGTGGTACGTCCGCCGCACCGAGCGCAACGAGCGCGACTTCGCCGACCTCGTGCGCGGCCGCCCCGCCGACCACGGAGCGCCGTGAACGAGGCGTACGCGATCCCTGCGGTGGCCGTCGTCGTCCTCGCCACCGTCCTCATCGGCGGCTTCGGGCTGCGCGTCTCCCGCACGACGTCCGACTTCTACGTCGCGTCCCGCACGGTAGGGCCCCGGCTCAACGCGGCGGCGATCAGCGGCGAGTACCTCTCGGCCGCCTCCTTCCTCGGCATCGCCGGACTGCTTCTCATCCACGGCCCGGACATGCTCTGGTACTCGGTCGGATACACGGCGGGCTACCTCGTCCTCCTGGTCTTCGTCGCGGCGCCGCTGCGCCGCTCGGGCGCGTACACGCTGCCCGACTTCGCCGAGGGGCGGCTCGAATCCCGCCAGGTGCGGCGCGTGGTCAGCCTGTTCGTGGTCGGGGCGGGCTGGCTGTACCTGGTGCCCCAGCTCCAGGGCGCGGGCCTCACGCTGCAGATCCTCACGGGGGCGCCCCGCTGGTTCGGGGCGACGCTCGTCGCCGCGGTCGTGGTGCTCGCGGTCGCGGCGGGCGGCATGCGCTCGATCACCTTCGTCCAGGCCTTCCAGTACTGGCTCAAGCTCACGGCGCTCCTGGTGCCCGCCTTCTTCCTCGTGCTGACCTGGCACGGCGCGGGCGCCCCGCCACCCGAGGCCGCGACCCTCGCCCCGCCGTCCGCCGGAGTCGGCGCGGGCCAGCCGCTCGCCACCAGCCGTGCCGACCACCCGCTCTACGCCACGTACGGCCTGATCGTGGCCACGTTCCTCGGCACGATGGGCCTGCCGCACGTCGTCGTCCGCTTCTACACCAGCCCCAACGGTCGCGCGGCCCGCCGCACCACCGTCGTGGTCCTCGCCCTGATCGGCCTCTTCTACCTGCTGCCACCCGTGTACGGCTGGCTCGGCCGCCTGTACGCGCCCGAACTCACCGCCACCCAGGACGCCGACGCCACCGTGCTGCTGCTGCCGGGACGTGTCCTCGACGGCGTGGCGGGCGATCTGCTCGGCGCGCTGGTGGCGGGCGGCGCGTTCGCGGCGTTCCTGTCCACCGCGTCGGGGCTGACGGTGGCGGTCGCGGGTGTCGTCAGCCAGGACGTGCTACAGGCGCGCGGCGTACGGCACTTCCGGCTCGCCGTGCTGCTCGCGATCGCGATGCCGCTCGGCGGGGCGCTCCTGGTGGACGGGGTGCCGGTCGCGGACGCGGTCGGTATGGCGTTCGCGGTGTCGGCGTCCTCGTTCTGCCCGCTGCTCATCCTGGGCATCTGGTGGCGCCGCCTCACCCCGCCGGGCGCGCTCGCGGGCCTGCTCCTCGGGGGCGGATCGGCTCTGGTGGCGGTGACGCTGACGGTGGCCGGGCCGGTCACCTCCGGCTGGCTGCACACGCTGCTCGCCTGGCCGGCCGTGTGGTCGGTGCCGGTCGGCTTCCTGGCGATGATCCTCGGATCCCTGGCCACACGCGACGCGATCCCCCCGCACACCACAGCGACCATGACACGGCTGCACCTCCCGGAGTCGCTCGGGGCGGGCGCGCTACGAGGCCGGGAGACGGACGGCCCGACGCAGCACGCGGCCGCGGCGCCGTGCCCGGACGTAGAGCGGGGGCGGCCGGGGACGGACCCGCACAAGGACGCGCCCCACAACGGGGACGCCACGCCGTGCCCGGACGCGCGATCACACTCGGCCCCGGCCCGCGACCGGCCCCCCGCCGCCTCGCCTGCCCGGGACCGGCCGTCCGCGCCCGGTACCCGCCCCGGGCCCCCCGCCGCCTCGCCTGCCCGGGACCGGCCGTCCGCGCCCGGTACCTGCCCCGGGCTCCCCACCGCCTCGCCGGTCCGCGACCGGCCGCCCGCGCCCGGTACCCGCCCCGAGCCCCCCACCGCCGGAGGCGCCCCGTGAGCGGTACCGTCACCGCCGTCCTCATCGCCCTGTGCCCGCTGCTGCTCGGCGCCGGGTTCCTGCTGGGGCGGCGCACCGCGCACCCCGCCGGGCGCAGCGACGTCGGCACGCCCGTGGAGCGCGCGACGTTCGAGACCCTGCACACCGCGTCGCTCGCCGCCCCGGCGCTGCGCGCGGGCCTCACCGAGGACACGGCCCGCAAGTCCGCGCGCCGCCTGCGTACGCTGCTCGGCACCGACGCCCTCGCCGTCACCAACCGCTCCACGGTGCTCGCCTGGGACGGGGCCGCCGAACACGCCCACGCCGCCCACGTCATGGAGCACGTCGAGCCGGTGCTCGCCGGAGGCCGCAGCGCCGCGTTCGGCTGCGGCTGCCCGAACGACGACTGCCCGCTGCGGTGGGCGGTGGCGGCGCCCGTGGTCGCGGACGGCCGGGTGCTCGGGGCCGTCGTCGCCTACGCGGCCCGCGAGTCCGCGGTGCTCGCCCGCGCCACCGACGAGGTCGCCCGCTGGGTGTCGGTCCAGCTCGAACTCGCCGAGCTGGACCGCTCCCGCACCCGCCTCATCGAGGCGGAGATCAAGGCGCTGCGCGCGCAGATATCGCCGCACTTCATCTTCAACTCCCTCGCGGCGATCGCCTCGTTCGTCCGCACGGACCCCGAGCGGGCCCGTGAACTCCTCCTGGAATTCGCCGACTTCACCCGTTACTCGTTCCGCCGCCACGGCGAGTTCACCACGCTCGCCGACGAACTCCACTCCATCGACCAGTACCTGGCGCTGGTGCGCGCCCGCTTCGGCGACCGGCTCTCCGTCACCCTGCAGATCGCCCCGGAGGTCCTCCCGGTCACGCTGCCGTTCCTGTGCCTGCAACCCCTCGTGGAGAACGCCGTCAAGCACGGCCTGGAGGGCGCCGTCACCCGCAGCCGCATCTCGATCGGCGCCACCGACGCGGGCGCCGAGGCCGAGGTCGTCATCGAGGACGACGGCGTCGGCATGAACCCCGGCGAACTCCGTGGGATCCTGCGCGGCGAGGGCGGCCAGGGACACGGCATCGGCCTGTCGAACGTCGACGAACGCCTGCGCCAGGTCTTCGGCGACGCGTACGGCCTGGTGATCGAGACCGCGGAGGGCGCCGGCATGAAGATCACGATCCGCATCCCGAAGTACCGGGCGGGCGTATACGCGCCGTAGGCACCCTCGCGGACGCCTAGAACAGCGAGATCGCCAAGTGGCCGAGGGGTAAGCCCAGTTGCCACGCCGGCGTCCACACCTGCGGTCCGTCCTCCTCGTCCGGCACGGGCACCGCGTCCAGGTCGGGGGCGAGCAGCTCGGTCTCCTCCAGCCATCTCCACGCCGCCTCGGCGAGCAGCAGGTCGGGCGAGGGCCGCCGCGCGCCCGCGTCCTGGTCGAGCCGCTCCGCGAAGCGGTCCCGTACCCACGACTGCCACGGCTGGTCGTACGCCGTCAGCGACAGCCAGTTCTCCAGCTGGGACACGACGCGGATCCCGGACAGTTCGTCGCCCGCGTCCGACAGGAAGATCGTCAGCGCGAGCGCGTCACGCCCCGCCTTGAACTCGAAGGACGTGGGCGGCATCAGGTCGCCCGTCCGCAGCAACTCGTCCGCGATGTACTCCGCGTACAACCACGCCATGGGGACGACGAGTCCGCCGCCCGGTCCACCCTCGGCGCCGGACGTGCCGCCCGTGCCCTCATCGCTCCAGTACCGCATCGCCTTCCTGCCTTCCTCCGGTCCGCGTGCTGCTTCGGCCCCCGGACCCACCCGTCTCAACTCACCGGGGAGGACAGCGGATTACTCAACCGAGGAAAGGGGGTGCGGAGCAAGGCGCTTTACCGATGCTTGACCCGGCCTTCGGTTTCAGTGCAGGTCGGACGCATAACCCGGAAGGACGCGCCGCAACGCCCGCAACGCGTAGTACGCACGGGATTTGACCGTACCGGTGGGGATGCCGAGCGTTTGTGCGGCTTCCGCCACACTGGCGCCCTGGAAGTAGACCTCGAGCAGTACGGCTCGGTGCTCGGGGGAGAGGGTCGCCACGGCTTCTCGCACGTCGAGCGCGGCCGCCGAACGCTCCGCGTGGTCCGCGCACACGCGGGCGTTCTCCAGGACGGCGTCGCCCACCTCGGCGGGCCGCGAGAGCCGGGCCCTGCGGGCGTCGATGGCGAGCCGCCGCCCGACCGTGAACAGCCAGGGCCGCACCGACTCGTAACGCGGGTCGAGGGCCTCGGGATGCTGCCAGGCGCGTACGTACGTCTCCTGGACCAGGTCCTCCGCACGTTGGGCGTCACCGTCGCACAGGCGCAGCAGGAACGAGAACAGCGGACCGCCGTGCTCCCGCTGGACCTGGGCGAGGTCCTTCTCCGTCGTCCTGGGTGTCGTGAGCGCCGTCGTCATGGCCGTATGGCAACGCAGCCCGCCCCGCGGCGCCCAGGGGACGCGCGGGGCTCTGCGGCGGGCGGGGCGAAGCCCTCGACGAGCGGTGCGGTGAGCGGGACGGGCGGAGCCCCGCCGGGCAGTGCGGAATCAGTCGGATGTGCGGGCCAGTTCGGACTTCCGGTAGGAGTAGGCGAAGTAGATGACCAGACCGATCAGGAACCACACGGCGAACCGCACCCACGTCTGCCACTGCAGGAACGTGATCAGCCAGAGCGAGAACACGATGCCCACGGCGGGCACGACCGGCATGGCCGGCGTACGGAAGGTGCGCGGCAGCTCCGGCTGGCGGTAGCGCAGCACGATCACCGCGACGCAGACCACGACGAACGCCAACAGGATGCCGATATTGGTGAGTTCGGCCGCCTCGCCGATCGGCAGGAAGCCGGCGATGAGCGCGGAACAGACGCCGACGATCCACGTCACGCGGGTCGGCACGTGCCGCGTCGGGTGGGTCTTCGCGAACCACTTCGGCAGCAGGCCGTCGCGCGACATGGAGAACCACACGCGCGTGACGCCCAGCATGAACGTGAACATCACGGTGAGGATGCCGATGATCGCGCCCACCGCGATCACGTCCGCGAGACCGCCCAGGCCCACCGACTTGAACGCGGTCGAGAAGCCGCTCTCCGGGTCGATGTCCTTGTAGTTCTGCATGCCGGTCAGGACCAGGCAGGCGAGCACGTACAGGACCATCGAGATGACGAGCGAATAGATGATCGCCTTCGGCATGTGACGCTGCGCGTCCTTCGACTCCTCGGCCGCCGTCGACATGGCGTCGTATCCGAAGACCGCGAAGAAGACCGTGGCCGCGCCGGTGAACGCGCCGCTGACGCCGAACGGGAAGAACGGCGTGTAGTTGTCCGAGTTGATGTGGAAGACGCCGACGCCGATGACGAGCAGTACGACGAGGACCTTGAGGATGACCACGAAGGTCTCGAAGCGGGCCGCGTTCTTCATGCCCATGTTCAGCAGCCACGCGATGAGCAGACACAGCACGGCGGCGAACAGGTCGACCTTGTGGCCGCTGCCGGTGCCCGGCGCGCCCAGCATCCAGCTGGGCAGGTCGACGCCCATCTCGCCCACCAGGAAGCTGAAGTAGCCGGAGATGCCGATCGCGACGACCGCGACGATCGCCGTGTACTCCAGGAGCAGGTCCCAGCCGATGAGCCAGCCGACGAGCTCACCGAGCACCGCGTAGCCGTACGTGTACGCGGACCCGGCCTTCGGGATGAGTCCGGCGAACTCCGCGTACGACAGGGCGGCCGCCGCGCTCGCGATGCCCGCGATGAGGAACGAGATGAGGACGGCGGGCCCCGCCGTGCC
Source organism: Streptomyces sp. NPDC002795 (assembly GCF_042888725.1). Taxonomy (NCBI): domain Bacteria; kingdom Bacillati; phylum Actinomycetota; class Actinomycetes; order Kitasatosporales; family Streptomycetaceae; genus Streptomyces; species Streptomyces sp. NPDC002795. The sequence continues at coordinate 810,520 of NZ_JBIAQB010000003.1, forward strand.
GTTGGCGACGGTGCCGGCGAGGGTGAAGATGCCCGCGCCGATGATGCCGCCGACGCCGATCGCGGTGAGCTGCCACAGACCGAGGGAACGGGTGAGCTTTCCGCCGGACTCCGTGTCCTCGATCTGCTCGATGGGCTTACGGCGCAGTACGCCCTGCCCTCTCGGGATCTTCGGGGGGACGTTCATGGGGACCTCACCTCTTCGCTGCTGCGACGACGGCTGACGGCCGATCATGATGCCCCTGTGACAGCAGGGAAGGAAGACAGCAGCGCCGTCCAGGCACCCATGGAAATGTTTACGGGACGACCGTGACCGGCCAGCGACCCGCCTTCACCAGACGTACGGCGACCGAGCCGACGATGCGGTGACCCGCCTGCTCCGAGGCGCCGACCACCACCGCGTCCGCCTTCAACTCGTCGGCGGCCGTGACCAGACCGTTGAACGGGTCGCCGCGGAAGGTGTGGAACTCCCAGCGCACGTTGTATATGCCCTTGACCCGCTCCGTGGCCTCGCGGATGTACGCGATGAGCCCCTCCGCGATCTCGTCCGTCGTCTCGGCGACGGGGACCCCGAGCGCGGCCCCGCCCGTCATCACGGGCTGCACATAGACCACGGCGAGCAGAGCGTGCTGTCTGCGGGCCAGGCCCCCTGCGTAGGCCGCCGCGCGGAACGAGGAATCGGAGCCGTCGACACCGACGACGATCACTTTCGGTCCGTCGGTGCCACGTTCGAACTGATGAGGCTGCTCTTCGGTCACGCGGCAGAGGTTAACCGAGAAGCCGCCGATCAGGTGCTTTCCCGCGTCCCAACCGGTGGTTCCGCGCACGGAACCCGCGCGCCGTGTCACGCATTAATCATGACAAAGCATCAGGACACCACGGGACGGCGCACATTGCTGCGCGGCTTCACCGCCGCCGGCCTGGCCGCGCTCACCGGCTGCACCGGAACCGACCGGCAGGGCGCCGCCCCGGCCCCCGCGGCCGGGCCCGCCCGCCCCGTGCGCGAGCCGTCCACGTACCGGCTGCGCCCGATGGCCGGAGCCGGTGGCGCGCGGCGCCCCGCCCTGAAGGTGCGCACCGCGCCCGTCCTGAGCCTCGACACCGAACCCGGCGACCGCGCCATGGCACTCACCTTCGACGACGGACCCGACCCCGCGTACACCCCCGAGATCCTGCGGATCCTGCGCCGGTATGACGTGCGCGCGACGTTCCTCGTGTGCGGGGACAGGGCGCGGGAGAGCCCCGACCTGCTGCGCAGGATGGCCGGTGAAGGGCATGTCGTCGGCAACCACACCTGGACACACCCCCTGCTCCTCAAGCTGGACAGGACACGCATCCGCGCCGAGATCGAGCGCACCAGTGAGCTCGTCGAGCGGACCATCGGTGAGCCGCCGCTCTGGTTCCGGGCCCCCTACGGCGCGTGGAACCGGAACGTCTTCGAGCTGGGCACCGAACTCGGCATGGAGCCCCTCGCCTGGACCGTGGACTCGCTCGACTGGGACAACCCCGGCGCCCCCACGGTCATCTCGCGGGTCGTGCGGCGTGCCGCGCCCGGTGTCATCGTCCTCAACCACGACGCGGGAGGCGACCGCTCCCAGACACTCACCGCCGTACGCAGCTACCTGCCGCGCCTGCTCGACGCCGGATACCGGATGACGGTGCCGCGCCCCTACGGAGTGTGACGTCAGCGCGTCGACACCAGGCGCGCGAACGCCACGACGTTCCCCTCGTAGCCCTCGCTCTTCGAAAAGCGGCCGCCACATGTGATGAGCCGCAACTCAGGTGTGGCGCCCGAGCGGTAGACCTTCCGGCCCGGGAAGCGGGACTTCGCGAACACCTCGACCCCGTAGACCCGGAACACGGCCGTCCTGCCGTCCTTGCGCCGGATCTCCACGTGGTGGCCCTCGCGCAGCGAACCCAGGCCGTAGAAGACGGCGGGGCCGCGCGCGTTGTCGACGTGGCCCACGACGACCGCGGTGCCTCGCTCGCCGGGCGCCGCCGCGCCCGAGAACCAGCCCGCCAGATTCGCCTCCTTCGGAGGCGGCGCGTCGATCCAGCCGTCCGTGTCAAGGCCGACCTCCGTCACGGGGGCGTCGACCCGGATCGCCGGGATCCGCACGCGCTCGACCGGCGAGAAGGACAGCGGGCGGGTGGCCTTCGCCCGCGCCGGCTCCGGCGAGCGCCGTTCGGCGGCCGCGGCGGAGGCGGGCTGCGGCGGCCCTGAGTCGAGCTCCCCCGAGCCGCTGCGGACGAGTGCGAGCCCGGTGAGCAGCACCAGCGCGAGCGCACCCCAGGGGGCGCGCCGTCTCGGCTGTTCCTCGTCCGCTTCTGCGAAGGGGCGGTACGACATGGGGAGGCGGGGCGGTTCAGGCGCGCTTGTCGCCGGTGCGGCGGCGGGCCACGAGGTACGCGGTGCCGAGCGCGCCCGCGATCAGGGCGCCACCGAGGGCGACCTCCTGAAGGTCGAGCCCACCGGCACTGCCACCGATGCCGGCCCTGACGCCTTGGGGGACGGGGCTGGGGGTGGAGTCGGGGCGGCCGGTGGCGATGGTGAGGTTGAGCATCACGGGGTCCTGGTCACCGCACCTGAACTTCACCTGGTACACGGACCCCTGCTCGGCGTCCCAGTCGACCGTGCGGGTTTCGGGGCCATCGCCGGGGTAGATCTCGGCCTTTTCGAACACGGCGGCCTTCACTCTGGTGACTTTGTCGCAGCCCCTCGCCGACAGAGTCACCTTCCCGCCCGCAGCGATCGTGGTGGGGGACACGCTCGGCCGGAACGAGCCGGAGTCCGAGTCCGAGGCGTGTGCCGACGGCGCGGTCAGGGTCAGGGCGCTGAGCGAGAGCACTACGGCGGATGCGCCACGTATCGCGTGCATAGGGGTTCCTCCGGGGTTCACGAGGAGCGGCAGCGGACTGGTTCCGCGTGACGGGGGACAGGCACCTCGATGCCGGAAACGCTAAGGACACCCCCGTACGGCCGCGATCCGTGTCGTACGAACGGGGCACTCATGTGGGCCGGTCAGGTGTCTTCCGGGCCGGGCCGGAGCCGGAGGCATGTCACTGGGCCCCCGGGAAGAGCATCAGGAACGGTTCCGCCGTGGCCGCGACGCCCCGGCTGTACGGCGCGTCGAGGTCCCAGATCAGGAACAGCAGGAACGCGATCAGGGACGAGAAGAGCCCGGCGAGGACCAGCTCGCGCGCGGTGCGCCGGATCTGCAAGGCGAAGATCATGCCGATGGTGACCAGTCCGCCGGCGATCAGGCCGAACCAAACGACGCCCGGCATCGTGGCGCCCGTCGAGTCCGTGCGCGCGCCGCGTGCCTCGTCCGCGGCCGTCACCTGGTCGAGCAGCGGCTGATAGGCCTGCGCCTGGAAGTCGTTCTTCGGCTCGAAGTCCGTGACGTCCTCGCGCACCGTCTTCAGCAGCGCGTCGCCCTTCGCCGTCATTTCACCCTTGTCGCGCATCGAGTCCCATTCGGTGGTCACGACATGGCTGACATACCTGTCGACATCCGCGCGAATGTGGTCCCGGACGTCCGCCGGGTAGACCCGGACGCGTTCGTGGATCTCGTGCAGCGCTTGCGCCTCATTGCGGACGTGGTCCTCCGCGGCGTTGCGGCCCTCCCAGACGCCCGCGATGGCGAGGCCGAGGACGATCGCGTAGACCACGCCGATCATCATCGTCATGTACTCGATGACGTCGGGAGTCTCGGACGGGTCGTCGTCATCGCCGATCCTGCGCTGCTGCAGGACCTGGACGACGAGGACGACACCGCAGACCGCGAGCATCGCGAGGGCGAGAACAAGCCATTCCGACATCGACAACTCCACAAGGATTCAACAAGTTCAGCGGGGACGCAGTGCGGCGACAGCGAGCACCGCGGGCGCGGTGATGAGCAGGGTGAGCGTGACCAGGGACGGGCCGCCGCGCGGTGGGGCGCGGTGGGCGGTGGGGCGGTAGGCCGGGTAGTGCACCGCCTTCGGGCTGGGAGGCGGCGGCTTCGTATGCGTCGGGGTCGGGGTCGGCTCCGGTTTCGGGGGCGGTTCGGGAGCCGGAGGTGGAGGCGGGGGAGGTGTCGGTGTCGGCTGCGGCGGGGGTGGAGGCGGAGGCGCGGGCGCAGGTGGAGGAGGCGGTGGTGGGGGTGCCGGCTCGGGAGGCGGAGGCTTGGGTGCGGGCTTCTTCGGCGGGGGAGTGCTGGGGCCCGCGCGGCAGATGACGCCGCTGCCGGAGACCGCCACCGCGTCGCCCGACGAGCCGCCGTCGACGGAGGCGTACGCGCAGCTGTCGGCCGGGACGGCGGCCGGTGCGGCGGTGGCGGCCGCGCTCGGCGCGCCGCACAGCCAAGCGGTGGCGAGCACCGCGACGACGCGGGTGACCAGGGCTGACCCGGAGCGCTTGGTTGGATGCACGACCAAGATCCTGAGCAGCGGCGGGCCCCGGCACGCCGACACGGACGCGGAATGGCCCGATGGTGGGGCGCGGGAGCATTCGGGTTTGCGCGCGTGCGCGGGCCTGCTACAGGCGTTGTGCTCCACGACGCACGACTCCGCCGCACCCGAAGAAATCTGCCCCCGCATTGAACACAGCCGTCACCGCCGCCCGTACCTAGGGCCATGTGCGGCCCGTCCGGGCCCGCACAACACCCAAGCAATGTGCGGGAGTTGAGAGATGAAGACCTCCTGGCGGAGCGCCTCGCTCGTAGCGACAGCTGCGGCCCTGCTGGCGCTGACGACGGCGTGCGGTCAGGACCAGGGCGACCAGGCGGCCACGGGCCAGAACGTAGGCAGCGCGGCCGACGCGCAGGGCGGTTACGGGGCCTCCGACGGCTACGGCTCGTCGGGCAGCACCGACAAGAGCGCGGCCAAGGCGAAGTCCGCGGGGCAGCTTGCCTCGTGGGACAGCAAGGAGCTGGGCAAGGTGCTCACCGACAGCGCCGGGCTGACCCTGTACCGCTTCGACAAGGACACCGCCGAGCCGCCCAAGTCGAACTGTGACGCGGCCTGCCTGAAGGCGTGGCCGGCCGTGCCGGCGAGCGGCGCCAAGGCCGCGCCCGGGGTCGACGCCTCGCTGCTCGGCGAGGTCACCGCCGCCGACGGCACGAAGCAGCTGACGGTCGACGGCTGGCCCATGTACCACTACGCGATGGACAAGAAGGCCGGTGACGTCAAGGGGCAGGGCGTGGGCGGCACTTGGTGGGCCGCGGCCCCCGACGGCAAGAAGGCCAACAAGAAGGCCGAGGAGGAGGCCGGGGCCCAGCCCGCCGACCTCAAGGGCCTGTCCACGCGCAACGACCCCAAGCTCGGCGAGGTCGTCGTCGACAAGAACGGCATGACGGTCTACCGCTTCCTCAAGGACTCGGCGTGGCCCATCAAGTCGAACTGTGTCGGCGCCTGCGCCGAGAAGTGGCCCGCGCTCGCTCCGGTTGCGAAGAACGACACGCAGAACATTCCACTGAAGGGATACATGACCTTCACGAGGCCCGACGGAACGAAGCAGCAGACCCTGGACTGCTGGCCCGTCTACACCTTCGCGGGCGACAAAAAGCCAGGTGACACGAACGGACAGGGCGTAGGAGGTACTTGGTACGCGGCGGCTCCGAATGGAAAGCCGGTAGGCGCTCCGAAGTAACAACCAGGTGGGTCCAGCGCGTTCGGTGAGGCGCTCACAGTAGAGTCGTCAACGGAATTGGCTCGTTTGCCGGTCCGTTCCCCGCATGGCCAGGTCAGGCCGTGTGGAGGGAGCGGGCCGGTTCTTTTCGTCGAGGAAAGAGAAGGTTTCGGGATGGTTTCGGATCGTTGCCGATTGGCACGTGACGGAGGCAGTGACCGGGAACGGACGGTCAATTTCCGTTTTGACTCGCTCCATTGGCGGTGGATCAGTAGCCTCTGCTCGAACACCGGCACGCCTACGCCATGGAGACCTTGATGCAGCGTCCCGCCTGGGCCCCACAGGGCATTGACATCTCGGTGCCCAGTGTGTCCCGAATCTACGACTTCTACCTGGGCGGTTCGCACAACTTCGAGGTCGACCGGGAAGCCGCCCGCAAGGCCATGGAGTTCCTGCCGGGGCTGCCGAAGATCATGCAGGCGAACCGGGCGTTCATGCGCCGGGCCGTGCGGTACGCCGCCGAGCTCGGCATCACGCAGTTCCTCGACATCGGCTCCGGCATCCCGACGTTCGGCAATGTGCACGAGGTGGCCCAGCAGGCGAGTCCCGGAGCGAGCGTGGTGTACGTCGACCACGATCCGGTAGCCGTCGCGCACAGCAGGGTGGTCCTCGAGGACGTCCCGAACACGGGCGTCGTCACGGCGGATCTCCGCAAGCCGCGGGAGATCCTGGAGAGCCCCGAAGTCGCCGAACTGCTGGACCTGGAGCGACCGGTGGCGCTGCTCCTCGTCGCCGTACTGCACTTCATCGAGGAGGCCGACGACCCGTACGCGGCCGTGGCCGAACTCAGTGAGGCGCTGGCACCGGGCAGCCTGCTCATTGTGACGCATGCCTCCAATGAGGGCATGCCCATAGAGACGGAGCGGGCGGACGGGATGGTCGGCGTCTATCGAAACGATGTCCGCAATCCGCTGATCATGCGGAACCGCGACGAGGTCAAACGGTTCTTCAAGGGGTACGAGGTGGTCGAACCGGGCATCGTGGCGATGCCGGTGTGGCGGCCCGACACCGCACCAGAGGACGAGGACCCGTACACCTTCGCGGGCTATGTGGGAGTGGGGCGCAAGGCGTGACTGCTGCATCCTCCCGGGGCACGAACCCCGGGCCTCCGGCCGGTAAAGCCGGCCGGACGGGAAGGTCGGCACAGGCCGACGACGGCATCGGCGGTGATGCGCCGGGCGGACCGGAAGACAGAGTGCGCGAGTTCGCCGCGACCTGGGGCCGGGCCATCTTCCCGGTCACGGCGACCTCGCTGACCCGGCACGAGTTCGAGGCGGAACTCGTGCCGCTCGTACGCCGACTGCGCACCACGCTGGCCGCGCCGGCCCTGGACAGCGCGGAGGCACAGGCCGTCGGCGCGGCCCTGGTCGCCGCGCACTGCACCGACCCCGAGGCGCTCACCCACACCCTCGACGTGGTGGAGACACACCTCGTCCGGCACTGCGGCGAAGAGGCGCCCTCCGCACAGCGCGCGGAGGAACTGCGCTCCCGCTGCGCCCGCGTCCAGCACGCGATGGCCGCCGGGTTCGCGGCCGCGCTGCGGGAGCGCACCCGCGCCGAACAGGAAGCCATATCGCGCGCCGCGCTCGACGCCCGCAGCGCCGTCGCCGAGGCCCTGCACGCGAGCGAGGCCAAGTTCCGCGCGGTGTTCCACGGCGCCGCGATCGGCATCGGGATCGCCGACCTCGACGGCACCATCCTCGAGGTCAACGAGACGATGGTGCGGATGTTCGGCGGCAGCCGGCAGCAGCTGCTCAAGCGCAGGGCCCACGAGCTGACACACCCCGACGACGCCCCGCACATCTGGCGCATGTACCACGAGCTGGTGCAGGGAGAGCGCGAGCACTACCGGGTCGAGAAGGCCTACTCGCGCCCGGACGGCACCGCGCTGTGGACGAACCTGACGGTCTCGCTGCTGCGCGACGCGGACGGCGCCCCCCAGTACCAGCTGGCGCTCATGGAGGACGTGACCGAGCGCCGCCTGCTGAACCTGCGGCTGCGCTACGAAGCCACCCATGACGCGCTCACCGGGCTGCCCAACCGCACCCTGTTCTTCGAGCGCCTGGAGAAGGTGCTCAGCGCGGGCGGCGGCATGCGCTTCGGCCTGTGCTACCTCGACCTCGACGGCTTCAAGACCATCAACGACAGCCTCGGCCACGCGGCGGGCGACCGGCTCCTCGTCGAGGTCGCGGACCGCCTCCAGGCCTGCGCCACGGCTCCCGGCGAGATGGTCGCGCGGCTAGGCGGCGACGAGTTCGTGGCCCTGACCACCGGCAAGGACACCGAGGCCGAGGTCGACGAGCTGGCCGGACGCATCATGCACGCCCTGGCCGCCCCCATCCGTATCGACGGCCGTGAGCTGACCGTGCGCGGCTCGGTCGGCATCGTCGAGGGCCCCGCCGCCGAGCGCAGCCCCGCCGAGGTGCTGCGCAGCGCCGACATCACGATGTACCGGGCCAAGTCCGCGGGCGGCAACCGCTACGAGCTGGCCGACCCCGAGGCCGACGCCCGCGCCATCACGCGGCACGGACTGACGACGGCGCTGCCCGCCGCCCTGGACCGCGGCGAGTTCTTCATCGAGTACCAACCCCTGGTGCACCTCGGCGACGGCAGTGTGCGCGGAGCCGAGGCACTGGTCCGCTGGCTGCACCCGCAGCACGGCGTGCTCGGGCCCGACCGCTTCATCCCGCTCGCCGAGCACACGGGCCTGATCGTGCCGCTCGGCCGCTGGGTCCTGGAGGAATCGGTCCGGCAGGCGCGGATCTGGCAGGACCGGTACGAGGAGGCGGGCCCGTTCCGCATCAACGTCAACCTGTCCCCGATGCAGCTGACCCACCCCGGCCTGGTGGCGGAGACCGTCGACATCCTGGAGCGCTTCGGTCTCGAACCGGACGCGCTGTGCCTCGAAGTCACCGAGTCGGCGCTGATCGGGGCGGACGACGACCTCCTGAAGCCCCTCAGACGCCTCTCCGAAATGGGCGTCGACATCGCCCTCGACGACTTCGGCACCGGCTACTCGAACCTGGCGAACCTGCGCCGGCTGCCCGTGAACGTCCTGAAGCTGGACCGCTCCTTCACCCAGGGCATGCAGCAGTTCCCCGCGGACCCCGTCGACCTGAAGATCGTCGAGGGCATCGTCTCGCTCGCCCACAGCCTCGGCCTCTCGGTCACCGTCGAGGGCGTGGAGACCGGCGCCCAGGCCGAGCAGCTCAAGCACCTCGGCTGCGACACGGCACAAGGCTGGTACTACGCCCGTCCGGGCCCGCCGGACCGCCTCCACGAACTGGCGTTGGCGGACGCGACATAACAGCCCCGCCGGCGATTGAGGCGCAGGGTCCGGGGCAGAGCCCCGCGACCGCCACGCCGTGCAAGCGCCCGCCTCAATCCCGTCCCTCGAACAACATCCGCTGAAGCTCCCGCGCAGCGCGCGGCGGCGCCACATCCGACCGATGCGCGAGCGCGATCGTCCGGCTCAGCCCCGGCTTCGCCAACGGAGTGACCCGCAGATCCGCCCCGGCCCGGTGCGCCACCATCCACGGCACCACCGCCACCCCGAGCCCGGCCCGCACGAAGCCCAGCACCGCGTCCATCTCGCCGCCCTCCACCGCGAAGTCCGGTTCGAACCCCTCGCCCCGGCACGCGGCGACGGTCAGCTCCCGCAGGTCGTACCCGTGCCGGAACATGACGAGCCGCTCGCCCTCCAGGTCGGAGATCCGCACGGACCCCCGGCCACGCCCCGGCGCGGGCGCGTCCTTCGACGACACCACCACCAGCTCCTCGCGCAGCAGCTCCACCGTCGTCAGGGCGGGCGCGGGCGCGGGCAGCGGGAGGACGACGAGCGCGAGGTCGAGGGCGCCGCGCGCGAGCTCTCGTACGAGGTCGTGGGAGCCGCCCTCCTCGATCATCAGCTGGATGCCGGGGTAGCGGTCGTGGAAGGAGCGCAGCACGTCCGGCAGCAGCCCCGTGCACAGTGAGGGCGTCGCGCCGAGCCGCACCCGGCCCCGCTTGAGCTGCGCCAGCTCCTGCACCTCGTGCCGCGCCGTGTCCGCGTCGGCGAGGATCCGGCGGGCGAGCGGCAGGAGTGCCTCCCCGGCGTCGGTCAGCGAGATGTTCCCGCGGGCGCGCAAGAAGAGGTCGACCCCCAGCTCCCGCTCCAGCGCCCGGATCTGCTGGGACAGCGACGGCTGGGCGACGTGCACCAGCTCGGCGGCGCGCGTGAAGTGCCGGGTCTCCGCGACCGCGACGAAGTACTGGAGCTGCTGGAACTGCATACGGGCCACCATAGTCCCTCGATAGCGAATGCCTATCGAAATGAGGCGGACCATGTCTTGGACCGATCGGGCCTTCGGGCTCTAGCGTCTTGACCCATGGCTCTGGCAACGCGGACGGACCGACGGTCGTCCATGGCACGTACTGTCTGGGACAGCTCCGTCGGCAAGAAGACAGTGATGGCGGTGAGCGGGCTCGTCATGCTGCTCTACCTGGTCGCCCACATGATCGGGAACCTCAAGATCTTCTTCGGCCCCGAGGAGATCAACCACTACGCCTCCTGGCTGCGCACCATGGGCTCCCCGGTGCTGCACTACGAGTGGGGCCTGTGGATCGCCCGGGTGGTGCTGGTCGTCGCCGTCGTCGCGCACGCCACGTCCGCGTACCAGCTGAGCCGGCGCGGCATCAAGGCGCGCCCCAGCAAGTACGCGCACAAGAAGCGTGGTTCGGACTACGCCACGCGCACCATGCGCTGGGGCGGCATCATCCTCGGCCTGTTCATCGTCTGGCACATCCTCGACCTGACGACCGGCACCGTGCACCCCGGCGGCTACCAGCACCTGCACCCGTACCAGAACATCATCGACACGTTCTCGACCTGGTACAGCAACGTCATCTACATCGTCGCGATGCTCGCCCTCGGCTTCCACATCCAGCACGGGTTCTGGAGCGCCGCGCAGACCCTCGGCGTCGGCAGCCGCACCCGCGACCGCGTCCTGAAGACCGTCGGCAACGTACTCGCCGTGATGCTCACGCTCGGCTTCATCGCCGTGCCCGTGGGCGTCATGACCGGATTGGTGAGCTGAGAGACATGACTGCATCCACGGAGTACGCCGAATACACCACGGGTGAACCGGTCGTCGACACCAAGGCCCCGCGAGGGCCCGTCAACGAGCGCTGGGACACCCGCCGCTTCGAGGCCAAGCTGGTCAACCCGGCCAACCGCCGCAAGCACACCGTCATCGTCGTCGGGACGGGCCTGGCCGGCGGCTCCGCCGGTGCCACGCTCGCCGAACAGGGCTACCACGTCGTCCAGTTCTGCTACCAGGACTCGCCGCGCCGCGCCCACTCGATCGCCGCGCAGGGTGGCATCAACGCCGCGAAGAACTACCGCAACGACGGCGACTCGGTGCACCGCCTCTTCTACGACACCGTCAAGGGCGGCGACTTCCGCGCCCGCGAGTCCAACGTGCACCGCCTCGCGCAGATCTCCGTCGAGATCATCGACCAGTGTGTCGCGCAGGGTGTGCCGTTCGCCCGCGAGTACGGCGGCCTCCTCGACACCCGCTCCTTCGGCGGTGTGCAGGTGTCCCGCACCTTCTACGCCCGCGGCCAGACGGGACAGCAGCTCCTCCTCGGCGCGTACCAGGCGCTCAGTCGCCAAGTCGCCGCCGGGAACATCGAGTTGCACCCGCGCACCGAGATGCTCGACCTCGTCATCGTCGACGGCAAGGCCCGCGGCATCGTCGCCCGCGACCTGATCACCGGCAAGATCGACACGTACTTCGCGGACGCCGTCGTACTCGCCTCCGGCGGCTACGGAAACGTCTTCTACCTGTCGACGAACGCCATGAACTCCAACGCGACGGCGATCTGGCGCGCCCATCGGCGCGGCGCCTACTTCGCCAACCCGTGCTTCACGCAGATCCACCCCACCTGCATCCCGCGCACCGGCGACCACCAGTCGAAGCTGACCCTGATGTCGGAGTCCCTGCGCAACGACGGCCGCATCTGGGTGCCGAAGGCGAAGGGCGACACACGTCCCGCGGGCGAGATCCCCGAGGACGAGCGCGACTACTACCTGGAGCGCATCTACCCGGCGTTCGGCAACCTCGTGCCCCGTGACATCGCCTCCCGCGCCGCGAAGAACGTGTGCGACGAGGGCAGGGGAGTGGGCCCCGGCGGGCAAGGTGTGTACCTCGACTTCGCCGATGCCATCAAGCGCATGGGCAAGAAGGCCGTCGAGTCGAAGTACGGCAACCTCTTCGACATGTACGCGCGGATCACCGACGAGGACCCGTACAAGACACCGATGCGGATCTACCCCGCCGTGCACTACACGATGGGCGGACTCTGGGTCGACTACGACCTCTCCACCACCATTCCGGGGCTCTTCGCGGTCGGCGAGGCCAACTTCTCCGACCACGGCGCCAACCGGCTCGGCGCGTCCGCGCTGATGCAGGGCCTCGCGGACGGCTACTTCGTCCTCCCGGCCACCATCAACGACTACCTCGCCAAGCACCCGCACACCGACGAGGTGAACGCCGACCACCCGGCCACCGTCGAGGTCGTGCGCGAGACCGAGGAGCGGCTCGCCAAGCTGCTCGCCGTCGACGGGGACCGCACACCGGACTCCTTCCACCGTGAACTCGGCGAACTCATGTGGGAGTTCTGCGGAATGGCCCGCACCGACGCGGGACTGCGCAAGGCCCTCGACCGGATCCCGCAGATCCGCGAGGAGTTCTGGCGCCGCATCAAGGTGCCCGGCGTCGGCGAGGAGTTCAACCAGTCGCTGGAGAAGGCCAACCGCATCATCGACTACATCGAGCTCGCCGAGCTGATGTGCCTCGACGCCCTGCACCGCGCCGAGTCCTGCGGCGGCCACTTCCGCGAGGAGTCGCAGACCCCCGACGGCGAGGCCGCCCGCGTCGACGAGGAGTTCTCCTACGCGGCGGCCTGGGAGTTCACCGGCACCGGCACGGCCCCCACCCTGCACAAGGAAGACCTCGTCTTCGAGTACGTCCACCCCACTCAGCGGAGCTACGCATGAAGCTCACCCTGCGCGTCTGGCGCCAGAAGAACGCCGACGCCGACGGCGCCATGTCCACGTACGAGGTCGACGGGATCTCGACGGACATGTCCTTCCTCGAAATGCTCGACACCCTCAACGAGGAGCTCATCCTCAAGGGCGAGGACCCGGTCGCCTTCGACCACGACTGCCGCGAGGGCATCTGCGGCGCCTGCTCGCTCGTCATCAACGGCGACGCGCACGGCCCGGAGCGCACCACCACCTGCCAGCTGCACATGCGGTCCTTCAAGGACGGCGACACGATCGACATCGAGCCGTGGCGCGCCTCCGCCTTCCCGGTCGTGAAGGACCTGGTCGTGGACCGCTCGGCCTTCGACCGGATCATCCAGGCCGGTGGCTACATCACTGCCCCGACGGGCGCCGCCCCCGAAGCGCACAGTGTCCCGGTCCCCAAGCCCGACGCGGACTTCTCCTTCGAGCACGCCGAGTGCATCGGCTGCGGCGCGTGTGTGGCGGCGTGCCCGAACGGCGCGGCGATGCTGTTCACGTCGGCGAAGATCAACCACCTCAACGTCCTGCCGCAGGGCGCGCCCGAACGCGAGACACGGGTCCTCGACATGGTGGGTCAGATGGATGAGGAGGGCTTCGGCGGCTGCACCCTCACCGGTGAGTGCGCGACGGCCTGCCCGAAGGGAATCCCGCTGTTCTCCATCACCAGCATGAACAAGGAGTGGCTGCGCGCGAACCGCAAGGTCAGCCGCTGATCCACGGGCCACTGAACCAGCGATAGGCGTCCCGCGAAGAGCGCGGGGTGGGCGGGACCGGCGTGGTGCTCAACCTCCGGTCCCGTCATCGCGTTCGCGTCACCCTTTGCAGGTACGGAGCCGTCCGGCTCGACGAGTCCGCGGCCACGTCCGCCGGCGGCCCCGCGGCCACCACCCGCCCGCCCTCGGCGCCGCCGCCGGGCCCCATGTCGACGACCCAGTCCGCCCCGGCGACCACCGCCATGTCGTGCTCGACCACGACCACGGAGTGCCCGGCGTCGACGAGGCCGTTCAGCTGCCGCATCAGCACCTCCACATCGGCCGGGTGCAGACCGGTCGTCGGCTCGTCGAGGAGGTACAGCGTGTGCCCGCGGCGCACCCGCTGCAACTCACTGGCCAGCTTGATGCGTTGGGCCTCGCCGCCCGACAGTTCGGTGGCGGGCTGCCCGAGCCGCAGATAGCCGAGGCCGACGTCGAGGAGCGTGCGCAGGCTGCGCAGCACGGGCCGCGCCGCGGCAGCCGTCTCGGCGTCCGCCGCCTCGAAGAACTCCGCCGCCGACTCCACCGTCAGATCGAGGACCTCGGCGATGTTCCGCCCCCTGTACGTGACGTGGAGCGTCTCGGGGTTGTAGCGGGCGCCCGCGCAGTCCGGGCACGGTGTGTACGTACTCGGCAGGAACAGCAGCTCCACGCTGACGAAGCCCTCCCCCTGACATGTCTCGCAGCGCCCGCCGGTGACATTGAACGAGAAGCGGCCGACGCCGTAACCGCGTGCCTTCGCCTCGTCGGTGGCGGCGAACACCTTGCGAACGACGTCGAACAGGCCCGTGTACGTGGCCAGGTTGGAGCGAGGTGTCCGCCCGATCGGCTTCTGGTCGACGACCACGAGCCGGCCGACACCTTCGAGGTCCTCGGTGATCTCGCCGATCAGTGTCGACTTCCCTGACCCGGAGACACCCGTGACGGCGGAGAAGGCGCCCAGCGGGAACGCGGCGGTGACCTCGCGCAGATTGTGCCGGGTGATCGGACCGACCTTCAACCACCCTGTGGGGGTGCGTACTTGGCGCCTCTCGACGGGTTCGTCGTCGAAGAGATAGCGGGCCGTCGCCGACTCCGCGACCTCGCGCAGCCCGTCCACGGGACCGCTGTGCAGCACCAGGCCGCCGTGCTCCCCGGCCTGCGGCCCGACGTCGACCAGCCAGTCGGCGTGTCTCATGACGTCCAGATGGTGCTCGACGACGAAGACGGAGTTGCCGGAGGTCTTCAGTCGGTCCAGGACGGTGAGCAGTGACTCGGTGTCGGCCGGGTGGAGCCCGGCGGACGGCTCGTCGAGGACGTACACGACACCGAAGAGCCCCGACCTCAACTGCGTCGCCAGGCGCAGACGTTGGAGCTCGCCCGCCGACAGGGTGGGGGTCGGACGGTCGAGGCTGAGGTAGCCGAGGCCGAGCTCCGTGACCGTGGCGATGCGGGCCCGCAGATCCTCGGTGAGCACCCGCGCCGTCTCGGACGTGTCGCCTTCGGTGGCCAGCAGTTCGGCGAGGTCCGCCAGCGGGACACCGGCGAGCTCCGCGATCGTACGGCCGCCGAAGGTGACCGCCAGCGACTCCGCGCGCAGCCGGGCGCCGCCGCAGGCCGGGCAGGGCGTGCTCTCCAGGAACCGCTCCGCCTTCGCGCGCAGCGACTGGCTCTTGGAGTCCGAGAAGGTCTTGAGCACGTACCGGTTCGCGCTCATGTACGTGCCCTGGTACGGGCGGTGAATGCGGCCCGCGTCCCGCACCGGGTGTACGGTCACCACCGGCTGCTCGTCCGTGAACAGGATCCAGTCCCGGTCCGCCTGGTCCAGCTCCCGCCACGGCCGGTCGACGTCGTGGCCCAGCGCGTCGAGGACGTCGCGCAGGTTCTTGCCCTGCCATGCGCCCGGCCACGCCGCGATGGCCCCCTCGCGGATCGACACCGAGGAGTCGGGCACCAGCAACTCCTCGGTGGTGCGGTGCACTTGACCGAGCCCGTGGCACGAAGGGCACGCCCCGGCAGCCGTGTTCGACGAGAACGCGTCGGAATCGAGCCGCTCGGCACCCTCCGGGTACGTACCGGCCCGCGAGAACAGCATGCGCAGAGAGTTCGACAGTGTCGTGACCGTGCCGACCGAGGAGCGGGACGTCGGCGCCGACCGGCTCTGCTGGAGCGACACCGCGGGCGGCAGGCCGCTGATCTCGCCGACCTTCGGCGCGCCGACCTGGTGGATCAGCCGGCGCGCGTACGGGGCGACCGACTCGAAATAGCGGCGCTGCGCCTCCGCGTAGATCGTGCCGAAGGCGAGCGAGGACTTGCCCGAGCCCGACACCCCCGTGAAGACCGCGAGGACGTCCCGCGGGATGTCCACGTCGACGCCCTTGAGGTTGTGCTCGCGGGCGCCGCGGACCCGCACGAGACCGTCGTGGCGGGGGTCGGGCGAGGTGGGGTGGTGCATGGGGCGGGCTCCCGGTCGTACGGCTGTCGCTGCTGCGTACCCATGATCCACCACCGGCGTGCCGGAGGCGGCCCGGAGAACGCCCGATGAATGATGTGCACACGCCTTGACTGGTGGTCATGGGATCACCCACGGTTACGGAGGTCGTCATTCGAGCAGTGGGGGGTTCGTGAACGGCAGACTGTTCGGCGCGGGCGCGGTGTTCTGCGCTCTCGCCCTCGTGGGCGCGGCACCGGCGCCGGCCTCGCCGTCACCGGCCCCGCCCGTGCCCCGGCACAGCGGCGGCCTGGCGCTCGGCGCCGCCGACCTGTCCGAGACGCGGACGACGCGCACGTTGCAGCCGGGCGTGACACTCACCCGGATCGTGCGTGGCGCCGACGCCCCGGCCATGGCGTGGACCGTCGAGGTCACCATCCCGGGCGGCGCCGGATCACCCGACCCGGACGCGCCACCGACCGCGCTGAAGGACGAGTCCAGCGCCGCCGAACTCGCCTCCGGCCTGCGCGCGGACGGTTTCGACGCCCGTTCGGAGAAGGTCACCACGGCGCCTACCGCCGACTACGCGGGTGGCACGCTCGGCTGGCGGGTCCGCGTCGGCACCTTCCCGACCGAGGCCGCCGCCACCGCCGAACGCACCCGCCTGCGCGCCGCCGGACACACCGGATCCGCCTGGTACACCGGCTGGGACGGAAACGCGGGGGACCGCGGCCCCTGGCACGTCGACGTCCTCACCATCGACCCGAAGAAGTTCGACGGTGACCTCAAGGCGTCGTACGGCCCGGACCTGGAGAACCGCGAGACCACCAGCGCGCTCGCCGCCGCCGAGGGCGCGAGCGCCGGGGTCAACGCGGGCTTCTTCGTCCTCGACCCCAAGGCGGGCGCCCCCGGCGACCCGGCCGGTGTCGGCGTCTACGACGGCCATCTGCTGAGCGAGGCGGTGAACGGCCGGCCCGGCCTCGTCGTCCACGACTCCGCGCGCGGCACCGAGGTGGAGCGGTTCACCTGGCGGGGGAGCGTCCGCGCCGGCGGGACGAAGCTGCCGCTCGACGGCATCGACCGCGTCCCCGGCCTGATCCGCAACTGCGGCGGCACCGCCGACGACACCCCGACCGCCCGGCCGCTGCACGACACCACCTGCACCGACCCCGACGAACTCGTCGCGTTCACACCGGAGTTCGGCAAGCGGACCCCGAAGGGCGACGGCGCCGAAGCCGTCCTGGACCGGAGCGGCCGCGTCGTCGAGGTGCGCTCGCCGCGCGGCGGCGCCCTGCCCTCCGGAGGCCGCAGCGTCCAGGCCACGGGCGCGTACGCGGCGCGGCTGACCGCCCTCGCGCAGGTCGGCCAACCCCTCCGTATCCAGAGCGGGTTGGAGGACACCAAGGGGCGCGCCGTCGCCGCGTCCCGCTCGACCAGCATCCTCAACGGCGGCCCCGAACTCGTCCGCGACGGCCGCCGCCACGTCACCCCGGCCACCGACGGCATGGTGCAGCCCGGCAACCCGAGCTTCTACTACGGCTGGGTGCACAAGCGGAACCCGCGCACTCTCGCGGGCACGGACGCCGCGGGACGCACCGTGCTCGTCACCGCCGACGGCCGCGGCACGAATTCGCTGGGCCTGAGCATCAACGAGAGCGCCGATGTCGCCAAGTCTCTCGGTCTGCGGGACGCCATCAACCTCGACGGCGGCGGCTCGACCACGATGGTCGTCGACGACCGGGTGATCAACGACCCGTCCGACGCGGCCGGTGAACGCCCGGTCGGGGACGCCCTGTTGGTACTTTCCGACACCCGTTGACGCACTGAGGTACTGACGCGTCGACGCACCAACGCATACGCCTCATCGGACGACGACGATTCGAGGGAGCCGCCATGACCGCCGCCCTGACCCTCCGCACCAGACGCCTGCTGCTCGTCCTCGGCGCCCTGCTGCTCATGCTGGGCTCGGCCCCGTCGGCCGTCGCCGCCACGAAGCCGCGGCCCGCCGCCGAGGTCGTCGACGTCACCCACGTCGCCGACCGCCAGGTGGACCTCTCCGTACGCGCGTCGGCGCTCGGCGGGCGCACGGCCAAGGTCCGCCTGCTCACCCCCGACGGCTGGGACCCGGACGACCGCGGCAAGCACTGGCCCACCCTGTGGCTGCTGCACGGCTGCTGCGGCGACTACACGTCCTGGACGAACATGACGGACGTCGCCTCCGCCGACAGCCTGCGCGACGTCCTCGTCGTGATGCCCGAGGCCGGCTGGAACGGCTGGTACAGCGACTGGTGGAACTACGGCGAGGGCGGCGACCCGGCCTGGGACACCTTCCACACCCGCGACCTGCGCCGCCTCCTGGAGAACGACTGGGGCGCGGGCTCCCGCCGCGTCGTCGCGGGCCTCTCGATGGGCGGCCAGGGCGCGCTCCTGTACGCGGCCCGGCACCCGGGCATGTTCAAGGCGGCCGCGGCCTACTCCGGCTCCGCCCACCCACTCCTGAACGACGAGTCGACGAAGCGGATCATGGGCTTCTTCGCCGGCCAGGGCAACGACCCCCTGCGCGTCTGGGGCGACCCCGTCGCACAGCGCGACATCTGGGCCGCGCACGACCCGTACTACCTGGCCAAGCGCCTCAAGTCGCTCCCCGTGTACCTCTCCTGCGGCGACGGCACCGCGGGCCCGCTGGACCCGCCGGGCGCCACCAACGCCCTGGAGGCCGACTTCAACCGCCAGAACCACGCCCTCGCCGCCCAGCTAAGGAAGGCGGGTGCCAAGCACCTCACCACCCATTTCTACGGCCCGGGTACCCACACCTGGCCGTACTGGCAGCGCGAACTGCACGCGTCGCTGCCGATGCTGCTGCGCGGTCTGGGAGTGAACTGAGGTGGCTAGGAGGCCCTACCGGGGCGTAAGGCGCGCGATCCTTGCCAGGCGGCGCAGCGACTCCATCAGGGCCTCGCGGTCGTACGTACTGGTCGTCACCAGCACCTCCTGCGCCCCGCTCTCCTTGATCACCACCTCCAGCTCCTCGGTGACCTGCTGCTCCGTGCCCGCGATGTGGCCGCGCAGCCCGGCCTCGTACAGTTCGCGTTCCTTGTCGGTCATCTCGAAACCCGCGATGCGTTCGACGGGCGGCAGCGGGGGGAACGTGCCGTGGGTGCGCGAGTGCGCCATCGACCAGGCCTCGGGGGCGAGGATCCGGCGCGCCTCCGGCTCGCTGCCCGCCACGGCGACCGTCCCCGAGATCACGACGTACGGCTCCGCGGCCCAGGGTGAGGGGCGGAACTCTTCGCGGTAGCGGTCGATGCCGCGCAGCATCTTCTCTCGGGAGTGGAAGTCGCCGATCACCATCGGCAGACCGGCGCGGCCTGCGATCGAGGCGCCCTCGCCCATCGCGAGCACGAACGGCGGCACGGCCAGGCCCTCGGAGGGGCGGGCGTGCACGCGCGTGGACGAGGTGCCGGTGAAGAACGCGAGGAGTTCGTCGAGCTGCGCCGCGAAGTCGTCGGCATCGTCCTTGTCCCGGCCGAGCGCCTTGCGGACCCCGCCGGTGAAGCCGACCGAGCGGCCGAGCCCCATGTCGATCCGGCCGGGGAAGAGTGACTCCAGTACCCCGAACTGCTCGGCCACGACCAGGGGTTGGTGGTTGGGCAGCATGACGCCGCCGGTGCCGACGCGGATGGTGCGCGTCGCCGCGGCGACGGCCGCCGCGAGCACGGTCGGCGCGGAACCGGCGACGCCCGGCACACCATGGTGCTCCGAGACCCACAGGCGGTGGTAGCCGAGGCGCTCCAGGTCCTGGGCCAGGGACACGGTGTCACGCAGCGCGTCCCGGTCGGAGTGGCCCTCGCGAGTGCGGGAGCGGTCCAGGACGGAGAAGCGGGTCGATTCGATCACGGTGCTCACACCTTGGTTCAACGCCGTGGCGCCCCAGGGATTCCCGGGGCCGACCCGTGCCCCGCTCAGGCGCTGTCGTCCTCCATGCGGAAGCCGACCTTCAGGCCGACCTGCCAGTGCTCGACCTGGCCGTCGACGATCTGCCCCCGGACCTGTGTGACCTCGAACCAGTCGAGGTTGCGCACGGTCTGCGAGGCGCGCGCGATCCCATTGCGGACCGCCTCGTCCACGCCTTCGTGAGAGGTGCCGACGATCTCGGTGACGCGATACGTGTGGTTCGACATGGTTCCACCGTGCCCCAGCGCGGCGTGGCCCGCCATCCGTATGACACACCCCTTGACCCTTTCGTTGGTCTATACCAAACTCCGCTGCACGCCCGTACGAGCCGTGCGCTCTTCCCCCACGTCGGGTCGACCTTCCCTGTCCGCAGGCAGAAAGTGACCGACGTGAACTCCCGCCGCCTTGCCCTGACTTTCGGTTCCCTCCTCGCCACCGGCACGCTGCTCACCGGGTGCGGAGCCATACCGGGCGCAGAGGAGGGGAAGGACTCGGTCACCGTGTGGCTGATGCGTGGCAGCGCGTCGGAGGCCTTCGTCGAACGCTTCACGGAGGACTTCGAGGCCCGGCACGACGGCATCACCCTCGACATCCGCGTCCAGGACTGGACCGGGATCGGCGCCAAGGTCACCAAGGCGCTCGACGAGGGCCACGGCGGCGAGTCCGGCGCACCCGACGTCATCGAGGTCGGCAACACCCAGGTCCCGCAGTACGTCGAGGAGGACGGCCTGCTCGACCTCTCCCTGGAATCCGCCCGCGACCTCGGCATGCACGACTGGCTGCCCGGCCTCGCCGAACCCGGCGTCGAATCCTCCCGGCAGTACGGCATCCCCTGGTACGCGGCCAACCGTGTCGTCATCTACAACAAGGACCTCTTCCGGCAGGCGGGCATCGACGAGCCACCCGCCACCCGCGCCCAATGGCTGGACATGACTGCAGAGTTGAACTCCGGCGCCACCCAGGGCATCTACCTCGCGGGCCAGGACTGGTACACGCTCTCCGGGTTCATCTGGGACGAGGGCGGCGGCCTCGCCAAGGAGACCTCGGGCGTCTGGTCCGGCACCCTGGACACGACCGCCGCGCTGCGCGGCATGGCCTTCTACCGCCAACTCCAGGCGCTCGGAGGCGGCCCCAAGGACGCCGACGAGGAGCACCCGCCGCAGGCCGAACAGTTCGCCCGCGGCGACATCGCGCAGATCATCTCCGTGCCGGGCGCCACCCAGCGCATCCTCCAGAAGAACCCGGAACTGAAGGGCAAGCTGGGCTACTTCCCGATCCCCGGCAAGACGGCGGCCAGGCCGGGCACGGTGTTCACCGGCGGCTCCGACCTGGTCGTGCCGGCCAACACCGACGACCGGAACGGCGCCGTCGAGGTCGTCAAGGCGCTCGCCGGCGAGAAGTGGAACACCGACCTGGCCCGCACCATGAACTACGTACCGAACAAGGCCACCCTCGCCGACGCGGTCGCCGGCGAGCCGGGCGTCGCCGCGATGGCCGTCGGCGCCGCCCACGGCAAGGCGACACCCGGCTCACCGCTGTGGCCGAACGTGGAGGCCGGCGACAACCCCATCAAGCAGTACATGTCCAAGGTCCTCGCCGGCGGCGACCCGTCGACCGAGGCCGAGCGCGCCTCCCGCGAGATCACCGCTCGCCTCGACGAGCGCAACTAGGGCCCTTCTGGCGGGTGTTGCCGGAGTCGCGGGCCCTGGCACACCCGTCTGCCGCGTTGTCGTCGGTTGCCAACGCTCCGCGTCGACGCCCTCCTCCGCCTAGCAGCTGCACCCACCAGACCCCACTCGCCTGCACCGCACATGACGGCCACCCGGATCCAGCCTGAGAAGGACCCTAGGGCCTGTCTTCAAACTCCCGCCTGCGCGGCGGCGTCTGGCACGCACGCTCGCTGCGTTGCCGAAAAGCCCGAGTAGCTCCGCTCCTAGGACTTCCCGGCGCCTTGCGATCGCACGCACCAGACGCCGCCGCGCCGCCCTCCGGGCGACGACGGGAGTTTGAAGACAGGCCCTAGGGCCCGTCCACCAACGACGCGACCAAGCGCGTCATCGCCGGCCGTGGGTCGGGTGAGCCCGGCCAGCTGGTCATGAGCAGGTGATGGGCCGTGCCCACGACGGCCAGGGCCACCGTGCCCGCGTCCAGGGTCCGCACCACCCGGCCGAGATCCCGCTCGGCCTCCAGGTAGACGGTGACGGCCTCCTGGATCGCCGCGAAGCCGGGGGCACCGCCTTCCAGGGCCTCGCGTACGCGCTGCGCGGCGGCGGGGCGGGTCATGGCGAGGCCCGAGATGGCGGGGCCGCCGGACTCGAACAGCGCGAGGGTGACGTCGTCGACGTTCCCCGCCACCGTGGCCTGCCCGGCGAGCCCCGGCAGCGCCCGCGCCTTGGCCGCGGTCCGCGCGAAGCGGTCGAGGCAGAGCTCGGCCACGAACGCGTCGAGCCCCGCGAAATGCGTGTGCAGTAGCCCCTTGGCGCATCCCGCCTCGGTGGTGACGGACCGGCTGGTGAGTGCGCCCGGCCCGTCCCTCTGCACGACGCGCTCGGCGGCCGCGAACAGTCGCTCGCGTACGTCCGGCGTCGCCACTCCGCGCGGTGACATGGGCCCCTCTTTCGTTCCGGCTCCGCTGCCCGCGAGGGGCCCGACTCCTTGGATCGTAGCGGGGGATTGCCAGTTTGGGCATGCGCCCATACTGTTTGGGCGTACGCCCATTCTCCGTTCCTCACTCAAGGAGGCACCGTGCCGGACATCGTCAACACAGAGCAGGCGCAGGCGTGGAACGGCCCCGAAGGCGCCCACTGGGCCCGTCACCAGGACCGCTGGAACGCCGTCAACGAGGGCTTCAACGAGGCGCTCCTCGACGCCGCCGCCATCACTGGGCGCGACCGGATCCTCGACCTCGGCTGCGGAACCGGGCAGACCACACGGCTCGCCGCACGCCGGGCGCCCCGGGGACACGCGCTGGGCCTCGACCTGTCAGGACCCATGCTGGCCGAGGCCCGGACCCGCGCCGAACGGGAGGGTGTCGCCAACGCCTCCTTCACGCAGGGCGACGCGCAGACGCACCCCTTCGAGGCGGGCGCGTTCGACACGGCGATCAGTCGCTACGGGGTGATGTTCTACGCCGACCCCGAAGCGGCGTTCGCCAACGTCGGCAGGGCACTGCGTCCCGGCGGCCGGCTGGCCTTCGTCTGCCCGGCCGACGCCGCGCTCAACGACTGGGTCGCGGCGATCGCCGCCCTGCGGGACGTCCTGCCGGTCGGAGACTTCGGACGGCCGGGGCTGCCCGGCATGTTCTCCCTCGCCTCGCCGGACCGTGTCCGCGAAGTCCTCACCACGGCCGGGTTCACCGGCATCACCGCCAACCAGACGCAGGCATACGGAACATGGGGGAGCGGAGCCGAGGACGCCGCGGAGTTCCTGCTGGGGACGGGCCCCGGCCGCCATCTGATGGAGCGGGCCGGCGCGAGCGCGGCGGCCCGCGCCCGCAGCACCCTGACGGACCACCTGCACGGGTTCGAGTCGGCGGACGGGACGGTCCGACTGCGCAGCACGTCCTGGCTGGTCACGGCGGACCGCCCCGCCGACGCGTCGGCCGGTTCCCGGGCCGCCGCGCCGCCCTCCGGGCGACGACGGGAGTTTGAAGACAGGCCCTAGGGCAGCCCGGCCGACGCCCTGCTCAGCGACAACGCGAACCTTCCCTCCGTGTCCGTCCACCAGTGCCCCAACTCAAGGCCCACGTCGTGCAGTTCCGCCTTCACACCCTCCTGGCGGAACTTCGCCGAGATCTCCGTGCGCACTTCCTCGCCCGCCGCGAAGTCGACCGCGAGGCCGAGGGCCGGGATCTTCACGGTCTGCGCCGTGGTGGACCGCAGCCGCATCTCGATCCACTCGCACTCGGCGTTCCACAGGGCGACGTGCTCGAACGCGTCGGGCCGGAAGTCGGCGCCGAGCTCGCGGTCCATCACGCTCAGCACGTTCTTGTTGAACGCGGCCGTGACACCCGCCGCGTCGTCGTACGCCGCCACCAGCGTCGCCTCGTCCTTCACCAGGTCCGTGCCGAGGAGGAAGAAGTCGCCGGGCGCCAGCAGTCCGCGTACCGCCTTCAGGAACGCGGCCCGCTCTCGCGGCAGCAGATTGCCGACCGTGCCGCCGAGGAAGGCGACCAGCCGCGGCCCCGGTGTCTCGGGCAGGTCGAACGCGGCCGTGAAGTCGGTGACCATGGCGTGGATGTCGAGCGCGGGCCGCTCGGCGAGCAGCGTGTCCGCCGCGCCGCGCAGCGCGCTCTCGCTCACGTCCACGGGCACGTACGTCGTGAGATCGGTGAGCGCGTCCAGGAGGTGGCGCGTCTTGTCGGACGAGCCGGAGCCCAGCTCGACGAGCGTGCGCGCACCCGTCGCCGCCGCGATCTCGTGGGCCCGCGCGAGCAGGATCTCGCGCTCGGCGCGGGTCGGGTAGTACTCGGGCAACTGGGTGATCTCGTCGAAGAGTTCACTGCCGCGAGCGTCGTAGAACCACTTGGGCGGGAGTGTTTTCGGGACGGTGGTCAGGCCGTGTTGGACGTCGGCGCGAAGGGCCGCGCCGGTCGCGTCCTCGGGCAGGGTGCGGGTCATGCGGAACGGGCTCACGCGGAGGGCTCCTTGAGCGGGGTCAACAGGACGTCGGTGCGGCTCGCCGCCAGCAGCGTGCGGTCGGGGACCTCGATCCAGTGCGGATCGTCGTCGTAGGGCTCGGAGGCGACGACGGTGGAGCGGCCGGGTTCCGTGCGGTACCACAGGGTGTCGCCCCAGGCCGTTGCGGTGATCGTCTCGCCGTTGGTGAGCAGGAAGTTGAGGCGGGCCTCGGGCTTGAGGGCGGCGACGTCGAGCACCGTCTCGGCGAGCGCCTGCGCCTCGCCGACGCCCGCGCGCAGCCGGTGCAGGACCAGCGCCCAGAGGAACGCCGCGTCGCAGCGCGCCTCCATGGTCAGCAGCGCCCTGGCGGGCAGCGAGTTGGCCAGCGGTACGAGCGAGTGGGGCCAGCCCGGCACCGCCCCGTTGTGGCTGAACAGCCAGGACCCGGTCGCGTACGGGGCCGCCGCCGCCTCACCGTCCGCCCCGGCGAGCGTCGCGTCGCGGACCGCCGCGAGCAGCGCACCGGAGCGGACGACACGGGCCAGGTCCTGGTAGGCCGCGTCGCCCCAGATGGGCCCGGCGCGGCGGTAGCGGGCGGGCACCGGATCGCCGTCCGCGTACCAACCCACCCCGAAACCATCGGCGTTGACCGTGCCGTTGCGCTGTCTTCGCGGCGCCCACGACTGGCGGAACAGACTGTGCGGCGGCCCGTCGACGACCTCGCCGAGCGGCACAGGAGGCCCCACATAGGCCAGGTGACGACACATCAGGCGCGCTCCCCCGGCTCGGCGTCACGGGCCGTGCGGAACCCGGAGAAGATCTGCCGCCGGATCGGATGGTCCCAGTTGCGGAACGTGCCCCGGCACACCACCGCGTCCACGGCGAACGAACCGCCGCGCAGCACCTTGTGGTCCGACCCGAAGAACACCTCCGAATACTCGCGGTACGGATACGCCACGAATCCCGGATAGGGCAGGAAATCGCTCGACGTCCACTCCCAGACGTCGCCCATCAACTGCCGTACACCGAGCGGGGATTCGCCGAGTTCGTAAGCGCCGGCGGGGGCGGGCCGCAGGTGGCGCTGGCCCAGGTTCGCACGGTCCGGCGTCGGATCCGCGTCGCCCCAGGGGTAGCGCATCGAACGGCCCGAGGCCGGGTCGTGCCGGGCCGCCTTCTCCCACTCCTCCTCGCTCGGCAGCCGCCGCCCCGCCCACCGGGCGTAGGCGTCGGCCTCGTACCAACTCACGTGCAGCACCGGCTCGTCCGGCGGCACGGGCTCGCTCACCCCGAACCGCCTGCGCAGCCACTGCCCGCCCTCGCGGCGCCAGAACAGCGGCGCCTCAAGGTCGTGCTCGCGCACCATCGCCCAGCCGGCCGGCGCCCACCAGCGCTCCTCCCGGTAGCCGCCCTCCTCGACGAACTCCATGTACGCGGCGTTCGTCACCGGCGTCGTATCGATGTGGAACGGCGGCACCAGACGGGTGTGCGCGGGACGCTCGTTGTCCAGCGCCCACGGCTCGGCCGTCGTGCCCATCGTGAACGGGCCGCCGGGGACGAGGGCCTCGGCGGGACCGTCGTACGGCCGCGCCAAGGGCTCGGGATCGGGTGCGGTGAGCGCCGCGCCGCCCTTGCGCAGCTGGTGTGTGATCAGCATCGTCTCGTCGTGCTGCTGCTCGTGCTGCGCGATCATCCCGAAGGCGAAGCCCGAGCGGGTCAGGCGCTGTGTCCCCGCCGCCTCGAACGAGGCCTTCTCCAGTACGTCGAAGGCCCGGCCGCGGACGTCCGCCGCATAGCCGCGCGCCTCCTCCGGCGCGAGCAGCGGCAGGCTCGGGCGCTCCGAGCGCGGGTGCTCGAAGGCGTCGTACAGCGGGTCGATCTCGGGGCGGATCGCCTCCTGGCCCGCGACAGCGCGCAGCAGCCACTGCTCCTCCTGGTTCCCGATGTGCGCGAGATCCCAGACGAGCGGCGACATCAACGGCGAGTGCTGGGCGGTGAGTTCGCCCTCGTCGACACAGTTCGTCAGCAGCGTCGTGCGGCGCCGGGCGGCCTCAAGGGCCTGAGCGGCGCGGCCGCGGAGCGCCTCCGGGTCCGTGGTGACGTTCTCCTCAGCGGTCATGATCGGACGGTCCTCCCCTGAGCGGGTTGTCGCGTGAGCAGATCGAGCACGTCGTCGGCGGGGCAGCGGCCGCGGACGACATAGCGGTGCGTGAAGTCCGCGACCGCCTGTCGTACGTCCGCGTCCACGCCGAGCCTCGGCAGCGCTTCGAGCGCCGTCGTGAAGCAGGCCGTGGCGGCCTCGCGCAGCTCGGGATCGGCGAGGCCGAGCCGGGCCGCGTCGCGCCACAGCGGATTGTGCGGAGCGGGCAGCGGACCCGCCCGCTCCGCGAGCGGCTTGACCGCGCGGTACGCGGTCTCGGCGGCCTGCGGATCGTCGAACAGGGCGGTCGTCACGGCGAGCGGCACCAGCCACCCGTCGTCGCCCGGCTGCGCGTCGATCATGCGCAGTTCGAGGTGCCCACGCGGGCGCACGGGCGGGAAGAGGGTGGTCAGGTGGTAGTCGAGATCCGAGCGCGTCGGCGGCCGCGGCTCACCCGTGCGCGCCCACTGGCGGAAGGCCAGCGCGTCCGGCACCTGCCACGGCCCGTCGTCGGTGCGCACACACATCACGGGCGCGTCGAGCGCGTGCCGCGTCCACGCCTCGCGCGGATCGAAGTCAAGGGGTACGCCGCCGGAACGGCCCACGTCGATCCGCTCCCACAGCAGCTGCCGCGTGGAGCGCCAGCCGGTCGGACGGCCGGACAGCATCGGCGAGTTGGCGAACGCGGCCACCAGCACCGCGCCCAGCAGATGCGCGAGCCGCCAGCGCCGCCCGAGCCCCTGCGGGCCCGGCTCCTCGTGCCCCGCGTCCAGACACACCTGCACGGACGCGGACGAGCACATCATGGAGCGCCCGGCGGGCCCGGCCCGGTCGAGCGAGGCCTCCAGGGCGTCGTAACGGGGCTGATGGAGAACGCGCCGGGGCGGGAGCCACGGGTCGGTGCCGTGGCCGGAGAGGACGAGTCCGTGGCCGCGAAGCGTGGCGCGCACGGCGGTCAGATCGGCCCGCATGGCCGAGACGCATTCGGTGAGGGTGTCGGCGGGGAGCGAACTGAGTTCCAGCTGCCCGCCGGGTTCCACGGTGAGCGCCGAGCTCAGGGGCAGGGCGCGCAGTGCGACGTAGGCTGCGTCGAGACGTTCGGGTGGTAACGGGAGCCACGGCTTCAGCAGGGGGCGCGGCTCGTGCACGATCCATTCCAGTTCGACCCCGACCTTGCGCGGTGGTCCGGTCTTGAAGCAGATGCCCCGTACCAGGGCCTCCGCCTCGGCCTCGGTGATCACCTCACCGAGCGCCGTACAGTCTCCCTCGCTCATGGGGGATTCCTCCTGGTTCGCACGTTCTCCATGGTCCCCGGTGGGGGCCATCCCGTCGATTCGGCCGGGTGCCGACAAACAGCCCCTTCCGGGCGACGCAGACCCTCCACCCAAGACGGTTCGGGCGCCTCGCACAAGAGTGCCTCTGGACATCCCGGGGACATCCAGGGGACTTCCAGAAGGCGGCAAAAACCTGTTGCCCAGGCGGTCACTGTGCGTACACGATGGATTCATGAACACGACGGGGGAGACCACGGGGCACGCGGCGTGAGCGCGCGACTGCGCGAGCTCGCGCGGAGCACGGAGAAGATCGTCGAATCGGGGGAGTACGCGGGCGACGGGGGCCGCGTGGTGACGATCGGCGCCGCGGTGGCACGGGCGCGGGCGGGCACCAGGATGTACGGGCCCGACCCGGTGCCCGTGCCACCGATACCGCCCGTGGACCGGACATACGTCGAGGTCACGGGCGAGAGCAGCCTGGAAGCGGCCCGCCGCATGACGGGGGAGCGACCGCGACCGGTGGCTGTCCTGAACTTCGCCTCGGCGCGCAACCCGGGAGGCGGCTACCTCAACGGGGCGCAGGCCCAGGAAGAGGCGCTCTGCCGCTGCTCCGCGCTGTACACGTGCCTGATCGAGGTGCCGGAGTTCTACGCCCACCACCGCGAGCACCGCGACGCCTTCTACACCGATCGTGTGATCCACGCGCCGGGCGTCCCGGTGTTCCGCGACGACCAGGGCCGACTGCTCGACGCACCGTTCGAGGCGGGCTTCCTGACGTCACCCGCGCCGAACGCGGGAGTGATCGCGCAGCGCACCCCGGAGCGGGTGCACGAGATACCCGCGGCCCTGGCCGCGCGCGCCGAGCGCGTGCTCGAAGTCGCCGCGGCCAAGGGGTACCGGCGGCTCGTCCTCGGAGCCTGGGGCTGCGGGGTGTTCCGCAACGATCCGGGGCAGGTGGCCGAGGCGTTCCGGACGCTGCTCGAAGGGCGCTTCGCGGGCCGCTTCGAGCAGGTCGTGTTCGCCGTCCTCGACCGGACGAAGGGCGCGGCCACCCGCTCCGCGTTCGAGCGCGCCTTCACCCCGGCGGATCAGCGCCAGCCGTAGCGCTCCCGCAGCCGCAGCACCACCGTGTTGAACCGGCCGCGGTCCAGGGCGCAGGCCTCGCGGCGCATCCCCTTGTCGTGCACGCGCAGCACGCGGTCCAGGTCCACCCACGAGTCCCGGCCGTCCTTGTCCCAGGGCCCCGAGCCGAGCGCCACCCACTCGCGGTCGCCGTCGTGCCGCTTGCTGGACAGCTGCACCGCCAGCAGCGTGCCGCCGGGCTCCCGGGCGACCACGAGCACCGGGCGGTCCTTGCCGCGCCCGTCGTTCTCCTCGTACGGCACCCACGTCCACACGATCTCGCCCGGATCCGGGTCGCCGTCGTGCGCGGGCGCGTACTCGGTGCGCACCTTGCCGACCCGGGTCGGCTCGGCCTCCACCGTGGCCGTCGCGCCGCCGCGGCCGGGGTGTTCGTATGCGTGGTCATCCGTGTAGGCAGTCACGCGGGTCACGTTAGACGCCGACCGGCCCAATCCCTGCGGCGGGTACGCCGGATGGGCCGCAGGCTCACCCCATGAAACGACGTCACACCACCGTCCTGTGCGTCCTCGCGGGGACCCTCGCCCTCACCGCCGCGGCGCCCGCGGGACCCGCCGCATCCGAGGCCGCGCCCCCGCGCACCGTCTCCGCGTGGCTCCCGTACTGGGACCAGGAGTCCGCCTACCAGAACGCCCTCGACCACGCCGCACAGCTCCGCACCGTCAGCCCCTTCTGGTACGAGACGAAATCCGCGGCCCGCGTCACCGGCCACCCCGGCGCGGGCGAACGCCGCATCATCAACGGCCTGCACGCCCGCGGCATCCAGGTCGTCCCCACGGTCATGGAAACGATGAAGCCGGGAGCCCTGGCCAAGGTCCTGAACAGCAAGAAGTCCCGCACCCGGCACATCGACGCGCTGCTCGCCGTCACCCGCAGCCGCGCCTACGACGGGCTCGACATCGACTACGAGTCGATCGCCACCGCCCCCGACGACAAGTACCGCGCGGTGCGCGCCGGTTACACCGCCTTCGCCACCGAACTCTGCGCGCGCCTGCACGCGTCCGGCAAGAAGTGCTTCCTGACCGTGATGCCCAAGACCCGCTCGACGGGCCGCATTTGGGACTACGAGAAGCTGGGCGCCGCCGCCGACCGCGTGCGGATCATGGCGTACAACCTGCACTCGGCGGAGGGCAAGCCGGGACCGCTGTCCTCGCCCCAGTGGTACGAGGAGATCCTGTCCCGCGCCACCACCCAAGTCCCGCGCGCCAAGCTGGAGATGGGCCTGCCCGCGTACGGCTGGAACTGGAAGGTGGGCGGCGCCCGCGGCGCCGGCAAGGAGCGCGCCCGGCACGTCACGTCCAAATCGGCCGAGGTGCTGCGCCGCAAGGTCGGCGCGCGCTACGCCCTCGACCCCGACTCCCGCACCCCCCACTTCACGTACAAGGAGGGCAAGGGCAAGAAGGCGACCCGCCGCACCGTCTGGTACCAGGACGCCGCCGGCACCGCCGCGCACCTCCCCGTCCTGCGCGAACACGGCGTACGGAACACGGTCCTGTGGGCCCTGAACTTCGAGGACCCGAAGCTGTGGAAGACCTTGGCGCGGGGGTAGGCCAGAGGTAGGCCAGGGGGAGCCGCAGCCGCTGGGCGGCGTCTGCAAGGATGCCGTACGTCATGGTGCAGATACCGAAGCAGCAGTCCGCCCAGCCGTCCGTGCCGAGCCAGCCCTTGCCCGGCACCCTGCCCACGAGCGCCGACGTCGCACGCCTCGCCGGGGTCTCGCGCGCCACCGTCAGCTACGTCCTCAACAACACGAGCGCGGTCCGCATCAGCGAGCCGACCCGCCGCCGCGTCCACGAGGCCGCCAAGGAACTCGGCTACGTCCCGCACGCCGCCGCCCGCAGCCTGCGCGCCGGACACACCCGCATCGTCCTCGTGCCGACCCCCGACGTACCGATCGGGCCTCTGTACAGCGCCTTCCTCAACGAACTCCAGTGGGCGCTCAGCCGCCTCGACTACACCGTCGTGCAGTACGGCAGCGTGGGCCTCAGTGGCGACGCCGCCGCCCGCGCCTGGGCCGAGCTGCGCCCCGTCGCCGTGCTCGGCCCGGTCGGCATGGGCGCCGACGGGATCGCCGTGCTCCGCCGCTCCGGCGCCCGCGCCGTCATCACGCTCGGCGCGGAGCCGGTCGAGGGCGCGCACGCCCTGCTCACGGACCACCGGCAGGTCGGCCGCGTCGCCGCCGCGCACCTCCTGGCCGGGGGCCACCGGCGTATCGGCGTGGTCATGCCGAAGGAACCGGGCCTCGACACCTTCGCGGTGCCGCGCCTGGACGGCGTGCGCGCGGCGGGCGCCGAGACGGTTGCGCTGCCACTCGCGTACGACGAGCAGGACGCGGCCCAAGTCGCCGCGCAGGTAGGCGAGTTGGGGCTCGGTGCAGTGTTCGCGTACAACGACGAGTACGCCATGCTGCTGATGCGCGCGTTGCAGGACGCGGACGTCGACATCCCCGGCGACGTCGCCGTGATGGGCGCCGACGACCTGATGCTGGGCCGGCTGCTGCGCCCCCGCCTGAGCACGGTGCGTCTCGATCTGCCCTCGGGCCGGGAGCTCGCCGAACTGGTGGACCGCCTGGTCAGGAACCCGGACCAGGACCCGGAACCGCGTGAGGCTCTCGCGGTGACGCTGGTGGCCCGCGAGTCGGCCTGACACCCTCCCGAACGACAGAGGGGGCAGACATGCCGCGAGGCGGCCGCCAAAAAGGCGACCGCCTCGGGGTCAGTCGGGTGACGGGAGGAGGGGGAGGAGGCTCAGCCTTCCTGGCCCTGGCCCTCCTGCTCGGCCTTCGCCTGCTGCTCGGCGACCGACGCGCGGACCTCGTCCATGTCCAGCTTGCGGGCCTGGCCGATGACGTCCTCAAGGGCTTCCTTCGGCAGCGCACCCGGCTGCGCGAAAACGGCGACCTGGTCACGCACGATCATCAGCGTCGGGATCGACTGGATCCCGAAAGCGGCGGCAAGCTCCGGCTGCGCCTCGGTGTCGACCTTGCCGAACACCAGGTCCGGATTGGCCTCAGCGGCCTCCTGATAGACCGGGGCGAACTGCTTGCAAGGCCCGCACCAGTCAGCCCAGAAGTCGATCAGTACGAACTCGTTCTCCGTAACCGTCTGATCGAAGTTCTCCTTGGTCAGCTCCGTGGTGGTGCTGCTCATGGTGTTTTCCCTCTTCCTGCTTCCGGGGTTCGGGGCGAAGCCGTCGGGGGCAAAGCCGCTGTGCACAACCGTCCGGATGTCGGACGTATTCCGCGCTCGTACCCATGTGCTCGGCACGCACACATCCGACCACACTGAGAGACTGGCGCGTATGACGGAAGCCATTGCGTACGACGTCGTAGTGCTCGGAGCGGGACCCGTCGGTGAGAACGTCGCCGACCGCGCACGGGCCGGCGGACTGAGCGCCGCCATCGTGGAGAGCGAGCTCGTCGGCGGTGAGTGCTCGTACTGGGCGTGCATGCCCAGCAAGGCGCTGCTCCGCCCGGTGATCGCCCAGGCCGACGCCCGCCGGGTGCCCGGCCTGCGCCAGGCGGTCCAGGGCCCGCTCGACACCCCGGCGGTCCTCGCGCACCGCGACGACTACACCTCCCACTGGAAGGACGACGGCCAGGTCGGCTGGCTGGAGTCCATCGGCATCGCCCTGTACCGCGGCCAGGGCCGCCTCGACGGACCGCGCAGCGTCACGGTCACCGCCGAGGACGGCACGGTGACCACCCTCACGGCACGCCACGCGGTCGCCGTGTGCACGGGCACCCGGGCCTCGCTCCCACCCCTGCCTGGCCTGGACGCGGTCAAACCATGGACCAGCCGGGAGGCCACGAGCGCGGACCGGGCGCCGGGCCGCCTCATCGTGGTCGGCGGCGGCGTGGTCGCCACCGAGATGGCCACGGCCTGGCAGGCACTCGGCTCGCAGGTCACGGTGCTCGTACGCGGGGGCGGCCTGCTGGAGCGCATGGAACCGTTCGCCGGAGAACTGGTGGCGGACGCGCTGCGGGAGGCGGGCGCGGAAATCCGCACGGGAGTCTCGGTGGCGTCGGTGGAACGCGCTGCCTCCGGCACGGTGGTGGCGACCATCGACGACGGCACGACCCTCGAAGCCGACGAGATCCTCTTCGCGACGGGCCGTGCGCCGCGCACGGACGACATCGGCCTGGAGACGGTGGGCCTGGAACCGGGCTCCTGGCTGGACGTCGACGACTCCCTCCGCGTCACGAACAGCACCTGGCTCTACGCGGTCGGCGACACCAACCACCGCGCGCTCCTCACCCACCAGGGCAAGTACCAAGCGCGCATCGCGGGCGCCGCGATCACCGCCCGCGCGCAGGGCGTCCCGCTCCTGGAGTCCGACCGCTGGGGCGCCCACGCGGCGACGGCCGACCACGACGCGGTCCCGCAGGTCGTCTTCACCGACCCCGAGGCCGCAAGCGCGGGCCTCACCCTCGCCGAGGCGGAGGCGGCGGGCCACCGCGTCCGGGCGGTCGACTACGACATGGCGAACGTGGCGGGCTCCGGCCTCTACGCCGACGGCTACACGGGCCGCGCCCGCATGATCGTCGACCTCGACCGGGAGATCCTCCTGGGCGTCACGTTCGTCGGCCCTGCGGTCGGCGAACTCATCCACTCGGCGACGATCGCGATCGCGGGCGAGGTCCCGATCGACCGGTTGTGGCATGCGGTGCCGGCGTATCCGACGGTGAGTGAGGTGTGGTTGCGGTTGCTGGAGACGTATAGGGGCTGACGCATAGACGTATGGGGGCCGGGCACGTGACGTTGAGTACAAACGGTGGAGGCGGCTCGGCCGGAGACGCGGGGCGGGCCGGGCCGCAATGATCAGCCGGCTCGTCCGAGTTTCTCCGCTGCCTGCGGAACTCCTCCCGGAACCGTGAATCGAACCGCAGAGCTCGGCCTGAGCCAGGTGCCGCGGGTGACTCCGGGCACGCGCAGCAACCTGCGGGCCCTGCTCGACCGGGCGTTCGCCGCCCACGGCCTCGTGCCCAGGAACGTCGGCGACGTGGAATCCCGCGGCACACTGATCCGGATCGCGGAGAGCGGCGAGGCCCGGACGATCCTGCCGCGCTCGGCAGCCGCGGTCCACGGAACCCACGACCGGCCGGCCGCCGCATCGTCGGCCCGGCGCTGTGCCGCCACATCGCGGTGCGCACGGCCACGGACGGCTGCGAGCCGCGCGACGCAGTGGGGATGTCCGGCGCGGCATCGTCGCGGTCACGAGGGAACTGGCGACCACGGGTCGCTGGCCGGGCATCCACCCGACGTAGCCCGGGCATCCACCTGACGTAGCTCGGCGCCCCGCCCGCGCGGACGTACGCCTTCTCGCCTGGGCAGGTGATCCTTCCTGCCACCCCGCACCCGTCGGCCGCACCGCATCGTTCGCCGGGCATGAAGAAGATCCTCAGCGCTGCCGGCCTCGCCCTCGCCATCACCGGACTCGCCGCACCGGCCCACGCGGCCAACGGCGGCAGCCTCGGCTCCGGAATCGGCGTCGCGGACGACTGGGACGCCACCGCCGCGGCCACCTGCCTTCAGGAGGTCGCCGTAGCCCCCATGCTCGGCGGCGGCCATGTGGGCGAGCACACCGAGCACTGCCAGGACGGCAGCCTGATCACCCACGGTAAGTAGCGGACCGGCCGATCCGGGGCTCCGCCAGGGTTGCCGCGTGGATCACTCCCGGATGCTGCGGGAGCAGGAGGCGCTGCGCGCCGAGGCGGGCCGTGTCTATCGGGGCCTCGACCTGGGCGCACGGCTCACCCCCTGGGCGCGCCTCCCTGAGCGTCGCCGCCGTGTCGGAGGTCGGCGCCCAGCTCGCCTCGCACCCGCGCGTCCGCGTCGTTACCCTCCGCAACGACACCGGAGGATGGAACGCGGAGCCGGACGCCTACCCCGACGGCCTGTACCTCGGCGTGGAATGCCGCTCGTCGGCCGGCGCCGTATGGAACCTCGACCTGTGGTTCCTCACCGACCCCGAACGCCAGCCGCCGACCGCCCACTTGACCACTCTGTTGCCCTGCCACGCCTGACGTACGAGAGCCGCGCGCACATCATCGGGACCAAAAGGGCCTGGGCCGACCGCCCCGAGTACGGCGAGTCGGCGAAGAGCCTCGTCATCTACCGGGCGGTCATCGACGACGGCGTCCGTGATCCCGCGCGGTTCGAGGGATGGACGCGGCAGCGGGCCCGGTGACGCGCAGCTTGTTCCCCTGCCTGCGGTCCGGCCCCTCCACGACTGGCCTGAGACACGGCGCTCGTGCGCCGCGGAGCGCGTGGCGTTGGCTGCCGGTGATCGCGCATCGCGGTTCACGCTGCTGGTCAGGATGGTGGCCTGGGCCGGGCCGTATAGACCGTCGCCGTCATCGAGGCGGTCGCCGGGCCGGTGCCGAGGCTGTCCGTCATGGCCCGCGTGACGGCGGCGTGGATGGCTTCCGTGTCCGGGCGAGAGGCGAGCGCGGCGCTTACGGGTGTGCCGGTGAGCAGACCGGTGGCCACGGAGGCGGCGGACTCCGCGACGCCCTCCAGCGTCACTTCTTCGGCGGTGTCCAGGGCGAGCCCCGCCGCCGCGAGGTCTTCGGCCACCAGCGCCGGATCGGCGTAGCCGTGCGGAATGTCAGGGAGGAACCTCGGCGCGCCCTCGGGGATGGAGGCTTCCAGGGCGTCCTGGAAGGCCGCGCTGAACCCGTGCGAGGCCAACGGTCCCCAGCTGTTGAACAGGAAGCGCCCTTCCGGGGCGAGGACCCTGCGCACCTCCCCGTAGGCACCTGGCCTGTCCGGGAAGAACATCACCCCGAACTGGCACAGGACGAGGTCGAACGAGGCGTCCGGGAACGGCAGTTGCTGCGCGTCCGCCTGCCGCCAGTCCGCACGTGGCTCCTGGGCCGCTCCGCGGATGACCATCGCCTCGTTGAGGTCGGTCGCCAGGACGCGGGCGTCCGGTGCCGCGTCGAGCACGGCGGTGGTGAGGGCTCCGGTGCCCGCGGCGAGTTCGAGGACCCGGTGCGGGCGCAGGTCCGCCGCCCGCGCCGCCAGGTCGGCCGCGAAGGGCCGGAAGAACACCGGCACGAGGTGGCGCTCGTAGGCCTCCGGCATGGAGTGGGTCCACCGCCGGTTCGCATCGTCTGGGCTCACACGTCCGACGGTACTCGGCGCGGGGAATCCGGCAATCCGAGCCACGTGGCTGGTCCACTGCTACCTGCGACGGCGCGGGATCCGACACGTCAGCCCGGACACGTCAGCCCGGAGAAGAGTGACACCAAGTCCGCCCGTTGACCGGCCCTCGTAGCGCTTCGTGAGGTCTGTTCGGTGGGGTTGGTCAGGAGCATGCCGGGTGTGTGGACGCACATGACGCAGGGCCGTCTGCGGGCGCTCACGCCGGCGGGTCCTTCCGCCAGGTCCACTGCGCGTCGGGCGGCTCCTCGCCCAGTACGCGGAGCGAGTCGGTGGAGATCCGGGCAAGGCGGTCGACCTCGTCGAGGCCGAACCACATCTCGTGATTCTCCGAGCGCCCGCCGCGCGGTGGGTGGGCGTCCGGATCGGACCAGCCGAGCGTCAGCAGCTGCTGCTTCTGTGCCTCGGTCATCTTCCGGTACGCCAACGAGACGCATTCGGCGCCGAACCCGTCGTGCCACCTCATGAACTGCACGTAACGCCCGGTTTCCTGCCGGGGTTTGGGGCGCCGCCGCCACCAGTGCCGGCCCGGGGCGTCGGGCACCGGCGCCGGCTCCGGGTCGGGCTCGGAGACCACCAGGGTGTCCCTCTCGCGCATACCGGCCACTTCCGCCCGCAGCCGGTCACGGAACTCGCTCCACGCCTCGTCCATCGGACCAACCTACCGGCACCGATCGGGGAGACACCCGGGGTCGGCCCGTCGCAGAACCCGCCGTGATGGCTCGGGAACACAGTCACCCGCTGCCCGAGCAGTTCGGCGGTCGCGACGGAGGCGCGCCCGGTCTGCCCATTACCGTTTTCGTGGAGCCCGGTTCGGGTTCGTGGCCTCCAGGGCCGGTAGGACTTGTTGCCCCTGTCGTTGATGATCCGGGGGGTGC